>NZ_QPEP01000005.1 GCF_003577475.1 Salinibius halmophilus
TGCACTGGTACAACCATGAGCACAAGCACAGCGCTTTAGGTTACGTGACGCCAATGGATCGCCGCCAAGGTGAAGCGGGACTAATCCTAACCAAACGCCTTGCGATCAAAGAAGCAGCAAAGGCAAAACGACCTGAAAGGTGGTCAGGTAATGCGGCAGTCGTCATCCCAGACAAAGAAGTTCACTTGAATCCTGATCGAAAAGTGGCAATTGATTAAAATTTAAGCGTGCAAACTATGTTGACAGATACCGAATGTCGCTGGTATCGCGTTCTTCCTGATGTTGATTTATGCCGATAATCGCGGCAATCGTGTGCGCAATTTATCCTATAGTGTGCTGGCGCTGCGTATTTTTACCGGCATTGCCCTGGTTACGCTCGGGCTCTCTGAGAAGCTAATTGGCTCGCATTTGGGGGCGGCGTTTATCAGCAAATACGATTGGAACTTTATGCAGTTGCTAGGGTTTGAGTTCTTTACAGATAGGCTGTTTATTTTGTCTGCTGGTGTTATGGAAGTTGTTTTTGGTTTAATCTTAATTTTGGGCACCGTTACCCGGCTCAACATTCTTGTGGTGGCCATTTTTATGATTACTACCAATGTCACTTTTGTATTTCAAGACAACCCTGAAGCAGCCCTTATGGAACTTGTTGGACACCTGCCCATTATTGCCACGGCGGTGATCTGTGTGTTTTTTGGCAGTGGGCAAAAGCTTAAGCTTACGTCTGTGTTCAAACGAAAGCGTCGTGTTATACAACCTAGAAAGCGAGCGGTCGCAGTATGAGAAAATTTACTGCGAGAAACGTTCCCTTCTATGTGGTGCTCTATGCGGCCGTGTTCGCGTTTTTATTGGCTTTGCTTGTAGCGCCTTGGCTGACAAGTTCACCATCAAAGCCAGAGGCCCATGTGCATCAGCACATGGGGATCGAACACCCAGCTACGCGGATGCCAGACGTGGCCATTTCACTATTGCCAGATGCAAAGCAAGGGTGGAACCTAACACTGCAATTGACCAACTTTACGTTTACGCCACAGCAGGTAAATCAGAATGATCAAGCGAATATTGGTCATGCGCACCTGTATATCAACGGCGAAAAAGTGGCTCGTTTATATAGTCGTTTCTATCATATTGCCCAGTTGCCAGAAGCTGGCGCCCAAATACGAGTTACATTAAACAGCAACAACCACGCCACTTGGTTAAATAATGGCGACGAAATTTCTGCGACGGTAACGCTGCCCTAGCGACACAGATACAGCGTTTCTAGCGTGCTATCAATAGCTTGGTTATGGGTAATTGGCTGGCAAAATGCACTGGCGGCAAGTACGCCTGGATTGGCTTGATCCAGCACATGCGCAGGTTGCCGATAGCGCTCGCCGGTGTCTAGGTTTTTAACTAACATGCCTTCAAGATCATACTCATAGCCAATTCTACTGGTAAGCAAGCACGAGTGTTGACCGCACAAAATGGGTTGGCCTACGTCTATTTGCAAACTGGTAAGTAGATAGTCGCGTAGTTCAGGGTCGGTATAGACGCTGGAAAAGTCGCCACGCCCACCAAGAATGTCCTGTTGTATTGCTTCAGGGATGGTACTTTGGCCCAGTTCACTGACGGCAAGCTCGGTTAAAATTTGTTCTGCATTAGGCCAGTGGGGCAGCAATAAGTCTCTGACTAGTAGCACAAACTCATTGTTGTCAGGTACACGAACAGCTGGCGCAACGTGTGCAAATGGCAATCCCTGTAGCATGATGGTGAGCTCTGAATGCAACTGTCTAAGCGCTTCAGCAGTGTCCTCGCATGCCTGATCTATGGTGTCATGCATAAATGACGTTTCGAGGGAAACGGGCGGGCTATTAACCACCACTGCTGTGTTAAAACTATATTCACTAACACTGCAGAAAGCAGCGCTGTTTAATATCGCTTCATTGTTACATACACCGTTTACTGCTGTTACTAAACAGGCGGCCCAATCACACATGACCATTTTGGTATCCGGTGGCAACAGCGGCCGTATCCAACTGGTTTCTGCTTGTAGGTCGGCTTGATGAAAGAGTCTAAGCCGCTCCAACTGTCCACCAGCTACGGGGTCACTCATCAAGTCTGTAATGGTTGAACCATTGCCCTCTATTAAATCGAGCAGCTGGGTTCTACGGGCACTGTATTCTGATTGCGCGAACTGTGTTAACACGGTAGCGGCCTCGGTACCGCCTAATATTGCATGAGTGTCTCGATAATAGGCATGAAAGGCGTTAATTAGCTCTGGGTCTTCACATTGCTCGGTACCCGGCGCTTGAGATATCGCTACATGATTAGATGGTTCTACTTGAACCTGTTGCGCAACAGGTTGCGCCAGTTGATTGATTGAAACGGGTGCCAACTGCCACCAAAATGCAGCAAATGCCGCTAGCGCGGCCGCGATGATAATCCCTAACTTCATGTTGTTCCTTCATGTGCAGTTGTGTTTTACCTGGGTGCTAGAGAAAACATGGGTACGCTTTTTTCAAAACTCAAGCGCCAGATACAGAGCATTGCCGAGATTGCTATCCAAATGGTTAGATTTATTCATCAAAAAATAATTTTCAGCGCGCGTTTATCGTGTATATTGAGTTGGGAACGTTCTCAAAATTTTAGGGAAGAAAAATGAAAAAACTTAGCCTAATCTCTTGTTTCGCCCTAGCCGCATGCGGGCCTGCAAGTAATTCAGGGACCACCGATGGTGCTGCAGCGGGCGGCACGGCAGGTGATTCAGCCGACAACTCAGGTAGCCAAATCATTCTAGAAAACTGTGATTGGTTAGCGATGGACGGTGACGACAGCACCGCAACTATTTTTTGCGGCAGTGCCATTACGCGCTGGCAGAAGTCCAATACACCAATTGAAATACCAAACCCGGTAGATGAATACGCTTATTTTAGTGATGTAAGAGCGAACGATTCTCAGGTGTTTGTGGTCGCAGAAGACGACACGCGATTGTTTGAATTGGGCACGAGTGGTGACCTAACCGAATGGTCGCTAACCTACAATGACGAGACACTAGTCGACTTTGCAAACTTTTCACAATTAGATCAGCAGTTTTGGCTGAGTGTTTCGAATAGCGAAATGACCGAAACTTTTGTTTTAGGTAGTGACGGTACCCTTACCCAAGCAATGTCCGGAACACTCTCTGGCAAACCTGTCAGCTTAATTGAAAGCTACAGCCAAGATGTATTGTGGGTCTACCAGTCGCAAGATAAAGTTTTGTATAAGCAAACAGCCAATAACTCTCAGCAGCTAGATATTGATATCGATGCCGAAGCAGATTTTGTTGCCGACCAATTGAACAACCGAAACTATGTTTTTGCGGGCGATAATAAATTACTGCTATTAGACCCAACGATTGCAGACGAAACGCTGCAGAAATACGACCTTGCCGTGCTAACCAGTAGTGGTATTTGCACATCGAGTGTACAGGCTTCATCGCTCCATAACCTAAGTGGAGACGTTGTCATTAAAGCCCATGCTTGGGACGAAAGTAGCAATACGCTTTTTGTGTTACATCAGCAAACGAATGAAGCAGACTATAATGACAGCAAGCACGTGGTGAATAGCTTGACGATTAGTGATGACTGCGAAACCACTGCAGGTTTAAACCTAGCTGAGAGCTCAAATAAACCAAAAGGTATTTTTGGGGCGTCTGTAAATGGCAGCACTGTGGCATTCTGGGGTGGTCAAGTGATTAGCTCTGATGATGGCTTTGAAACAATAAGCGAAATAACGGCTACGGAAGACAACAGCTCGTTTATTTTTACATCATTAGATAAGCGCTAGGCTTCGACCAGGTGTTCTGAAAATAGGTGTGCTGAAAAGCACACCCACTTTAGGCTGATCGTTCAATGGCCCATGCCGCCAGTTGGCTAAGCGCTGCACTATCTGGAATGGCATCTATTGCTGTAACTGCTTGATAATAGTGTCGATACATGGCTTCTGTCGCACCTTGTTCGCCTAAACAACTTACAAACGTGGCGCTTTGATTGCGTTGGTCCAGTTGTTTAGGTTTACCCAATTGTTCACTGCTTGCTTCAATGTCTAGCAGGTCGTCTTTGATTTGAAAAGCGATGCCCAAGTGGTAGGCAAATTGTTTCAGCGTTTGAATGTGCTCATCGCTTTGGCAGGTAAGTAAGGCAGGTAGTACGAGGGCACTCTCAATAGCGTAAGCGGTTTTGTGCTGACTAATCGCTTCTAACTCGCCTCGTGTTTGCTGTTTACCTACTGCATTGAGATCTAGCCATTGCCCATGACAGATTTTTTGACTCAACTGACTGGCGTACTCGAGAGAGGATAATACGCTTGCTGGCTGAAAGCCTTGCATGCTGGCGTGCACTTCAACGGCTTTAAAGATTAGGTTAAGTGCTGTCATTTCAGCCAGTGCTTCGCTATTTAACTGCTTATGAAGGGTAGGGCGGCCGCGGCGCATTGATGAGTTATCTTGGCTAGGTTTGTCGTCAACAATCAGTGATGCCGTGTGCATGTATTCTATAAAACGCACCACGCTAGAGATTTGTTCAAATGGCAAGCCTAGGCAGTCCTGTGCATATACCACACAGAGTACGCCGCGGAAATACTTACTGCCGCTGGCGAGTGAATAGTTTGCGGCTGTCTCGAGCCCATTGGCACCTGCTAGCGGGAGCTCGGTTTCAATGCGTGCTTGAATCTGTTCAACACGTTCTTTAAGCGCGTTACTGCCATCATTGATTTGAGCCTGCAATTGGTTACTAAGATATTTATCTAACCAAGCCATCTCCAGCGGCTGTTTCAGTGCCGTTTCGAGCTGTAGCATAACTTTGGCAAGCGCTGGTTGTCCGCTAGTTAGGCACGTTATGCGCTCTGCAAATGCCTGCTCCCCTAGCTGTTCTTGCAGTGATCTATGGCTGTTTATGCAGCGTTTTATCAGCAGCTCTTTTACTTGCGGCTGGTTTTCAAAGCAGTGATAAATTAAGTGATGCAAAAGCGCCCAATACAAACGGTAGGGGTGGATGCCATCGTAAAGCCTGTTTTGATAGACCAAAGCAACAAAGGGCGTCATGTTCCCCTCTTGGTAGTCAAGGTCTATGTCTTTTAGGTCGTCATGTAACTGGTTAAACAAGCCAAAGTACTGATAATTTCCAAGCTTAATCTCGTTTGACACCATGGCATCGGCCAGTATGCGCGAGCGGCTCGATTTGTTGATTAGGTTCAGCCACACATCACTTTCATCAACCGTTGGCTTTTGGGCTTGGTAAAATACATAGGCTTGGTTAAGAAACGCATCAAACCTGTCACCTTGCTGCCGCTTGATGTAGTCAAATGCTTCAGCTAGCTCGTCAAAAGCATAATTAAGCCAGGCGTTATTGGTATTAATTGCTTCAACAAAGCCCTGTTGAAGTGACTTTTCAAGCGTCTGGTCGAGTAATTGTTTATCAGCTTCGCTAAGCGCCTGCGAATCCAGCAGATCATCAATTAGTGGATAGGTTAGGCCGTAGTAATAGCCCAAGCGAATGGCTCGATCAAAATTAGCGTTGGCGCCTTTTTGTTGCCATTCATTGAGCAATACACCGGCAATCACTTTAAGTAGTTTGCGCACCCCTTGGTGAGCGCTTAAGGCCTGCGGTAGCGCTTGCTTGAGTCGATATACTTTGGCGGATAGCCAGGTAAATGCCTGTTCGCAGTTGTGGCGCTTAGCCCATTGGTAACCTTGCGCCATAAAACCCGAAACTGGGGCATGGTCTAGGCGCTCGCTTAACTCCTTAGCCAGTCCTTCGATTTTTTCCATGACCTCAGGCTGGCGAATATCTAAGTCAAGGTCGCGGATAAACAAGTAAGTCAGTGAGTCACGTAGGTATTGCTTTTGCTTTTTCGCTTTCACCAAGTTTTGTACAAACTCAGGGCTATTAAAAAAGCTCAAGCTTTTTCTGCTACCCATTCGTGGGGCTTGGCGTTGCCATTGCTCGATATTTTTGGCCAGCAAATCAAAAGTGGTAGCGGTTTGGCTAGTACTAATAAGTGTGGCTAGGTAGCTTTGCGCTTGTTGCTTGGCACTCGACACACTCGCTAATCTGTTTTCCGTTACCATTTGGCTCGCTCAAGTTCATCTGCATTTTGATAGGATGTCGCCAGTTTACATTATTTGCCAGCCCTGAATCAGGCATGAAGCCATTATGAAAAAACGTTTAGCCGATAATTTTGTCGCCATAGTGCACAAACCCTGGGTGTTTCCCGCCTTGTTTGTATTTTCATTCCTAGAGTCGATTATTGTGCCCATTCCGCTGGAGTTTGTATTAGTGCCGCTAATGCTTAAAAGTGATAGCAAGCGGATTTGGGCGTTGGCTGCTACGGCTCTATTGGGGTTTCTAGCAGGGGCTGGAGTAGGGTATTTCGGTGCGGTGTACTTGTTTGAACAGATTTCACCTTGGCTGCTGCAAACCCAGCAGAGTCAGGAATACTACCAAGCGGCACTTGGTGAAATGCAGCAAAATGGGTTCTGGTACCTTATAGCAGTGGGGGCTACACCGGTGCCATCGCAAATAGCTATGCTAGCCGCGGGCAGTACTGGCTATCCATTAGTCCTGTTTTTCCTTGCTATGCTGACCACGCGCTCGTTTCGCTATTTTGCCATGGCCTACGTGATGGACCGCTGGGGGAAAAGTGGCTATCAGTGGTTAAAAACACACAAATCGCGTGCGTCAAAAATTGCTGCGGTGTTGCTCGTTTTAGCACTAATTTATGAGCTGTTTATCGATTAACAAGCAATGAGCGCCGAGCATACACTCGGCGCTCATGATTACTCTTTAAACAGGTTCAAGAATTGCAAATTGTCGCCCGTTTCTTGAATTTGTACCCCTGCACCTAGCGTTACCGTCGGTTAAAATTGCACAGTTGCGATTGTAGTATGCAAAAATTTCGCTAACAGTAATGCCTGTACCGAGGTCGACCACTGGCAAGTTGTCACCCATTTCACTGGGTTCGTCACCGCGGTCGTTGAGGTCACCATATCCATGTTGTGAGTGGGAGTTATCCCCCCAGCATTTAATTTGGTCATCGTGCAGCAAGGCGCACGTGAACTCATAGCCAGCAGTAACGCGCTTAGCAGTATAAGGTTCCCCTAGTACATCCGTCGTTTTTGAACACGCTGAAAGCAGGATGACCGCTGCCATCGGCCAATATTTGATTGAGTTCATTGCTCTGACCTTAGATTAGCAGCGCGTAATGTTAGCGGGAAATCCTAACGATGAGAATAGTTTTGAATGAAAAATGTACAGTTTTGATTGGCTTATTAATGTAAGTAAATACTAGAATATTATTCCTTTATGTATGTATAAATTAAAATAATTTGGGCTTGTTTTGGCTGATTTAGAATAATAAATATTAAATTGTTTGACTTAGGCAAGGGTTGTCTATACTTTGGTTGTAGCAAGAGAGTAATCCCAACTTTTATCCTTCATTTCGTCGTTTCTTTTTCTTCGTCCTGTTGTATCTAATTTAGGCTATTTTTTCGCTATCACCGCCTAATGTCAGGCTTTTTATATACAGGATAATTATCATGTCTAATACAGTAACCGGTACCGTAAAGTTTTTTAACGAAGCGAAAGGCTTTGGCTTCCTTCACCAAGAAAACGGTCCAGACGTTTTTGCTCACTTTAGCGCCATCGTAAGCGACGGCTTTAAAACGCTTGCCGAAGGCCAACGTGTAGAATTTAAAGTGACGCAGGGTCAGAAAGGCCCACAAGCAGAGAATATCGTTGCACTTTAATTTCTAAATTAAAGTGAAAGTAAAGCAAGCGAGAGCTTGCTTTTTTTATGTCTGAATATCGGGATTTATATGATAAATACGAAAATATATAAAGCACTTCAGGAACTGTCTGAAAAATTAATGTTAGCAACTGAAGATGAGCAAGCTTTTAATTTGCTCTATGCAGAGTTAGAGACCATTTGCCACGACAATGAAAAGACAGACAAGGATCACCCAGAGCAGTGGGAAACCTTAGCGGACTTTACTGAAGATTTACCGCGTGCGCTTACCATTTATGAGCATGCGTTAACGCTTGCCCATGAGCATAAATCACTTGCGCATCAAGCGTCGATTGCTTATTCGATGGCCAGTATCCTAGTTGAGTTAGATGACATGGGTGCGGCTCACAAGCGTCTTGCGACGGCAAAAGCAATTGCTGCAGAGTTAGACGACGAAGAGTTGAATGAAGACATCGATGAATTGATGGCGTCGTTAGAAGATTAACCGCGCAGCGCGGGCCCCTATGGGAGAGGCCGGCGCTTTTTATTTCTTTACACAACACCTTGTTCAATCATTGCTTGGGCAACGCGTTTGAACCCGGCAATATTGGCGCCTAGTATCAAGTTGCCTTCGTGCCCATATTCTTTGGCAGTGCCGTTCGCCGAATTAAAAATATTTTCCATAATGATCTTTAAACGTTTATCGACCTGCTCAAAAGACCAGCTTTGCATGCTCGCATTTTGCGACATTTCTAGTTGGCTGGTTGCCACACCACCGGCATTTGCTGCTTTACCTGGCCCAAAGGCTACTTTCGCGTCGATGAAGGTGTCGATCGCTGCTTGATCGCATGGCATATTGGCCCCTTCAGTGACCAGTTTAACGTTGTTTTTCAATAACGCCTTGGCATCCTTTTGGGTCAGTTCGTTTTGTGTTGCACAAGGAAATGCCGCATCACCTTCGTAGTGCCATACGGCGTGGCCGTTTTCTGGATAATCATTTACCGGGGTGTATTGCGCGTCTTTATGAGTTTTTAGGTAGGTTTCTAAACTGTCACCGCGAACTTGCTTAATCTCTTTCAGTAGCGCTAAGTCGATGCCTTGTTCATGGTAAATCGTACCGCGGGAGTCGCTACAGGTTAGGGGAATGGCATCTAGCTCAATAAGCTTTTCAATGGCATAAATGGCGACATTGCCAGCGCCCGATACCAAGCATTTTTTGCCCTTAAGGCTGTCATTTTGATAGGCCATCATATGTTCGGCGAAGTAAACCACGCCATAACCTGTTGCTTCCTTTCTCGCCAACGATCCACCCCATAGGGTGCTTTTGCCTGTTAATACACCTTCAAAACGGCCGGTTAAGCGTTTGTATTGGCCAAACATATAGCCAATTTCACGCGCGCCAACACCAATGTCACCCGCCGGCACATCTGTGGTGGCACCAATATGGCGATATAGCTCGGTCATATACGACTGGCAAAAGCGCATGATTTCATTGTCTGAGCGACCTTTAGGGTCGAAATTTGCCCCGCCTTTGCCACCACCAATGGGAAGGCCAGTTAGCGCATTCTTAAAGATTTGTTCAAAGCCTAAAAACTTCATAATGCTTGCATTCACACTAGGGTGAAAGCGCAAGCCACCCTTGTAGGGGCCTAGGGCTGAGTTGAACTCAATACGGTAGCCTTTGTTTACTTGCACATTGCCGTTGTCATCTACCCAAGGAACACGAAACATAATTTGCCGCTCAGGCTCAACCATTCGCTCAATGATGGCGTGCTTGCGATACTGATCATCATGCTCAAGAAGTGGCTCTAATGATTCGAGCACTTCTTCAACGGCTTGATAGAACTCGCACTGCGCTGGGCTTGATTGTTTAAGGTAATAAATTGTGTCGTGGGTATAACTCATAATCCCTGCTACGTTTGCTGAATTTACCCAATTTCGTACGAAGCACAGCTAAAACTAGCTTTGTAGGGAAAGCTGTTGGCGCTAATCCGTGTCGAGGTCATTGGGTTGGTCGACTGCTTGTAAAGGAGATTGCTCGCCAGCTAGGTTACCTGTGCTGAATTGCCCTTGCTGGTAGAGAAGAATTTCCCCGCGCCCGGCCAACTGTATGCCGCTGTCAACGCCAATCACTTTGCCGTTAAAGCGGCTACGAATATGCTGCTGTGGAGTGTGACCGACGATGACGCGTTCGGCGCCATATTGGGTGAGCCCCGCTTGCACATCTTGCTCTGTTAGCCCTGAGTTGGGTTTAAAGTATCCGCGATACCAAAACGGGCCGTCTAGGTCATGAATGCAGCCATACAATGGGTGGGCAAAAACGGCTTCACGCTCAATACCAAATGCCTGGCGGGCGCGATCGTTCACTTCTTGCATTGTTAACTGATGCGCTAAAAAGCTAGGTGATAGACCGCCGTGAACAAATAGTGACTTGTTTAACCGAATCATGGTTGGCCACTGTCGCATCCAGCTACCCAGCACCCAGTCTTTATTAAACAAGTCATGGTACTCAAGCCCCAGCTCGCTGGCGAAATCTTGATAATGCTGGGCAAGGTAGCGCCAAGATTTCCGCATGATCATGAACTCGTGATTACCCAGTAAGCAGTGTACCTTACCCCCTGCAAGCTGCGCTTGTGCCTGTAATTTATAAAGCAACCAGAATATGCGAATGACTCCATCGCCACGGTCGAATATATCGCCCAGCATCACTAGGTGCCCTTTGCCATAACACCAGTTCTGTTGTGCGTCGATTATTTGATGACGAGTGAGCAGTTCAATAACAGTTTGATACTGGCCGTGTACATCGCTCAGCGCAGCAAACTTTTCAACTTGATCAAACTCGACTGAAATAACGGGTGTGTGATGAGTGTGCAGGGTCGCCGGCGAACAGAACGTTGGCTGCGAATCCGGCAATGTGCTGGTGAGAACGCCCGACTTATCGGGCATAAACGATTGCCATTGGTTGGCTAGGCTCGGGTGTTTACGTATATATGGGCCGTCGAACATAATAATGCTTGGGTAATGAACAAGCCCATATTATGACAGGGTGAAAAACAGAAGTCGTTTTTATTCAACTTCTGGCTACTCAACCTCGGACTATTCAACCTCGGACTACTCAACCTCTGGTAGGGCCAGCGACATCACAACGCCTAACATGCCCAAGCACATCAGGGTGAAGAGCACCACCACAGCACCCAGTGAGCTTAATAAGGCTGTCAGGCCACCCACACCTAGCAGTACTATGCCAATAAGGGTGTTGCACACAGAAACATAAGTTGTGCGCTGATCACCTTCGGCCATGTTGGTTAGGTAGGTTTTGCGCCCAACTCGAACGCCTTGATGGCTGATGGTCAACAACACGTATAACAATGGCAAGGTGGCGGGGAAGGCTAGGGCGCTTGGCAGCGCTACTGCAAGGGCAATCACCAATAAGCAGATGGCAGATGCCCCAGCACCTGCCCATACCATGGTTTGCCGGCTGGATAGGTCGGCAAATCGGCCCCAAAAAGGCCCAGACAAAAAGCCTGCCGCACCACTCGCCGCCATAAAAAACACTAACTGGCTAATATCTACCTCGTCTTGGTTCGCCAATAGTACCAGGTAGGGGGCAGCCAAGGCTGAGCAGAGTAAGAATGAGCGTGCTAACACGAAGCGGCGAAATGCTGCGTCGCGCGCAATAATGGATAGGTTCGCCATTGCTGCTTGCCAGCCATTCTTACCGCCTGAAACTTCACCGGCGTATTCTTCTACTTGCCAGAAGATGGCGCTGGCAATGAACCAAGAGAGCCCAGCCACGCCAAGCAGTACGATCACGCTATCCAGGCTGTTAACTTGCCCAAATAAGAATAATAAACCAGCGGATACTAGTGTTACCAATCCCGACACCGAGCTGGCTATGCCGTTTAATCTGCCACGTTGTGGTTTAGGAATCACCTTACCTGTTACATCTTTCGTGGCAATGGAGCACAGTCCACGCGCAAGTGAGAAGCCGATAAGCCAGAGTATAATCAGACCACCGGCCAATAGCCCACTACTAAAAGCGGCGCTAAGCGCCATGCAAAATACGAATAGGCCTTGCAAAATACTGCCCAAAATCCAGGCGTACTTGCGCCGCTCAAATGAACGTACATAGCTTGCAATGACCAGCTGAGGCAGCATAGAGCCACTTTCACGGATAGGGACGAGAAAACCAATCAAAAATAATGGCGCCCCGAGTGCTTGCAGCAACCAAGGCAGAATCACCTTTGGGTTAAGCAGCGCATCACCAAGTTGTGTAAGCGACTGTGCGCTCAGCATTTTGAAAAAGTTACCGGGTACTTCTCGGCATGAGGCGTCTGGAATCTCGTTACAGGCGCGAGCGTCCTCGTTGTTGACGATCAGCTCATGAAGCGTCTTGGTTGTGCGGGTCATAGTCGTCCTTTTTACCAGTTTGCATACCAGTACGCGGGGGCAACCAAATAAGTTGACACCCGCAAGCAGGACGCTAGTTATAACATTAAACCACGTAGACTGGATCCCCGATCAACGCACTCGGGGATGACTAATGCGTCACACCCGCGCAGGCGGGTGTCTAGTTACAAGCCCTTGGACCATGAAGACTAGATCCCCGATAAACCCACTCGGGGATGACGAATACGGTCACACCCGCGCAGGCGGGTGTCTAGTTATAAGCCCTTAAACCTTGAAGACTAGATCCCCGATAAAACCACTCGGGGATGACAAACAAGACCTTACAGCGTTGGCCAGAGATCGACAGCCGTTAGTACACTTAACACCCGAATTGAGCTACCAAAATAAAATTCGGATTCCATTGGATGTTCGGTGGTGAGTTTGCGCCAAAGGGCGTCGCGCCAACTGGCAATCTCTGGGCGATCATCGGCGACAGCTGCCACTAGCAATGGTGCGGTGAACGTTAGGTCTGTCCAAGCCGTTTCAATCCACTCGCCTTGCTGCGGGCCACTAAGCCATACGCCAGGGTAAACTTGTGCGGGGTCGCCATTAGATTTAGCGATAAAGAAGTCATTCATCCACTCGATGTTGTCGTCTAGTGAACTGACTTCGTTGTACACACCCGGCATGGAAATGCGCCACGGCTGGCGAGCCGAGTTGTAATAATAGTGGCTATCAAAGTCACTTTCTAAATGGTTCGCCGGCGCCACGGTAAAGTTGCCAGCTTGGTCAATAATGCCGAAGTCGGGCAATAAGGGCAGGCTGGCAACCGTGTTGAGTTCAACATGATTCACCATGCGATCGGCAGCACTCTGCCAAGTGCTGGCATTTTGCTGATCAAAGGCGGCAAAGGTCGTCAGGTGTTGAATCAAGAAATCTGAAGGGCGAGTCGTATTCTGATAGACCGGCGCGGTGGCAGCCCAATCGCCTAAACGAAGGGATCCGTCTGGCATAACTATGGTGGCACGAATGTCGTCTAACAAAGATTGCGCGAGTGTGTCGTACCCTTGCTCTGGCCAAAGCTTATTAGCAATGATAAGCGCGTAGGCCATATCTAAATCGCCATCGGTCGCCGAGTTTGCTTCGCCACCTGGACGGTCGATGATGGTACCCGCACCTGCCACACCAGCGCCAGTTTCGGCGTTGAGGCCAGTATCCCATTGCTGCCATGCCATTAGGTTGGTGCCGGCATAGCTCTTGTGCGCCTGCCAGTAGTTTACCATGGCATCAAACTCGGCTTTCGCGGTAGTGCGAGCATCTTGCGCGGCCACTGCCACCAAAATGAGCATACCGTAACCGTGGCCTTCAGAGACAGAAATGGCTTGCTTGTCGGTCATCCAGCTTTCGCTGCGCTCTAGCTCGGCATAATCCACAAATAGCTGCGAGTTGTCTGCTTGTTGCACAGGTTTGAGGAATCGATCTAGCCAAGCGTTAGAAAGTGACAAGGCTTCTTGTTGAAGGCTTACGACATCTCCCGATGGCATCGCCCCATAAAACTCTGTTGCTGGCTGTGGTGTTTGGTCGGTGATTGGAGTGATCAAAATATTGCAAGCGGTAAGCAAACCACTGGCTGCCAGTGCTGCGACGATAGGCGTTAAGCGTGTTGTTCTCATAAAGTGTCCTTGGGTCTTTTTGTTGTATGGGAACGATACCATATTGATTATTGACCAGAATATGAACAGTTTTTGTGCCCAAGTTGGCAACTTATTGTTTTTTTAACGCGAATTTGGAATCTACCGATGTTTGCCGTAGTTGCTATGCTTCTTAAAAAGCCCGAGAAGTTGAACTGATGCAAAAGCAAAGCGGTTTTACGATTATTGAGTTAGTGATAGTGATAGTATTGCTGGGCATACTAGCGGCCGTTGCAGTGCCAAGATTTGTCAACCTCACCAGTGCTGCGAAATCATCACAACTAGAATCGATCGCCGGCACAATGCACAGCTCGCTTTTGTTGATCAAAGCACAAGCATTGGTGCGAGGGCAGGCAGTTGGAAATGGCACAATTAACGTAAACGGCACCAACATTGACCTGCTAGACGGCTACCCGTCTGTCGACGGATCGGTTAGCTTTGTTGAGATCAATCGCCAAGTACTGGCTTGGATGGATCTAGATATTGTGGATCGAGATACGGCGTTCAGCAACCCAAATGCCGCGCCACTATTTTCCGACAAATCGAGCAGCGCGAATCAAATATTCATTTTTTTCTCAAGCGACGCGGCGAGAAGAAGCGTTAGTTTTGGCTGCCAGATTCGATACCAAAATCAAGGCGGTGGAAATTATCTGATTAGAGTTCTAACTAACGAATGTTAACGTAATAATGAATCAAAGGTAAAAGCACCCGTAACTGTTGGGCAGATGACTGAATTATTAAAACGAAAAAAACGAAGCAAAGTGATGACTGTTGAGAGTGGGCGCCTTTCGCAAGATGCGCCGCTGGCGGTCAATGCTTCAGACAAAGCTGCTTTGGTTCGTCGCTCGGTGAAAAAACAGAGTCGGGTCGCTAGGTTGCTCGATTTACTCGACGCAGGGAAAAAGCGCCGACGAGCTAGCGTTGACCGCACTGAATTATCACAGCGCAGCCTCGCAAAAGAAGCAATCGTGCTAGCGGTTCGCCGTGGCAAACTCACTGGTGTGGGGCATCATTGTTCAGATTGTAAACGCCATGCTAACCCCATATGGCGATACAGCGAGAGTAACCGGGGGACGGTGTTCTTGTGCTCGCCCTGTAAAATAGCCGCGTTTGAGCGATCCTTTGGTCATGCCGACATCATGCCGCTTACAGTTTCGCGAAAGAAGCATAAGGACCATTAACAAAAGGCAAAAATAAATCTAAAAACGCAGTAAAAAATACTAGGCGATTACACAGTTTTACCTACAATACAGCGCGAGTATGAATCGAACGTACGAATCTTAAGCGCCACCTCCTGAAAGCTTTTGCTGTGCCCCTCAGTAATCAACGCTAACCAAAAAACCGTCCGAAACACCTCATTGTTATTTTTTATCCTTTTTTCTCTATTAAGGAGAATGATCTCAATGCAACAGAAAATTGATGTGGCTGATTACTACAGCGCCGATGTGTTTACCCGAATCAAACAACTGGCTGATAGCAAAGAAACGCCTTTTGTGGTGATCGACAAACAAACCATTAGCGACTCGTATGATGAGTTGGTCGACAATTTTCCTAAGGCCAAAATTTACTATGCAGTGAAAGCAAACCCTGCAAATGAAATTATTGACCTGCTAAACCAAAAAGGCTCGCACTTTGACATCGCCTCTATCTATGAGTTGGACAAAGTAATGGCCTTAGGCACACCGGCTGAGCGCATTAGCTTTGGTAACACCATTAAAAAGAGCAAAGACATTCGCTACTTTTATGACAAGGGTGTGCGTTTATTTGCCACGGATTCAGAGCCGGATTTGCGCAATATTGCTGTTGCTGCCCCAGGTAGCCGAATTTATGTGCGTATTTTAACCGAAGGTTCACAAACGGCAGACTGGCCACTATCTCGCAAGTTTGGTTGCCAACTTGATATGGCGCTCGACCTACTAATTCTGGCACGTGACCTTGGCTTGGTACCCTATGGTATTTCTTTCCATGTAGGGTCTCAACAGCATGATATTGGTGCGTGGGATGCTGCCATTGGTAAAGCAAAGATGATCTTCGAGCGTTTAAAAGACGAAGATGGCATTGATTTAAAAATGATTAACATGGGTGGTGGCTTCCCAGCCAGTTACCTTAAGAAAACGCATGATTTGGCGACCTACGCCAAAGAAATTCAGCGCTTTCTTGAAGAAGATTTTGGTGATGAGATTCCTGAAATTGTATTGGAGCCCGGTCGCTCGTTGGTGGGTAACGCCGGCATACTAGTGAGTGAAGTGGTGTTGATTTCGAAGAAGTCACGCACCAGCTTAAACCGCTGGATTTATACCGATGTGGGTAAGTTCTCGGGCTTAGCCGAGACCATGGATGAAGCCATTAAATATCCTATTTATGTGGAGAAGCAAGGCGAGCTAGAAGAGGCGGTGATTGCTGGTCCAACCTGCGATAGCGTTGATATTATGTACGAAAACTACAAGTATGGCCTGCCGCTAAACCTAGCCAGTGGTGACCGCTTATACTGGCTATCTACGGGTGCTTACACCACTAGTTATTCATCGGTGGAGTTTAACGGCTTCCCACCGCTTGCTAGCTACTTTGTATAACCAAAGCGCCCCAGTCGGGGCGTTTTTTTTGGAGCTCTCGTTGTACGGATAGAGCGAGTGCTGGTGACTATTAAAAAGTGACAAGGTGTCAGGCGCCACACTTGCCGTTATTATACGCCGCATTTGAAACATTCAATTTGAGCCTGCAGCCAATGAACAACACTCTAATGAATGTGCAGAAAGCACTATTCAAAATCAATTCGAGCGCCGTTTTCCAATGGTTTGTGATTGCGGTGATTATTATTTCCGCCCTTACCATTGGTGCCAAAACACATGACTTGCCACCAGCCTTGGTGACAGCACTGTCGTTTTTAGATGGGGCGATTACGGTTTTCTTTTTAGTTGAAATCATTATTCGTTTTTTAGCCACCGAAAATAAAAAAGCGTTTTTCAAAAGTGGCTGGAACGTATTTGATACCATCATTGTGATTGGCAGCATGATTCCAGCCGGTGGTGACGAAGTATTGCTTGCTAGGTTGTTGCGTGTGTTTCGAGTGCTGCGCTTAGTATCCATGGTGCCCGAGCTGCGCTTGCTCATCAACGCGCTACTCAAAGCTATCCCTCGCATGGGCTATATTGCCTTGCTGATGTTCGTCATCTTCTATATCTATGCGGCGGTGGGCAGTATTTTATTCCATGACATCAATGAAACGCTCTGGGGCAATGTGTCGATCTCTATGCTTACGCTGTTTCGGGTGGCCACATTTGAAGACTGGACGGATGTGATGTACGAAACCATGGCCCATCACCCACTGAGCTGGATTTACTACTTGTCGTTTATCTTTTTAACGGCATTTATTTTCTTAAACATGATGGTGGGTACCATCTTGGAAGTCATGGGCGAAGAGCATGAAAACTTCCGCGCCGAAGCGCACGGCGAGAGCAAAGAAGGTGGCGAACCGGCTAGCCGTGCCCAAATTGAAAAACTTGAGACTGAGTTAGCCGAAATTAAAGCGCTGCTGCAATCGAGTCAGCCAAAGGGTTAGCGGCCATCCAAAAACGCCTCAATGGTGGGCAGGGCGTCAGGCGCTAAGGCTTGCTCGCCTTGCCATCGAAACTTTAGCCAGTCCCAGAATCCAAGTTGGCTGTTAGGATCAAGGAATTGACTGTATCGTTTAATTCGTTGAATATTGACGCAGTGTTTAAAACAGCAAAAGGAAATTGTATGAAGTGCCCAGCTATAGTAGCAGCGGTATTGGTTTTGAGTGCTTGTAATCAAGTTGATAATGATCAAGACACTAGTCAGTCAAAAGGGCCTGCGAGTAATCTTACACCGACAGCTCAGATTTCAATTACACCCGTTGTTCCAGAGCCACCCCTAGCAACGCCAACACCTCTAGTTATCCCCACCGGTACACCTGAGCCTATTCCCGACGAAGCCTTGGCTAAATGCATTAACAATGAATTAGGTCTGGCCGAAACAGCACTGCCGACCTATGAACAGTTATATTCGATTAGATTTCTCAGCTGTTGGGATGTGAATTTAACAGATCTTAGTGGTATTGGTATGCTGGGTGCTGTTGAATACCTAAGCTTATCATACTCAGGGGTTACGGACATTAGTCCTTTAAGTCAGCTGCCTAGCATGACACATCTCTTCCTCTCTGGTGTGCCGACGGTAAAAGACTACTCTCCATTGGCCGATATTTCGACACTAACTAACCTTTATGTTCAAGACAATGAAATCAGTGACTTTTCAAGTTGGCGGCCGATACCTAACTTGCGTGAACTGTACGTCAATAGCAGTACTTTAGATGCATTTCCAGTACACCCAGAGCTGCAAGAACTTGATCTTTCAAATAGCGCTATATCAACTATTGCTGGTTTTCCTAGCCTGCCCAAGTTGGTTTCACTAAATCTATCATCCAATCAACTTGCTTCAGTAGCAGAACTGCCAGAGCTTCGCGCACTGGAGTCGCTTGAGTTAAATAATAACCCAATCATCGACTTGGCAGGCTTAAAAAATCTAGACAATCTCAGATATCTTGGGCTAATAGAAACTGGTATTACCGAACTTGGTACCATACCGCATCTGGCTAACTTGGTTGAGCTTGATGCGCGTTGGAATGCGATTACTGATATTTCGGGAATCGAACGGTTACCAAAGCTCGAAAAGCTTAACTTGTATCTCAATGATGTCGAAAGTCTGAGCTCTGTTGCAGGCCTTACCAACTTAAAAACAATCTACCTAATCGGCAACGATAGAATATCAGATTACTCACCGCTAGCAGGCCTGCCGAATCTAGTTGAAGTTGGCCTGAGAAGCAGCCAATTAGAATCGATGGCGAACTGGGCAAGCTATGCAAAGCTAGCTGACTTGTGGATTCAAGTCGAAAACATGAGCGACCTTGCTGCACTAGAGAGTATGCCTGCATTAAGTTCTCTCGACTACACTTGGTTGCATGGCAAAGACTTAAGCCAATTGCCAAACCTGCCAAAGCTTGAAACATTAAGCCTATCATTAAACGGCTTAGACAGCTTGGCCGGTGTACCGACTTATCCTTCCGTGAAAACGCTCGAACTATGGATGAATCGATTCACTGATGTAAATGGCTTGTCAAGCTTCCCTAATGTGACCAACCTTGATTTGTCAGATAATGAAATAACCAGCCTAGAGGGTATTGGCGGCGCACCAAACCTAACTTGGTTAGATTTGAGAAATAACAAGTTAACAGATGTATCCAGCCTTCCTAGTTTACCAAGTCTTGAATGGCTTGATCTTCAGCTCAATCAAATCACAAGCTTTGAGGATTTTCCAAGCTTGCCTGAGCTAAAAGTTCTACAAATCTGGGATAACCCTGTTACCGACTATTCTGGTATTCAACACCTTATTGATGACCCGAATGTAGTAGTGCGCCGCTGAGCCATAGATGTCACCTTATATATGCCAGCAATTTAATGTGAACCAGTCCACTTTAAATGGCATTTTCCGTCCTTCTTGGTAAAGTGTTACACACTGTAATATTTTCATGGAATCGCAATAGAAAAGCCTACTATTGCGAACCATCTGCTTGGAAGGACGTTTCCACCAATGACCAACAATAACTTCTCATCTACCGCCGCCTTTATCTGGTCGGTTGCCGACTTGCTTCGTGGTGATTTTAAACAGTCGCAGTATGGCCGTGTAATTTTGCCGTTTACGCTGCTGCGCCGCCTTGAGTGTGTGTTAGAAGCCAGTAAAGACAAAGTGCTGGCCGAGAACGACAAGGTCAGCCTAATGAAATTGCCAGAAGAGGCAGCAGAAAAGTTCTTGCTACGTGCCACTTTTGAAGCAGACGACACCAGCAAAAATCTAGCGTTCTTTAATACCTCGCCAATGAACCTTGGCAAAATGGGCCAAAGTGATATTAAGGCTAACCTAGAGGCTTATGTGCAGGCGTTTTCAAAAGACGCACGAGAGATTTTTGAGCACTTTAAGTTCGACGAATTTGTAGGCCAGCTGGCCGACGCCAACTTGCTTTATAAGGTGGTCAAAAAGTTTGCCACCACCGACCTAAGCCCTCAGGCCATTTCTAACCACGACATGGGTCTAGTGTTCGAAGAACTCATTCGCCGTTTTGCCGAAAGCTCGAACGAAACTGCCGGTGAGCACTTTATAATGTCATCTTTATTTTTTACTAACGAATGCCATCTTCATAACGTAGCTTAAACTGTTACCCTAATTATTTTAGTTTCCCACAGCAGTATTTATACTTTTCACCACTTCCACATGGACAAATTGAATTTCTAGAAATAGCTTTAGGCTGTTCCAATATGTTTTTTAATAATGGTTCAAAATCATCAAGTTTAGATGCTTGGATCACATAGCCAAGGTTAATCATAATATCCGTTGTAGAAATTGCTTTTGTATCTGTGGGTGCTTCAATAACCTCAATTTCACCTGTAGCTTTTCTAATTGGCCCCGCATACAAAGTTCCAAGCAGTGCAACTCTATTGCCAGCGCATAATGCTCCCTTTTCATCTAGAAACGAGCCTATGTTGGCTAAAAAAACAGGAGAACCACTTGATCCCGGAAAACAAGCTGCATCAATCACAAACTCTTTTTTCCCATTGTAAGGTAACTTAGGATGAGTAGCAGTTATACCTCTTCTAATGATTGGCAAGTTATGTTGAGAATCCCAAATCCCGTTTGGGTATCCAATCATGATGATCTCTTCCATTGTTGAAAGTTTGCTCAGTAACTGTGGGGATGCAATGACAGGCTTAGCTAAAGGAACAATATGAAACTGGTGATTTGTGTTTTCTATTTGACTCAATAACGGAGCAATTGGAAATATTGCCAAATCAACGTTGTGTTCAGGATGTGGAATACATTGGTTTTCGAAATCGTTAATTTCAAATGTTTTCATTTGGCCCAAAAGAGGCTTGTTATCTTTAGCCAGAGTAAGTGATATTGATCCTTTTATTGCGCCATTAACAACGTGTTTATTTGTAACAATGCAAGGGACTTGTTTATCTTCAGATTCGAAGAAAACGTAAAAATAACCACTTCCTGTAGAAGTTGCTCCGTTAGCTAAAACGCATTCTATCCTTACGGTAGAATGAATAAGCTCTTCAATAGGGTGTTTAAAATCACTCATTCAAATACATCTCCGCCATGTCATCTAATTTGGCTTTTACTTCTTTCCAGCTAGGCATTACTTGGGTTAATAAGCGCCAGAAACGATCGCTGTGGTTGTGTTCTGCAATATGGCAAAGCTCGTGTAGTATCACGTAATCAATGCATTCTTTCGGGGCTTTAACGAGGTGAGGGTTGAGCATCAAGTTGCCTTTAGTTGAGCAGCTTCCCCATTGCTTTTTCATTGCCATCACACGAAAAGAGGGAATGCCTGTTACCCACGTGGCTTTCGGAAGTAGTTCGGCTAGTCGCTCGTGAAAAATTGCTTTTGCTTTATGTTGATACCATTTGTCGATTAACGGTTTAATTTTCACCAACCGATCATCAATTTCTTTACTGACTTCATGCTTGATTGTTACGTTCAATTTGCCACGGCTTAGCTTTGCGTTAGGTACTTGCTCGGCATCAACAATTATCTTAAGTACATAGCGCTTGCCTAGATAAAACTGAGTTTCACCGCTCTCGTAGCATTTGGGTAATACCGTATCTTTTTGTTTAGCAAATTCATCAATGCTTTGCCAAATCCATCTGGCACGCTTATGCATGGCATCTTGAATAGCATCATTACTTGCATCATGTGGCACTGTAGCCACAACACGCTGATCAGGGTGAACCTTAATAATTACCTTGCGTGCTGTTTTTTTAGCATTTTCAGCAGGCTTGGTTTTACGAATCACATCATAGTGAATGGTGTCGTTACCATAAGTAAAAACACCACGCTCATTGGGTGTTGTTCGGCTTTCTTTTGGGGAAATTGCAGCAGCAACGGCTTTTTTACTCACTCTCTTTAGCCCCTTGCTAAGCCTAAGCGAGTAATCTTAAGCACTTCTTCAATCAGCTTTTGAGCGTTTTCAAGGCCAAGATCAGCAAATAACAGCGGCAACAGCTTCATGTGTATGGCGTTTTCAATCTCCGCAGGATTGATTGAATACTCAGCAACAGCGGTATTCACTACATCATCAATGCTAAACGCCAACGCTACGAGTTTATCGTTATCTAAGGCTTTGTCATGCAAGAATTCAGCGTCAAATAAGTGCTTAAACAAACCAAAGTAGGCTTGTGCATGTTTATTTAACTTGCCGGAGTCATCTACAAAGTCATTGGGAACATCAGCGACTTTGCGCTCTTTTACTTCCTGTTCAAAATCAGCAAAAAGGATGTATTGCTTAACTGGCGCATCGAACATCGCTTTGGCATCTTCAATCGCCTTTTTAAGCATTTTAGAAAAATACTCTTGAGCATAAGGATCATCAGCTAAGTCTTGCTCAATCATCTTAGTTATTCGACCTGTAATTTTATCGGTCTGGTTACGAGCTTCGTCATCGCTCATATCCTGTGGCTTAACGTCTTTTCCTAAATTACCGACCAAATAGGCACCGTCAGGCTCTTTAACTTCAATACCAGCAATATGCTTGTCTAGGAGGCTACGAATATCTTCTGCGTATTCATCATAATTAATGGTTTCGTCAGCATCTTCACGAACTTGTTTACGCAAATCGACAAAGGCTTTTAGGTCACGTTTGTACAAGTCACGCTTATTATCAAAAGATTTATCTTCAAAGTAAGTTGCCGATTGCAGCGCTACTTTCATACAGTTTGAAAATACGGTCAGTACCGAATAAAAGTCATCACGCTTTTTAAGATTTGTATCAACAAGCTTACCATCGACATCTTGCACCTTTGGCGCTAACGCTTGACGAAGTGCTGGGCCATCTTGCTTGTTTTTAACCCCATCAAATATCGCCCATAAATCGCTATGCAGCCCCGGAAGCTTTTTGTATTCCGTATCCATGCGGTTATACAAACCTTTCAGATCGTCAATATCAAAGCCGCCTTGGGTACGCTCAGCAAGGTCTTGGTACTTCTCAATGGTGGTATCAAGCTCTTTTAAAATGCCTCGGTAATCGATTAAGTAACCAAACTGCTTTTTGCTATGCAATCGGTTAACACGGGCAATTGCTTGGATAAGGTTGTGCTCTTTAAGGGGCTTATCGATGTAAAGCACTGTGTTCTTTGGTTCGTCAAAGCCTGTCAGAAGCTTATCAACAACGATCATGATGTCTGGGCCATCATCTCTACCAAAGTCTTCAATAATGGCTTTGGTGTAGGCTTTTTCGTCCATTTTATTAACGTTAGCCTTCCACCAGTTTTGCACAATGTCCTTACTTTCTTGATCAACCGCTTCGTGACCCTCACGAGTATCTGGAGCCGACATCGCCACAACCGATGTCACCGTGCCTATTTTATCCAATGCCTTCTTATAACGAATTGCAGAGGCTTTAGAATCGCAAGCCAATTGGCCTTTTAAGCCTTGCTGTTTAAAGTTTTGGAAGTGGTCAGCAATATCATATGCGATTAATTCAATTCGACCTTCAGTTTGGTAGATCTGACCTTTCTGAGAAAACTTCTTCTTCAGATCGGTTTTTTGCTTATCGGTTAGTTTGCTGGTGCTGCGTTCAAACCATGCATCAATGGCTTTGTCATTAACGTTCAGCTCTGGAATACGCTCTTCATACAAAAGAGGTGTTACGGTTTTATCTTCGACAGCCTGCTGCATGGTGTAAGAGTGGATGATCTTACCGAATTTGTTTTCAGTCTTATCGTCTTTTAACAGTGGCGTACCCGTAAAGGCAATATAGGCCGCTTTAGGCAGCGTCTGCTGCATACGGATATTATTTTCACCGTTTTGACTACGGTGGCCTTCATCCACAAGTACAATAATGTTTGGGCTATCGTTGTAGCATTCTTTGTACTTAATCGCTGAGCCAAATTTGTTGATGATCGAGAAGATAACTCGTTCATTCCCTTTACCGATTTGTTCAGCTAAACGCTTACCTGTAGTCGCCATTGCATCTTTTTTATCTCGGTCAGTTAATACACCGCCTGATGCAAAGGTTCTGCTTAGTTGATCTTCTAAGTCCACTCGGTCTGTCACTATGATCACTCGGCATTGCGCAAGCTCTTCAAGCCATATAAGCGCTTTTGACAAAAACACCATCGTAAATGACTTACCACTGCCTGTGGTGTGCCAAATAACACCACCTTCACGAGCACCTGAATCATCAAACGTGTTAATTCGCTCAATAAGAGCTTTTATGCCAAATACCTGTTGGTATCGAGCGACAATCTTACCTGCTTTTTTATCAAACAAGGTAAACAGGCGACTCATATCCAATAGGCGCTCAGGGCGAAGCAAGCTGACTATAAGCCTATCTTGGTCGGTAACAGTTAAGTCTCCTGCTGCGACCAATGAAAGGTAGTCATTTTTCGCTTTGGCAGGACGATGATTAAACAGCCCATTTAATTGTTCATCGCTCAGTTTATGATTTTTTAGCCTGACAAATTCAGCTTCAGGGATTTGTTCTTCCTTCCACTTCGCCCAGAACTTTTCAGGGGTGCCGCATGTCGCATATAAACCTTCATGCCCATTTACTGCTAATAGTAATTGGCTATAGGCATACAAGTGAGGGATTTCAGCCTGTCCTTGATTCCGAATATGCTGAGAAATCGCCTCAGCGTTGGTCGATTTACCTTCTTTGTTTGAATCTGGGCGTTTCGCCTCAATCACTACTAATGGCAAGCCATTCACAAAACACACAATATCTGGAATTCGATTGCCAGTGCCTTCGGCATTTTGAACCACTAATTCTTCGGTAAAATGGAATTGGTTATTATCAATATTGTGCCAATCAATGAGTTTAATGGTGGGGGAGGCTTTTTTTCCGTCTATAAATTCGGTAACGCTAACACCATACATAAGCGCATTGTAGATTTTCTCATTAGCCGCTTTTAACCCTAAGTTCATGGCAGGGTTTAGCTCATGCATTACCTTATCAATTGCGGCCTCTGATAATGTATGTTGCTTACCCGCAAACGAGAACGTTTGCTTTGCTAAAAAAGCACGCATTACAGGGAGTAAAATAACCTTATGTGTGCTTTTCTTTTCGCTAACTAGAGAGTTTCCACGCAGCGCTTCGCATTCACTTGGTGGAATAAAGGTGTAACCTAGATTCGTTAACAGCGTAAGAGCTGGCAATTTAGCGCTGAATTCTTCTTGGAAGTTTAAGTGGTTATTCACATTACTCTCCCTGTAACAATTTAAAAGTTTTTTGATGTATAAAGCTTTTACAAGAACGGTAAATTGTCAGTAAATTAATCCCAAAGAAACTACCCAACATATTGAGTACAAATACGATCAGTATCGCTGATGTAGTTATGCTTAATTTTTGATACTCAGGAGAAATGTATTGGGGTAATAACTCCTTTGGCAAAGCTAATAACGCTACCCAAAGTACCACCCCTGCAAGAGAGAGGGATAATAGTATTGAAGGTATAAATGAAACTACATTTGCTATTTTTCCATGTCTCAACTTCGTTGCTTCAAGTTTAGAATCTTTCCCGTCAATGTCGCTTTGAAGCTTAGATATTTCTAGCTCTTTTTCTTCAATGTGTTTCTTCTTTATAGCCTCAACAATGTCAAAAACATCTTCATCTGAAAAATTCTCGCCCACATCGACAGAGACATCGTGAACCATACCAAGTAGATCTGAATCCCATCTCACTTGAATTAGGTCTGCCTCGGTAATTTTTTTACTTTTCTCTAATTGCTCAAGTTTGGCTATAAAACTTTTCCAGAATTTATCATTGGTATAAAGCAAACCGTAAGCAGATGAGATGATTTGTTCCATTGGAAGGTTGCCAAATAGCTCAGGCTTCTTCAGCCAGAACATTGCTGTCATCCATTGTTCAGAAACAATTAAAGGAATGGCTTTTTTGGGTATTTCTTCTTCAAAAAATTTATTAGCTGTTGTTACTAGCCCTGTATTTGGAGTTACAAACACTGAGAATGACTGATCCAAATCAGAAATCAGTTTCCCCTCACGTATATTGTAGATGCGTGAAATACACACTGTATCATGCTCTAAATTTTTCGATTCTTTGAAATTTGTTGATATAGCTTTTTCAAGTGCAATCTCGTCACACTGAAATTGTCGCTTAGGTTTAAAACCGTACCTTATAGCTATCTCCATATGTTCTAACGAAGATTTGAGTAGCTTTATTTCTGTGTCTAATCTAGCTGAGTCATACCCCAAGTGGCGCAGAAGCTCTAATGTTTTGATATTGAATCGCTTATAGTTTTTTCGAGCAAGATCATCTTTCCAAGCTGAAAGCAACTGCTCCGTTTCATCTAAAGTTTTATCAAATACACAAAGGTTAATACCAACATTTTTAAGCAGAGTAACAAATTCTTTTAAAGAGTTTTGCTTTTGCAATCCGCTAAAGCCTAAAAGACCCACGACAATTGGAGTATCAAGGTATACTGTTAAACTTTGATAATTACTTTTAGTCCCTATCTTGTCTGCAAAACATAAGTAGTTTGCCAGTAACATGCCTTTCACGATTCGTGAAAAATGATCTAATGAAGACGTTTTGTTTTTATGAATATGACTTATGAAAGATGCGGTAACATGATCCGTGTTCTTTAACTTTTCTTTAAGTTCATTTTTTTCGAAAGCTTTCGCATCTGAAACACTAGCTATGTTTTTATAAATGAACTGTTCAATTAAAATATCGCACTCGTTTGGCGATAATTCCTTATCGAATTTGTTTTTTGCGAATTCGATAAAATCTTTTCGCAATAATTCCAACGATACCGCTATATCTTCTTTCTTTTCGTGATAACCATTCTTCCACTGGTTAACCTTCTCAATATTTGGAATAAAGACATGATTTTCTCGATGAAGTAGTCCTCTTTTTTTAGCTCGCGTTATAAAAACTTTTATCGCTGAGATTGGAGGTTTAAAACCAAAGGATTTTGCCAGCTCATCTTGAAGAATTTCAGGAGTAATCTCCAATTTACCCAGATCAGACAAAGTGACCGCAATAAATGGCAAAAATAAATCTATTTCATCTGAAATTTCATTTGCTTTTAAAGACTCTAATAGTGCTAACTGTACTAAAGGACTACTAATTTCCATTATGCAACACACTCCTTACTGTTGATTTTTACCCTACGTTTGCCTGTTAACAACTGCTGCATTAGTGCTTTTTTCTCTTGTTTGAGATCTGCTAATTGTTGCTCTAGTTGGGCTAAAGATTCATCAGCATTGTTCAGAACTTTCGCAATTTTTTTCTGTTCATCATAACAAGGTATATAAACTTTAAGACCTGATACATCAGAAGAGTTGATTGCTGGATAATTTGAGCCAACTACTAGAGCATTTATTTGACCTGTTATATGGCAACTAAATAGATAGTGATATAGATAATCACCAGAAACGTCTTTCTTTGGAGTTAGAACTGAAAAGCCAGTGGAAGCAATCATTCCATCATGTTCAGCCTTTACTTTTGCAAAGCCTTTTAAGTTCGGTCTTACCGTAGCTAATAAGATATCTCCACAGTTCACTTTTCTTCTTGCTCGTGAAGGTGATGAAGCAAAAAAGTGTTTTTCTAAATTACCAGCGATCTTTCCTGTTTCAACGTCTGATAGCGATATGTAACTAAATTCAAAGTCTTCAGGTGTCTTTTTACCCAGCGAGCTTTTATCGATTGTGGCAAGCTCACTTAGATTTACTCGGTCAAATTCACCCTCAAACGGTTTACCTGATTCATCAAGTAGGCGCTTTTTCCCAGTGAGCAGTTGTTGCATTAAGGCTTTTTTCTGCTGTTTGCTGTTGTTGATTAGGCGCTCGGTGCTGCTAATCGCTTTATCCCAAGTGGATAAGATTTTGGCGATTTTTCGTTGTTCATCATACGGAGGAAGAAGAAACTTATAAGAAAAGAGTTCAGCCAAAGTAATCGAAACTTGGTTAGCGTTTCCTCTTACAAGAGTCGAAATAAAATAAATAAATCGGCTCTTTGTTAACATTGAAAACAGATAGTCATTTGTTATGACATTTGGCTTTGGACTAACTTTGACTAAATTCTGATTTAGTAACGCTCCATTGTCTTGCTTTCGCAATTTAACAGCTTTCCCTACCATAGAGTCTAATAGGTGTGGTCTCGATCCTACAGTCGATAGGATAATGTCGTCTTCTCTTAATTTATAATTAGCCAAAGATTCAGATGCATCTTCAGCTAGATAAACAGGGGACTTATCATGAATACTATTTCTGGAAGTGTCAGAAATACGGATTATTCTAATGCCATCTTTTTTGTATGATTCTGATTTAAATGCATAACCTTTTTGATGCTTAATCACATCACCAAGCTTTGTTTCATTCCATCCATTAGGCACCATAACCCAACTCCTTTAAGTAGCCTTCCATTTCCGTTTCAAGGGTTTGCAGTTCATTTTTAAGTTGAACACGTTCAGTGCGTACTGCTACTAAATCAATCTCTGCCTCTTCTTCAAAAGTATCAACGTAACGAGGAATGTTTAGGTTAAAGTCGTTTTCTTTAATTTCATCAAAACTGGCTAGGTAGGCGTATTTATCAACGCTTTCACGAGCCTTGTAGGTGTCGATGATTTTTTGAATATTTTCGTCAGTTAGCTGATTTTGGTTTTTGCCTGATTTGAACTCACGGCTGGCATCAATAAACAATACACTGTTGTCTGTTTTGTGCTTTTTAAATATCAAAATGGCGGCTGGAATACCTGTACCAAAAAATAACTTTTCTGGCAGGCCAATTACGGTATCTAGCAAGTTTTCTTCAATCAGTTGTTGGCGGATTTTGCCTTCACTCGATGCCCTAAATAACACACCATGTGGCACAACCACTCCCATTCTGCCTGTTTCAGGTTTTAACGTTTCAATCATGTGGCTGATAAACGCATAGTCGCCTTTGGTTTTTGGTGGAATACCTCTTCTAAAGCGCCCATAAGGGTCGTTACTGGCATCATCATGGCCCCACTTATCTAATGAAAATGGCGGATTTGCCGTTACTACATCAAAGTGCAGTAAGCCGTTACCGTCTTTCTCTTTTAGTAGTGGATTACGAATGGTGTCGCCCCATTCAATACGATGGTTATCTTCACCATGAAGGAACATGTTCATTTTGGCGAGTGCCCATGTTGAACCTATCGCTTCTTGCCCAAATAAGGCGTATTTTTTAGAGCCAGAGTTTTTACGAACCATAGCGCCACATTTAAGAAGCAATGAGCCACTCCCTGTACATGGATCACAGATTTGGTCGCCTTCAACAGGCTCTAAAAGCGTTGCTAAAAGGGTCGAAACTTCTGGCGGGGTATAGTATTCGCCAGCGGTAGCACCACTGCCTGCCGCAAAGTGTTTAATAAGATATTCATAGGCATTACCGATGATATCTAAACTGCCCACACGCTCTGAGCTTAAATCTAAAATATCTTTGCCAAAGTCTTCTAACAAGTGACGAAGTAAGTCGTTCTTTTGCTTTTCTTGACCTAGGCGATCTGTGTTAAAGCTGATGTCTTGGAATACGTTTTTAAGCTTGCTGCCGTTGGCTTCTTCAATAGCGTGAAGGGCTTTATCGATGCGCTCACCATTACCTGCTTCATAGCGCTTTTCATATAAGTCCCAAAAGCTAGCACCTTCTGGTAATACAAAACGCTGCTTAGACATCATGGCGTGTATAAGCTCTGGGTTATCACCATACTGAGTAACTAGTTTGTTGTATTCATCTTTATAGACATCAGAGATGTACTTTAAGAACAGCATGGTCAGGATGAAGTCTTTATAGGTATCGGCACTGATCACACCACGGAAGGTGTCACAAGCGGCCCATACCGCCTTATTGATATCATCCTGATTGACTTGGTTGGTTGTGGTCATATTTTTTAAGTCCTTATTATTAATTCTTAATCTGTTTCGTTATAGCCAATGCTTGCAAGTGCATGAATAGCAATGGCTTCTATTTGTTGCTGTCTATTTTCAATAAGCTTTTGTAATACTTTTTGCTCTCTAACTGCACAGCGGTGCATTGCAGCGAGTTGTTTTTGCTTCTCAAAATTAAGTACCTTAATGGGTACATTCTCCAGCACTTGCCTGCGAATACTTAGGTACATTGAACCCTCAGCAGTCGCTTTGAAATAACGCTGTGCAGGTTGTTGGTTGAGTTGCCAGCACAAGAAATCGGGCACGATCACATCTTTAAACTCAGGCTTTAAACGCACCAAAAAAAAGTGTGGTGAGCAGACTGTGCGCTCTAAAACCTGTTCTACTAATACGCTGTAATGTTTTGCCCCTTTAGCGACAAATAACACATCGCCATTTTGTAACCAGTCGGGTTGCTTTTTCGTCTTTAATACAGTTTCAACCATAGTGTATTGGTTGATTTCACCCGTTGGCTCGGTATCCCTCACCTGAACAACATTTACATCACCATTGTCGTATTGCTTCACCGTGCCACGAAAAGGGTGGCCTAAGCGGATATCGGCAATATCACTCAGACGCAGCTCTTCAGTCGCTTGGCGCATTTTTGCGTTCATGAACGTTAAACCCTGGTTGTGTTCAGCAACCCGATTTCTCTAGAAAGTAAATAAACGCCGATGGGGTGTGGCCAACGGGCGTTACAAAATCGGAATCAATTCAATGAAGATTATTGTGGCTGACATTGCTGGCTAGGTCAATTTAATTTGCAGTAATCAAATACTGCAGTATGTTGTTGACATGTGAAACAACTAGTCCTATATTGTGCAGTATTGTAATGGAGCATTTGTTTTGAGTGGCAATTATCCCAAAGTTGTAAAACAAACTGCAAATTTAGGCAGTCTGCCTTACGTATCGAACGTTGATGAGGAAGGCCTACGCACTGTCGCATTTCATGAAGATCACATTGTTGAGCGCTTCCCTAGAGTGTTATCGCTGGTTCGAATTCAGGACGCTCTCGAAATCAATTTATTCTTAGAGCACAGATATAAAGGGCTGTTTATGCCTCCTAAGCGTGCCAATCAAACAAACAACCTTGGCGGGGTAAGTGTGTTGACTCTTAGCTCAACGGCCTATTCATTAAGTATCTTCCTGTCATGGCTTGAAGAAAACAATGTAGCGTGGCAAGAAGTGATTGCTATTGCCCCTTCAGAAAAAGCCAAATATTGGCTCCCTGTGTACCGTTTTCGCAAACACTTAATTGATCGAGTGGCCGCCAAAGAGATCGATCGTGACACTGCCAATCTTTATATGAACCATATTCGCCAATTTTACGAGTGGGCGCTCAAGCAGCGCCGCATCGATAAAACTCCTTTCCAATACAAAACTCAAGTTATTAAAAAGAGGCGCAAAGATGGGGATGTTGATTTCCTATTTAGTGGTCAGTTTGCTCAAGAGCGTGGTATCACGGTAACAACCACCGACTTGCTCATACCTAAGAAGTACAAACAGAAGACTTTTAACCAGAATGAATTAGCGCCCTATAGCCGTAAGGAATTGGAACTGCTTTACGCAAGCAAGGAACTAACCAAACCAGCATCAAGGTTGTGGGTAGAATTGGCGCTCCAATGCGGGTTAAGAGCCGATGAGGTAGCGACATTTCCAGCTTCGGCAGTCAAAGACCCTGCGTTTATCACTGACAAAATCTTTTACGTTGAAATCACAGGCAAGCTGAGTAAGACCAGAAAGGTCATGGTTTCGAGTGCGCTTATGGCGAGTTTATGGGGCTATGTAAACTCGACTGAGCGGCAGCGTCGATTAGGTAAATGGCAACTAGAGCATGGTGACAGTGAAGCGGCACCGCTTTTTATTAACCGCTCAGGCAAGCCAATCGTCTCCAAATCAGTCAGCAATGTGATTTCTAAAGTCCGAGCAGTGTTAACAGATAGGTCACTAGAGCGAGACTTTCACGATTTACGCTCTACCTTTGCCACGAACCTTGCCAAGTTCATGCTTAAGCAAAACCTGCCGATTGGCTTTATTCAATACAAGCTAATGCAATTGCTAGGGCACAGTGATTTTGCAACCACGCAAAAGTACATCAACTTTGCGCGTTCAGAAACCTTTGATAAGCAGATGTCGAGTTGGGTCGATAAGCTGTTTGGTGAACATTTACCTTGCCTACACAGTGATTTACTAGCAATACAGCAAGGTGGCGAGCATGAGTAAGGTTACGCTTGAACTGCCTGTTGGTAATACCAACATCACGGACTTATTCGAATTTTCACCTGCTTTAGTGGAGGACTTGAAGCAAATCTTGGCCAGTGAACGATATCAAGGAGAGAAAGGCCATAATCTACGCTCAATGTCTGCGCGATTTCGTGTGGTATTAACAGCTTGCCGATTTATTATTGCTAATGACGCCGATGCAGAATTACTTAAACAAGGTTTTAGTGGCTTAGTTAGGGATCGCTATGCGTTTTTGAAATCAATCTACCGCAGCAGTATGAGGAAAGAGTTGCGTAATGAATTGGTGTTTGCCATTGGTATTTTCATGGGAAGACCGCTGCTAAAGCATCATTATCTTTTCGATTTGTGGGCATTTTACTTTAAAGAACAAGATGCTTGGCGACACATTGATAGCGCAGATCTAAAAGCGGCTATGCCAAAGATCCATGCTGAGATGACGTCCTTGCTAAGCTGCGAGACTGAGCTGTTGTCGCAAAAAAGCTACAGTATGGAAACGCTCCATACTCGCTTTTCAAAAACCAAGCGATTGTTACTAGAGCGCTTAGCCCCACAGTTTAAAGATGAATTGGAGGAGTATGGCTTACAAGCGTTAAGTGTCGATAACAATCGCATCCAAAAATCACTGTTTCAAGCTATTCAAAGTGATGTTCAGCAAAAGAGTATCTCGCTCCGAACGGGTACAAGTTACTTTGAAGTCATACGCTGGTTAATGGAAGTGACAGGACAAGAGGTTGTCGATGCCTATCGAATATCGATGCAACGCTACCAAACTCATGCCAAGCGAGAATCACTAGAAAAGACCTACAGTGATGAAGAGTTAACAGAGTTGGTTTTCCACGTAGAGAAAGCCATTGAACAAGCGAAAGAAAGCAAGCCGTTAATCGCTCTGTACTTTGCCAAAATCCAACTTAAAACTTGTTGGAACACTGCGCCAATGTGTGCAATTGAACTCTCTGATATCAAAGAGATTGAATTACCCACGTCCAAAAAGACGATGGCGATCATGCTGCAAAAAGCGCGTAAAGGCTACGACATTGATACTTATCAGCTTGATGGTCGCACGGTGAAAAGCGTGATGCAGGACTTGTTGCAAGTTAAAGTGCTCACTAAACAGTACCGAGAGGCTCTCTCGCCATTTCAATCACTTCTGTTTGTTTATGAAGAGTACGGAGAGATCGGCTGCGTTAAAGGCACTAATGCCACATCATATATAAACAACCTACTGGAACAGCAAGGTTGCCGCGTGCGATACAACTCTCAGCGTATTCGTAAATCAGGTGCAAACCACATCTACCGTGAAGTGGCGAAAGATTTGCGCAAATACAAGCAGCGGATGCGCCATTCCTATTCGACATTTATTCAGCACTACAAGCAAGTGGAAGAAGCCGATACTCAAACCAATCTCGGCGATGCAGTGCAAACCATGCAGAGCTACTTTACGGGGCGTGAGATCAGCTCTGACATCATTATTATCGACAAAGATGATACCGATCTACAGCAGACGCCAACGGGGTTATGTGCCTCTAAAGGCAATGACACAGAAGCGCTGCAATACCACAAAGAGCATCGACTGTTACATAAAGACAATGGCCGTGAGGCGACATGGTGCAGTGACTATCTAGCCTGTATTTGGTGCAAGTATTTTCGAACTGTCGCAGACCCAGAGCATGTGTGGCAGCTTCTGAGTTATCGGGACTATGTCTTGGCGGATATGAGGGCGAGTGTGTCCAATCTAGAGGGCAACGAGCAACAAATGGAAGCGATAGAGGTTCTGAAAAGTCGAGTGGATGACATTTTGGCTCAATTAAGCTCCCGAAGCCCTCAAGCAGTGAAGCAAGCAGAAGAGATGCAGCAAAATCAGGGTATGCATCCATTCTGGTCATTTGCTATTTCAACAGTCACGGTATAGGTGATGGCGTATGGTTCATGGTGTATTAGAAGCAGTTTTAAATGTCGATGGTGCTATTCGATTACAGCCTTATTCGGAAGAAACATACCAAGATTTAGCCTCCACGGTATTGTGGCAAGCTCATCGAAATACGGGAGTGATGATAAGCCGTTTCAGTGATGATTCTTGGCTACGAGGGGGCGAAAAGTCATCCATCACCTTCCACCAAGCAGATGAAGAATTGGGGTATGAACTGAGAGCGATGACGTTAGGTATGCTTACACATGGTGCGGGTGAAGGTATGCAGCCTGCCAAATGGGGAACAACCAAACGAATTATTCGTTGCAGTAAACGTTTTGGTCTTTGGTTGCAGGCGCAAAACATTCGGTCTTTACACCAGTTAGATGTATTGCCGTTGTTGAGGTTAAGGCATCTTATAGGTAAGTTTTTGACGGATAATAACGCATCAAAGCATGTTCACATCGCGCAGGAAATATCGAGTGCACTGTACTGGTGGCAACAATACGGCATTATTAAGTCAGCCAAACATGTGGACTTGTTTACTGAATTGCTCAGTCCACTGATTGCGCTCAAATCCTCTTTACGGCAGAAGCATGCGGTGATCCCAACTCGAATAATGAAATTGATGTTGAAGGAGTGCGAAGAGCAACTTGAGCTTGCGGAGAGGCACTTTGACCAATGGCGAGTCATCCAACTGGGCTTGAATAACCGTATTGCAGGGCTTAGTCCTGGCCACTTTAATCGTGACACCTTTATTGATGCCTTAAGTGAAACTGAAGCAGAAGATCTAAATCATTTACATACGTATTTTGAACGTATCAGGCGCTTTGTTTTTGTGCTTGTCATGGCCTATTCAGGGATGAGGCACAGTGAAGCCATGGCGCTGGACGATGATGCAGCATTTAGCCGTGATGGTATTTATTACTTACGTTCAGAATTGTCAAAAACAACAGATGGCAGCCAAGCGTTAGAATGGGTAGTCAGTGAACAAGCATATCGAGGGGTTGACTTACTTGGCAAGATGAACGCGATTTATCGTGAACGAGCCAAGCAACTTATTCAATACTATTCGAATTCACTGCCTGAAAAGCGAGTGCTTGACCTTAAATTTGGAGCCAAAGACAACAAACTATTTCGAGTGAAGCACACTAAGCAGTCGGCATGGTTTAGTAATCAATCCAAGGCAACGAAGAACGGTTTCAATAACGTGAATACCTTGTTCAGCATCCCTGTGACTCAAGCGGATATTAAGCAGTTGGAAACGTTGGGGTGTAATGTTCGATCTGTCTCTGCAACGAGTAAAAACTTCCGCTTACCTTACCAAGTCGGCATCCCGTTTAATTTTACCTCTCACCAATTTCGACATACGTTCGCTTGGTTTATTGTGGCTAATCGTTTGGGTGATCTTGATGACATCAAGTACCAATATAAGCACTTAGAAAGCAGTATGACGCTGGTTTATAGTCATCGCGGTTACGACTCTATGGCGGAGCTGGTACGCCTCACCGAAAGCTTTGAAGCCTATTTAACCGAGCAAGCTATGACTGATATGGTTAGTGCAGCCGAGCAAGGTCATTTGGCTGGCCGAGGCGGACAGATGTTTGTCGAGAGACTAAAGCAGGCGCTTGGTGATGACTTTGAAAGTGGCTCTTCACCGCATTTCGCCAATATGCAAGAACTACTAGCCTATACCGCCAAGCACTCGTCCAATTTCAGAGGGCTTTCTCATGGATACTGTACCAAAGGCACTGGCTGCAAAGTTCGTAACGCGGCTGATCCAAGCCATTGCATCAACTGTGACTCTTATATCGCAACACCGAAACATTTACCTCATTGGTTAGTGATAAAGCAACGCTGTGAACAACAATTAACGGCGTTTGAGCGATTCCCCGAAGAAATGCAACCAAGGTTTGCGTCGTTTAAGGGCGCACTAACCGATAACTTACATGCGGCTAATCGAATCATTGAACAACTGCAAATCAACGTTAAGGAAGCCTAATGGAAACTGAAACAAGAGAGCAACTTGAAGCCATTGTGACCGAGATGATTGCAACAGGCGAAAAGATAAATGTGAGCCGAGTAGCAGCAAAGGCAGGTGTTTCTAATGCTCTGATTTATAATCGTTATCCTGAATTAAAGGTGCGTATTCAGGCTGCCAAAGAGACACAGCAAAGCCGAAAGGAACAGATTGAAGCCACTACTGAGGTTGAGAGGCTGAAGTCTAAGCTCGATAAGGCAAAGCAAAAGCAAAATGAAGCTCAGCGTATGGCGTGCTCGTACCAAAAGCAAAACGAGCAGCTTTGGGAGCACATCCAGCAGGTTTATTCGATGTATGACCAAGTGCTTGCTGAGCGAAATGACTTTGCTGAGCGTTTGAAGTTTGTGGGTTAACTTGAAATATAATAGTGACAAGGAGTCGCCATATGATTGAGCAAGAAAGAGAATTTAAGCATTTCCTTGTTCACGAAAAAGAACGCAAGCTGACAACAGGTACAGCGACGAGCTATATCGACTACTTGAACAATATCACCAATCACATTGGCGTTGATATAAACTCAAAGACAGTCGCAACAGAGACCGATGTTCGCAATATTGATAGTCAATTACTAGATACAGATATGCCAGATGGTTCTAGAAGGAATTGTAAGTCTGCGATGAATGCTTACCTACAGTTTTTGGCTTACTCAAAGCACGTGGATATTTTAGTTTATCCTGACGAGATAGAACGTCACTTTGAAGGCTCATCAAAGCAAGTTACGGTTAATAAATTCGAGAGAGATACCAAAGCAAGAAAGGCGTGCATTGAACACTACAAAGCTGCTTGCCGCGTCTGTAATCTCAACTTTGTGGAAGTTTATGGCGATATGGGGCGTGATTTTATTCACGTACATCATATCGTTCCGCTCTCTGAAATTGACGAAGAATACCAAGTAGACCCAATTAAGGACTTAGTGCCTGTTTGCCCCAACTGCCATGCGATGCTCCACCGTAAATCACCACCGTATTCCGTGGAAGAGCTAAAAGCGAAAATACTTCCACCGCTACCATATAAGTAACAAAAACCACGGCGCTCATCCCGTTTTAAGCGTGTATCAAACGATAATTGACTTAAAACTGTTACACCATCTGAGGCCTTATTGGATGTAGGTGTAACAGTTTTAGGATTGTCCCAAAATTCCATTAACTTTACCCCGCGCGACATCGTGCGCCTGACTACATCGTTGGTGTTTATGGAAGATGACGATGCCCTAACCAAGCCAGGCATCATTCGCACCATTTACGATCCAACGGCCGGTACCGGTGGCTTTTTATCGTCTGGCATGGAATACGTGCACGAGTTAAACCCTAATGCGGTAATGCGAGCCTTCGGCCAAGAGCTCAACCCCGAGTCATACGCCATCTGTAAAGCCGACATGCTCATTAAAGGCCAAGACGTTAGTCGCATTAAACTAGGTAATACGCTGTCTAACGACCAGCTACCGAGCGAGCAGTTCGACTACATGCTGTCTAACCCACCATTTGGTGTAGATTGGAAAAAGATTGAAGGCAGCATTAAAGACGAACACACCCTTAAAGGCTTCGATGGTCGCTTTGGTGCCGGCTTACCACGCGTATCCGACGGCTCATTGCTGTTCTTAATGCACCTTATTAGCAAACTAAGGCAAAGCAGCGAAAACTCATCCGGCGGCCGCATTGGCATTATTCTTAATGGCTCACCATTGTTTACCGGTGGCGCAGGTTCTGGCGAGAGCGAAATTCGCCGTTATATTCTTGAAGCCGACTTGCTCGAAGCCATTGTCGCGCTGCCAACCGATATGTTCTACAACACTGGCATTGCCACCTATGTATGGGTACTGAGCAATAAAAAAGACCCAGAGCGCAAAGGCAAAGTACAGCTCATAAACGGTGCTGGCCTCAGCAGTAAAATGCGCAAGTCACTGGGCTCAAAACGCAACTACCTAACCGACGAAGAAATTCGCACCATTACCCGCAACTTTGGTGACTTCGAAGTGGTTGAAAGCAAAGATGCCGACAAAGCATTTGCCGCCAAGATTTTTAACTCATACGAGTTTGGCTATCGCCGTTTAACCATTGAGCGTCCGCTGCGCTTGCGAACAGAAATGAGCGACGAGGCAATCGCCACGTTGCGCTTCGCACCCAAACCATTCAGCACGGTAATGCAGGCGGTGTTCGACAAGTTTGGCCAAACCTGGCTCGACGCTAGTGGCGATGCGACCGACCACTACGCTGTGCTCAGCAATGAAGACGGCACGCTCGAAGCCGAAGTGCGCGCCATGATCAAAGCCGACTTCCCAGAGCTAAAAGAAAAACAAATCAAAGACGTGCTTGCCAGCAAACTTTGGTTTAGCCAGTTGCAGTTATTTAACAAAGCCAAGCAGCTGCAAGGCGAGATTGGCAAAGCAGTGAGCCTAGACTTCAACGACTTTGACCTACAGCTAAAAGGCGCTCTGAAGCAGACCGGCATTAAACTCGATGCCAAAGAGAAAAAACAACTCATCGCTGCCATCACAACCAAAGATCAAAACGCTGAGCCGATCGTGAAGAAAGTGCACAAGGCCGAGCCAAATCCGCTTTATGGTCTATTCGAATACCAAGGGAAAGTTGTTGAATACGAACAAGACGGCGACCTGCGCGACAACGAAAACGTGCAACTAGACCCTAGCGTGACCAATGCCGAACTCATCGAAACCTATTTTAAACGCGAAGTACAACCGCACGTACCCGATGCTTGGATCAACGACAGCAAGCGCGATGATAAAGACGGTGAAATCGGTATTGTTGGCTACGAAATCCCATTTAACCGCCACTTCTATCAATATCAACCACCACGCCCGCTAGAAGAGATTGATGCTGATTTAGATTCGGTAAGCGGTGAGATTATGCAGCTACTACAAGAGGTGCATTCGTGATGGGGAGGTATGCAGCTTATCCGAAGTATAAAGAATCAAGAATTGATTGGTTAGATGTAATTCCTAGCCATTGGAAAACGAGTAAGCTTCGGTATTTATTTACTTTTGGTAAAGGGCTAACAATAACTAAAGAAAACCTAGTGGAAGAGGGTGTTCCGGTTATTAACTACGGAGAGGTTCACTCAAAGTATGGATTTGAGGTTAATCCCACAGTTCACGAGCTCAAGTGTGTTCCGTTTGAATATCGTGATCATTCGCAATTTGCTTTTCTATCAAAAGGCGACGTTGTTTTTGCAGACACATCAGAAGACTTAGAAGGGTCTGGAAACTTTTCTCAGGCAAGTACAGATGAAGAGTTGTGTGCAGGTTACCACACGATCATTGCACGACCATATTGCCGGCAAGCATGGCGTTATTATGCTTATCTACTTGATAGTTTAGAGATTCGTACGCAAGTTCAGCATGCGGTTAAAGGTGTTAAAGTCTTTAGTGTTACGCAAGCGATATTGCGTGGTATTTCTACTTGGCTCCCGCCCATCGATGAAAGAGAGCAAATCGCCAACTTCCTCGACCATGAAACCGCCAAGATTGATGCGTTGATTGAAAAGCAGCAGCGGTTGATTGAGCTGCTAAAAGAAAAGCGCCAAGCCATCATCAGCCACGCCGTCACCAAAGGCCTCGACCCAAACGCCCCAATGAAAGACTCCGGCGTCGAATGGCTAGGGCAGGTGCCGGCTCATTGGGAAGTAGTACAGCTTCGAAGGATATCCTCGCTGGCACAAGGCCTACAGATACCCCAGAGCATGAGGAGAACTGAACTTGCTGATGATTGTGTTGAATACATAACTGTTAAGTCAATTAATTCTCCTTCAAATGAAAAGGAATATATTTATAAGCCAAGTGCTCGGGTTTGCTGTAAACCAGAGGATATACTTTTAGCTCGAACAGGCGCAACGGGCCAAGTAGTGACTGGTGTTCAAGGTGCATTCCATAACAACTTCTTCAAGGTTGAATATTCTGATCAAGTGGAATACGAGTTCTTGCTAAGTTTGCTTGGCGTAAAGGAGCTTACAGACCATCTATTAATGCTAGCAGGGACAACAACAATCCCTGATTTGAACCATGGTGCTTTTCTAAGCACAAAAGTAGCTTTGCCACCAAAGCCTGAACAGTTGGATTTAGTCAACCGACTTAGAGAGACCGAAGTCTTATACTCAAATATGCTCAGTACCTCATTTAAGCAAATCGAGTTGCTTAAAGAACGCCGCACAGCACTAATCTCAGCAGCTGTCACCGGAAAAATTGACGTTCGCGATTGGCAGCCTTCAAAGCACTAAAAAACGGAGGTGCTTGGTGACAGAGCCTATTACACAGTCCATTAATTGGTTAACGGCAACTAAAGATGTTGTCTCAATCGTCGGGGCGCTTGGCGCTCTGACGATTGGCTCATTTGGTTTATTCACTTGGCGACGGCAGTTGCAAGGCACAAGTGAATATGAGCTGGCGAAAAAGGCAGTACTAAAAGCCTACGAGCTACAGAATGCAATCCAAGCGGTCAGAAACCCAATGCTGTATTTGAAAACGGATGAGGTGGAATCTGGCAATCATGTGCAAGCAGAGCAACAAGTGTACGACGACAGAATGGCAAAAGTTCGCGAAAAATGGGCCGAGCTGCAAACTGTTCGGCTAGAGGCCAAAGTCATTTGGGGCGGCTCGGCAGCCGACAGCTTTAATGAGCTACAAGAATGCATCGGCAAACTGAACGCGAGTATATGGCTACATTTTTGGATGAAAGGCGCTTATGCTGGGCCTGCAGTCACCGTCGACAACAACCCTCAACGGGTTGCAGAGAATGACAAGGTTATCTACTACATGGGTGATGACGACGAGTTCAGCCAAAAGCTAAGCAATGCTGTAGCCAGTGTTGAAGGTTTTTTTGGTAGCAAAATTAGAGCTAAAAAAATGAAAAAGCCCAAAGCCAGCTCAGAAAAGACTGAAGGCTGAAACCAATACCTATATTACTGAGGACTAGTAATGGGAAAATTTGATCAGAAGCTGCTTGAAAGTGATATTGAAGTTGCTTTGAAATTCTGTAAATGGATGAAAAATTTCCGCTTCATTCTCGCTGCAGCCATTGTCGTGTCTTACTTCTTCTTTAAAGATTGGTTGGCTGAAATTTTGCTCGTAGCTGTACTGATCTTATTGCTCTTCCCACTTGGTTTCTTCGATGTATTTATCCAAAAGTTACTGGAGTACAACACTCAGATTTTGGAAGACAGACTTCGGTTAAACGCCACCGAAGCAAATCAGCACTTCCAGAAACTGTTTGATAAAGTTGAGTCGCTTGAAATCATGCAGGACGATTACTACAACGATCGCAGTTAACTAAAAAGGCATTCAAGGCTGGCGCGCCAGCCTTCACAAGAATTAAATAAGTGAAGCAAGGTTATGGCAAACGACACCAGCAAAGAACAGGTTTTCCAAGACGACATCATTGACCAAATGATCGCCAACGGCTGGCAGCGTGGTAGTGCTGCTGACTACAACCGCGAGCGCGCATTAATGCAGGCGGATGCCTTGGCATTCGTGCAATCTACCCAACCGAAAGAGTGGGAAAAGCTTGCCAAGGTGTTCCCACACGATACCGAGCAGCATTTTTTAGATGCGCTGGTTAAGCAGTTAGCCAAAGCTGATGAAAACGCCACTGATGTTGCCTCGCGTACTTATGGCACCTTGGGTGTATTGCGACATGGGCTGAAGATTCGTAATGCCCGCTTTAAGTTGTGTCAGTTTAAGCCTGAGCATGGCTTAAACCCAGATACCTTGGCAATGTACCGGCAGAACATTTGCCGAGTGGTGCCTGAGGTGACTTATAGCCCTTATGCCACCGCAGAGCACTTAGCCGAAACTGGTAAAAAGGCGAAGAACTGGCGAATAGACTTAGTGCTATTCGTTAATGGCTTGCCGGTTTCGACGCTAGAATTAAAGTCAGAAATGAAGCAGTCGGTCGAGAAGGCCCTGCACCAGTACAAAACCACTCGCTTTGCCAAAGATCCAATCACCAAAAAGCCAGAACCACTATTAACCTTTAAGCGTGGTGCTTTGGTACATTTTGCCGTTAGCCAATACGAAGTGTATATGGCGACCAAACTAGAAGGTAGCGATACCTTTTTCTTACCATTCAACAAAGGCACGAATGGTGGTGGGGCAGGTAACGAAGTACCAGATAACCCAGAGCAGTATGCCACCGACTATCTGTGGAATGAGGTGCTAACGCCAGATAATTTGTTGAACATCATTGGTCGCTTTATACACCTGCAGATTGAAGACAAAGAAACACCTGAAGGGCGCAAATACAAAAAAGAGACGCTTATCTTCCCTCGTTATCACCAATGGGATGTTGTTACCAAACTAGTTGGCGCGGCGATTGAAGAGGGTACGGGTCAAAAGTACCTGATTCAACACAGTGCTGGCTCGGGTAAATCGAATTCGATTGCCTGGACGGCACACCAGCTATCAACCTTACATGACGATGCCGGTAACAAGCAGTTCGACTCGGTGATTGTGGTTACCGACCGCACCGTGTTGGATGATCAGCTACAAGACACCATTTACCAGTTTGAACATGCCGATGGAGTAGTTGGCCGCATCAACAATAAAGAAGGCGATGGCTCTAAGTCTGAAAAGCTAGCGCATGCGCTCGAAAGCGCCCAGCCAATTATTATTGTGACCATTCAAACCTTTCCGTTTGTACTAAAGGCAATTGAAAACTCGGTGACGCTTAAAGAGCGCCGCTATGCCGTGATTGCCGACGAAGCGCACTCATCGCAAAGTGGTTCTACCGCACGACAGCTAAAAGAAGTGTTGATGAGCGAGCAGGCAGATGATGATGTAGAGTTGTCGTCAGAAGATATTTTGGATGCTTCGATTGCCGCGCGCCGAGGTAATGCCAACCTTAGTTATTATGCCTTTACCGCCACACCAAAAGACAAAACCCTGCAGCTATTTGGTCGCTTGCCAAACCCAGAATTACCGCCGCCAAAACAGAATAAGCCAGAGGCCTATCATGTTTATTCAATGCGCCAAGCGATTGAAGAAGGCTTTATTTTGGATGTGCTGCAAAACTACACCAACTACAACGTGGTGTATCAGCTAAAACAAAAAATGGAAGCCGCAGACCAGGAAGTGGATGCCGGCCGCGCCAAGGTAAAACTGAATAACTGGGTGCGCTTGCACGACCACAACATTAGCCAAAAAGTGAAGGTGATTGTTGAGCACTTCAGCAAAAACGTAAAAGGCCTGTTGGCGGGGCAAGCCAAGGCCATGGTGGTGACTAGCTCGCGTAAAGAAGCCGTGCGCTACAAACAGGCTTTCGACCGTTATGTAGCAGAGAACGGCGTAAAAGGCGTTAATGCCATGGTGGCGTTTTCGGGTGAGGTAGAGTTCAACCGCAACGATCCAGACTGCGAAGCATACATTGGTGACAAGTTTACCGAAATCAATATGAACCCAGAGCTGAAAGGTCGAGATATGCGCAAGGCCTTTGATAGCGATGACTACCAAGTCATGTTGGTCGCTAATAAGTTCCAAACCGGCTTCGACCAACCCAAGTTGGTTGCCATGTATGTCGACAAGAAGCTTGCTGGTGTTGAGTGCGTACAGACGTTATCGCGTTTAAACCGTACCTACCCTGGCAAGAAAGAATGCGGCACCTTCGTACTCGACTTCTTCAATGAGCCGCAAGACATACTCGACGCGTTCCAGCCGTATTATCAAACCGCGCAACTAGAAGATGTGAGCAATCCAGATCACATTTTTGATATGCAAGAAAAGCTCAATGCGAGTGGCATATACCTTCAACGCGAGGTTGATCAGCTTGTTACCGCGTTTTACGGAAATAACAAATCAAACGCAGCTGTTTCAAACATATGTAGACCCGCAAAGGATCGCTGGGAGAAGCGCTATGCCAGTGCCATTGAATCGTACAAAACAGCAAAAGAGATGTTTGAACGCACCAAAAAAACTGGCGACGCGGTACTAATTGCCAATGCCGAGAACAGCCTTAAAGAACACAAAAAAGAAAAAGATGCGCTAGAAATCTTTAAAAAAGATTTAGGCAGTTTTGTCCGTTTCTACGAGTTTATGAGCCAGATTGTTGATTACGACGACAAAGAGCTAGAAAAACTCAGCCTGTTCGCACGTCACCTGCGAGTAATGTTGCGCGAGCGCGTGGTAGAAGAAGATGAAGTCGACCTTGGCAATGTTGAACTTAGTCATTACCGCTTATCTAAAGTTCGCCAGCAAGATATTAAGCTGCAAGAGGATGCCGACGACTACAAACTACAGCCTGGCAACGAGAGTGGCACTGCTAAGCCAAAAGACAAAAAAGAAGAGTTCTTGTCGCAAATTATCGCCAAGCTCAACGAGGTGTTCATAACCGAAAACCTCACCGATAGCGACATGGTGAACTACGCCTACACCATCACCGACAAGGTACGCGAAAACAACGATGTTATGCACCAACTCCAAAACAACACCCGCGAACAAGCCATGCTAGGCGACTTCCCACGCGCCCTAGACGACGCAATCATGGCCAGCGGCGACGCCCACCAAGAGCAAATGATGCAATTGCTTAGCGACCCCAATAGAGGCGAGCGCTTTGCAAGGGTGATTTTTGAGTTGTTGAGTAGGAAGTAGGGCTGATTGTATATCGGTATCGCCAAATTTTGATTTTTAAGGAATGTTTGTGAAACTAATTGACGGTAAATACAGGCTTATTAGACCAACATTAAACCATTTGTGTGATGAAGTAGTTATCGCTCAAGCCTGGAAGAAAACACATTCATATATTAGGTCATTCAATTGGTATGCCGATACCCTAGAGCTCGACTCATCAGCAATGAGGGTTCAAAAGAACTGTTCGAAGTGGGCAGAGCAGTTGGATTCTGGGTTTGCGCTTACTCCTATGGAGTTAGTACCTGCTGCGAAAAGTGAACAGTGGGGCTTCAGTAACGATGGAGTATGGCAACCTGTGGATGAAAGGGCTGGTGGAAAAATACCTCTACGGCCACTTGCTCATTTAACTATTAGGGATCAGACGCTCGCAACTACCGCAATGCTCTGTCTTGCTGATGCAGTTGAGAGTCGGCAGGGGAAGTGTGATTTAGATTTTGTGGAAGCACGATCTAAGGGAGTTTACAGTTACGGAAATCGCCTTCTGTGTGATTGGAAAGGAACCAACAATGCTTGGTTTCGCTGGGGGAACAGTGAAACTTACCGAAAATTCTTTGTCGACTACCAGAACTTTTTAAATAGACCATTAGTGCTAGGTAGGCAGCTCGCTGACACTTTAGGGAGTTCGGACGAGGTATTTGTTGTTAATTTAGATATCTCTCAATTCTTTAATTCAATTGATAATAAAACTCTAATTAAGCGCTTAGAGGATATAGTAAAAGCAGTCGACCAGGAGCAAGATCCATTATTTTGGGATAAATTGAGAGAAATTACTGACTGGGAATGGTCCGAAGATAGCAAGGCTTTGGCAGCTATATCTGGAATGAATGAAGATTCACTCAACTTAGGCCTACCTCAAGGCTTGGTAGCATCAGGCTTCTTCGCAAATGCATACCTGTGTGAGTTTGACTCTCATATTGGGAAAAAATTATTTAGCGAAAATGCTTTTAGCGAGTCTCGTCGAATTATATTACATGATTATTGCCGTTATGTTGATGATCTGCGGTTGGTAGTTTCAGCAGAAAATGCAGCCGTTGAAGAAATAAAAGAAGAATTAGTTAAGTTTGTTAATAAAATGCTTCTTGATTACGGTGGTGAAAATCTTTCTGTAAATGATAGTAAAACTAAAGTTACACTATTGTCAGACCTAGATAACGAAGGGAGTATGTCAAATCGGGTTGCAGCAATCCAATCGGAGTTAAGTGGCCCAGTCGATAGAGACTCCATAAAATCTGTTTCCTCAGCTTTAGAGACGTTATTAGTTACAGATGACCCATTACCAGCGGTAACAGGCAAAGATAGTGAACTGATAAGGCTAGCGAGCTTTGATCATGATGTCCGACCAGATACGTTAAAGCGTTTTGCTGCAAACCGTTTTGAATTAATGGCTAGAAGTAAAAGGCGTTTGTTAGATTGTGAGCACGTCAGCACGATTAGAGCTGATGCAGAAGATGAATTACTTGCGAAGAAACTGATTTTCGCTTGGATGAAAGACCCGTCATTAGGGATAGTGCTTCGAAAGGCTATGGAGATTTACCCTGACGCGGATATTTTTGAATCAGTGTTAAATTCCATTTTTGAAAGAAGTAGCTTGAATAGCAAGCGTTCCGATAACGTGACCTCTGCTATGATGGACTACCTTATGGCAGATATATTTAGGGCAGCATCAGACTTTAACGGGTATTTCCAGAGAATCGAATATTCAGGTTCAATAAAACCTGATGAGCTTTTGCAGCTGCTAGTAAGCTATGCTCAAAGAGTGGTGAGTTATTATGCTGTTTCTGATAGCTCTAAAGGATTTCTATTTAGGCAGGCTTTGATGCTATTGGCCGTTGTCAATAGACCATTTCTATCAGACCAAGGCAGTAATAGCTTTAAGCTGCATAGCGGATTGCACAAGATTTTAGCCAACGACAATGTCGAATTTGATGAAGATTATATAGCGTTGTATGAGATTGCTTGCCAAATAACTGGTGACTATAGAACATCAATGGCTAATCTAATGGAAAGTATTAAGGGGTTTTCCGTCGAGCGAAAATATGAGGTGCTGTCAGAGTTTGCTATATCGGGTGGGAAATGTTGGCATCAAATATGGAGGTTGTTGAAGTTAAGTAACCAAGTTGGACTGATCAAAAAGATTAAATGGGCTGAGCCAGTAAAGCCGGCAAAGCTTGTAAGTAGTAAGCAAAGGCTGTCTAGAGTTATATCTTCTCTAAACGAAAGCAATCTGCTAGAGCATAGTGTTATTGAGCTCGGGTTAGAACTAGTTAAGTGCATAATTAAAGATCCAGAACTTTCTCTTTCGCGGGTTCCGCCTTCGGCAATTGATGTGACAATTGATGGTAGTTCTGATTGGGCGGAATTTTGGCAAGCCAAAATAAAGACATTAAAAGTCACTACGACAAGAGGTCGTGATCCAAGATTTGAAATTCCTAAGTGGATTGTGCATGAAGAAGATAAAGATGTACTTAGTGAGCAGCAAAAAATCTATTGGATTGGTACAATTCTTAGGGCGTTGATACTAGGTAATTCGGACTTTACAGGAATGCTATGGAGCGAGTCTGAAACTATTACATATTATGGTGTAAAGAGCTCCTGGTATAAGCGTAGAATGGGAATGTTGCACTCTCCGGAAGCGTTGACTGGTAATTACGCAACTGTAAGTCAATGGACCTCTGAGTTACTCATGTTTTGTCTACAATGGCCTGGATTCGAGTCAACTTACTTACGCAACTCAAAGATTTTGAATATTGAAACGCTTGATGACCTAAAAATGTGCCTTCAGGAGCGCAAAGGTTATATGGCCTCACTAGTTTGCAGAACTTCAAACTTGCCGACGATACCTACTGCTATTTACCGACCGGAAAGCAATCGAGAGCTATTCCGCATTGCTACAGTGCAACAATTGCAACCTACTTCTGCTTTGTTTAAAAAGTATGGACCAGAGCTAAGCCAAAGCGCTGCTCGTGCCATTCACCGTGATCACCTGTCTACTATTTGTAAACTGACATTAAATACACTAGTTGCTAAATCTGAGGCTGATGGGAATACGAGTAAACCGTACTGTGATTTGATCGTTTTTCCGGAAGTATCTGTGCATCCGGATGATGAAGACATTATTCGCCGTCTAGCAGACAAAACTAACGCCATGATTTTTGCAGGCTTCGTATTTGAAAATAAGGAAGGAAAGTTAGTTAACTATGCAAGGTGGCTTATTCCTTCCTATTCAGATCAAAAGCGACAATGGATTATCCGAGATCAAGGTAAGCAACATATGACAAAGCCTGAAAAGAAAATGGGTGTTCAATCACATCGGCCTTGTCAACATTTACTTGAAATTCATGGATATGGTGAGAAACCTTTTACAATGTCGGGAGCTATTTGCTATGACGCTACTGACATAAAGCTTTCAGCAGATTTACGTGATAAAACAGACCTGTTCGTTATTGCAGCACATAACCCAGATGTGAAAACGTTTGACAATATGGCCGCTGCTTTACAATGGCACATGTACCAACATGTTGTAATCTGTAATATTGGTGAGTATGGGGGCTCTACGATACAGGCTCCATATAAAGAACATTATGAAAAAGTGATTTCTCATGTTCACGGATCTGGACAAATTTCAGTTAATATGGCTGATATTGATCCTTATGCCTTTACTCGCGAAGTTTCAGAATACAAAAAGGTTAAGACTCCTCCAGCAGGATTTTCTCGATAGTTATTCTAAATAATAAATTCTAAATATTAGCGGAGTGTCGTTGATGAAAAGCAAAGTGACTAGTTTTGTTAAATATAACCTAATGGTAATTCTGACTTTTATTTTCATTGGATGTGCATCGATAGACAGCGGCCGTTTCAATGCTGAATTCCGTATTATTGCTAAGCAGGATAGTATTAAAGAGACAGGCTTTACGCGTTTTTGTGATCGCGCTAGTGCCGTGAAGGTCGAATGCAACGCACTAGAGTGGCGTCGCTATCAGAGTATTGGTGGCAAGCTAGATCGATTAAAAGAGATAGTGGATGTCGATGGTATATATTTGTACGTTCCTGTAATTCTTGAGACTGGTGAGGAATACCTCTATAAGATAGAGAGAGAGGCTTATAGTAATCAAGTATTAAGTTCCGTTGAGGCGCAATTTTTAAATGAGGCTATTGTAGAGAAAGTGGTAGTTGGCTCAAGTTCCGCGTTGAATAAGGAATCAGAATACCCAAAGAGTGAGCTTTTGTTTGAAGGTAGTGAGGTTATAGTTGTAAGGCGATCACGAGATAGTGAAGTATATTTTATTAATGGAAGGCCATACCCGGAGCGCAATATAGAAAACGCAAGGTTAGCAGCAAAATATTTAGGTAACAATCATCTTGTTGCTGAAGAATATTTCAGTTTAGATATGGAGTATGATGAAATAGATAGTGTTTTAGAATATAGTGATTTTACTGTGGGAAATAACGAATTTAGCTTCAATGCGATTGTGTTTATCTCTGAGAATCGAATAGGAGTGTTTCCTTATGTTATGGGAACAAAAATCAAAGATCTTCCTATTGAAACCACGGTTGCGTATGGTGATGTTCGCATACATGGAAAAGTTGATATTGATGATACTGTCGACGATCTTTTAGGTGATGATCAAGATGGTTTATTTCCGATCAGTGTGGATGAAGATTTAATTGATACACTGGAGTTACTTTCGAATATTGAAGGTGCTGTGTTTCGTGTACGAAGCCCCCTTGGGTATGTTGACTTGAAATTTAGTTCCGACGATAGACAAAAACTTGCAAAGCTTGCGTTTACGCTTAGGGTTGCAGGATATTAGTGAGTTGTCGAAGATTATATTTTTTTTGGTTTTAATTTGAGGTCTGAATTAATAGTGGGTTGGTAGTTTCTATGCTTTGTATAAATTTTTTATTGGTGTGTATTATCTATTAAGGGTGACTTGGATTTGGTTTAAATTTAATGTTATATTATTTAATTGCTATTAGGAGGCTAGGCAATGTGTATTCCTAATATTTTTTTGAGAGGCGTGATTTTGAGATGGTTTTCAAGTTTTGTTATACATAGGAGTGGATGTATATGCTAGATTGCGCGCGGAGCGTAGATTTCAGATGCAGTCAAAAAAAGAAAACGAAATTAGACTTACATAATAATTGCGTGATGTACGAAGCCATGTCCCGCACCGGCTGAGCTGGATTTATTACTTGTCGTTTATCTTTTTAACGGCATTTATCTTCTTAAATATGATGGTGGGTACCATCTTGGAAGTCATGGGCGAAGAGCATGAAAACTTCCGCGCCGAAGCGCACGGCGAGAGCAAAGAAGGTGGCGAACCGGCTAGCCGTGCCCAAATTGAAAAACTAGAAACTGAGCTAGCCGAAATTAAAGCGCTGCTGCAATCGAGTCAGCCAAAAGGTTAGCGGCCATCCAAAAACGCCTCAATGGTGGACAGGGCGTCGGGCGCTAAGGCTTGCTCGCCTTGCCATTGAAACTTTAACCAGTCCCAGAATCCTAGTTGGCGGTTAGGGAACTTGTTGGCATCGAGCAGTTGGTGTGTACCATTTTCGATTACTTTAACGGTCACATTTGGATTTGGCTGGCTTTGCCAATAACTCAGCTGGGCTTGCGTGTCGACGTTGGCATCTTTGTCGCCCCAGATTAGCAGTGAAGGGATATTGATGTTCTGATAGTCGCTGGTGGCATCGGCTTTAAAGTTGTTGAGGACAAACCAGCGGCGTTCATTGCTTGGTATCGCATTGGACGCAAGCTGTTGCTCTAGTAGTGCCACATCAGCGAGATAGGCTGCCTCGTCACCAGCAAGTCGATTATAGTAGCGCCCTTGATCAATCCAATTGCGCGCAAAGCCCACGCCAATTAAAAAGCCGATGTGTTCGGATGAATCTGCTAACGCCGGGGCTACCCAACCACCTTGGCTGAAAGCGAGTAGGCCTGAGTTGTTTGGTTGTATGCTAAGCAGTGACTGCAAGTACTGAGTGCCCGCTAATATTTCAGCTTGTCGGTCGGACATGGTTTGGCGCAACCAGTTGCCAGATGAGTCGCCAACGCCTGGTTTGCTCCAGCTAGCAACGTAATAGCCTTGCTCGCGAAGTGCCTGCCAATAAAGTGGGTAGTAGCCATTACTGTCGTAGTTGGCTGCCCCATCACCGTGCACAAATACTATCAATCCGTTTACTTCATCTGTTTTTGGCGCCAGATACTCGCCCACCAGTTGATTGCCGGCATGTTCGAACTGAAATGGTGTGGCGAATAACTGACCGCAAAGCAATAAAAGTGGTACTAGTTTGTACATGGCAAGGCCTCCCTGCTAAATAGCTTTACCCTAAAGTAGTGCACCTTAAGCTCAGCTGGATAAAAAACCCGGCGGAGTGCCGGGTTTTTTATGCTTCATTATACCCCTAGCGGGTACATTGCGCCCCTAGCGGGTGCATTGTGCCCTTAACGGGTATAGGACACACCTAGTTTATCAAGTACTAGGAAGAAGTTGTCTTGACGGTCTTTAATGCCGTCTACCTTGCCGCTAATAGGGCAGGTAGAGTCTGGACAGCCACGGTTTACGATGCCTGAAATGTCATCGATAAAGCCAGTGCCGTTCAAGCCATTGTCTACGTATGCACGCAGCTCAGTTAGGTAATCCCAATCAGCGTAGGCACCTGTACCCACGTAGCCTTGTACGTCGTTCATCCAGTAGAACAAGCCAGCAATCCATTTCAGTTCTGGATGCTCTTCAGATGTACAGATCAACTGCGGGTTAGAGCAGAAGTCTAGGTTGGCATATAGCGGCTGCTCTGGCGCTGGGCGCACAGTCACACCTTCGATGGTTTCACCAACTGTCGCAGGGTCAACGTGTGAGCGACCTAGGAAGTGGTTCAATGTACCAAAGTTCTGGCGACCAGTGGTTTGAATGACACCACGGCCCCACCAGCCACAACCTTCAACTGATTTACCAGCTGAACCGTCGTGAACGAACTGACCAGCTTTCTGACCAACGTATACTTTACACTCGTCACGCTCCCAAGCTTGCTTAGAGGTGTCGATTTGCGTTGGGATCTCGCTACACCAGCCGCCACCGAAGTTCCAGTAGCCCACTGAACCATCGACTAGGATGCCAGCTTCTTCTAGTACCGCATCTGGCGCTGCGAATAGTGGTGCCGGTGCACCATACCAGCCAGCGTGTGTGGTGGCTGTCACTTCCATCTTCGGTGCGCGTGGGCACGAGTATGGGTGATCAACACCAGTTACTGGGTTTTGGCCATAGCTTGCGTAGTCTTGTTGTAGCTGACCACACGACGAGCTCAGTGGGTAGTTTACTGGATCGCCAGTGTTGATAGACCAGTTGTTTTCGTCACAAGCATTGTAGCGAATGGTCTCTTTCATTGACTGGGCGAGGAATGCGGCAATGGCAACTTTGGCATAAGTCGAGTTTGTTGCATCGTCTTTGCCTTCGTCGTATAGCCATAGCTGTTCACCAGCAATGCCCACATTGTGCATTGAGCTCAGTGCTTGCAAGAAGTCTTTCCACTTGTACACCGTAGACGGCTCAAAACGGCCTTGTGCTACTTCATACAGGAAGGCTTCGTTGTTCATCACTTGCTCTACGCCAAGTAGGTCTGCGTTAAGCGACTCAATTGACGTTAATGCTAGGCCCGTATCAATCGCGCTGTTATTGCCCTCTTGATATAGCGGGATCGTTGATGTCATGTAATCGTTGATCTTGCTATCCAAGCTCGCATTGTCGGCATCGAACAGTACCGCAAACACGTTGTGGTGGGCGGCATGGCGAAGCTTGCGCTCAGCGGATGTGGCGCCTAGGAAATAGGTGCCGGCTTGATTGGCTGGTACCGACGACAACATGGCTGGTACTTCAACGAAGTCAGACACTTGCTTAACAAAGCGAAGCGCGTTGTCCCACTTGTCGGCATCTAGCGCTGGCGTGTTCGCTGGCTTCGTGAAGGCAACGATGTCTGCTGCGTTGGCGCCGGCATATAGGCCAAAGTTATCCAGCAGATCGGCAGCGAACTTAGACGCTGCGTTCCATACTGAGCGATAACCCGTGTGGTAGTTTTGCGAGAACTCACCGATTTCGATTTCCCAACCGAATACAGCATTTGGCGCTAATTGCGTCATGATGAGGTTGTGCGCCTGCGCCCAACCACGGGCGTTGTTTTCTAGTGCATCCACACCTGAAAGCGTTACACCGGTCGCTCCGGCTGCGGCATTCAGAGCTTCTTTCACTGAGATCGTACCTAGTGATGCACCTTTATCTAACATGATGCTGTCGAGCACATTGCTACGCAACAGTACCGTCGCCGAGCCAGCATTGGCAGCGGCAATAATGGCTTCTTCGAATCCAGCTTGCAGGCCAGCAATGCTTGTAAGATCAGCTTGGTTGCTGATATTGACTACCGTTGTTGCTGGCGTGGTGTCGTTTGGCGTAGCCGCCACAATGTAGTTAGGCCAGCCTGCTACTTTTAATGGCACTGGGTCTGGTGGGTTTGGCATAGATAGACGCGCTGGCGCACCCTGTGGTGTGCCATCACAGTTTAGGAACCACTCCCAATCAGCTGGATCACCTGCTGGCTTGGTGGTAAAGAACTTGGCTTTGTAGGCGCTGTTGCCAGTCACGTAGATGTCGCCTTTGTTGGCGGTAGTGCCTGGTGTCCATTCTGGGTAGTCCACGCACAGCTCACCCGGTGGCAGCGTTGGTGGCGCTGTTGGTGTCGGCGTCACTGGCACAGCTGTAGGCGTCGCAGTTGGTGTTGCCGTAGGTGCTTGTGTCGGTGTGGCGGTCGGCGCTTGCGTTGGTGCCTGTGTCGGTGTCGCCGTCGGTGTCGCCGTCGGTGCTTGGGTTGGCGCCTGAGTTGGTGTCGCCGTTGGCGTTTGTGTTGGCGTTACAGGACCACAATCTACTTGTGTCCAGAACCAGCCTTCACGTGGTGTTTCCCATGGGCCAGGGCTGTTTTTCGCTTCCCAGCAAGCACCACCAAACTGGTAAACCGAACCATTTGTTGCCCTAGTTTCACCCGGAATAAATACCGGTACGTCGCTAGGCGGTTGAGTTGGCGTGCTTGTTGGTTGGGCAGTAACCACTGGTGTTGCCGTGACAACCGGCGTGACGACTGGCGTGGCAGTCGGTGTCGCCGTTGGCGTCGTGCCGTTTACGGCAACCCAAGCGTCAGTCCAAGCAAAGCCGAGGCCTGGCTCGTAGGCACTTAAGCCACACCAGCCTTCATAAGGAAAGGGTTTGCACTCATATATGCTACCGGCGCTGGTGACTTGGTCGCCACCGCTGTACGCAGTGCCTTCTTGCCAAGCCGGCGCTGCGTAGCTGACTGCCGATGCAGTGGCAAGGAATACCCCAGCACTGATCGACTTCATTGTTGAGAACTTCATAGAGTCTGCCTCTTTTTATTGTTTTAACAATACCTATTACGGCAGTTTTGACTCTAGAAAATTGAACAGATTTAAATAAAGTTACAATCAATTCATCTGACTTACGGTTTAGAAATGTTCATTTCTTCATCAGTGCGCTTGGCGTCGTACCAATGCTGGCTGAAATATTGAGTGATTTCTTGCGCTAGCTGGTGTGCTTTTTCGGTTGTCTTTCTCTGCTATGCCAGCCGAACCAACTACCGAACGAATGAGTCTTAGCTTACAGTGTTGTGGGCCGTTTTTCTTGCCATCGAAAGAACCCTAGCGTTCACAATGCTATTATGAACTTTGTTTACTCTTGAGATGTAGTCGTGCGCAATAATCAGGTAAAGCGAATCAGCGTTAGTGAGCGGATATTCCTTAACTATATGGCATTTTTTGCCATCATTTCGTTGGTCACGGTTCCAATTAATTTGCTCTATCAGCTCCCGTTTCATCTCAATTACAAGTGGATTGCCATTGCGCTACTATGCGCCATTGCTGGCAGTTTGGCGTATCGGGGAGTGCATACAAAACGGGTGCATTTAGTAACCGTTACTGCAATGACCTTTGTGGTGATTCCCGGAGCGTGGTTTAGTAGTGCAGGCTTGCAGTCGCCAAGTGTTATTTATTCGGTTGCGGTAATGCTGTTGATTAACTTCACCCTTACGGGTTGGTTGAGATGGTTTTTCAATGGCGCGCTAACGGTCGTTACTGCGTTGCTGATCGCAGCGACTTTTATTATCCCTAATTCCTTTACTCGTTTGAGTGTGGAGCAGCAATTCTTTGATTGGGTAACGCATGTCTCCATTATGCTAACGTTTATGGCGCTACAACTCATCACTTTTGCCAAGGCTTATGAAAAGGCACAGCATCGAAATCAGCAGCAAACAGAGAAACTAGCTCAGCTTGCGCATACCGACCCGCTAACCGGGGTGAATAATCGCTTAAACCTAATGAGTGATATCATGCAAGCTAAAAACTCTGGCGAAGCGTTCGCGCTAATCATTATGGATGTCGACCATTTTAAGGCCTTCAATGACAGCTATGGACACCTGGAAGGTGATCAATGTTTGAAGACAGTGGCGAGCATACTTATGTCTGCTGTTAAGCGCAGTGGTGACCGTGTTTATCGCTTCGGCGGAGAGGAGTTTATCGCGCTTTTAACGCGCACTCAGTCCACGGATGCCGAGGAGTTTGCCGAGCATGTGCGCCTGCAGATAGAACAAGCTGCCATTCCCCATTCTAAATCATCTGTTGCCGATGTTGTCACCGCGAGTTTTGGCGTAGCAAGCTGCACGCCAGCATCAAAGCATTCACCAGAGGCGCTCATTGAGTTGGCAGACAAAGCACTGTATGCGGCCAAAGCGAAAGGTCGTAACCGAATACACCGTGCTGGTTAAGCGCTTGTTCAAATAAAATCCTATCTGTATGTTCATGTTGTACGGTCTAGTTTACATGTAGAGTTGCGCGCGTTTGCCTAAAGTTAAGGCAAAAAATCGGCGTAAAGCCTGTCATAAGTATCGAAAGAGGTACCTACCGTGGACTTACTCGCAAGTGTATTCGACTTGATTATTACGGGCTTACAAAAGCCGACGCTGGGCTTTTTGTTGGGTGGTATGTTGATCGCTGCCTTGGGCAGCCGATTAACCATTCCAGATCAAGTGTATAAGTTCATAGTATTTGTACTGTTGATGAAAGTCGGTTTGAGTGGTGGCATGGAAATCCGTAACGCCAACCTCGCCGACCTACTATTGCCTGCTGTATTCGCTGTACTGATTGGGGTGATTATTGTCTTACTTGGCCAACTAGTGCTCACCCGCTTGCCAGGCATAAAGCCAGCTGATGCGCTGGCGACAGCAGGGTTGTTTGGTGCGGTGTCGGCATCAACCTTTGCAGCGGCCATGTTACACCTAGACGACGTTGGTATGGAGTATGAAGCCTGGGTATCGGCGCTGTATCCGTTTATGGATATTCCAGCGTTGATTCTGGCGATTGTATTGGCGCGCATGGCCAATAAAAAAGATCCATCCAAGCGTAATCAAAAATCGGTAACGGTTGGCTATGTGATCAAGGACAGCTTGCAAGGTTCTGCTTTGTCAGCGTTATTACTTGGTTTGGTTTTGGGTTTGCTGACTCGGCCGGAATCGGTCTACGATAGTTTTTATGAGCCAATGTTCCGTGGGTTGCTATCGATTATGATGCTGATTATGGGGATTGAGGCCTGGCAGCGATTAGCTGAGTTGCGCCGCGTTGCTCATTGGTATGCTATATATGCAGTGCTAGCACCTATTGTGCATGGTTTAATTGCCTTTGGTTTTGGCTATGTGGCTCATCAGGTAACGGGCTTTAGCCCTGGTGGTGTGGTGTTATTATCAATTCTGGCAGCTTCTAGCTCGGATATCTCTGGCCCGCCAACGTTGCGTGCAGGCATTCCTTCGGCTAATCCATCGGCCTTTATTGGTGCCTCAACCAGTATTGGTACACCAATTTGTATTGCAATCGCGATACCATTGTTCACTCAACTAGCCATCGCTGTGTTTTAAACACTAGGGAGCCTTGCAATGAAGCATTCAGCCAAACTTGTTTCGATTGTTACTGAAAAAGTTTTCGAAGTTGAAATTATTCGGCTGTTAGAAAAAGCTGGGGTGAAGGGGTATACCATCTTTGAAGGTGGTGGCAGCGGCTCTTTCCATCATCATCACGATAATATTTCGCCTATGATTGATGGGTTTCGCATTGTGAAAATCGAAACCATTATGTCTGATGCAACGCTAGCTGAACAGATTGCCATGAGCTTGGTAGAGGAGTTTTTCTCTGAAAAGCCTGGCGTGGTCAGTCTTAGTGACGTGGAAGTATTTCGTAATCAAAAATTCTAAATGGAAATAAAAAATATTAAAAAATTGTAAAATATTAATTAAAGTTTCCATTTATTATGGTGTCTAGCCACGGCAGATAGTAGTGCACGTTGGCATAGGCACCGGGTTTTTCACCACAGCCTTCGCCCCAGCTCACCACACCGAATAGCACATTGTTGTGCAATAGTGGACCACCACTATCGCCTTGACATGAATCTACTCCAAGTTGCGGGTTGTCTGGGTTAGGTGAGCCTGCACAGAGCATTTTGTTGGCTTGATAGCCATCAAGTTGGCGAGTGCAGGGCTGGTCGTCAAGGGCCTGAACTGTTAAGCGGCGCAAGCGTTTGCTTGGTATGAATAGGCCTTCATCTGAATCGGCGCGATAGTTAACAATATTGCCATGGCCATACACTTGTACGGTATGCTTGTTGGTGACTAACGATCGCCATGTGGACGCTGATTTGGGCAATGCTAGTTTTTCCGGCAAAACTGGTGCATTGGGCAAATGGATCAGTGCAATGTCGTCTTCTTGATATTTTGAGTAGTCTGGGTGAATAAAAAGATTGTCGTCTAATAGCGGTATTACGTTAAACAACAATTCTGGCTTGGCGTGCACTAGGTGCTCGCTAAACTGAAAGTGCTTAAGGCTTGGTTGATAAAGTTTGGCAGCCACACAATCGCCGCCCTTGTCACAGTACTCGTATTGCAGCCATTGACTATGATCGCCAAAAGAAACGCCTAGCACATCACCTGGTTGCCAATCATCAAAACAATGGGCGGCGGTAAGCAACCACTGTTGGCCGATATGGGCCGCACCACAAAACGGGTTCCAATGATTGTTATGTTCATCCAAGGTGTATAGGGCAGTGAACGCCGGATGAGCGTTCACTGTTGTCGCCATTATACCTAGGGCGCTAGCAAGAAATATGGATAAAAAAGATTTCATGACGTTCCACCAAATAATGCGAGTGTAAGCAGTTTGGCTGAACGCCAATAGAACCTATGGTTGTTTTTGCAACTGATGATCTACTAGATGCTCTACAAGTAGCTCGCATAAGCCACCGAGCGTGCTGATGCCAGTAAGGCTTGCTAGTGGTAGCTGCACTTGGAAGTGCTTTTGAGTCACTAGCCCTAGGCTTACAACACCCAGCGAGTCGATGCCAAGGTCGGTATACAAATTGGTCTGTGGGCCCACTTCGTCTTGTTCCATGCCAAGGTGGTCGCAAACCAGCTGTTGAAATTCATCCCATTTCGCATTCATTGTCAGCTCCTTCGGTTAATTCTGCTAAAGCGAGTATTTTTAGCGCGTTGTAATCTAGCTTGCCCACACCTGGGTTTTTCGGTAACTCAGCAATGCTGCGGATTTGGTCGGGGACTAAGTAGGGTGCTAAGTGTTGGCGGCAGGCGCGCATAATGTCGCGGTGTTTGGCATCACCAACAATAAATAACCAAAGCATTTCACCATACAGCTCATGTGGCACACCTACCGCGGCACTGGCTTCCACGTTAGCGAGCTGGTTAACAAAGTCAGTCACTTCAATTGGCGAGATACTGCGCCCACCGCGTTTAATAATGTCCTTGCTGCGCCCTAGTAGACTAATGCTGCCATCTTCGTGGGCAATGGCGATATCGCCAGTGGCAAACCAGCCATCGTTAAAGGCTTGTGAATCGGGCTGATTTAAATAACCACTTACCACACTATTACCACGGACATGCAACTCACCCTGCTGGCCGGGCGCTACTTCTTTGCCTTCTGAGTCTTTCACTGCAAACTCGTTGCCAATACCCGCAACGGGTTGCATTCTGTTGGTCGGCAAGCTGAATTCATCAGCAGAGTGCGCATGCCAAGTCATTAATACGGTGGACGTTTCCACTAAACCATAACCATTGCCAGCACGGTTGAGATTAGGGAAGGGGGCGCGCATTTTTTCTAGCAAGGCATTGCGGAAAAAATCCATGCCGGTGTATACCCGCTCCACCGATGCGTAAGTTCGGCCATTCGCCGCTGCCGTTAAGCCTTCTAAGTAGGCTGGTGGGGCAGCAATGGCTTGGGCAGACTCAGCCAATGTCAAAAAACTATTCGGTGACATGTCTTCAGGAATCACCAGGGTGACACCAGCGGCAAACATGCCCATGCAGGTCAGGATGCCCGAGGTCGATAAAGGGAAGCCAATCACCAATTGGTAGCCTTCAGCACTTGGTTGCATAAGATGATGCGCTGCTTTTAGCACGGTGGCGGCGTTGCGTTGAGTGGGGGCAACAATTTTTGGCCGCCCGGTTGTACCTGAGCTCATTGCCATTAATGCAATTGCATCTGGCTGGGCAGTAAACGTCACAGCTGAGTCTTCTATGTCAGCGCTTGGCAATGAGCTAAGGCTTGCAACCGGCGTGTTAATCCCACCATTGAGTAGGGCTTGTTTGATGGCTGGCAGCAGATGGTCTCCAGCAATTACAAAGTCGGCTTTACAAGCCTGCCAAATACCTAGTTTGGCAGGGGGTGGAATTTGCTCGTGCAGTGGTATGGCACAGGCGCCAAGGCGTTGCAGCGCCATGTAAAGAAAAAAGGCTTCAGGCGAGCTTGGCAAGCTATAGCCTAACCTGTCACCTGGTTTGATGCCCCATGCCGCAAGCTGGACACACAATAAATCAACGCGCTGCTTACACTCTGCGTATGTGACTGTGTTGCCTTGATAAATAAAGGCTGCGCGGGAGAGGTCATCAGGAAACAGTGAATCTTGGTAAATACTGTTGAAGTCGTATAAGTCCTTAAACTTCATCGGTTTCTAATCCTTTTACTTGTTGTAGGTGTCGTTTGCCTTTTTGCTCGGGCAGTTGGTCGACGAATATTATTTTGTCGGGCACTTTGTAGGCGGCAATTCTGCCTAAACAGTACTGTAAAATATTGCCACGCGTTAACAATCTGCCTGGTGTTACCACTAGGTAAGCGATGACCTGTTCGCCAAATACTTCGTGGGCTTGGCTGACAACACAGGCGTCTTGAATGCCAGCATGTTGCACCAAAAAGGCCTCAACTTCTTCTGGGTGAATGAGGTTGGCTCCGCGTTTGATGGCGCGCTTTTGCCGGCCAATAAACTGGATTGCTTGGTCGTCGATTCGTTTTACTAGATCGCCGGTGGCAAACCAACGCTGGCCAAGCTCATCTATTCGAATGTTCTGTGCGCTAAGCTCTGGATTGCCATGATACTCGAGTAGCACGGCATCTGTGTGGACCCAAAGCTCGCCCTCTTGGCAGTCTTGTTGCTGATCATCGAGTACAGCCACCCCACTGAATGGCAACGGTTCAAAAATGCTTGGGTTGGCAAACTTTGTGGTTCGCGAATCCCAAGCTACCATGGTGCCGGTTTCGCTAGAGCCGATGATGTTTACTACTGGAATATTCAGTGATTGGCTAAAGGTCTCTGCTAATGTTTGATCAAGTACTTCACCGGCAAAGTAGGCCAGTCTCAGGCTTGAGATATCATATTCTGCAAAGTTGGGCAGCGACAGCAATAGCCGAGCAACAGTAGGGGTAAGCTGAACTATGCTGACCTTTTGCTCACTGATGGTGCTTAAAAACGCTTCTGGGTCGAGCTCTGCTTGATAAATAACCGATGCGCCAGCCAGGATGGCTTGCATGCCCATACCAAAACCACCTTGATGATAGAGTGGCATGCCCAGCAGCATGCAATCATCGGGTGTAAGCGAGAGAAACTTGGCCATATCTTGTTGGGACTTTAGAAACCCAGCTTGTGGCACGCTGATAATTTTTGCATTGCCGGTAGTACCCGACGTGCAGGCTAGCATTAAACAACTATTCGCAACTGGGGTTAATTGGCCTGGTTGTCGCAATGCTTCGATTGATTGAATTGAATCATAGCGCGGCGTGTCGACGGTAAACACTGGTATAGTCATCGCCGCAAGGCTGGCGTCGTGCACCGCAGAGCGATATTGATTGCATATAATGCACAGTTTGGCATTGGTTTGGCGTAAATAATTGGCTACTTCCCATTTTCCGGCTTGAGGGTCAATGGGCATGGGTAAGGCACCAATCGCGTTGATGGCCAAATAGGCTTGATACCAAAAAATGCTGTTGGGTAGTACAAGCGCCACTACATCTCCACAAGTAATCCCCTGTTTCTGAAGGCCAATGGCCAGTTCAGTCGCAGCCTGGCATATGCTTGCACGGTCGCTGGATTCGTCGTTTACCCGCAACATCGTGGTGTTGGGTTGGCAACAAAGCGCTTGAAAATAGTGTTGCATGCTAGCTTACCTGCTCAATAATCCAATCAGCCATCACTTCTTTACACCAATGCATTTGCTCGCCTACTGGCATAGCATGAGTTGCACCGTCCAAGGCTGAAATTACTGGCGCATCGGTAACCGTTATCTGTTGGCGCTGCCCTTTGGCTTTTTGATAAAACGCCTCCAAGGCCATTTCTTCGGTCATCCAATTGTCATGCTGACTATGAATCATTAAAAAATTGGCATCGGTAGTGGCGTTATCTGGTAGACCCATAGATTCGATGAAGGCATGCTTGTCTTGCCCACCACTAACAAGTTCGAACCAGTGGCCGCTGGTCATCCACTGTGGGATGTTGGCTTGATCAACTTCGCTAATCAGCAATGGAAATAAGGTTGCACAGTAAGTAATACGGCTATCCGCTGTGGCGGCCATAAAAGCAATGCCACCACCCATGCAAAGGCCTGCCGTACCAATTTTATTCGCCTCAATGTCGCTGCGATTGGCGACATAGTCGACTGCCGCTTTTACGGCGGTATCCACCTGTTCACGTGTGCAGGGTATCTGTGACTGATAAATCGATGTGCCGCAACCTGGCAGGTCGGGCACTAGCACTGCAATCCCTCTTGCTAACATAGGCTCTACCAGCATCTGCATCTCCTCTTTGCAGCTGCCAAGCCCTGCAAATAATATGGTGCACGCATAAGGGCTGCTATGTTTTGGCAAGTGCAGTAGGGCACTGATCTGTTGCTGATCATTTAATGGCAGCGATATGTGTTCAACGTGATGCAGCAAGCTAGCTTGATAGTGCTCAGCAAAGGCCTGGTAGTGCTGGCGTTTCGTCGCTTGGTTGTGGTAATTGATTAGGAACATTGCATGCATGCAATGAGTAACCAATGCATGGAAGCGACTTGAACCAAGTTTAGAAGGGCTTTGTTTTGCCAGGGTTAAATACCGTTGTGCTTTGGCTTGCCAAAAATCTTGCCAATGTGTTTCTAGGTCAGTTGCCCGCAAGATTTTAGCCGCCTCAATGTGTTGCAGCGCCGCTTCAATATCAACTGGATTGGTACCAAATAGCGTTAAGCGGGTTGTTACAGGTGCCAGTATGTCGCGCAGCCCCCAATGACTCATTGCCCACCTCCTGCTAGCTCAATGCCAAGTACTCTGGCGGTATGTTGGGTGGGGTTGTGCATTGTGTGCTGACGGTTTGCTGGCACATAAATTGTTTCATGCTGATTGACGCTATGTTTGGCTTGCTCAATCCAGACATCAATCGTACCAGTGAGCACAACAAATAAGTGCGCACTGTTATGCTGATGGGGTGGAAGTGGGCCGCGCCCGCCTGGCGCAATAAGGGCTAAATCGCCGCGTTTTAAGTCCTCTACCTGCTTAAATAACGGCTGAAATGAAAATCCTGGGTGGGTCGAGTTCGACATGTTGCTTCCTTTTAATTGCTACACATATCCTTAGTGGCAGGGCTTAGCGTACTGGCTTTTTTTGTTGCTGGCTACGCCTAGCACCGCATTGAATGGTGTTAATTAATAGGTATATCTTAAATGTATGGTGAGCATAATGCCTGTGAATAAAGGCCGCTAGCGCAAGGTTTGCGGTACTTGTGCATGGTTCAGTGGCGCACCTTGGCGCAATTCAGTGTTCAGCTAATGCGGCAAAACCAGCTATAATGCGCTCCAGTTGAGCAGAGCATGTTCTAATGAGTTGGGCCAGGAGAGGTTTATATGAGTTTATATGCAGAATATTTGGCTGAAATCGAAACCCGTAAAAAGGATCTCGGTTTACACCCAAAACCAATTGACGGCGCTGAGCTGTTAGCAGAAATCATTGAGCAGATTAAAGATACGAACAATGAGCATCGTGAAGATTCGCTTAAGTTCTTCATCTACAACACCTTACCAGGCACCACGCCAGCAGCGGGCGTGAAAGCAAAATTCCTCAAGCAAATTGCATTGGGTGAAGAGAAGGTCGCTGAGATCACTCCAGAGTTTGCCTTCGAACTTCTGTCACATATGAAAGGTGGCCCATCTGTAGAAGTATTGCTAGACCTTGCCCTAAGCGATAATGCTGAGGTGGCAAAACCTGCGGCAGAGGTGCTTAAAACTCAGGTGTTCTTGTACGAAGCAGACACCAGCCGTTTAGAAGCAGCATTTAAAGAAGGCAACCCAATCGCTGAAGAAATTCTTCATAGCTACGCGCAAGCTGAGTTCTTCACCAAGTTACCAGAAGTTGAAGAAACTGTAGAAGTGGTGACCTATGTTGCCGCAGTAGGTGATATTTCAACCGACTTACTATCGCCGGGCAACCAAGCGCACTCACGCTCAGACCGTGAACTACATGGTCAGTGTATGATCTCGCCAGAAGCACAAGCGAAGATCAAAGCATTGCAAGCTGAGCACCCGGGCAAAAAAGTCATGCTGATTGCTGAGAAAGGCACCATGGGTGTGGGTTCTTCACGCATGTCGGGCGTGAACAACGTTGCTTTGTGGGCCGGTGAGCCAGCAAGCCCTTATATCCCGTTTGTAAACATGAAGCCAGTTGTGGCCGGCACTAACGGTATTTCACCAATCTTCCTAACCACGGTAGGCGTAACGGGTGGTATTGGCCTTGACCTGAAAAACTGGGTTAAGAAAGTAGATGCCAACGGCAACGTTGTGGTAGATGAAAATGGTGACCCAGTACTAGAGCAGGTCTACTCGGTAGACACCGGCACAGTGCTTACGATCAACACCAAAGAGAAAAAGCTGTACAAAGACGGCGAAGTGGTTGCTGACGTAGCAGACGCGTTTACCCCACAAAAAATGGAATTTATGCGCGCTGGTGGCTCTTACGCTGTGGTATTTGGCAAGCAGTTGCAAAGCTTTGCGGCGAAAACGCTTGGCATTGAAACACCACTGGTTTACGCACCATCAAAAGAAGTCTCGCATGAAGGTCAAGGCCTAACGGCAGTTGAAAAAATCTTCAACCAAAATGCCGTTGGCGTTAACTCTGCAACACCTTTGCATGCGGGCTCTGACGTGCGCGTTAAAGTGAACATTGTAGGTTCGCAAGACACCACAGGTTTGATGACATCGCAAGAGCTTGAATCGATGGCGGCGACTGTTATTTCTCCAAGCCTTGATGGCGCCTACCAGTCAGGCTGTCACACAGCATCTGTTTGGGACAAAAAAGCACAGGCTAACATTCCACGCTTGATGTCGTTTATGAACAAGTTTGGTCTGATTACTGCACGCGATCCTAAAGATCAATATGCGCCAATGACCGACGTTATTCACAAGGTATTGAACGATATTACCGTTGATGACTGGTCGATCATTATCGGCGGTGACTCGCACACACGTATGTCGAAAGGCGTTGCCTTTGGTGCCGACTCAGGCACAGTTGCCCTAGCTTTGGCGACCGGTGAATCAGCGATGCCAATTCCAGAGTCAGTGAAAGTCACCTTTAAAGGTGAAATGGCGGATCACATGGACTTCCGTGATGTGGTGCACGCTACACAAGCGCAGATGCTTAAGCAGTTTGGCGGCGAAAACGTTTTCCAAGGTCGTGTGATCGAAGTGCATATTGGTACTCTGCTTGCCGACCAAGCCTTTACCTTCACCGACTGGACTGCAGAAATGAAGGCTAAGGCGTCGATCTGTATTTCAAACGATGAAACGTTAATCGGTTCATTGGAGCTGGCGAAGAGCCGTATCCAGATCATGATCGATAAAGGCATGGATAACGAAGCGCAAACGCTACAAGGATTAATTAACCTAGCAAATAAGCGAATTGACGAAATCAAATCTGGTAGCAAGCCAGCATTGAAGCCAGATAACAATGCCAAGTACTACGCCGAAGTAGTGGTTGACCTAGACCAGATCAGCGAACCTATGATTGCTGACCCAGACGTCAACAACGATGACCCATCGAAGCGTTACACGCACGATACCATTCGTCCGGTATCGTACTACAACGGTGAGAAAACCGTTGATCTAGCGTTTGTTGGTTCGTGCATGGTGCACAAAGGTGACATGCAAATCATCGCTCAGATGTTGAAAAACATCGAAGCTGACAAGGGCACGGTTGAGTTCAAAGCACCATTGGTAGTAGCACCACCAACGTACAATATTGTCGATGAGCTAAAAGCTGAAGGCGATTGGGAAATTCTGCAGAAGTACTCGGGTTTTGAGTTCGACGACAGCAATCCGAAAGCTGAAGCGCGTACCAAGTACGAGAACATCATGTACTTAGAGCGTCCAGGCTGTAACCTTTGCATGGGTAACCAAGAGAAAGCCGAGCCGGGTGATACTGTACTGGCGACATCAACACGCTTGTTCCAAGGCCGTGTTGTTGCCGACAGCAGCGAGAAGAAGGGTGAGTCTCTATTAGGCTCAACGCCACTAGTCGTGCTTTCGGCTATTCTTGGTCGCACACCAACAATCGATGAATACAAAAATGCAGTACGTGGTATCAAGCTTACTGACTTCCGTCCACCGTCAGAGGTGTTAACGGTAGACGTGAAAGCTGATCCTGTTCGCATTATGTAAGCGAAGCTTAGGCATAAGTGCGCACCTTTGGGTGCGCATTTTTTTTGTCAATCGCGTAATACTTTTTCACTGTCACTAACATTAAACAAACTGGAATACTAATGAGGCTTTCGTATTCACTATTAATGGGTAGCCTGTTGCTCATATACGCGTTGGCGATGTTGATTGTGCAATTAATACAGACACCTGAGTTAGCTAGCGAATGGAATCAATGGGCCGCGCCACAGTCGGGTATGATCTACACGATTGTTCACCTTAGTTATATCTTGCTGATGCTTGCTGGTTGTGTTGCGCTGGCAACTTGTTACTTAAACCAAATTCTGCTGCAAATGCCTTGGTTTTTTACCTTGGTATTGATGACGGCATTAACAGGCCTATTAGGCGCTGGTTTGGCCATCGTGCTGTTAATCCACCGTGTATGGGTCGCTAAGGCCTAAAATCTGCCGTTTGTCTACTTGTACTCGCAGCACTCGGATACTTGAACTAGTGTTGTAGCATGGCTACCAATATCAGAGTACATCTTACCCGTATTTCGGCAGCGTTGATTGCTGGTTTGATTGCGTTTGCTGTTTTGTGGCAGTTGAATAGTGAGCGATTCAATCTTCGAAAAGCGGAAGTCGAGCAGTTGCTGGATGGTTACCAACAACGCTTGTCAAGCGAGTTTAGCCGTGCACTGATTAGCGTTGAGGTGTTATCTGGCTTGGCACCTAACGGGCCAAATACACCTGAATACTTCGAAAGAATATCTGCTAGCCTATATCAGCAGCTTGATGGCGTTTTATCGTTACAACTTGCCCCAGGTGGCGTGGTAACTTATCTCTATCCAGCTTCCCCTGATTCGGGTGTGTTGGGCAATAATTTGCTTCGTAACCCAGTTACTCAAGCATCCGCTGAACTTGCCATATCTACAAAGCAAATAGTGGTAGATGGTCCGCGCTCGCTTCAACAAGGTGGCTTAGGTATTGTGGCGCGCCAACCAATATTTATCGAACAATCGTTTTGGGGGTTTGCAACAGCCGTTTTCAGACTCAACGATTTGCTCGATAATATGGATTTCTCTGAACTATCTAGGGCGGGCTATCAGTTGGCTATTGTTGTTGAGCGCCCAGATAGCAGCCCTTTCCCTGTATTAAATGGCAATCTTGATACAAACCCAATCAGCAGCACGACACTTCGCCTGGCTAACTTACACTGGGTGTTGTCTATACACAGCGAAAAAAACTCGTGGATTGGTGAGATTAGGCCTTTAGAAGTATTGATCGCAGCCTTGTTCGTTGCACTGGTGGCAGCCCAAGCTGGCACCACAGTTCAGCTAGTCAGCCATAGAGGGTTGCTCAACTCAATTATAGATGCCCGCACACGAGATCTACGCCAGCGAGAAGTGGAGCTAAATCAAGCCCAGCATGTAGCGAAAGTTGGTAGCTGGTATATGAATCAAGGCGACCTAGTAAGAAGGTTGTCACCACAAGCAATGCGCGTATTATCGATTAACGACAACAAGCAAAACATTGCAGGCTATCAAAGCCAGGTACTACCGCAGTTTAGAGAAGCTTACTATAGCTTTTTGCAAAGCAGCCAAAATAACACGATTGAATACAAGGTGAATACCAGTGCCGGTGAGCGGGTCATGCGTGAGGTAATGCATAACGATAATGGCCAACTGGTTGGTACCATTCAAGACATTAGCGAATCGCAAATGCAGCTTGAGCTAATTTGGCAGCAATCTCACTTCGATCAGCTGACTGGCCTACCAAACAAACAATATGCCTGCGAGTTGGTACAAAACTATTATAACGCTAGTTCACCATCGTCATTGATTATTGCCTTAATCGATATCCGTCATTTTAAAGCTGTCAACGATGGTTTAGGGCAGAAAGTTGGCGACGAACTGCTGGTAGCGGTAACCGGCCGATTACAATCCGCGTTTCCCGATGCGGTTGTGCTAGGGCGTTTTGCCGGTGATGTGTTCTTGTTAGTCCTTGATGACAATAAACTCCACGGCGAGCTGATCGACCTGATACAGCAGTGCTTTATCAATAGTGTACAGGTAACTGACGCAAAACGCGTCGTGGAAGTTCAGGTGGGACTAGCAAAGCTGCCTCAAGATGGCGTGGAAGTAGTAGAGGTGATGCGAAATGCAGAAATTGCCCTGCACTCATGCAAACAAAAAAACCATCAGCCCGCTTTTTTATGGTTCAATCCTGAACAACTGCATGCCTTGCAGGCGTTAGATGAACTAGATCGAAGTTTGCGCACTGCCATTGCCCAGCAACAATTGACCATGGTTTATCAGCCGATCGTTGAGGCCAAAACAAGGAAACTTGTGAGTGCCGAAGCACTGGTTCGCTGGACCCATCCGGTAGAGGGCGATATCCGTCCCGACATATTTATTGCGCGCGCAGAACAGAACGGGTTAATTTTTTCGCTAGGTCGGGAAATAATTCAGCTCGTCGCGAGCGATAGCCGTAATTTTGCGAAGAGTAATCTTGGTATGGTGCCATTGAGTATCAATGTGTCGCGTGCTCAGTTTTTTGATGATGGCTTTAGTGCATTTCTGAATCAACAGTTAACCAGCCAATTTGCCCCGGCACAGGTTGTTTCATTAGAAGTGACTGAGTCTTTTGAGTTTACTGATTATGCCGGGTTAAGTGCAATCATAGAGTCGGTTGATTACCCAGCACTAAAGTGGTCGTTGGATGATTTTGGGACGGGTTACTCTTCTTACAGCGCCATTGGCAAGCTGCCGATAGATAATATTAAGATTGATCGATCGTTTATTGCCCACCTTGAAGAGAGCACAGTCAATCAAAGTATTGTCGCTAATATCATTACCATGGCCCACACACTTGGCAAAACTGTAACGGCAGAGGGCGTTGAGACCGAGGGGCAGTGTGAGCTCTTAGTCATGATGCAGTGTGACTACTTACAAGGTTACTTGTTTGATAAGCCGCTAGCACCCAACATCCTTATCGAGCGCTATGCAGGAAGAACCTAGCGTCATTCTACGGTGACAGACTTAGCTAGGTTCCTCGGTTGGTCAACATCAGTCCCCTTAATTACGGCAACATGATAGGCCAGTAGTTGCAATGGAATGGTGTAGATAATAGGGGCTAGCATTGGCTCTACTTTTCCCAAGGTTCTTACTTGCATCGTCTCATCACTGTTGAACTGGCACGCGTCGTCGGCAAACACATACAGCAAGCCACCACGGGCCCTAACTTCGGCGATATTTGAAGCGAGCTTACTTAGTAGCTCGTCATTAGGTGCCACCACCACGACAGGAACGCTGTCATCTATGAGTGCTAACGGTCCATGCTTTAACTCACCGGCAGCATAGGCATGGGCATGCATATAGGAAATCTCTTTAAGCTTTAGCGCGCCTTCCATTGCTATTGGGTACAAACTGCCACGACCTAGGAAAATACTGTGCGCCTTGTCGTTAAAATCGCACGCAAGTTGCTGAATTGGTTCGTCTAATAACAAGGACTCTTCAATTTTTGATGGCAACGTTGCTAAGGTCTCAATGATTTTTTCCGTGTTTCGTATGTCTTTCGCTAGCGCCGCTGTAAGCGCCAGCAAACAGGTCAACTGTGTCGTGAAGGCCTTGGTTGAGGCAACACCAACCTCTAAGCCAGCGTGAGTAAGCAATACCCCATCGGCCTCGCGTGCCAAGGATGAAGCAGCAGTATTGGTGACTGCCAATGTGGAGAGATAATCTTGTTTTTTTGCTTGCCTGAGTGCTGCCAATGTATCGGCCGTTTCCCCCGACTGTGAGATAGCAACCAATAATGCACGGTCTGGAATAACAGGGTGGCGATAGCGATATTCGGAAGCAATTTCTACCGAGCAACTAATGCCGGCATATTGCTCTAACCAATATTTAGCAACTAACCCAGCGTGATAAGATGTGCCACAAGCAATGATCTGCACATGATTAATTTGGTTAAGGGTATTGGATTGCAATCCCTGCATTTGCAGTGTGTTATCGCTAAGCAGTGGTGCTAGGGTTTGGCGAATTGCGGTTGGCTGTTCAAAAATCTCCTTCAACATGTAATGCCGAAAGTCACCTTTATTGTTGTCACACGCTGAGCTGTTTACCTCAACCACTGGACGTTGCACAGGTAAACCATTGGCGCAGTAAATGTCGATCTGGTCTTTAGTAATGCGTGCCACATCACCTTCTTCTAAATAGATAAACAGCCGAGTAACCGGCAATAGGGCCATTGGATCCGAGGCAACATAGTGCTCACCCAAGCCAATACCTATAACTAAAGGACTGCCAGAGCGGGCCGCAATCAGTTCGTTTGGATTCAGTGCATCCATGACAACCGTGCCATAGGCGCCTTGCAATTGTTTAGTCATCGCTTGCATGGCTTTTAGAGCGTTGCCGGTTCGATGCATTGTTTGATGCATTAAATGCGCGATGACCTCTGAGTCAGTCGTAGAAACAAACTCATAGCCAGATTCTTCAAGGTTTTGCCTAAGTACTTGGTGATTTTCGATAATGCCATTATGCACAGCGGCAATGCGTTGTCGGCTGGTATGAGGATGGGCATTGACCTGCGTCACACTGCCATGGGTTGCCCAGCGAGTATGGGCAATGCCAATGGTGGATTGGCTAGGCGACTTACTAACCTCTGCTTCTAATAGGTTTACCTTGCCAACCGCCTTGACTGTCTGCAAACTGCCTGTCTCTGATATGTTGCTTAAACCGGCCGAGTCATAACCTCGGTACTCTAAAAGTTTCAAGCCACTTAGCAAAATTTTATTAACTGGGCGCTCTGCAACGGCGCCAATGATTCCACACATGATTACTACTCTTGCCTTGTTGGTTTTTATAATTGGTCTGCATAAATGTAGCCAATAATAAGGCGGTAGAGAATTAATAACGTTTAGACTATGTAGGCCGTGGTGCTCGCTAGGAGAAAAGATGAAGTTGTTTGGCGCAATTGTGTTTGTCCTGCTAGCGTTCGCTGGCAACTCGTTGCTGGCGCGCATCGCGATGATGGACTCCCATATCGACGCCATTAGTTTCACGACCATCAGGCTTGTAAGTGCAGCAGTTATTTTGCTTTGTTTGGTTTCTTGGCGGCAAATTCTTGCAGCGATCTCTTGGCGTCATGGTGGTTTGTTGTGGCTTTATGCGATTGCCAATACTGTGGCGTTTATTAAGTTGCCAACAGCAACTGGGGCACTGGTGCTCTTTGCCATGGTGCAATTGACTATGTTGTTGCTATCTCAACGGCGCGGCGAGAAGTTAAGCGCAATAGGATATATGGGAGCACTATTGGCCCTGGTTGGCTTAGGGGCGTTTTTGTTGCCGAAAGCGAGTATTGATAATGTTGCATATATCGCCGCAGCAATTGTAGCGGGTGTTGCTTGGGGCGCATACAGTGGTGCCAAACAGCAAGCGAGTCCCGTTGTGAGTACGGCGGCTAACTTTATTGTCGCCTCTGCCATGATTCTACCCCTGCAAATAGTCTTAATCTCGCAGCTGTCTATCACCCTAGCAGGCGTTTTGTATGCTGTGGGTTCTGGTGTGATCACTTCGGCGCTTGGTTATGTTTTATGGTATTGGGTTGTACGCCAAATTAGTGGGGGCTTTGCTGCGACAGTGCAGTTATTTGCCCCGGTTATGGCTGCCATCCTTGGCTGGGCATTGATGGGCGAGCAACTTAGCCTAGTTAGTGTTGCGGCCGGTTGTGTTATTTTGCTGGGCATCGCCATCGTGGCGAGCCAAAAAAGCCGTCGCGCTGAGGAAAATACTTAACTAACGGCTTGAACAAACTGCTCCGCATCTTGTCGAAACAGGGGCAGGTATTGTTCAATTTTTTCTAGTGGCCAATCCCACCACGCGATGGCCTCTAAACGCTTAGAAATCGCTGGATCAGAAAACCTTGGTCTGAGTACCTTGGCGGGGTTACCCACAACAATATGCCAAGCGGGCACATCTTTGGTTACCACGCTGCCTGCGCCGATGATGGCACCATTGCCAACATTAACGCCTGGCAGCAATATTGCACCATGGCCAATCCATACATCGTGGCCAATGCGAACACTGTCTTGCTGGCGCCAGTTAAATACGCTGTCGTCTAGGTCATCTGCCATGCCATATTTACCAGCACGATATGTAAAATGATGCTGGGAAGCGCGCCACCAAGGGTGATTACTTGGGTTGATCCTTACGGCGGCAGCAATAGAGCAGAACTTACCCACGTCGCAATACATTAGGTTGCTGTCAGACTCAACGTAGGAATAATCGCCTAGGGTAATATTATTAAGCTTGCAGCGTTCGCCGACTTCGGTGAACACCCCAAGTGTGCAAGCATGCAGCTGTGCGCTATCACTTACGCGTCCACGCTCGGGTAGTACCTGGCTTGCTGGCTGATTCATAATTCAAATTCCTGCTGGTCGTTTACAATGAAAAAGCGGTCGCTGAAAAACTCTGGATGCTGTTCAGTCCACTCTAGCGCCTCGTGTGAAAGGTGAATAAGCCCCATATAGATAGGCTGTAGCTGTTCGAACAGGGCTTTGCTCATCAATATATCGTTGTGGCCCCCTTGGCTTTCGCCCGGTGGATGACTGCTATCGATAAGCACTAAATAGAGATTGCGCGCGAGTAACCACTGGCGGGTGTCTTCTGGCAGACCATAGGTATCAGTTAAATAAGCAATGATTTGCCCTTGATACTCAAAGGCGTAGCCAAACGTTGGTCGACTATGATTAAGAGGGAGGGGGGTGATGTTGACCCCAAACCAATCAAAGGTTTGAAACGCTTTGAGGGCTGGGGCAAAGTGAAAGAGGCCTGGGTGTTTAAATAGGTCATCACAGCCAACCTCATCGTTTGGGCCGTATACTGGAATGCGTCCAACCCCCCAGCGCATATCAAACATCTGCATGACATGATCCATGTGATAGTGCGTTAGCAGCACTCGCTCGATATCGGTAGGGGCGTAACGGCTCGCCAGCTCTGGATGGTTTACATCGACTAGCAAGCGTTTGCCATTGTGCTCTACCATTGCTGAGGTTTTTTGCCGTTGTAGGTGACTATAAACACGCGCTTTCGTGCACACCGTACAGTGACAACCATAAACTGGCACCCCAGCAGTGTTGGCGGTGCCAAGCTGAGTTAATTTCATAGGCTTGTGGCTCCTTGCCAGATGTCACTTTGCTGAATGAATTGATCGAGACTTTCGGTAATGCTGCCGTTGTTGTTAATTCTAATAACGTCATTGTGTGGCAGAGTAAATTGCGCATGGCGCTCAAGGCGTGCTTGTATTTCGCTGGTCGATTCGCGCCCGCGTTGGTGCAGCCGCTGGGCCAATACGTCAGTGGCTACATCTACCCAAACACCCTGCAAACGGCTGCCATAGTCTTGTTTGGCTTGCTCATAATACGCCCGAGAGCCGTTGACTAAAACGGGTACACTTTGCCATTGGTCAATTTCGCAGCCAATGCCATAGTACAGGCCGTTGGCCTGCCAATGCATGGCAAATAAGCCAAGGCGTAAGCGCAATTGAAACTCGCTCACTGACAACTCGATATGATTTTCGCTGCCAGCATCGCTAGCGCGGGTAATGTAACGCGGTGCGACCAACAGCTCACCTTCAAACTGCTTGCGAACCGCATGAATTAGGCTGTCTTTACCACTGCCAGAGGCGCCCATAAAGTAATAAATCTTGGCCATTAGAACACTCGCTTACCGCGCCTGTAGGCGTGTTCAACATAAGGCTGGCTAGCGTGACGTTTAACAAGTATTAGGTCAGCCTGCTTGCCAATAGCCAGTTCACCTCGGTCTTCTAGCCCAAGTGTGTTCGCTGCATTCAATGTGGCAAGTCGGGTCGCATCCGCCAAGGTATGGGGCGTGTCTTGATCATCGGCAAGCTGGAAAATCGCATCCAGCAGGCTATGAGGGAAATAATCCGACGACAATAAATCCAAAACGCCAGCTTGTGCCAGTGATTTGGCAGCAATGTTGCCCGAATGTGAGCCGCCGCGAACGATATTAGGCGCGCCCATTAACACCTTCATGCCATGCTGATGTGAGCGTGTGGCGGCCGCCAACGTCGTTGGGAATTCTGCCATCTTGGCCCCCAAGCTTGCTGACTCATCAGCATGTTCATCGGTGGCGTCATCATGGCTGGCAAGCGCGATACCATGCGCTTTACAGAGGTTAGCAATCGCTAAGCGATTGCGTTGCGAGTACTTCGCTGAGCGGGCGCGCTGCTCAGCTTCAAATGCTTGCATTTCAATGTCGCTGTAACCGTATTTGCCTTGGTAGTAGGTGCGGTACTTGTCAAGATTTACAAATTGGCGTTGACCAGGTGAATGATCCATCACTGAGATCATTTTCAGGTTTGCCATGCCAACGAAAGCCTGCGCTTGTTCGGCGGTATCCTCGTTGGGTAATTCACAGCGCACGTGCAGCAAATGCTCAGCGCGATTAACGCCGCGGTTCTCACTTTCGGTAACCGTTTTGACCATATCTGCCACAATGTTTTGGCGCGTACCCCCATCGCGTACATCGCCAATGGCCACAGCATCGAGTACCGTGGTGATGCCACTGCCAATAAGCTGCTTATCGTGGGCAGACATAGCAGAGAAGGGCGGCCAGCTGACTTTTGGCCTTGGGGTGAAATACTTCTCTAAGTTATCTGTATGAAGCTCAATTAAGCCTGGCATTAGCCAGGCACCTTCGCCATCAACGGTGTTTGCAAGGTGGCATTTGCCTGTGTCGATACGGTGGATTAAGCCATTTTTGACCTCAATGCTGCCATCCATTACCTCATTGGCTAGCACTAATTTAACATTACTGATGATCATGAGTTCGCTCCCTGCGCGGCAAGATGATACAGACGGTCGGCGACGCGGTTGCGCACATAGGCATCATGAAAAATGCCAACGATTGCAGCACCGCGCTGTTTGGCTTGCTCAATCAGCTCAATGACGACTTCGCGGTTTTGCTCATCTAGTGACGCGGTTGGCTCATCGAGTAGTAAAATCGGGTGATCAACAACAAAACCACTAGCAATATTGACCCGCTGCTGCTCGCCGCCAGAAAACGTGGCGGGTGCGAGGTGCCAAAGTGATTCTGGCACGTTGAGCCTAGCGAGCATTTCTTCGCTACGCTGTTTTGCCTGCGCTCGGCTCAGTCCAGCTTCTATGGCGGGTTGCATCACAATTTCTAGCGCTGTGGTGCGTGGAATAACGCGTAAAAACTGACTGACCCAACCGAGTGTTTGGCGGCGCAGGGCAATCATGGTGCGTGGTTCAATGCCAGCAAGCTCAAGCCATTGACCTTGATGCCTAACTTGTACTGAACCTTGCTCGATTAAATAGTTGCCATATAGGCTTCGCAGTAACGTAGATTTACCTGAGCCAGATGGCCCGTGTAACACCACGCACTCGCCTGCCGCCACTGAAAAACTTGCTTGTTGTAACACCGATAGTTCAACACCACCTTGGTTGTGCAAGGTGAACTGTTTGCTGACTTGATTAACTCGAATCATTTCCGTCTCCTGTTCACTGTTGCAGAACCGACGACACAAGAAGCTGTGTGTAGGCATGTTGAGGGTCGTCGAGCACTTGGTCGGTTAAGCCCGTTTCGACAATCTCACTGTTTTTCATCACGACTAAGCGGTCTGCCAGTAGGCGAGCTACACCTAGATCATGCGTGACGATAATGACCGCAAGGTTAAGCTCTTGCACTAAGCGGCGCATCAAATCGAGCAACTTAGCTTGTACAGATACATCCAAACCACCGGTTGGCTCGTCCATAAAAATTAAGCTCGGTTCGGTGACGAGGTTGCGGGCAATTTGCAAGCGTTGCTGCATGCCCCCTGAGTAGGTGAGCGGCGTGTCATCAATGCGGTCGATATCAATTTCAACGTCTGCTAGCCATTGGCTTGCCCGAGCTCTAATATCACCATAGTGGCGGCTGCCGACTGCCATAAGGCGCTCACCAATGTTGCCGCCTGCACTAACGCGAGGGCGCAAGCCATCCAATGGATGCTGGTGCACTACCCCAAGTTCGCTGCGCAGCAAATGGCGGCGTTTAGACTCACTCACTTGAAATAAAGAGTGCACTTGCTGGTTGCGATCACGGTAGAGCACCTCTCCTACGTCGGGTTGCTCACGACCAGATATCACGCGCAATAGGGTTGATTTGCCCGAACCAGACTCACCCACGATGCCTAAAACTTCACCTGGGTATAGGTCGAAGCTAATGTTTTGGCAGCCTTTGTTTGGCTGATACAACTTGCTGATTTGCTTAACTTGCAATAAGGCTTGATCAGTCACGGTTCGCCTCCTGTTGCTGGCGGCAGTAATCGGTATCTGAACAGATGAATTGGCGTGTGCCTCGATCATCGAGCACGACTTCATCTAAGAAACTATCTTGTGCACCACAAATGGCGCACGGCTCATCCCAGGATTGCACTTCAAATGGGTGATCTTCGAAATCTAAGCTGCTTACCTGGGTATAGGGTGGAATCGCATAGATACGCTTTTCTCGACCGGCACCAAACAACTGCAAAGCTGGGCTTTGATGCATTTTAGGGTTGTCGAATTTTGGAATTGGTGAGGGGTCCATGATGTAGTGCGCATTGACCTTCACTGGGTAGGCGTAGGCCGTGGCAATATGGCCATAGCGGGCAATATCTTCATAGAGCTTCACATGCATCACACCGTATTCTTGCAGCGCATGCATTAGTCTTGTTTCGGTTTCACGTGGCTCAATAAAGCGCAACGGTTCTGGAATGGGTACTTGATACACCAGTATCTGCCCAGCCTGCAGTGGTGACTCGGGGATGCGGTGGCGGGTTTGAATAATACTGGCTTCACTCGTGACTTCGGTGGTCTTGGCTTGTGCTAGGGTTTGAAAGAACTTGCGAATGGATACCGCGTTAGTGGTATCGTCGGCCCCTTGGTCGATGACTTTTAGGGTGTCTTGCTTGCCAATGACAGCGCACGTGACTTGCATGCCTCCGGTTCCCCAGCCATATGGCATTGGCATCTCGCGGCTGGCAAATGGAATTTGAAAGCCAGGAATGGCAACGGCCTTGAGAATACTGCGGCGCAGCATGCGTTTGGTTTGTTCATCTAAATAAGCATAGTTATAGGCTTGATCAGTCATGACAGGCCTCCTGAAATTCAGCTTGCAGCTGGCGAATTAACGCCAGTTCACTTTGAAAATCGACGTAGTGCGGTAATTTAAGGTGGGAAACAAAACCCGCTGCTTCAACATTGTCGCTATGGGCGAGAACAAACTCTTCGTCTTGCGCTGGGCTGCTGACCGGCTCGTTGTAGACGCGCGTCATAAGGGCACGATCGAGCAATGACATGGCCATGGCTTTGCGTTCGCTAAAGCCAAATGCCAGGCCATAACCGCGGGTAAATTTAGGTTTGCTTTTTTTATCACCGGTAAAGCCAGTAATCATTTGGCACTCAGTCACTTCAATGCTGCCTATCTCAATGGCAAAGCCAAGCTCTTCTGGCACTACCGAGACGGTCACTTGGCCTTGGCGAATTTCACCGGCAAATGGGTGATTGCGCCCATAACCACGTTGGGTGGAATAACCCAGGGCTAATAAATAACCTTCATCGCCGCGGGCAAGTTGTTGCAGGCGCTCACTGCGACTTGCTGGGAAGGTTGGTGGCTCACTGGTGATGTCACCAGGTGGGGTTTGGTCGTCTTCTTCAAGCACTAACAAACCAAGCTTTTCTAGGATCTGACAGACACTGGCGAACTCTGGTTTGTCGTCGCTGAGCACTTCTTTAAGCTCGGTTTGTTCACTTGGACTAAGCAGTGAGAAGTCTAACAAGCGGTGGCTGTAATCATAGGTTGGGCCTAAGACTTGTCCGCCAGGGATATCTTTAAACACGGCTGAAATGCGCCGTTCAATTTCTACTGAGTTGGTGTCGATTGGTTCAAGGCTAGCTAAACGCGGTAGAGTAGTGCGATAAGCACGTAGGAGAAAAATTGCCTCAACCAAATCACCGCTGGCTTGCTTGATGGCCAGTGCCGCTAGGGTTTTATCGTAAACCCCCCCCTCGCACATGACTCGATCTACGGCGCCAGAAAGCTGCTTGGCAATTTGCCCCACGGCCAGCTCTGGTTCGTTGGTATCGCCGCGCCGTTTATGTGCCTGCAGTGCGTGTGCGGCATCGATGGCCTTTTCACCCCCTTTTACTGCGACGTACATACCGCCTCCTTATCAACTTGGGTAGAGCGCGCTAGGGCGCACACTTGGGTTTTGCTGAAGAAAAACGTGTCATAGCCAAGCGGAAACTGCTGGTGATTGACTTGCAGCATGGCAACTTGCGCATCCGTTAACTTAGCGATTGCCAGCTGCCTGGTGGTTTGAATGCCAGGCCCTTGCAGGTGCAAGTGAGTACCTTGGCCAAAGGTGTCTACCTGAACAAAGAATGTGCAATTAAGCTGAGGTTGAGCTTCGTCACCAATTTTGAACTCTCGCATGTTGGTGAACTCTGCCAATGTCAGCAGGGCAAAATCGGCTAGGTAAGGCTCAGCGACAAGGGTGCAGCCACAATGGAACACGAGATTCGCGCGCACAGATTCTTGGTTGAGTGCATGGCTTAGATACACAGAGGTTGTGTTATCACAAAGTGTTAGGGTGGCTGCCGTCAAACTTGCGCCAAGGGGCGCGAACTGCATACCTTGATCTAAACCATGGATAGTGCCTGGTTCTGCGATAGCGGTTAAAAGCGTGCGAAAACTCTGCTGAGCGCTATGGACTGGGTCACTGAAACTTGCGGTGATGTGGTTCATTCACTTTCTCCTCGTACCAGCGTAAAGAAATCAACCTTAGTGGCCTGTGTGCGTGCACGTGCCTGAGCTAGATTTGTTTGGCGCGCACTGGCTAACGGCTTAATCACCGCTTGCTGGATGTTGTCGTGGTGCTGGGTTTGCAGCAGCGCATCAAGTAAGGCAATGCGTAAACAATGGTCGTGGTCGCGCCCTAAAACGTAACCGACACCCATTTCGCCGCTTGGCAAGCGGATGACAGCGCGAGTCATTGTGGCATCACCGATATTAAAGGCGTTGCCAGAGCCGCCCATGCGCCCACGAACTTGTGCAAGGCCACTTTCTGGCTGGCGCAGTACTTCGTACTCAGTCGTTAGATTGAGCTGTTGCCAGTACTGAGCAAGTTGCTGCGGCTGGCTGTGCGCTAGCGTGGACAGCCATGCTTGTCGATCTTCTGTATTCATTAATGCTCCAATTGAATCTCAACCAAGTCTGATCTGGTGTGGGCTCTTGAATATTCAGCGACTTGCCCCGTGCTTGGTATGACATTGATGGTTTTTAAAACGAGTAGTGGGGTGCGCGAACAAACGCCGAGTTGCTCGCAGCATTGGCGCTTGGGTAGCTTGGCGCTTACCTTCGTTTCTTGGCGTTGCAAGACCACTTGGTATTGCTCGGCGATGAACTTATGCAGTGAGCCATGAGCGAAGTGTTTAAGCGCTGGCCACCATTGGCTAACTGGCAAATAGTGGTCAATTAGGGTAAGTGGCGTGCCATTTACCTTGCGCAATGTCACCATATGCATGACTTGGCTTTCTTCATCGATCGCCAATATTTCCGCTAACTTTTTGGTTGCAGGAATCATTCGTCGACTAATGACCTTGGCACTTGGCAAGCTGCCTTGCTCAAGAAGGTTATCGGTGAACTTGGCTTTTCGATGCAGCGGGTAAACATAGGGTGTACTGCGCACACGCGTACCACGCCCTTGCTGGCGATCAATTAAGCCAGAAAATGCCAACTCATCGAGCGCTCGGCGAATCGTGTGTCGATTAACGCCGAAACGCGCGGCCATACTGGCTTCACTAGCAAGTAAATCGCCTGGCGAGTGGTGTTGGCGAATGTCGTGCTCAAGCGCGTTGGCAATGTCTAAGTACTTGCGCATAGTTGACCTGTCTAGACAAGTGATGGCAAAAAAATTAGATGAAACGCTTGCGAATATGCTGCGAGGCATAGTCAATCAGGCTAACGGTAACAATGATCACCAGCATGATGGCGGCCGTCTGTTGGAACTGGAAACTGCGAATGGCTTCCCATAGCAATACGCCAATCCCCCCTGCGCCCACCATGCCAACCACGGTTGCCGAGCGAACATTAGACTCGAAACGATACAGCGCAAAGCTCACCCAAAGCGGCATAACCTGCGGCAAAACGCCATAAATAATCTCTTCCAATCGTGATGCACCGGTTGCGCGAACGCCATCAATTGGGCCTTGTTCAATCGCCTCAACCGCTTCCGAGAAAAGTTTGGCCAACACACCTGTGGTGTGAACAAATAAAGCCAGTACACCGGCAAATGGGCCAAGTCCTACTGCGACAACAAACAACATGGCAAACACCATTTCATTGATGGCGCGGGCGGCATCCATTAGGCGGCGCAGCGGTTGGTACACCCATACTGGTACCAAATTGTCCGAGCACAAGAAGCCTAATGGCACAGACAATACAACGGCCAACAAGGTGCCCCAGATGGCAATTTGAATGGTAATGACGGTTTCTTTTAAGTAGAGCTGCAAGTTGCCAAAATCCGGTGGGAAGAAGTCACCGGCCAGTACCGCCATGTTTTCAGCGTCTTTAACCAGCATCCAAGGGTTCATTTCCGCCCCTTGCCAAGCCCAGGCCAGTACAAGCGCTAGCACAAATAGGCCTAGCCATTTAGCGGCCATTTGCCAGCGCGTTGGGGTTAACTCAATAGAGTGGTTCATAACATTCTCCAAACGAGGGCAGCTTGGCTGCCCTCATGATTTAGAATTATTGCTCTAGAGCCGCCATTAAGCGGTTCAGCTCGGCAAGCTGGTTATTGATGGATGCCAGCTCTTCACGGTCGCTATTGCTCAGTGACTCTTTGTTCATCAACACAGTGCGTTGCTTGAATAGCTCAAGTTGGCGGATAGGAAGAAGCTGAAGATCGCTAGAAGGCTTAAACGGTGCCCAATCTAGATTGGCCAACACTTCTAGCTCTTTCGGATCACCTGATTGGCCGAACTGCATAAAGAAGTTATATAGCTCGCTCTTAACCGATTCAGGCAGGTTTTTGCGCCAAACAATTGGATCAGAAGGGATCAGCGGTGAGCGCCAGATTTCGCGTAGATTTTCGTAACGCTCCGGGTTGCTTTCTTGGAAGCGGCGCAGACTTTCGGTGTTATTCGTGGCTACATCCACTTGTTTGTTGACCACGGCAAACAAGTTCACTTCGTGGCTTGCGTTGACGGCGCGTTTAAAATCAGTGGCTTTGATGTCGTTCTGGGCGAAAACATAGTACGACGGCACCAAGAAGCCCGAAGTTGAGTTTGGATCACCATTACCGAATGCCAGCTCTTGGCGATTGTCGATGACATCTTGCAGATCATAGAGGTCGCTGTCTTTGTGAGTAACCAAAACTGACCAGTAACCAGGGTTGCCGTTTAGGTCTACGGTTTGGGCAAAAATTTCACCACCTGCACGGTCGACCGCTTCCATGGCTGATTTGTTGCCAAACCAAGCGACGTCTACCTTATCAAAGCGCATGCCTTGGATGATGCCAGCGTAGTCAGGGGCAAAATAAGCATTGATTTCCATGCCTAGCTGATCGCTCATTTCATCCAAGAAAGGCTGCCAGATGGTGCTTAGATTTTGCTGAGACTCAGTTGAAATAATGCCAAAGTTCAACTCATCCATTGCCACAACAGATGCTGTTGCAAAAGATAACGAAAGGCCAAGGCCTATTTTTTTTAGTGTGCCAATCATAGTGGACTCCGTTTATTAGGAAAAAGATGCCTGAAGGCGAGGGTCGGGAATGAAACTTGTTTTTTCTGGTGTGTTCTCGGCGCTGTATAAGCGTGAAAGCACTTGTTCGGTGAGGCCCTGTGAGCTGCCCTGATAGAAGACTTCACCTTGGCGCAAGCCAACAATTTCTTGGCAATACTGTTTGGCGTAGTCCACTTGGTGTAGGGTCACGATCACAGGAATCTGAAATTCTTCGCTGATTTCGCTAAGCAGCGTCATCACGGTTTTAGACGACTCGGGGTCGAGTGATGCAATCGGCTCATCGGCTAAGATAATCTTGGCCTTTTGCATCAGTGAGCGGGCGATGGCGACGCGTTGCTGCTGTCCGCCAGATAGCGTACCTACCCGTTGGCGAGCAAAGTCAGCCATGCCCACACGTGCTAAGGCAGCCAGTGCCTCTTGTTTTTGCACTAGGGTGAAGTTGCCGGTTAGGGTGCGCCACTTTGGTGTGTGATGCAGGGCACCGATTAACACATTGGTGAGTACGTCTAAGCGGTTTACGAGATTGAACTGCTGAAAAATATAACCAGTGTGGGCGCGCACTTGGCGAATCTCGCGGCTGAGTTTGCCGTTTTGCTGCACTAGCTTGCCCATTACCTCAATGCGGTTAGGGTGTGCTTTGCTGGCGCAAGTTAGCCCTGATAAATGGCGTAATAATGTTGATTTTCCTGAGCCCGAAGGGCCAAGCAGTGCGGTGAGCTGGCCGTGTTCAACGGTTAGGTCGATACCACGCAAGGCAAACTTATTGCCAAACTGCTTGCTAACATTTTCAAGGGATACCACGGTTGTCATGAGCCTTACCCAATTCGTCTGGATTTGCGGTAAAGGTGACAACTTGGTGTGTCGAACAGATGACGAGTTTTACACAGAATTATGACGGGCTTTGCGCCCTTGAACTTGGTCTAAGGCAGCAAGCAAGCAACACAGAGCAGAGTGTTTGATTATTGAGCTAACTTGTCTAGATCAATATTTCTATAAAAATTCATTTTGACAGCAGTTGAGGGGCTAGCGCTTTTGCATCAAAGCAACATCTTTCGCTGGTGTGTGCATGAACCAACCATATCTTTTAGCTAAAAACTGCAAGGTTTCCTGCTTATAGAACACTACATGGGTGGGGTCGCGCCGATAGTGCCAGTTAGCAAACTTAGCATCATCTGTTTGCCAGCAGGTCATAATGGCGAGCCAAGCACCGGGCTTTAGCAGTTGATCTAATTTGGCAAATTCTTGTGCGGGCTGGTGGAAGTGCTCAGCTACTTCAGTGCAAGTAATAAAGTCATAGCGCTCATTAAGCACGCTGGCATCGGGATGAAAAAACGGGTCGTATAGCGCGACTTGATGGCCAAGCTCAGACATCATTTTTGCCAGCAATGGGCCCGGGCCACAGCCATAATCGAGGCCGCTTGAGTGAGGCCTAAGCGTGCTATGCAGTGGCTCAGCAAGCTTAGCAAGAAATTTGCGGTAGCCAGCAGACTGAGTATCGTTGTTATGTTGCTGATACTCACTTAACTCTTCGTCGCTCGTCGGCAGGCTCTCTGGCGCCAGGAAAGTGGCCATACAGTTCTGGCAGCGCAAGTAATCCTTATTTGATATGCGTTGAAACAAATGGGTGTTAGTGCTGCGGCAAACAGGGCAGTGAGACGTCATGGGAATGTTAATGATTACCCTTAGTTAATGATTATATATGGTTTGGCTTTAAATCAGACTGCTGTCTAAACTTGCTCAAGACTTGTATGAGGATATGCCATGGTTAACCTATTTCGTCGCAAGGTAGTAGACAACATTGAAGCAGCGCCAAGTATACCAGATTTTTTTAAAGGGCTAGTGCGCCATCAACCCATTTATGTATTCGACCATGCTGGGCAGACCTTGCACACAGGTACATCAGTGCTGGCATCTTCAGACATTGAGAAAATAAAATCCTCACTGGGTACTAGCGATAGACTTTCGCTGGGTGCGGCAAGGGAAGTCATTGTCAGTCAATTATCTCTGGCGGATCAAACCTTCTATTTAGCCAATGTGGTCGATCAACTGCCAGACCCAGATGGCACTGAAGCAAAAGCAATATATGAAGCCCTTAACCGCTCGATGGCAGTGATTGAATTTGAGCCGGACGGAACGATCATTCGCGCCAACGAAAACTTTTTACAGACGGTTGGCTATCGTCTGCAGGAGATCCAAGGAAAACATCACCGGATGTTTTGTACACCAGAGTTTTATCAAGAAAATCCAAGGTTTTGGCAACAGCTCGCCAGTGGTGATATTTCAGGTGGAAAGTTTAAACGCATTAATTCCTCGGGCGAGGAAGTGTGGATTGAAGCGACTTACAATCCGCTTTACGACGCTCAAGGCGAGGTATACAAGATCATAAAGTTTGCCAGCAATATTACGCCACGCATTGAGTTGGCTGCACAAGCTGCGGCGATGGCCACCGAATCATCCGTTGAAACGCGCCAGATTACTGACAATGCGGCCACCGTACTGCAAGATGCTATGCGCACTGCGCAAGATATTAATCAGCGGGTATTGCAAGCAACCGAGCTGGGCAGTCAGCTCGGCGAGCAAGCGCAAAGCATTAGTAAGATTGTTAGCACAATCCAGAGCATTGCTGAACAAACCAACTTGCTCGCTCTAAATGCTGCCATCGAAGCGGCAAGGGCTGGCGAGAGTGGTAGGGGGTTTGCTGTGGTAGCCGACGAGGTGCGCAATCTTGCCGGTAATACAGCGGAAGCGACGAAAGAAATTTCTGGTGTGGTAGAGCGCAATAGTGCCCTGATCGAACAAATTGAATCGCAACTATCGGGCGCGTCGTCCGTGGCGAGTCAAGGCCAGGATAAAGTGGCTGAGGTGGCAAGCGGTTTGGAAGAAGTGTCTAAGGGGATTGCCAACTTAGCCAAGCTTGTTGGTGACCTGAACCGCTAGCCATTACTAATTGGCAAAGTCATTTTTAGTCAAACTCAGGTAGCTTTGGGCAACTTATCAAAGAAGGGCAGTGAATCATGGCAAATGAACGCAAGTTCTCGTCGAAAGTGGTAGATGGCATTGAACAAGCACCTGCTAGGGCAATGCTACGCGCGACTGGGTTTGACAAGGCTGACTTCAGCAAGCCCCAAATTGGCGTGGCATCATTGTGGAGTATGGTCACGCCGTGCAACATGCACATTAATACCCTGGCTGATCAGGCAGTGATTGGCGCCGACAATGCAGGTGCCAAAGGTGTTTTGTTTAATACCATTACCATTTCTGATGGCATCGCCAATGGCACCATTGGTATGAAGTACTCGCTGGTTTCACGCGAGGTGATTGCTGATTCGATTGAAACAGTTGTTGGTTGTCAGGGGTTTGATGGCCTAGTCACCATTGGCGGCTGCGATAAAAATATGCCTGGCTGTGTGATGGCCATGGCTCGCCTAGATCGCCCGTCGGTATTTGTTTATGGCGGCACCATTCGCCCAGGTAAAAACCGCACTGATATCGTTTCAGTGTTTGAAGCGGTGGGCAAGCATGCCAAAGGCGAGTACGACCTGATCGATGTTGAGCAAATCGAAGAAACAGCGATTCCTGGTCCAGGCTCTTGTGGTGGCATGTACACTGCTAACACCATGGCGTCGGCGATTGAAGCACTTGGCTTAAGCTTACCTGGTAGCTCGGCGATGGAAGCTGAGTCGCCTGAGAAGTTAGAAGATTGCCGTCGTGCTAGTGCTGCGGTGAAAATGTTGCTCGAACAAGACATTCGCCCAAGCCATATCCTTACCCGCAAAGCATTCGAAAATGCTATCACGGTAATCATTGCGCTAGGTGGTTCAACTAACGCCGTGCTGCATATGCTAGCCTTGGCAAACATCGTCAATGTGCCACTATCGCTCGATGATTTTACCGAGATTGGCCAGCGTGTGCCCGTGTTGTCCGACCTGCGCCCAAGTGGCAAGTACTTGATGTCGGAGTTGATTGAAATTGGTGGCATTCAGCCGCTAATGAAGCGCTTGTTAAATAAAGGTCTTCTGCATGGCGATTGCCTAACGGTAACTGGGAAAACCTTGGCCGAAAACCTTGCAGAGGTAGAAGACTACCCAGCCGATCAGCAAATTATTCGCGATTTTGACAACCCAGTTAAAGCTACCAGTCACCTCGTGGTGCTAAAAGGTAACTTGTCTCCAACAGGTGCCGTAGCAAAGATTTCGGGCAAAGAAGGGCTGGCGTTTACCGGCAGTGCGCGGGTATTTCATTCCGAGGAGGAAGCACTGGCAGCCATCTTGGATGGCACTGTAGTGAAAGGGGATGTAATCGTTATTCGCTACGAAGGACCAAAAGGTGGCCCTGGTATGCGGGAAATGCTGAGCCCTACCTCTGCCGTGATGGGTAAAGGGCTAGGCAATGACGTTGCCTTGATTACCGATGGCCGATTCTCTGGTGGTAGCCATGGTTTTGTGGTTGGTCACGTAACGCCAGAAGCGATGGATGGCGGGCCTATCGCTGTCGTGGAAAATGGCGATACCATCAGCATTGATGCGCAGTCGATGGAAATTAAGTTGCACATTAGTGATGAAGAATTAGCTCAACGCTTAAGCCAATGGCAAAAACCTGAACCGAGATACCGCCGTGGCGTTTTGGCTAAGTTTGCTGCCAACGTAACTTCTGCTGCCGAAGGTGCGTTAACGGATGTAGATTTAGACTTATGATGATCGCTTGGCGGCTGACATAGTTAGCCGCCAATCTATACCAAAACTTCGCAATCCCCACGATATTAACATCAGTATCAAAAGGTTCGTGGCTAACCAAGTGTCTACCTCTGCATGGCTTACACCGAGTATTAAGAAACTACAGCCAATAAATAACCAGTGAATCGCAAGCGGTAGCCAATAACTCACTTGCTTAGTAAGCTTTATTTGCTCGCCTAGGCGAATGGCCAGCAAGGCGACCAATGCGCCAATGCCTGCACCTACCACGACATCGGCTGGCCAGTGTGCACCAACCATTACTCGCGATACAATCACCACGCCAGCTACTGCTAATAGCGCTCGTGATGCTTGCACATAGCGAAGCAAAAACACAGCCATGCCAGCAGTAGAAATTGAGTGACCCGAAGGAAACGCCCCCGCAAGCAAAGTAGGCCCATTAATAAAGATGTTATTTGATCCAAGAGCAAAGGCAGGTCGTGCCACATCGAACCAACTTTTGAGCAGGTCGGTAAGTAATAACGAAACGATGGCAAAAATAAGCGCGGGCAGTAGGATTTTTGGCTTGTATACACCAATCCAAGCGATAAATAATACATGGGTCGCACTATCACCTAACAGGGTTAGTACATCTAACAATGCACTTGGCAGCAGACTCGCGGGTGTATTAATTAGGTAGAAAAGCCAAGTGTTGATCCAATCAATACGCAGTAGTTGCCCCAACACAATGGCTGCGATTGCTATAGTAAAGACTCTATTTTCAATGTTTGACCAGACTAACATGCTTCACCTCCACAATAGAGGTGAAGCATGCGATAACATTGTGACGGTCTAATTAAGCGCTGATATTTGCTTTAAATCGAGCTGAAACGGTCCTGTTTGTTTGTCGGTAATAAAAATACTGATCACTTGTGTGCGGTTAAAGTCAATCGTTGGGTAGTCGCTGAAGGTTAAGCCGCGAAAGGTGAGATAAAAATCCTCTGGGCGTAAGGTCACGCTTGTCCATTCGTTTGCTGTGGTAGGGAAGTCAGCTGCGTAGCTGGCGCGCCCGATGTTTTGATCGGTTTGCACACGCAGCTGATATTGTCGGCCATCGCCACGGACTTCAAGTTCTAAACCGTTAATTGGATCATTGGCGTTCACCCGTATCATCTTCCTCGCTGAGGCAAAGCCGCCATTGTTTTCCAAAGATAAATAGCCAGAAAAGCGAATGTAGTCATCAATCGCTTCAATGCCACTGCTCGAGCGCCCGCCCATCACGGTGTCGTTAACAATTTGCCAAGCACTAGTGTGCGCAGAAAGGAGAAGTAGCATAAGCAAATGTTTCATATCCCATCACACAGATCATCAAGTTTACCGTTAACGATACGGTGTGATGGGCGAATCAGGTTGCTAGTTAAGCTGAACGTTAGGCAAGCTCAGAATCAACCAACAGCTGCTTCATATTTGCTGCAGCGGTATCACTGCCAAGGTCGCGCTGCCATTCAATGTAGCGCGAGCAAAATGCTGCAACTTCAGCAACCCCAGTCAGGTCCTTTAAGTCATCGGCACTGCGAACACCAAAGCCAATTGAGAGAGGCAGGTCGGTGTGTTGACGAATGCGCTTTACATAAGCTTTAAAGTCATCACCCCATTGAGTTTGTTTGCCGGTCACCCCCATACGAGATACCACATACACCATACCTCGTGCGCTCTTGGCTATACGTGCCACACGTTCATCCGATGTATTGGGTGTGACCAAGAGAATTGGTGCTAAACCTAGCTCGTCAAGAAGCGGCATGTATTGCTCATACTCTTCCACTGGCATATCCGGGATGATCATACCTTTAAAACCAGCGGCTGCTGCATCACGGAAAAGCTGCTCTAATCCATAGCGATACAATGGGTTTAGGTAGCTCATCAAAATAAAGGTCGCGTCAGGATGCTTGCTGCTGACTGTTTTACAAAGCTTTAAGGTTTCGCGTACTGAGCCCCCGGTTTTAAGCGCTTCGTGACAGGCATTGGCAATGGTGTGGCCATCTGCTACCGGATCACTGAACGGCACTTGCAGTTCAATCATTTTAACACCAGATGCGACTAAACCGTCGATGGCGTGCTCATTGGCATCTAGGCTCGGGAAACCAACAATGGCATGCGACATTACTTGTAGTTTGTCATTTTGCTTGGGAAACATTGCTTATTCTCCTTTTTTTGCCGCATCGAGTTCGCGAGCGCGATCTGCTTCACGTTGCAAGAACTCAGTCCACTCTGGCTGTGGGAATGCTTTGGCAATATTGAAGATATCTTTATCACCACGGCCACTTAGATTAATGATCACGTGTTGGTCTGGACGCATGGTTTTTGCTCGCTTAAAACCACCAGCTAAACCATGTGAGCTCTCGAGTGCAGGGATGATACCTTCGGTTTTCATCAACAGACTAAATGCTTCGGTGACTTCTTTATCGGAAGCGGCTTCAGGTACTACTCGCCCGGTTTGCGATAAGTGCGCCAGAATCGGTGACACACCAACATAGTCCAAACCTGCTGCAATAGAGTGCGTATCGCCAAGCTGGCCATCGTCGTTTTGTAAGAACAAGGTTTTATAGCCTTGCGCAATACCTGGCTCACCAGTATTCGCCATCATGCGCACTGAGTGCTCGCCGTCTTTCAGGCTTAAACCACCGGCTTCCACGCCGACTAGTTTCACTTCTTCATCTTCTAAGAATGCACCAAAGGCGCCCATTGCATTAGAACCACCACCCACACAGGCAACGACCTCGTCCGGTAAACGGCCGATTTGTGCCAGCGCTTGTTCTTTCATTTCAATGGAAATCACACTTTGGAAGTAGCTTACTAGTTCCGGGAAAGGCGCAGGACCACAGGCCGTACCCAGTACATAGTGGGTGTCTTCCACCGACGCCGCCCAGTCGCGTAACGCTTCGTCTAACGCTTCTTTTAAGGTACGGTTGCCGGTTTCAACCCCTACTACTTCAGAACCTAGCTGGCGCATCCAGAATACATTGGAATATTGGCGCTCAATGTCATCAGCACCCATGTAGATGGTTGCCTGAAGGCCCAAACGGGCTGCCATAATGGCGGTTGCAAGACCGTGCTGACCAGCACCGGTTTCGGCAATAACGCGCTTTTTACCCATGCGTTGAACCAATAAACCTTGGCCAAGCACGTTGTTTACCTTGTGTGCGCCAGAGTGGTTGAGATCTTCACGCTTGAGCCAAATTTGCGCACCACCTAGTTCTTTCGATAACCGGCGCAGAGGGGTTAGAGGGGTCGGGCGGCCGCTAAATTCTTGGCAAAGGCCCACATATTCTTGCCAAAAGCTTGGATCGTCGCGCAGTTGTTCAAACATTTCTTCCAGCTCGGTAAGGGCTGGTAGCAGAATTTCTGGCACATAACGGCCACCAAATTCGCCAAAGTAACCTTTATCGCTGCGGATCATGGTTTATTCCTCTTTATTTTTGGCGTGACATTAACTAAACGGTTTAGTAAAGTTTGAACAAGATCGTTTTTAGAATCAAGTGAAATTATGCCGCAACCAGCAAAAAAAGATGTAATTGCCAAGGCTGCCTTGCCTTTATTGCTCGAACTTGGAGTAAAGGGCACATCAATTGATAAAGTTGTTAAAGCCAGTGGTGTTTCCAAGCCCACGGTATATAAGCACTTTCCCGATAAATCGGCGCTTGTTGTACATGCCATTTCACTGTGGTTAGGCGAGCAAACCCAGCCAACCATTCATTGCCAAAGCCCTGAAATCCTACTCGATGAGTTGAGCGAAACCTGGTTAGCGCCAGAGCCATTACGATTGTACGGTTTAATGATGGGCGAGTCGCAACGAGTACCGCAAGCGTTAGCCTGTTTTATGGAAGGCTTTGACCAACCTTGGCGGGATAAACTGACGGCTTGGTCTAATCAGCTTGGACTCGATGAGCAGCGATTGAACTTTCAAGTCAGCCACTGGATTATGCAGCGACTGACCCAAACTCACGGGCAAAAGGTTTTAGAGGTCAGTGGTTAGGGCAAAATGAAGTTTTTGTACGTGTTCGGCAAACTCTAAGCCGGCATCGGTTAGATAACCGCCATCAATGGCATCTATATAGCCTCGTTTAAACAAGCGCTCGGCAGCATCACGCGTTGCTGGCGGTGCATCGCTGTGAATTTTAATGCCCGACATACGCGAGTCTGTTGGAAACTGCAGCAGTACATTCATCTCATCAATGGCATGTTGATTAAAACTCATTGTTGCGATTCTCCTTTGGGTGTTTAGTCACTATAGCAACAACCCGCTGAGGAATGCTGATATAGGGCAACTGGACTGGTTGGTTGTAACAACAGCTAGCCTAGTACTCTCGTTGCCATTGGAACTGAAGTCCACCACTGCCAGATGTTTCACCAGTATACAGCTCGATGTTCGAGTTCGGCGTGATTTGCCACTGCAACGATCCTGTCGTCGAAGACTCTTCACCAAAGTTGGTGTTAGATTCAACCTGTAAATAGATTTGGTTGCTTAAATACTTGCCAGCCTGCAGTGAGAACCCTGATAGGTTGTCATCGCCAAATGTTGGGTTGACGCGCAAGGCATCTAGACCGAAGAAGTCTAGCTCCCCAAGCAGGCCAAGATTTTGCGAAGTTGATCTTAGGCTATTAACCGCCGCTGCCAGTTCTATGGCCTCAATCGGAGTGAGCGCCTCAATACGTTTACCAAATAACAGTTCAGTGAGGATTTCGTCGCTGCTGCGCTGGCCATCATCACTAGACAGCGCCAGTTCGATGCGGTCCTGATTACCCGTGATGCGAAGGTCAACGTTGATATTTGGGCCGGTGTAACGCGCTGTAATGTCGAGATTGATTTGATTACCTTGTACTTGCACCGTTCCGCTGTTGATTGTGAAGACTTTGCCAAACGCTGTATAGCTTCCGCGAACAATCGAGAATTGTCCGCCCACCACTGGTGTGCGCAAGCTATCAGTTACCTGAACTTCACCACGAAGCTCGGCGACTAGGCCAATCATATAAAGCTGAGCTCGTTGCTCTGTGCGAGCGGTTACCTGCCATTGGCCGTTTGGCGCGAAGTCTCCTTCTGTTGTCGTCTCGGATTGATTCGCTTGCGTTTCTTCGACAATGTTTAACTGCGCTACAGCGTTATTGCTTTCAACTATTCGAATGGTTAGTGGTGCAACATCAATGTCGCCATCAATCGTGAGGTCTTGCCAAAACCCAGACACTCGCAGGCGACCGTCCGCGGTTGCGTCGATATCAGTGCGCCGAACAAGGCGCGCTTCGTCTGCATTCATGCGGACATCGATAAACGGCTGCCACCAATCTGGCCGTTGATCAGGCCAATTAATGCGACCGTTCAATCTAAGGTTGCCGCCATTATCGTCGCGTGCATTTGCTCTAACCTCTACCGCTAACCCTTGCGCAGATAAGTCAAGATCAAGGTCACGTACAACACTGCCATAGGTAGCATTGGCATAATAGCCATCTTGGATGCTCGCACTACCTTGCCAACTAGGTGATGCAAGTGTGCCGTTGATATTTAGATCGGCAGCAAGCAAACCCTGAAAATCCTGTTCAGGCCGATCACGGAAAATGGGGGCTAGCACTGAAGAGTCGCTGCGCACAAATAGGCTTGCCTCAAACGGGTGCTGTTGCCAATTATCGGCCCAGAGGGCTAATGGTTGTACCGGTGTGGCAATGGTTAATTGGATGCGCTGACCTTTGGAATCGAGTAGTTCGCCAACAAGCTGGTATTGATTTTGTGTGGTGACCACGGCGCTATTAAGGCGACTATCAAAGCGGCTAGAACGCCAGTTTAACCAACTATTGATCTCTGGTTGAGCGGGTGAGCCTTGCACACTCAGGCCGCCAAGTAGGCTGCCTTGCAGCTGGCTTTCCTCACCCAGCCAATAGGCTAGCTCGGGAATACGAAATTCACTTTCGATAGCAAGCGTGTTGTGATTGTAGGTTCCTGTTGCCGAGAGCGCGCCTTGCTCGCCAAAGGCGAGCGAAAGTTGCGTAAGCTGCCAATCATTGGCACTGGCATCGGCCTCAAGCTCGGCAAGCCATGGAGTATCAAAACTCACCAACATGCCCTCGGCTGTTGCATCAATGCTCAGTTGTGGATTATCTATTGGGCCAGCAATTGTCAGAGTGCCCTGGCTAGCACCTTGGATATCCTTGGGCAAGTTTATTGCCAAACCACGCAGTAGATCGGCACTGAGCGATTGCCAGGCTAACTCACCGGTTAGTTGCCGATTGTCTATGCTGGCAGCTAGCTGTGCTTGCGCGCCAGAATAATTTAGCTCGATGCGATGCTGGCTTGAACTTGGCCAGCTGCCCGAACCTTGCCAATTGAGTCGCAGCGGTTGCTCGGCGACTTGTGCGCTGAGCTGAATTGAGCCGGCCGCATCTAGCTCGTTGTTTTGCCAACGTGTCGTGATGTCACCCGATGCAAATATATCGGATAGGCTAACGTTTAGTTGCTCGATATTGGGGACTAAGTTGGGGTTGATGCCAAAGTTGTTTAGCTGGACATCCAGCTCTGCTGATAAGGGAGAGAGCTCAAACACCCCGCTGGCTTGGGCATTGCCGTTCTGCACACTGAGATTGTTGAGCTTAAAGGCCTGTAAATCCTGGCTATACAAAGATAGCTCTGCAGCAATCGGTTCTCCCATTACAGATGAATTGGCGGATAATTTTGCTGTAACGGCTGGCTGAGTAATCGGGCCACTGCCGGATAACTCACCTGCAATAGCAAAGGTTAACTCGTTAGGTAGGGCAACAAACTGTCGTACCAGTGTGTCAGCCAGCAACAGGTCATTGGCAGCAAACTCTACATAGTCATCACGCCAGTTTAGCTTGCCAGTTAAGTCAAGTTGGTTGTTATCTGACTGCAGGGTAGCAGCGTTTAACGTGATCTGGTTAAAGTCGAGCAGGGCGTCGCTAATGCTGATTTTAATTGGGCTGTTCTGATAACGGCCGAACGCGCTGGCGCCGCCACTGGCGGTCAAGTCGTTAATTTTACCTTGCCAGGTTAGTGCGCCTTGCGTTGTTAGGGTTAGGTCGCCAGGCCAGGTTTTTACCCAGTAATGCCATTGTTGGTCGGATACGTTTTGCCAATCTAGCGACGCGCTCAGTGTTTGCTCAGCTATTCGATAATCGCCGCTTAACGATACCAGGCTTTCACCCCAGCGCGCTTGTGCGGTTTCGACGCTAATTACATTGGTATTGGCGGTGGTTTGGCTATAAAAGTCCAGTGGTTGTTCGTAGAGCTCGCCAAAAATATCCAAATAGCCGTCAAAGGCTAGCTGTTGCCAACCATTGACCAAATAACCATTAACGCTCAGTTGGCCGCTAAGCTCGGGAAGCCAGCGCTGTATCGGCGCTAAATCTAGTGCCTCTGCGACGACTCTAAGCTCGCTGTCTTCTGCGCCAATAAAGCCATTTAGGCTGGCAGGCTGGCCATTTAGCAGTAGGGTGCCGGCATCTATTTGCAGCTGGTCCAACCCAACGGCCAAACTAAGTACGCCGGAAAACTGCCCTTGGTTATTTTCCCAGCTACCCTCTAGCTGCTCAATTGCTAGGCGCCAATCCCCGCGCGGGCGCAAATGTCCACTCAAACTGGCCTGCTCGTGCTCGATATTTAACCAAAACTCATCGCCATCAAGGGTGTGAAAACTGAGGTTAATGTTCTGCTCGTTGACACTTGCGCCGATGCTACCGCGCCCGGCAAAACTTGGCTGATGGGTAGCAATTGAGCCAGTCAGGCTTATTTGGTTGCCTGAGTTGTTAAGTTGAACCGCAAACTGATTAATCTGCATGCGTGGTAAACTTGCCCAGATGTCAACCAAACTAGGTAACTGGCTATCACTGCTCGGCGCGTTGGATGTGATCGTTACTTGCTCGATGCGCAGTTGATCGAGTACAAGCCCTTGATTGAGCAACTCAAACCAGTGCCAATCAATCTCAAGCTGGTCGATGCTAATATGCTGCTGGGCGTTGGTGACACTTATTTGAGATAACGACCAATGACCTAGGTGAGAAGAGTGCCCATGGCTAAAGCGAATGGTTTGCCCGGTAAATCTATTGATTAATGCTACTGAGTGCTCCACGAGCTGAATACGCGCGCGTTCGCTGTGATTCAGCCAGCCCAAGGTGGCGGTTATAATCAGAACCAACAGCAACAGCAGTTGCAAACATTTGATCACTAGCCAACGAACAATCATTAAAACGCTTGTCCTAAGCTGATATACAGTTGATACGGATCCAGTGTTTCATCACTAGATATGGGCACGGCAACATCCACTCGAATGGGCGCAAAGGCAGTAAAATAACGCAGGCCAATGCCGGCACCATACGACCAAGTATTGTCGAACAATAAGCTGGGTGCATCGGCAATGTTGCCGGCATCAGCAAAAAGGGTCATGCCCCAGTTATCGTTGAACCGGCCTCTCAATTCAGTTGTGGCCCTAAACGATTGCAAACCTGGAGTGGCTTGTTGGTCACTGCCAATTGACTGGTACTGATAGCCCCGAATACTGCCGCCACCACCAAGGCGAAAGCGATCCGACTCTGGGATTCTTGTGCTGTCTTGGGCGTCTGTCCAAATACTGCGCCAGCGACTATCGGTGGCAAATACAATGCTGCGCCCTAGGCTTTGATAGTTTGACCAGCCAAACTGAGTGCGAAAGAACGAATAGCCATCTTCGCGAATACTGACCACAGGCTCCACCTGCAAGCGGATTCGATTGCCGCTGCTAGGGTTAAAATTATTCGGGTTATCGTCGATCACATACGACGCGGGAAACCTCAGTGTTTGATAGACGGTGCGCTGTGCCTCTGCAATCCGCTCGTCCGTTCGGCGCAGGGCAATACTGTAGCGATAGGTTTCACGCCTTGATGCTTGGCGGTTTAGGGTTGCACTGGTTTCTACAATATGAATTTGGTCTAGGTCTTGTGCTTGCTCTAACTGTTCAAAGGTATAGGTTGTTGCCAAAATCAGTGTATTCGGCGCTGCCTGAAAGCCTGGTAACGTTAGGGTAATATCGGAAACGGACTTACGCAGATTAAAGCCCTCAAACATAGAAAACTGCAGCTCGTTTTCTAGTGTCAACCACTGAGCGTAGCCGAACAAGTTTCTATGCTCCCAACCCAGCTTAAGGTTAAATGATTCAGTGCTGTCCCAACCAGTTGATGCGTTAAGGGTGCGTGGTGAGCGTTTAATAAACTGGTAGTGTACATCGACACTACCGTCGCCTTGGCGAGTCAACTTACGTTGAATCGAGGCGAACAGGTTGGTTTGATAGAGGTTAAGCACGGACTGTTCGATATCGCTGCGTTGGAAGCAGGCTCCTTGGCGCAGACCTGTTTGCTGCAGCAGATATTCATTGCTCACACCGGCGCCATCGGCAAAGGTTATCCTGCCTATGCGGGACGGATCTTGCGCGTTCACAATATAGGTAGCCGTCGCCGTTTGCTTGTTGTGATTCAAGCGCACCTCATGGCGAACATTGACCGTAAAAAAACAGTTCTCACTGGCAATTTGGTTATTTAATCTTGTTTGCTCACTGAGCACTTCTTCGGTGATAAGAGCAGTATTCGTTTTGACTCGTTGCCAGTCATTTGTGCGCGGTTGCTGTCCTTGCACTGTAATTTCATTAATAACATATCGCGCGCCCGGGCGAATATCGTATTCAATAAATGCTTCGTCGTTTCCCGGCTCAACAATACGATAACTAACACTAGGGCGATAATAGCCTTGCGCGGCGAGTAGCTGGATCACTCGCTCCCGCTCACCGCTGGCCAGACGATTTAAATCAGGCGCGATACCTGTTGCCTGTAGCGCTTTGCGGTAACGCTTTAAATCGTCGAAAACTTGGTTTTGTAGCTGGCTATCATCGCTGTCGATTACTACCTGATCGCGACGAATATTGGGGACCTCGCTCGCCCAAGCAAACGCCGATACACTTAATAGAATGATAAAAGCACAGCGTTGCCACATAACCTAAGACTAATCCTTACTGCTTTAATAAACTTTAACACTTGCGGGTGCGATTGGTAGTAAATAGCTAGAAGTGGATAGTTTACTTGTGATGCTGTGGTAACTGCACTAGCTGATAATCCTGGTAGGTCACTGTCTGTTCAGGTTTGTGACGATAATGGTTCAATAGTTTACCAAGATACGCCGCTGCATCAGGATGTTGCCAAATCTTGTCTCCCGTTGGGCTTATCGGATTGGCGTCGCCTGATTGGTTAGAGACATGTATAACCTCATAAAAGCGCTTGTTTTCTTGAACCAATGCTTCGTTTATCAGGCCAAAGTTGAAGTCGTTCAGGCGTTGGCGAACAAGGTAGCTATGATGAACGGGGCAAACAATCAGCTCAATGGCAAACCGAGATAAGTATTCAATACTCTCGGCAATGAGCTCACCGCCAACACCGGCGATAATCACCATTTGCTTGCCATTAAATTGCGCTAGAGGCAGAACGTTAAGGTTTAGCGTGTGGCAGTGCCAAGGTTTGCCGTGGGCATGTTCAATGAGGTTTTGTTCAAGCGCCTGCATAATGGTTGGCGAGATATCAACAAAGTGGATGCTGGCTTTATTGTGCTGTAATAGCTTATAACCAAGATAACCGTGATCGCAGCAGGTGTCCCATATATGGTCTAGGTTCTCAGGCACCATATCGTAAATGGTCTGTAAACGCCTGCTTAATTTGGCAAACGCACTCATTTATGGGTGAGCCAATCTTCAAGCAATGGCAACAAGTCTTCGCCGCCACAGCCGAACTCATCGCTCGTTGCTTGATAACCTAGGTGCTCAGCTTCTTCATTTAACATGGCGTCGCTAACTGGTGCCAAAGTGGCCTCTTGCTGCTGCAAGCGAAACTTGAATTGGCGGCTTTGGTACTGGTAGTCAGTTTGGTTTTCTATTGCAGTAATCACGCTACGAATAATATTATCGTGCTGGCGCATGTCTTCTAGTAGCCAACGCTTAAACCCTTGTTGCTCGTCGGCGATTTCAATATTGAGCTCACCATCTTCGTCAAAGAAAATTTGATAATCCAACTACACCACTCCTTGTTGCGCAGGCGCATAGTCTACTAATTGGTCAAATGCCTGCTTGCTTGCCCGGCATTTCATTACCCGCCCATGGCCTTGTTTATCAGCTTTAATCAAGGTGACATGGCTAGCATTGCGGCTAGCGGCTTCACTGACCTCAAAACGGGCTAATCGATCACCGGGATCATGGACAATAATTGTACTGCCTTGACGGGCTTGCAGCTTTGCAATGGGGTCGATACTTGCCAGTTCAAACTGATACTGTTGGCTGATTTTGGCAGTGACTTGTTCAAATAAACGCAAGGAATAGCCGGAGCGTTCAATGGTTTGGTACATATTCTCGACATAGTTCAGCACGGGTGCAATTAATAGCACAGGCTTATCGTCTGCGTCGGCTATACCACTTTGCAGCAGTGCGGCACCGCCCATGCTGTGGGCGATGTAGCCGGCAATATTATGTCCTTTAGCGACTGTTTCTATGGCCTGCATAAAAGCTGGCAAATGGGCATACTTGCCTGCGCTTGCGCCATGCCCAAGGTGGTCGAAGGCTAGCGCTGTATAGCCACGACTTGCAATATGTTCCATTAATGGAAAAAACTGATGACTCGCACCAGACCAACCATGCGTGAGCAGCCAAACCGGGCCGCTGCCCAAGCAATAGGTCGCGATCTTTCCCTCAGGCCCGTCGACAAACTGCTTTTTGATCGCAGCTGGTTCTGAGTTCTTGGCCGGTAAGCGAGTTGGGGTTAATAAAATGCGTTCTGCGGTAGCCAAGGCATGTTGCGGCGCAATGCGACCATGGAGGAAGCTGCCAAGCGCGATCAAGGCGCGTTGCAGTCGTTGTGTTGGGCCGGTACGAAAATATATTTTGGCGCTCATAACTTACCCTTGCAAACTCGGATTCGCGCGATTTTAGCCTAGGTTGGCTACAACTGCTAATCGCTCATTATTTCTGCCCTTTATATAAAGTATAAAAAATGACAAAAATACGAGTTAAATAATACAAAAAGGTAGTAGTTGGAAATATAAATGGCGTTATTAAAAAACCTGTATATAATATCGCCAAATCAACAAAGGTGAACAACCTTCGAGCAGTTGCCAAAAGGAGCGGCGATTGCCCAAGGGGACTGAGGTTAATTAGTATAGGGAGAAGGGATGAGTATTGATTGGCATAGCAATCGAACCAAGCAGCGTATTGTGCAGGTCGCTTGTTTCGCACTCGCAACACTGGCTTGTATACCGGTACCCATGGTAGTGCCTGAGTTTCAACAAATGTTTAACTCCTTTGGCGCCGATCTACCTTGGCTAACAGCTTTATATTTAGGCCATGCCTACGTTTTTTACATACTAGCCGGTATCTTCTTGGTGCTAATCGCCACCAGTTTGATTAACAAACAGGATGCCTGGGTTCGCCGGCTCAGCGGCATATCAGTCGTGAGCTTACTGCTGGCCATCACACTAGTGATTACTGCGTTAATTGCGTTACAACTGCCCATCCATCAGATGGGCAGCCTCAATTAATGAGACAACTTAACGGCTAGGGTTATTTACGACCGAGGCTGTCATTCTACAGGTACAAGTTTGGCGGCCTTGATCATCAAAAATATCTATTTGCCAAACCTGTACTGTTTGGCCAACTTTAATCGGGAAAGCCTTGCCCGTAACCATGCCTTGTCGAACGCTGCGCAAATGATTGGCGTTAATCTCTAACCCTACCGCCATTTTATCGCGTGGCAACATCATCTGTGCGCCAATACTGGCAAGTGTTTCAGCCAGAACTACATTTGCTCCACCATGCAGCAAACCAAATGGTTGTTTGGTACGCGCATCAACCGGCATGGTCGCTGTAAGCGTGTTTTCACCTACCTCGGTTATCTTTATGCCAAGTGTTGATACTAGCGTGCCGTCGCTCATCTGATTAATCGCATCTGTCGTCATTAATTGGACAAACTTATCCATGTATAAGTGCCTCGGCTTCTTGGGTTAGTTGTTTGCGATTTGGTTTTAGTTGCTCATAGTGTAGTGGGGCAAAAGCCACTGGTCGCATAAAACTTGGCAAGTGTTGCTGGCAATAGGCGGCAATGTCGTCTGAACTTAGCCTCGTTTGCACAAATGCAAACGGACGTTGCCCGTACTCTGCATCTGCAACGGGTACGACCACCGCTTGTTGAATGTGCTGGTGATTGACTAACAAGCGCTCAATTGCCTCTGGCTGTATGTTTTCGCCACCACTAATAAACTGATTGTCGATACGGCCCGTGATGGTTAGCCAAGCATCGTCAAAGAAGCCAGTATCATGGCTAGCAAACCATTTGTTCGTCGAACATGTGCTGGTAAACCAGGGTTTAGGATGCTGAAGTTGGTTGCCCTCGATATACCCAGCAAACAGTGTATCGCCGCGCATTAGCAACTGGTCTTGTTCATCAAATTGATAATCGCAGAGCCAGTGCATTTTGCCATCACTACCTTGAGTGCAGGCCTGTGAGCTTAGCTCACTCATGCCATAGGTATAACGAATTGGCAGTGGTAAGGTAAGTAAGTTGGATGGTACTGGTCCGCCACCAACCAGCAGGGTTTGCAATGCTAGGTCGTTGAGTGGCTGTTGTGCCAAGCGTTGTAGCTGAGTCGCAACACAAGAAGCATGGGTAATGCTTTCGCCGCGCAGAAAACTCGCGTTATCCACCCGGCCATGAAGCCATAAATCACAGCCAGCAAGTAGGCTTCGAAAAAATACTGCCAACCCACCAATATGAAATATTGGCAAGCTCATATGCCAGCGGCTACTGGCCAGTGTTGGGTTAATTTGATGGGCGCGTTTGGCGTTGGCAATGTGGTTGTTTAGGGAGTGACCAACAAGCTTGGGGGTACCAGTAGAACCGCTAGTAAAAATGCCTGTGACGAGGTCCTTGGGAAAGGTTTCGCCAAAGTTGTTCGTTTGCTGAATGGCGCTAAGCTGGCTGGCGCTAAACCTTGGATTATATGGTACGGCGAGCTTGTCTGCGGATATGACGGCTACGAGGTTAATTAAGCTCTCGATAGAGTTGTCCGCTGGCCATATGGTAACTGGGTTTTTTAACGACTTTGCTTGGGCAAATAGCGTTTGCCAGGTAATGCTTTGTTGACCATCGCTAATGCGACCTTGTGCGTTGGTAGGTAACAGTTCAGCGAGCACACTCATAAACAACCTCTAATTTGGCCAGTGGCCGACTTTGCAGCCAAGATGGCGTTATCTGCTCACGCTGCAGTGGCAAGGTTGCTAAGCCTTGCGGTGCTGTTAATTTTAAGTGATTTGCCAGTTGGTGATAGTACTCAATGGCAACATTGCTCTCGTGGCTGCTACTCAGCACAAAGGTTATATCATGTAGCTTGGCTAATTCAGCAAGCGCAAGTGTGCGTGACAAGCCGGTCAGCATTGGTTTAACCACCCAAGCTTTGGCGCGCATTGCCCACTTTGGCAAGGTGTGTTGGCGCAGTTGTTCATCGAGCGCAAAAGGCAGGGTAAGGGTTTCGTATTGGGTTTTGTCAGCCAATGGCTCTTCATAATAGGCAATGTGCTTGCCAATGGCTTGATGACAGGCCTCTAGCTGGGCCAAACTCCAGCGTTGGTTGCAGTCTACTCTTAGCGTTTTGCCAAGGGCGGCGAGGTGTTTGAGCTTGTTCATATCGTCAGCAAAGTTGCGCCCGCCGCACTTTATTTTAATCGTTTGCTCAGGCCCGGATTCAAGCCCACAAATAGGCGCCGGCTGTTTTTGCTCAGGTAGCGCTTGAGTGAGCATTTCAGTGGCAAACTTGGCACTTGGCAAATTTAGGTCGACGGGTTTGCCTGCTAGATAATCGATTAACGTGGCCTCACAGTCAGCCAATGACTCATGCGAGAACAGTGGCAAAGGGGCGCATTCAGCTAGCGCCCCATGTTGGCAAATAATAAGCCCAGTGCGTGCAGTCAGTGTGTGACTTTGCTGCCCTTGGTGTAGCGTAAGAGGCTGAACCAAGGGGATACGATAGCGGTAAAGCCCAGCTTTCATTAGGGTTGGCGAGTAAACTTGGCAAAATCTGGCGCCCGTTTTTCTAGATAGGCGTTACGACCTTCTTGACCTTCTTCGGTCATATAAAACAGCATGGTTGCATTGCCTGCCAACTCTTGGATACCAGCTTGGCCATCAATACCAGCGTTAAACGCGCTCTTCAGCGTGCGCAGTGCAATTGGCGAGTGGCGCAAAATTTTCTGACACCAAGCAACCGTTTTTTCTTCGAGCTGCGCAATAGGTACCACTGTGTTGACCAGGCCCATATCCAAAGCTTCCTGGGCGCTATATTGTTCACAAAGCAGCCATATTTCACGGGCTTTTTTCTGGCCGACGACACTCGCCATATAACTAGCGCCAAAGCCACCATCAAAAGAACCTACTTTTGGCCCAGTTTGGCCAAACTTAGCGTTCTCGGCGGCGATGCTTAAATCACAAATTAAGTGCAGAACATGGCCACCACCAATGGCATAGCCAGCAACCATTGCTACCACTGGTTTTGGCAAGCTGCGGATTAATTTTTGCAAATCCAAGACATTTAAGTGATGGACGCCAGAATCATCGGCGTATCCGGCGTCGCCGCGTACCCTTTGATCACCACCTGAGCAGAACGCCAGATCGCCTTGGCCGGTTAGGATGATGACGCCAATCGACTCGTCATAGCGTGCATCGGTGACCGCTTGAATCATTTCTTTAACGGTGAGTGGGCGAAAAGCATTTCTTACTTCTGGCCGATTAATGGTGATTTTGGCCATGCCATCAGCTTTTTCGTACTTGATATCGCTAAAGCCTAGGCCTGCATCTTGCCAGTTGGCAGCTGGAATAATGCTACTGTGGGCTGGATTGTTCGTGTTGTTAGTCGAAGAGGTGTTCATGTTAACTCACTTAAATGTTGTGATATTTCGGCTGCTAGCGCCATCGGCTGGCTAGCATGAATATTGTGGCCTGCGCCCGCGACGATGCGGTGGCGGCTAACCGGCAGCTTAGCCGCTAGCCGGGTGTATTTTTGGTCGCACTCACCGGTCACATAGGTAACCGGCTTCATTGCTAATAAATTAGTCAAGTCAGCTTGTTTGGCGACTGACAAGGTGCGCAAAAAATATGCTTGCAGCGTGGGGTCGATCGAGCTGGCTAATGCGTCAATATCAATCGTTTGCCCATTAAACACGCCTTGCTGGTACCATGCTTCTAGCCAAGTGTGGATTGGCCACTTGCGAAGCTTGTCAGCCCAGTCGTAGTCGTGTGCTAGGCGCTTGGCATCTGCGCCATTGCCTGGGTGTCCAGCTTCGAACACGGCGCTTTGCACCCAGGGTTGTTTAAGCCAGTGCATGGCGATGCGTGCGCCCATGGAGTAGCCAACAAGATGCACGGGTTCATTGATATCAAGCTGTTGCCATAATTGTTCGGCATATTGACTGATATTGTCTACCGCAAGCCTTGGTAGAGTGATGGCCGTGGCATCGCCGTCTAGGGCTGTTATCACCTGATCCCAGTCGCTCGCTTGCCCTAGCAAGCCATGTAAAAAAAGCAACCTAGCCATAGCGAAACGCCTTTAGCTGTGAAGTGGCCTCAAACGGGGTAGCAACCACTTCAACTAGCATGCTTTGTTGGTTGCTTTTCGCAGAAAGCAGCACCGATAGCAAAGCGCGCTCATCCTCGCAGCGCCGGTAGTTAACACCAAACCCTCGCGCTAGGTTTTCAAAACTGACTGGCTGAGCCATGGTAAACAGCTCACTTTGCTCGCTAAGACCACTAGCGGGTAGCATGTCGAATATATTGCCACCCTGGTTGTTGAGCACAACAACGATGATTGGGTGTCCAGCATTGGAAGGCCCAGAATTAGAGAGCTCAGAATTAGACAGTCCAGCATTGGACTGGCGAGCAAGCAGAAATAGTGAGTTGATATCGTACAACGCCGACATATCGCCAACCACTAGCAGGGTTGGTGCAAATTGAGCGGCGCCACAGGCCGTAGCAATTAAACCATCTATGCCACTAGCACCCCGGTTACTAATTATGCGATGGCGGCGGGTCGTTAGTTGATCAAATAGTCGAATGGTTAGGCTATTGCCGAGCATTAGTTGCCAATCTGAGGGTAGATGTGTGGCAATGAGTTTGCAGGCTTTCAGCTCGCCAAATGCTTGGCTGTCCACGTACTGATCAAAGGCATTGCTCTGGTTGATGGCAGGATGATTCAGTGCTGGCTCGGGTTGTTGATCGGCTAGGTGCTGGCAGGTTGCTTCAATGCTCGCGTGCCATTCTATTGCTTGGCCACTTGGGTCAAGCCGGTGAACATTGCTGCGCACCAAGTCATAACGCTGGCCATTGTACTTCTCCTCGACGCTGGACACCCAAGCATTAGCTAGCCACTGATTCACCCGTTTACTGACAATTCGCCCACCAAACTGCAGGATTCGCTCAACGCGCGGTAGTTCAATGTGATGGGCAGCCGTTAATACCAAAGGGTGATTGCCAAGTTGACTATTAATGTCGGCAATCACTGGTAATTGGAAGTGCTCGGCTAAGGTTAGAACTGCCTGGGCTTCACTCACCGTTAATTCACCAGCAACGAGCATTGTTTTACTAGCCAAGGGCGGCAGTTCTGCGGCGCTGAGCCTAGGTTTCGCTGTGATGCTAGGTGCTTGAATCACCTGTGAAAAAATTGGGCCATCGCCATATAGCGGCTCGCGCAGCGCGATATTGATGTGAACGGGCCCTCGAATGGCTAGCGTTTGACTAATGGTTTCAAGCGCCTGTTCGATATCAGTTTTAGTTGTAGGAGCGGGCAAGTGACACTCGCCTGCAATGTTAGGTTGCATGATACCAGGTTGTTGGATGGCCTGATTGGCGCCCACAGCAATGAGTTCACTAGGGCGGTCGGCGGTCAAATAACACAGATCAATATGGCTTTGATAGGCTTCGATCGCGCTTGGAATTAGATTGGCCACTGCAGAACCGGATGTGCAAATAACAGCCACAAGCCCTTGCGTTTTGGCAATGCCTAGGGCAAAAAATCCAAGGCCACGTTCATCAATATGGGTATAAACTCGCGCCAATCGTTTTGCTGCAAGCGCCAGTGGCGCACTGCGTGAGCCTGGCGCAACACAGAAGGTGTGAATGCCGCAGGCCAAACATTGATTTATTATGCTTTCACAGTAGGTTTGGTTAAGGTCCCTAACCGTCATTCAGTGCTCCCAACACACTGGCTAACTTGCCATCTAGCTCTAGCCATTCTTCATCTGCATCTGAGCCATTAACAATGCCAACGCCGGTAAATAAAGTCATCTTGTTACCCGTGACCAAGGCGGAACGAATGGCAACGCTAAAGTCGCTGTAGTGGCTCTTCTGCCAGCGACCAATAATGCCAACGCCGCCAGCATACCAGTCACGGTTACATTCGTTAACTGATAAATACGCTAATGCGTTTTGTCGCGGGAAGCCGCCTACCGCTGGCGTAGGGTGAAGTTGCTTAATGACATCCGTAGTGGATGTGGTTGGCCAAAGTTGGGCGTTCAAGGTGCAATGACGGTGGGCAATATTGCGCAGCGACATAACCTTTGTTTGGCCTCTGATCACTGTTTTGCTCACATTATGCAACTGCTGCTGGATGTAATCGGCGACCACAGCATGTTCATGAACGAGCTTGGGATCAGTTTGCAACTGAGCGAGTGCCCCTTGGGTGTCCAGCTTAACAGTGCCGGCTAGCGCGTCTGTGGTGAGGTAGTTGTTTTGGCGTCGAAACAGTCGCTCCGGTGAATGGCCAATAAAGTGTTGAGTACCCAGTTGCAGCATAAAACTGTAGGCGTTTTGACGCGCTTGCTGCCATTTATGCAATAAGCTATGAACGGGTATGTTCCGTGCTGTTCGAATTGAAGTCGTCCTTGTTAGCACGACCTTAGTCATTTGGTTATTGGCGAAACTTTCGAGTGCTTGCGCGACTTTTTGGCGCCAGAGGTGAATGTCGCAGTTGTGGTCAAGGCTATATAAGTACTTATTCTGAGTAAGGGGAGCTTCCTGCCAGCTAATTGCTTCAATAGCAGCCTTTAATAGCTCGTTAGTTGGGGCGATGTCTTCACTATACAAGTGCACAAGCAAGCGGCATTTGCCTTGTTGCTGTACGACGGCAATCTGTGGCAAGCGAAAATAGCTGTAGGGCATTTTATGTTGCTGGCTTTCATCGAAGGCGAAACCGCCAAACCACAGCAGGTCAGCGTCACTTTTATCATTTAGTGATTCGATGATGCTCAAGGTGTCGCTCAGTGCTTGCTGGTTATGACCGGCTATGTCGATCGCACTACCAAAACCCGCCATCTCGATATCGCCATTGCGGTCACGCCAGTAGCATTGTTCGGCTTGCAGGTTGGCGGCCATAATCGCCAATGCATTAACAGGCGCCAACTCAATCGACAGCTGCTGAATGATGCCAGGCTTTGGCTTAGTTTGCGCTAGCTGGTGTACCAGCTCGTGTAGCGTTTGCGCCGGTTTAAGTGCCACTGCGGCATGGGCAGTCATCATGCTATGGACCTTGGTGTTATGTTTCTAATACCTATGTGATGTAATTTTACTACCAAGTCGCAAAGACACATTGACCAAAGTCAGCTACCTTGCCGCTGTTAATATTGTGAGCACAAAAAAAGCGCCATGCTGGCGCTTTTATCGGCGAAAGTCGATTCGCCTAGGTAACTTGCTGTATGTAAACAGCCATCACAAATGAGACAACTAAGAATACACCGCCGGTTTTGTAAAGCACTTCAGCAACGGTAGACTTGCTTACCCGTTCATAACGCTCGCCTTGCATGTCGGTGTCCGAGAGGTTATTGGTTGCACTGCCCATATTGATACCGGCCCCTGCGCACACTAGGATAAAACCCAGCGCGCCTATGGTGGCCATGGTGACTTGAACCCAAAACATAGTAAAGATTCCTTTTTCTGAGAGAGACATCGACCTACTGCACAACTGTCGATATCTCGAATCTCCCACGCTCTTGATAAGCTGTCAAACTTTCCGCTTAAAAAACCATATGGGCAACTAGGGCAATCACTGGCAATGTGATTAGGGTGCGCAAAATGAAGATTAAAACAATGTCGATAAATTTAAGCGGCAGTTTCGACCCCAGTAATAGGGCGCCAACTTCAGACATATAAATCAGCTGAGTCACCGACAAGGCGCCAATCACAAACCGTGTCAATTCGCTGTCCAGCTCAGCAACTAAAATGGCTGGTAAAAACATGTCGGTGAAACCAATCACCACTGTCGCGCCAATTTCTTGCGCGTGAGGTATTTGTAGAAGCTCTAGTAACGGCACAAAGGGCGCGCCTAGCCAGGTAAACACTGGTGTGTTTTCGGCAATCACTAGCGCGATCGTGCCAAATGCCAGCACAACAGGCAGCAGGCCAAAGATCATCTCAGCTGAGTTTTTAAGCCCGTCTACTAGCTCCATGAGCGGGTTGCGAACCTGTGCGGCGCGAGCCAAAGCGGCTTGTTTACCAGCAGTGATGGCAGAAATTTGAGCATTGCCCTCAGTTGGTACTGGGCTGCCATCTACGCAGCGGTTTAGCTTGCGAGACAGTGGTGGAATACGAGGCATTATTACGGCTGCCACCAAATTAGCCAAAGCAATCGCACCATACATGCTGAAGGTCATGTGACTTAGGCCAACCTGGTTAATGATCACTAGGGTAAACGAGATAGAAACCAGCGAGAATGATGTAGCAATAATGGCGGCTTCTTTTTGGCTATAGTGGCCTTGCTCGTACTGTTTGGTGGTCAGTAATACGCCAACCGTGCCATCACCGAGCCAGGAAGTGGTGCAGTCGACGGCTGAGCGACCCGGTAGTTTAAAAATAGGGCGCATGATTGGCGTCATTAGCGAGCCAATAAATTCCAAGAGGCCAAAGTTCAGCAGCAAAGGGAGCAACAAGCCAGCGAAGAGGAACACGGCGAACAGTGACGGCATTAGCTCGTTAAGCAATAAGCCACCGGTATATTCTGAGATCACCAGTTCACTGCCTACTTGCCAGTAAATTAACCCAGCAAACAGTGCGCCCACTAATCGTACAACCAGCCAAAACCAGCTTGGGGTAAATAGGTCACCAAAAAAGTTTGGAATGTGCTTTGCAACACTAGCTGACAGTTTCGCCATTAAGCTGAGCAGGGCAGACAAGATAATCACACTGACCAAAATGAGGCCGATCGACTCGCCTAATTTACCCAATAGGGCATCGGCGATTATTTTTACGGCAACGGTCACCCCTTCGGTGTTCCCGTCCTGAAAGGGAACTGGGGTCATAAATAGAGCGATACCAATAAGCGAAGGTACGATAAAGGTAAGCCAATGCTTTAACTGCGTCATATATGAGCCTGCTAAGAAACGGGTCGCGCAGGTTACTGAAAAGTAAGTTGAACGTCGACCCTACCCCCTAGGCTAAAAGAAGTTGTTTTGCTGCCAAAGGTAGTAAAGCAAACTTGCCGTAGCAAGCGCGATGACCATGGCTAAGCCTTGCAGAACTCGGTTGATTGTTAGGCTATCGGGACGGTTCGGCTTGCGCCCATGTATCATACTTTGAATGAGTGGCTGCTTGGCACCATGTTGCACCCAAAATACGGCTAGGACATGCAAAACCATTAGCGCGATCAGCACGTTAATTAGTTGGTGGTGCAACTGAACTGCCTCAGTCGCCACGGACTCTGGCACATAGCCAGCAAGGGGGCCAATAAACAGGAAGTCGTCACTGCTTACCAAGCCTGTTAATAGTTGCACTGTGAGCACCAGCCAAAATGCCAGCACCATATAGCCACCTGCCGGTGAGTGGCTGTCATGATCTGAGTGGCGCTTGGCAAGTGTTTGTTTTAAATCGGCAAGGGCGGTGGTTGGGCGAGAAATAAAACTACTGATTCTAGCGGGTTCAGGCCCAACGAATGCCCAGAGCAGCCGGTAAAGCAGCAGTGCCACTAGGGTTAAGCCAGCGAATAGATGCACAGTCATTTGCCCAGCATTGCCTGATACAATCAATACCACAATGCATACCATTTGCAGCCAATGGTAAATACGTACCGATAAATCCCACGTCATAGTTCATCCTCGAATGTTTTTATTCTGCCACAGACTACTAAACGAAGTGCCGCACATGCCAGATCAGCGCCCGTGTTTGTTTTAATTGCCTAGAGTGCCACATATTTTGGTATTCTGTGTTAATTAACAGAAAGTTGGAACCTGTGTAGGTTCGCTCGTGGTTTAAGTTATTGAGGTTATGATGGATAAAAAAACTCAGCTCGCACAAGCACTCGCTCAAGCTGGAGCGGCGACCAAGGCCATTCGAACTGGTGCAGATCGAAGCCATGAGATGGAGCATGCTGAGCCAATATTTATGACCTCAAGCTATGTGTTTGACTCAGCTGAGGATGCTGCTGCGCGTTTTTCTGGCGAAGAGCCTGGTAATGTATATAGCCGATATACCAATCCTACTGTGCGCCAGTTTGAGCAACGCCTTGCGGCAATGGAGGGGGGTGAAGCCGCCTGTTCAGCCGCTTCTGGTATGGCAGCAATCATGGCGGTAGCCATGGCGTTTTTGCAAGCAGGCGATCATGTAATTTGCTCGCAAAGTGTGTTTGGCTCTACCACGGTCATGTTCGATAAATACTTCGCCAAATTTGGCGTTGAATTTAGTTATGTCAAATTGACTGATTTAACCGCTTGGCAAAAAGCCGTTAAGCCAAATACCAAGATGTTGTTCTGCGAAAGCCCATCGAACCCAACCGCAGAGGTAGCCGATATCGCGGCATTGGCCGAGATTGCCAATCAAGCATCGGCGCGTTTAGTCGTCGACAATTGCTTCTGCACGCCGGTACTGCAAAACCCACTGGCATTAGGTGCTCATCTCGTTTGTCATTCTGCTACGAAATATATCGATGGACAGGGGCGCTGTTTAGGGGGCGCCGTTGTTGGCAATCAGGCAGACATCAATGAGGTGATTGGTGTGATGCGCAGCGCTGGCCCAACGCTTAGCCCGTTTAACGCCTGGTTACTGCTCAAGGGTCTAGAAACGTTAAAAGTGCGTATGAATGCACACTGTGCCAGCGCCCAAACGATTGCTGAGTGGCTTGGCAGCCAAAACGTAGAAAAAGTGCACTATGCTGGATTAGTAGACCACTCAGGCCACGAGCTAGCAAAACGCCAGCAATCTGCCTTTGGTGGGGTGGTAAGTTTTGTTGTGCCAGGCGGCAAACAGAGTGCGTGGAAGTTTATTAACGCCACCTGTTTAATGTCGATTACCGCTAACTTGGGTGATGCGAAAACGACCATTACCCATCCAGCGAGCACATCACATGGGCGTTGGACGGACGAGATGCGAACTCAAGCAGGCATCGAAGATGGCTTAATTCGCATTGCTGTTGGTTTAGAAGACGTAGAAGACTTAATTGCTGATTTGACCCGAGGATTTGCTGCTTTATGAAGTCAGCCGCTGTAGTTCAGGCAGTAGTAGAGGCACTAAACAATGTGATCGTTGGCAAACCCGAACAGGTGAAGTTGGCGAGTGCAGCACTGCTTGCCGATGGGCACTTATTGATTGAAGACTTGCCTGGCACCGGTAAAACAACACTCGCGCACGCCTTAGCACGTGCCTTCTCGCTGCAATTTAAGCGGGTCCAGTTTACCTCGGATTTGCTGCCTTATGATGTGCTAGGCGGCCCAACGCTTGATCCAGAAGGGCGCAAAGTAGTATTGCAAAAAGGGCCTGTGTTCTCTCAAGTCCTGCTCGCCGATGAGTTAAACCGCGCATCACCAAAAACCCAGAGTGCATTGCTGGAAGCGATGGAAGAACGGCAAGTGTCGTTGAATGGTGAAACTCTGGCACTGCCAAAACCGTTTTTTGTGATTGCAACACAAAACCCTTTGGATACAGCGGGCACCTATGCCCTACCTGAAAGCCAGTTGGATCGTTTTATTATGCGCTTGGCGCTTGGTTATCCATCGGCGCAGGCAGAGCGTGAAATCTTGCTTGGTTATGGCCGTCGTGATGAAAAAATGGCCAGCTTGGCAACCGAAGACGATCTTGCAGCCCTGCAGCAACAAGTGAGCAGGGTGCGCATGCCAGACTCGGTTGTTGACTATATTCAGCGATTGTTGGCCGCTAGCCGCCAGCCCGAAATGGCGCGCATAGGCTTGTCTCCTCGTGCTGGCCAAGCTCTGGTGCGCAGTGCCAAAGCCTATGCATTGCTAGAAGGGCGGGACTTTATTTTGCCAGATGATGTGCAAGCAGTGTTTGTTGCCGTGGCCGGCCATCGAATTCAACCATCTGGCTCGCATTCAGGCCAAGAAACGGCATGGCAAATCTTGCAGTATGTCGACGTTGTGCAATAAGCCGTTGGCATGAGTGCAATGAAGGCTTGGCTAAATAACCGATTCGAAGCAGCGATTACCGAACGCTTCCCCGAAGTTGTTCAGGGCAAAGTAGGGCAGCGACAATTGTTTGTATTGCCCTCGCTAAATGGTGTGCTCTGGCTGGTGCTGGCGCTGGTTATCTGGCTTACAGGTATTAACTATCAAAATGGTTTGGTGCTAATCATTGCCTATTTAATGGGGAGTATTTGGCTAGCGGCCATGTGGTTATGTTATCGCAATCTGCATGGCTTGCAGTACCACATCAGTGCCATTCGCCACGCCGAAGCTGGTGAGCAAGCAGAAGTGGATATTGCATTTAGCAGCAAACGTACCAGGTATGATATCGCTGTGCGCTGTACCACTGGCGAGTGGCGCTATACCGATGTGTCGAGCGACAGCCAAGGCAGTGTGCGAGTGCTGGTAGACTTACCCCATCGGGGTGTTTTTCGCCTGCCTGCTTTGCGTTTAGAGACGCGCCAGCCATTTGACCTTGCCGTCGTGTGGTCACAGCTTAGACTCAGTTGTGAGTTATTAGCTTATCCGGTGGCTAAGTCCGCCATGGTCAATGCAATCCCAACCGATGCCAGTGCGAGCGAGCATGAACGGCCAAGTAACCGTGGAGATGTGGATGGTCTAACCGAGTGGCAGGCTGGTCAGGAAACCAAGCATTTACGTTGGCAGCATTACTTGTTGACTGGTGAAGCCAGGTTGCTGCACTTTGCTGAACCTGCTGGGGCACAATCGCAGATGATTGCTTTAGACCAATATAGTCACCTTGGTTTGGAAGCTGCACTGTCTGCTATGGCAGAGCGAGCGAACCACTACCATGAACATGAGATTGCTTTTGGGCTGTCGCTTGGTAACCAAACCATTGATATCAATGCTGGGGCGCAGCACCTAAGCAACGTTAGAGAGGCACTTGCGCGATATGGCCATTGATTTTAATGCGCAAATCCCTGCCACGGCTAGGCAGTGGCTGTTAGTTGTTGCCATCGCTACCTTGCTGCCATGGTTGACTGACCTGCCGTTGTGGCTGTTGGTAGTGGCTGGGTTTGCACTGCTTATTCGCTGGTTGGTTTATCGCCAATATATGCCACCGCCGCGCACCGCATTAAAGTTGTTGATGGTGGTTAGTATTCTAGCTGGGGTATCGTTTACCTTTCAGGGGTTTAGCTTAGAGTCTGCTGCCACCCTTTTATTGGCTATGTATTTGCTTAAGTTTACCGAAGCCTACGACCGCAAAGGTGTTCAGGTGCTGGTGCTGACAGGTATTTATGCTGCTGCATCGCGGCTATTGCTAGATCAAGGCATGCTTACCATGGCATTTACTGTGCTGCTGCTGGGGCTCAACTTATTGGTGCTTTCCGAGTCGCAACGACGAGGTAAACACAAGTATATGCGCCGCCATACTTGGCTGAGCATGTTAGTCGCGACACCATTCGCCATTGCGTTATTTGTGTTTTTTCCAAGAATCGCGCCGCTTTGGAGTGTGCCGTTAGCGCAGCAAAACTTTTCTGGCTTGTCGACTGAAATCGCACTCGGAGAGCTAGCCAATCTAGCTCGCCAAGATCAGCTAGCATTTCGCGTCACCTTCGATGATACGCCACCACCACCGCCTTATTATTGGCGTGGGTTAACACTGAGTTACTTTAACGAAGAAGGCACCTGGCAGTCGACGGTGCGAGGTGTTAACTGGCCACAAGCCGAGCCAGCGAGTTTACCGATAGACTACCGCTACCAAGTGCTGCTCGAGCCGACTGGTCAGCAAATGCTGTTCACGCTTGGCACGCCAGTGCGCCCGCTACCAGAGCGAAGCGAATTAAAAGTAGATGGCACACTAGAGCGCGAACGCCCGGTTACCAGCAACTTGGCCTATGATATTGCAGCCAGTTCAACAGTACCTGCCAGTGAGCTATCTGCTGGCGCAGAACGCTTCTTAACCCGCACTGGTGGACACCCAAGGTTAACAGAGCTGGTAGCCAGTTGGCCTGATGATTCTGTGGCGGCGCGTGTGCAGCGGATACGCGAGTATTTTGTTAGCCGCGAGTATTTTTACACACTCGACCCACCACGCTACAGCGCTAGTGGCCTAGCCATCGACGAATTTGTTTTTGATCAACGTATTGGATTTTGTAGTCACTATGCTTCTGCGACTACCATGATGCTGCGTGAGTCTGGCATTCCTGCTCGCATTGTGGGGGGCTATCTTGGTGGCCGTTGGAGTCAAAATGGCGAATATTATACCGTTAGCCAACTAGATGCCCACGCCTGGGTGGAGTATCACGATGGCGAGCGTTGGGTGCAACTAGACCCTACTTCTTGGGTGGCGCCTGATCGAGTATTGAGTTCACCAGCGGATTTTCTAAACGAGGCGGGTAGCCTTGTTCAGCAGCGGCTGTTTTCTACCAATGGCATTGGTTTGCTGACGCGCATCGGTTGGCGCCTCGATGAGCTATCGTATTTATGGCAACGGGCAGTGGTGAACTATGACGATAATGATCGAGAAGGCCTACTGCAAAAATGGTTTGGCCGCTCAGACATCTGGGCCATGCTGTGGGTCTTTGTTCCCCTTATGGCTACCTCTTTGTTTGCTTATTTGGTTTGGCTGCTTTGGCGTATTTACCGCCGCGACCCTATGGTAAAACTCATGCGCCAGCTTGAGCGTCAATACGGCACCCGCGAACCGGGGCAAACGCCACTACAGTACTGCCAGCAACACGGGATAGAGACCACAAAAGTGCTGGCACTTTATGAAGCACAACTTAATTCTGGCAAACCATCACCACGAACTTAGGGTCTTTAGAGATGGTTTTTACTCGCTTAAATAAGCGCTTTAAGATTTGGTGGTAATTTAGGTGGCGATTGGCAACCACAACAAATCGCCCGCCTCGATTAAGCTGTTTGGCGGCTTGTTTAAATAGGTGCCAAGCTAGGTCAGTTGTTACGGCACCATGCTGATGGAACGGTGGGTTGCACAGAATTAAATCAAACTTCTGCTCAATATTGGCCAAGCCGTCTGTGTGATGCAACGTAACATTGGCATCCGGGAAGTTAGCTTCCATGGTGTTAACGCTACAGTGCATGGCAATGGCCGAAGCATCGGTTAACGTAACCTGTGCTTCTGGGTGCATCGCTAGCCAAGCTGCCGCCAAGTTGCCCGCACCACAGCACAGGTCACATACCTGTTCGCCAGGCTCGATAGTGGGCAAGTACTGCAACATTACGCGCGTGCCGATATCCAGTTTTGCTTCGGCGAAGACGCCAGGGTGTTGGTGAACGCTAATGTCTTGTTGGTTGCTAACAGGCATTAAATAGGGTTTGCTGTTTTTAATGCTAGTTTCAGTGCCACTGCGAGCGAGCCACAAGCGAGCACGCTGCTTAGTGAGCTGTGGCGTTAGATCTGCTAGATAGTCGGCCATGGTGGCTTCATGCGCGTTGGCGATATATTTTTGCATGCCAGCAAGAATGATGGGTGTGCCAACAGGCAGTGCTTTATTAAGTTGCGCCAGTTGCCAAGCAAACAACCTAGCCGATTCTGGTATTTTAAATAGTACCCGTTGCGCGACGGGTACATCATCTAAGCTGGTCGCAAAGGGTGCTTGTGGCAGTTGGTTACGCGCTAGGTTTTCGGCAATGGCCAGGGCACTAACGGCGCTGTCCCCCCAGTTGATGATATTTTTCCCCGCGAGCGGCACAGACAAGGCGCCAAAGGCGTCATTTACTAGCAACTGGCTAGGTACTTCCCCTGCATGCTCAACCTCTGCTAGCATTCGCCGGTCGGCAGCGTCCCACGCCTGTAGCGAGGGGTGGTGGCGAGCAGGGCGGCGCTTAATTTCAAAAGTGCCGAATGGGCTGTCAACTAGGGTATTTTGCATGTGGATTCAACGCCAAATTAGTATTCCCGCTAAAAAACGCGGCTATCATTTGATTGATAAACAGGTGCGCTCAGCCCTGCCAGAATTATCATCGGTGCAACAGGGGCTGCTGCAGCTGCAAGTATTGCACACTTCAGCCAGCCTGTTTATCACTGAAAATGCTGACCCAGACGTGCTGGTAGATTTTGAAACCATATTAAACCGTATGGTGCCAGAGCATCAGCAAGGTCTATTACATACTCTTGAGGGGGCTGATGATATGCCTGCGCACATCAAGAGTGCACTACTGGGGTCGCAGCTAACCTTGCAAGTAAATAATGGCAATTTAGTCATGGGTACTTGGCAAGGTGTTTGTTTAGGCGAGCACCGAAACCATGGTGGTACTCGCACTATTGCTGCAACGCTGATCAGTAGTTAAACCTTGCGCTCTAGCTTCGCTTCTTCAACAACAAACCGCACTCTAAGTGGTGGGTGTAAGGGAACTGGTCAAATACCGCCACTTCAACAATCTCATGGGTGTCCGCCAATGCTTTGCAGTTTTCTGCCGCAGTGGTTGGATTACACGAAATGTAGATGATTTGCTCAAACTTACGAGCCAAAGCCACCGTTTCGTCGTCTAGGCCAGCGCGTGGCGGGTCAACAAACAACGTATCGAACTGATAGTCAGCAAAGTCAGGTAGTTGTTTGTGTGGTTTGCCGGTGTTGAAACACTCTGAAAAATCTTCACTGGCCATGCGGGCAACGTGAACGTTTTCTAGGTTGTTCGCAGCTAGATTCTCTTTCGCTGCCGCAACCGACTTCTTAGAAATCTCACTCGCAACCACTCGATCAAAGCCTTTGGCGAACGGTAAGGTAAAGTTACCAATGCCGCAATATAGCTCGAGCAGATCGCCACTTAGATTGTTTGCCTGCTTAAGCGACCAGTTGATCATCTTTTGGCAAACTTCGGCATTTGGCTGAGTGAAACTGTTTTCGTATTGTTTGTAATGAAACGCACCGGCATCGGTATGCAGTGTTTCATTCACATAGTCACGGCTAACCACAATGCGCTGCTTACGCGAGCGCCCGATAAGCTGGACACCCAAACGTTTTTCAACTTCTTTGGCTACCTCGGTCCAGCTGTCGTCCAGTTTGCGATGGTAAATCATCGACACCAGCACATCGCCGGTGGTGCTGGTTAAAAACTCAACCTGGAATAGTTTAAAACGTAGAATTTCTGGATGAGCATGAACCTCGGCAAGTAAATCAACCATAACTTGGTTAATCTTCTCGTTCGCCACGTCGAAGGTTGTGATTTCTACCGGCGTTTTTGGATCCCCTGGATTAAACATGGCGTAATAACAACGATCACCATCCTGCCAAATACGGAATTCAGCACGCATGCGGTAGTGCGTTGGCGACGAGGTAAACACTTCAGGCCCTTTCGGCAGCAACCCTGCAAAGGTTTGCTCAAATTCTGCGATTTTTTCAGTCAGCTGCTCATCGTAGCGCTCTGGCTCAGCGTGAAAAAGTGCCATGGTTCACCTCGGTTTAGTTGAGCAGCGCAGTTTAATGATTTTAGTGGGGGTGTACAGGGGGATTGAGTTGTTGAGGTTTTTCCGCCCGATAAGCTCGATAAGCTGCGATAAGCTGGACACCCAAACGTTCTTCAACTTTTTTCGATAAGCAGGACACCCAAACGTTCTTCAACTTTTTAAACGATAAGCTGGACACCCAAACGTTCTTCAACTTCTTTGGCAAGTTCGGTCCAACTTTGGAGTTTTGGGGTTTTACGAAAAGCTGAGTTTTAAGTAGGACACCCAAGATTATAAAGTTGAAAAGTTAAACACTTAAGCACTTAAGTACTTTAATGACAGCTTTTACCTGTTGAAACGAATGGCAATAGCAAGCGCGCTTCAATAGTGCGCCGACTATGGAACACTGTTATAAGCTACCCACCAACACATTTTCTAACAATTCTTCACAGCTGTTTATTTGATCAGTGTATATATGAATACTATTCTCACGCAGTAATCAGTTGAGGTTGAGTAGGTATTATGACGATAGCAAGAGCTGAGCAGGTGAGGTTGTTCGAAACATGTTGGTATCACATAGTTGCTAGGTGTGTTCGAAAAGCATTTCTTTGTGGTTTCGATCATAGCACTCAGCAATCGTATGAGCACCGTAGAGAGTGGGTGATAGAGCGCGCTAGGTTACTTAGCAGCGTGTTCACGATTGATGTCGCCGGTTACGCGATTATGTCCAATCACTATCATTTGATCCTTCATGTAAACTTAAAAGTGGCGGCAGGCTTGAGCGATCAAGAAATAGTTGATCGGTGGTGTGTGGTGTTTGCAAGTAATAAGTTGGTTGAGCGCTACTTAGCGGGCGACCAAAGTGTTGCTGAACTTGCGCGGGCAACCATTGAGTTATGGCGGGCCCGTTTGCAGGATTTATCTTGGTTTATGCGGTGTTTAAACGAGCATATTGCTCGCAAGGCCAACGCTGAAGACAACTGCTCTGGCCGGTTTTGGGAGGGAAGGTTTAAATCTCAGCCACTGCTAGACGAAAGGGCGTTGCTTGCGGCCATGGTGTATGTTGATTTAAACCCGATACGTGCAAAGACTGCAAGCCGAGTTTTAGACTGTGAGTTTACTGGTATCTATGAAAGAATTCATGGGCAGGTGTCTAGCCAGTATCGCGAGACAATGCCATCTACCTTGGTTGCGTTTGAAGGAAACGCGAAAGACGCTAACTCATGCGTAGTACCCTGCACATATGATCAATACTTGGAGCTATTAGATTGGTCGAGTCGACAAATTCACCTGGGTAAACCTGGCGTCGTTGATCGTTGGCAACCACCATTGTTGGCGCAGCTAAAGTTTGGTGTCGACCAATGGCAGACTGTGTGTACTCGTTTAGGAAAGGTTGGGCACACAGCCCTTGGTAGCGCAGCGAGGATAGCGAAGTTTCAACAGTCGAGGGGGATGAAAAAGAAATATTGTAACTCGTTAGTTACGCAGCTTTTTGCCTAGCTTGTTCGTGTAGTTTATAGAACTCGTGTTAATTGGCCCTATTCCCCTTTAATTTGCAGGCGATATCGTTAAAATTGGCGTCGACTATTATGAGGTAAGCCATGCGCGAAGTTGATCTGCAACCCGTTAAAGATTTTTTAGCCTGTGAAACGCCAGATGCTTGGGTTGATAAGGCCCTTACTGAATTGCCCACGTTGCTGATCGACCATGCCCAGTGCGAGCACAAAGCGGCTGCCAGTGCGATGAGCTTAATGTATCGTCATGCGGAATTTCCTGAGCTGCTCGACAAAATGTCGCAGCTTGTACGTGAAGAGATTTTGCACTTCGAGCAAGTGATCAAAATCATGCGCGAACGGGGGGTTGAATATGGCCATCAGACGGCTAGTCGCTATGCTGCCGCACTGATGAAGCATGTTCGCAACACAACGACCGAACGATTGGTAGATAAACTAATCATTGGCGCTTTTGTTGAAGCGCGCTCTTGTGAACGCTTTAATAAGTTGGTGCCTGTATTGGACGATCAACTCGGTAAGTTTTACCATTCGCTACTGCGTTCAGAAGCCCGTCATTTCGAGGATTACCTAGAGCTCGCAGAAATAGCCCAAGGCGGTAGCGTCGATGATCGTGTGGCCTTCTTCCGTGAAAAAGAAGCCGAGTTGATTTTATCTAGCGACCGTCAGTTCCGCTTCCACAGCGGTATTCCTGCTTAAATAGATTGGAGTTGCTCGGTGAGGTTCAAACTTGGACACCCAAGCAACTCATTTGATCGGCTGCTCAACGAGCTCCCAGTTGCTCCCTGTTACACACACATACCACAATGATTTGCCCCAATCGCCCAATACTATTCGAGTATTTTCTGCAGTATGAACATTAGGTCGGTGCGTGTGTCCGTGAATCATTAGATTTATTGGGTGTCCAGCTTTGCTAGAGTGGTTATGCCTTGCAAAAGCATCGGTGATGGCGGCTGGTGTGACGTCCATTATTTGCATGCTTTTGTTGGCTTGTCCGGCTTTTGATTGGCGGCGGGCTTTGTTGGCTATGGCCTGACGCGTGGCTAGGGGTAGGGCGTTGTATAGCCATTGAACGGCTGGGTTGCGAACAACTTTGCGAAACCTTTGGTAGCTGGTGTCGTCCCAGCAGTATTCGTCACCGTGGGCGAGGATTGCTTGGATGTCCTCGATGGGGTAAACCTGGTCGGAGTTAAGGATTGTGATGCCAACTTGGTTTGCGTATTGCTCGCCTACAAGGAAGTCACGATTGCCATGGATGAAGTAGAGCTGGCAGCCGGCATTTTTAAGTTTGAGCAGTGATTGATTGATCTCCACGATCGCTGCGTCTTGATAGTCGTCGCCAATCCATGCCTCGAAGAGGTCACCCAGAATGTACAGCGCTTGCGCGTCTAGCGAGATTTGCTGGCAGAATTGGCAAAACGCCCGAACTAGGTCCGGGCGCTGGGCAGAAAGATGCAAATCTGCAATGAGGTAAGACGCCACTATTAAACTAGCTCGGCCTTTTCGATGATCACTGATTCAACTGGCACGTCTTGATGACCGCCGTGGAAGCCTGTTTTAACGCCTTTGATTTGGTTAACGACTTCCATGCCTTCAGTCACTTTACCAAATGCGCAGTAACCCCAACCGTCCATCGTTTTACCACGGTGGTTTAGAAACGCATTATCGGCGACATTGATAAAGAACTGGGCCGTTGCTGAATGCGGGTCCATGGTGCGAGCCATAGCAATCGTGCCTGCTTCGTTCGATACGCCATTGTCAGCTTCGTTCTCTACTGGCTCGGCCGTGGTTTTTTGCTGCATATCTGCTGTGAAACCACCACCTTGAATCATAAAGCCGTCAATAACACGGTGGAAGATTAGGCCATCATAAAAGCCATCTTTTACGTAGTTCACGAAGTTGGCTACGGTTTTTGGCGCTTTGTCTTCAAATAGCTCAATTTTAACGGTGCCAAAATTGGTTTGCAGTTGTACGACTGGCATTATTTTGTCTCCAGTTTTAGGTGTAGTTCACGGCAAGCTTGCAGTGTGTTCTCAATAAGTGTGGCAACTGTCATAGGGCCTACGCCACCTGGCACCGGCGAAATCGCTGACGCTCGTTCTTTCGCAACGTCAAACTCTACGTCGCCGCACAATTTGCCATCCGCCATACGGTGGATGCCTACATCAATGACGACGGCGCCTGGTTTAATCCATTCGCCCTTCACTAACCCTGCAATGCCAGCGGCCGCCACAACAATGTCGGCGCGCTCAACGTGGGCTTGTAAATCTTTGGTGAACTTGTGGGTGATGGTGACTGTTGCACCGGCTAATAGCAATTCTAAGCCCATAGGGCGGCCAACGTGGTTAGAGGCACCAATAACGACTGCCTCTTTGCCTTTCGCATCTATGCCAGACTCTTTGAGCATGGTCATAACACCCTTGGGCGTGCAGGGCGCCAAAACTGGCTGGCGTTGAGCAAGTTTGCCTAGATTAAAGGCGTGGAAGCCATCAACGTCTTTATCTGGGCGTATACGTTCCAGCACTTCATCTTCGTTAAGCTGCTCCGGTAGTGGGAACTGAACTAGGATGCCGTCGATGGTGTCATCGTTATTTAACCGGTCTATCAGAGCATTGAGTTCATCTTGTTTGGTGTGCGCTGGCAGGTCGTAAGCAACCGAGCTAAAGCCAACTTCTTCACAGGCTTTGCGCTTGCTACCTACATAAACTTGGCTTGCTGGGTCTGAGCCAACAAGCACTACGGCAAGCCCTGGTACTCGGTGACCGGCAGCTTGCAGCTTTTTAACTTCGTCTTTAACGCGATTGCGTACCGATTGTGCAATGGCTTTTCCATCGATGATTTGGGCCGTCATGCAGATTCCTATCGGGTGAGTAGAGCGGCGCATTTTCGCAAAACAAGGCTCATCTTGCTAGATGCGCGCACGGGTTAATTTAATTCGTAGTTTTCAAAGTACTCAACCATAAAGTCAATAAACGCACGACTTTTAGCTGATAAGTAGCGGTTTTCAGGGTAGACGATATGTATGGTTCGCGCTGGGAAAACGACTTCAGGCATTAGATGCACTAGTTTGCCGCTTGCGAGGTCTTCTTTAATCATATAAATCGGCAATACCGTGATGCCCATGCCATTCATGCAGGCTTCCGCCATGGTATCTAGGTCGTTAACGGTAAAACGCTTGTCTTTGTCTTGCAGGCCAGCTTCTTTTAGAAAACGCTTAATCCAGCGAGGCTCGGCGTAGTCAATGCCACTTACCATTAAGATGTCATGGTTTTTTAAATCGGCGAGTTCTTTGGGTGTCCCACGACGAGTCAGATAGTCTTTAGAAGCCGTCATGATTACTTTTTGCTTGGCTACTGGGCGGGCCACCAGGCGGCTGTCTTGCAAAGAACCAAGGTGGACAGCTAAGTCAATGCCTTCACGAACTAGGTCGAGTGAGCGGTCGGCAAGTTGCAAATCAAAACTTACGTCTGGGTAGTCTTTGACAAACTCAGCGAAAATCTTCATTAACATTGAGCGGCCAAAGGTTGGCGTGGCGGTGATTTTAATGGTGCCGCGTGGCGATGTTTCCAAATCACGTACCATGTGCTCTGCTTCTTCTAGGTCTTCTAGAATTTTAGAGCAGCGGTTATAGAACAGTTGCCCAGCTTCTGTGGGGCTAACCGAGCGGGTGGTGCGGTTTAGCAGCCTCACGCCTAGGCGATCTTCGAGAAAGCTAATTTGCTTGCTCACCGCCGAGGGTGTCAGCCCTAGTTGGTGTGCAGCATTGGTAAAGTTGTTTGCCTTTACAACTGTGGTAAACACGATCAGTGGATCAAGCTTTGCCATTATCTATCCCAGTTATCACTAATTAGTGCTAGTTTAATGAAAAAAAATCTTAAATTCATCGCTAAAGTTATATTTAAGTTGGCCGATAGAGTCGTTGCAGACCATAAAAGTAGGAGGCAGTCATGAAAGTAGACGGCCCAAATGTTCCCATTGGCAAGCCGCCGGTTACCCCCGAGCAGGCAAATATGGGTCAAAATAAAAAGCTGAGTTCCGAAACCAGCACCGCTCAACAAACGCCAAAAGCGTCTGATGATGTGAAGGTAAACCTTAATAAAACCGACGCGGCAGAGAAGTTCGATGGCGCTAAGGTCAAAGAAGCTGTGCTTAGCCATGTTTCAAAAGCCCTAGCCGAAGCGCGCCAGCGAGGCGTGGATGAATCAGAGATTCAATCACTCAAGCAGCAAGCGCTAAAAGGAGTTGAACAAGGCTTTGGTCAGGCGTTGAAAGACCTAGATGAAATGAATCAGCTGTCACCTAAGCTGACACAGAAAATTGGTGATACGCTCGATGATATCAAGTCCGCCATCCAAGAAGATGACTACAGCAGCCTGACCGATAAACAAAAGCTCGCAAAAGCTGAGCAAGAAGGTGGTTTTGTTAGCCAAGGTTATTTTAGAAATAATCAGTCACTAAACCTAATGGTGCGCACGCGCGATGGCGATCAAGTGCAAATCAGTTTGTTGCAGGATCGTGAAGCAATTTCACAATTACGTGGCGACAACCAACAATTGCTAGGGCGTTGGCAGCTAGAGCAAGCGGGTGCATTACAATTTTCGGTCTCGGGCAACTTATCCGAGCAGGAAAAGTCGGCCTTAAATGACATCATTAATCAAGTTGGCTCGATCGCGAATCGCTTTTTTAATGGCGAGTTAGATAGTGCCTTTGAATTGGCAAAAGAGCTGGATATTGGTGGTACCGAATTGGCTAGTTTGTCGCTTAACTTGCGCGAAACCACAACAATGGCATCGGCTTATGGTGAAGCATCTGGTGCGAAACGTTTACCACAAGGGTTGTCGCCATTGGCTCAATTTGTTGAGCAAGTGATGGGTGCGGCAAAAGACAGCGAGCAAGCAGGCTTCGATAAACTGCTACCAGTAGACTTACTAGAAATGCGACCAGAGATGAATGACACCCGAGGTCAGTTGCTAAATGATGTAAGAGATTTGCTAACTAATATGAGCAAGGGGTAGCATACTCGCTTTTGCGAGGTAGTTCATGGTTAAACTGATGCACACAGACGGCTGTCACCTTTGTGAGTTGGCGCAAGCGCTACTTGATCAAGCGGTCAATGCCGGCTTAATTTCAGGCTACGAACATGTTGATATTGCCTTAGATGATGAACTAGTCGAAAAATATGGTATCCGAATTCCTGTGGTCTGCGATAACAATGCGGAATTGGGGTGGCCTTTCGACTATAATGGTCTGCAAACATTTTTAGTGAGTCATCCCAATTAAGGAGTCAGGATGTTAAAGCGTCTGGTTTTAGCGGCAGCCCCTGTTTTAATGGTTGGTTGCAGTACGCTACCAAGCCACCCAAATAGTGCCTCAATTGAAACTGTGTTATCCGAGCATGCTTATGTGGTTGAGTTGTCCCAACGCTGCGACCTTGATCCACAGCTTGAAGGGCTAGCCAATCGCGCCCTAACCACTTGGATTAACCGCAATGAAGGCCTTGTGCGTGCAGCCGAGATGAGCCTAGTTGATATGCTGCGCAACAATCGAACGGTTCGTGATCATGACCAAGGCGCCTTGGCAGCCATGGCGCTTTATGAGCACCGCTCGGCGCAAGCCAAACAAAAAGTAGACTCGGTCGTCGCAGCAGGGCCGCGCTCTTGTGCCCGTGAGTTGAATTCGTTTGCTACGGGCTCACGTGATATTGCTGGTAAAGACTTTGATACGCTATCCACGCTGCAACTTACCCTGCCAAACGATATTAAAGCCCAACGTGGTGCTTATATCGATGAAGAAGGGCGTTTGTACGGCAAATCGTTTATCACGGTAGAGCGCGCAGCGAAAGATGCGCAATGCAGCAATGCCAAGGTTGAAACAGTAGTGATTGACCAAAGTGTTGAGTGGTATGTGAGCAGCTGCAATGACTCCCGTTGGTTGTGGACCTGTGAATGGGGCCGCTGTACTGGCACGTCTGAGTTTAACTAGCCTGAGCAAGCAGAGTCTATAAAGCGACCATTTGGTCGCTTTTTTAATGTTTTCGCCAACCTGCCGATAACCCCTCTAATAAGTTGCTGAAGCGACTGTTTCAGCCAGTTTTTTTGCAGAATATTTAGTGCATTGTGCATAAGGGTCTAGACTCATGTTATGAGTTATGCGCTCACCCGATCAGCCGTAGGAATGTGACGATGTCCGAGCTTTTAAAATCAGTCGATAGCCGTACTCAACTGGTGGGTCAAAACCGATTTGAGATTTTGATGTTTCGCCTAAGCGGCCGCCAACGATTTGCGATCAATGTATTTAAAGTACAGGAAGTGCTAACGCTGCCAAAAATGACGGTGATGCCCGGCGCGCACCCAAATGTTGTAGGGGTGATTCATTTGCGTGGCCGTGCCATACCTGTATATGACCTGGCTCGCGCGATTCACTTAAAACCCGTGCCGATCACCGAAGATTCAACGGTGATTGTTTCGGAATACAACAGCACAGTGCAGGCGTTTTTGGTCGGTGGTGTTGATCGCATCGTCAATTTGAACTGGGACAGTGTGCGCCCACCGCCAAGTGGTGCTGGTCGAGAGCATTATTTAACGGCTGTTACCCATGTGGATGATGAAATTGTTGAGATTATCGACGTTGAAAAAGTGCTCGCCGAGGTGCAACCTAGCCGAAGCGATGTGTCTGCTGAAATTACTGAAGATTACACACCAGAGCTGGCGAAAGGGAAAACCGTACTCATGGTCGACGATTCGCCAACCGCTATTTCGCAAGCTAGAGCGACGTTGAGATCGCTTGGTTTAGTTGTGCATACGTGCAATAACGGCGAAGAGGGGCTTAATCTGTTGCAAAAGTGGGCTACCGAACAAGAAGGAAAGTTGCATGACCAGCTACTAATGGTCATTACTGATGCTGAAATGCCGGTGATGGATGGCTACCGATTTACCACTGAAATCCGCCAAGACAGCCGCCTGAAAGACCTTTATGTGATTCTACATACGTCGATGAGCGGCAGCTTTAATGATGCCATGGCAGAGAAGGTGGGCTGCAACGCTTTCTTGTCCAAATTTAAAGCCGATGAGCTGGCAAAAATTACCATTGATCGACTTAAAGCTTTTGCTGAAGAGCAAGAGAAACGGGCGAAATAGACTCGCTGGTGAAAACAATAAAAAATGCGCCTTGCGAGGCGCATTTTTTTTGCAAATCATTTTTCGATAATTACGCCTTTGGCGGCAAACGACTGCTGAATCGTTTACCTGCGGCGATACCCCGGAGCCCACGGCAAGGCCACTACAGCTGAGTGTGCAAGCCACATTCGCGATTGGCTTCTGCCTTGGTTGGGTCGAAGTATTTCTGCTCATCCGGCAAATTGTGTTCGGCCAAATAGGCTTGCATTTGAGCATCCGTCCAATCTAGCAGTGGTGCGACTTTAAGTGCGCCAGAGGCCGTTTCGCTCACATACTCCATGTTTTGGCGGAACTCAGTTTGCTCGCGCCGTACTGCGGTCAGCCATAGGTCTGGTTTGATTTCATTCATGGCGCGACGAAACGGCTCGAGCTTAAATTGTTCGGTAAATAGCTCGTGGGCGGGGTCGTCAACCATTGGAATGCCATCCATCACAGCATCACGACGAGCTGCGGTCACCTTGGGTGCGTAAACCGAAATATTTAGACCCAGTTGCTCGATGACTTTGTCGGCGAAACGATAAGTGTTTGCTAGGTTGTACCCAGAATCCACCCAGAGTACTTCAATGTCTGGCTTAGCTTGCACTGCCATATGCAGGATAACGGCTTCCTGCGGGCGGAAGTTGGTCGTTACAATAATCTTACCGTCCTGCTTAACCGCCCATTCAATGATCTCTTGCGGGGTGGCATTAGCAAACGTTTTGTTGATTTCGGCAAGTGACTGACTCATAACTTATTCCTCACAAATTTGGCTGCCATCATAACGTTTTGTAATTAAAATCACAGCGCGATTATAAGAACGTTTGGCTTTATGCTAACAACTAAGCGTGCTCAAACGGCAAAATCAGTTCCGCGTTAGGAAAGGCCGCGAGAACATCCGCTTGCTGGCGCCGATCGAATAACAGCTTAACATTCGGCCCTGCATCCATGGTTAAATACACATCTAAGCCATCGCTGCGCAAGGCGCGTACCTTGTGCATGGTTGCAACCGACTCTGGTTGCCAGTACAAAATGCTTGGGTTTGTCGCAATCATGGTGGCATGCATTGTCATGGCGTTGTGCTCAGCTTCATTGAGCAGGGCGATCAAATCACCCGTTTCAATATACTGAGCAATACGCTCAACCGAAGCATTGGCGAACTGCGGCCATGAGTTAAAGAGTGGACAGGTTGCTAGGGTTTGCTTCATGCCCGCAGTAGAGCCAATCGGCTTTTCAGCATCGGTTAGTGTTAGTAGACCAATGGCAAGGTTTGGCATTGGTTGGTCGATTGGTTGGGCAAAACTATCTTTGCCATTATCTCGCTCGCCGCGATGCCAGCGTACAAAGCCATTGGCGATGGAGCGACACGCTGAACCACTGCCAATGCGCGCCAATATTGACCATTCAGTATCGGTTAGTTGCCATTGGCACAGGTCGTTTAGCGCACCAATGAGTGCCGCAAAGCCCGACGCCGAAGAAGCCAAGCCTGCTGCTGTGGCAATATTATTATTGGTTTCTACACGCAGGCGAGGGCGATTGCCATCTAGTGCGTCGAGAAACTCGAAAAGGCGGCGATAGAACGCATGCTCTGGATTAACCTGTTTGCCATTAAGAATGACCAGGTCGGTTTCGCTGGCAGTAATAGTGGTCGTAGAGCCATGGTTTGGCAAAGTGATAGACAAGCTGTCATTGGTCGGTAAGTTGCCGGGGATATTGCGTTTGCCCCAGTATTTACCCAACGCGATATTTACCGGCGCGAATTGGCTGCCAGATGCTTGCATGGGTTGAATGCGCCGCCCTGCGAGCGTGGCGCTTAAGAAGTCAGCTTTGTTCAACGGTCACTCCAATATCTGTGCTTGCTACTGCTAGATGCTGATAGGTAAGTTTCGGAAGGTTGTCGCCCAGTGCCAGCACGCAGTCACCCAAACCAGAGCCGGAAATTTTTGCCGCTAGGCAACGTTCATCGCTAGCAAGCTCAGCTAACAGTTTAAGTGTTTCACTATCTGTAACGCCAAGGGCATGCATATAACCCTGGTACTGGCGCATCACTCTGGCAAGCCCTGTTATGTCTTGCTTGGCACATTGAGCTAGTCCTTCTTCAACCAGCATTCCCATGCCTTGGTAAATATGTTGGTAGCTTGTTGGGGCTGAGTTTTGCCAAAGCGCTACGCGCTTGAGTACGTCTGGTGTTGGTGTTTTATAGCCAAGGTAGTAGAGAGCAAAGGGTGCACTAAATTCTGCCTTTTCTGCGACAATTTTCTCGGCATTGTAAGCCACGGCACCGCCGTATACACAGGCAGCTGCATCAGCACCCGAACCTCGCCCTTGCACAGCACGAATTACGGCAACGGTATGGGTGAGAAGTTGCGCCTGAGATATTTGGCTACCCTGGTAAGCGTACAGGGCGGCCAAGGTTGCTGCGGTAACAGCAGCGGATGAAGAAAGACCTACCGTGTGAGAAATTTGTGAGTCGATCGCAATCTCAAAGCCCTGAGCTGGCTTGCAGTGGGCAATGGCTTGGCATACAAAACCAAGTGCCTGACTGGCTGGAAGTTGCCGCACAGAGCCCGAAACGCGACCGAGCGCCGAGGAGATAATGATTTGCTCATCGGCTCTGGGCACTAAAGTAACGGTGAGGCGCTGGTCAACTGCGAGCACAAGTGCTCGATGACCGTATAAAACAGCATGTTCACCAAGCAGCATGGTGCTACCAGGTGCCGAGGTGATAATCATAAAAGGGTTGCTCCCTGCCAGTCAGGTTGCGCAATAAACTGTGGTAGCTTGCTATCTAACTTATTTATACCCCAGGCAATGATGATGCCTGCCTGATCGCCTTGGTGGCAGCCCGCACCGGCGATTTTAGCCACGCCGCCAAGGGATTCGATATGTTTGATGATTGCTTGTACGGCTGGTGGCACCACACCTATGGCACATAATAAGCGGTGATTTGCTTTGACTGCTTTAAAAAAGTCGACTTGGTTAAACTGGTTAGTTATTGCATTGGCGATGGCCTGACTAACGGCGCCAAAATCGTCCCATACGCTTGCTGGTTGGTGGCGTACAAAGGATACCACTTCACCGGTACTGGCTTTAGGAGGGCCAGTATGAATCACCAGAGCAGGCGGAATATCGCACTGTGTGCGCGTGTTCAGGTTAAGGGTTTGCACGCCACCTAATATACAGGTTCGTACATCTAAGCCGCTGCTCCGCCCGTGCTGGTAATTTTCTAATTCAGTCGCTTTCGCAAGTAAGTCGACGTTTTTTTGATCAGCATTTTGTGCCTTCAAGCAGGCACCGATCACCGACGCAGATGACCCCATGCCACTGCCGGTTGGTAGCTCGCTGCGTACTGCTAGGGTGCCGCCGGTAGTACTGGTAGCGCCAACTAATTCAGTCGCACTGCATAGTGGCAGTGGGTGTTGGTCGGCTAGAAACGCCTGATGTCTCGCCGCAAGCTGAGCATTGAGGTTAGCTGGGTTGGCAAAATGCGCTTGCTGGTCTAAATCAGTTAAACAAACATCTAGCGCGTTGGACGTACTGGGTTGCCATGATGCATAGCTGTAACGGCAAACAGCCAGCGCGATGGCTGGCTGTTGGTAAACAACTGAATGCTCTCCGGTAATAATGAGTTTACCGGGGCACCTAGCAGTTAGTCGGCTCATAATGACGCTGGTGTTGATCGATCTTGGCTAAACGATAGGCACCGGTAGTTTGCTTGGGTAGAACTTGTTCCGAACCGTCCACTACATACCCATAAGTAAATGCCGCTTCATAGTCTGCATAAGTCATTTGCGTGCGTTCGCTAAGCATTTGATGATGTGCTTTGCTATACAGGGCATCACGGTAGCCTGCTACCACAGTTGCACTCATTAACTCGCCCATGCACCCCGAGCCAAAGCTAAATAACCCAATGCGAGCATTCGCTTCGACTTCTTGATTGTCGAGCAGCGAGGCTAGGGCAATATAAAGCGACGCAGTATAAGAGTTGCCAATTGTGCGGTTGTATATCAAGCCCGCTGCAATATTTTGCTCGAACGCTTCAACCTGGTATCGGTTGCCACTTTCGCGGCAAAAAGTTTTGTGCGCTTTTTCAGCCATGCGGCTAAACGGAAGGTGATAACACAGATGTTGGAACTCTAACTCGCCGCCACGCGCTTGGTAGTCAGCAATGCAGGCTTTTAAAGTGTTTAAGTACACCTTGGTTGAATACTTGCCATCCACTAATGCTGTGTCGGAGTAATTAGGCCGCCAGAAGTCCATCACATCATCGGAATGTAAGCCTGCGACTTCGTCAATAGCCAGAATGCTTGGGTTGGCCGTCAGCAACATAGCCACAGCACCACAGCCCTGGGTTGCTTCGCCAGGCGTACCAAGGCCGTAGCGAGCAATGTCGCTGGCGATGAGCAATATTCGTAGTGACGGATTGGCACGAATTTGCGCCAGGGCCATTTGCAAGCCAGCCGTTGCGCTGTAACACGCTTGTTTAAGCTCAACGACACGACAGTTTTGGTTCAACCCTAGTAAGCGGCGGATATAAACACCGCCCGCTTTAGACTGGTCTACGCCACTTTCGGTGGCGAACAATAACTGGTCGACTTGGCGAGCAATGCTTCCGTCTGCGAAGATGGTTTCCGCTGCATTGGCTGCCAGCGTCACGGCATCTTCGTCGACACTCGCGACAGCCATGTTCTCTTGCCAAATTCCCAAAGCAAATTTGTCTGGGTCAATTTGGTTGTGCTCAGCTACGTCCTTGAGTGCAACGAACTGGTTACTTGTATAAAATGCGATACGATCAATGCCTACGCGAACCATCTTATTCACTGTAATCTTGTTTGCGTCAAATACTTGTTATTGCCAATCAGTGATTGCACTGACGGGCATCCTAGTAAAAACATGGCAGTTTGCAGGCCTTGTTTATACCTTTTTATTTCTGTCACCACAGCATCTGTCGATACCATGGCTGGCTTTAAAAATGGTGCCGCCATGCCAACCGTTTGCGCCCCTAGTACGAGAGCTTTACACACATCGATAGGGCTGCGTATGCCGCCACTGGCAATAATGTGTGCCCGGTCAGCAAAAGCTTGGGCATACAACAGGGAGTCTACCGTGTCATGGCCCCAATCTTGAAACACTATGCCTAAATCATTATTACTACCAGCACTTTGTGCGCGGTGGTGTTCAATACGCGACCACGACGTGCCGCCTTGACCGGCAACATCAATATGCTTAACGCCGATTGATGTCAAGGATTCGATGTCTTGCGGGTTGAGTCCACAGCCAACTTCTTTGGCAAATACTGGGATGTCAAGCTGGGCAACTAAGTTAGCAATTTTGTCGATTAGGCCACTAAAATTGCGATCACCTTCGGGCTGAATCGCCTCCTGTAGTGGATTTAAATGAAGGTACAGGGCATCTGCCTGCAGCGTATCCACACAGCGACGTACTTCTTCTAGGCCAAACCCATAGTTTAACTGCACTGCGCCAACATTGGCGATTAACGGTACATCGGGTGCATATTGGCGCAAGCGAAAGCTCTCTGCCGCGCCTTCATGCTTGATCATCACGCGTTGTGAGCCAACCGCCATGGCGATGCCACATTCGTTTGCCGCCTCGGCAAGGTTGCGGTTAATCTTGCCGATTAATGCATGATCGCCGCCGGTCATCGAGGAAATAAGTAATGGTGCGCTCAACGAATAGCCGAGTAGTTCACTGGATAAATCAATGGCATCAAAATCTAACTCTGGCAACGCGCGATGATTTAGGCGCACGCGTTCAAAGCCTCCACCTTGGCGCTCTATCTGTGCGTCTTGTTCAATTAGGCGTATATGTTCAACTTTACGCTCGTTAATCATCCACGCTCCATATTTACGTGCGACTGCATGAGCTCCCCAGGGTTCGTTTGGGCTGCCATTAATGACAACTCTCCACACAGTACGCTGCAAGCACAAATAACGGCCAATCTGCGCGCATTGGCGCCTGGCTCGCGGTTTTCTTTGCAGCCTAACTCAGCTAGGTTGCGTTCAACAAAGTCTATGCCTTTGCCATTGCCAACCGAACCGACGATTAAGTTTGGCATGCTTACAGAAAAATACAGGTCGCCGGCGACCACCTCACAATGAACAATGCATTGCGAGCCTTCTACAATGTTGGCGGCATCTTGGCCGGTGGCCAGATAAAACGCCAACAACATATTTGCCGCATGTGCATTAGCCGAGCGCAAGCCACCAGCTAGGTTGGTGCCAATGAGGTTTTTCTTGATGTGTAAATCAACAATTTTTTCCGGCGTCGACTTTAATCGGCGCTCAACCAACTCTCGCGGTATGGTGACTTCGGCAACAACATTTTTGCCGCGCCCCAAGATACCATTTACTGCTGATACTTTTTTATCCGTGCAGTAATTGGCAGAAATGGAAACATACTTAAGGCTTGGGTGCTCTGTTAATAACCAGGTTTGTACATGCTCAGAGGCAAGTGTCACCATGTTATGACCGGATGCGTCACCGGTTAAGTATTCCAAGCGCAGATATAGCAGGTTGCCAACAAACTGCGGATGGATATCAATCAGCCGAGCGAAGCGTGAGGTTTTGCTCACCACTTCTTCGTTAATTCGATCGATTTGTTGACTCACTTGCTGCCATACATTGGCCAATACGGAAGCGTTATCGGCTTGCACAACAATGGAGCGACTCATTCGTTCGTCAACAACGGTGCAATGAATACCGCCGGCGAGTTTGGTTACGCGCGCACCACGGCCTACCGAAGGCCATAAAGGGCTTTCATAGGTTGCCAGTGGCATCCACAACTCATCGTTGACCTCTGGCCCGATGATTTTTACCGGCCCAACTTTGCGCATTGGGATCGGTGCTTGCTCAATCTTATGTGCTTTCATTCAGTAAAAGGTCGCCGGTTACGTCAGTTAACAAGGCGGCATATATTAAGCGAATGTGACGTCAGCTGCCAGCCATAAAACCAAATTGCTCGAGCGGGTGAAAAATATGCAGCATTCAAGCGCATATTGGATTGCGCAGCAACGGCGCTGATTGCGTTAGATTGCCAAGCCTATGGTAAACTAGCATTTTAGGTAAAGAGGTAATTTATGTGGCGCAACAAAATTGTGTGGGTGACTGGTGGCTCGTCTGGTCTGGGGTTAGCGCTTGCCACTTTGCTTGATCAACAAGGCGCAAAAATAGTGTTGTTAGCACGCAACGAGGCCAAGCTTCGGGCGGCAGCTAGTTCGCTAACGAATTGCTTAGGCTATGCTGTCGTGGATCTGGCCAATATTGACGAAATTGAAAGCCAATACGCCGAGATCAGCGCTAGGTATGGCCAACCACAGGTGTTGATTAATAATGCTGGCATGTCACAGCGAGCGTTTATTGCCGATACTAGCCGCGCGACTGACCAACGACTATTTGATATCAATTATTTTTCGCCACGCCTACTTACCTGCTGTGCGTTACCTCATATGATGAGCCATGGTGGCCATGTCATCACGGTTTCTAGCATGGCTGGCAAACTTGGGTCGCCAGGGCGCGCGTCGTACGCTGCTTCTAAACATGCCATTGGCGGTTGGATGGACTGTTTGCGCAGCGAAGTCCACGCTAGAGGGGTGCGGGTGAGCGTAATTAGCCCAGATTTTATCGCCACTGAGCTTGCCCGGTCAGCACTGACCGGCTCTGGCGAAGCCTACGGCAAAATAGATGATGAGTTGGCCTCTGGCAACTCGCCAGAGAAAGTGGCTAAACTAGCTCTACATGCAATCGAGAAAGGCCGTGATGATATTGTTATTGCCAGTGGTAAAGTGAAGTGGGGTAATTGGATATATCGGCTTAATAGCGAGTGGTATCACAAAATCATTCGCCGCTTTTACAGGAGACATTTTTGATGCTAATCCAATGGTTTGCCGGTTATTTAGCACTCATGTTCATCTACCATTTTTTGTTGTTTAGCTTTGCAAAGTTGCGCTGGATAGAAACAACTCAAACTAAACTTGCTCAGATGCGCATGCTTTGGATTGGACAGATTCGTAGCAAAAACAGCATTCTTGCTGTGCAAACTTTGCGCAACTGGAATATGTCGGCAACCTTTTTAGCGTCGGCCTCGTTATTGATCGCTAGTGGATTATTAAGCGTAACCTTTAATAATCATCTAGATGGCGCTATTCACATAACAGAGTTAGACAGCGCTTCATACAAATTGTTTATTGTGGCATTCACATTTGTGATTGCTTTTTTAAATTTTTCTTTGTGTTTGCGAGCGTTTAACCACTCAGGTTATTTGTCAGAAGTGTCCGCAACCGCAGAGCACAGTGACGAAAAAATCTCACGCATGTTGTGTCGCATTCTCGCCTCCGGTGCGCGCCACTACACGTTCGGTATGCGATGCATTTATCTGTCGATGCCGCTGATTCTGTGGCTATTCGGCGATATATGGTTTTTAGTGGGTGTTGCTGTGCTACTTGTGTTTTTACTCTATGTAGATGTGTTTAGCGCATAAAAACCTAGGCGTAACAACTACTGAAAATCATCATGTAAAAGAATGTTACGGCAAAGGCTGCAAAGTTGTTGCTTTCATCTAGACTGCTAATTAAGCGAAATAGAGGGGAAGTGTAAATGGGTTCAGTCAGCAAACCGCAAATGATCGCCGCGCTAGCAGAGCGTTTAGCACCTATGTACCCAGCCAAACAACAAGCTGCGGTGCAAAACTTCGTAGCTAGTGTTTTTGACTACGTTGCCCGCGATGAGCTAGCCGAGTTTGATCAGCAGGATCTACTCGGGTTGTCTCGAACGTTGTGGCAGCTGTGTGCAAAGCGCACTGAACCCTTTAATTTATTAGTGTTTAACCCAGATGTTGAGCAGCATGAATGGCAGAGCAAGCATTCGATTATTATCGTTAATGTGCGCAATGTGCCCTTCGTAATTGACTCCCTGCGAATCGCGATCAATGAGTCGGGCAATAATATTCATCGAATTTTCCATGCGGAACTTGGTTTAAAGCGAAGCAAAGCAGGCGCGTTACAAGCGGTTGAAGGCGACGCTAATGAGCTGTTGGTTTACATGGAAATCGACAAGTGTTCACAGTCCGGTCAGTTAGACGACATTACCAAGCATGTCACCGATGTGTTGCAACAAGTGCAAACTGTGGTGAACGATTTTTCTGCCATTCTCGATACGCTGACAACAGCAGAAAGTGCAATTAATGACAGTGCGATTAAAGCGACTGAGAAGAAAGAAGCATTAGCTTTTGTGCAGTGGTTGCGCAACAACCACTTTACGTTTTTAGCCTGTGATTATTACCAAGTTACCGATGCAGGCATGGTGTCAGATCCGCAGTCGAGCCTGGGTCTATTTGCTGGCCGTGAAAAACGGGTGCTTGAGTTCGCTGGCTTAAGCAAAGATCACGTTAAAAGCATTAAAAATAATAATCTGATCAACTTTGCTAAATCTGGCGTTAAATCCAGTGTGCATCGCCCTGCGTGGTCAGATTATGTGGTGATTAAACACCTAGACGCAGCCGGTAATGTGATTGGAGGTTGGCGTTTTCTGGGGCTGTTCACCTCAGCGGTTTATTATGGCTCACCTTTTACCATTCCGATTGTACGCAAGAAGCTTGAACTGATTTTGCGCCGTTCGAAGTACTCACAAGGCAGTCATTATTACAAAGAGCTTTGGCAAACACTGAATACTTTTCCTATTGATGATTTGTTCCTCAACACGGTGAATGAAATTGAGTACACGGCCAATGCTGTGGTGAACGTACAGGAGCGTAAACAACTCAAGTTATTCACCCATATTGACCCGTATGGCAAGTTCGCAACCGTGCTGGTTTACGCCCCAAGAGATATTTACAACACGCGCATGCGCTTGCAAATTCAGCAGGCCTTAGCGGAGCACCTACCTGCGACGGATATAGATTTTAATACCTGGTTTGCTGAGTCGGTTCTGGCGCGTATTCGTTTTGTGATTCGCTTAGCGCATCCGGTAGCCGAGGCAGACGTAGACTTGCCTTCGCTGCGCATGCGGGTAAAAGAAATTGCTCGTCAGTGGAGTGATGATTTATTAACCAGTTTGATTGATAGCCAAGGTGAAGAGCAGGGCATGGCGCTGTTTCAGCGCTACGCCAACGACTTCAGTTTGGCTTATCAAGAAAAGTTTGCCGCCCGAGTTGCTGTGGCAGACATTCTTCGAATTGAAAACCTAAACGATAGCAACCCACTGTTGATTAACTTCTACCGAAACTATGGCAGTGACAGCGGCCTGAAAATTAAAATTTATCACCTAGGTGAGCTGGTACTGTCCGATCTAATCCCAGTGCTTGAGAACCTTGGTTTACGGGTAATTGATGAGTTTCCTTACCCTATTGGTGAGGAGCGGAAGGTTTGGATTTATGATCTGTCAGTGTCTTATGAGGTCAACCCAAACATTGATGTCGACCAACTTCGTGACCAATTTGCCGAGGCATTTATCGCTGCATGGCAGGGTATCACAGATAGTGATGCCTTTAACCGCCTAGTGTTGAGCGCCCAGGTGTCGTGGCGCAATGTGGTGATGCTGCGCTCGTTCGCCAAATATATGAAGCAGATTCAGTTTGGTTTGTCCGAGCAATATATCGCCCATACCTTGTTATCTCATAGTGATATCACCGATAAACTGGTGGCTTTATTTGAAGCACGCTTTCATCCGCAGCGCTACGGCAGAAGTGACGCCGCATTGGCAACACTCAATGAAGCTCTAGAAGCCGTTGAGAATATCAACGAAGATCGCATCTTTCGCAAATATATAGAAATCATCAATGCTTGCCAGCGCACTAACTTCTATCTACCTGCTAATCATGGGGTGTACAGCAATGTGAGCTACAAGCTCAAGCCTGGCATGATTTCGGATGTGCCGAAACCACATCCACTATTTGAAATATTTGTTTATTCACCAAGAATTGAAGGCGTTCATCTGCGCTTTGGCAAGGTGGCGCGTGGCGGCTTGCGGTGGTCTGACCGCGAGGAAGACTTCCGCACTGAAGTCTTAGGGCTTGTTAAAGCACAGCAGGTGAAAAACTCTGTGATTGTGCCAGTCGGTGCCAAAGGTGGATTTATTGCCAAGCAGCTGCCAACGAACGGCGGGCGAGAGGCGTTTATGGAAGAAGGGATTGCCTGCTATCAAAGTTTTATCCGCGGGTTGCTGGATATTACCGATAACATTATTGATGGTGAGGTTGTCACGCCAGAAAATGTTGTGCGCTTAGATGAACAAGACCCATATCTTGTGGTGGCGGCTGATAAAGGCACGGCAACCTTCTCCGATATTGCCAACTCAGTTGCCGATCAATATCAGTTCTGGTTGGGGGACGCCTTTGCCTCAGGTGGTTCAAATGGTTATGACCATAAGAAAATGGGTATTACCGCCCGCGGCGCATGGGTGTCGGTGCAAAGGCATTTTCGCGAGCTTGGCGTAAACGTTCAACAAGACCCTGTGACCGTCGTTGGCATCGGCGATATGGGTGGCGATGTGTTCGGCAATGGTTTGCTTAGGTCCAAATCGATCAAGTTAGTGGCCGCCTTTAACCATATGCATATTTTTATTGATCCAGACCCGAATCCTGAGTTGTCGTTCAAAGAGCGCCAGCGACTGTTTGATTTACCGCGCTCTACGTGGCAGGACTACAATGAAAAGATTATTTCTAAAGGGGGTGGGGTGTATAGCCGCTCGGCTAAATCGATCAAACTATCGAGTGAAGCAGCCAAGGCGCTAGGCCTAGGTGATAAGCCCGTCACCTTGCCGCCAAATGATGTGATTTCGGCGGCGTTAAAAGCTCCGATTGACTTAATATGGAATGGCGGTATCGGCACTTACATAAAAGCCTCATCAGAAAGTCATGCGCAAGTGGGTGATAAAGCCAATGATGCACTAAGGGTCAATGCCAATGAATTGCGCTGCAAGGTAATTGGTGAGGGTGGCAACCTTGGCCTAACCCAGCTAGCGCGTATTGAATTTAGCCAAAAAGGGGGTAGCTGCTTTAGTGATTTTATCGACAATGCTGGCGGGGTTGACTGCTCAGACCATGAGGTCAATATGAAAATCCTGCTCAATGAGCAGGTGAGTCATGGTGATCTAACGGTAAAACAACGCAATGAGTTATTAGAGGCACTTACTGACGATGTTGCCGACCTAGTATTGATTAGTAACTATCGCCAAACGCAAGCGCTTTCAAACGCTTATGCTGAAGCGACAGTGCGAGTAGATGAGCATAGGCGCTTAATTCAGTACTTCGAAGAATCTGGCCGATTGGATCGAGAACTGGAGTTCCTGCCAGCTGATGACGAGTTATTAGAACGTAAATCTCGAGGCTTGGGCTTAACCAGGCCAGAATTAGCGGTTCTGATTGCCTATGGCAAAAATGAGATGAAAGAGCAGCTCATTGAACTGCAGTTAGACAATAATGAGCAACTGTTGCTTGAGGGGGATAAAACCTTCCCGAAAGCTTTGTTGGAACGCTTCCCCAAAGCCGCTGGCCAACACCAGCTCAGGGTTGAAATGGCCTCAACGCAACTAGCCAACGATATATATAACCACATGAGTTTGGCATTTGCCCAACGGCTACTTGAGTCGACTGGCTGTAACGCTGTAGATGTCGCAAAAGCCTACTTATTAGCCCGCCAGCTGTTTGATTTAAGTCGGGTTTGGCAGCAAGTTGAAGCGTTGGATTATCAAGTTAGTAGTGATGTGCAATCGGCGATGATGCTGCGCCTCTCGCGCATGGTTCGCCATGCCTCTCGTTGGCTCATCCGCAATCATCGCCAAGATTTCGACATGCCAGCGCTGTTAGAAGCATACTGTAAGCCGTTGGCCGATTTACGCCAAGAGCTCAGTAATATTGTGGTGGGTGACTTGCAAGATAAATGGTTACAGCGACAAAAAGACTGGGTGGCTGAATCGGTGCCCGATGCGCTAGCAAAAGAAGTAGCAGCGACGGAGTTGTCTTATAGTGGTCTGTCGGTCATAGCGGTCGCCAAAACGGCTGATTTGCCTTTGATTCAAGTGGCGAAGGTCTATTTTACTTTGGGTGAGCGACTTGGCTTGGATCAGTTTTACAGCCAAATTGCCAATTTAACCATTTCGTCGCATTGGCAGGCACTAGCACGAGAGTCGTTACGCGACGATTTAGAGGCTCAGCAGCGGCAGATTACGGTTAACGTACTTGGCTTAGCAGAAGGTAGAAAGATTGATGCCGAAACGCTCATTGCCGCCTGGGTGCACAATAATAAAGCGCTAGTGGATCGTTGGTTTAAAGTGGTGAGAGAGGTGGCAACGGCTAGTGAACCAGAATTTACCATGTATACTGTTGCGTTAAGAGAGTTAGTGGACTTAACGCAAAGTACCTTACATGGCGGTCAATCACGTTGATTTAACCATTCATATAGACGAAGACCGATGGTTGGCCACGTATCGTGGCCAAGTCAACAAGGTATTCGCCTATACGGATGATGGTAAAAGTGTGCAATTTCCTACCAAGTTGCTCACGCCTTTTGTCACCCATAGCGGCATACATGGCCGCTTCCGGATTTATTTTGATCGCCAGGGTCGCTTTCAAACCATTGTAAAGTTGGCCTGAAAGTATTGAGTTGCTTGTAGTGGGTCAATGTTTCACTGTAATCGCCAACGCTAAAACTCTGAGTTTTTTGCTATAGTAGCGCCGTAATGTCGGCAATTAACACTAGGAACTGCGCATGTACGATCTCGCCCGATCAATTCTTTTTAAGCTTACCCCTGAAACAGCCCACAATGTGACAATCGATCTCTTGTCGATGGCACAACGGTTTAAAATGGTTGGCATGGTGGCACCTAAGTTTGATGCGCAACCGGTCAAGGTAATGGGTTTAACCTTCGCTAACTCTGTTGGGTTGGCGGCAGGTTTAGACAAAGATGGCGAATGTATTGATGCCTTTGGCGCATTGGGCTTTGGCCATATTGAACTAGGCACAGTGACCCCTCGCCCGCAGCCTGGCAATGAGCAGCCGCGTTTGTTTCGAGTTAAGTCTGCGCAAGGCATTATTAATCGCATGGGCTTTAATAACAAAGGGGTAGACCACCTAGTTGAGAATGTGAAACGTGCCAATTATCAAGGCATTATTGGTATTAATATTGGCAAAAATAAAGACACGCCGGCCGAGGACGCCCTAGCTGACTATGCCTATTGCATGGAGAAGGCTTGGTCAGTTGCCAGCTATATTGCGATCAATTTGTCTTCACCTAATACGCCAGGGTTGCGTGACTTACAGTTTGGTGAGCCTCTGGTTGCGCTGATGCAGGGTATCAAAGATAAGCGCGAGGCGTTGCACGAATCGACGGGCAGAAATGTACCCATTGCTGTTAAGTTAGCGCCGGATACTGCTGATGAAGATTTACAAAACATCGTCGAAGTACTCATTGAGCACGGCATTGATGCCATCATTGGCACGAATACCACTATTGAGCGCAGCATGATTGATGGGCTTGAGCACTCAACCGAGACCGGTGGATTGTCTGGCGCGCCAGTATTTGAACTTTCAACCGAAAAGCTTGGTGTGATTGCTGAAGCGGTTGATGGCCGTATTCCGCTGATTGGTGTGGGTGGAGTGTTGAGTGGCTCGGATGCAATAGAAAAAATGAAGCATGGTGCGTCATTGGTGCAAGTTTATTCCGGTTTTATTTACCGTGGGCCAGAGTTGGTTAAAGAATGTTCGCAAGCCATTGATGGCTGGAAACAGGATGCGAGTGTTGAATAGTTGCTTTCGTAGCAATCTTTAACCATGAACTATGAAACGCCGGCACTTGTCGGCGTTTTTTATGACCTAGATTAGTTAAAAACGGGTGAAGATAACGAGCTGGTCATATATAATCAGCAATCGCATACATTAAATGTCACATGCGAGACTTCCATGTTCGAAAAAGTTCAAGCAGCCCCTGCTGACCCTATTTTAGGGTTAACCGATGCCTATAAATCAGACACACGTGCCAATAAAGTTAACCTCGGCGTGGGTGTTTACAAAGACAGCGACGGTGCAACGCCAATTTTAGCAACAGTGAAAAAAGCTGAAGCCTTGCTGGTCGAAAAAGAAATCAGTAAAACCTATTTGTCTATTGAAGGCACGCCGGCTTATAACCAAGCCGTTCAAAAACTGCTGTTCGGTGCGGATAGCCCTATTATTGCCAATGATCGTGCACGTACTGCACAAGCACCAGGTGGTACAGGTGCACTGAGAATTGCGGCGGAGTTTATGGTTCGCCAGCTTGGCATTAAGCGCATTTGGGTTAGTAATCCAACCTGGGCAAACCATGGCAATATTTTTACTTCGGCTGGCCTTGAGGTTGTTCAGTACGCTTGGTACGACGCTGACACGAAAGGCTTAGACTTCGATGGCTTGCAGAAAGACTTAGCAAACCTAGCTGAAGGGGACGCCGTGTTGCTGCATGGCTGCTGCCATAACCCAACTGGTATTGACCCAACGCTCGAGCAGTGGCAAGCCATTGCCAACCTTGTCAAAGCGTCAAAAGCGTTACCGCTGTTTGACTTTGCCTATCAAGGTTTTGCTACGGGTATTGATGAAGACGCCGCTTCTGTGCGTTTGTTTGCTGACCAGTTTGACGAGTTACTGGTTGCCAATTCATTCTCAAAAAACTTTGGCTTGTACAACGAGCGTGCAGGTGCTGTGACCCTAGTGGCGAACGATGCTGCTACGGCTAGTCAGGCATTTAGCCAAGTAAAAAGCATTATTCGCGGCATTTATTCAAACCCTCCATCACATGGTGCTTTGGTGGTTGCGACTATTCTTGAGGACGAAGCACTGACCAAGCAGTGGCAAGCAGAAGTTGCTGGCATGCGTGTGCGCATTAAAGAAATGCGTGATGCGTTCGTCGCAGGCTTAGCCGCTAAAGGCGTGCAGCAAGACTTTGGTTTTATCAGTGAGCAGAACGGCATGTTCTCGTTCTCCGGTTTAACCCCAGAGCAGGTGGCAAAACTTAAAGACGAGTTTGCCATATACATCGTTGGCTCGGGTCGCATTAGTGTTGCGGGCATTACCCCACACAATATTGAGCACTTGATCGACGCTGTTGCAGCCGTGCTGTAAACACCAATCCGTTTAGTTATAGATAAAAACACCATCAGTGATGATGGTGTTTTTTTATATTCATTAGACTGTAAACCACTAGGGTTATGCTCTTCGCCAGATTTAGCAATAGGTGAGTGTATGGCCCAGCAACGAATTACCAGAGCGCAGTACATCGACATGCTTTGGCAGCTTAAACACGCTTTTGAGCAAACACGGCAGCAAGGGATTCGCTTTATTCACTTTAATCGTATGCTTAAAGATGAAACCTATCGCACGGAAGTGATTGAGCAGGCGAGTCAAAGTGATTCGCCTGCTTTGCGAGCAATCGCTGAGCAACTTCTGCAAGTTGGCTTTGAGGGGGTTCTAACTGCCTCGGCTAGTGAAGCAGCCAGCGTTGCGTTTAAAACACCTGAGGTTGAGCGCAGTGCGACTAAAAAGTCCATGTTAATTAAGCCATGGCATGTTGGCCTCGGGTCGGTGAGTGTCATTGCTGCAGCGGCCTTATCGGTTGGTTTTTTTGACCAAAGTGTATCGGTAAGCGGCAATATTTCGGGTGATAAAGTTTGGCAGTCGTCTAAAGTTTATACACTAAAAGATATAATCTATGTCACGCCTGGCAGCACCCTTACCATTGAAGCAGGCACAACAATCAAAGGCGAATCGGGGTCGGCGCTAGTCGTGGCAAATGGTGCGCGTTTGCAGGCCACGGGTAGTATTGAATCGCCGATTGTGTTTACTAGCAGCCAAACGCCAGGTAGCCGAGCAGCCGGTGATTGGGGTGGGCTAGTGATGTTAGGTGATGCGCCGGTTAATGGTGGCGAGGACCTAATTGAAGGGCTCAATGACCAGGATGGGCTTTCACTGTATGGTGGCTCAGATTCGTCACATAATTGTGGTGTGTTGCAATATGCTCGTATCGAGTTCGCCGGCTTTGAAATTGGTATGGGCAATGAACTAAATGGCTTAACGCTGGGTGGTTGTGGTGATCAAACGCTGATTAGCCATGTGCAAATCCACCGAGGGTTAGATGATGGCTTAGAAATATTTGGTGGTACGACCTCAGTTTCATACATCCTAGTGACAGGGGCTGGCGATGATATGTTCGACTGGGACAAAGGATGGCAGGGCAATGCGCAGTTCTTGATCGGTCAGCAGTATCACAACCTAGGCGATCATGGCTTTGAAATCGATAGCAATAATGAGGAGCCAACCTTAGCGCCTCGCACGCTACCTAGGGTGTCAAATGTTACGCTCATCAGTGATCGCAGTGAGGGTAAAGCTAACCGCGCGGTCTCCATCGACTCTGGTGCTGGCGGTGACTACCGCAATATTCTTATGCTTGGTTTCTCGGGTGAATCGATCGATTTAACGACTCAAGCAACAACGCGTTTGCTTGCTTCCGGGCAATTAAGTTTTGATGGTCTAGTTGCCTATGATATCGGGCCAAATCGCAATCAGTACTTTGAGCTGGAAACGGGTGAAAATGATGACGATGGTGGATTTAGTGAGCGTAGCTATTTCACATCGTTATCAGACGATGTTGTTTTTGGCGAAAATCCATACTTGTTAGGTAACTCAACAGATCAAGAGTCACCGACCTACCACCCATCGTTCCGCTCACCGGTGAACTTGTATGGTGTTAATCCACCGCCAGGCGAGTTTTTCGAGCAAGGCGCGCGTTATGTTGGGGCGGTAAAACCAGGCGCTGATGAAGCCTGGTATACAGGCTGGTCAGCGTTTCCGATTAATTAATACCATGATGCCAGTTCTTCTGAACTGGCATCAGATACAGAGCTCTTAGCGCCTGGCAAAATTCGTCAACAGAGCGCTCATCGCTAATGGCAAACTGGGCGAGTGTCAGCTCGTTTTGATGGCCCCCTGGGGCCGTTTTTGAAGCCACAGATGCACTCGTAACACCGTATGGCATTAATAAGTCTCGAACCCAGGCTGGTTCTCGAGTAGATAGAGCGATGCTAATGCTTGGCTCATAGAGTCTTGCCGCCACAATGATTTGCAATAGTGCTTTGGCAGCAGCGTGATCCGTGGCAAATAAATGGCTGTCTCTGAGCCTTGGCAAGCTAATGCTTATGTCACTGTTGGGATAGCGCTGGCGCAGCTGGCGCGCAGTGGTTAGTAAATGCTTTGCTTCACTGCGCCAGTTATCATGTAAACCAAGCAAAATACCCAGGCCAATTCGGCGCACGCCTGCATTGGCCATATCAAACGGTGCTTGCAGGCGGCGATGATAGTCTTTTTTAAAGCCACTTAGATGGACACGCCGATACGTTTGCTCATTGTAGGTTTCTTGATACAGATATACCCCATCGAGCCCGGCTTGGGTTAACTGCTGGTATTGCGCTAGTGATAGTTGCTGGCACTCAATTGAGACGCTATTAAAGTGTTGTTTAAGCTGGCCTAGCCAGCGCAAAAAATGGGATATATTTGCCTGCTTGGGGTGCTCGCCGGTCACAATGAGCACGTGGTCGATGCCCCGTGCTTTGATGAGAGCAATTTCGCGCGCCAGTTGCTCATCGGATAGTTTGGTGCGAGCAACTAGATTGTCGGCGCTAAAACTGCAGTAGCTGCATCGGTTAGCACAATAATTAGATAAATAGATAGGAGTGTAGAGCTCAATGTTGGCACCAAAACGTTGGCGAGTTAGCCGACGTGCTTGTTCGGCAAGTTTGAGTAGCTTGCTGTCATCAATGTTGGCTAATAATTCATCCAGTGATTGGCTAGGCATGATTAAAAAACGCCGTCAGTGGGCTGCTAGCGCTTGCGCCTGACTGGCTAGCGTAGCCAATTTCGTAAGTCTTGCGACCCGTTTTAACAGCCTGCGCAAAGCAGGCGGCCATGGCAGCGGGGTTGGGAGCAGTGGCGATAGCCGTGTTTACCAGTACCGCATCGGCGCCCATCTCCATCGCAATGGCGGCATCAGAAGGCTTGCCAAGGCCAGCATCAATCACCACGGGAACCGGGCTGTCCTCGATAATATAAGCAAGCATGTCTGGCATGGTGACACCCTTGTTACTGCCAATGGGTGCTGCCAGTGGCATAACCGCCGCACAGCCAACTTCGGCAAGTGTTTGGCATAGTAGTGGGTCGGGGAAGCAATAAGGTAAAACAATAAAGCCAAGTTTAACTAGCGCTTCTGCTGCGCTAACGGTTGCCATGGGATCGGGTAGCAAATGATGACTGTTTGGGTGGATTTCAAGTTTTACCCAGTTTGTTGCGAGCAGTTCACGGGCAATTAATGCGGCAGATATGGCTTCTTTAGCCGTTCTGGCGCCTGAAGTATTGGGCAGCAATTGAATGTTCAATTGTTGCAGTGGCGCAAGCACGTCACCTTCGCGATGATTTAGATCGATGCGCCGCAACGCGAGCGTTGCCATGTTGCTGCCGGATGCTGTTATAGCTGATTGCATTTGCTGCTGGCTAGAAAATTTGCCAGTGCCAACGAACAGTCGGCTAGTAAACGATTGCTCTGCAATAGTTAGCATTTTATCCCCCTAGTGTGGCTTGGAAAATATCTAGCGTGTCGCCTGCATAGAGCTGATGGCTTAACCAGTTACTTCTTGCAATCACTTCCTGATTAACAGCTACGGCAATGGGCTGGTTGTTTAGGTTTAGCTGATCTATCACGCTGGCGACTGTGTGGGGTGGCAGAACAGTTAGCTGCTCGCCATTGCATAAAATATTCATTCTGCACTCCTTGAACCTGAGCGCATGCTAGGGGTTTATGCATTGCATGATTTTGATGTAAAGCAAATACAGCGCAATTGCCGCGATTGTCTTGCGCGATTATCTTGCTAACCTTGCCGTTGATGCTTTTAGCAAGCCAGCTTAAGCGCATCATTGGCGTAACTGGAGATGAAATTTTACGGCGATTTTTGGGTGTTGTGCTAGCTGCCCTAGCGATTCAGTTTATTTACGACGGCATTGCAAACCTTATTTCTCAATAAAATCAAAAAGTTAGCAAAAAATAGTTGACCACCGGCTAAGAATGATTAACATACCTTTCCGTTGCCAGCAGTGCTGGTGAATCTAGGTACGTAGCTCAGTTGGTTAGAGCACCACCTTGACATGGTGGGGGTCGTTGGTTCGAATCCAATCGTACCTACCAAGATTTAAGAAAAGGCACCTACATAGGTGCCTTTTCTGCATTTAAAATTCATATCACTGTTCAGCAGTGAATCTTTACATTATGTGGCCTCTCGTATGGGTCACCACTGTGTAGGAGCACATCATGCCTATTATTACTCTCCCCGATGGATCTAAACGCGAGTTTGATCAACCTGTTTCTGTTTTAGATGTTGCTGCCGATATTGGCCCTGGCTTGGCAAAATCAACGATTGCTGGCGTTGTGAATGGCGAAGAAGTTGACGCTTGTGAACTAATCACCGAAGACGCAGAGCTTTCGATTGCAACGGCTAAAGATGAGTTAGGCGTGCATGTTTTACGTCACAGTTGTGCGCACTTGCTAGGTCACGCGTTAAAGCAAATGTTCCCCGACGCCAAAATGGCGATCGGCCCGGTGATCGATAACGGCTTTTACTACGATATCGATATGGAGCATAAGCTGACAGATGAAGACCTTGCCAAGTTAGAAAAACGCATGCTTGAGCTGGCAAAAACTAACTACCAAGTTGTTAAAAAGAAAGTTAGCTGGCAAGAAGCGTACGACACTTTTAAAGCGCGTGGTGAAACGTACAAGATGGAAATCTTGGAACGTGATATCCCTAAAGATGCACAACCGGCTTTGTATCATCACGAAGAATATATCGATATGTGTCGTGGCCCGCACGTGCCTATGATGAAGCACTGTCAGCACCTTAAGTTAATGAAGGTAGCAGGTGCATACTGGCGTGGTGACTCGAACAATAAAATGTTACAGCGAGTTTATGGCACAGCTTGGGCCGACAAAAAGCAGCTTAAATCGTACTTGAAGCGCTTAGAAGAAGCAGAAAAACGCGATCACCGTAAGCTTGGTAAGCAGCTGGATATGTTCCACTGGCAAGAAGAAGCCCCAGGCATGGTTTTCTGGCACGATAAAGGCTGGAAAATGTACCTAGAGCTTGAGAAATACGTACGGGAAATGCTGTCAGAGTTCGACTACGAAGAAGTGAAGGGTCCATTGATGATGGATCGCCAGCTTTGGGAGCGCTCAGGACACTGGGATAAGTACGCCGAGAACATGTTTACCACTGAGTCGGAAAAACGTGAATACGCGGTCAAACCGATGAACTGTCCAGGTCATGTTCAAATCTTTAATCAAGGGTTGAAGTCATATCGTGACTTGCCGCTGCGCATGGCAGAGTTTGGTTGTTGTCACCGTAATGAACCGTCAGGTGCGTTGCATGGTTTGATGCGCGTGCGTGGCTTTACCCAGGACGATGCTCACATTTTCTGTACCGATGAGCAGGTTCAGGATGAAGTATCGGGCTGCATTAAGATGGTTTACAAATGCTATGAAAGCTTTGGCTTTGAGCGTGTTGAAGTGAAACTATCGACTCGTCCAGAAAAACGCATTGGCGACGATGCTATGTGGGATAAAGCAGAAGCTGCGTTAGCGGAAGCGTTGAAGTCAAATGGCATTGAATTTGAAGTGCTCGAAGGTGAAGGGGCGTTTTATGGCCCTAAAATTGAGTTCACGCTATATGACTGCTTAGATCGTGCGTGGCAATGTGGTACAGTACAGCTCGATTTTGCACTGCCTGGACGTTTGGGCGCACAATATGTCGCTGAAGACGGCGAACGTAAGACGCCAGTGATGATTCACCGTGCTATTCTTGGGTCACTTGAGCGCTTCATTGGTATTTTGATCGAGAACTACGCCGGTGCGTTACCGTATTGGTTGTCACCAGTGCAAGCAATGGTGATGAATATCACCGATGATCAAGCCGAATATGTGCAAAATGTTGTCTCAGAACTCAATTCTGCCGGTTTAAGAGTAAAAGCCGACTTGAGGAATGAGAAAATCGGATTTAAAATCCGTGAGCATACATTACAGAAGATTCCTTACTTGTTGGTTGCAGGTGGGAAAGAGAAAGAGTCTGGCAGTGTTGCCGTGCGTACTCGCTCAGGGGAAGACCTAGGGGTTATGACCATTGAAGCGTTCAAAGCACGACTACAAGAAGATATTGCTGCCAAACGTGCCCAATAATTAGCTGAGGAGACTAGCTATCAGACGCAATAATAATCGCCGCGCGGCTCCGGCAAACAAAACACCAATCAATGGTGAAATTCGTGCCAAAGAAGTTCGCCTAATTTTACCGAATGGGGAACAGGCAGGTATCGTGCAATTGCGCGACGCGCTTGAGGCGGCGGAAGAGGTTGGTCTTGATCTAGTACAAATCGCCGATTCAGACCCGATTGTCTGTAAGGTGATGGATTACGGCAAGAAGCAGTACGAAGAAAAGAAAGCCAAAGCAGCTGCGAAGAAGAAGCAGGTGCAAACCACCGTTAAAGAGATTAAGTTCCGCCCTAACACGGACATCGGTGACTACAACATCAAGCTGAAGAAAATGACAGATTTTCTTGAGCATGGTGACAAGGTTAAAGTAACATTGCGATATCGCGGTCGTGAGATGGCGCACCAAGACATCGGTCGCCGCTTACTTGAGCGAATCGAAGAAGACTTGAAGGAATTGGCGACTGTTGAACAGCGCGCCAAAATGGAAGGCCGTCAGATGGTGATGGTCATGGCCCCTTCTAAGAAGAAGTAATCGCTCGCGATTACACATTTGGCAACCGTCAGCGTCTTGACCGGCCCAGCCGGCGTAGTAGGACAGTGAAGCGGTTTGATTGAGTTAATAACTGGAGATCCAGAAAAATGCCAAAAATTAAGGTACATAGTGGTGCTGCAAAGCGCTTCAAGAAAACAGCGAATGGCTTCAAGCGTAAACAAGCGCACCGCAGCCACATCCTGACTAAAAAGAGCACTAAGCGTAAGCGTCAGTTGCGCCGTCCAGAACACATCGACAAAGCTGATGTGGCGCTGGTTGAGCGTATGCTGGGTATTAAGTAATAGAATCGTTTAGTTAGGAGAATAGAATGGCTCGTGTAAAACGTGGTGTGATCGCTCGTCGTCGTCACAAGAAAGTATTGAAGCAAGCAAAAGGCTACTATGGTGCACGTTCACGTGTATTCCGCGTAGCAAAACAGGCAGTAATCAAAGCAGGTCAGTATGCTTACCGTGACCGTCGTCAGCGTAAGCGTCAGTTCCGCGCTCTGTGGATTGCCCGTATCAATGCAGCATCTCGCGTAAACGGTTTGTCTTACAGCCGATTCATCTCAGGCCTGAAAAAGGCTAACGTTGAAATCGACCGTAAAGTACTGGCTGACATCGCTGTATTTGACAAAGCTGCCTTTGCTGCCCTGGCTACTACTGCCAAGGAAGCCCTGGCTGCCTAATCGAGGATACTCGATTTCAGTACATCAAGTACTTAGGTATAGAAAGGGGAGCCTTGGGCTCCCCTTTTTTTTGTTTATTCACCACTGACATATTTTGGTCGTGGTAATGCGCTATACATCAGTTAAGCAAATACAGGGTGCTTAACGATTGATAGCGACGCTAAATTGGACGCATGCGAAATGAGCGACTTACAACAAGTAACACAGGAAGCGCTAGCTGCGGTTGCCGCAGCTGAAGATGAAAAAGCGCTAGAGCAAGTTCGAGTAGATTACCTTGGTAAAAAAGGCGCTTTAACCGCGTTTATGAAAACACTCGGTAAACTATCAGCAGAAGAGCGCCCTGCGGCGGGGCAGCAGATCAATGATGCCAAACAAAAAGTGCTCGTTGAACTCACTGCACGCAAAGAGCAAATGGCAAGTGATGCGTTAAATGCCAAACTGGCTGCTGAAACCATTGATGTGACGCTACCGGGCCGTGGCCAGTCAGTCGCTGGTCGCCACCCTGTAAACCAGACCATTGATCGAATTTCCGAGTTTTTTACCCGCATCGGGTTTGAAGTGGCGCAAGGCCCCGAAATTGAGGATGATTTCCACAACTTCGAAGCACTCAATATTCCAAGCCACCACCCGGCGCGAGCGATGCACGATACGTTTTATTTGCTCGACGAGCGAGTATTGCGTACTCATACCTCGCCAGTACAAATTCGTGCCATGGAAAATGGTCAGGCACCGTTTCGAGTGATTGCGCCTGGGCGTGTATACCGTTGCGACTACGACCAAACCCACTCACCAATGTTCCATCAAGTGGAAGGACTATTGGTCGATGAAAAGGTCAGCCTGTCAGACTTAAAAGGCACTATTATTGCGTTTCTGAAGGCCTTTTTTGAAACGGATGAGTTAGAAGTTAGATTCCGTCCTTCATATTTTCCGTTTACTGAGCCATCGGCTGAGTTTGATGTACGTTGGACTAAAAATGGCAAAGAATCTAAGTGGCTAGAACTTGGTGGTTGCGGCATGGTGCATCCAAAAGTTCTAGAAGCTGCTGGTGTCGATAGCAGCAAGTACGATGGTTTTGCTTTTGGTTTAGGGGTAGAGCGCTTGGCGATGATTCGTTATGGCGTTGATGATTTGCGCGCGTTCTTTGAGAACGATCTACGTTTCCTTAAACAATTCGCCTAACCACCCAGCAGGAGAAAAAGAATGAATGTAGTTGAATCTTGGCTGCGCAGCTGGGTAAACCCAGATATCAGCACAGATGAAATGGTTGCTCAGCTAACCATGGCAGGCCTTGAAGTAGATGGTGTTGAGTCGGCAGCGGACGATTTCAGCAAGGTCGTTGTTGCTGAGATCCTATCGGCAGAAAAGCACCCAGAAGCCGACAAATTGCAAGTTTGCTCGGTTAATGACGGTACGGATACGGTGCAAATTGTTTGTGGTGCACCAAACGCTCGTGCTGGCATCAAGGTGGCGTTAGCACAAGTGGGCGCCAAGTTTGCCGATGGTTTCAAAATTAAAAAGGCGAAGCTGCGTGGTGTGGAGTCTTTCGGCATGCTGTGCTCTGCTAAAGAGTTAGGTATCTCGGATGACCATGAAGGCATTATGGAGCTACCGGCTGATCTAGCGTTAGGAACGGATCTGCGTGATGCGCTAAACCTAGATGACAAAATTATCGATATTGACCTAACGCCAAACCGCGGTGACTGTTTAAGCATTCGTGGTATCGCGCGTGAGGTGGCGGTATTTAACGCTCTGCCAGCCCCAACTGGCCCAGAAATTGAAGCGGTTGAAGCAAGCATTGAAGATACCTTTAATGTTGAGTTGTCGGCACCAGATGCCTGTCCGCGTTATGTTGGTCGGGTAATTAAAAACGTTGATGTGACAAAACCAAGCCCAGCTTGGATGGTGGAGCGCCTAGAGCGTAGTGGTTTGCGCTCAATTGACCCAGTGGTCGATATTACTAACTACATTATGTTAGAGCTTGGCCAGCCTATGCATGGTTTTGACCTTGATACGCTTAAAGGTGGTATCAATGTTCGCATGGCCAAAGCGGGTGAACAGCTGACCTTGTTAGACGGTCAAGAAGTGATCCTAAAGGACAATGTACTATTAATTGCCGACGAAGCTCGTCCGCTTGCCATGGCAGGCATTATGGGTGGCGAAGATACGGGCGTATCGGCAACCACCAAGAATGTGTTTTTCGAAAGTGCCTGGTTCAATCCAATCGCTATTGCCGGCCGTGCGCGCAGCTTTGGCTTACACACGGATAGCTCGCACCGTTTTGAACGTGGAGTCGATCCAGCCCTAGCGGAATTGGCGATTGAACGTGCGACAGCGCTACTTCTAGATATCTGTGGCGGTGAAGCAGGCCCGGTTGAGATCACTGAAGTGGAAGACAACCTGCCTAAGCAGGCAACCATTACGCTGCGCAAACATCGTATTAAAGATTTGCTAAATCTTGAACTAGCAGATGATGAAGTCGAACGCATGCTAACTGGCCTTGGTTTGGAAATGACCGCGCGCTCAAGCGAGGGTTGGATCTTCAAAGCGCCATCATGGCGTTTTGATATGGAGATCGAAGAAGATTTATTGGAAGAGCTTGCTCGCTTATATGGCTACAATAATGTGCCAATCACTGCGCCGGTGGCAAGCCTAGCACCAAAAGCACAGGATGAAAGCAAAGTTGCCTTGTCAGCGCTGCAAAATCAGTTGCTCAACCTTGGCTACCAAGAAGTCATTACTTATAGTTTTGTGCCGGAGAAGGTGCAGGCTGTGATGGATCCTGATGTAGAGGTAACCAAGCTTGCCAACCCAATTACCAATGAGCTGGCGGTTATGCGCACCACTCTCTGGTCTGGTTTGGTGCAGACGCTTGAATACAATCAGAAACGCCAGCAAGGCCGCGTTCGTATCATGGAAACTGGTTTAGCGTTTCGTGGTGATGAGCAGCCTCGTTGCATTGCTGGCTTAGCCTATGGCACACGTTTACCAAAGGGCTGGTTCGGTAATGACGACGTTGACTTTTATGATGTAAAAGCAGATGTTGAAGCATTATTGGCTCACAGCCGTGGTCATGAGGTTAGTTTTGTTGCTGGCTCACACAAAGCTTTGCATCCAGGACAAACGGCGCAAGTACTAGTTGATGGCAAACCAGCTGGTTACCTAGGTGCTTTGCATCCAAGTGTCCTGCAAGCGCTTGACTTAAAAGGGCCAGTGTTTGTATTTGAACTACGCCTAGATGCGTTTGACCACGCCCAATTGGCGCAGGCAAAACCGCTGTCGAAGTACCCTGAAACCAGTCGTGATTTGGCAATCATCGCAGACCAGCACACGCCGGTTGCGCCAATGCTTGCTAGTGCTCAGCAGGCGGCAGGTGAGTTCGCCACCAAGGTAACCTTGTTTGATGTATACCAAGGCAAAGGCGTGCAAGAGGGGAAAAAGAGCATCGCATTTGGTTTGACATGGCAGTCAGATGAGCGCACATTAAATGATGATGAAATCAATGCTGCGGTAGAGTCTGTACTGTCGACGCTGAAAGCTGACTATCAGGCCGTATTACGCGGTTAACTTCCAGTTTGGAGGATGAGTGATGGCATTAACCAAAGCAGAAATTGCAGAACAATTAACCGATGATGTTGGTCTCCCTAAGCGTGAGGCGAAAGAAGTCGTGGAGTTATTCTTTGATGTCATCCGGGATGCGCTGGTAGAAAACGAGCAAGTCAAGCTGTCAGGGTTTGGCAACTTTGACTTGCGCGACAAGCGTCGCCGCCCTGGTCGCAATCCTAAAACTGGGGAAGAAATCCCAATTGCTGCACGTCGGGTGGTGACCTTCCGACCGGGGCAAAAGCTAAAAGTGCAGGTGGAAGCCTATAGCGACGACCATCACAAAAAGCTTGATGCGGGCTCTCCAGATCCTTCTAAACATTAAGTAGTTAATCAAGGCACCATTCGGTGCCTTTTGTTTGTTTGCTTGCTTTACAGTACATATTGGTATTTCTTTGCCCAAGTGCTTCTAATGGTCGCTTACTCGCTTCATATTGTGTGCGTTTGTAAACTTAGTTAAGTAGAGCATTATGACTGACGTAGCGAAGCTAGCACCGTTTTTCCTTGGCGCGTATGGCGAAAATCATCAGCACTTTGAACAGGCTTGGCTGGAGTTTTTTCGCGATCATGTTTATTGGCGTCGCAACTTCCACCCGCAAGATGTACCACCCGTTTCAGCGGTCGAGCAATATCAACCTCAGTATCTCGCCTCCATTGCACGCACCAAAGAAGCATTGCATCAATTAAGTGCAGAGCTCAAACAATCTGTGCCGATTTCTAACCCAAGGTACGTGGGGCACATGTGTTCAGAGCTGTTGATGCCAAGCGTGCTAGCGCAAATGATCACGACTCTTTACAACCCAAATAACGTCGCCCTCGAAGTTGCCCCGGTTACTGTGAAACAAGAGCTCCAGGTTGGTATTCAATTGGCAACCATGTTTGGCTTTGCCACCGACCCAAGCCAGGCTGTATGTGGCTGGGGGCACCTTACTTCAGGTGGCACCATCGCTAATTATGAGAGTTTATGGCTATTTAGAGCGGTCAAATACTATCCGCTGGCGGTTTATCTTGCCGCCCAGCAAGAAGATAAGTTGGATTTTTGTTGGCAAGGGCAGGCGGTTACTCAGTATTCACCATGGCAGTTGTTCAATTTATCCATAGACCAAGTGATTGCCTTTAATGATCAACTCATTGCTACGCTTAAAGATTATCAGCAAACAGAACAAAAATACTTATTAGCAATCGTTGCGGCACATCGTATTGAAAGCTTAGGCCCGGTAGATTTTTATCAAGCGCTGCCCGGACTTAAACAGCCGGTAGTGCTGGTGCCAATTACTGCCCACTATAGTTGGCAAAAAGCGATGAAAATACTGGGTATGGGCAGCAAGCAACTTCGTTATGTGCAAGTTGATGAGCATATGAGGCTAGACCCAGCTGATCTACGTGCACAGTTAGCGGCGCTCGCTGCTAGCCAAACGCCTATACTGGCGACTGTCGGGGTGCTAGGCACAACTGAATATGGCACGGTTGACCCAATTGATCAGTTAGTCGCTGCTCGCCAAGAGCAGTCAGAGCTCAACTATTATATTCATGTTGATGCCGCTTGGGGTGGGTATGTTTCGGCGCTATTTAGAAATGCCGATGGCTCCTTAAGAAGTCAAACAGAGGTAGCGAGCGAGTTTGATCAGTTTCCAAGTGACAATGTGTATAAGGGCTTTGCAGCACTTGGCGACGTTGACTCGATTACCGTCGATCCACATAAACTGGGCTACATCCCTTATGGCTGTGGTGCCATTATTACTCGTAACCGGCGAGTTGTTGAGTTTATCAGCCAAGAGGCGCCTTATGTCTTTGATGATACGGGTGTGCAGCCACCTTTAGATGAGCGCTTAATGAATCTAGGCCAGTTTATTATGGAAGGTTCAAAGCCAGGTGCAATGGCAGCCGCAGCCTATGTAAGCCACCAGGTATTGCCACTGCATAGCGAGGAGTTCGGCCGCTTACCAGCCAAAACAGTACAGTTGGCAGAACGGTTTCATCAGCTAGTACGTGAGTTTGCCAAACGGGTCCAAAATAAAGTCACCATAGTGCTACCCATGGATACCGACACCAACTTAACCTGCGTGGCATTTAACCCTGTGGGCAATCGCGATATGGCAGAACTGAATCGCTACACGCGCCAATTGTTTGAGCATGTGAAAGTGAAGCCTGAGCGTTTAGCGACGAGTCGTGAGTTTATTGCTTCTTATACGTCGATACAGCGCAAAAATTTAACCGATAAAGTGGCCAATAAACTTTGCACTCAGTTAGGAATAGATCCAACAACCTACACTGAATCACTTTTTGTATTTCGCCACACATTAATGAACCCTTGGTTAGGCGAGGAGTCGGGTAAGTGTGATTATCTGGCTAAGTATCTGGAGTTTTTGGCGGAATTGATTGAACAGAGTTAAAAAAAAGGGAGCCAGGCTCCCTTAACTTTATTCTGTCACGATTGGCTCAAAGCCTTTGACTAATTCATCAATCGCTTTTAATCGAGCGAGGAATGGCTCGAGTTTTTCTAATGGAAGGGCACTCGGACCGTCGCATTTTGCTGCTTTGGGATCTGGATGCGATTCTAAAAACAAGCCTGCGATGCCTTGGCTCATGCCTGCCATGGCAAGGTCGGTCACCTGTGAGCGTCGGCCATCAGCACTATCCGAACGCCCGCCTGGAATTTGTAAGGCATGCGTGACGTCAAAGATAACCGGGTAGCCAAGTTGTTTCATCTGGCCAAAACCAAGCATGTCTACCACTAGGTTGTTGTAGCCAAACATGGTGCCACGCTCACAAAGAATGAGGCGGTCATTACCTGCTTCTTCGCATTTGCGCAGAATATGTGCCATTTCATGCGGGGCTAAAAACTGAGCTTTTTTAATATTTATCGCCGCGCCAGTTTCTGCCATGGCAACAACTAAATCTGTTTGGCGCGACAAAAACGCTGGCAACTGAATCACATCGGCAACTTTTGCTGCTTCCGCCGCTTGATAAGGTTCATGGACGTCGGTAATAACAGGAATGTTGTATTTTGCCTTGATCGCCTCTAGGATTTGCAAACCCTTTTCCAAACCAGGGCCGCGGAAAGAGTGCATCGATGAGCGGTTAGCTTTGTCAAACGATGCTTTGAAGACATACGGAATGCCAAGTTTTTGCGTCACTTCAACATAGGTGCCAGCAATCTCTAATGCGAGTGCTTCTGACTCTAAAACATTCATACCGCCAAACAAGGTGAATGGAAGTTGGTTCGACACATTTAAATCGGCAATGGCAACGGTTTTGTCTTGCATAGTCTCAGGTCCTTATTTAGGTAGCGCGTATTCTACGGAGTCAATTTAATCTCTGCCATGTTAACTGATCAATTAAAGCAAGAAATTCAGCAGGTATACAGCCGCTACTTAAAAGAGAAAGGCCACAAGCCGCGGTTAGGGCAAAAGCAAATGATTGCGCATGTGGCGAAAACCTTTGCTGCCACAGATGAAACGGCAGTGGCAACGGTAGAGGCGGGTACTGGCACCGGTAAAACCTTGTCCTATTTAATTCCCGGCATTATTTTGGCGAAGGCAAAAAAACGCCAGCTTGTGGTGAGTACTGCCACGGTCGCCTTGCAGGAACAGTTAGTAAAAAAAGATATACCAGAGCTAGCCAAGTATGGTGAGCTCAAGTTTACCTATGCACTAGCAAAAGGCCGCGGCCGATACCTTTGCATTACTAAGCTCGAACACGAGCTAGAGATGCAGGGGGCGGCCATCAACCCCGATATGTTCACTAGTGCGACGTCAACCGAGGCAAGTCAACAGGTTAGTCGCTTATTGGAATCCTACAGTCAAGGAAAATGGCAAGGTGATTTTGACGAATATAAGCAGCCGTTAGATGATCAAACCAAAATCGCGCTGACAGCAACTCAGCACGAATGCAGTGGTCGACGCTGTCAGCATTTTAGTATGTGCCCTTATTATCGTGCCCGTAACCATATTGAAAAAGCCGACGTCATTATTGCCAACCATGACTTGATTATGGCAGACCAGTCACTTGGTGGTGGTGTCGTGCTCCCCGAACCCGAGTCTTGCTACTTTGTATTTGACGAAGCGCACCACGTACCAGATAAAGCGTTGAGCCACTTTGCTGCCCAGGCGCCGGTATCTCAGTTGCTTGACGGTATTGAAAGTTTTGGCTTTCGTTTGGAAAAGTTACTTGCCGATAGCCGGGGTGATGATGGCTTGGTCAGTGCGATTGAGTCGATTCGTATTCAGCTGCCTAACATTCGCTTAGGCGGGCGAACGCTGACTGAATATTTTCAAGATAACTTCCAGCTGTTGGCAGATAAACAGGTTCACCGCTGGCCTCAGGGTGTGCTAGAAGACGAGTTGGTTGCCAGTTCTGAAGGGCTCGCCGAGCAACTCAAAGCCGTGACCACCCAGCTCGATGGTATGCGCAATCGAATTGGTAAGCTGATTGGCGAAAAAGACGAGTTAATGCCAATGGCGACGATGGAGAACTGGTACCTAAGGCTAGGGAGAGACTTGGGTATGTTCGACAACTTATTTATGTTGGCACGTATGTGGAGCCTAGTGAGTGAACCTCAGCACCCGCCAGTCGCAAAATGGCTTGAGCGACATGATAATGATTGGCTGATGGCGGCAAGCCCAGTGTCGGCAGCGTCCAAATTGCGCCAGCAGTTATGGTCACGCGCTGCGGGGGTTGTATTGACCTCGGCAACGCTGGCTGTGGCCGGTAAGTTTAGCCGGTTTTATGCGGCAGCAGGTATCCCAGACGGTGCCACCGAGTTAATCGTGCGCAGCCCATTTGACTATCAACGTGCGGTAATTGAAGTGCCGATGCAGGCACCAGATGGCGGGCGAGCCGATCTTCACACACAGTGGTTGGCCGACAAAACATTAGAGTTAGTCAACCCAGACGAGGCAAATTTAGTCTTGTTCGCTTCCAGGCGGCAAATGCAAACAGTGGTTGAAGCTTGGCGAGCTCAGCACAAGCATTGGTCATTATTAGTGCAAGGTGAGTTATCTCGCGCACAGCTACTTGAAGAACATCGCCAAGCCATTGATAAGGGACAGGGCAGTACGTTAGTTGGGCTAGCGTCGTTAGCCGAAGGGGTGGATTTGCCGGGTAACTACCTGACGCATGTTATCATCGCCAAGTTGCCCTTCGGCACACCGGACGATCCGATCGATGCCACGCTGTCGGAGTGGATTAGTAACAAAGGTGGCAACCCCTTTGTACAGTTAACGGTTCCCGATGCAGCGATAAAACTCGTACAAGCGTGTGGCCGATTAATGCGCAGTGAGAGTGATCATGGGCGCATCACGATACTCGACTCACGTTTGGCAACAAAAACCTATGGTCGAACGCTGGTTGAGACCTTGCCGCCGTTTGCTAGAAGTGGCAGATTAACCTAAGTTAAATAGGTCTACTACTAAGGACTAAGTGTAAGGATGTACAAATATTTCAGCTGGCTATTGTTGTTAGCGGCGAGCGTTGCCTTCGCGAGCCCAATTCAGCTTAGCGATCCAGACCAAGTACTCATGCTTGAACGCCAGCTGAGTTATAGCGCCACGGATCAGTCGGTGCGTAATGTCGATCAACTATCGCAGCTCAACAGTGTAGTGTGGACTAATGGCAGTGCCCGCAATCGAGTAGGCTTTCAAGATGGCAAAGCCTATTGGTATCGCGCAAGCCTCAGCGCAGCCACAGATGCTGAATGGATGGCACTAGTAGAGCACGCCCAGTTGAAGCGAATGGATGCTTTTTTAGTCAGCGATGGCAAAGTAATGGATACTTGGTCATGGGCGATGGCTGAGCAGAACGAATTTAACAGCTTCAAGGGTCGTCCTCGATTTACTTTTCATTTACAGCCAGGCGAGCAATATCAACTTTATCTTCGTATAGAGGGTAATTACAGCGTCTACGCACCACTTATCCTCGGCGGTACTAGAGCAGTTTCAGATTGGTTGATTAATAAGCTGACCTTCCTTTACGTGTTTTTTGGCGTCATGCTTGGCTTGCTGTTGTATAACGGTGTTTTAGCTTTGGTGGTGCGCCAACGTTCAGCCAAGCATTACTGCTTTTATTTGCTGTTCGTGATCCTTTATAACCTGCAGATTAATGGCTTTGGTCGTGAATGGATTGGCTTATTTGATAGCGACTACATGGACCGATTTTTCGTTTTTGGTGCCACGCTTGGTGTTGTTGTGTTCTCGTTGACGTTTAGTCGCAGTTTTCTTGAACTCGATAAAGAAGGGGGCATGGTGCAGTACTCGCAATTGGGTATTGCTCTGCTGTTGATGATTGCCGCTGTCGGTATGGTGTTGGGCATACCAAGCTTGTTCGTCAACATGATGCAAATCGCCGCCCCAGTGTTTTTTGTGTTTGCCCTAGTGATGGGCGCCCGGGCGATTAAAAAAGGCAACCGCTACGCCATTTTTTATGAACTTGGCTGGACAGCCATGGCAATTGGCACAACCATACACCAGCTTTTGTTGATGGGTTACTTGCCTACCAGCTTTTGGTTTCAAGAGTCGATGCGAATTGGTGCTTCGGTGGAAGCGCTGATGTTGTCTTGGGCGTTAGCGATGCGCTTACGTGCTATCGAACTGCGCAACCGAGAAGTGGAAGCGCAGGCCAAAGTCAAGCTGCAAAAAGCCAATGAACAACTGAGTCATGCCCTTCACATAGAAGAAATCAACTCAAAAATGAAGGAAGACTTTATCCGCTTGGTTGGCCATGAGTTGCGCACGCCACTAAATGCATTGGTATCGTCAATTGATCTAATGTGTGAACAGCGCTATCAAAATGTTGACGAGTTCCGAGAAGACAGCCATATCGCTCTGGCCCGATTGAATAGCCAAGTAGAAAACCTCGTTACGGCATCCGAACTTGCCCGTGAATCTGCCTACCAAGAGAACGCTCAGGGGGTGCGAGAATGGGCCGATATCGACTCTCTGCTTGACAAAGTTTTAGATTATGCCAACGACAGGCTAAAAGACAAACAAGGCGTTGAACTTATCATTGAGCGCCCTGAGCAATCGTTACAAGTATTTTTCGATCAGCAAAAGGTGGAACGTTGTATCGTCAATGTTGTCGATAATGCGATTAAGTTTTGTGATCAAGGTAAGGTTGTTGTTTCGATGAACGTAACACCAGGCCAGATTACCTTTACAGTCACCGATCAAGGCCCGGGTATGAGTGCTGAGCAACGCGAGCGTGCATTTGATATCGCTCGTGATAAAAACGGTGAAATGATGCTGCGCAAACATGAGGGCTTTGGATTAGGCCTATATGTTACTACAGGGCTTATTCGCCTGCTCAGTGGCGAGATTCGCTACTCTGCTTGTCACCCACATGGCCTGCGTGTTGATTTAGCGCTGCCAGCGCAAACGCGAGAAGATGCCAAAGACTCGCCGAGAATATTACCGGCCACCAGTGTTTTGCGTGTATTAGTGGTGGAAGATAACCGGCTCAATGCCAAACTGATGGCAACCTTATTGGAAGCGATGCAGATGGATGTGACGGTCGCTGAAAATGGCGAACGAGCAGTCAATATCGCCAGTGAGCAGTCTTTTGATTTAATTCTTATGGATTTGCAAATGCCTGTACTCGATGGCTTCAGTGCGACACGAATCATTCGCCAATCTGGTGGACGTAATAATCAAACAACGATCTTAGCCGCTTCGGCCAATAGTAGTTTTGCTGACCGCGATGCAGCCATGCGAGTCGGTATGAATGGGTTTATTTCTAAGCCAATACGCCCGGCCACTTTGAAACGTGAACTAGCACGATTTGTTGAACTAGCCGAAGACAACGAGGTAGGCATACAAAAGGCCTAGTGTGATAAGATTGCGGTAAATTCTGGGAGTATTGCCGCTTTATGTCACCACACAGTAGTTTTGAATGTCTTGCGCAACATAACATTGAATCGTTAAACGCCGAAGTGTTTCACTACCGGCACATTGTAACCGGCGCCGAGCACTACCACATTGCGGCGGACTTTCCGGAAAATGTTTTTCTCGTTGCGTTACGAACGGTACCAACCGACTCAACCGGTGTTGCGCACGTACTTGAGCACACTGTGCTATGTGGGTCGCAGCGGTACCCAGTGCGTGATCCCTTCTTTTTAATGTCGCGCCGCTCGCTAAACTCTTTTATGAACGCGTTTACTGCGAGTGATTGGACGGCCTACCCATTTGCTAGCGAACATCAAAAAGATTTTGATAACTTGCTTGATGTTTATCTTGATGCGGTCTTTTTTGCCAATATTGATGAGAGAGACTTTCATCAAGAGGGGCATCATCTGGCGTTTGATGAAGCAGGTCAGTTAACTCACCAAGGTGTGGTATACAATGAAATGCTTGGCGCCATGCAGCCAGTCGCCACGCAATTGTGGGAAAAACTATCTCAGGCGCTGTTTCCGACCAGCACTTACCACTTCAACAGCGGTGGCGAGCCCGACCAGATCGCGCAGTTAAGTTATCAGCAGGTGAAAGACTTTTATCAGGCGCATTATCACCCAAGTAATGCTGTGTTTTTTACCTTTGGTGACCGCAGTGTAGTGGACATTCAAGATAAAATTCATTGCCAAGCCTTGCAGCATTTTCAGCGCAGCGATAAACACATCGAAGTTAAACCCGAGATTCGCCAAAATGCGCCTTCGCATGTAACCAGTTATTACGCTACATCAGATGAAGAGGCGGGTACGCATGTGGTACATGGCTGGCTGTTACCGTCACTAAACAGTGCCGAAGATTTTCTACTGGCTCACCTACTGAGTGATTTATTACTTGATCATAGTGCATCGCCGCTGCGCCAGCGACTAGAAAATAGCCCGTATGGGTTAGCCCCTTCGCCAATGTGTGGGGTGGAAGACAGTATGCGTGATGCACTGTTTGTTTATGGTTTAGAAGGGGTAAAAGACGGCGATATTCAAGCAGCGCATGATTACCTAGTTACTGCCATGGAAGAGATCATCGAGCAAGGCTTTAGCGATGAGCAAGTGGACGCGGCACTTCATCAATTAGAACTGATGCAGCGCGAAATCTCTGGTGATGGTATGCCGTTTGGCTTGCAACTGATTATGCAGGCCATGGGGGCGGCCATTCATCGGCGCGATGTTTTTGCCATGCTGGATGTCGCGCCAGCGCTCAATGCCCTGCGCGAGCATGCCAAACAACCAGGCTGGCTTGCTAGCAAGTTGCGCGACTTTACCCTTAATAATTTCCACAAGGTAACCCTAACGCTAAAGCCAGATCTTAAACTTGGCGAGCGAACAGATCAGCAACGTCAGCAGCAGCTAGCACAGCAGTTAGCGCAGATGAGCGAACAAGATAAAGCAGATATTCAGCAGGCCCAACAAGCATTGGCTGAGCGTCAAACAGAAGTGGATGATGTTGATTGCTTGCCGAAAATGACGCCAGAGGATGTAACCCCGGTTGCCCACCGTTTGGCGCCAACTTGGCAGGAAAATGGTAGTGACTACTATCATGTAGGCAGTAATGGTATCAGCTACCGATACGCTGTTAAGTCGGTGCCACATCTGGATGAGGGGCAGCGAGCTTTGGTTCCTCTATATGCGGGCATTTTGGCGGAAGTGGGTTGTGGTGCGCATGACTACATCGCTATGCAAACTCGACAAGCGAGCACCGTTGGTTCATTGGGTGGTGGCATTCAGTACCGTGCTAACCCAGAGAATAACCAGCAATGGCAGCAGTTGTTTAGCTTTGGCGGTAAGGCATTAGCACGCAACACTAGCGGCTTAGAAGCACTCATAACTGACTATCAGCTAGGTGTGCGCTTTGATGAGCATCAACGTATTGGCGAAATGCTAACTCAGGCCCGCTTGCGCCGCGAACAGTCGATTACCAACAATGGTCATGTACTGGCAATGACTGCAGCGAGTGCGGCCTTTAGCCCGGTTGCCGCACAGTCTCATGAGTGGTCTGGTGTGAATGCGCTGGCTGCCCTGCGGACACTTGAGCAGCAGTCCAAATCGTCGCCACAAGGGTTAACCGAGCAACTGATTGCTTTACACAAGCATATGCAGTCTGGCACCCAGCAACTTCTATTGATTGATGACGAACAGGGCAAGACAAGCCTTGTCAGTGCAAAGAACGAGCAGCCATGGCGCGACGGTAAAACCTTACAGCTCAGTTCAAAGATTGCCTACTTCACCGATACCAAGGTGAATTTCTGTGCCCGAGCTTTTGCGGGCAGCCATATGACCAGTGCTGATGCCGCGCCATTAACCGTTTTGGCACAAGTGCTCAAAAATGGTTTCTTGCACACGGCCATTCGCGAAAAAGGTGGCGCTTATGGTGGTGGTGCAAGTTACGACAATGGCAATGGCGTGTTTCGCTTTTACAGCTACCGTGACCCGCGCTTAACAGCCACGTTTGATGATTTTACCCGCGCCATCGATTGGGTGCTTAGTGCTGACATTAGCCAAGAGAAGGTCAATGAGGGGATACTGTCGGTCATTAGTTCATTAGACAAGCCATTGTCTCCGGCTGGCGAGGCTAAGGTGGCTTACTTTAATGCAAGATTTGGCCGCACCTACGAGCAGCAGGATGCCTTTAGGCGCGAAATTTTGGCTTGTACGGCCGAGGATTTGCGCCGTGTTGCAAGCCAATACCTTACAAACAGTGGTCAAGATGTGGTGATCTGTGCGGCTGACAAACAACCGCACGGTTTTGATGGCTTAAAGATCTAGGTCGAAATCAGCCCAAATAGGCGCGTGGTCACTAGGTTTTTCCATGCCGCGCACCTGATAGTCAATCCCAGCGCCTTGGCATAATTTTGCCAGCGCTGGTGAGGCTAAAACGTAATCAATACGCAGGCCACGTTTGGGGTCATCCTGGAACCCGCGCGAGCGATAATCAAACCAGCTAAATAGGTTGTCTTCGCTAGGATGGTGCAGGCGGAATGTGTCGACTAAACCAGCGTCTAATAACGCTTGCATCCATTCTCGCTCTTCAGGCAGGAAGGCACACTTGCCTTGGCTCAACCAGCGTTTACGGTTAGGCTCTCCAATGCCTATGTCACTGTCTTGAAACGCCACGTTCATATCACCAACAACAGCGAACAATGCGTCGTCTGGCATAGACTTTACGCGCTCCAGCAAGTCGGCATAAAACTGTACTTTGAGCGGGAACTTGGTTTCATGGTTGCGATTTTCGCCCTGTGGGAAATAGCCATTAATGAGGGTCAACGTGCCCTGGCTAGTGCTGTGGTCGGTTTCAATCAGGCGCGCTTGTTCATCATCGCCGCGCCAAGCAAATCCTTTACGCACGGCAAGCGCTGGCTGGCGGCTTAGATTAGCGACGCCATAATGACCTTTTTGCCCATGGTTCGCCGCTTGCCAGCCTAAATCATTAATCACTTGATGCGGAAATTGATCGTTGTCTACTTTGATTTCTTGCAACGCAATGATGTCTGCCTGCGCACCAAGTGCCTCAATTTGATGAGGTCGGGCCCGCAACCCATTGATGTTGAAGCTATATAATCGCATTAATCTATCAGTCTCTTAGTTAGTTCATGGTAGGCGTCGACTCTACGATCACGCAAGAACGGCCAAATTCGGCGAACAGATTCACTGCGCGCCATGTCGATATCGACCAATAATAGGGTTTCTTCATCTGCATTGGCCTGCGCAAGCAGCTCGCCCTGTGGCCCAGCAATAAAACTATTGCCCCAGAAGTTGATCTCATTGCCATCACTGGCGACTTCTACCCCAACACGGTTGGGCACTAAAACTGGCAAACCATTGGCCACGGCATGGCCACGCTGTACGATTTGCCAAGCACCAAGCTGGCGCGATCGCTCATCGTCGTCATCACTCATATCCCAGCCAATAGCCGTTGGGTAAATCAGCAACTCAGCCCCAGCCAAGGCCATTAACCGCGCTGCTTCTGGGTACCACTGATCCCAGCAGACCAGAACCCCTAAGCGCCCAACTTTGGTATCTATTGGCGTGAAGCCAATGCGATCGGCATCCCCAGGCGTGAAGTAGAACTTTTCATAGAATCCTGGGTCGTCAGGTATATGCATTTTGCGGTAAAAACCGGCAAAGCCATTATCACCATCCATAACAAGGGCTGTGTTGTGATAAACGCCGGTTGCTCGTTTTTCGAAAATTGAACAGACCAGTACGATGTCTAACTCACGTGCGAGTGCTTCAAACGTCGTGCGAGTTAGGCCGTCTAAGGGTTCCGCTAGATCAAAAAAATCTGTCGCTTCCACTTGGCAAAAATAAGGCCCAGAATGTAACTCTTGCAGCACTACGAGCTTGGCACCTTGCTTCGCTGCTTGGCGGATTTGTTCAATGCTGTGCTGATGGTTATCGGCAACCGTTGCGCGGTTTTGTTGTTGAATAACGGCTGCTTTCATAAGCATGCTCCTTTTGTTAGTTGCATGGTAAGACAATGCAGGCTGCCATATTGCTCTATGGCGGTGCGACAATTGATACCCGTGACACGCCGATGACCGGCCACAGCCGCCAGGCTAGCAAGTGCTGTGTCATCATTTGGATCACCATAGAGTGGCACGATAATCTCCTCATTAGTGATCAAAAAGTTGGCATAAGTCGCTGGTAGTGGGTCGCCTTCGTCGCTCACAATCACCTCGGGCATAGGCAGTGGTACTAGCTGATAAGGTTCGCCCGTAGGTGTTTTGAACCTGGTAAGTTGCTCGGCCATGTTGCTGAGCATGGCGTAATGCGGGTCATCTGGATTATGGCAGTGCACATAGGCAATGGTCGACTCGTTTACAAAGCGCGCCAGTGTATCAATATGGGCATCGGTATCGTCACCGGCCAAATTTTTGCTGGTTAACCAGAGAAACCGGCGCATGCCCAATGCCTGGCTAAAGAAAGCCTCCGCTTGCTCCGTGTTTTTGAAGCGCTGATCACGCCAATAACTTGTACAGAGCAGAGTGCCTAGCCCGTCTGTCTCGATGCCGCCGCCTTCTAATTCTTGCTGGTTGGCAATTAATGGCACCTTGTAGGCATTCTGATTAGCAAGTGTTTGGTTAATTTCATTGTCTAAATTGGCGCTAAACTTGCCACCCCAGGCGTTGAAAGTGAAGTTCATTAGTGCCAGTTGGCCGTCTCGCAATACCGAAATTGGCCCATGGTCACGCGCCCAGGTGTCGTTGGTTGGCACTGAATATAGTTTGATATTGGCCAGTTTGGCACCAGCCAACTTTAGGTTGCGCTCGACATCAGAGAGCGCAATGCTTGGATCGACCGCGACCACAACGCCTTGGTATTGACTGATCTGTCTGCAAAGCTGAACAAACAAGGCTTCAATGTCGGCCAGCCATGGTTGCCAGTCACTATTGGCATGCGGCCAAGATAACTGAATGGCATCCTGGGGGTGCCATTCAGGGAGCATGGTGATAGACATGAGGATACTCGCAACAAAAGAGGGCTAATTTTACTCAGTCATCACTAGATGAAAAGCACATTAGTCTTGTTTACGTTGTGCCGCCTGAATTTTTAACAAACGGGCCGCTAAGTTTTGTCTAGTGCGCGGCGTTAGTTGAACAAATTCTATTTCTAGCGCGTCTGTGCCGGCTTTTACGACCTGTCCTTGAATGAGTGACGAACGAAGCTCTGGGGTATGAATGATTAAAATGGCCACCGAGTCGCCAACTTTAAAACCAGGATTAAGCTTTATTTGCATGCCACCTTCGCTGATAACAAAGACAGATGACGGCACGTCGGCTTGTTCTAGGGCTTGCCCTAATAACGCTCGTTTTAGTATCCAGGTTGCTTGGTAGAGGTGATCTAGCGCCTCTTGAGTAGGACCTTCTTTAAGTGTGTCGATTAGCTCGTGTGCTTTGGTTAAATGGGCACTGACTTCTGCCGAGGCAAGCGCTGTGCGAAACTCGGGGAAATACTCTGCAAGATCTGGGCGCTCGGTATCAAAAGCCGCTAGCTGAACGAAACCCTGGTCTTTTACCTTAAAAAAGTCATTAATCGCCATCTTTGCCTCTTTCGATCCATTGCGTGCTTAGGTAGGCTTAGCCTCAACCTAGGGAGGTTACCATGTCCGGTATGTCTGTATTAGTCGGTTTGCGTTATTTGCGCGCCAAGCGACAGAACCATTTTGTTTCATTTATTTCGGCAATTTCAATGATAGGTTTAGTTCTAGGGGTTGCCGTCCTTATTATAGTATTGTCGGTAATGAACGGCTTTCAACGTGAAATGCGCGAAAGAGTGCTTGGCGTTGTGCCGCATGGCACCATCATTAATTCCGACGGCTTCGTGCAAGATTGGCAGCCTTTGGTAGAAACAGCGCTCGCTAATGATCGTGTGATCAATGCTGAACCCTTTATTGATGCCAATGGCATGTTCGCGTTTCGCTCTCGCACCAGCGGTGCCCTGATTCGCGGTATCGACCCAGAGTTTCGTGGCTCAGAAGATTTAATCCGGCAAAATATGCTGGCTGGTGATATTAGTGATTTATCGGCTGGCGAGTTTAATGTGGTGCTAGGTAATAGTATGGCATCGCGCTTAGGAGCCAGTGTAGGGGATAAAGTCATGCTGATGGTACCCGAGGTCACCATGTCTATCGCTGGTATTCAACCGCGCAGCAAAGCTTTTACTGTGGTCGGTATTTTTAATCTGGGTGCCGAGATGGATAGCACACTCGCACTCACTCACTACAATGACATTGGCATTTTGTTACGTAAACCACGTGGGTCGGTTGATGGCATCAGTATGCAGGTAAACGATTTGTTTGCCGCACGAGAAATCACCCGCGAAGTAGCGAGAGCTGCACCTGGGCAGCTTGGCACTAGTTGGCTAATTCAGGATTGGACGGCGACTCAGGGTACTTTATTTCAAGCCATTCAAATGGAAAAGCGAATGATTGGCCTGCTGTTGAGTTGTTTGATTTTGATCGCTGCGTTCAATGTACTTTCCTCATTAGTAATGGCGGTAACTGATAAGCAAGGTGATATCGCTATTTTAAGAACCATGGGCGCAAAAGCTCGCCAAATCATGGGTATCTTTATTGTGCAAGGTAGTGCAATTGGGGTGGTCGGGGTCTTCATTGGTACGACCCTTGGCATCATTGGCGCCTTGACCATTGATCAAATTGTGTCGTTTGTTGAAAGCTTGTTTGGCCTGCAAGTATTGGCACCAGGCGTATATTTTATTGATTATTTCCCTAGTGACTTGCAATGGTTAGATGTGTTGAAAATTGCTGGTTTTGGTTTGTTAGTGAGCGTGTTGGCAACCATTTACCCTGCCTGGCGTGCGTCGAGAATTTTGCCAAGTGAGGCGCTGCGTTATGAATAATATTTTAGTATGCCAAGATGTGGTGAAAACCTACCGTTCAGGGGCAAATGTGGTGTCGCCGCTTAGAGGGGTGAACCTAACGCTCTTGCAAGGGGAAATGGTAGCGATTGTTGGTGCGTCTGGCTCGGGCAAAACAACACTATTAAATATTATGGCTGGCTTAGATATTGCCGATGAAGGCAAGGTTGAGCTGGCAGGCACTAACATAGTTGAGCTGAACGACAATCAACTGGCAGACTTGCGCAACCAAAACGTAGGGTTTGTTTTCCAGTTCCACCATTTATTGGCCGAGTTTTCAGCGATAGACAACGTGCTAATGCCTATTCGCATTGCCCGTAAACCGAATAAAGAGGACTACCAGAACGCCCAGGCGTTGCTGGCGCGAGTAGGGCTAGGAGAGCGCAGCGAACATAAACCTAGCGAACTCAGTGGCGGCGAACGCCAGCGGGTTGCCATTGCCAGAGCGTTAATTCACAACCCTAAGCTGGTGTTTATGGATGAGCCAACCGGCAATTTAGATGAAGAAACCTCGGACCAGATCCATCAATTGATAATGCAGCTTAACGAGTCGGAGTCGGCCTCGTTTGTTGTTGTTACTCACAGCAAAGATCTAGCAAGTAAGTTTGATCGAGTGCTTAGCATGCGTAATGGCTGCCTAGTTGAGGATGGGGCTAGCGAGTGACTACCGGCGACGGCGTGTCAGCCAGCGCCTTTTTACTTGCCAATGCCAATAACCAGAAATGGAAAAGTAGCCAACAACTGCTAACAAAAAACCAAGTATTAGGCTGCCACCATAGAGTGGCAACCAGCTTTGCACTGCAAGCGCTTTTAACCATGCTAGGCTTAAACCATCTTCAGGCTTAACCGGTGTGATGGAGAACATCCAACAACCAACGCGATAATTGAAGTAGAAAATCGGCGGCATGGTGATTGGATTGGTCAGCCACACCAAACTAACGGCTAAGGGCAGGGAGGCTCTGAACTGTATGGCAAATAGCGCAGCAACCGCCATCTGCATGGGTATTGGCAGCATGGCAACCAATAAGCCAATTGCAAAGGCACGCGCCACCGTTCTTCTGCTTAAATGCCAAATAGCTGGCTCGTGTAGGCCCACCCCGATTTTCCGTAAAACCTTGTGTTCGCTTAAAGCATCAGGCGTCGGCAAGTGTTTCTTAAAAAAGCGTCGTGGCATAGCATAATCAATGGCTTCGTTTCAGGCGCGCATTATCCGGCATGTATGGTGTCATTACCAGTTACGATTCGCCCTCATCGTAAGCTTGTTGCTTAGTTTGGCCTGGTTATTAGCGCCAATCTTGATACTCGTCATTATTTTCTCGTCAGTGCAGCTCATTCGCCAAAGCAAAGTTTGGTGTTTGCCTGTTTTGATGCTGTTTGTATTGCTGTGGCATTCTTCCCCTAGTGACCAGAACGGTAGTTATTGTTCAGTGGACTTCAGCCAAGCGTCTGCATTTGGCTATAGCACCGTTTTTGATAATGGCGCCAATAGGCTGTTAGTGCAAAGCGATAAACCTGTAAAACTTGGCTGGTGCCTAGTAGGGGAGGTAGAGGTACGACCGCCAGCTACGCGTTTGGCGCCAGGCAGTTTTAATCCAATAACCTACTACCAATCGCAAGGGATTATTGGGCGAGCGAGCATTGGCGAGCAGCTAGTTGACAGCAATCATTGGCTTGCTACCCTGCGCAGCAATCTCGACCTGCGCTTGCAGAATACTCGTCATCATCCCTATTGGCGAGCGCTGTTACTAGGTAGTCGTAGTGGTTTGTCGGATGCACAAAAGGCAGCGTTGCAAGAAAGCCAAGCGTATCATTTATTAGTGGTATCTGGGCTGCATATCACCATTATATTGCTGTTTGTCTACTACATATTTATACCGTTACCTTACATCTTGCGACTGGTTATTTTGGCGGCCGTTGCGGCAGGGCTGCCTTTTTTATTAGGCGGTGGTGTCTCGGTATGGCGCGCCAGTGTGATGTCACTTGTCGCCACTTGGCTAATTGTGCAGCGTCGTACCCAACAGCCCTTTGATAAACTGTTGATTGCCGGCGTTGTGCTGGTAATGATCAATCCAACTGTTTGGTTTAGTTCTGGCGCCTGGTTGTCATTTGCTGCCGTGTTTGTCTTATCGCAGTTACCAAGCCACTGGGGTTTATGGCGCATTCAGCTGGCACTGTTAGTAATGCTCATGCCTGTTAGTTGGATGATGGGGTTGGCGCTCAACCCTGTAGGCTCTCTCGCTAATTTGATATGGGTACCAGCGTTAACAGTGCTTCTGCCAAGCGCCTATATCTTATTGCTATTTAACAAGGTGCACTGGTTAGACCCTGCCTTGTCTGCTTTCATTACAGCGCTTGATTGGTTGCCACCGGCGTTCTGGTTGCCCGTGCCTATGGCTCATTTTTCTGCATTGGTGTTAATTGCGGTATGGATATGGTTGCTAAATGTCCCCGGGCGTGTCGTGCTGAGTATGGCCATGTTGTTGCTTGCCTACTTTGCACGGCCATTGGCGACGCAAGAAGTGCTAGCGTTAGATGTTGGCCAAGGTACTGCTTTGCTAATCGTTGATCCACCAAGGGTGTGGGTCATTGATACCGGCCCTGGCAATCCATCTCTGACTGGTAGCTCAGGGCAAGCCATCGTTCAGCAAATAGCCAGTCGCCGAGGCATTAAACAAGTGCAGATGTTAATTAGTCACGACGATCTAGACCATAAAGGTGGTTCTGTAACACTACTGCGGGCTTACCCGAAAGCACACATAGCACTCGGACAGTTTGTACCAGGGCTTTTGGGTCTTGAATGTGATGGCTGGCAATGGTCGCAAGCCATTGAAGACAATGATGCAAGTTGTGTTGTGCAATACAGCTTAGCAACCAGCCAAATCCTAATCACCGGCGATTTAAGTCGTATCGGCGAATACGCTTGGCTTGCTGAATTTCCTAATCGCAGTGTCGACTTATTAATTGCGGGCCATCATGGTTCAAGTACCAGCACTGCCAATGCTTTATTGGACGCAATTGAACCTAAGTGTGTTTGGTTTACCGCTGGTAATGGCAATCCCTTTGGTCACCCGAGTGATCAAGTAATCGCCAAATTGCGTGACCGGTCGATCGATTTTGCCATCACAAGTGAGCAAGGTGTGCTCAAATGGCGAAATAATCAATTAAACTGCAAGGAATGAACACGTCAGTCGTTGAGAAAAGTAGCGATATTTATTAGAGTCGATGCCTCAGTAAAGGAGGAAGTAGAGCGTGCTGAGCATATTCTTATCTGGCGGTATCCTAATGTGGATCATCCTAGCCGCATCAATCATTGCATTAACCATTATTATTGAGCGTTTTTGGACACTGCGTCCGCTCAGAATTGCGCCGCGCGACTTGCTCCCTAAAGTGTGGGCCATGGTGAAAGCAAACAAACATGACACCAAAGCGATTAAAGCGCTAAAACAAGATAGCCAGTTGGGCTATGTGCTGGCCGCAGGGCTTGCCAATGCTAAGCACGGCCGCGAAGTAATGAAAGACTCGATGGACGAAGCGACCAACCATGTTCAGCACCTGCTAGAAAAGTACCTATCAACGCTTGGCACCATTGCCGCGATCGCGCCGTTATTAGGTTTGCTCGGTACGGTTCTTGGTATGATTGAAGTCTTTTCGGTCATTGTTCAGCAAGGCACGGGCGATGCGTCGGCGCTAGCGGGTGGTATTTCACAAGCGTTGGTGACGACTGCAGCCGGTTTGTCGGTAGCCATTCCGGCATTGGTGTTTCATCGTGCGCTAGCGCGTCGTGTTGATGAAATACTGTTGGTGATTGATCAAGACAGTACTAAGCTGCTTGATGCCATGTTTTCTGACAAACAAGTCAATGGGCAGGAATCAGCATCGTGAAACGTCGTTCATCTATCCAGCCAGTAGAGCTTAATCTAACACCACTAATTGATGTGGTGTTTCTGCTGCTGATCTTTTTTATGGTGTCGACGACCTTTAATAAAGACATGCAGATTCAGATTGAGCTGCCAACGTCTAGTTCAGATGTGCCTCAAGAAACTCAGGATATACTAGAAATCGCGATCGATTCTGGTAACAACATCTTGGTTAACGGCACACCAATTACCGAAAACAATCTTGCGTCCTTGCAGGCATTAATTATGCAGCAATGGCAGCAGGATCAGTTTGTTGTGATCTCGGCAGACGCTTTGTCTAACCACCAGACGCATATGTTGGTAGTGGATGCCTTGAGTCGATTGGGTATAAGCCGTATTGGCTACACAACTGTATTGGACGAATAATTATGCAATTAACGGGCACGCAGCTTTATAAGCGTTTATTAAAGCTGCTACCGGACCATAAAGCGGCCATTGCATTGGCCGTTTTTGGTATGGCACTTCATGCGATTGCCAGTGGTGTACTGGTCAAACTGCCTGGTATGATCACTTCTACGTTTACCGATAACGCCAATGGTACCGAAGTGGCGGCTGTTGCTGGGCTGCCTGTTGTTGTTTGGTTGCCACTTTTTATGGTGATCGCATTTGGGCTGCGTGGGCTAGGGTCGTTTTTCTCTATTTATTATCTGCAAGTGGTGACAGCCACCATTACCCATAGGATGCGAACCGACCTATTTGGTAAAATCCTTAACCTCCCGGTGTCATATTTTGATCAACAGTCGACCGGTGGCATCATCTCGCGGTTAACTTATAATGTTGAGCAAATCACCCGTGCGGTAAGCGAAGCAACTTTAGCGATTGTGCGTGAAGGGTTAACAGTGGCCGTCGTACTCGTTATTTTGCTCGCAACAAACTGGCAACTTACCTTGTTATTTTTCCTTATTGCTCCAGTAGCTGCGTGGGTGGTTAACCTAGCGTCACGCTTTTTTCGCCGCTACAGCAAACGTCTGCAAGAATCGGTGGGTGGTGTTGCGCAGGTCGCCAATGAGGTCGTTCCAGGCATTCGGGTAACTAAATTGTTTGGCCGCCAAACATATGAAGCAGAACGTTTCGCTCAGTTTAGCGACCGTAATCGTCGCCAACAGCAAAAAATTGGCCTAACCAAAGCGATCAGCACACCACTAGTGCAATTGCTGATTGCGCTAGCCATTGCTGCGATCACAGCAATTGCCCTGACGATGCAAGTACCAGCCACGGATTTTATTGATTACATTACCGCCGCGTTGATCATTGCTAAGCCAATTAAAACGCTCACATCCGTGAATCAAGTGCTGCAAAATGGTATTGCGGCGGCCGGTGATATCTACCAACAATTAGATTTAGATGATGAGAAAGAAACTGGTGACCTGAGAAACTTTACTAGTGAAGGCAGCGTTGAGGTAAACAATTTACAGTTTCGCTATGGACCAGATGAACCCATGGTGCTCAATGGCATCTCGTTTAGCGCCAAACCTGGTCAAACTATAGCACTAGTCGGTCGCTCAGGTTCTGGTAAATCGACGCTAACTCAATTAATCCCAAGGTTTTACCAAGACTATCAAGGCAGTATTTGCATAGATGGAGTGGATACGCGTGAGCTTGGGCTTTCAGCATTGCGTCGTCAGCTGTCTTTTGTTGATCAAAATACCATTTTGTTTTCCGGCACCATTCGGGAAAACATTCGTTATGGTCGTATTGAAGCGAGTGATGCCGAGGTCGAAGCCGCGGCAAAACAAGCTCATGTTATTGAATTCGCTAATAAACTAGAACATGGCCTAGATACTGTTCTTGGCGACAATGGCATTACGCTCTCTGGCGGCCAGCGCCAGCGTTTAGCCATTGCTCGAGCTATCATAAAACAGGCACCGATATTGATCCTCGACGAAGCCACTTCGGCATTGGATACCGAATCAGAGCGTTATGTGCAAGAAACCATGGCGCAACTATCTGGTGCTTGCACGACGATTGTCATTGCCCATCGTTTATCGACGATTGAAGATGCCGATCAAATTCTGGTGATGGATCATGGCGAAATCGTCGAGCAGGGCGACCATGCAAGCTTATTAGCGCAAAACGGCTATTACGCTAAATTGTTGTCGATGCAGCATCATGAATCTTGAACAACATTGGTGGCAGACGCCTGCCACTAGGCTTTCAAAAATACTAACGCCGCTAGCCTGGCTCTACCACGCCATTGACCGAGCTAATGCACGACTAACCATGGCCAAGGTTAAGCAGGTAGCACCACCGGTTGTCGTGATTGGTAATATCCTAGTCGGTGGTACGGGTAAATCCTTGATGATTGACTGCTTGGCTCGCAGCCTTCAAAACAGAGGTCTGCGAGTAGGCGTGGTCAGCCGAGGTTATGGTGCTAATGTGTCGCACGCACGCATTGTTCCAGCCACAGGTGAGGCATCTGAGTTTGGTGATGAGCCAATAATGCTAAAGCAGAATAACCCTGATTTGGTGATTGCCGTGGCTAAGAAACGCCTGTTAGCGGCAGAATTAATCGCCGAGCAAGTAGATGTGATACTTAGTGATGATGGTTTGCAGCATTACAAGCTATGGCGCGATGTAGAAGTGATTATGCTCGATGGGCAGCGACTGTTAGGCAATCAACGATTACTACCAGCTGGTCCATTGCGCGAAAAGCCACAGCGTTTAGTCAACACTGATTTTATTGTCACCAAAGGTCCTGCTGCTCGTAATTTTTCGCCAGATGCGGAACTGCGAATTGAAGCGCTAGAATTTATACCGTTATCTCCTGACGCTTCCCCGAAAAATAATCTTGCAGCCATCACAGGTATTGGCAACCCAGATTCGTTTTTTGCAAGTTTAACGGCACAAGGGCTAACATTTAGCCGTCATGTATTCCCAGACCATCACCAGTTTAGTGCCAAAGACCTAGTTGGCTTAACCAACAAAACGTTAATTTGCACGGCAAAAGACGCGGTAAAACTAACATCGCTCGTTGACCAACCAATGATTGTTTGTCGTCCAAGATTAAGCTTGTCGAATAACAAAATTACCGACCATATCGAGGCTTTATGTCGTTCCATATAGTGATCCCTGCGCGTTACGCATCGACTCGTTTTCCGGGAAAACCGCTAGCATTGATTAACGATAAACCGTTAATTGCCCATGTTGTGCAGGCAGCGAACACCATAGATTGTATATCCGTTACCGTTGCCACAGACCATGAAGACATTGCCCAAGCAGCAGCAACTGCTGGCGCTGAGGTTACCATGACGAGCGCTGCCCATGAGTCTGGTACTGACCGACTTGCAGAAGTTGCACGCTTAAAAGGTTGGGGTGATGAGACGCTCGTGGTCAATATCCAAGGCGATGAGCCGGAAGTAGATGCTGATTTAATACAGCAACTAGTTACCTGCGCACAAAGACACCCTAATGCGGCATTAGCCACGGTGGTAACGCCGTTAAAAAGTTTAGACGATTTACACAACCCAAACGTTGTTAAGGCCGTGCGATTAGACGATGACCGAGTGTTATACTTCAGCCGTGCGCCAATACCTTATAATCGTGACCAACGTGACTGCCTAACAGCTTGCTATCGCCACCTAGGTTTATATGCCTATCGAGTTGGCGCACTGCATGCCTTTGCCAACAATGGCAGCGCCGCTTTGGAGAACATTGAAAAACTTGAGCAGCTTCGTTTTATGGCAATGGGTGAAACCATTGTGGCAACAGAGTTCCACGGTGAGTTAGCGGCCGGGATTGATACCCCAGAAGACTTGGCCAATTATCAACAAAGGCTTAACCAATGACGTCGGTATTGTTTGTTTGCTTAGGCAACATCTGTCGCTCGCCAACTGCTGAAGCAGTGATGGCGAGCATGATTATACAAAAGCAGCTAGAAAACCGGTTGATGATCGATTCGGCAGGCACTGCTGCTTACCATATAGGTAAACAACCAGACGCTAGAGCAATAGAACATGGCAAACAACGAGGCTATGATTTAACGCCTTTGCGTGCTCGCCAGGTTAGTGCTGAAGATTTTGATCAGTTTGATTATATCCTTGTGATGGACAAGTCGAACTTAGAGAACATCCAACGCATTCAATCGAAGAATAGTCGGGCTCAGGTGGCATTGTTTTTAAGCTACGCCGATAGCAGTGTGCAAGAAGTGCCAGACCCTTATTATGGTGGTAGCGAAGGGTTTGAAGCCGTACTAGATTTGTGTGAAAGCGCCTGCAATGGATTCATTGAGCAAGTGATAACTAAATGACAAGTATTTCAAGCTGTTTAGGCTTAACCAGTGATGTCAGCAAGGTCTCTAAACCAGTAACGTTCGAAGCACTGTTAGCGGACATAAATAATGCAAAAGCGTTGGGTTTAGATTTTGTTCCACTAGGTGTGACGTCCAACGTAATTTTACCGCCTACCATGCAGGCTTGGGTGTGTTTTTATCAAGCTGATCAGGTTAACATAACAGCTAACGACGATTATACCGTTATCTTAGAGGTAGAAGCTGGCAAAGACTGGCCTACATTAGTAGAAGAATGCGCAGCGCAAGGGTTGTGGGGCATAGAAAACTTAGCCGCTATTCCTGGCACTGTCGGCGCTGCACCGATTCAAAACATAGGCGCTTATGGGGTCGAGTTAGCCGATGTGTTTGTTAGTTGTCAAGCAGTTAATAGTAAAACGTTAGAAGTCGCTGAGTTTGCCAAAGCCGATTGTGCGTTTGCCTATCGCGATAGTTATTTTAAGCAGACACCCGATCCTTGGGTAATCACAAAAGTACGCTTAGCACTGTCGAAGAAAGGGAAAGCCAAATTAGAGTATGGCCCGCTCAAATCACACATCAAAGATAATGCAACGCCAACAGAGATCGTCAAGCAAATCACTGAGCTTCGCTGGTCTAAACTGCCTAATCCAAACACGATTCCTAATACAGGTAGCTTCTTTCACAACCCAGTGGTAACCACTAGCAAGTATGAACAGTTAAAACTAACTTTTCCCGATTTAGTAGCTTATCCGCTTGCAAATGGTAGCTATAAGTTGGCGGCTGGCTGGTTAATTGATCAAGCAGGACTAAAGGGCAAAGCAGGTGACGGCGGCGTTTGCATGCACCAATCGCAAGCCTTGGTGCTTACTAACCCACAAAAAGCCTCAAAAGATCTCGTTTTGGCGCACGCTAGATATGTACAAGACGTGGTATTACAGCGCTATGGTGTCACCTTACAGATTGAGCCCATTCAACTATGACACTCGATCAAATTTATCAATCGCTTGATACGAAAATGAAAGCCTATCCTGTTACTGATTGGCAGCCAGAGTTAATCGAAGACATTGGCCTGAGGATAGATGTTCGTGGAGATTGGTGGCAACACAACGACATGATCAGAAACGAGCGGATAAAAAGCTTATTCTCACGCTTACTGGTTAAGGAGCTGCAAACATATTACCTCAAAACCCCGAATGTGAAGTTCATGGTTCACAGTACGGGCCTACCTTTACGTTTGATCGATTTGACTTGGCAACAAGGCCACATGGCCGCCAAATTAGCTGATGGGCGTGAATTTGAGGTGGCGCCGCAGCAGCTTGTTCCATTTTGTTTACCCACTGGTGAAGATAGCTTGTTTGTTGCACTGCCAGGTGGCTGCGAAGCGCAAGCTTCAAGACAACTGTTTTATCGGTTGGTAGAACAAGCGACAGAGCAGGGCGGGGGTCGCCTGCTCTGGCACAATGTTCTGATAGGTGTGGCTACATATTAGGGTAATTAGGACCACCACCCCCTTCAGGCGGTACCCAGCGTATATTCTGACTCGGCTCTTTAATGTCACACGTTTTGCAATGGATGCAATTCTGTGCGTTGATTTTCAGTTTTCCATCCACGACTTCGTAAACCCCAGCAGGGCAGTAGCGTTGCGCCGGTTCATCGTAAGCTTTCAGCGTTAACGTTTCGGTTAGAGTGTCATCAATCAGTTGTAGGTGGACTGGCTGGTCTTCTTCATGGTTTGTATTCGATAAATAAACTGAACTTGGCCGATCAAAAGCAGTGATGCCATCTGGTTTATCGTATTTAATCGGTGTTACTTCATTCATCGCTTTCAGCACCTGATAGTCGGCCTGGTCATCGCTTAATACTGGGCCTTTACCAGACAGTAGCGTTTGTTCAAAAAATACATAGCCACTACCAAGCAGGGTGCCAAATTTATGCAACGCTGCGCCGGTGTTCTTCGCTTTTTCTAGTGCTTGCCCTGCAGGCGATGCAACAAATCTTGCATGGCAGTCGCCACTATTGGCAATAATCGCCTCGGCGGCACAAATGCCGCTGGTTATTGCTGCATGAGTGCCCTTAATTTTCAGTGGGTCGAGTGTGCCGGCATCGCAACCTATGAGCATGCCGCCTGGGAAATCCATTTTTGTTAGCCCATGCCAGCCGCTTTTGTTGATTGCCCGAGCACCATACGCTATGCGCTCACCGCCAGCGAGCAGTGACTTAAACATTGGATGAGTTTTAAAGCGTTGGAACTCCATATACGGGTCGAGTGTTGGATTGTCGTAATTCAAATCAACGATTAATCCTATGGCTAGTTGCCCGTTTTCTTGATGATAAGCAAAACCACCACCCGAAGCACCATGCTCGGTAAGAGGCCAACCTAGTGTATGCAGCACCTTGCCTGGTGAATGCTGGTTAGGGTCTAGCTGCCAAAGCTCTTTAAATCCAATGGCAAAATGTTGTGTGCCTTGGCCAAGCTTAAAGGTTGCCATGGCTTCTTTGCCTAAGTGCCCGCGTGCCCCTTCCGCTAATACAGTATGCTGGGCACGAATAATCAAACCAGGTGTGTGATCAGCTTTAGCTTCACCATTCTTGTTAATCCCCATATCACCCGTTAGCACGCCACACACTTGCTCATTTTCAATAAACAAACTAGCAGCAGCAAAGCCGGGGAATACCTCAACACCTTTTGATTCAGCCACTTCAGCCAGATAGCGGCATAAGTTGCCCAAGCTCAGCGTGTGGTAGCCATCATTTTTAGAGGCCTTAGGTACCAAGGCATGCGGTACCTTGGTAGTGCCCGACGCATTTAGCCAAAGATAATCATCGCTGGTCACTGCTACCCCCAGGGGCGCTGCATCATACTCTTCAGCTGTTAACAGCGTCTTTAAAGGTGCCAGGTCCACCACAGCACCAGACAAAATATGGCCACCAATTTCGGCAGACTTCTCGACGACGCATACCGACAGTTCGCTATTGTTCGCCAAATAAATTGCTGTGGCTAAACCAGCTGGGCCGGCACCAACAATGACAACATCAAATGGCATTTCTTCTCGTTCCATACGGTCACCTTTGCCTGTTCTTCTACCCTCACTTATGAGTTTAGCTCAGCATATCTATTCCATCCTTGCAAAAATCAGCGCGAACTACTAAACAAAAAGTACATAATCAAGGTAGGCAGAAGGTTGATCTATGAAAGCACTGGTAGCAGTCAAGCGAGTATTGGATTACAACGTAAAACCGCGCATCAAGCCAGATGGCAGCGCGATGGATCTCGACAACTTAAAGATGTCGATGAATCCGTTTTGTGAAATCGCCGTCGAAGAGGCCATTCGGCTCAAAGAAAAAGGCGTCGTGTCAGAGGTTGTCGTGGTCACCGTTGGCGATAAAAAATCGGAAGAACAGTTGCGCACCGCACTTGCTTTAGGTGCCGATAGCGCCATTCGCGTCGACAGCGAAGGTGAGCAAAGTCCGCTGACCATCGCAAAAACTTTAGCAGCGGTAGCACAAAAAGAAGCAGCTGAGCTGGTCATTATGGGTAAACAAGCCATTGATGGCGACAATAACCAAACAGGGCAAATGCTCGCAGCACGCTTAGACTGGCCGCAAGCCACGTTTGCATCTGAGGTAAGCATTAATGAAGGCAAAGCGAACGTAGTACGCGAGATCGATGGCGGGCTAGAAACGTTAGCTGTGACATTGCCGGCTGTTATTACGACAGATTTGAGATTAAACGAACCAAGGTTCGCCAAATTGCCCGACATTATGAAAGCCAAGCGCAAACCATTGGCGGTGCTGAGTTTCGACGAACTCAACATCGAGCCAAGCAATACTGTCATAGTTGAGTCTATCGAACCACCAGCACAACGCTCTGGCGGTCGCAAGGTCGCAAGCGTAGATGAGTTAGTGGATGCGTTAAAAAATGAAGCGAAGGTGATCTCATGAGTGTATTAATCATTGCCGATAGCCCAAATGAAGCCCTAGCCAAATCGGTTAAACAAACGCTCATGGCGGCCTACAAACTAGGTGGAGAGGTGACAGTCGCCATTAATGCACAAGCAGAGTCCGAAGCAGTAAAAGCATTAGCAGCCATGGCGAATGTGGCGAATATTTGGTTAGTGCCAGAGGCACGGACGGCGGAGGCCATTGTTGCGACACTTGAAGATAAATGTAATGACTTTTGCCATATTCTCGGCCCAGCAACCACCTTTGGTAAAAACGTATTGCCAAGACTCGCCGCGAAGTTGGACAAAGAAATGGTATCAGATGTGATAGAAATACTATCCGTCGACCGGTTCAAACGGCCAATATATGCTGGCAACGCCATTGCTACCGTGAAAGTTTCTGGACAGGTCATTGCAACGGTGCGCCCGACTGCATTTGATGCCTATGACGACACGGGCGATGCGGCATCAGTTGAAACACTGTCTCTAGTGGACACTGGCAAAGCACAGTTTGTCGGTTTACAAGCGCCTGAGTCTACACGTCCAGAGCTTACGCAAGCCGATATCGTGGTTTCAGGCGGGCGCGGGGTAGGGTCTGCTGAGAACTTCGCCATCATTGAAGGGTTAGCTGACAAGCTTGGTGCAGCCGTTGGTGCCTCGCGTGCAGCGGTAGACGCTGGTTATGTACCGAATGACTGGCAAGTCGGACAAACAGGTAAGGTCGTTGCACCAGACCTGTATGTCGCGGTCGGTATTAGTGGTGCCATCCAGCACCTAGCTGGCATGAAGGGCTCCAAAACAATTGTTGCGATAAATAAAGATGAAGAAGCGCCGATTTTTGAAGTAGCTGACTTTGGACTCGTGGCTGATTTGTTTCAAGCCGTTCCCGAGCTGTCAGACAAGGTAAAATAATCTGCTAAATGAAAAAAAGGGCCATGCGGCCCTTTTTTTTACTCTTTAATCCACACTTCAACTCGGTTATTGCGATCACTTGCTGGCCCTTGGGCGACGGGGTTTAGGGAACCATAACCGGTAATTGCTTTGGCTCGAATGCCGTATTCACGCAAGGCTTTGCGCACCGCTAGTGTGCGAACCTCACTAATCAGAATTGCTCTCGATTCATCACCAATCGCATCAGAAAAGCCAAACAGCATAAGCTCTCGGTCTTGGTTTTCGGGTTTTTGCATAAATTCAGCAACGCGGCGCAAATCTACCAAGGCTTTGTTGTCGAGTTGGCGCTCTTCGCCAACAAAGCGAAAGTTTACTGATAAACGTTCAGCACGACCGACTAGGCGGCGATAGCCATCTGGCATATCGGAAAATACAGGCTGAGGTAACTTGATGATATTTTGTGAAACAAAGCCAACGCGCTCAACAACATCCTGACCGGCTTGGGAAGCGGCAAACTCAAGGAACTCTGAAACGTGTGGATTGTTACGTTCGGTTGTATAAAGGTAGAGGCGACGCGAAAGTGGGTAATCCTCTGCCGCGATCAAGATACGCTCTGGGCTCATGGCAATTGTGCCGATATCTTTTACAGCCAATGCCTTGGCTTGCCCAACCGTGGCTACCGCCGTGAACCCAATGGAACCAGGCAGGCTCGCCACTTGCTGGCTGAGTACCTCGTTAGACTCATAGCGCTGGGCCTGCTCAGACAATTCGTATCCACGGTCTAACACCATGCTTTCAAAGCTGTCATAAGTACCAGAGTTACCATCACGCGCATGAATGCTAACCGGTAAATTTGGTAATTGATATTCTGGAAAGTTGTCTTGTAGGTCGCGCCAGTTGTTAATTTCGCCAGAAAACAACTTGCCCAGCACATCAACATCAATGTAATCCATCGGCAAGCTTGGATGTACAACAATCGCTAGTCCATCAATGCCCACAACGTGCTCTGACCGCGAACCAGTCATATCAAACTCAGGAAACTTAGCCGCTTCCGTTGACTTGATAGGTCGCGACGCTGCAGCAATATCTATCTCGTTGTTGGCTAAACCAACGAAGCCAGTGCTTGAACCATGTGCTGCAATATGGGCACGCACCACAGAGCCATTGCGAGTCGTACCGGTTACAAACACCTCATTTTCGATGCCAGAAGGTTGAATGCGCAGGTTTTCAATGCCTTTTGCCTTCATATATTCTACCATCATGTTTGGTAGCAGGTCGGCGCCTAGCGTATTAGAGCCGGCCAACTTTAAAATAGTGCCATCACGGCTCGTGGCAAGTGTTTGCTCAATTGGCGAAATTGCAGCGATGGCGGATGTGCTATATAACAATGAAATTATCGTAATAAATCGTAAAATGGTGGCGCGCATAACTACCCCTCAGATCAGTTTGCGCGAAGTTTAGATGGCCTTTGTTACAAAGATGTTTCGGCCTCACGAAAAAGAAATATAAATGCAATGATACGGTCACATTTCAAGCAAAAGTGGCGCTAGCCCACCTATCATGCAGACAATCATAGATGGAGCGTCAACCAAATGGCTTGGTTTTTTGCACAAGATGACAAGGTAATGCGTGAAAGGCAGTGGATTGAGCGCATCGATAGTGAAATGTCGTCACGCTCGCAAGCTGGTGCGTTTAGTTTTGTATTAATTTTATTGGTTTCTGGTTTCTTTCACGAGCAAAGTTATCGCGAGAACTTACTCATTCTGGTCTTCGGCTCATTGTTGCTCGTATTAGGTGCGGCAAGGGTCTATTGGACTTGGCAGTTTGAAAGCCTGCATGGGCGAGGGGCGACCTATTGGCGCGACCGATTCTTTTTACTGACGCTCGTTAATGCTGCCACGTGGAATCTATATGTCATTCTCACTCTGCTGACCACAGAGCTGACACTTTCTGTTGTACTGATATTAGTTTACCAAGCTGCGATCGCCGGTGGTGCGGCCATGCTGTACTCGCCATTCCCTAAATTTGGCCGAATTTACATTTCCTTACTACTGCTACCGCCAGCACTTACCTTGCTAACCTGGTGGAATGAAGAGGGGATCGCGCTAGCGGGGCTTTACTTACTACTGTTTGGTTATCTTATGCGAGAGTATAAGGTGATGACCGATAGCTTTTGGCGCAACTCGATAGAAAAGTTCAAGATGAAAGCTGAAATTGGTTTGCTCAAGAATGAAACCATTCAACGCGATCACCGGCAAAACTTGTCTAACCAGCTCGTTAAGGGCCTAGTGAGGATGATTTCCACCCCGTTGACTGGTTTGCTAGGGTTTATTTCATTGATAGAAAAGTCACCAAATGGTTCAGATCAAACGCAGTTGATTGCATTAGCGAGTCGATCAGGCCAATCATTAATAGATTTGTTATCCGACATTGAAGCCTATTCGGCGCTGCGCAACCAATCTCTGAAAATGCACCGAGCACCTTTTAACTTAAGTCGTTTGATTGAGGGCGTTATGGAATCGGCAGGCCCTGAGGCGCACAATAAGGAGGTGGAGCTGAGTTATTTGCACGACTTTGATGTACCCGAGCGATTAGTGGGTGATGGCCCTCACTTGAGCACCATCTTATCCAACTTTTTATCGATGGCGATTCAATCTTGTCGCCCGGGTGAGCTCAGCGTAAAAGTTTCTAGTTTTGAACGGTCAGATTCACCTCATTTGCGGATTACCATGCGTGTACCGCATGACCCAGAAGAAGGATTAGAACAAGAAATCATTCAAGCGCGCCAACAAATTGCTGCTAATAGTGGTGATGAAGAGCTTGCCATGCGGAACCTCAGCTTAACGGTTAGCTTGCGCTTGTTGACCTTGATGGGCGGTGATGTTGATATTCGTAACCGCGATGAAGACTTGCTAGAGCTAGTATTGGTAATGCCATATGAACTGAGCAGCCAACAAGATAAAAGCTTCAAACCATCGCGACAATTGCATGGCCACAAAGTTGCATTAGTGGGTTTACCGCCAAAAGGAAGTAAAGCTTTGCGAAATGAGTTGCAAAGTTGGCAGCTAGACGTTGATTGTCTGGAGACGATCGAGCAAATTCGACCTAATCGAGGTTACGATTTTGTTTTGTTAAACTTCCCTGTGTCTGAACATTCCGAGGAATTGCAGCAACGTTATGAGGAAGCCTTCACAAAATCTGAGCAAGAAGGATGGCAACTTCTAGCGTATTGTAGTTTTGTGCATCAGCAGCACTTCAGTGAGCGCTGCCCGCAATTAAAAACTGTGCCAAAACCCGTGTCGCGTCGATTGCTGCATTCAGCATTGCTTTCTGCGCTAGAAGAAAATGAAAACTAGGAAAACGGCGAGTAGTAATAATGACCGAAACCACAGTGCAATCGAACCAACATTTTGAACTTTCGTTTTCCTATGCAAGGCGTAACCAAGTGGTCGTTGAAGGTATTACAGATGGTCGAATCCAGCTAGCCTGCACTGCCCAAACACCAATACACGCGATTTTAGAATGCCAACGCTTAAGTGGCATGACAGCAAATGTGAATCGCTTAGCGAATGAAGCGTTCGACCAGCTGCTCAACGAGCGCTATGCCAATCGTGGTTCGGAAACCATGCAAGCGGTGGAAGGCATTGGCGATGACTTAGACCTTGGCTCAATTGCCGATGCGGTGTCAAACACAGAAGACTTGCTTGAGCAAGAAGATGATGCGCCCATTATTCGATTAATTAACGCCATTTTATCAGAAGCGATCAAAGAACAAGCCTCGGATATTCATATTGAAACCTATGAGCGCCAATTGTTAGTGCGCTTTCGTGTTGATGGCGTGCTGCGCGAGGTATTGCAACCAAGGCGAGCATTGGCTCCTTTGTTGATCTCTCGTATTAAGGTGATGGCAAAACTGGATATTGCTGAAAAGCGCGTGCCGCAAGATGGTCGCATTCCATTGCGTGTAGCGGGTAGGGAAGTAGATGTGCGGGTATCAACCCTGCCATCAAACCATGGTGAACGCGTGGTAATGCGCTTGTTGGATAAACAAAGCAGCAAGCTCGATCTAGCGCAACTTGGGTTAGCTCAGGACGATCTAGCACGACTTCGCACCATGATTTCACGCCCACACGGGATTATCCTCATTACCGGCCCAACGGGTTCTGGTAAAACCACCACATTGTATGGCGCCTTAGGCGAGCTGAACGACCAAACACGCAACATTTTGACCGTCGAAGATCCTATTGAGTACAGCATTCCAGGCATTGGCCAAACACAGGTCAACACCAAGGTGGAAATGACCTTTGCGAAAGGCTTGCGTGCGATATTGCGCCAAGACCCAGACGTGGTAATGATTGGTGAAATTCGTGACCGCGAGACTGTAGAAATTGCCGTGCAGGCATCGCTTACCGGTCACTTGGTGCTATCGACGATTCACACGAACAGTGCCGTGGGTGCGATTACCCGCCTGCAAGATATGGGCATTGAACCCTTCTTGCTGTCTTCAAGCCTAGTTGGCGTGTTAGCTCAGCGCTTAGTGCGAACCCTTTGCCCATCGTGTAAAGAAGGCAAGCCTGCAACGGCCATTGAATGTAATCATTTAGCCGTTGACCCGAACAGCCCACCTACGATTTATCACCCAACCGGTTGCGAAGATTGCAATCATACCGGTTATCGCGGCCGAATGGGCTTGTACGAACTCGTCGTAGTTGACGATGAAATGCGCCAGCTTATTCACGATAATGCCGGTGAGCTTAAAATGAATGAGTCGGCTCGCCGTCAAACACCGTCTATTTCACAAGATGGTTATAACAAGGTGCTTGCAGGTATTACCACGCTAGAAGAAGTTCTACGCGTAGCGCGGAGTCAATAACCATGGCAGCGTTTAACTATGTAGCCGTAGATAGCAAAGGCAAAGCCAAAAAGGGCGTATTAGAAGCCGATAGCCCACGTCAAGTTCGCCAGATGCTGCGCGAAAAGGGATTGCTGCCAACCGATGTTGAGCAAGCCAAAGAAAAGTCCAGCAGCTCTGGCTTAAGCTTGTTCACGCCCACACTTAAAGTGGCACAGTTGTCCTTGATTACTCGCCAGCTATCAACATTGGTGATGTCGGGCTTACCACTTGAAGAGTGCTTAAATGCTGCAGCAGAGCAGGCGGAATCGGCGCGTATTCGTTCGATGCTTATGGCAGTGCGCTCGAAATTATTAGAGGGTTACACCTTAGCTGACAGCCTAGCTAATTTCCCTCGTGCTTTTCCGAAGCTGTATCGCTCAACTGTTTCTGCAGGTGAACAGTCTGGTAACCTTGGTTTAGTGCTGGATCAGCTAGCGGACTATGTAGAAAGCCAAAACGAAACCCGCAGTAAAATCCAAAATGCCTCGATTTATCCGGCAATTTTGCTTACCGCCGCCATTGGTGTATTGGTGTTTTTGCTTACCACCATTATTCCTAAACTTACAACTTCTCTGTCTTCCAGTGGTCGTGAGTTACCGGCGGCGACCCAGTTTGTATTGGCGGTATCGGGGTTTTTGACCAATTGGTGGTGGGCATTACTTATTGGGATTTTTGCGGCTGTTGTCTCATTTTGGCTTTGGAATCGAGCTGAAAGTCGCCGGTTTAAAACCCATCGGTTGCTACTTAAGCTGCCATTAATCGGCAAAATGGCAAAAGGATTTAATACATCACGCTACGCATCAACGCTGGCTATTCTAACCTCCAGTGGTGTGCCACTCGTTGATGCGATGCGGATTGCCGAAGAAGTGATTGAAAATTTACCGATTCAAAAAGCGATGCATGAAGCTGCACGTAAAGTGAGTGAGGGTGGCAGTTTATCCATTGCTTTGAAAGAAAGTGGTTATATGCCACCGATGATGGTTCATATGGTTGCCTCTGGCGAGCGCAGTGGTGAGGTGGATGCAATGTTGGCACGCGTGGCCGATTCGCAAGAGCGCAGCCTAAAAGATTTAATTGGTGTATTAGTAAGCTTGTTTGAGCCGGCCATGATGGTCATTATGGGCGGCATGGTGATGTTGATTGTGTCTGCGGTCATTATGCCTATCATGCAAGCATCACAAGTTGGATAAAAGAAAACATTTGGAGAAGTAACCCAATGCGAATGCAAAAAGGCTTTACCCTAATTGAACTATTAGTGGTGCTGGTGATTTTGGCAATGTTAGCAGGCGTGGTAGTTGCCAACTTTGCTGGCGAAGACTACAAAGCAGCGCAAAAAATTGTACAGAGTGATTTTAGTACGATTGAAGGCAGCTTGAAGCGTTTCCGCCTCGATGTGAAGCGTTATCCTAATACCAATGAAGGGTTAGAAGCCTTGGTCAACAACCCTGGCATCAACAACTGGGGTGGTCCTTATCTGGATCAGCTGCCAACTGACCCTTGGAACAATGCCTACGACTACGAGTTAAATGGCAACAACTTCCGAATTATTTCATATGGCGTAGACGGTGAAGTAGGCGGCGAAGAAGAAAACGCTGACCTATTTAGCGACGCACAATGAAGCAAAGCGGCTTTACTTTAGTTGAGCTGCTGGTAGTGATTGCCATTATTGCTGCCATGGCGGGGGTAGCCGTGGTAGCGATTCCAAACCCCAATCCTAGCAAAGCCATTAGCCAAGAAGCGCAACGGTTCAGTGATGAGTTTGCCATCATTCAAGACCGCGCGTCGGCTGAACAACGTGTATATGGCTTGGTCATCAATAGCTCGGGGTTTGAGTTTAAGGTGGTTGAAAGCTGGACTGAAGGCAATAGCGTAACGCTGCCAGAGCCAGTTTGGGAAGACGCATTTGATTTCGAGTGGCGAGAAGACGTGCAAATTAGTGGCGCAGTCACTAGTGCCCTAGATTCCCCAACGGTACTGATTACACCAGATGGCTTTTATCAGCCAGAATTTGAGTTAACCATGTCTGCGCCACCAAGATGCAGTGGTGTTGACTTTGCCATCGTAGGAAATGGATATAACGCCCCGCAGGTGATGTTTGATGAATGCTAAACAGCGCGGTTTCACGCTCTTTGAAGTGCTCATTGCGCTTGTCGTCTTTGCAATGGTTGCAGGCACCATGTCACTTGCCATTGAAGGCGCCACAAACAGCGCCATGGGCTTGGAGCAACGTGTTTACGCTCGCTGGGCGGCAGAGGACACCATGGCAAAAATTCGCTTAGGTCAGATTCCCGCCGAGTCTGCAACCAGTGAACTGCCTTTTGCTGGTTATACCTTTCAGGTAGTTGTGACATCCTATGATGCGATTAGCGCAACCTATGCCGATGTACTTAAACGGGTACGAGTGGATGTACAAATGCCAGACAACCCCGACTTCAACCTGCATTCTTTGGTTGGGCTGGTAGTAAAATGAAACAGCAAGGCATCACCTTAATTGAACTATTAATTGCGCTAGTAATCGCTGTGAGCATTGGCGTTGCAGCGGTTGTGTTGCTAGACAGCGCAGTCGGGTTAGAAGAACAGATTGAAGATCAAACACGCACCGTGTCGCAACTCGATGCAACTTTTCGCCAGTTGTCACAAGGCTTTAGCCAAACCGTTCAACAACGACCAGTCATGCGCACGTTCGGGCGCGAGCCCGCGGTGAAGCTTTTTGAAAACCAACTCACGCTAGTACAAAATGGCTGGCAACAATTGCCCAATGATGAGCGCCCAAGATCCAGTATGCGCCGCGTTAACTATAGACTGGTTACCCCCTGTCCGAATAAGCCTGCACCAGAGGTAGTCAATGAAGATGCGCCCCAATACGGCTGTATTGTACGCACCATTAGCACTCAGTTAGATACCGATGACGTAGCATTAGATAGCTTTGTTGTTCCTGCTTACGGTGAGCGCACAAACATCTCAGAAGGCATTCAAGTTCAATACCTAGTTGAAGACGTGCAAGCCTGGGGAGTAACTTTGTTGACCAGTGATGGCCTGAACCTAAATAGTGTTAACGAATTTCCACCGGTTGAGTTAGATGTCCCTGTTCCGCCAATTGTAGGCGTAGAGGTGTTAATCAATCACCGTGTACTGGGCAATATCAAGCGCACATTTTATGTGGGCCAAGGTTTTCAAGATTTCCAAGCGTTACCGGAGCAAGCATCATGAAACAGCGCGGGGTAGTGCTCATTCAGGTGCTCGTTATCTTCGCGGTGGTCGCAGCCATTGCCGCAGCCATGGTTTATCAGCAACAAGTACAAATTGGTCGTATGGAAGCACAAAGCGGCTGGTCGCAACGCCAACAATGGTTAGAGTCTGGCGAAGCCATTGCAGTGGTAACCTTAGAGAAAGAAGAAAACCGTAAACTTACCGCTGAGCATGCACTGGTGGCAGAGCCTCTTGGGCCCCTTGAGCTAATATTCGACGAAAATCTGGATCCTGATGGCGACCTATATCTTTATTTTTTCGACCAATCGAGCAAATTAAACCTAAATTGGTTGCTGCCCAATCATCCTTTTAGGGAACGCGCGAGTGCTGCTTTGGAAGAATTGGTTCGACAAGCCGATATCAGCGACTCGCTCTTGGCTAGTAACATCGTCGGCTGGGTAGACGAGAACAGCCCGACAATGACCTATTATACTGGTCGAGATGAGCCATATCGCAACTCAGGCGTTGCATTTGCCGATTTGTCGGAACTCAAACTGGTCGAAGGCATGGATAACGAGCGGTACAATCAGCTTGTACCCTATGTTGCTGCGCTACCTGCAGATAGCAAACTGAATATTAACGGTGTGAACGAGACCGTTTGGCGCGCACTGGTTCCCGAGGTAGACTTCGGTTTGATTGAAACCATTCGAACAGTAGATGGTGTTGAAGTCGAAACCATACTAGAAGGGCAGGAAGACGAAATCCGCGAAAAGTTCCCACAAGAACTGCTAACCAGTCACAGTAGCTACATTCGAGCCGTGACAGTGATTGGGCCGAGTGGAACAATCGACGATACAACAGATGGAACCGTTCAACGAATTTATACCCGTACCAGCTTGTTAAAGTGGACGGAAGACGAACCGGTGCAGGTACTTCGCCGGCGCAATGGGCTCGATGAGCCATTGCAAATAGGAGACGATACCCTAACGACAGGGTTCGCAGAATTATTTTAACGATAGGACAGACCATGGCTGATCGCCTTTCAATAGAGCTACAGGCAGATTTACAGCATGTGCGTTGGTACCTAATCGGCGACCGAGTCACCGAAGGCCAGTGCCATATCGACGAGCTTGCAGAGCAATTACCCAAAGCCGGCCTACCAACACTTGTGTTATGGCCAATGGAACAAGCATCGGTACATCAGGTAACCATTCCACCCGGTCAGCAGCGTAATTTAGCTCGAATTTTGCCATTTGCTATTGAAGAGTACTTGGCCCAAGACATCGATCAAGTTCATTTAGTACCATTGGCTGGTAAACCCGACAGTGGGCTCCTGCCCGTAGCAGTCGTTGATAAGAGCCGATTGCAGGCGGTATTGACTCAGTTAGATGAGCAGAAGATTACACTACGCCGTGTTGAGCTATTAAGCGAGGCCTACAAGCGCCACACAAACATCCCAGCATTATTGCTTGCCCAAGACGATGCCATTTGGTTAGCGCAGATGAGCTTTCGAGGGTTACCCGAGTTGGCCATTCAACAAGCTTTGGCTACCAACGACCAAGCCGTGCACCTTGTCGTCGACGATGAAACGCTAGCGCTGGAAGTTGAAAGTGAGTTTGCCGCTGCCGAACAGCCAATTGAGCGCGCGCCAGACAGTTTTGATGACTTACATAAGCTTGCCGTAACCACTGCCGTTGCACCCTCAACCGTAGGTAATTTTCTGCAAGGAGAGTTTGCGCGCCAGAGTCAGAGCCCACTGCAAGGTTTGCCGTGGAAACCTTTTGTTGGTGCAGCCGCCTTATTGTTCGCTGTATCAACGACGCATTTGGTCATCGAAGCTGTTACGGCTAGTCGTCAGGCCGCGGCCTACGACATAGCCATCGAAAGTACCTTTACGCAAGCCATGGGTGATGAGGTTCGTTTCCGTCCTCAACGGTGGCGTCAGCAAATTGAACAAGTACTCTCGGCACAAGGTGAAGGAGACGCCTCGGGGTTTATTCCCATTTCTCGTGCAGTGAGCAAAGTATACTCACAAGTGCCAGGGCTAACCCTATCGCGCTTACGCTATGCAGACACGCGAGATCAGTTAAGTTTTGTTGTAGAGGGAAGCAACTTGGCCCAAATTGAAGCCTTTGAGCAAGCGCTAAAGTCAGAGTCGTTATCTGTAGAGCGGACAATTGAACAACGCCAGGGCCGTTCAGTAGGCAGCTTTACGATTACAGGAGCAGCAGGCCGATGAAAAAGATTAGTAATCATCCAACCATTGTTGCATTGCGCAGTAAATTCGATGCTCTACCATCTCGCGATCAGCGTGCCGTCAGCCTACTTGCCATTGCATTAGTGCTAGGGGGCGCCTATTTTGGTGTTTATTACCCAATACAACAATGGCACAAAGAAGCGGTTTCAGATCAAACAGACACTTTGGCTGACTATCAGTGGCTGCAAGATAGAGCAGGCCGGGTCATGGCCATTCAACAGGGCAATCAGCAAGGTCAAGCCAACACGCGTGACCAGAGTTTATCGTCCATTGTGTCACAGTCGGCAAACTCGGCTAGTATTCAATTAGCGAGCTTGGAGTCGTTAGACGACAATCGTGTGCGCATTCGTGTGCAAAACGGCCAAATGGATGCCATTATGGTCATGCTAGGGGGCCTAGCTCTGACGGCCGGCGTCAATATTTCTCAGGTATCGATCGATCAAGGCAGTGAACCTGGGCTGGTTAACGCCAACGTCGACCTTAGTCGCTAGGCAGTTATTCATCGCTCGGTTAGGAGCGTGTGATCATGCCACAAGTCAGGTTATTAACGGACGAGCACTTTAGCCAAGTGCTTACCGTACTTGTTTCTGCTTATCGCGAAGACCCAATCTTTAAAACGTTACTACACGCTGAAAAACCTGAGTTCCAGCGCAGGTTGCGTGCAACCATACGCGAGCTTTTGGTCCGCCATTTGGCCGAAGGAGATCCGATCTTCGGCATTCAAGACGAGCAAGGCGAAATTACCGCCTGTGGTTGCATTACCGCACAATCACTTAAATCTGAAGTCTCTGGTAGCTGGTTATGGCGCCTTAAAATGCTAACCACAGCTGGGATAGGTGCAACAACAGAATTTTTACAATACATCGACCAAATTGATGCGTACATACCAAGCTACCCGCATAGACTCCTTACTTTGTTTGCGGTAGAAAAGGGCCATCAACATCAGGGGTTAGGGGTGCAACTAATGGACAGCATTGTCCAGTTTTGCATTGAAGACGAAGCCTCGTCGCACCTCTATTTGGTGAGCGACATGCAAAACCAAACATTTTTCGACCAATTTGAGCCAATTAAAGTGAAGTCAATTGCTCAACTTGACAATGTTGAAGCCCAATTAATCAAACTCAAAACAGAAGCCTACTAATTATTATGAGTAAATTTGACTACGATCTCTTTGTTATCGGCGCTGGTTCTGGCGGTGTGCGAGCAGCTAGAACCGCGGCAAACCTAGGTGCAAAAGTTGGGGTGGCCGAAGGTCGCTTCTATGGTGGTACCTGTGTGAATGTAGGCTGTGTTCCGAAGAAACTTTATGTCTATGCCTCAGATTTTGCCCATCGCTTTGCCGAGGCTCGTGGGTTTGGCCATCAACTACATGAGCGCAGCTTCGACTGGGGCACGTTAAAAGCAGCAAAGGACAAAGAGATCAGTCGACTGAACGGGATTTATGAACGACTGCTAGAAAATTCTGGCGTCGACCGCCACTGGGGTTACGCTAAGTTTGTCGATGCCCATACATTAGATGTAGAAGGCAAGCAGGTCACTGCCAAAAATATCATTATCGCCACCGGCGGTACGCCAATGATGCCAACCATCCCAGGTGGTGAACACATCAAGCAAAGTGACGACATGTTTACCCTTGAGTCGCTGCCAAAATCCGTACTGGTAATTGGCGGTGGCTATATCGCGCTTGAGTTTGCTGGCATATTTAATGGTTTAGGTGTTGAAACCCACCTAGTGCACCGAGGTGATCACGTACTGCGTGGGTTTGATGAGGATGTTCGCCCATTTGTACAAGATCAGGTTGCGAACCGTGGCATTAACTTGCATATGAGCCGAACAGTCGAATCGGTAGAAAAACAAGCCGACAACCGCTTATTGGTCAGACTCAACAGCGGCGAAACCCTCACGGTTGATGATATCTTCAGTGCTACCGGCCGACTACCAAATACTGGCAACCTTGAACTAGAAAAGCTCGGTATTAAAACAACAAGCCGTGGGGCCATTGAAGTCAATGAGCATTACCAAGTGGCGGAACACAGCCATATTTTCGCCGTTGGTGATGTCATTGACCGTATTGCTTTAACGCCAGTAGCGCTGGCTGAAGGCATGTTTGTTGCCAATATGCTATTTGGCAGTTCGGCAAGGCGCGTTAACTACAATGCCGTGGCCTCAGCGGTATTCTCTCAGCCTGAAGTAGCAACCTGTGGTGCAACAGAATCACAAGCGCGTCATCAACACGTTCATGTTGATGTGTATGAGTCCAAGTTCCGCCCGATGTCGCACACGCTCAGTGGCAACCCTGAGCAATGCTACATGAAGCTAGTAGTGGATCGTGCCACCCAGCAAGTGCTTGGTGCCCATATGGTAGGAGAACATGCTGCAGAGATCATGCAGGGTATTGCCATTGCCATTCAAATGGGTGCAACAAAACAACAGTTCGATGCCACCATTGGCATTCACCCTAGTGCTGCCGAAGAGTTTGTAACGATGAGAACACCGCGTGACTAAATCTGAGTTTGAAACACTACTGGAGGCCTATAACAGGGCCTTCACCGGCAAAGACTTGTCTGCTTTACAGGAGATGTTTGCTCATGACATCGTTTGGCATGCCATTGGGCAGCAACAATTAATTGGCGTTGAAGCGGTTTTTGCAGGCATTAAGCAGTCGCCGGAATTACAGTCAATAACAGTTGAATCCCGCTTTATTGAAATGGGACATAGCGCACAGTTTGGATTTTTACTGACAAAAAGTGGCGAAAAGTACCATTTTGCGGACAGATACACGCTAAATGAACGCAATCAAATTTGTGAAATTCAATCTATTATCGCATTTGATTTGATACAAAACTAAACATAACGTCAGTAAAGTGACGAAAGGTTCACTATTCTCGAACTATCTAGCATGCATTTGTGTACATATTATGTCAGTTAATTGAATTTATTTTAAAACTCCATATATTGCCGCCCCATAAGTATAGGGGAGCAACAATGAAGAAACTTTTTTTAAGCTTTGCAACCGGTTTGCTAAGCTTTGCCGCCACGGCAGCACCGGTTCAACCAATTGAACAAACCATCACCAACCAAACAGATGGGTATATTCTGCGTATTACCGGCTCAAGTACGTTAGGTAAGGAGCTCTTACCTAACCTAGTAGAGCAGTATTTACAGGCTAAACAAGTGCAGAACATAGACCGAATCGCCATGGGGCGAGAACAGTCGTCATTGATTCGTGGTACCACACCTAGTGGCGCTTCAGTTAATGTTCTCGTGGAAGCCAAAGGCACAAGCACAGGTTTCTCAGCGTTAATTAATGACACCACTGATATTGCCGCCGCATCACGTCGTGTGACAGATGATGAGAATGCTCGTTACGCCACATCTGACTTAACAACTTCTCAGTTCGAGCATATTATTGGATTAGATGGCTTAGCCATGGTGATCAACCAAAACAACCCAGTTAGCCAATTATCGATAGACGAAATTGGCAAAATTTACGCTGGTGAAATCAGCAACTGGTCACAACTTAGTGACAAATACCCAGAGTTAAATGGTTTTAGCGGCCGCATCACTGTTCTGGCTCGCGACGATGCTTCGGGCACTTTTGAAACCTTCGACAATTTGGTGTTGGAGCGTGGTTATCGATTAGCTGACAGCGTTCAGCGCTTCAACTCAAACGGCCAAATTACGCAAGCGGTTGAAACTGATACCATGGCGATTGGATTTACCTCAGTTGCTGATACAGGTAATACACGCCCATTACCGGTTACAGATGGTGCAACCACACCACTAACAGCGGAAAAAATGTTTATTGCGTCAGAAGACTACCCTTTAACCCGCCGTTTGTACTTGTACACTGGGACCAGTGCCAACGTACATGTACGCGAGTTTATTGAGTTTGTAGCCAGCACACAGGGGCAAAGCACCGTTGACCGAGTTGGGTTCATCTCGCAAAACATCGAAAAGTTGCCACAAGCTATCACTGCTGATATGCCGACTGGATACCTGCAGTTAGTAGGCCGTGCTGAGCGTTTGTCGTTAAACTTCCGCTTCACCGGTGACAGTCGCCAGTTGGACTCGAAAGCTGAGCGAGACATGTCTCGTTTGGTGGCTTTTATGCAGCGTCCAGAGAATCAAAACCGTGAACTCATGTTGTTTGGCTTCGCCGCAGACCAAGGCGATGAAGAGCGTGCCCGGCTGCTTTCAGAAGTACGCATGTTGGCCATTCGAAAAGAGCTGCGAAAGTATGGCATTCGTGCCGATGCAGTTAAAGGCTATGGTTCACTCAACCCGGTTGCTAGTAATGATAATCCTATTTCTGCGGATCGCAACAACCGTGTAGAAGTGTGGATTAAAGAGTAGTTAAGCGAAAGCAATGACTGCCACACCAACTAAACCAAGCGCCAGCGCAACAACCTGGCGCTTTGTTGGTTTTAGACCCAGGGCTAGGGCAATTAAGATGGCAAATAATGGACTCGTTGCGAGCAAGGTCTGAGCAAGGCCTGCAGGTAATAGGTCTAGGCTCCACTGCAACATAAAAACCCCTAGCACGGTGCCTAACAGAATGGCTGTAAACAGCTTGCTGCTTTGCTGAACATTGAGTGTTTGCCAGCGAACCTTGCGACCAGCTAACGTCATTGCCAACAGCGCAAGCAAAGCAAATATCAACCCACCCAGTAGTCGCCACATTGCAGAATCTAGTACCGGTAGGTCGGTAGATGTTAAGTAGTATCGCGATATCAGTGCGCCCGTTGCCTGGCAAGCGGCTGCTACCAACGTTAACGCAACGCCAGTTAAATCGAGTGACTGGCTTTTGCGCCAGCCAATGGCGATGTCTGTCGCCAAAATCACCAATACAATCCCTACATAGTGCAGTAGAGATAAGGTCTCACTCAAAAACAGCCAACCCAAGGCAATCACTACAATCGGCGCCATTGTCTCAGCCAATAACAAGGTGTTTTGCTCGCCCATTCGCTTAAGTGCAGCGAATAGAGCCGTATCGCCAATACCGATACCAATGAACCCACTGATGATTAGCACCACCAACGTTAAACCTTCTACGCTAGCTGAACCTGGAATGGCCAGCATGAGCAATGCGAGTGCCACAACCGCTACTAGGTTTTTAGTTAAATTGAGGAGTATCACCGACCACTGTTGCGCGCTATGTCCATAAAATCTTGCCGATAAAGCCCAGAAAAACGCTGCCATCAGCGCAACCGCAATACCCATTTCACTTAATCCAATTAGTTTCGATCGTTGGCGCAATATAACAAAGGCCGCCGGTAAGCCCCTTTAGAAAGGTCAAAAAACTAGCCACTAAAGTGTCAACAAAGTACTATCTCGGGCAAACTTACCTTACCAAGTGGTTATTATGTCTTTGCCGAACTGCCCAAAATGTGAATCTGAATATGTTTATCAAGATCAAGCAATGCTAATTTGCCCAGAATGCGCTTACGAGTGGAACCCAAACGACACGTCAGAAGACGACGATGTTTTTGTTGTAAACGATTCCAACGGCACTCAGCTAGAAGCGGGTGACAAGGTAACCTTTATTAAAGATTTAAAGGTGAAAGGGAGTTCGCAAGTGTTAAAAGTTGGCACAAAAGCCACCATTAATCGCATTATTGAGGGCAAAGATCATGAACTTGACTGCAAGCTTTCAACTGGCGGCGAAATGATGGTGACGGCAAAATTTGTTAAAAAAGCATAGCCCTTTGACCTAACCGCAGAAGGAGACGGACGTTGAGTCAACAGTCGATCATCGAACTTGCATTAGAGTTAGACAAGTTAAAGTCAGTTTATCGAAAGAGTATCATTACTAGCGGCGAACGCTACGAGAACTCTGCAGAACATAGCTGGCACCTAGCGATGACCATCATGGGCTTCGCTAATTACCTGCCACCCGAGGTAAATATTAATCGCTGTGTTCAAATCGCCTTATGTCATGACTTATGTGAAGTAGGGGCTGGTGATGTTTGCCTTTACCACGACCAAACCGGTAAGCACGAGCGAGAACTCGACTACATGAACGCCTTCATGGCGCGTTTTCCCTCCTTTGGCAGCCAAGCGAAGGACTGTTGGCAAGAGTATGAAGATCAACAAACGCTCGAAAGCCAATGGGTAAGCGTTTTTGACCGATTATTGCCATTTACCTTAAACATTGCCACCGAAGGCCGCACCTGGCGCGAGCAAAAAATCACCCCAGATATGGTGCGCAATAAGCATGCCTTTATTGCCGATATTGCGCCCGAGCTTCATCAGTGGATGTTAGGTGAACTAGAAACAGCCGTAGCAAACGGTTGGTTTGAGCAGTGAAAATACTCTTTTTAGGCACATCCTCTGGTGTGCCAAGTAAACAGCGCAATGTTACTGGCATTGCCCTGCGCGAAGAAAAGGGCAAAGGGTGGTATTTAATCGACTGCGGTGAGGCGACTCAGCATCAAATCCTGCATACCAAGTTATCTGTGGTCGCCCTAAAGGCTATTTTCATCACACATATCCATGGCGACCACTGTTATGGACTGCCGGGCCTTTTGGCCAGCGCTGCTATGACAGGGCGAACGGAACCATTAACGATCATCGCGCCGAAAGAGATTGAAAGCTGGATTAACGCAACCCGTGAGTTTACCCAGCTTTATTTGCCGTTCGAGCTTAAATTTATTGACGCGCACACCCTACCTGAAATAGACGTGGATGCGTTCAATGTGACCACTCATGCGCTGAGCCATCCAGTACCGTCTTATGGCTACCGTTTCAGTGAGCGCAACATTGCCAGCAAGCTTGATTTTGCCAAGCTTGCAGTCGACGGTATTCCAAAAGGCGAGCTATACGGAAAAATAAAGCGCGGTGAAAATGTGGAGGTGCATGGGCGTACGTTGATTGCCTTGGACTACCTGATAACGGACACATCACCACGCACAATTGTTATTGCTGGCGATAACGGTGATCCTACATTGCTCAGCCAAGCTGCCAGCAATGTCGACGTCCTCGTCCATGAGTCGACCTACACCAAAGACATTGCTATGAAGGTTGGCGATCAGTACGGCCATAGTTACGCAGAGTTGGTTGCAAGCTTTGCCGAGCAAGTAGGCGTAAAAAACCTAATTTTAACGCATTTTAGCCCACGCTATCAGCCACACCCAGATGCCAAGCCATCCATTTTCGATATTGAGCAGGAAGCACGCAAGCACTACGCAGGCCGGCTGTTTTTGGCAAAAGACTTCGCCGAGTTCACAGTAGCGAAAGATGGCGTGCTCAGCGCCGTAGAATAGTGAAGCGCCTTAAGTCACTCCCGCGAAGGCGGGAGTCTAGGTGCCATACCTAGTACCACTCGGGCAAAACGACTTTCAGCCTTTCCTAAACAGCTTCACCACTGGATTCTGGAAAATCCCGTCTAAAAACACCGTTTGTGACAATTGGCGAAGCGCATCAGAATAGGTCGGGTAGGGGTGTATCACTTTCTGCAACTTGCTAAATGGAATGCCAAGCGTTTTCATGGTTTGCACTTGGCTAATCATTTCGCCAGCACGCTCAGCAAGAATGTGGGCGCCCAAAACTCTGTTGCGCTTGCCAATAATCAACTTAATCTCGCCAAAGTCACCCTGTTTCGTATGGGCCCGGTCGAGCTTGTCGAAGTTGTATCGATAGACACGGATACTATCGCCATATTTTTCCCGAGCTTGTGCTTCAGTTAATCCAGCTCGAGCAAACTCTGGGTCAGTAAATGTGGCCCAGGTGACATGTTCATAATTGACGCTGCGCTTGAATGGCAGAAGCGCATTCATTGTCGCCAATTTGCCTTGATAATTCGCCATATGGCTCAGCAAGTATGGGCCTGCCACATCACCAAATGCATAAATATGAGGCAGGCTGGTTTGCATCTTGGCATTCACCTTCACAAAACGGTCAACCTCAACACCAATGTCATCAAGACCCATGCCGGTAGTATTCGGTGAGCGCCCCAAAGCGACCAGCAGTTTTTCATTAACAATGACCTCGGTATTTGCACCGCGCTCGATGGTTACTTCAATGCCCTCAGGAGGATTAGCGACACCAATCGCCTTGCTTGATAGCTTAAACTCAACGCCTTCTGCTTCTAGCAGCTCACGGAGTTTAGCTGCCATTTCTGGTTCTTCTAATGGCAGCACCTCGGCTTGCATCTCGACAACGGTCACTTTAGTGCCCAAGCGATTAAACGCCTGCGCCATCTCTAGGGCAATCACCCCACCGCCTAAAATCGTTAAGCTTTGTGGTAATTCAGTAAGCTGAAATAGCGACTCATTGGTAAGAAATGGCACATCGGCAAGCCCAGGGATAGGTGGCACCAGAGGTGAACTGCCCGTTGCTAGCATGAACTTTTTGGCTTTCACACGCTCATTCGCACCACTAATTTCTATCGTATGCGAATCAATAAATTTTGCCGCACCTTGAATAAAATCAATGCCGGCTTTGGCTAGTACTTCTGGTGTTTCATGGGTGTAAACATGCTCACTGACACCACGCACTTGCTCAAAAACCTTTGCACCGTCGACATGCACGGCCGCACCAAGCTTATTAGCAGCGTGCACATTCTTCGCTTGGTTAATTAACGCCTTACTCGGAATACAGCCAGACCAAGTACATTCACCGCCGGGGAGTGCTTTGTCCACCATCAGAACTTTTTTACCAAACCCCGCAGCAGTAAAGCCACTGGTTAAACCCGCAGCACCCGAGCCAATTACTACAATATCGTACTGCTTCATTTGATAGCCTCGTTATAGTGCTTTGCAAAGGTTTCGTAGCGCGTTTTGTTTACACCCATATCGCTATAACCAGCTCGACTGGCTGAGCGATAATGAACTTGCTGACTGGCTTCATCTATCAAGAGCTCAATATCGTCTTTGTAGCGCATCAGTTTTGTGGTGGCCACTGCTCGAATGTAGGTGCCATCATTTTGCGTAATGTCGACATTACCCAAGGATTTCAATGCACTTTCGATGGCTGCCTTAGTTTGTTCCACCGATGCCGCCATTTTTAATGGCGCCACAGCTCGCTCGCCCTCGGCAAAGCTAGACACACAATTGGGTTTATTCGATAGCGGCGCTAACTCACCATTTTCCTGTACACCCAATGCAGGCTTGCGGTTGTTTTGCCAAACCAACAGCAAAACATTAAATACAACGAATAGTACCACCAGTGTTAATAAGATCTTCCAGAACATAAAAATCCCCAAAATTTAGTTTCCCGCAACAATACGTGACACCCTGTCATTTAGATCAGTTTATCTGTATCACTTTAGGGTAGGGCTAGGTAACAGTGATCGCGAGTCTTTTATTTAACTGATCGTCTCAGTAAACTGAGGTTAAGCAAGAGAAAGGAGCGAAAAGCAATGGAAACAGTCAAGCGATGGCCCAACGATTTCATCCATCCGTCCATCTACTACCTCGTTGCAGGGTTAGCATTGATTATTGCACTGGTATATTTAGTTGGTGCTGCATCTTTGTACGAGCTGTATGTGGCCGTTTTTTGGGCCATTATCTTCGCGGCTACTGGTGCAATCAAACAAGCGAATGCCCACCATCGATATAAAAAAATTGCCAGTGCAGGGCTGCTACTAGGCTTGGGTATTGGCGGCTATTTATGGTTCAAGTCAGACGACGCCGATATCATTTGGCTGGTATTGCCTTTAGGGCTGATTAGTTTTGCCATGGTTAAAAAGGAACAACTGTCACTGCCAATGCAAAAATGACCCACTAGTGCCAATTCAAAATTGACCCACCTAAGTCAAAATGCTCGTCCGTTTCACAACATTCTGGCGAGCCATGGTCAATCAGGAGCAACTAGTGGACATTCATGTTCGGCATCAACAAGGCCAAAGCATTCGCAAGATCGCCAAAGACACTGGGTTATCTCGCAATACGGTCAGGCGCTATCTTCGACAGCCGAACTTAGTACCTTGTTATACCGCTCGCCAAGAGCAACCTTCAGTGCTTGAGCCCTTCAAGCCGTATCTTCTTGAACGAATCAATGCAGCTAACCCAAGTTGGATTCCTGCAACAGTATTACTGCGGGAAATAAAAGAGCGAGGTTACGAAGGTGGCTACTCAACACTCACCGACTTTCTTAGGCTGCATAAACCAAAGCCAACACCAGACCCGCTTGTCCGGTTTGAAACTGAACCGGGTGTGCAAATGCAGGTTGATTTCACCACCATTTCTTGTCGTGGCAAACGGATAAAAGCCTTTGTCGCAACACTTGGTTTTTCACGTGGCGCGTTTGTAAAGTTCTCACATAGCGAAAAACAAGAAGACTGGATACGAGGTGTTGAAGAAGCCTTTGAGTACTTTGGTGGCGTCACGAAAGAAGTCCTGTTTGATAACGCCAAAGCCATCATGATTGAACGTGATGCGTATGGAAAAGGCACCCATAAATGGAATAGCGCTTTGCTCGAACTTGCAAAGCGATACGGATTTACCCCTCGGGCTTGTCGCCCCTATAGAGCTAAAACCAAGGGCAAAGTTGAACGCTTTAATGCTTATCTAAAAGGAAGTTTTATCACGCCACTGATTGCCGAGCTCAAGCAACACAACCTTGAGTTTACAGTGGAGATCGCCAATGCCCGAATAGGGCCTTGGCTTGCAAACATCGCCCATCAACGAGTCCATGGAACAACAGGTGAAAAGCCTCAAGTGTTAATGGATAAAGAGCGAGAGTTCTTAATGTCGCTGCCTATCGAAGTCGCCAAACCCGTGTCCAAACCTATGCCGAAAGAAGTTGTGCCTTTGGAAAGTTTTCAGCATCCGCTTGCTGTGTATGACGCACTATTGGAGGTTCGACTATGAGTATTCAACTTGCCAGGATCGAAGATGCTTGCACGAAATTAAAGCTACCGACTGCAGCCAGTGAGTGGCCAGCTATTGCGCAAAGCATCGTCAGCAAAGAGGGTTCATTTGCCGACTTCTTAGAAGCGCTATTAGATGCCGAACTGCAAGCACGAGCCCAACGAGGCAGAGAAATGCTTGCCAAGTTCGCAAGCTTTCCAATGACGCGAAGCATTGAAGATTATGACTTTAAGTTTGCAAGCGGCGCGCCGAAACAACAAATCAAAGAGTTAGCTAGTCTTGCGTTTGTTGAACGTAAAGAAAACATCGTATTGCTTGGTCCGAGCGGAGTCGGAAAGAGCCATCTAGCTGTCGCGCTAGGTCAGTTAGCGGTGCAACGACGCCTAAAAACCCGCTTTATCACTGCCGCGGATTTGATGTTGCAACTCTCTGCAGCCAAGAAGCAAGACAGGCTAGAAACTTATTTAAAGCGCAGTATTCTCGCACCGAAGCTACTCATCATAGATGAAATAGGTTATCTGCCATTCGGACGAGAAGAAGCAAACTTGTTCTTCAATGTCATCGCCAAGCGCTATGAGCAAGGCAGTGTGATCGTGACCAGCAATTTGCCATTCTCTCAGTGGTCTAGTGCATTTGCTGATGACACAACGCTCACTGCAGCACTGCTAGATCGATTACTTCATCATGCGCATATTGTACAAATTAACGGTGAAAGCTATCGACTAAAAGGCAAGCGAGCGACTGGTGTGATGCCTGCAAGCATTGAACAGAAGTAACAAAATTAATCAGGGGTGGGTCAGTTTTCAATTGGTAGATTTAGAGAAAAGTGGGTCAGTTTTCAGTTGGCATTGACACTTGGCGGACAAACAGCAAACCGGCGCTGTAGAGCTGCGGGCAGCTCGTCTGGTATCGGGAGACACCAAAGAGTTCAATGTTCGGTGAATGGGTGGGGTGGAACCCATTCAGGTTGTGTAAGCCCATGGCCTGGGCGAGACGTTCAATGGGTGTCTGACTCATGGTGTGCGGCACCGTTTGTGGAGATTGCTAAATTAAAGCAAGTATCGTGCGATTTATGAAAGTAATTCTGCGCATTCTGAGAGAATTGAGCAAGTATCGCTCAGAATCGAGCAAGTGCGGTCAGTCGAGCTCCGTACACTGTGTCTCATGAAAACCCGACCGGATCAGTCTCCGGACGGATGAACTCGCAACAAAACATGAGAAGACCATGAACCGAATTCTGATTATTGATGGACACAAGGCTTATCCTTTCGCTGAAGGTCGATTGACCCAAACCCTGATTGAACGAATGTCCACGTTTTTTACCAATCGCGGCGATGAAGTGGCCGTGGTTGCGGCACAGGAAGACTATGACATAGAGCGCCAGCTGGAACTACACCGGTGGGCCGATACCGTGATTGTGCAGATGCCGGTGAACTGGATGGGTGTGCCCTGGGTGTTTAAAAAGTACATGGACGATGTGTACACCGCGGGCATGGGGGGTGCACTCTGTCACGGTGACGGACGGGACGAGTCTGCGCCGAAAGCCAATTATGGGACGGGGGGAACACTATCCGGTACCCGTTACATGATGAGCCTCACCTTCAATACCCCGGAAGAAGCCTTTAATCGCAACGATGAGTTTTTCAATGGCAAAAGTGTTGACGACCTGTTGTTTCCGCAACACATGAACTTCAAGTTTTTCGACATGACAGCGCTGCCAACGTTTGCCTGTTTCGATGTGATGAAAAACGCCGATATTGAAAACGACCTGGTCAGGCTGGATACGCATCTTGCCACCGTGTTTCAGCGCTGAGCAAAACGGAGAAGTAACGATGACGACAATCAAACTGCATCCGGGTGATGCGTTTCCAGAGCTGAGTGTGGTAAATCGGTCGGGTGAGTCGGTCACGCTCGGCCCCTCGTCTGGGGGAGACCGTTGGCAGGCGATTTTCGTGTACCGTGGGGCGCATTGCCCTATGTGTACCCGCTACCTGAACCGATTGGAAGAGCACCTAGAAGGCTTTTCTCAGGCCGGTGTCGATATAGTTGCCGTTTCGGCCGATTCGGCAGAGCAGCGTGCTCACCATGAAACGCAACTGAGAGTCAGCTTTCCGCTGTACCACGGGCTGACGGAAGCGCAGATGAAAACACTCGGTTTGTACATATCCGACCCGCGTTCTGAACAGGAAACCGATCACCGGTTTGCCGAGCCGGGTCTGTTCGTGGTGAATGAACAGGGGCTGTTGCACGTTGTGGATCTGTCGAACAACCCCTTTGTCCGCCCGGAAATCGATACGCTGGTGCGAGGGTTACGTTGGATTCGTGACCCGAAAAACAACTATCCGATTCGCGGTGCCCGAGCCTACTGACTCCTCCGGTCCAAGCACGCTCGACAACCCGGTTCAGTCGACGACGACAAACGATTTTACCCAGAGGTAGCGCCCCTGCAGAGAGCGATCGACCTCTGCGGTAATTTCGATGACGGTATTCGGTGTGATGTCCCGCCCTTGCCAAACGTCAGGCTCTATTTCAACACGGATCGACCCCGTGCGGTCTCGAAAGCGGTAGTAGTCCTCTCGAAGATGCGCTTCTAGAGAGCCTACTAGGCGAACATAGGTACCTAGAGGAGTCTCGGCAACTTCAGCAACGGTGCCTGAATCCCCAGATTCCGTTGGCCCGATAAAGGCCGCACCTGAGTATGGCGTCGCAAGTAATAACGCTAGCGTAGTAGCTAATACAATTCGCATTTATCACACTCCGGTGCAATCTCAGCAAAGCTAATGATTAGTCAGACTAGCACTAACGCGGTCAGCTTTGCTAGTTGTAGGTATTGCGGTTCGGTTACCGGTCAGAAAGCTTCCCCATTACACAATTAAACCTACAAGAAATAGCGCAATAAACATCGCTATCATAACGCCTAGCGTGGTTGAATAGCCCTCTGGGTCAATCCAGCCCAGCTTATCCATTTCTTTAATGCTTGGAAAAAGTCGCCAGTAAAAACTCGCGGTGGTGATGATTAAGATGGCTAACGACGCTTTATGCTGGAAGTTCGTGCCGGTCACAACAATCATCAGCAGTAAGCAAATGAAGATCAACTTAACACCCGCAACCCAGTTGACAAGGTAAGTCGACAGAGCCGAATTTCTTTGATCGCTGTCTTGCTTCTGAATCAACCAGATCTGGAAGACACCAATACCATTGCCCAGTTTGGAACTCGGATTGACATATAGCGTGACTACATTTAACAGCTCGAGAAATATAAAGATTAATAGGATGATCTGGGCAATGGTCATGAAGTGCACTCTTTTTATTAAGCATAACCTGCTTTCACCATTTTTACTCTGGCACAGCTGGTTTATTGCGAGCGCTTGCATGGCGAGCGCGGCGCTCTGCATCGATGTACTTATCAGTAGTCATCGCACTTGAGTGACCGGCGTCGTCGCGAACATGCTCAATTGGGCGAAACTTCACGTCCTCTGAAATACCCGTATGGCGCAACCAGTGTACAGTGGCGGCTTTAAGCTCTAATGCATCGCTACCAAGGCCATCCGCTTGCATGCGCTCATGGGTTAAATCGAATAACTTTTGAATGATTGCACGCACCCAAGCAGTCGAGCGAATACCCCCTTTACCGCGCAGTTTAGGTAGCAAAGGCGTGGTTTCACCAGGTGCGGGCAGGGGGCTTAACCCTAAAAATAATCGAAATCGTTTTAGTGCATCAATCATGGCATCGCTGACTGCAATACTGCGCGCTTTATTGCCTTTACCTACTACATCAAACCACCAGTGGCCGTCAGAGTCGCGGTAAAAGTGACTCATCATGGGCGTCGAACGGTCGTCGGCAACCACCTCGGAAATACGCAAATACATGCAGAGTAGGCAATGCATCACAAAGCGGGTGCGCTCATGCAAATCTGGCTCATCGGCTGCCATTTCATCCACTTGCTCAATCAGATATTCCCATTGCAAATTGCTAATACGGCGAATCTCACGGCGTGTTTCTTTGGTGATAAATTTGCTTTTTTGCCGAATCAGCGCCACTGGGTTGGCTTCAGTGACTTCCTCTTGAATTAAGAAGTTATAGAACGACGACAAGATAGCAAACATGGCCTTCAGCGCCGTTTGCGACAGCTCGTAGTCCGAAGCCTTGGCTTTTTTGCCACGCTGGGTTTCCGTTTTAGGAATGGTTGCCGTAAACGGGCGCCATTTTTCATTCGGCACACGCTGGCCTTGATTAACGACGAAGCGCGTTGCTTGTATGGTGCCAATCCAATCTTTGTCAGGCTTCTGGCAAAACAGTATAAATTCTTCAATATCCTGGCGCTTTAACTCAAGAATACTGCAGTGACGAATGCGCCAAGACCAATGCAGCAAGCGTTCAACTTCACGCCGATATGAGTTGAACGTGGCTTTAGAACCGTTGTAGCTATAGATAAACTTGGCAGCATATTCTAAATCTGTATTAGCACCGTCGATAGGTTCCAACAAAAATGGTTTTGCATCGAACCTATGTTGGTAAAACGGATTCTCCATATGATCGAGCGCGTCGAAAATTGGAATTGGCGAAGCATTTTTAGAAGCAGTAGACATATAGGCCAAGCTCGTGAAAGATGAAAGCGTAAACTCAAAACTAGGCTTCGGCGAAACTTAACTAGTGGCGATAATTATCACTGGTAGTGAACTAAACAGTGAAGACCAATAGTTAACATGAGAAAAAGCAAAAAGCCGCATAAAACCTAAGAACAAGGGCTATTTTGCCTTAAAAACATCCTAATGTAAAACCATTGATAATCATAATTATCGCCTGTAAAAGAGAGGTTTTGCTAGGATGCGGTTACACCCTATAAAATCTTCTCCGTCGATGCTGTAAGTTCGACTGAACCAGTTTGGTACTGAATTGTTTGAATCCCTTAAGGCGCTAGCGTTAATGCTTTTCCCACACTTGGGCGTTGCATAAACCTACCTAACCAGTTCATCACGTTTTCACAAGCTTGAAAACGATCGTCATTTAGATATTGGTTCTTGCAGTTGGAGGATTTGCATGTCAACCATTTTCCGTAGCAAGATTGAATAAAAAAACTGGTGATATTATACCGCAACTGAAATGCCATTTCTTAAGTTAATGGCATTGATTGCCTATCCAATTATTGCCTGGATATGCTGGATACCCAATGTTGCACTGGCTTAGTTCCTTGCGCGCAAAACGGTCATTCACTTGCCGCGTTAATTATGGCAACACTTGCGTGTCTCCGTTAAAAAGTAAGTACATGTTTGGCAATCGCGCGAGCGCTTGCTCTTCTGCATCAGTGAAGTCACCTAACACAACTTCTAGATGGCTCAGGCCAAGCAACGGATTGATGCCATCACGGTCAATGTCATCGATAAACAGATGTTTTAGGTGCGTCAGACCGGCTAATTCGTTCAATTGTGTCGTTTTTGTCCAGCCAATGTCCAAATAAGCCAGTCGATGTGCTTGGCGCAGCGGCGCTAGATCACTGATATTGGATCCTGCAACTCGCAGCTCTACTAGGTTATTTAGTATTGGCGTTGGTGGAAGCTGAGAACCCTTGTATTGCCAGCCTAGGCTTAACACTTCTAACTGGCGAAAGTTCTGCAACCCCGACAAATTGTAGATTGGCGTTTGATAACATCTCAACGCGGTGATGTGGTCATACTCGAATTGATACCTAGCTTGTTTCGGGATACCCGGTGTGTTGTTAATGCAGGCTTGTAGGCCTGTATCGGTGATGGGTTCAAGCGGTATGCTTTGGCTATCACCATCAGTAATAGGTGCTTCGACAGTCGAGTGGTTGCAGCCAATTAGCAGCATTGCTGTGGCAAACAATAATAAATACTTTTCCATATCGTTTCTCAATCCGTTTTAACCAACTAAGAAATCTTACCACCAATCAAATCAGTCGCAATGTTATCGCTGAAGCATGTTTCAAATGCTAGCCCAATAGCCTTGCATTGTGTGGTTAAATCCAGTGCATCGGTAATTGGTGGTGTATGAATAAATCCGCTGCACACGCCCTGCTCTTTCAATTGGTGCTGCATGCCAAAAAACAGATGATTGCATACATAGGTGCCAGCAGAGTATGAAATTTCACTTGCAATCGACTCAGCTTGCAGGCGTTGTTGAATGGCCTTAACAGGCAGTGTGCTCATTAACGCCAGTGGTGCGTCGACAATAATCTGTTCGTCGCGGGGCTGATGTCCGGCATTATCCGCAATTGGAAAGTCATCCAGGTTTAAGGCCACCCGCTCAATGGTAATTCTGTCGCGATTGGCAGCTAAGCCTAATGCGATCACCACAGATGGCTTCACTCGATTGACCGCTTGATTAAGCAGGGTCAAACAAGCATAGCGTTCTACTGGCAAGACTTGCGTATGTAGTTTTATACGCTCTGAGTGATAATCGCTTGCTAGTATTTTGGCAATTTCCATTGTTGGGTTATTAGAATGGTCACCAAAAGCTTGGAATGCTGTGATCAACACGTTTTTCATCTTAATGTTAAAACCACCACTTGCCGGATTCAGCAATCACCTTTGCCATTTTCTCAAACCCGTATTGGCGCGGGTGTGAGCCGTCAAACGCTTTGGCTTGTTGGGCAATCAGAGCGTCGTCCACCAATGGCGAAAACAGCTCAATAAACGGCACACCGAGCTCGTTACAAACACCCTCATAAGCATGTGAGAGTGCAGCAATACGCTCATTTTGCTCGGCATTTGCAATAGGCGGCGGGCCGACAAACAAGGTGGGGTAGTCGGCTGCTCCGGTGAGCATGGCTTTTACGTTGGCAACAGATTGCTCAGGCTCCACTCGAAGGGCACCGTTCTCGAAGGTAGCATCGTTTACGCCACAGCAAAATACGATACGATTATCGCTACCTTTTGGTAGGCGTGGTGTGCATTCGCTTTGCCAGCGGGCAAGAATGTCAGCACTAGTGTTGCGCCGCACACCTAGGTTGTAATAACTAATGGCTTCCCCTGCTAAGTTCGCCGCAGCGCACAAGCGTCCTGGCCAGCCAAGTGCTTGCTCATCACCAATTCCGGCAACCATGGAGTCACCAACAAAACAAATTCTTATGTCCCTGTACATTATTTCCTCAAATTGCCTACTTCTTAGGCATCAGCAGTGTTTGATCTATCTGACAAAAGTGGTCAACGCTATCAATTAGCGCTTTGGCGGTCAAACCTGGCGCACCATAGGCAGTCGTTTGGCAGCCGTGCGTCTCGCGCACTTTGTTCATTAATAAAGCAAAGTCTCCGTCGCCGGAGAGCAAAATAATATGGTCAACGTTTGGCGCCTGCTCTAGTACATCGATGGTAAGGCCGACATCCCAATCGCCTTTGGCTGAGCCATCGGCGCGTTGAATAAAAGGTTTGAGCTTTACGTGAAAGCCTATGCTTGCTAGCGCATTTTGAAAGCCGCGTTGTTTGCTGTCCCCTCGGTCAATCGCGTAGGCGGTTGCATAAACAATCTGGTTGTCGCCACTCACTTGCTGCCATAACGCTTGGTAATTAAATTGGCCAGCAAACTGATCTCTACAGGTGTAATAAATGTTCTGCACATCAACAAATAGTGCGGCTTTTTTCATAAGTTACTCCTGCTGGCCTTATTCTTATGGTGCCTACCAAATTCAGGGGTGGCTAGCACTAAATGCGCACCATACTCACTTGCAGGGTTTGCGGGCGCTCGGTTTGCCAAAGCGCCTCGCCCTCGGTGCTGCAGCGCAACACTTGCTTAGTAAATAATTTCATCGCATCTTCACAAGCAATTTGCATTTGGTAGCTAACGCGCTCACTGCAATCAGCTGCTCGGTAGATTAGCTCACTGGCCGTTACGGTGACCGGTTCACCAACGAGTTGCGAGCCGTTCAATTGCAAAGCACCAAATAGCTCATAGGTGCCTTGGAACAAGCTCTGACAGGTTGCCGCCCTACCCGCCACCATTCGCCTAGCGGGAACCGACACACTTATCAGCTGGCTTTGCTGGTAAGGACTCCAAGGCCCTAAACCTTTGGATGGCAAGGTGTATAGTGCCTGGCTAAGGGGGTCGTCGGGCGATAGTTTGGCAATGAAGTCGGCGATATCTGGCTTGGCGATAAAGTGTGTCGCTTGATACTCCAGGCTCTCAATACGTTTAGCTTGATCACTAATCAGCGCTTGCTGCGCGGTGATTGTGTCGGCGTGCTCGAGTAATTTGGCGAATGCTTGGCTTGCACTAGATACCTCAACTGACGCCATCTGCGCCTGTTTTGCAAAACTTAATTGCGGGTGATGCACTGGGTAAATCATGCCGTAGAAGAGCAATGCACTTAAACTGAGCACGAGCGCCCCTTCAACGGACACAACTTTAAACAGGTTGGCTTTGCCCTCGCTGGCTGCTAGGTCTTTGCGAAAGCTAGGGTTACAAATAAGTGCGATAAGCAGTGTTGCCAGTAGTAATGCGCAGAACCCTGAAACAATAATTTGCCAATGTGCTGGGTCGACCATAAACAATATCCTTTTTACAGAAGCATACTGTTAGCTTAAGCAGCAATGGGCAAAAAAAGCCCCGCTTTTGCGAGGCTGTTCAGATATGGGTCACGCTTGGTTCAGTAGCCCATCATTTATTCTGCTGTAATCAGTACTTTACCGTCGCGCCCTGGCTGCACGGCATATTCGATCGCCGCTTTAATGTCGCTCACTGGAAAGGTTTTATCGATTGGCGTTGCCAGCTTACCAGACGCAATGAGGCCTGCTAGTTCTTGATAAAGCGCTTGCTGTTGCGCTACCGGCGCCTCTTGCAGCCAGCGAGCCAGCCAGAAACCGCGCACGGTAATATCTTTAAAGATTAAGCTCATTGGGCTGACCTGCGATGACTCACCGCTCATCGCACCGTAGGTCACCAACGTGGCACCATGAGCAAGCACTTGTGCCAATTTCTCCGTAGCGCCGCCAGCGACTGCATCAACCGCCAGTTTGATGTCAGCGTCATTCGTTGCTTTTGCTACCTCATCCGCTAGCTGGTCGCTGTCGACCAAGACGACGTCGGCGCCCATGGCTTTTAAGGGCTCAATCAACGACTCACGACGCACGATGTTGACGGTTTTTAAACCGCGTTGCTTCGCTAGTTGGATTAAGTAGGTGCCCACACCTGAGTTAGCGGTGTTTTGAATTACCCAATCACCTACTTGCAGATTAACAAACTCACTTAATAGCAAGCTTGCCGTTGGCGGGTTGACGCCTAACATGGCCAACTGCAGGGGGTCAGCAGCATTTGGCATTGGCGTTAACTCATCTACTTTGGCTTTAAAATGTGTGGCCCAGGCGCCACTACCAAATGGCACCAGTGCATAGCTACCTACCTCAAGGCTGGCATTAGCGCCCTTCTCAATCACTTTAGCAATACCTTCCGAGCCACCTACAGCAGGTAATGGAGGCAAAATACCGTAGTCACCGGTAAGCGTTAGTACGTCGGAAGGGTTAATTGGCGACCCAACTAACTGCAGCAGCACTTCATCGTCACCAAGCTCGCCAAGTTCGAGCGGCACAGCATCAATGACATCTTGCGGGATTGGACCACGTGTTTGGTACTCAGCTTTTAACATGAAATTTCCTCGTTTAATATCAGTGCAGTCAAGCTTACTGATCACAATCGATACTGGTAGTATTGTAAAACTAACAATGGTTTCAACTAAGGGTTTAAAGCGAAAAGTGATCCAATTCGACCACACAAAGTACCTACCCTCTTTTTTGCATACAGCAGAAGCACTGAGTTTTTCGCAGGCCGCTCGCACCATGGGGGTCACACCAGCGGCCGTGAGCAAAGCGGTCAAAGCACTCGAGGGGCAACTAAACTGTCGGTTATTTCATCGAAGCACACATTCTTTAGCACTCACCGAGGAAGGCGAACGCTTTTACCAGGAAATTAAGCCCATCGCACAGGCAATGGCCAATACCTTTGAAAGCATTCAAGCAATGAACTCCACTGCGCGAGGCACACTGCGTGTTACTGCACCCGTTGAGCTTGGGCACAATTACCTATTGCCATTGCTGCCTTCGTTTAACCTGGCTTATCCAGACATCAAGCTTGAACTCAATTTTGACGATCGCCCAATTGATCTAGTGAAAGAAGGCTACGACATAGGCATTGGTAATAGAGCCGGCGATGATAGCCTGCTGATTGCCCGCAAGCTCTTTGACATCAATATCATCCTGGTTGCTTCACCAAGCTTTGTTAAACAATACGGTCCTTTCAATGAGCCAGAAGCGCTTGGGGATGTGCCCTGTATTGGTTACCAAAGAGATAGCCGCTGCGACCCAGCGCCATGGCGAGTCAACGTACCAGACGGAGAGACAAAATTTGTCAAACCGGATAACACGGTTGTAATCGTAAATACCGTGCAAGCCTTGTGTGAACTGGCTAGCTTGGGCGTGGGCATTGCACCCGTGGCAACCTGGAGCGCGCAGCGATACATCGACCGTGGCGATTTAATTCAGGTACTGCCGCAGGTGTTCACAAGCCTGGCACCGGCGCGGATTTATTACACGTCACGCGAACATCAGCCTGCGAAAGTCAGAGCCTTTGTAGACTTTATTACCGAACAGTTGCGGGTTGAGTAGTAAAAAGAAGGCCCTGGAACGAGCGTGTTGTGACGCCGTTCACTTTTGTACTTAAGGTGTACCTAATACAAACCGGCCACTGTTAGATTTATCAGCAATAGCGCCTCACACTAGGCAGACTGCTAACCAAAAGAACTATTAACAATGCAAAAGCTCACCCTTAGTTTAATTTCACTGGCAACGCTCACCGCTTGTTCGCCGAACCTTGTCATCATAGACGACTCGGCTACTAGGCTAACTCCTACGACGACTCCTACGACGACTCCGACGATGACTCCGACGATGACTCCGACGATGACTCCGACGATGACTCCGACGATGACTCTGACGATGACTCCGACGATGACTCCGACGATGACTCCGACGATGACTCCGACAGCGACTCCGACAGCGACTCCGACAGCGACTCCGACAGCGACTCCGACAGCGACTCCGACAGCGACTCCGACAGCGACTCCGACAGCGACTCCGACAGCGACTCCGACAGCGACTCCGACAGCGACTCCGACAGCGACTCCGACAGCGACTCCGACAGCGACTCCGACAGCGACTCCGACAGCGACTCCGACAGCGACTCCGACAGTAAACCCAGCCAATGACATAGAAGTAAACGCGCTAGGGTTTTATGATTTAGACAAAAATGGCAACGAACGGGCCATTCGTAATGACCTAACCGGTGCTCTCGCTGGGCAGGTACAATTTGCTCAAACGCATACCATCGACCCAAGCGGTAATGATGCCAAAAACATGCCGTCATTAATTGCCGAGCGCGAAGCCATGTTGCTGTTTACCCCACAGCAAACCCAGCAATACGTAACAGTTATCGTGAAACATCAAGGCAACCAGGTCGCCGAACTGGCAATGCAGCACCCCAACCTGTTGTTAAAAAGTGACTACAGCAACACCGATGGCCGCCCCGATCTCATATACTCGCGTAAAGCTTGGCATACGATTTTACCGTGGGACCTGGTAAAACCAGGCATGAGCCTTGAGTTTAAAGCCGACCATAACGGTGAGTTGGCTGCCAACAGCATTGAATTTATGCCACCTACTGAAATGGTGCTGCATACCGCTCGCTTAGGACTATTAACCGCTCCGCCACAAAGTGCTGGCCATCGATTATTAACTGACCCAATTAAGGTGACCACCGACTACTTCCAAACCCTACCAGTTGCAAAACTAGTCAGCGCTGTTTACGAGGACATCCAACTTGAACAGGTAATGGTGAAAGACGGTACGGTTTATACAACCGCCAGCCGTGATCAAGGTGGCGTATACAGTGGTGATATGCGCCAAAGTGTCGCCAAAGTTCAATTCTCGATGGGTGTGAATTTGGCCAACTTTGGCTTCCCAAGTTCAGACATGCGCGAGAGCAACCCGCACACCTATGCGCGTAATACCATTCACCACGCCCAAGGGTTGTATGCCAATGGCATTCAGCAACATGGGCTTTCTGGTGGCAACGGCATGATTACGCTTTTGAGTTCCACTGGTAACGAGTTGAGCCATGAGCTTGGCCACTCATATTCTCTTGGTCACTACCCAGGCGCTTCCAATGGCGATTATTTCTGGGCTGCTCATCATGCCGATAGTGGCTGGGGCTACATCGCCCATCGCAACCGCATGCGGGCAAACGTAAACTGGAACGCGGCCTACAATACCGTTACCGCCAATGGTGTCGACCTAACGCAAGGCTTTGACAACATCTATGACTACCAAAAAGACGCCATGTCCGGTGGTTCAGACACCTCAAATCTAAGTGAAGTCACCCATCACACGGGCTACAGTGCAAACATCATTCAGCAATATATCGCCAATATGCCGATGATTGATTTAAGCTCACCGACTGGCTATGTGAAGTGGAATGCCAACACGCAACAACTTGAAACAGCCACACCAACGGTTGACCACTATGGCCAGCCAAGGTTAAAACCAGCTAAACAAGGCGTCGAGGTGATCACTCTGTTAGGCGCTTATAACCCAAGCAACTACACCGCCGTGATGTTTCCTATGGTTCGCTCAAACTATGGCAACGTGTTCGACTACAACCACAGCTTAGACGCCAACGACTGTGCGATTGAAGTTGATTTTGCCAGCGGTGCCACTGAAACTGTTCGCTTACATAACTACCAGCTGCGCGGTGGCGAGGTGAACCAGTTCCAGTTAAATCTTGAAGCAGCAGCGAAACCTACATGGGCCAGCATTGTTTGCTACAGCAACGGTAGCCGCAATGTGATGGCGCAATTGGACATCCCTACTGATTTGCCAGCGATGCAACTGCCAGTCATTGTTGGTAAAGAACACCGCTTCCAGCAGCTTCGTGCCAAAGAGCTAGCCGAACTCGACACCGAGTTACTAATTCAGCAATCGGCCGAGGTGCCAGTTTTATCAGCCAAAGGGCAACTATATTTAGACAGTTGGTCGGATGACCTCTCTGGCCTTTCACCAGCCGCTAAAAATGTGGCAGACCGCTATATTGCTATCACCCAAGGTATTCAAACACTCGACGCGTGGATCGCGACTAATCGTGATACCTTACTTGCCGGTGGCAGCATTTCAGAGTTGAATGACCAGCTCGCAACACTGGGCATGAGCCTTAATGAACTAACTGTAACAGGCGGTGAACTACGAGTAGAGCGCTATAACCAGTGTTTGGTTGCCAGTGGCAGCAGTTTGAGCTTCCAAAGCAATGATTGCAGCAGCTGGGTGCAAGACATAAAAGGTAATATCCGCTTAGCCAGCAACCCAAGCCAATGTGTGCAAAACCTGGGTGGTGGCCAACTTGGTTTAGCAGACTGTAAAGATGCCCAAAACCAACATAGCTGGCAGCAAGACGCACAGAGCCGCCTTGTGTTTAGCAATGGCCAATGCTTCGACTACGCCTCGCAAGACCGCGCTCTATTGTGGGGTTGTCATAGCAATAACAACCAACGCTGGAGTGAACCGGTTCAAAGTAACTCTGCGTTAATCGCTTTGTTGAAAACCAGCAGTTTAAAAGTACTACTGGCCTTGCCTTAACGAACCAAGGGCGCAAAAGCGCCCTTTTCTCTTCGTTTGTTCAGCTTTCAGTACTGACCTGACTGCCCGTTTGATTTACACTCTTCGCCACGATAACACAGCACCGAGGCACCTGTGACAACGGCAAATAACAAACAACCCGGCTTTTTCAGCCAGCTATTATTCAACATTATCATCCCTGTGATCATTCTTACTCGCTTTTCCGGCGAGCAACACCTTGGCCCAACCCTTGGTGTGGTGATTGCTCTAGCCTTCCCTGTTGGCTTTGGTTTGTGGGAGATGCGCCGCACCGGCAAGTTTAGTTTTGTTTCGGGCTTAGGCATTGTGTCGGTACTACTCACAGGTGGCATAAGCCTGTTGGAGCTAGACCCGAAATACATCGCCATAAAAGAAGCCGCCATACCAGGCTTGCTTGGTATTGCGATTATTGTTAGCCAATACACCAAGTATCCATTGCTAAAAACACTGCTATTTAATCGTGACGTGCTAGACGTTGATAAAATTGAGCAGACCATGGCCCAACGCGGCACCACAGAGCAACTGCCACGTGTGCAAATTATTGCCTCGAACATTTTGGCAGGCTCGTTTTTCCTATCGTCTCTGCTTAATTACATTCTTGCCAAAATGATTGTTGTTAGCCAACCCGGTACCGAAGCCTACAACGACGAGCTTGGCCGTATGACCGCCCTAAGCTACCCCGTTATCATGGTGCCGAGCATGATTTTGTTCTTCATCACCATGTTTTACTTGTTCTCACAGCTGAAAAAACTGACTGGCTTAAAGGTAGAAGAAATGTTGAACGACCCAAAAAACAAGAGCTAGTAGTATGCGCAACGGAGTCCAATTCCGTACCACGGTAATTACGCAATAGTACCAAAGCCAAATATTTGACATCGGAACGTCAAATAGTAAAAAAACGTACAACAGTGTCGCCAAACAAAAGGTTTTGCTTTTTACTACCTCTTGTAACAACAACAAACGCTCATTTGGAGGCGGTCACTATGTTGATGATTCAGTTTGTTTTAGCGATGGTTATCTTCCCAGCCCTCATTGCCATGGGGCTACGCGTACTCTCACAAAACGCGGAAATCAAGGCTTTAAAAGCTCAGATTTCTGACGAGCAACTTGCTGCCGTTGGTGAGGGTGATGAGGCTCGCCAAGTACTAGTGCGCTACTCAAAACTAGCGTGATACGTGTTAAGAATTAATCAAAAGCCCGCAGCTGCGGGCTTTTTTGTGTTTAGAAGGCAGGGTATGTTTCGAATTATTTGCGATAACTAACCGAAGTTTTATTCCGCACCTTCCACAAACCCAGGCCAACGGCTCATATAGTCGATAAATGCTTCACCTAAGCCTTCTTCAGCTAGTACTCGGCGTGAAACTGGGGTTTGTCTTGGCGTAAAGTCTGGGTTCTCGGTAACTTGTTTGGCAAAGTCGTGGTGTAGTATTCCTGCACGACCAATTGCTACGAAGTCAACACCAGCAGCCATTACTTTGCTTACATCTTCGCCAGTGCGAATATTGCCTGCAACACAAAGTTTAGTATTGTGGCGCGGTAATTCAGCATACCATTCAAGCAGAGTTTTATTTTGGTAAGCCGGATCCTCTGGGTATTTTAAGCTGTCCCACAATGACACATCTAAAAAGTCTATTTTGCCGCTTGCCATCAGCTGTGTTGCCAAGGTTCGCATCTCATTGAAGTCTAAGCCCATTCGCTCTGGTGATAGCCTAACGCCTACAACAAAGTCGTCGCTGCATGCTTCATCAATACCATCAATGATTTCACGCAAGAACCGGGTGCGGTTGTCAAAACTGCCGCCGTATTGGTCAGTACGTTGGTTATACTCTTGGCTTAAAAATTGGCAGATCAAATAGCCATGTGCGCCGTGCAGCTCAACCCCACTCATACCTGCTTTTTGGCAACGTACAGCGGCAGCTATAAAGTCCTGCACTAAGCCCTGAACTTCCTCAGTGGTCAGCGCACGCGCGTTGGTCTCTGCGTGATCACTGGCACTAACTGGTTGCTGGCCAATCAGTGCTTCTGGCGCGCGAATACCACCATGAAATAGCTGTACGATCGCCAGCGACCCCTCATCAGTAATTGCCTTGGCTAGCTTGCTGAGACCTGAGATATGCTGATCACCAAACACCCCCATCGCACCAGGCCAGCCCTGCCCATTTTCAGACACATGCGCAGCGCAGGTCATAACCATGCCAAAGCCGCCTTTGGCACGCATCGAAAGCCAATTAAGCTCATCGTCACTTAATGTACCATCAGGGTGGCTTTGCTGATTGGTCATGGGTGCCAAAGCAAATGCATTTGGCATAGGTTTAGAAAATGAAATGGGTTTGCTAAAGTCCAACATGGTTCCCCTTAGTTATCTTGCAGCTTTTTGAGCAATTGCTGCTTTAGAGACTTCGGTAACCCTACGATCTTTAGTGTGTCAGTGGTTTCGTCATAATGCACGCGCTCCCCCAGCGACTGAGACCCAAAAGCAATACTCAGATCTTTATCACGGCCAGAAAAACGCAAATATTTTTGTAGCTTAGCTCTGTCAGCAGGCAGGGCTTTTGGCAGGTCTGGCTGGTTTTGCTCAATAAACTGCTTAAACTTACTTGGTGCTTTTTCAAAACTGACTTCGGCCACTTCATCCAGTTCAATCAGTTCACCTTGCTTGTCCTGCTCGATGCAATAGTTTACGAGCTTGGTTTTCGACTCATACGCTTCTTCTTTTGGCAGCTCTTGGCTGAACGCTTCCACAGCCTGCAAGAATTGGTCGGTCAGCGCCTTTTTGTCGACGCCTTCAATAAACACCAGGGCAGTTTTCACCGCCAAGGCAATCTCGGCATGAGCACGGTTTTCAAGCACCGAAAAATAGCGCGCTTCGCCTTCCCCTTGCCAGTCGCTCAAATTAATTTTTATCGCCACTGGCAACAGTGACATATTAATCTGCTGTTGTTTCACTGGCGTGAGCTCATTGAACGCAATACTTGCTTCAGTTGTTAGCCAGAAACCATAACAAGTGTCTTGCTCGCCAGTTTCTTGTGTGAGCAACCAAATGCCATCTATCGGCTGTTCTAACTTGGCAAGCTGCTGTGCCATGTGCTGAGACACCCTGCTAACTAGCTCACTGGGTGACACGTCGCCGCTCTTTAGCCCTTCAAAGGCTGCCGGTAAACTAGACTCAGCCTCAGGATCAAAGCGACCGAACTTTTTTTGACTACGGCTAGCAAACAGCGTTTTGTAACGCGCCAGTAGTTCTTCCACAACGTCATCCGACGCCAACTCTACCGATTTGTAGGCCACATCACCGGCTTGTGATTCCCGCGTAAACTGAATAATGCTAACGAATTGAGTTGCCATATGTGCTCCCAAAAAATGAATGTTGGCATTCTACATTGGAAACTAAGTAGGCGCACAATCCGAAGTAAAATAACTTCGGCAACCCCAACTGAGCCGGGTCAATAAAAGCTTTCGTAGACACCACAAAGTGACAATTTTAAGCCATGCTTACAGCAACCCCCAACAAACCTGTTGGAAGCCATGGAGGAAGTCATGATGAAACAGTATCTAGTATCCGTAATGGGCCCCGACCAGCGCAATTTTTTGCATAAGCTCAGCGAACAAACGCTCGCACTTAACGGTCGTTGGATCAGCAACAAGGTTTGCCACTTTGAAGGACGAATGGCAGCCATTTTTAAACTAGAGATCGCCGAAGATGCCGTTGCCAAGTTTGAGGCCGTGTTGCAACGCTTTGAGCACATAACCTATGACATAGCGCCAATCTCGCCTAAAGAAGATAACCACCCTATTGAAGTACACATGCATATTGAAGGCGAAGATCGCAATGGCCTAACGACTGAAATCACTGAGAAGCTAAAAGACTACGACGTTCACATCGGGCACTTTGAAAGCCAGCGTTTACCGGTCGTTGGTGTCTCCAATGGGGTATATACCGCCCAGATAACCGCTTTCTTGCCTAACTCCATTGACCCTGAAGAGTTAAAATCGGACTTAGAAGGCCTACACAGTAAATTTAGAGTGGAATATCAATAAGTGTTAAAATATAAAAAAACCGGGCCTAGGCCCGGTTTTTTTATAGCTGCTGAGGATTATGCGCTTTGTGCTTCTAGGTTAGCACGTGCTTTTTTGATGTAAGCAATCATCACCATACTCACTGCTAGTGCAACAACAAATGCGCCGGCAAAGATATACATGGTTGTTTCATATGAACCAGTTTTATCGTGTAGGAACGCGTTGATCTGTGGACCCGCCAAACCAGCTGCTGCCCAAGCAGTTAGAACATAACCGTGGATAGCACCTAACTGTTTAGTGCCGAACAAGTCACCAATAAAGGCTGGCAACGTTGCGAAACCACCACCGTAGCAAGTCAGGATGGTGTACAGCACGACCTGGAACAGGATAACAGACGTGATGTTTGGTAGTAGTAAGAAGGCAACAATCTGAACTACGAAGAAAGTCAGGTAGGTATTACCACGGCCAAGAACGTCTGAGAATGATGCCCAGCCAATGCGACCAAGCCCATTAAACAAAGACATCAAACCAACGATGGCAGCCGCTTCACCAGCACTTAGGCCAATCGATTCTTGCGCGAGTGGTGATGCAGAATAAATGACACCAATACCACACGAGATGTTGATGAACATCATTACCCACAAGCCCCAGAATGGACCAGTTTTAACCGCTTCGTTGGCAGTTTGCTGGGTTAGATCAGCTGAAACTTTCTGTTTACCTGATGCCACTGCTTCTTTCATGCCTTCTGGCATCCAGCCTTCAGGTGGGCGCTCTAGGTATGAAGCAGAAGCAAACATAATGACCAAGTAAATGGCACCCATAATGAACCAAGTGTTGGCAATACCACCATTCATCACGCCAAAGGCTTCAATAATATAGTTAAATACTGGGCCACCAATCATGGCACCAAAACCAAAGCCCATAATTGCTAGGCCTGTGGCCAACCCACGACGGTCTGGGAACCATTTAACCAAAGTAGATACGGGTGTAATGTAGCCGATGCCCAAACCAATACCGCCTAGTACGCCGTAGCCTAACCAGATCACGTATAGGTTTTGGATCGCCGCACCTAAACCAGCGATTAACAAACCACCGCCAAAGAATGAAGCGGCTAGCATACCAGCCTTACGAGGACCATGCTTTTCAACAAAGTGACCCATGATGGCGGCAGACATACCCAAAAAGAAAATAGCCAGTGAGAAAGTCATTGCTACTTGGTTGCTGCCAACTTCTAGTAGTTCCTGCAGAGGGTTCTTGAATACGCTGAACGCATACACAGAACCGATAGATGCGTGCACCCCAACGGCAGATGCAGCAATAAGCCAACGGTTTTTCATATCGTACTCCGATCATTTTTGATTTTACTGTCAGCTAAGCTAATGGTTAGCGAAAAAATAAAACTGACAGAGATCAACCGGAGCACCACACCATACCAATTAAACTGAACAAAAACCGACTCAGCGCAACTTTTTGCTTACTTCATGGCTATATCAACCAGAATTATGGTCACTTTTCACTGTTGCGTTCAGTTTTTCTAAACCTTTCTTTTTGGTAACCTCATAGCAATGCAGACCACTTGGGCCTGTAAAAAGCGTCTTTCTCACCAGCGAGGTAAGGATGGTTGCTTAAGTGCTGGTCTAATAATTGCAGCATGGCGCCAACACGCACTTCATGTACATGTTTGATATCTTTCTCACTACTAGCAATATTGGTATGTTTTTCTGGGTAAAAATAGGGCATTAATTCCGGCATGGCGCCCAACTCGCGTTGCGTGGAAAATAAAATAACTTAATCATCACTTCTGCCTATCATTTGGGAAATTTCGTGCCATAACATATTACCTACCGGGCCAAGCACCTGCCCTTTGCGTTTGGCCAACTTATAATGGAACTCGGTAACGCTAGTGAAGTCATCCAACTTTACGTGCACCAAGGTCCCAGTTTTTAGGTCGCTTTGTACCAAGTATTCCGGCAGCTTACCCCACCCCATCCCTTGTTTGATTAGCGATAACTTGGTAGAGAAATTGTTTACATACCAGTAGCGCTGTGCCGTTTGCACGTCTAGTTTGACCCCCTTGGTCATACCACCAGAGTCTCGCACCAAAATTTGATACTCGTTAATCAATTGCTTAATACTAACCAATGGCGCGTGTTTCGCGGCCATCTCTGATGACAAAACATTAATTAGTCGACCTTTGTTTAGACGTACGGTTTCAAACAAGCTTGGCTTTATTAGGTCATCTGGCAAAGGAGTTATGGCGATGTGCGCATGCTGATGTTGCAACTGCTCAAAGGCACCAGATAAATACTCTTGCTGAAGAACAATATTCGTGTGAGGAAACCTTTGTTGGGTTGCCTTCAGTGCCGAGGCTATTTTTTCAATTGGGAACGACGCTTCAATGGCTAGCACTATCTGCTCTTCATTGCCCAAGGCGTAATGATGTGCGGTTTGCACGAGCGTATCATGACTGTTCAACACCTGAAGCGCTAACTCATATAGTGCATTTCCTTCACCCGTGAGCGCTAGGCGATAACCGCTGCGATCAAACACAGCAACACCCAGTGTTGCCTCTAGCTGTTTTAAAGCATGACTCAGAGCAGGCTGAGTTTTGTGCAGTTTGGCCGCCGCACTAGCAAGTGACTTGTGCTCTACGACAGCTCTTAAACACCGTAATTGATCAATTGATGGCATAAGTTGCCTCGCAATTTAATAAATACATCTTATGTAGTTATTGAATATTCATCAATATCTCTTAATTAATAAGCAGTAGATACTGATCAGTACACATTCAGAATCAGTTTGGAGGGAGTTTAATATGAAACAAAAACTACTGATCGCATTAAAATGGCTACCGATTGTCTTGCTCGCCCTGCCTATGGTTGCCGCTGGCGGAGCAAAACTAGCTGGCGTTGAGGCAGTGCATCAAAGCTTCGAAGCGATGGGTTTACCAACCTGGTTTGGTTATTTTATTGGCGCTGCAGAGGTAGCTGGTGGCATTGGTTTACTAATTCCTCGGTTAAGCGCGTGGGCAGCGACAGGCCTTGCGCCAATCATGGCCGGTGCCGTGTACTTCCACATTGCCTATGCGGTGCCAAGCTTTGTACCAGCACTTGTATTTTTAATTCTGTGTGGCTACGCCATCGCCATACAGCGTAAAAAAGCTGTTTGGTATCCAGTGTAAACGGAACACCTACCCCTATAGAGAGGGGCGCCAAGAGCTTGGCGCCCTTTTAGTTTTTGCCGCCACCGAATAAAACATGCGCGCTAGTACGCTAAACATCTAGACACCAAATTATTACGCTCAAACACCAATCGCACCATTCAATCTGCACGCGCTCACTATACTGCAAACGTCACAATAACTTTTGTTAAGGAGAAGGATGTGAGACGACTACTGCAGGGCGTTCTTACCGGATTCATTGCATTAATAGCCATTTCTGCCAGTGCAGAAGATAGATTAACTAGCATCACGGCTAGTGGCGATGAGACGTATGGTCGCCTAGCAACAGAGCTACAGGTTTTAGGCAAAGGAGCCCTCAATCAATTGCGTGGTTACCAAGCGGCCGAAGATCCCATTATTGCCACCGACGTAAACGCCGCCATTACTGCCGCAGCCAATGCCGGTGCTGACAGTTTAATGTCGATTAACGTAGCTGAGTCAGGTCGCAGAGATGTGCTAGTCACTGTAGAAATGTATTCAGTCAGCACAGGCGCACCATTTTACCGAATGGAAAAAGAGTACCGAATAAAGTCGGAACGTGGGTTACTGGCACAACTAGAATACGATCTTCCCAACCAAATGAAGCAAGATTTTAAACAGCAAGGTCGCATTGTCTCACTCGATAGCAACATCGCGTTCTTCGATTTAGGCGAAGCAGCCGGTGTTGAAGTTGGCCAGACCTATCGTGTATTTAGACAAGGTAAAGAAATTAAAGGCGAAGGCGGCGTTTCGTTTGGCTACCTAGATGAAGAGGCTGGCATCATTGAAGTAACCGATGTCAGTGCGGTGTACTCAATAGCCGAAATAAAACTTGGCCGGGTATCTATTCGCCAAGGCGACTGGGTAACATTAAAAGAAATCGATCGCTCGCTATACAATGGCGTCGTAATTTCTAAACTCGACGAGCAGATTGCTATTAACCTAGGCAGCAACGTTGGCGTATCACAAGGCGCCCAGTTTGCCGTGTATAAAGACATAAAAGACATCAATGAAGAAGAATCTTTCCGTGAAGAAGTCGGCCGCATCCAAGTGACAGAGGTATTTGAAGACTTTTCTACCGGTAAGGTTGCCCCGTCGAATCACTTCTCGCTTGCCAAGGCAATGATCTCTGAGGGAGACAGAGTAGAAGAAGTATCGGCTGAAGGTATTTACGTTGTCACCCTAGGGCAGCTCAATACAAGCATCCTTACCGGCGCACAACAGATTTGGGTACTCGGTGGTGAGTTTGAAGCACTTAGTAACGGCGGGCTTAAATACCGTGCTCGCGGCGGTTATGGCAGTGGCAAATTATATGGCTCTGCTGGTGTCTCATCCGGACTAAATAACAGTGAGACTTTCCATTACGGCCTCGATATCGTTTACCTAAGTGGCACAGGTGCGAACCTATTCTTGCAAGTAGATGTACCCACCCCGCTTGATGAATACGCCACATTTAGCCTGGAAACTGGCTACATGGTTGGAGTTGAAGAGTCATTCGATGGCTTAAATATTTTACTTAACGTGCGCGCGGGATTTTAGTGTATCAGGCGGTTGCCCGGCAATGTCCGGGCTTTCCTCATCTGCAAACATCCGCTACAACCCCGTAGGTCTTTAAATAACGGCGAAGCCGTTTTTGAAGACATAATGTTGCGGAGCTATACCGGCCAAACTTGTCTGCAAACATCCGCTGCGCGGATGATTTACAGACCTACCTCAACTCATTGTTGATAGACAAATCTATCACTCCGATCCAGGCCAATAGCTTTCGATAAACTCGTTCGGCACACTTAAACAAAAGAAGCAGTCAGTTTCACCGTCTTGCCAGACCTCTACCGCAATACTGAACTTCTGATCATTAATGCTGGTCATCTCACTGCCGCGTACATAATCACCAGCGCCAGCGGTTTTGGCTTGTTCAGGTGGCATAGCGTAGTATTCACCTTCGCCATTAAGCAGTGTTTCTCGGTATTCAGTATCCACCCATCCTTGCATACGCTCGGTAAGCTCACCAGTTAAAGACCATTTCGCTTGCATGGTCTCATCTAACAAATCGCCAAGCGATTCTTCGCCAAACAACGTCAGTAGCTTTTCAGGGTGCACATACAAACTCAAAACTGCATCGCCATTTTCATCCACTTGCAAGCCATACTTGTCGCCATTGGCGGCTTCTAGCTCAAACTCTGGTAAGTAGAGGGTTTCCGTGTAGCGATAGCAGCCAGCGCGAGTAACGGTATAAGTTTCGCCTTGCATGGTGGTGGGAATATAGTCGCGCAAGCGCAAGGTTATCTTATCGCCCACCCGCAAATCTTTGGGTGCGTTTAATGCACGTGGTGCTTTGCCTTTTTTGAATATGCCAAACATATGCAGTCCTTAACCCAAAAAGGCGCCAACCTAATGTGGGCGCCTGAGTGTTTCGATCAACCAGCGTTACTTCTTATCTTCGCTGGCCAATTCAGCTAGCAGGTTGTCAACATCACTACTGCCATTGCCTAGCGCTTGGTCAATTTCATTGTCCAAATTGGCGCCCTGCTCCATCTCAGCTAACCAATCTTCCGCATCAATTTGGTTTTCCCGCTGTTGTTGGCGCTTTTTAACTCGGTCCATGGCCGCTTGCGCGCGCTGCGTGCCACTATGAGCACTCGATACCGAATTTTTTAAAGAATGCTGAGTTTCTTGTAACCGCTCATAGGTTTTTGCTTTCTGAATCTCGCGTTTATTCTCTTCAATTGCCTTGGTGCGCTGACTAATCATCTGATTAATCTTGTCGATCTGATGATTCAACGGGGCAATTTGCTCGGCTAGCTCTTGTTTCTCTTTGGCTAGCTCAACCACGCGCTGGGCTGTCTTCTTGGCAAGGTCTTCGTTGCCTGCCGACAATAATTGCTTGGCCTTGTTGCGATAGTCTTGCTCATCTTGCTCAACGGTTTTGAGCTTGCGCTCCATCGCAATGGCTTCGGCTTTCAGCTTGGTAAGCTCAACTTTCGCTTTGTGAATGTTGGCTTCATCTTCGCGAATGGCTTGCTCGGCAATGGTGACTGCATTGCGATCTACCACGGCTTCACCGGCTTCATTGACTTTGCCTTTTACGGCCGATACTAAATTTGAAAATAAGCTACGCATGTCTACTCCTTGATTACGCTAATAGTTCGCTAGCACTGGCTAGTACATCGTCGTGATTGTCAAAATGTTGCTGAACCTCATAAATAGCGTTCTCAACAATGGTGTTTGGTGCCATAGAGCCATACAAAATATAGTCCGAATCAATTTTGCCGATTGCCGACAGCGGCACCACAGGTGAAAGCTTCAAAAACAGCTCATTCAGTGCTGCGGTATCATCTACTTCGCTTTCGTTGAATAAATGACTAACGACCATGATCGCTTCATCGTTAGCAGTTACCGATAGCGAAAAATCGTGGTCAGCACTTTCAACGACTAAGAGGTCGCCCTCGGCATGCGCTGCCAACCCAGCCTTTTGATTGATGGCGTACTCTAATTCCGTCAGTTTGCTCATGGTGTTTCCTTCTTTTGGCCAATGCCTTGATGAATGCTTCCAGCATACATGCAAATTTGAAAATAAACATGGCATCTAAGTCAGCATTAGTAATTTTTGATTCAGCTAACACATCAACGAAATTGATACAGCCATACAAAACTATCAATTATTCAAAATTGCTATAGGCGCATACAGTAACAAATAGCAGCGCTGCCCAACCTTTAATTGTTAGGAGTCTTTATATGTATATCTTAAGGAGGCAGGTTTGAATAATGTTCATCCATTACCGAGCTTGTCGCTCACTCAACAAGTGATCAACTATGGTCGGAAAAAGTCCGAGCAAGCTACCATCACCACCTTCCGCCTTGCCGCATGCGCTGGCGTGTTCATTGGCTTGGCTTATCTTTTTTATGTCACGGTAACCACTGGTGCGGGCAGCATGCCTTGGGGGGTTAGTCACCTATTGGGAGGACTTGCCTTCAGCACCGGCTTAATCTTAGTGGTGCTTTGTGGCGCAGAGCTCTTTACCAGCTCCATTTTAATGATGGCCGCTTACGCACAGGGTAAGGTGCGCTTACCCGTGATGTTAAAAACCTGGTTAATCACCTTGCTTGGCAATCTTCTGGGTGCAGCCTTACTGGTCGCCTTTGTTCGCATGGCAAACCTTGCCGCACTAAGCCATGGTGAGTGGGGCTTACAGGTGCTGGCAATTGCCCATCACAAGTTGTCGCATACCTGGCAGGAAGCATTTGCCCTAGGGGTGCTATGTAACTTAATGGTGTGTTTGGCGATCTGGATGTCATTTGCAAGCAAGTATGCTGGCACCAAAGCAGCCTTGCTCATCCTTCCGGTCGCGCTCTTTGTCAGTAGCGGCTTTGAGCATAGCATCGCCAATTTATTCATTGTGCCACTGGCTTGGGTTATCGACCCAGCCAGCGTGCAACCGTCAACGTTTATCACCCATAACCTAATACCTGTGCTCATCGGCAATATCGTTGGCGGCACGCTGATACTGGCCTTATGCCAACCAAACAAATCAATCCAACTTACTCGCCAGGAGGCACCTATGGATACGTTGCAGAAACACTATCTTACTCATCAAACTGCTGGCGATATGATGCGCACCCATCAGGTATTTATCGAAGCAGATACGCCACTGAACCAGTGCATGGCCAGAATGGTAAACAAGTCTATTCCTGCCATGCTGGTAATAGATCGCCATCAACATCTAATTGGATGCATTAGTCAAGAAGATATTCTGAGGTTCTACTGGTCTGGTGAGCTAGACGAACAAAGCTGGACAGCCTTGGATATGGCCAGACAATGCCCATCGATCACTGTTGACGACCCACTATTAACAACCATTGAGGCCCTTACTGTTAACCAAAGTACTCTGTACCCCGTCAATGACGGTGGTTTTTTAACAGGCGCCTACCTGCCTTTTTCTGAACGACTGAAACAAGCTTGTACAGCCCACTGCGCTGTAGCCGTGACTCAACAAGGCAATCTTGTTGGAATGATCACCGCAAACGAGATAATTAGGCAGTTTCGAAGCCAGGCAAAATTAACAGAATTAGCCAGCTAAGTCTGTTCCAGCACCTTTCGTTCGCGCCGCCTAAGCAGGCGGCGCCCTTCTGCAAGCAGGCAATCTCGCAATGGGTTCTCGCCTGCGTCAGTTCGCCAAATAAAGCTAATGTGGCGCTTCATATCCAGCTGGGGGGTTGGTAAAACCACGAGCTTTTTATTGCGCACATCGTGCTCCACGTCTAAATATGGAATAGCGCTTAAGTAACTCCCCGTTTTTACTAGCTCAACCAGTACAGGCACATGCTGATACTCTTTCCACACATCTAGGTTGTCGATTAAGCCATGTACGGCCCCATCAAAAATTCCTCGTGTACCCGCACCATGCTCTCTTAGCACCCATTTGGCTTGCTCTAATTGGGCAAGGCTAACCCGCTCTAACTGTGCGAACGGGTGATGTGGTGAGGCCACGACGACAAGGTGGTCAGTCATCCAGTTTTCTTGATGAATTCTGCTATCATCATTGCGGCTTTCAATAACGCCCACATCAATGTCGTAATTGAGCACCGACTCAATGACATGCTCTGTATTCTCAACCATCAGCTCAACCCGCAACTCTGGGAAGTCGGCATCAACTTTACTGATGAGTTCGGGTAACAAGTGCTCAGCGGCGGTCTGGCTGGCGCTAACACTAATCACGCCACTCACCAGCTGCTCATCATGCAAGCCCATATCAATTTGGCGAGCGTTCTGTAGTAGCGCTTTCGCTTTCGGACGCAGCCATCGTCCCCAATGACTCAGTGCTAGCCGATTGCCTTGGCGAATAAACAGAGGCCGGTCAAGCTGGCGCTCAAGTTGACTAAGCGACATACTGACTGCCGATTGCGTCATCGACAAGCGCCGTGCAGCGGCGCTTACGCTTTCCAGTTCAGCAACGGCGTCGTAAACTGTGATTTGTTTGAGGGTGTATCTAAGCATACCAATCTCCCTATCAATTTTACTGATACTAGAATAGTGCACCTAAACCATCCTTGGCTGATGCGTCGCAATCAATGTTACGAATTTGGCAGCTTTTTTTAAGTAAGAGTTGCTGGATTAAGCAGGCGCTCAAGTTCATCTTTCTTCATGTCCGTTTGCTCAAGTGCGACGTCAATAACAGGTCGCCCCTCTTTATAAGCTTGCTTGGCAATGTCAGCTGCCTTGGCATAGCCAATAATAGGGTTAAGCGCGGTGACTAAAATTGGATTCTTTGCTAGCGGCGCTTGCACCATCTCATGGCGAACCGAAAAGCCAGCGATGGCATCATCTGCGAGGGCGGTTAAACTGTTACCCAGTAACGCTATGCTTGCTAATAGGTTATCGGCGATGACTGGCAGCATGACATTTAGCTCGAAGTTACCGGACTGACCAGCAATAGCGATGGTGACATCATTGCCCATAACCTGAGCCGACACCATAGCTGCCGCTTCAGGAATCACTGGGTTGACCTTGCCCGGCATTATTGACGAACCAGGCTGCAAGGCCTGCAGCTCAATTTCTCCCAATCCGGCCAAGGGGCCAGAATTCATCCAGCGCAAATCATTGGCGATTTTCATCTGACTTACCGCGATGGTTTTTAAGCTGCCAGACAACGCCACCGCCGCATCCTGACTGGCAATATAAGTAAAAAGGTGTGGGCTAGGTGAAAACTCAGTGCCTAACTGCTGATTCAGCTTTTGGTTAAACGTTTTGGCAAACTCTTTGTGCGTATTAACACCCGTACCAACCGCCGTGCCGCCCATGGGCAGTTGCCGTATGCGAGCTAGCTGTTGAGTCAATTGCTGGCGATTGTCATCCAACTGATGCTGCCAGGTTGTCAGACTTTGGCTAAATTGCACGGGCATGGCGTCCATCAAATGCGTGCGGCCAGTTTTTACCACGCCAGCAAGATCGCGTGCTTTATCTGATATCACAGTGCTTGCATGCTCTAGGGCTGGCAATAGCGCCTGCTCTGTTTGCATCACTGCCGCAACATGAATGGCTGTCGGGATCACATCATTGCTACTTTGCCCATAGTTCACATGGTCGTTGGCATTGACCACTTCACCACTGCGTTGTGATGCAAGCCTTGCAATGACCTCGTTGGCATTCATATTGGTGCTCGTACCCGAGCCTGTTTGGAACACATCAACGGGAAAATGCTGCATGTAGTCATCCGCAAGTAGATGCTGACAAGCATCAATGATGGCGTCGGCGATTGTATCCTCAAGCGTTGCCAGCGATTTATTCGCCGCCGCCGCTGCCATTTTGATGTGAATGAGTGCTTCAATGAATGCTTTTGGCATACTGCGGTTGGCAATCGCAAAGTTGTTAATCGCCCGCTGCGTTTGCGCGCCATACAGCGCCTCTTGCGGCACTTCAACCTCGCCTAAACTATCACGTTCAATTCTGCTCATAACACCTCCTTTTCCTTAACCATAGCCTACGCGTTGCATTGGCATGGCAGATCGCCGGTTGCCCGCTACCCAGCAGCACTCTACTATGGCGCTATACAGTTTATTAGTAGGGAACGGTAGGTGAAAACGCGCGATCGGATCAAGCAGCTGGCTAAGCGGATCATCAATCCACCGGCAAACGAGTTACTACAGGCGAATGATGCGCAAGTGGATGCACGCATGCTGCCTACGCTTTGGCTACTTGGCAAAACTGGTGCGGGCAAATCTAGCTTGGTGCAGGCGGTCACGGGCAACACTGCCGCTGAGATTGGCTTAGGCTTTAAGCCCTGTACCCAAAGTGCTATGAGCTACCAGTTTCCGCAAAACAAGCCACTGATGCGCTTTTTAGATACCCGAGGCCTTGGCGAGGTTGACTATCAGGCACAAGCCGACATTGATGCCTGCCAAAGCGACAGTTCGGCCATTGTTGTGGTGATGAAGCTAGATGACCCCGAGCAAAGCAGCGTGCTGGCGGCCCTAAAGCAGGTGCAACAATCTGGCCGAAAACTTCCAGTTATTGTTGTGCACAGCGGTCTAGATTTATTACCTGAAGAGGAGATCCACGCTTGCCAACGGCATAATCAACAGCAAGTGGAGGCCGTTGTCGGTACTTGTGAAAACGTGGCGGTGAATCTCAATGGCGATAACATTGACCCCCTACTCACTCTACTCGCGCAGCAGCTCCCTTTTATTAGCCTTGGCCTGCATTCAAGCCAGTTGCAAGATAAAGAGTCGCAAAGCTTTCACACACTTCGCAACGAGGTACTTTGGTATGCAGGCGTTGCCGGTGGCAGTGACATCTTCCCCGTGGTTGGCCTGGTGTCGGTGCCCTCTATACAGGCCAAAATGTTACACAGCCTCGGCCAGCAATTTGGAGTTGAGTGGGGTAAACGTGAATACGGTGAACTTATTGGCGCACTAGGCGCTGGCTTTGGCATTCAGTATTCCGCTCACCTTGGTTTGCGCCAATTAACTAAGCTCATCCCAGCCTATGGCCAAACTATCGGCGCGGCATCGGCAGCGGCCATTAGTTTTAGCACCACCTATGCGCTAGGCCGAGTGGCAGCCAAGTACCTATTCCATAAAAGCCGCGGCGAGTCAGTGTCGCAAGACGAACTCAAAGCGCTATATCGCCAAGCACTGACAGTTAGCAAACAGGTAGCCGAAGATGTCGAAGACAAATAATCAGCTCGCGCAGGCTCTCAAAGGCAAGCTATTTTGGTTTGTTTTGCTGTTTATTGTCGGCACCCTGCCCACAGCAGCGGTACTAATAGTTTTTGGCGTGCTGTATGCCATAGAGCAGCAATGGCTATTGGTTATATTAGCGGTGTCGCTGATAAGTGTGGCACTCGTGTGGCTTGCTAGCCGCCTGTGGCTGCGCCGACTCAGCGCGCAAATGCCAGCGCTTGAAACGCAAGCCCCCCTTGGCCATTGGAGCGCATACGATGAAGAGGTTTGGCAAAAACAATTGCCCCTTATTAAACAACTGGTAGCAGATAACCCAGATTGGCGTGAGCTGCCTGCGGCAAGCCTAGAGATGATTCAAAACATTGCCCAAAGCTATCAAAAAAGTAACGAGTTGGCCTTTAGTTTGCCCGAAGCACTGCGCCTAACCGAGGAAGTGAGCCGGCGCTATCGGGAAGTATTGATTGCCCAAGTACCCTACATAGAGCAGGCGAAGCTGTCGTACATTAAAACGGGATTTGATAATAAAAAGTCGTTAAAAACGGGATTTAAAGCATATAAATTTACATATAATTTATATCGAGCCTACCGCACCATTAATCCACTGGCAGCGCTGGTAGGTGAAGCCCGCAACATCATTGTCAATCAGGTCGGAAAAAAGCTTCTTGCCGAGACCGACCAACTGTTAAAAACGGCCTTACTCGAAGAAATAGGCCGCACCGCCATCGACCTATATAGCGGGCGCTTTCAGGCCACACAGCAGCAAACCGCTGAGTTCACTCCGCCAGTAAACGCCATTACCATCAGCGTAATTGGGCAAGTAAGTGCCGGGAAATCTAGTCTAGTGAATGCTTTATGCCAGCAAATGAACGCCGAGGTGCACCGGCTGCCAAGCACTAATGAAGCTGCCGCCTACGAATGTGAGATTAGCCAAACCATGCGACTGCATTTAGTCGACCTTCCAGGTTTGGATGGCACTACCAAGCGTGAAAAAACACTATTACAAGCCGTGCAAAACAGTGATCTAGTTATTTGGGTGCTGAAAGCAAACCAGCCTGCGCGCCAGCTAGATCGTCGGTTTAAAGCCCAGATTGATGCGTACTATCAAGATCACCCGGACAAGCTCGCCCCGATTCAGCTCGGCGTGCTTAACCAAGTAGACCTGCTAGCGAATCTTGCTAATGCTACCGACTCTATTGAACAGAGCATGCTAAACAGTGAGATTGTTCAACAGGCATTGGCTTATAATGAGGAATTGCTGGCGATGCAGGTGATTCCAGTTTGCTTAGCCCCTAACCCGGTCAACTTAAACTCGCTGCTCGCAAGTATTGAATTGTTATACGAGCAAGCGGTGAATACCCAGCTAAACCGCCAACGCCGTGCCAAAGTGCCTGGCTTGAGTGCTCAGGCTCAACGTGCTGCCACACTAAGCAAAACCTTGTTCCGCCGATGGCAGCGGTAACTACATTACGTCGTATGGATCACCATCGCACCATACCGCGCCATCGCGATATTCGTAGCGCAAAAACTTGCAAACTTTAGCGTCAGTAAGTACCGATGGCGTGAAGATCGCAGCGTTCATACCCTGCTGATCGCGCACCGAAGGACAATGCACACCTGGTAAGCCGCGGTCGTGAATTAATTTGCCAAACTGCTGTGAGGTACCATAATCACGCGGGTCAAAGACATTAGGGTGAGTGGATAGCCCATTGCTTAGATTAATCAGTGCCGCGTTGCAGTCAACCGTGTAGACCTTGCGCTCAATTTGGCGGCCATTGTCAAGCGCTTGGGTATCGCGCAGCAGCCCATTTACCCAATGATATCCAGTCTCATAGATAGTGGTAGACAGCTCATGGCACCCATACCACACGCCCCACTGGCCCGTAGAAAAGCGGCTAGCGCCTGGATTGGCAAAGGGGTATTCGATTACTTGGCGAAACAGGGCATCCTCAAAGGGTCGGTCAATCACAGGGCAACTCGAGGTAAAAATGCTCTGCTTTACGGCCATTTCACACTGCGCGGCTACTTGCTGTTCGCTCGGGTCATCGGATAAATCATCAAACAAATCTTGCGATACCTGCAGCGAGACAATGTTGCGGTACAAAAGCTGGCGCACTTCAATGAGCGTTAAACCATCCAAAGTAAGCTCATTTACCATTATTGGCCCCGCTGCACGTCTAAGTAGTGCTTCACCATATGTAAGCCTAGCAAATGATATTGCAGCATTACATCCAATGGACGCATACCTTGAAACGCCAAATTTGGCCGAGTAATCCAGCCGTATAGCAAGTCTGGTTGACCAGGAAACAGCAAACGCAGGTTCTTGTGAATGCCTAATAGCAAACCAGCGCGGTCCAACTTGTCTTGATCATTGCTAAACGGTTTAGTTTGCAGCGTACTAAGCGCTCGCCGATTGCTAGGTGAATATCCCAATAAGCGCAATTGCTCATCGGTCTTTAACTGCCAATGGTCAAATAGCTTAAGTAGCATTTTGCCAAGAGAAAGGCGCTGCGCCTCATCAAAGTTGGCTTGCGTGTTGTCATAAGGATGACTCGGCTGAGCTGTCATCAGATCACCTACACTGAGTGTTTTATTTACAACAGTTAGTGTAGCATATAACACAATCATGCAAAATGGTTTGGCTGGTAATTGCTAACCTGTATCAACAACAGCACCAGCAACACTATGTAGCCTAGCGAACTGTGAGCTGAGATAACTAGCCAACAAAATTACGGCCCAAACAGAAGTAACCGTTAGCCAAAAGCTAGCTCGGCTGCTTATAGGGTTTCTCACGAACGATCCAGAGCGTGCATTTTTACGTGCGCTTTAAGCTTTTTTAACGCCCATTCATAGTGGCTCGGCATCGTCGAAACACAGTAGCTGCCTAGCGTTGTTGTGCCAGTCCAGTCGAAAAATTGTTTTGTAAAAAGCGCTTCTTCAGAATGCTTTTTCACTAATTCATGGGCAGCACTATGACTCTGCTGCACCAAAAGTTTTGCGTCATCCAAGCTTGTTGTTTGATGCTTTTGCCAAATTTCGATATTCATTTGCCCGTAGGTTTTCCAGTTATATGGCTCAGGCAGAAAGCTAGCCTTTTTCCCAGCCATATTCGAAGCCTCCCATCGAAGCAGTAATTGGTGCCATTCATACAGGTGCACCAACACATCACGAAGGTTTCGGTCACGACTCCAATGCTGTTCTTTTTTGCTTTTGTCGTTAGAAAAATCAAATTCTGTGTTCAGAGCCGCGCCTGACATCGAATCGATATACTGAAATAGCTTGGAAAATGATTCTTCGGCTTGTACAACAAGTGCTTCCTTAGTTTTCGGCCTTGCCATCCTCAACTCCTTTTATTAACAATGGATCATCAACTGCGGGCGTTATGCCTAAAACTAGTTATGCGCAGCACTAGATGAGGCAATTGATAAGTTTCAAAGTACAGCAAATACCAGCAAAAACCTATGTGGTGGATGCATTCCTTTGACATGCAGCAAATCCATAAACCTATCATGCTGCTGTGATTGGCAGTGGACAGACATCCATGTCCGCAAACACCCGCTGCGCCGGTGATTTACGGACCTACTTGAGTTGAAATGGTGTTGTAAGCGAGTTGTACCGTTCTAATCAAGGTAGCGCTGAAACATCTCTTTGACCGGCACCTTGGCTTGTAGCTTGGCGGCGATTAAATACAAGCCGGCAACCTTGCGGTGAATGAATAAGGCATCAACGGGTGGGCTATGCCAGCCACTTTTGCTTTCGCGCATAGCCTGACTAATAGCAATGCCCTGCTCTCTTATGCGTTTAGCTTGATCGCTGGCGGCAAAATCGAAGTCACCATCGCTACGTAGCGCTTCGGTGGCCAATACAAACAGTTCAACGACCTGCTCTTTGTAGCTAGTTGGAATATCGGCATTGAAGTAGCCAATTTGTTCGGCCGCTTTGGCTATTTCGCCTCGGTCGTTGTGGTAACCAGCGTTTAATAGCTTACGGTAACCATGGCTCACCACATCACTAATTTTACGAGTGGCACCGAAATCGAGTAAAACAATGGTGCCGTCCGCTTGCACTTGGTAGTTGGCCGGGTTTGGGTCGGTTTGCATAAACTGCAATTCAAGTAACTCACGCAAGAACAACTCAATTAGCGCGGTGGCAAATTGATCGCGTTGGGCTTGGCTGGCTAGTGAATCAATGGGCTGGCCATTAACGAACGCCATCGCCAACGTGGTTTCGGTGGTTAATTCATCATAGATATGTGGAATGGCAAAGCGGTCGTCGCCATCTAACAGTTTGGCGTATTGCTTCGCCATTTCGGCTTCATGGCGGTAGTCTGCTTCCATTTTAAGCTGAGCTTTGGCCTCATCCACCAAGCCACTTTCTTCAATTCCGGCTGGCAACAAACGCGCCATGCGCAGCAGGCTCATGACATTGTCGACATCGCTGTCGATACTGCGCGACACCCCTAAGTATTGCACTTTAATGGCCAGGGTATCGCCGTCGTGCGAGTTGGCTTTGTGCACTTGACCAATAGAGGCAGCACTGAATGGGCGCGGCGAAATGTACTGCACTCGGCCTTGCCAGTCGCCACCCCAAGCATTATTCATAACCTGAACAAACTGCTTGTATGGCATTGGGTCGGCATCACTGCGTAAACGCTCTAGTAAAGCCGCCAGTTCTGGCGTGAGTACCTCACCGGCATCCATTGATAGTAACTGACCAAGCTTCATTGCCGCACCACGCATATGCGCCAGCTGGGTAACTAAGCTGTCTATATTTTTGGGTGTCAGCAGCAGGTCGCCAAACTTTGGCCTATTACCTGTGGCTAGTTGTTTGGCGCCGCCCGCTAGCACGTTACCAGCAACCTTGCTGGCAAAGCCGCCAAGTTTACTCATGCGAGCTAAGCGTGAACTAGGAATAGGTTTTGAATCGCGCACGAGCGTCTCCATTAATAGGTGGCTATCTGTTAGCTTGTACGCTTTGGCGCAAGCACAAGTTCTATGGCGCTAAGAAAAACTGACTCTGCTCTAAGTTCAGTAGTTTTTGTTTGAGCGCTAGCCCACCACCGTATCCAGTCAAACTCCCATCGCGACCAATCACGCGATGGCACGGCACAATGATTGCGATTGCATTAGCACCATTGGCGGTCCCAATAGCGCGCACCGCTTTTGCATTACCGATGGCCTCTCCTATCGCCTGATAGCTAGTTGTACTGCCGTAAGGTACATCTAACAATGCTTGCCAAACCTGTTGTTGAAACGCGCTACCCAGAAGTTTAAGGGGTAGGTCGAACTCGCGACGCTTACCGAGCAGGTATTCATCTAGCTGAGTGCGTGTGGCAGCAAGCAGCGGGGTGTCTTGCTCGACAAACTCGGCATTGGCAACCCGTTTTATCCGCTCATCAACCTGAGCACGCAGTTTTCGGTAGCGAAAATCACATAAACACAGCTCATTATTAAGGCTACCCAACACAAACTCAGCCAATCGCGTTTTGTGATATTGAATTTGAATGGTCTGCATGGTTGCCTCATGTGTTTTTATACAGCAACACAGTTATAGCAGAACCTTTTATAGCAAAACAAGTAAGACAAAATAAACACAAAACGCCTATCTTTACGTACTAGTCTACTGACAGCCTGTAACTTATTGGGCTAACAACTTTTTTGCCCAAATATAAAAGGAGGGTACATGACTAAGGTATTTGTAACCGGTGCTTCGGGCTTTATTGCCAAGCACGTCGTGCGTGAATTATTAGAAAAAGGCTATGAAGTGCGGGCGTCGGTTCGCTCGCAGAAACGTAAAGCTGAGCTAGAGGCGTTGTTTCCTAATCACACGCTTGAATTTGCCTTTTTGGACTTGGAGAAGGATGACGGTTGGCAAGAAGCCATGACCGGCTGCGACGTGTTAATGCATACCGCTTCCCCCTTTCCACTAAGCCAACCGAAAGACCCCCAAGTACTGATTCGCCCGGCCGTTCAGGGTACCTTGCGTGCTTTAAATGCAGCGAAAGCAGCAGGCATAGAACGAGTGATCCTTACTTCTTCATGTGCCGCCATTTATAAAGATGCCAACAAACCCGCTCAGCAGGTGTCGGACGAATCTAACTGGACCACACCAGATCACCCTTCAGTGAGTGCCTACGAGGCATCAAAAACACTAGCCGAAAAAGCCGCTTGGGACTTTGTTAAAGACAATCCAAACATGGCGCTTACGACCATTAACCCGGGTGCAGTATTTGGCCCACCAATGGATAGCCGCTATGGCACATCACTTGAGCTGGTTGAGCAATTAATGACAGGTAAAATCCCGGTCGCCCCTCCAATGGACCTTGTAGCCGTGGATGTGCGAGATGTTGCGCGCATGCATGTTGATGCCATTACCCTAGAAGCAGCAAAAGGCGAACGCTTTGCCGCTGCCGCGGGCGCCCATTCAATTTTAGAAGCCGCTAATATGCTGCGCGCTTGGGATGCTTCAGTAAAAGCACCAAAGAGCGAAGCACCAGGCTGGTTAATCAAAGCCATGGGGCTATTTTCCGGCGATGCCAAAATGATGGCTCAAAGCCTTGGTCGCACCCTAGCTGTATCGGGCGATAAGGCCGAAAAGACCTTTGGATTCACTTTTATCCCAGTTAGCACGTCAATTGTCGACTCGGCCAAAGCAGTCAAACAATACGCTAACCGTTGAGCATCTCACCGCAAGGCTCAACTAGTGCGAGCTAGTTGGGCTCTGTCGTTAAAGTTGGTATCAAAGCAATGTATTCATCTGGCAGTGTCGTGCGTATGTTACTGTGGCAATAAATCATAAAGGGCAATATCGCACGTGTTGGAACTTCGGCAACTCAGCAAAGGCTATCAACAGCCTGATGGGTATCTATCAGTACTCAATAATGTCAGCGGCGAGCTAGCGTCTGGCAAATCGGTCGCCTTATTGGGCGAAAGTGGTAGTGGCAAAAGTACCTTGTTGCATTTAATCGCCGGGCTCGACCAACCTGACTCGGGTGAGTTACTGATAAACCAGCAGTCGATGAGCCAAGCGACACGTAAGCAATGGGACACGCTTCGAAGAACGCAATTGAGTCTTGTTTTTCAAGATTTTCATCTCATACCAACGCTTACCGTAGCCGACAATATTCGCCTGCAAGCACGCTTAGCTGGGCGACTGGACGAAGCGTTTATTGCACAATTGATAGAACGCCTTGGGCTTGGCGATAAGCTCAAGCAATTACCAGACGCCTTATCTGGTGGTCAGCAGCAACGAGTTGCCATTGCACGAGCACTAGCCCATCGCCCCGCGTTAGTATTAGCCGACGAACCAACTGGCAACTTGGATGAGCAAACGGCCAAACAGGTGATGACTTTATTCCTCGATTGTGTGAAATCGGCCAACAGCAGCTTGTTGATGGTGACGCATAGCCCCACTATGGCGCAGTACCTTGACCAGCAATGGCATCTTGCAAACGGCTGCTTAGCAATAGCCGGTACAGACCGTGAAGCCGATCGCCATGTTTAATACACTGTGGCTTTGCACGGCTGTGCTGCTTAGCCATTATCGCCGCCATATTGGCCAAGGGCTATTTTTGCTATTAGGTTTGGTACTAGGTGTGGCGCTATGGAGCAGCGTCACATTAATTAACAGCCACGCCAAAGCCAGCTACCAAGACGCCGACCAGCTTTTGGGCACGCAAGCAAAGTACCTAATTCGCCCTGGCTTCAATGGCAGCGATCTAGTGCCAGAAAGCATCCTCGTCGAGCTTTCCAACGCAGGTTTTACCGGCCTGTACCCCGTTCGTGAGCTAAGCCTGATGAGCGAGTCGGGCGTGGCACTGTCTGTTATCGCCAGTAATCTAGAGCAATTACCCGGTGCACAAGCCACTTTTGCCCCATTGCCACTTTATACACTGGTACCTGCCAGCATTGCTGAGCAGCTGTCGGTGCGCAACCGACAAGCCATAAAGCTTGCCAATGGCCAGTTTCTGCCGCCTGCTGTCATCATTGACGACCAGGCTGGCAACCAACTGATCACTGATTTGCGTTATGCTGGCCGCCTTACCTCATCAGCTGGTTTTACCTATATTGGCGTGCCCGCGCTGAGTAACCAACGCATTGCCGCCTTACAAGCGAGCCTACCCGATTCGCTGCAACTGGTGCGCAATCAGCAAACGCTCGACCTGCAAGAGTTAACCGACAGCCTGCATATTCAGCTAGGTGCTTTGGGTTGGTTGGCATTCGTTGTTGGACTTTTTATTGTTTTCAACGCAGTGCGCTTCTCGTTGCATAGCCGCACGAAAACCATGCAAACCCTGCGCGAGCTTGGCACCCCTACCGGTATCATTGCCCTAGCCATTGCTATTGAAGCACTACTTTGGGCATTACTGGGCACAACCCTAGGCGGTACGGCGGGTTTTTTACTGGCCAACTTATTGTTGCCAGCGGTGGCAGCTAGCTTGCAGAGCCTGTTTGGCGCCGTGGTTAGCCCAGCGGTTACTTTATCTGCCGCACACTGGTTACAAGCGGGCCTTATGACGCTATTAGGGGTCGTACTCGCCATTGCTGGTCCACTTTGGCTCAGTGCCACCCAAAAAATCAAACATCAGCGCCAGGAAAAACTGCCCGTTATATTGCTAGTGATTGCGCCATTGTTGTTACTTGTTAGTGCGGTGTTAGCCGCCAATGCCAGCAAGGTGACCACTAGTTTTGTGATGCTTACCTTCACATTATTTGGCTGTGCACTACTGCTACCCGTTGTGTTGTATCTAGCTGCCAAGGCGATAACGGGTGTAATTCCTCAGCGTTTTTGGCGTGTGCGCTGGGCAGTCAGTGATATCTTTGCACAGCTGCCCCACTTGCGCATTGCTATGATGGCTGTGCTATTGGCGTTGGTTGCCAATATAGGTGTGAGTTTGTTGGTCGGCTCGTTTCGGGTAGCACTGAGTGATTGGTTAACGGTGCGGTTATCGGCCAGTGCCTATTTACAGCCCGAGGTAGACATTAATAATTACCGCCAAAATCCTGAAGTGCTCGCCGCTCATACACGTTATGGGGTAACCGAGCGCTGGCAAGACCGTCCTGCCGAAATTCTTGGCGTGAACACCAGTGCGCCGGATATGCGTGCGTTGCCAATGGAATCCGGTGAGAGAGTGTGGCAAGCCAACAGTGTATTAGCTAATGAGCAAAGTAAACACCTTGGCGGTGCCAAGCTTGGTGATACCATTGAATTAGCCACTGAAACAGGCCTGCAGCCGTTTGTGATACGCGGCTTCTTTCATGATTATGGCAACCCTTATTATTCGTTTTATCTGGCGCAAGATACGCTATTGCAGCACTGGCCGAACGCAGAGCCACTTGGCCATGCTCTATGGTTAGATGCGCCGGTAGCTAACGTGCTAAATGAGTTGCCCGCAGAGTTGTGGATTGATCAGACTGAGCTGCTATCAATAGCCCTCGCGATTTTCGACCGCACCTTTGCCATAACCGGCGCCCTAAATACACTTACCTTCGCCGTGGCAGGCATTGCCTTATTCGCCGCCCTACTCTCGGTTCACCAACAGCGCATGCAACAATATCAGCAATGGCGAGCGCTTGGAGTAAGTGGTAGAGAGTGGCTAATGATTGTGACCGCCCCGATTGGCTTAATGGTGCTACTTACCTTTGCTGTTAGCGTGCCCATCGGCATCTGGTTATCGGCATTATTGATTAACGACATCAATGTAATCGCCTTTGGCTGGAGCATGCCACTTAACATTTTATGGCAGCCCTTTGCTTGGTTACTGGGCTTTACCGTACTCATGTTTGCTCTGAGTAGCGGCATCGCCGCCTGGCGGGTGCACCGGATGTTGTAGGCGTTATGCCCGAGTGGGTCGCCCTCGTCATGCCCGAGTGGGTCGCCCTCGTCATGCCCGAGTGCTTTTATTGGGCATCTAGCCCCTTTAAAAAACACCCATCCGCTAAAGTTTAGGTCGCCCTCGTCATGCCCGAGTGCTTTTATCGGGCATCTAGCCCCTTTAAAAAACACCCATCCGCTAAAGTTTAATTTCTGGCTGGCTCGCCGAGCGGGTGCCGGCGATGGGGTAATTGCTTTCACCGTGATAGGTAAACACCAGTGATAACTTGGTGAGCTCGCTATGGTTGCGACTTGCTTTGTGTAACAGGCGGCTATCGAACAGCAATACGTCGCCTGCATTCAGTTCAATACTGACAGATTTCTCAAGCCAAGTAAGGTTAGTAGTAAAATCGGTTCGAAAGAATTTCTTTTCATCGAACTGGTTACTGGAAAATACAGCGGCATGGCTGCCAGGAATAACCTGCAAGCCACCGTTTTCGGTGCGTTCATCACCAAGCGCTAGCCACATACTCACTAACTGTGGCTGCTTAAACTGCCAATAACGAATGTCTTGGTGCCAGCCGGTATCACTTGAATACCGCGGCGACTTTGTCATTAAGCAATTGTGATGATTAGGGTTTAACCAAACTTTTTTAGCGGGGTCAGCGTCATTCACCAGTGGCGCCAGCCAAGCTTTTGCTTGCGCACTGGTTGCCCAATCAAGCCACACTTTTGAACGTTCCGTGGCTTTTAATAGCCGGCGAACCGTGTCACCGCCTTCTGCGTTTGCCAAGGGCGCCCCTGGGTAACCCACAGTGGCTTCAAGTTCCATGGGCTGCTCTGGGTGAGCGAGTTGACGCTGTGCCTCTGCTCTAAGCACGGCTAAATCATTGAGTGCTGCGCCAGGCAGTACCAAATAGCCATATTGTTGAAAAAAATTGATCTGAATTGAAGTCAGCACTTCACCACCACTCACGATTGAGGCGGGCGATATTACCCAGTTTTCCGGTAATACGCGAGTGGTAGCGAGGTGCGTCATGCCCGAGCGGGTTTATCGGGCATCTATCCACGGATAATACGCAACACCTGCCTCATCAAGCATTGGTTGTAAGGCTTCAATGCGTTGGCTAAAGCTTTGCCAGTCGCGATATTGCGGCACACTCCAACCCAACTCGGCAACGCCCATTAACCTTGGCCAAAGGCGGTTATCGGCAGTGGCATTATCATGAACAAGCTCCGACCAAAGTGGTGCTTCTATGCCTAGCACGTTGTTAAAGTCGGCTGGTTCAAACGAGTACAAGCGCTCGAGTGGCACACCATCTTGGCGACACCAGGTGTAGGTATTTGGTTGCCCAGCGTAGTTGCCATGATCGAGGTAGGTATACGAGCACGGCGAGAGAATTTGGCGATGACCACGTTCAATGGCTGGTGTTAGGTCGAAGTTGTCGTTCCACCATTGAAACACCATGCTCGTGTCGTTCATCACATGCTTGCCGGCTTCTTCCCACGCCACGGCCGAGCGGCCTTTGCTGGCTACGTAGTCAGACGCATACACCATAAACTCACCATACAACGGGTCGCGGATTTCATCGCCACCAATATGAATAAATTCACTTGGGAATACATCTACCATGGTATCAATCACGGCTTCTACGAATGGCTTATACACCTCTGGTTTGGTTAGGCAAAGCTTACTGAAACCAACCCGCACACCAGAGTAAGTACCTAGGTTGGTGACACCATCGCAAGCAAGATCGTTGTAGGATGCAATCGCCGCTTGCGTATGCCCAGGTAAGTCAATTTCCGGCACTATGGTCACGCCGCGTTCGCTTGCATATTCCACTAGTGCACGCATGTCTTCGCTACTGTAATAGCCTGTTCGTCCACCTTCTACAGCACTATTACCCCCCACTTCTACCAAACGCGGATAGTCAGGTACTTGCAAGCGCCAGCCTTGGTCGTCGGATAGATGCAAATGCAATTTGTTGAGCTTGAACATGGCCATGCGGTCTACATGGGCATACAAATAATCGATGGGATAAAAACTGCGCGCTACATCAATCATGCTACCACGCCAACTGTATCTAGGTGCATCGGTAAACGCGGTTTTAGGCAAGCTAGTGCCATATTGCAGCACTATCTGTTGCAGTGTTTGAGCGCCGTATAGCAAACCAGTATCATCGGCTGCACTAATCGTGATGGCATCATCAATCACTAGGCGATAGCTTTCCGGCGTCAGTGATGTATCACCTTGCAGGGTGACAAGAATATCGCCAGTCGTGGTAAACGTTTCGGTCAACATTTGCGCCGCAACCGACTGATCTCGGCCTATTATGGTGACGCCATCCGATACATCCAGCGTACCAGTGATAAACGCATTGGCATTGGGAGCAGGCACAATATTGACGATACTAGCAATCGCGGGTGCGGGCGCACTAGCTTGCTCAGTGCTGCTCTGGCTACCACAAGCCACAAGCATTACAGAAGCCAGCGCAGCAGCGGTTAGCGAACTAGCAAAAGAAGTAGAAACACGCATTGAGTTATCCTTATTGTTGTTCCTTGCGTGGGGAAGTGTTGGCGCTATCAAATAGCGCCAACCAACAGGTTATTGGTTAAGCGCTTGCTCAACATCGGCAATAATATCGTCGATATGCTCAATGCCTACCGAAATACGCACCAAGTCCTCGCTCACTCCAGCCTTAGCAAGCTCTTCTGGGTTGAGCTGGCGGTGGGTAGTCGATGCCGGGTGACAAGCCAATGATTTGGCATCGCCAATATTTACCAACCGTAAAATCATTTGCAGCGAATCAATAAACTTAGCGCACGCTTCAAAGCCGCCTTTAATACCAAAACTCAAAATACCGGAGGCCTTGCCACCGGTGATCTTCTCGCATGTGGCTCTGTATGAACTATTGGCCAAACCAGCGTAATTTACCCAAGCAACTTTTGGATGCTTCTCTAGGTATTGTGCTAGTTTTTCGGCATTTTCGCAGTGGCGTTCCATGCGCAAGCCCAATGTTTCTAAGCCCTGCATAATTTGGAAGGCATTCATTGGCGACAACGCCGCACCTGTGTTGCGCAATGGCACCACTCGACAACGGCCGATATAGGCAGCTTCGCCTAGGGCTTCGGTATAGACCACACCATGGTAAGACGGGTCTGGCTCGTTTAATACAGGGAAGCGCTCTTTATTGGCTACCCAGTCAAACTTACCCGAATCGACAATCACACCCCCTACGGTAGTGCCATGGCCGCCAATGTATTTGGTTAGCGAGTGCACCACAATGTCTGCACCATGCTCAAATGGGCGGCATAAGAAAGGGGTGGCGACGGTATTGTCGACAATGAGCGGCACGCCATGTTTGTGGGCAATTTCGGCAAGGCGTTGCAGGTCCACCACGTTGCCGGCTGGGTTGCCGATCGATTCACAAAATACCGCTTTGGTTTTGTCATCAATAGCGGCTTCAAAGCCCTCGTAGTCATCGTGCGATACCATGCGGGTTTCAATGCCTTGACGTGGCAACGTATGAGCAAATAAGTTAAAGGTGCCACCGTATAGCTGGCTGGTGCTGACAATATTGTCGCCCACTTCGGTTAAGCACTGAATGGCATAGGTAATGGCCGACATACCCGAGGCAACACATAGTGCCCCCACCCCACCTTCCATAGCCGCCATGCGTTTCTCTAGCACGTCGTTGGTTGGGTTCATAATACGCGAGTATATATTGCCCGGCACCGCTAGGTTAAATAGATCGGCGCCGTGCTGGGTGTTGTCGAAAGTATACGACGTGGTTTGGTAAATTGGTGTGGTAGCAGCTTTCGTGGTTGCTTCTGATTCATAACCTTCGTGTAGCGCCAAAGATTCTAATTTCATTGTGGTGACCCTTTGCCTGTGTGTGCCAACAACATAGCTCAGTTAGGAAAGAATCGCATTAGCTATTTTTTCGCCTCTGGCTTTTTATCTGGCACGTCCTCATACCCGGTAATCATGGCTTTTAAGTGCTGCCCTACTGTCTCGCCGGTGGTGATTAAGTAGAGGTGTGCAACAAAAAATAAAATAATTATAAATGCGGCCACAACATGCAGCGTGGCAATCTGCTCAAGCCCTAAACCAAACTCGCCTAGCCACTGAACGAATGGCTCGTTGTAGAAGTAATACAGCATGCCGGTAATCCAAATAAATGGCAGCATAAACACTTTTAAGCTTAGGTAAGCCAAACGCTGCAATGGATTGTGTTTTTGCTGCTCACTTGGGTGAAACGGTGCCGGTGACCCTAAAAATATGCCTCGGGTGTAGTACACCACCTGCGCCACAACCCCTTCTTTACGTGGAATATAGTGGCGAAACTCGCCCGTGGTAAAGTGCCAAAAAATGGTAAACACCCAAAGAACGATCAGTGTCCAGGCACAGATTACGTGTACATCTATCGCCAGCTCAAAGCCAAGCCAACTATAACTACCACGTATCTCAAAGCCAGTAACCCCCATAACAATCATTAATAGGGCCTGGGTCCAATGCCAAAAACGTTCATAGCCTTTAAATAGCTTTACCCTCATGAGCGTCTCCTCGCAAATATCCAGCGCAACAGGCCATGCCCTAATACGGCGGCAATCGTGAGCAATACTATTAGCCATGCGTAGCGGTCCAGCCAACCATTTTGCATCGCACCTGGCAAATACACCCCTGCCACTTTCGCCATTCGACCATCTTTTTGGTGGCATTCAATGCAGGTTAGCGCGTCACTAGCTGGCGCAACGCCGTGGTTTAAGCCGCTATATGTAAGGGTGGTGATAAAATCGAAGTTACCTGAATAGTTCATATTGTAGGTATTGGTCGCAGCATCAATGGCAGCCCCCCAGTCATAGCCATTCCAAAGTGCTGAGCGGTCGCGCCCAGTAAGCTGCATAGGCAATAAGATTTCATTGTCGACGTCGTAAGGCAGCTTGCTGGTAAAAGTATGAAACGGGAAGATTCGCCCTGATTGTTCGCTAGTTGGCGCGGTAATAGCCATACCCTCTGCAACAGGGTCCCCGACTCGGGTGCGTTGATAGGTTCCGTCGTGCCAAGCGTAGCTTGGCAGCAGCGCTTGCCCATATGCCATAGCACCTTTGGCGCTGTCGTAAACCACATTGCCATTGCTGTCATATTGGCTAAACGGGCGTTGCTTGCGATCCAAGATGCCAGCAGCCGACCAGTCCCAGTTAGTTTTGGTGGCAATACCGTTGCGCGCATATCTTGGGATATGACAGGTTTGGCAAGCAACGACATCCGTGTGGTCGTTGAGCTTTTCATCCTTCATTGGTCGATTGCCATGACAAGACACACAGGTTGCCCGGCTACCCTCTAGGGCACTCACAGGTTCAGTATCTAGTGGGCTTTTCCCGCTGTAGCGGCTCCCTTCAAACTCATGGTTATTGCTTTGGTGGCAGTCGCTGCATTCAAGCCCAGCACCTTCTTTACTCATGTGAACATCTTGCGCAACAGTCGCGTTGACTAAACCACTGTCTAGGTCACCATGTTTGGCACCATCGGCGCCACCATCATAAAAGTGACAACTGCCACAGGTTTCTATCGAGGTGTCGCCAACGCTTAACACCATTTCGGTAAGCGTAGAGGTGTAGCGTGGACCTTCGCTGTCAACTCGCGCTTGATTCGCTTTACCACGGTCATCATGACAAAGCGTGCACTCGGCGCCGTCTTGGTGAAACTTTTCAAAAAAGTAATCACCAGTGGTGTCGTGACAAATCAAGCAATCTACCGGGCCGGTATCTATGCTAGTCAGCGTGGAAGCTGACAAACCAAAACCAATATGGCAACTGCCACATTCAGCGGCGTTGCTACCAACGTTGTTGTAATAACCGTTAACAATATGCAGCTTGCCGATGGCAGCTTGCGTGCTGTCGTCGAGCTGCCATTGCCAATGTATACTTTTATGTAACTGGTCTTCGGCTTGGTTGTGGCAGCCAACGCATGCCTCGGTTACGGCTTCTAGTGAAGTGAAATTTTGCTTGAGCACATCAAACTGACTGTGATCTGCCGTTGCTGCCCACAGCGGCAAAGCCAGCACAAGCGCTAATGAAAAAATGACCTGTTTCATAACGCCTCCTAGAATTCGCCAGCGCGCTCAATTGGAGGAATGGCAACGGCTTCGCCTAGATCGGCAATGCTGTCGTGCAGCAACTGCAGTACATACTGACCATTATGCGCCCAAGCGCCGTGGTCTTTAGCTACAAATTGGTAGTTGTAAGCCGCTTTCACTAAGCGTGGCGACCATGATTTATAGGCATTCGGGTAAATGGCTTCGCCGGGGTCGTTGACGCCATTACCATTGCTATCGTTAAAGAAATAAGGATAAACGCCGCTGTCGTACAACACGGGCGCTTCTAGCACCTGACTGGCGTAGTCTTGCATGGTGGCGTAAAGCAGTTCATGTAGCGTTTCCACTTCCACTTTAATACCACTTTCTTCCCCGTCACCATCGTAGTCGAGTGTGCTATTTTTACTGCGAATGCTGGCCCAATCCGCTTCGGATGTTGCATCGCGATGGCAGTCACTACAAAGGTTAACTTTCACTTGCGTACTGTGGGCGCGGTGGCAATCGTTGCACTGGGTAGCAAAGTCGTCATGATAAAAGAAACCTACGTAATCTTTGCCCGCATATTCATAACCACCACCAGCTTCTTTGCCAAACCGCGTAGCCGCTGCTGGGCTGTAGTGCACATTAATAAACTTCAACACTTGGTGGATTTGGTCGGCTTCAACCGCTGCCTCTGCCACCATTTCATCAACCGAAGCACCACTGGCTCTGCCTTGGTGACAGTCCATACAGCGCGCGTCGGCTTCAACTCGAGTGACAGAGCTACCTGAAGGGAATCGAACTTCGGTCATATTGCTTACCGCTCGATTATGGCAGGCCGTGCATTGCACGCCTTCAAGGCCAGGTGCCTTGGCGTCTACTTGGTAGGGCGTGGAGCCATCAGCACCTAAATAATCCAAATGGCCGGTAGTTGAATGACAAGCAGCACAGCGCTCTGGTACTAGTTTGTCGTCTTCCTCTTCCCAATGGTTGAAGGCTGGTGAATCGAGGTCGGCATGCGGGGAGTTTACCCAAGACTGATAAAACGGGATATCGATATCACGGGTTTCAGCACTGCCAAGTGATGCTAGCAACAATGCCAACAAGCAGATAAAAAAATACCGCATACCCCTACTCCTTTTAAGCAAACTATTAGGGTAAGTGTATGAAGTAGATTGTTTTCCTGCTGTTACTGAGCCTGACCTAGATCAAGGTGTCCGCGATTTTCCTATTATGACAGCTGATTATTTGTTCAAAAAAGCGAGTACGGCATCGCTCATTCAACTTGGTAGAGTGTTTCTACAGCATCTCTGAACGCTCGTTTGATGTCTTCGAACGCCAAGCTATTGGCATAGTATCCTTCAATTTGGCGCCATGCCCCATCTCGATACAATGCCCACCATTGCACTTGGTAAGCATCTGTTTCATGGCTAACGCCAGTGTGACCATAATATTGAAGCTTCGTATGAGGGTTGCTTGATATAACAAACCCGTCCAGCGCACCAAACTGCTCACGTGAAAGTTCAACTGTGCCAATGAGTTCGCCAGTTTTGGTTGTAACCCTACCGTTATTAAAGTTAAGCACGCAGCTGTCATGCTCTGTGCAGTGAATGCTGGCCGTTGTTAGCTCGTTAATGACCGACTGGTTGGTTGGGCAATTTGGTTGCGTACAAGACCCGCTGGCCAACCTTGCTTTTTGCGCCATATTGTTAGGAATCGGCATCTGGTAGGTCAATAAGACAGCTTCACTACCGTGACCAAAGCTTAGATCACTAACAGCCCGATATCGCCCTAGCTGACACACGACGTCGCAGCGGTTTTCATTGGGTAAAACTACCGTACCGGATAGTGCAAAAAATTCTTGCACTTCAACCGGTTGTGAAACACCACGGTACGATACAACTTCTTCGTTGTTTAAATAGTAGGTAGCCGAAGCAACTCGCTGATTATTGGCATAGCCAAACGTGCGCTCAACTAGATCATAGTCGCGTTTTACAGGTAAACCATCTTCCATGACCACCAAGGCTAGTGGTTCGTTAAAAGGGCCCGACCGCTCCAAGGTATTACAAGTAAAGGTTGCATTATGCTTTCGGTAACAGAACTGCTGTTCGGGCGACACTTGCTGATATGAGAGCGATGCGTATGTTTGATAAGCACGAACATTTAGGTCGGTATAGCCAAACTCATCAAAAATAACGCTAGGCGATGGGCTAGGAAGCACATTTGGCGTTACGCGATTCTCGTTTGAGACTGTTTCAGTGCAGCCAGCTAACCCAAAAACGACAACCCATAGTGGTGCCACAATCCTTTTATTCATTGCACTTCCTTACCTGCCACAAGGCTGATTGACAAAGCACTAGCTTACCGACTGGATATAAACTAAAGCTGAATTCACCATTGTATGCCCGCTACTTCATGTACCGCTACTCATAATGCAGTCATCCATCAGTTAGGCTCAACAGTGCATTGCTCGCAAATGACCTATCAACTGTTCACTACCGATAACACAAACGCCTTCTTTGCCTCTGAGTAGCGATCAATATCGTCCCCACACTCATCGGCTAACTTAAGCTTGAGCATTAAATATTCTTGTCTTAACGCTTCGCTTGCGATGAGCTTATCTCTAAACACAACCAGTTCTCGCCACCGCGAAGTGCCTTCTACGACTACATGGGCAAAGTGGGTTTTAGTTTGATAACTATCGTCATTGTACTTAGCTAACACGACGGAATCGGGAAATGTTTTCTTTATTCGAAACCACTTCTGTGCTGCCAATGCCCTTAGGTCAACGCTATTTAGGTCTGCTAGATCTTTTAAGCCAATTGCAATATCTACGATAGGCTTCGCATCGATCCCAATACTAGTACTGCCAACGTGTTCTATTTTTGGGCTACATGCAGAGAATTTCGACGCCAAAAATTCCCGCTCGGTTTGATAAGCCGAAATCCAGCTCGGTGTGTATGCTACAATAGTTATCATATAAATCCATTTTATCCATGCCGCAACAAACACTAAAATCACGTATTTGTCATTAGATTACTTTTTGTTAAGCTTACTTAACTGAATATCAGGCAGGTTATTCGCTACCTCTAGATACGTTTATTTTGATAGAAGTACGTCTAGTACAGGCGTGATAGGTTCTGCCCATATTTCTGGCAGATCAACTTCCCCCTCAGTGACAATTGGAAATGCCAAGCACTCGGTTGGTGGGCAGAAATTAGCTGAAACCCCCGCTTTATTGCCTCGAGCCAATGCTGCCAGCAGCGACCAAGTGAAAGGAGGTCCAGCGACCGTAATGAGCGAGGCTAGCTAGCCTAGTTAGGCGAACTACCACCGGAACCTGTCGGGATCAGTCTGCTCTAGGATCTCACCAGACAGTTTCGATAATAAATGTTCATCTGCCAGACCTTCACATCGAATAGCAATGAGTTGAATTTTTGCTTTTGAACGGCTGTGGTCGTCAAATATCAAGGCCATTTTTTTGTCCGTGTTTTCAACAAGTTTATAAAGTAGTAAATACCTATTGTGGACATGCTCTTTTTCATCGGTAATTACTTCTTCAAATTCTTTCAGCGCTTGACTGCAAAACTTCTCAATTGCTTTCTCTTTAATTTGTTTAAAAATCTTCCAGTCAGACTCTTTCATGATTTTTCCATTCTATTTGCCTAACGCCCGCATTCGCGGAAATTTGTATGAAAAATGCGATTATTAAATAATTCTTTGCTTGATTTACTCATAAGTTCCCTGAACTGGCCACCATTAATGGGTATTGAATAGCACTGCTCATGCAAGTGAAGCGCTTTTTTCCGTTGTCTCAGTTTCATCCAGGAATTCGATAATGGTTTGCAAGGCAAAAAGCTTTCGTTATTTCCGCCCCCATTCCTTTCCCCCCATTTCTACCAATCGAGAGGCGGCTCGTCGAAAGGAAAAAGCGAGATCATTGGCAGACGAGAATTGTGCCAGTGACACGCCAATTAGACCCGTCGCCGACCACTCCACATGCTCCCCCTCTTTGGTGCGAATCATGGTCGTCGCGAAGGCACTCGAGTTTCCCCCATTCTCACTGACAAACAGTTCTTCATCTCCATCACTGCTTACAACTTCTGCTTCAAAATCGACAAATAGTTCGTCGAGCGGGACTTGTGCCGCTAGCACCAAGCGGGTTCGAGATTCATAACATGCGTCAATGAGGGTCACGAATCGTCGCGCTTCGTCGAGGTGATTGGCGTCCAATTGGGGGACGTTGTCTATGATGATGACCGGAAATCGCTCGCAGAGGGCAATAAAATCTGCCGCGCCGAGCGGTTGGTAGCACAACTCGGAGAAGCTAAACCAAGCGCACCGGTCGTTTAATCGGGTAACCTGAACGGTGCGACCGAACGAGACTTGTATGACCTCAGCTGCCGATCCAGTACCACCAAATATTTCTTCCAAATGCGCCTGCGTGTTATTTTCACTGTTGTAATCACCGTTATTATCGCCATGAACATCCTTGCATGACCAAAAATAGGATTGACCATTCGGCCGAGTTTCGAGTCGATAATCCTTGGTGGAACCCTCCATGGAAACAATGTCGAACCTGTTTTTTAACATGTCGATGAATGGCAAAAAGAGGGACCGGTTAATGCCTCCCTTATATAAGTCATCGGGGGAGCGATTCGAGGTAGCCACTACCACGACATTAAAATCCAACAATAATAAAAACAGTCTTTTTAAAATCATGGCATCGGCAACGTCTGTTACTTGAAATTCATCGAAACAGAGGAGTTGGGCTTCTTGTGCCAATTGTTGCGCAATGATTGGCATCGCATCACCAAGTGGGTGCTTCTGTTTGTAAACAAAGATTCGATGATGGACGTCTAGCATGAATTCATGAAAGTGGACGCGGCGTTTGGTAATTTTTGCCTGTTTGTGGCGGTCATTATTACAACGAGCGTCATCATCAGGCGCATTAACCGACTCGTAAAAGAGATCCATTAGAAAACTCTTGCCGACCCCGACCGGTCCATGAATGTAAATGCCCCGCGGTGGTGGACCAAAAGACCACAAATGAACCTTCTTTCGCAGAAAAGACTCGGCGGATGCCATGGCTCGTGCCAGGAACAATAGTCTACTGCTTTTTCGGTTGCCTTCTGTTGGATTATTGGTAAGCAAGGGTACTGGTGGGAGCAAGACAATAGACTCGTGCAGGGCATCTAGCTTTGCCGCCAGAGAGACTTGCGCGCCATCTTTTTGCACCGCCCCCGTGGCTACCATGCGTTCATAAGCCGCTGCCACGGGGCCTGTCGAGCAGCACCGCTGAGCGACGCGATGTTTATCTATCATCATCTTCTTCGTCATGGAGCTAATTAGTTTGTCACCATGACGGTATAGTACTCGGTGTGGGTAGCAATGGATTTGTAGCAGAGACACAAGTTTCAGAGTTCAACTCGTAAAAAATTAGCATTACTATCCCAATTCTAGCGCTGCGGTTCGGACAGAGCAGTCAAATTCCGCCGTTTATCTGTGCTTCGAATCCTGCTGTGTTACCAGACAAAAGCAGCGGTTTTTGGCAGGGTTATTCCAGCCGCGCGTTGTAATGGTTTGCGTGCCAACTTGGCTTGTTTCAAGTATGCTTTTCAAGGAATCTTACAATTTTACCAAGTTTACGCGCATACTCTATTTCATTCTTTGTGCTATCGCCGATATAACCGCCTACATTCAACACTAAGATTTCATCAGACATATCGATTTTGTGCTCGTGCAGCTTACCAAGCATTTCTTGTTGGGTCTGGGTTAACACGACGCCTTCAGCATGATCAAAACCACCTACCGAAAGTACAATTTTGCCCGCCATAGTTTCGCTGGCATTAGCTTCAATAAATGCTTCTTTAAATTTGGTACTACCACAAAGTGTTACTACTACTGGTTTCACTTAGTTCTCTTTAAACCATAACGCTTTACACAGCCGCGGCGCGGCTGGCGGTAATTTTGGAACAAAATTTGTGACAGCTAGTGCCATCTGCTGGTGCAACTGGTTAGGGTGTGCGCTGCCAAGATATATCAATCTTTCGATGCTGCGCGACACAGTCTCTCAGATAGAGGTTGATTAGGCTTTGATACGGAACACCACTTTCTTCTGCCATTTCCTTAAAGTACTCAATTACATCTTCACCAAGCCGCATCGTCACTGGCTTCTTAAGCTTTGATGCATAAGGGTTCTTGCGCGATTTCAATTGTGAAAGGTCATATTCGTCTTTCATTTCAACCACCTTGATAATGCTTCTGTTCCGTCTTCGTTGCCTTTCCCTTGGCTGGATCCCATTCAAATCTAATCATATTTACATTGTATGTACGAAGTGGCTAATTTTCAAGCACCCTAACGCCGTGCACAACGGCCGAGTGTAGCGAGGTCCAGCCAGCTTTGCTGGCGATGCTGCTTGGCCTTGTTAACTGTGGGCTTGAATAAGTTCATTGACCCACTCCTTAAGTTTTGGGATTACTTCTTGGATTTCGGATTCAAACCCTTCTTCATCAAAGTAACCCTCGGTTTCTATTTTGTACTGCCAATCTCTACCTTGCTGATACACTGAATAGGGAAATCCTTCTAGTGCTTCGATTGACTCGTATACCCTTTGTGCAAACGCATCCCGATCTTTACGATTTTTATCGTAATCATCTATTTCGATTAAAAGCCTTTCTAAAACCGCTTTATTCGACATTGCTTACTCGATGCTTTCGTCCAGTTAACGCCCAATTAAGGTGTGAGGCACGCAATACCGATGCCACCGCATACCACCTTAATCACTAAAATTAACGCATAGTAAAAATGCCACGCGTGCCGAATCACTCTTAAATTGTTTGTTAGTTTGCGTGCCAAAGTGACACAAGAATTGCTTATTGCACACTTTAAGACCATAATGCACATGTGACATTTTGACACAATAGGAGATAACATTATGGCTACTACTTTGCCCCGCATCACCGCTAGAGTTGATGTCGATACACAAGACTTACTTACTAAGGCTGCCGCGATCGCCGGCATGTCTAGCATCAACTCGTTTGTTTTAAGCGCTGCAATCGAAAAAGCTAAACAAGTCATCGAACGTGAACAGGCTTTAAAACTGAGCCAAGCAGATGCGATGTTGCTCATGGAAGCTTTAGATCGTCCTGCAACACAGAACTCAAAACTAAAAGCTGCTGCTGATCGATACGAGAGCAAAACTCAATGATGAATACGGTACTTCTAGATAAAGCTAAACACGATAGAAACCGATTCAACTGTGGCATCGAAGCTCTCAATAATTACTTAAAAGTAATGGCGAGTCAGCAAGCAAAGAAGGACAACACCAGAACATTTGTTTTGGAAGATGATAGCGATAACTCACATGTTATCGGCTTTTACACGCTAACAATGACACCAATTGACTTAAAGGCATTGCCTGATAAGTTACAAAAAAAGCACCAATCATCCACCTCTGGTGGTCTGATTGCCCGCCTTGCTGTCGATGACCGATACAAAGGGAAAGGCTTTGGTGAGTGGCTGCTTATCGACGCACTCAGAAAGCTATTAGCCGCTAGTGATAGCGTTGCATTTCCAGTTGTTATCGTTGATGCCAAAGACGGTGCGAAACACTTCTATGAACGCTATGGTTTTCAAGCATTTGAAGACGCAGAAAATAAACTCTTCATCACCATTGCTGATGTGAGAGCAAGCTTAGGCTAGTTAATCGCTAGCCTTTAGCAAACTAACGCCGCGCTCTGCGGCAATTTTGTAGCGCAGCGTAAAAATTGTCCGCCAGCAGCGCTTTGTTAGGCATTGTTCTCTCTAACCTGAGCCAAGCACAGGATTACGTGCATGATTCTATCTGCCGTGGAATAATTGAAGGCACCTACTGGGCTGATTCCATGGCATACGTCATTTCGCATATTCCAACCGCGTTGGTCAGTAAGTAGCATCCTGAAATAGAACGATGAATCAGCACCAAAACAGTCTTCTACCCTTTCATCTCTTAGTAAATCGTCAAACGTCCTCAACTGTAGCCCACCCTGCCTATTTTTCCTTAAAGTAGCGCCCCCCATTAGCTCCACTAGCGTTCGAATAGCTGCCTCTGCCTGGGGAACCAGTATATGTATTGCAGAGATATAATCCTCGGCAAGGTAAGCTTGGAGGCCAGTATGAATAAGATCCTTTTTAGACTCTTCGAATATAGGTGACTGGAATATATATTCGGTCAATTCTTGAGCGTCAAATTCGTAAACTTCAGAGGCTTTGTTAAATAAATGTCTGAGAAAAAATGAGTCAACATTCATATTTTGTGAAAGCCCCTATAGGTCAACATAGTTTTCACATAAACCTGTGCAGAGAGAACTATGAACCGATACGCACCAGAACGTAAAGAAGCCATCCTCAAAAAATTGGCACCACCGAACAATATGTCCGTCG
>NZ_QPEP01000006.1 GCF_003577475.1 Salinibius halmophilus
TGGAACCACCTGACCCCATTCCGAACTCAGTAGTGAAACGATGCATCGCCGATGGTAGTGTGGCTTGCCCATGCGAGAGTAGGTCATCGTCAAGCGCCTAATAAAACACCCCGTCCTGCTTCGCAGGGCGGGGTTTTTTATTGCGCCTGAAAATGTCTACGCTCGCATGGATGCATAAGCACAGTAACCCGTAGGTTGCACGGCGCGTCCTTTTGCGCCGGGCAACAGTCATTCCCGCGTAGGCGGGAATCTAGTCACCACATTCAAAACAGTAAACTAGACACCCGATAAAAGCACTCGGGTGTGACGCTAAGTTGAAACAACAAACTAGACACCCGATAAAAGCACTCGGGTGTGACGCAGAGACTTGTTTCCCAAACCTACGGTTTGTAAAACCTACACCCAACCAAAAAAATCACCCAAACAAAAAATCTCACACCATCTATGGCAAATCTCCTACAAACATCCGAGCTAATGTCTCTAACGCCGACACTAGCAAACCTACTATAGTTATTCACGTCGACAGGATGACGACACAGGGAAACGGTCGAACTGGATGGTTCGCAAAGGAACTTAGGAAAGCAAGGAAGAAGGTCTGCTGGAATGCAGAGTTTAAGGATCAAATAGGGAAAGGAACTGCCAGGACGGCAGGATAGGATGTCGGCTGGTTAAGCCGAGCTAGGATGCGACCAGCATAGGATGCTGAGAAAAAACTGCCGGGTAGGATGCCCGGCTTTTTTATGCCTGTCGATTTTCTATATACACGCTCTAGTCACGCTTCTACTAATAACCCATCGCATGTGCGTTTAGTAAAGATTATTAATTAAACAGCCCTATAACTGGATATGCTGCGTATAACGCCAAAAAAGGAGGTGTTATGCGCAGTTTAATTTTTCTTTCAGCATTCATAACGAGTATCGCCTCGGCCGAGATTGTGGCCTCTGGTACACACCAAGGAGAAGCCTACGAGGTAGAAAAAGTTGCATCTGGGCTTTCGCTACCATGGGCGATGACTATTGTTGACTCTGATACTCTGTTTGTTAATGGCCGCTTAGGTGAGAGCACTTTGATTGACCTTACAGACGATTCACAGCAATCGGTATCTGGGCTTCCAGAAGTGTGGGCGCAAGGTCAGGGTGGTTTGTTAGATGTTTTGCAAGGCCCCGAGGGGTGGTTGTATTTTACCTACAGTAAACCGGTAGATAATGGTGCTGCTACAACATTGGCTCGTGCTCAGCTCGATGGCAGTCAGCTAGTCAGCTGGCAAGACTTGTTAGTGACTGATTCCGCTTCTTCAAAAGGCCAACACTTTGGTTCGCGTATAGAAATAGTGGGCGAGCATGTTTATTTTACCATTGGTGATCGTGGCGACCGCGATAATGGGCAAAATTCTGGTAACCATGCTGCAACCATCATTCGCTTAAATCTCGATGGCTCAGTGCCTGAGGATAATCCATTTGTTGGTACGCCGGCTGGGCGCGATGAAATATATAGCTGGGGGCATCGTAATCCGCAAGGTATCGACTACGATCCCGTGACTAACACCCTGTGGTCAATTGAACATGGCCCTCGCGGGGGCGATGAAATCAATATCATAGAAGCTGGTGAAAATTACGGCTGGCCGCTCATTTCGTGGGGTAAAGAGTATTGGGGCCCATTTAACGTGGGTGAGCCTGAGTCTCGTCCAGGTTATAAAGACCCAGAAAAAATTTATGTGCCATCAATCGCTCCAAGTAGCCTCGTTGTTTATCGTGGTGAGGCGTTCCCAAACTGGCAGGGCACACTATTCGCTAGTGCATTGGTGCAGCAGCATCTTAACCATGTGGATGGTGAGGACGAATACCGTTTGTTCGAAGACTTTAATGAGCGCATGCGCGCCCTCACGGTAGACGACCAAGGGCGGTTACTGATTGCGACCGACAGTGGCAATATTTATCGGGTACAGCCGCGCTAATTTGTGGTTCACGATGGCTCTGGCACAATAACCTAGTTGAATAGAGGTTTCATATGTCAGAGCAATCGAATACAAAAAGTAGCCGTCGCAATGCCCTTGCCGATTCTATATTTGGCGGGGCTTTATCCATTGGTATCGGCATCGTTTGGTGGCAAGGGTACTGGTGGCCAGGGCTGGCAACAGCTATAGGGGTTGCTAGTGCCTTAGCAGCACTCATTCGTGGCAGTTATCTGCTGGCTAGTATTCTATTATTTGGTTTTGTTGTAGTGCCTAATGTTTATTACTACTGGCCAGACTTTGAAGTGCCTTGGTCATCTGTGGGCCCCATCGCCCTGATTGGCCTAGGCGCGCTCACGCTCGTAACTGGTTTGGCTCGCTTTATTCGTAAATAAAAAAAGGGAGCCACTGGCTCCCCAAGAAGACTAACTCTCTCCACGGAAACTTACGCGGTTTGTAGGCGTACTGGTTCTTTACCGAGTAGCTTGTTACCTAATTTAAAGTACAAGGTTAGCGTTCGAAGCTGTAGGTAGATAAATGGCACGTACAGCAGCATGTAAGCAACTCCGAACTTTGCTAGCTCTTCTGGCAGCATTGGCAGCAAGCCTTTGTTGATCCAAAACATACCTAGCACGACTAATGCAACGCCTGGGCAGATGAGTGCTAGAGATGCGGGTGATTTTTTCTCTCCGGCAACAAACGTTTTGAAGTAGTTCATCCGCTTTTTCATTGCCAAGCCCATTGCCCCAAACATTAGCTGCAGAGCAATCAGGCCAGTTAACCACACGCCGATCGGTGCACTGTGTCCGAAGGCTTCAAAGTTGTGTAAGCCATGTTGCCAGCGAATTACGCTAATGGCTAATAGTGTCACAATCGGAATGACTACCAAGAAAGTTGGTAATCCTTCGGCGGCTGCGCCATGCTCAAACATCGCTCGCAAGCCAAACACTACTTTGAAAATGGCCAGTACTAGCGCAACGATAAAGAACAGCACAGACAAGACTAAAGCGACTGTTTGAGTGATAGGGTTTGTGCTCATCGCAACAGATGCTGCGAGTCCAACAGCAACCATAGAAAAAGCAAAGGCAGGTAGTGCTTGGCCGAGATTGTTGTTTTTAGTGCAATCAAAGCCGCCTGTCGCCATCACTCGGGCGAAAAAGCCTAAGTACATACGTGCGGCAAAGTAGCCAATCACAGCAAACGCTGCAATAGCAACAGGAAACAAGTACTCAACCACGCTCCATAACCCTGGAATAAATACGGCACCCAGTGCCAACGACACATTTACGCCCATAGCAAGCGTTAGTGGGATGGCAAAGCGCTGCGTTTCGGCGTTGCTCTCTTTCAGTTGCTGGTAAGCTTGAGTTTGCTGAAACAGCTTATAGGCTTTTAGGTTCCAGACCAGCATGCGCACAAAAATAGCTGCTAGTATCAGCATTGCTGCCATGGCCAGAATGAATACAGCATGCTGCCACTGCCAGGGTTGGCTAAAGTATTGGCTTACATCGGTGAATGTAGGAATAGGCGTATTCGGGTGTGGTAGCCAGAACATTAAATAGAGAAAGAATGAAATACTTAATCCGCCAGCGCCAAGAGCGGATAAAAAGTATAACGGCGAGTAGCTGTTTTGCATTTCTTCAGGGGTTTTCAGTTTCAGCATGGTGTTACCTCCATATTCGATATGGCGATAAAGATAGATGTTCTAGCTATGAGAAGAAACGATGATAATAGGAATAAATGTTGCACATACGGGATAAAAAAACGCCAAATGACTGATTGTTGTCATTTGGCGTTATATGAAAGGACCAGTTAAGTGTCCCTGCAGAGGAGTGCTCAGGCCTTAAAACAGTTGCTTCAGCACGTCGGTATACTTTTCAGCAAAATGCACCGTCACGCCCTCTTTCACATAGTCTGGTAGCTCAAGAAAGTCAGATTCGTTCGCTTTTGGCAAAATCACTTCATTAATATTTTGGCGTTTTGCGGAAATGACTTTTTCGCGAATGCCACCAACGGGCAGTACTTGCCCGGTTAGGGTGATTTCGCCAGTCATCGCAAGGTTCTTCTTCGGTGCTTGCCCTCGCGCCAAGCTTACCAAGGCAGAAGTCATAGTGACCCCAGCACTTGGTCCGTCTTTTGGTGTTGCACCTTCAGGCACGTGCAGGTGCAGTGTGCAGTTATGGAAAAAGTCATCCGGCACACCTAGCTGCTTGGCGTTGGCTTGCACATAGCTGATGGCGATGTTGGCCGACTCCTTCATTACATCACCTAGTTGTCCGGTGATTTTTAGGCCTTTGTCATTGCGGTGCACAATTGTTGTTTCAATTGGTAAGGTGGCGCCGCCCATGGCAGTCCAAGCAAGGCCGGTGATAACCCCAACACCGCCGAGTTTTCGCTCTTTTCTAAATGGCGCTTCACCAAGCCAATCACGCACCTCTTGCTGGCGAATGCTAATTTTTTCCGCTTCTTCGCTAACGAGTTTCACGACTGCTTTGCGCGCTAATTTCGATAGCTGCTTTTCCAAGCCTCGCACGCCACTTTCTCGGGCATACCCATCAATGACTTGTTTTAGTGCACCTTGGGTAATGTTGATCTGGCTTGCTTTGAAGCCAAAACGTTGCGCGATGCGAGGCCACAGGTGTTTCTTAGCAATGGCGAGTTTTTCCTCGGCCAAATAGCCAGATAAACGAATCACTTCCATACGGTCTAGCAGTGGCCCTGGTATGCTGTCTAGCGTGTTAGCTGTACACACAAATAGCGCTTTAGATAGATCTAATCGCAAATCTAAATAATGATCCAAGAAATTTACATTTTGCTCTGGATCTAGTGTTTCTAGCAGTGCTGAGGCGGGGTCGCCTTGATAGCTTTGTCCCATTTTGTCGATTTCATCGAGCATGATGACAGGGTTCATCACCTTAGACTCTTTCACTGCTTGCACTAGCTTACCTGGCATGGCGCCAATATAGGTTCGGCGATGGCCTTTGATCTCCGACTCATCGCGCATGCCGCCAACACTAAAGCGATAAAAAGGACGGCCTAGCGACTCGGCGATTGATTTGCCAATCGATGTTTTGCCCACACCCGGAGGGCCCACAAGGCAAACAATCGAGCCTTGAATCTCACCCTTGAAGGCACCAACCGCTAGGAACTCTTTAATGCGATCTTTTACATCTTCTAAGCCGGCATGATGTTTATCTAGAACCTTGCTTGCTTGTTTTAGGTCTAAATGATCTTCATGTTCTATGCCCCAAGGCACCGATGTCGCTGAGTCGAGCCAGTTGCGCGTAACGGCATATTCGGGTGAGCCTGGCTCCAACACTGCAAGTTTATCGAGCTCTTCTTCAATTTTTTCTAGCGTTGCTTCAGGTACAGCCTTACCATCTAGGCGCTCACGGAACTGATCAACATCGGCGGTTTTGTCATCTTTACTAATGCCTAACTCGCGCTGTATAACCTTGAGCTGCTCGCGCAGAAAGAATTCGCGCTGATGTCTATCTATGCTCTCGTTTACTTCCTCTGAAATTTCGCTATGCAGCTTGGCCACTTCAATTTCTTTTTTGAGCAGCTTGAGTACCAGTGCCATACGCTCTTGCATATCGATTTGGTCTAGCACCTGTTGCAGTTGTGCTCCGGTCGCTGTGGTAATGGCAGCGGCAAAGTCAGTTAACGGCCCCGGATTATTTGGACTGAAACGCTTGAAGTACTGGCGTACTTCTTCGCCGTATAGCGGGTTAATTGGCAATAGCTCTTTGATTGAACTGATAACGGCCAGCGCCCAAGCTTTTTCAGTATTGTCATCGGCAATGTCGGTTTGTGGGTAGGTCGCATCAATCAAATATGGCTCGGCTTTTGACAGCCAGCCAGTATGCTGCACGCGCGCTAAGCCTTCTGCGACAAACTGAATATGGTCGCCATCGTGTTTAATTTGATGGAGCCGAGCCAGCGTACCAGTTTTAGGTAATTGATCCGCTGTCAAAGTGCCATTGTTGCCAACATCGTCTGCAACAAAATAAAGCGCGACCATTTTATGTTGGGTGTTTTCAATGCGCTCTATGGTTCTGCCCCAATGTTCAGCAGACACCTCAACCGGCATGACTTGTGCTGGCATAAATGGTCGATTGTGCACCGGCAGCACATAAAGGTTGGCTGGTCGGTCGGTGTTAGCTAGTACCAGCTGGTGCTGGTCTTCTTTTTCTTCAATAATGATGGTGGTCTCTTCGCTCTGCGACATCTTAGACCTCAGGCTTGTCTGTTCGAATTAGTTTCTAAATAAGACTGACCTTGTCGTTTTTCAATAGTCATTTAAGCGATACGTTGATGTTGGTACACTTAGCCTAAGCATTGCATGAGTATTTTGAGATATGAGTTTAATCGAGCAAGCTGGCCGAATTTGCCAGCAAAAAGGTGAACGTTTCACGCCTATTCGTCAAAAAGTGTTTGGTTTATTAGAAGCCAGCGACGGTGCTCGAACCGCTTATGAACTGTTAGACGAACTAGCCAAAGATATGCCAAATGCTCGCCCGCCTACTATTTACCGCGCGCTTGAGTTTCTTCAGCAAATGGGTTTTGTTCACCGTCTCGACTCGCGCAATGCATTTGTTTTGTGTACCCACTTTGAAGACCATCACGCGGCGCAGTTTTTAGTCTGTGATCAATGTGGCTCGGTCGCTGAAATACATATGCCAGCCGTTATGAAGAGCCTGCGCACTGAAGCTGTGAATCTTGGCTTTGACGTGCATAGCGAAACGGTTGAGTTGCATGGGCTATGCAAGGACTGCCATTAAGACTTCTGCAGAGTAGTAGCTGCCTTCCATGCGAAAATGCATGGGGGTAGTGCATTTTTGAGTAATGTCTATTCTAAAATGAATGCTTAGAATGGTTTCCAAGTCAACGCTTGGAGACAATCATGAATACTCACCCGTCAACAATGCCTCGCTTAGCTGCCATTACCAGCGCCACCATGCTGTTGGTTATGACAGTCTTGGCTATGCTCAGCCTGTTAACTTGGCTGCCAGTCATATTTGATGCCCAAGACCCTGTGCAAACGCTAGCAAACTTCTCTGTCAATCCGCCGCTACTTAGCCAGTTTGTTTATGCTGTCACGCTGATTATTGTGCTCGATATTGCGTTGGGTTTTTCGCTATACAAACTGTTTCCTCATTCGGTGTTGTCGGTTGTGATGGGGGGGACACGAGTAATTTATAGCGCTCTATTTTTTGCTGCCCTTTTGCCGCTATGGCAGTTGTTGCTAACGCACGAGGCAAACAATATGTTGCCTGCTGCTGCAGACTTGCAGGCAGGGTTTGTCAGCTTTAATTATGTCTGGTCTATTAGTTTGGCGGTTTTTGGCCTGCATCTAGTGTTATTGGGTCGGTTATTCTGTCGACGGGCTGGCTGGGCAGCAAAAACATTGGCGGGAGCCTGCACGCTGGCGGGCGTTGCCTATATGGTGGATGGCACAACACTATGGTTGTTGCCAAGCCTTGCAACGAGCTTGGCAGACTACGTAGGCTGGGGTGAGTTGGTCGTGATGATCTACTTGTTTGCTGTCGGTTTTTGGCCGGTGAAAAAGTCTGCCTAGGTCAATCTTTAACTAGACCCCCAACTTGGGGGTCGTATTGTTTAAGCTTTGCGCTTTATTGCAGCCGAGCCAATAAAACCTATTAACGCTGCTACCACAACACTTGGGCCCACTGGCAGCGCCCACCACCATGAACCTGCCATGCCAGCAAGGCCAGCCAATAAACCAAATGTTAACGCCAGCAATAACATTTGCTCTGGTGTGCGCGACCATATTCTCGCCGTGGCAGCAGGCGTGATCAGTAGTGCCGTCATCAGCAACACGCCAACAGCCTGTATGCCAACCGCCACCGTGATCGCTAGCAGGCTAACCAGTAGCACTTCAAGGCGTTTAACCGGCAAGCCTTCGGCGCAGGCAAGGTCGCGGTCAACGGTAATAGCAAGTAGGGGCTGCCAGAACCGCCAAAGTATTAGGCCGATGGCAATCGTTAGCGGTGCTAACAGCAATAAGTCCCCTAAGCTTACTGCTAATAAGTCGCCAAACAGCAGTGCATCCAAGTCTAGCTGTGTGGGCATTACCCAAGCGAGTAGCAAGCCTATTGCAAGTGAGCCATGCGATAAAATGCCCAGAATGCTGTCTTGGCCAACCCAGTTTCGCTTGCTAAGCAATAGCAGCAAAATGGCGATAAAAATACCTAATACGCTCGCGGCAAGTGCCACTGGTAGGTTAGCCATTAGTGCTAAGGACGCGCCAAGTAAACCAGCATGGGCGAGGGTGTCACCAAAGTAGGCCATACGCCGCCACACGACGAAACAGCCCAAAGGTGCCGACAGTAATATCACGACTATCAACGCCGCGAGTGCCGTGAGGAAAAGGCTTGTCATCAGTGCTGCCCTCCACAGTCGTGATCATGGTCGTGATCGTGCACATAAACGCCTAGCGCCTGCGCCTCGCGTTTGCCAAACAAACTGACATATTCTGGATGGTCGCTTACTTGATCTGGGTGGCCATGGCAGCAAATATGGCCATTCACACACAGCACGTTATCGCTGCTTGCCATCACGACGTGCAAGTCATGGGACACCATCAGCACAGCGCTCTTTAACTCGTCGCGCAATTGGCTGATCAGTTCATATAGTGCGGCTTCGCCGCGATAATCCACACCTTGCACCGGCTCATCTAGTACCAGCAGGTTGGGTTTTCGTACCGCTGCGCGAGCCAGTAACACTCGCTGTAGTTCGCCCCCAGACAGGTCTTGCACGGAATCTCGCCACAGATGCTCAACTTCGGTGCGAGCGAGCGCTATACGAGCATCTTTCTGGCTTACTTTGTGGTTTAACTGCATAAAGCGCCCAACGGTTAGCGGCAACGTTGGGTCGATTGCGAGTTTTTGTGGCATGTAACCAATATGCGTATCCGCTGCCAATTGAATGCGGCCAGCAGTGGGTTGGTAAATACCCAAAGCCAAGCGCAAAATGGTGGATTTACCCGCGCCATTAGGGCCAATAATCGTCAGAATTTCTTCATTATTGAGGGAAAAGCTGATGTCTTGCACAGCCAAGGCTGAACCAAAACGATGTTGAACGTGCTCAAATTGCAATCTGGTCATTCAAAAAATCATCTAAATGAAATAATATAACATTAAATTATCGAGCTTATTGGAGCATATTCGTGAAAACAAAGCTATTTCTGCTCGCGCTTTGCCTACCCTTGGTAGCGGCAGGATCTCCTCGTATTGTGACATCTATTGCGCCAATTCACAGCATAGTGAGTCAAATTGCCGAAGGTGTTAGCGAGCCACAACTGTTAGTTTCGCCAGAGCGCTCGCCACATGACTTTCAGCTTACGCCAACGCAGGCGCAGCAGATGATGCAAGCCGACTTAGTAATTTGGGTTGGTGATGGCGTAGAGGGCTTTATGCACCGTTTTGAGCGGCGCATTGATGCCAATGCCAAACTGCCTTTAGCGGGGAAAGTCGGTGAATTGCTAGCACTGCGTGATCATGGGCACGACCACGGTCATGATCATGGCGAATACGATCAGCATATTTGGTTAAGTGTTGAAAAAATGCAGCAAGTTGCCAAAGTCGTGGCTGAAAAACTAATTCGCATTGATGCTCAAAACCAGAGCCTGTACGAAGCAAATCTTGCGGCAACATTGGCCAAGCTCGCGCAATTAGATACCGATTTGTCGAGCAAGCTAGCCGACTACCAGGGGCAGCCTTATGTCGTTTTTCACGATGCCTACCAATATTTTGAACAAGCATACAACCTTGCTAGTGTTGCCGCTGTCATGTCGCCAAGTAGAGCGGGTAGCAGCTTGGCGCGCCAGTTCGAGTTACGCAAAATGCTTGCTGAGCAAAATGTTAGCTGCGTATTTAGTGAGCCTCAGTTTAGCGATCAGCAAGTTCAGCGCCTAGTAGGTAATAGCTACACCGTTGCCGTACTGGACCCACTAGGGGCTGAGGTTGAACCAGGGAACAACCACTATACCCAGATGATGCATGCCATTGCAGATTCACTTGTAGAATGTTTAGGAGCAAACAATGAATAAGGCACTTTTATTAAGCGCTTTGCTAGCGATGCCATTAACTGCGATGGCAGACCACCATGGGCACGATGATCACGCCCATGAAGCCCATGACGATCATGATCACAAAGAACACGATCATGACGAACACGATCACGACGACCATGATCACGACGACCATGATCACGACGAACACGATCACGACCATGATCACGACCATGATCACGACCATGGCGCGTTAGGAGAGCATGTCCACGGGCATATCACGCTTGGATTGGCGCAAATGGGTGAAGAGGTTCAGATAGAACTAACTGCACCGCTAAACTCGTTGGTGAGCTTTGAACATGAGCCAAAAACGGACGCTGAGCGTGACGCACTCGCATCAGCCGTTGCGGCGTTAGCTGCACCAAAGTTGCCAAATGGCTGTGAGTTGCAAGCCAATAGTGGCGAGTTAGTTGAGTTAGCAGGTGGTCATGGTGAGTGGCTTCACACTTGGCAATTCCACTGTCATGATCAGGTGGCAGAATTAAACGCTAAAGATCTAGTTGCCTCCTTATCGGCAGTCGAGCACGTAGACTTCTTCTGGCTCACCGATGCCGGACAAGGCGAAATTCATGTTGAAGATGCAGGACACATTCACTGGTAATGAACGTACTTGAGGTCGAACAGCTGCGCCACTACTGGGACGATGGCGTAGAGGTGCTTGATATTGAGTCATTAGTGCTGGCGCAAGGCGAAAAACTCTTGTTAACCGGCGCTAGTGGCTCTGGAAAAAGCACCCTGCTCAATATTATTGCGGGCTTGTTAGCGCCCAATTCTGGCAAGGTGTTTTTTCAAGGCGAGTTGACCTCAGGCCTAGCGCCTAGCAAACGTGACGCCTTGCGTGCTAGTCAAATGGGCATTATTTATCAGCAACTCAACCTGCTGCCTTACCTTAATGCGCTCGACAATGTTCGCACCACACTCGCAGTGAGTGGCCGGCGCGAAAGCCAAACGCCAGAAACGCTATTATCTAACTTAGGCATCGATGCTGCACTGCAGCGCAAGCCCGTTACCAAACTTAGCCTAGGGCAGAAGCAACGGGTTGCCATAGCGCGCGCTCTGATCGCTCAGCCAAGTTTAATTTTGGCTGATGAACCGACAGCAAGCCTAGACAAGCATAACCGCGACAATTTTATGCAATTATTAATGGCCCAGTTGGCTGACTCGGATAGTGCTTTGCTTATGGTGAGTCACGACCCTGCCATTGCTGAAATGGGGTTTGATCGAGTGGTTAGCTTGGCGGAGGTGAACCGTGTTTTGGCTTAAATTAAGCTGGGCAAGCCTTTGGCATCGCCGAGCGATGTCGATTGTTTCTTTGCTTGCACTCACAGTAACGATTGGTTTGTGGTTATCCGTTGAACAAGTCAGAGTGCAAAGCAAAGCGCACTTTAGCCAAGCCATTTCTGGCACGGATATGATTGTTGGCGCCAAAGGTGGTGAAATAAATTTGCTGCTCTACAGCGTGTTTCATATGGGCGAGCCAATTAGTGACATTCGCTGGCAAACAGTTGAGGCACTACGCGAGCGCGACGAAGTGGCTTGGGTGGTGCCTATTGCTTTGGGTGATAGTCATCGGGGCTTTCGTGTTGTCGGCACCGAACCAGAGTTCTTTCAGCGCTATCAATTCCGCCAAGGGCAGCCTTTAAACTTTAATGTTGGTGCTGCGTTTGCTGGGGTTAACGATGTAGTAGTGGGCGCGCAAGTAGCCAAGCGGTTGGGTTACTCAATAGGGGATCAACTCACCATTACTCACGGTTTACAAGCCATGGCAATGGCTGAGCACGACGAACATCCATTTACCATTACCGGTATTCTGGCGCCGACCGGCACACCAGTTGACCAAGCCTTGTATGTATCACTGGAAGCACTGCATCAAATTCATGCCAACTGGCAGCTGGGTTCCATGGTACCTGGCTCTAATGTATTAGGACGCTTTCAACCTAAAACAGTTACCGCAGCATTCGTTGGACTTGAGCGTCGAACACTCGTATTTCGTTTGCAGCGCTGGATCCAAAACTACCGCACAGAGCCAATACAGGGCATTTTGCCAGGCGTGGCGCTTACTCGCCTATGGCAGATGCATGCCATTAGTGAACAAGCGCTACGTTTAATCGCTGGTTTGGTTGTGCTGTGTGGTTTGCTTGTGCTGCTGGCGCAAAATATGGCCAACGTTTTGTTACGGCAAGAAGAATACCGCTTGCTGAGGCTAACTGGCATGCGCCATTGGCGAATTGTGCTCTTGGTATGTACCGAAAACGCCATGATTACCACCTTTGCTAGTTTGCTATCTGTGTTGGTGGTCATGCTTGTTGGTGAGTTGTTACATGAATGGGTATTAAGTGAGTTTGGCATTTGGTTCAGTATACTAGTGCCAACATTGTGGCAATGGTTGGCACTGCTAGGCTTAGTAGTGATGAGTGCCTTGCTGCCCGTCATTCCTATGTGGCAACACCGGAGCAAAGATCAACATGGTTAAAGCGCGTATTATACTGCTGAGTTTGCTGTGCCTCTCAGGCTGGTCATTGGCTGAACTCAGTGACTCTGAACTCGCCGTTGAGCCCAATGCACAGCAAACCGCACCGAATACAACCGGTGCGGTATCAGAGAGCTTTAATGAAGACCCAGATGCTTATCGGGAGTTAGACTGGTTAGAACTTGTACCCGATGACTACAGTTTCGATAAATTGTTCGACATGGTGCAAGAGAAGTTTCCAGACGTTGACTTCATGGTATTGTCGGATGATGACGATAGGGCTATTCAAGCGCTCGATTACTTGCGACAATTAACCGACCAAGCCCCAGCCCGCACCGATATGGATGGTCAGCGTGTGCGAGTGCCTGGGTTTATTGTGCCGCTCGATCCTGAGGGCGAGGCAATAAAAAACTTTTTGCTCGTTCCGTATTACGGGGCATGCATCCATACACCACCACCACCGGCAAATCAGGTGATTGTGGTACGTTCCCCAGAACCCTATGAACAGGCCGACTTGTTCGCGCCCGTGTGGGTAAATGGCAGCATTTCCGCCGTACGCTATGAAGGTGACCTAGCGGCCGCTGGTTATGAGTTAGAAGCCGATCTGGTGGAACCATACGAGTATTTTTAAGCGCAGTGCGATGGCTGATCATTAGCAAAACACTGTGTAAAAAGTGCTCAAACGCGGAAATTATTGGGTTTATATCAAATTTCGCTGAAAAATTAGCCAATTCGCTTGAGTTTTTTAGCCATTCTGGTATAAATCGCGTTCCTTGAAACCGGGCGGGTCCCAGATAATCTGGTATACGCCATGATCCAGCGCTAATTTTTATTGGCTCTGGGCGTGGACCTCCCTGAATTAATTATTCGTAGAACCTAGGTCACCGAATACTCGGAGGCGAGAAAAACATGTCTAGAGTCTGTCAAGTTACTGGCAAGCGTCCTGTAACCGGAAATAATGTTTCTCACTCAAAAGTTGCGACTCGTCGTCGCTTTCTGCCTAACCTGCAGTCACACCGCTTTTGGGTTGAGTCTGAAAAACGTTTTGTAAAACTGCGTGTTTCAACGAAAGGCATGCGCATCATCGATAAGAAAGGTATCGAAGCTGTGCTAGCTGATCTGCGTGCTCGCGGTGAGAAATTCTAAGGAGATAACCTATGCCACGCGATAAGATCAAACTTGTTTCTACTGCCGGTACTGGTTACTTCTACACGACCGACAAGAACAAGCGTACTACGCCAGACAAACTGGTAATGAAAAAGTACGACCCAAAAGTGCGCAAGCACGTTGAGTTCAAAGAAGCTAAAATCAAGTAATTGATTCACTTCTTACAAAAGCCCAGTTTAACTGGGCTTTTTTGTGCCTAAAATATAATGGTAAGTCGCCAATGCCATTTGCTTAAAAGTTTTGGCGTCCACGGAACTCGCCATTCGACACGGCGCAGGTACGTCCCTGTAGCCTCGACACCCGCTCCCTGCGGGTGACGGTCTCTTGGCAAGCACCGTGAACACCAAGCTTTTTTCTTAAGTTAATGGCATTGGGTAAGTCGTAGGTTTTACGAAGCATTGCTTCGGGAAACAAGTCAATCATTAAAGATTCAAGGACCCAAGCTTGTACGCTAGTGTCTCGGCTGAATTCATTATTCCAGCGCTAAAACGTGGCTTGCTGCCTCTGCAAACGGCCTCAGACTTCAACTGGCCTTGGTTGCAAGACGAAGCCTGGGTCGAATCTAAAAGTGAGCAAGAAGCGCTTTGGGCGGCCTATAGCGCCTTGCCAGACATTGCCAAGGCGGTCTTGAGTTTTGATGCATTTGTTGCCAAAGCAACACCCGAGCAAATTGCAGCAGGTATGCGTGTTGCAAATCAAAAAGGGCAACAGGCGGCGGGCATGATTATGCCTTCGCAAGTTGCGGCACTACGGCTCTTGCCAAGTGTTGATCATATTGCCTGGCCGGATCAACAAGTTGCGCTCACTATTTCGCCAAAATTTTTAAAAAGCATTGCAGCAAGCCAAATAGCACCCGTGCAATATGGTGCTCAAGCTAAGGGTAAGTATGTAGGCTGGCAGCAAATGCCAACGGCGTATGCTAGTCAGCATGAGGTGCGTTGGCTGGCGCCAAAAACTGCCTGCACGGCACACAATCATCGTTATTGGTTGAAGTTATCCAAACAAGCGCTGAGCAAAATAGCGGTACAGGCAGGCAGCAGTGTTAGCCGTGAGTTGGCTGAACTGATAAAGATGGATCAACGTTATCGGCAAGTTCAGCTACAACAAGTACAATTTGATACTAAATCCTTCAGTTATCAATTGTTATGACAAACCTTCAGCATGCGGCAAGCGGCCCTGTACTGTGGCTACGTGGTCTTAAGATTGCCCTAACACCAGCTTATTTGCCCTTTATTGCCATTCCTTTATTGATTAACGTACTAACGCTTGGCATGGGCTCTATTTGGTCATGGCGAGTGTTAAATCGGCTATGGGAAACCTTTGTTGTAAGTTGGCTTGCCGAGTACTTGCCATCCTGGGCGCTCACTATTATTGATGCGCTGGGCATCCTTGCCGCCATAGTGATTATCCTGCCTGTGTTGTATTTGGCGTTTGGCTGGTTAGCGAGCTTTTTATGTTCACCGTTTAATGGCTTTTTAGCCGAGAAGATCACGCAATCAAGGCGTGGTTTTATCAACCCAGTCACTTGGAACCTTGCTGAACTATGGGCACTAACAGTGCGCACACTTATGCGAGAGCTGCGGCGTTTATCTTATTGGTTACCGCGCGCTTTGCTTATCTGGCTAGTTGGTTGGGTGCCTGGTATGCAGATTTTTATGCCTTTAATTTGGTTTGTTTTTGCCTCGTGGATGGCTGCGTTGACCTTTATTGATTATGCCGCCGACAATGATGGCTTAACGTTTGACCAAACGCGCGCACAGCTCGCGACACAACGCTGGCAAGCATTAAGCTTTGGCGCTGTGGCGGTCGTTTGTGCCATGGTGCCCGTCATGAACTTTTTATTTATTCCCATCACCGTAGCAGGTGGCACATTATTTTGGATTGAACGACTAGCACCGCAAAAAACCAACTACGCTTAGTAGATAGGCAATAGGTTGGAGTAAGTATGTCGGGGCTAAAGGTATTAGTAGCCGATGATGCGGCATTTATTCGAGACTTGGTTAAGCGCACCATTCGCGACAAGCTAGGTTTTTTGGAAGTCGTTGATGTTGAAAACGGCAAAAAGGCGCAGCGTCAGCTAATGAAGGATAACTTTGCTTTAGTGTTGTGCGATTGGGAAATGCCTGAGCAAAGTGGTATCGAGGTGCTAAAATGGCTGCGCGAGTATGAAGCCAGCGAAGACGTAAAAAAAACGCCCTTTATCATGGTTACCAGCCGCGGCAGCAAAGAGAATGTGGTAGAAGCCGTTTCGTCTGGGGTCAATGACTACATTGGCAAACCGTTTACCCCTGAGCAGTTAGTTAACAAGGTTTTAAAGCAACTGCAAAAACACCATGGTGCTGCGCTTAAGGCACTTAAAGGCAATGTTGCACCCAAACCAGCAAACAACCCATTTGGCGAGAGTGCTTCCTTGTTAACAGGTGGTAAAGCACCACCACCGAAAGCGGCGAACAAACCATCAGCGACCGTTGATGCGTTGATGGGCGGCGCAACCAAAGCAGCACCCAAAAAACAAAAATCCAGTCAAATCATCAAAGGGCGCCTGCGCATCGCTGAGCATGTGCTAGAGGCTCGTGTATTGGATGTATCGATGACGGAGGTCGTTGCCGACGTAGACAACTTTGGTGAGGTGGCTTTGTTCTCGCAAGCAGTTATCGACATTCCATCTGCCAAAGGCGACAATCATATTTCACTCAATGCCGTGGTATCGGGGTTGCAGGCAAGTGAGCGCAGTCTAAATGCCGAAAGTATTCGTGTGCGTGTGTTTTTTGTCGACGACGACGCGAGCAAGCTAGAAGCGCTTACTCACGTTGTTGCTAATCGCCGGCGGGCTTAAGGATTACTAGGCGTTGCGGCTCTAGCCAGTGGGAATACACAGGCAAACGTGCTGCCTTGTCCTGGTTTCGAGTGTACATCTAGGTGCGCATCGTGATGCTGTAGTACATGCTTAACAATGGCCAAGCCTAAACCTGTACCACCCGTGGCACTAGAGCGTGAAATATCAACGCGGTAAAAGCGCTCGGTCAGGCGTGGGATGTGAGCTGGGTCGATACCGATTCCATTGTCGGAAACCGAAAAGATTAGCCTGCCACCTTCTTGCTGCCAGCGAATGGTAATTTCGCCATTAGCCGGTGTGTAGTGCACGGCGTTGAACACCAAGTTTGAGAAAGCACTGCGCAGCTCGTTCGGGTTGCCGAGAAGATTAATCTTCGCTTCATTGATGAAGGTAATCCTATGTTGCTTCTCACCCGATAGTGCCTGTGCGTCGCTAACTAACTGGTCCATTAAATTGTCGACAAAGACTTCGCTACTGAGCATATCTGTTTCATCTGCATCTAAGCGAGTAAGTAGCAATAAGTCTTCAACAAGGTTACCCATGCGTTTGCTTTGGCCGAACATTTGTTTAAGTGGTCGGTGCAGAAAGCTGGGTACTCGTTCTTGCTGGTCGAGAATGGTTTCTAAGTAACCACGCAAAACCGTTAATGGGGTGCGCAGCTCATGGCTTGCGTTGGCAACAAAGTCTTGTCGCATTTGCTCCAGTTGCAACAAGCGAGTGATATCTCGCACCATTAACAAGCGTTCGGTTTGATTATAGGTGACCAAGGTCATTTGTAAGCGAACATGCTCACGTCCGGGCGCACTTAGTTTGATTGAATCGCCGCCGCCACGTTTAAAGTAGCGAACAAATTTGGGATCCCGAATTAAATTAGTGAGGGCGCTGCCTCGGTCGTCGGGCTTGAGCCCAAGCATTTTTTCGGCGGAGGCATTCCACCATTCAATGCTGCCATCATTTTGCACCATGATGACACCGTCTGGGATGGCTTCGGCTGAAGCGCGAACACGCTGTAATAGTGCTCTTAAACGAAAGATCTCAGCGCTGTGGGCACGCTGGCGATTGTATAACTCATCAAATAGCTGACCCCATAGGCCATCAGCACTGGGGGGTGCCCCCGTGGGGTTGCGCAGCCATTTAAGTAGTGAGTGCTGCTGTTTAATCGACCAAGCGACGAAAAAAGTAAGTCCCAAACTTAGCACTAGCCACACATGGCCTAGTAAGGCTCCCACTACCGCCAAAACAATGATCGACCCGATCAATAGACGGTAGTAGTACCAGAGGGGATAATTTTGCATAAGCTCCTAGGCTTTTGACGGTATTTTTGCGCTAAAACGATAACCTGTGCCGCGCACAGTCTGAATCATTGGCATTAAATCGTCCCCTAGAGCTTTACGCAAGCGTCGAATGTGCACGTCTACCGTTCGTTCATCAACATAAACGTTGCCACCCCATACTTGGTCTAAAAGCTGGGCACGAGTATAAGCACGCTCTTGGTGACTCATGAAGAATTGTAACAAACGATATTCAGTTGGCCCCATTTCCAATTCTTCACCATTGGCCGATACACGGTGGCTCGCAGGATCTAGGCGCAAACCATTAACTTCAATGGCTTCATCGATGCCCAGTGGTGTGGTGCGGCGCAGAACTGCTTTTAAACGTGCCACCAGTTCGCGCGGTGAAAATGGCTTGGTGATGTAATCATCGGCACCGGCTTCTAGGCCTTGTACTTTATGATCTTCTTCACCTTTCGCCGTAAGCATGATGACAGGAATTTCTGCTGTCAGTGATTCACGCTTTAAACGACGCGCAAACTCAATGCCGCTTGTAGAGGGCAGCATCCAGTCTAACAGGATTAAGTCTGGTTTTTGGTCTACAACATGCGCATGGGCCGTTTGTGCATCTTCTGCTTCGATACAGTGATAGCCCGCCATTTCCAGCGCTGCTGCAATCATTTCGCGGATTGGCGCTTCATCATCGACAATCAGGATGGTTCTACCGGTCATTTGCATCCACCTTGCATTAGTTCCTAATGCTGCTATTGAACTGTGGAATTGTGACAATTAAATGAAATACTTCACTTAACTGTAATACGAAATCACTAGACAGGTAGTGTTTTTTTCATCACGCCAGTAATAACGCGGCACTCGTGCCAATAAAAATAATCGCACCAATCTGGTTATTTGACAGAAAAGCGGCAAAACAATTGGCTCGATCACGGCTTCGGCAGCGCCAGAACTGCCAAGCAAAGTGACAGGCTGCGACGATTATGGCCAAGAAGAACGGCCAGGTCGCTTGATTAAGCATACCGAACCAGACTAATAAACCGAGCATTACCGCTTGGCAAACTGCAATGGCAGCAAGGTCGAAGCGGCCAAAAAAAACGGCGGTCGATTTGATGCCAATCTTTAAGTCGTCATCACGGTCGACCATGGCGTATTGAGTATCGTAAGCGACTGTCCACAGCACGGTGGCAAAATAAATTAACCAAGCATCGGCCGGAACAAAGCCTGCCTGGGCCGAAAAGGCCATGGGTACCGACCAAGCGAATGCCGCACCCAATACCACTTGTGGAAAGTGGGTATAGCGCTTCATAAACGGGTAGATAATCGCCAAAGCCGCAGCGCCAAAGCCCCAAGCTACGGTTTTCCAGTCGGTCATTAACAACGCAATAAAACCACTTGCCAGCAATATGAAAAACCAAACCAATGCTTGTGGCAGGGTAGTTTCACCCGTTGCCAGAGGGCGAGATTTGGTACGCTCAACGTGACCGTCGAAATTGCGGTCGGCGATATCGTTAATCACGCAACCTGCCGAGCGCATGGTGAACGCGCCAACCATAAAAATTACCAATAAATCGATATTTGGCAGGCCTTGTGCCGCCCACACTAATGCCCATAAAGCCGGCCATGCGACCAAAAATGTGCCAATGGGGCGGTCCATTCGGGCGAGGCGTATATAAGGAGTGACATTCATTGCATGAGTTCCTGGGCAAAGGCTTCGGCAACTATGATTGGTTGCCCATTCACAGAAAAAACAGACCGCCTGCACCAATAGTTATTGGCCTGACAAATTTGAATGGCTGAGCGCTGCAAGTTTTTGTGTTGAAAAAGTATCTTGCCTAGTGGCTTATGGCGCTGCAAGCGAATTTGTTTATTCGCACCTTGCAAGCTTGTAACGGGTAGCGCGCTGTGTGCCCATATTAAGGGTTGATTGTTAGCTTGCAGTGCAATGTTGCGCACTATGAGTGCCGTTCTTAGCGGTACGGCTAATGCCTGTGCTTGGGCTCGCGAGGCGAAACACTGGTACTCTTCAACGGTTGCGAGTTGAACAGGGCCAAATTTTGCTTCTAATAAAGCGGTTAATGACCCCTTCGACAGCAACCAGTGGCGCATAGAGGCGGTTAACTGATGGCGAAACTGGTCGCTAGTGTGCCAATGATTGGCCTGGATGAGTGACATAATGGCTGGATGCTGCATAGGGGTATTGTAAGGGGCGAATAAATTTACCGTCTAGCGCAAACCAAGGGTTTTTTAACAACTATTTGCAAATCAAGTGAATACATGGGTTGACGGCGGACATTTTGCAGCCAAGAATAGGAAAGCGCCATCAAAGACAGCGCACTGAAACCAACAACAACAATATTGAGGGATGACTCATGCGCAAACCTGAATTGGCTGCAGCGATTGCACAAAATGCTGATCTAACAAAAGACAAAGCAAACGAAGTGCTTAACGTGATATTGGATCAAATCACCGCTGCGGTTTCGCGTGACGACACTGTTAATCTGGTAGGCTTCGGCTCTTTCCAAAAGAAAACTCGCGCAGCACGCACAGGCAAGAACCCACAAACTGGTGAAGCGATTCAAATCAAAGAATCTCGTACAGTTAGCTTCAAGCCAGGCAAGGGCTTAAAAGACGCCGTAAACTAAAAGTTGTGTTTATTGCAGAATTGCAAAGGCCCGCGATTGCGGGCCTTTTTGATGGTGGCGGTGAATAATGTTGCCCAAGCCTGCGATTTGTAAAACATAACCGTAGGTTGCACGGCGGGTTTTGGCGCCGGGCAACAACGCGTATTAGTAGTACTTTGCCAATGCTTCGGCGTATTCAGCGCTTGCTTTGTGCTGCTTCACTACATCGTAAATTGTTTCGCCCTTGGCGTTTTTGGCGTTAAAGTCTAAACCACGGTCGGCAGCTATCTTTAAAAAACGCGGGAAGAAGTTGATGTTTAACCCACGATACGCGCGTTCAAACACGGTGTAATCAGCATCGTCTTCGGTTAGGTTTGGCACATCAAAAAACACACTGAGCTGCTCGTCGCTCATTTCTACCATCTCGGCGCGTACTTTATCCTTTTTCATAATCTTATTCGCTCTTCTCGTATAACAAGTCCCAAACGCCATGGCCTTTGCGCATGCCGCGGCGTTCAAATTTCGTTTCCGGTCGCCACTGTGGTCGTGGGCTATAGGGTGGGCGGCTAGATTGGTTGCTGAACTGGTCGGCAAATTGGTCCATTACCTCAACCATGTGCTCGGCATAGGGCTCCCAGTCGGTTGCCATATGCAGCACGCCGCCAACCTTAAGTTTTTTGTAAACACGTTGCACCCATTCAGGCTGCACCATGCGACGCTTATTGTGCTTCTTTTTGTGCCAAGGGTCTGGAAAGTAAAGTTGCAGGCGATCCAGACTGTTTTCTGGAATGCACTTTTCTAGCACTTCAATGGCATCATCTTGCATAACGCGCAAATTTTTCACGCCTGCTTGGTGCATATTGTTCAAAATACGGCCCACACCCGGTGTGTGAACTTCAATGCCTAAGAAATCTAACTCTGGTGCTTGTTCAGCCATTTCCAATAGCGAGTCGCCCATGCCGAAGCCAATTTCCAACACAACTGGTGCTTGGCGGCCAAAAAACTCAGCAAAATCAATCGCACCGTCGGCAACACTATGGCCATAATCAGACCATAGGTTTTCATAGGCCCACTGCTGACCTTCTGTCATACGACCCGGGCGGCGGACAAACGTGCGAATGCGGCGCATAAACTTCTGTTCGCCATCATGCTGCTGATTGTCAGTCATGTTAGTACTCACTTCGGTTAATCAATGGGCGCTATTTTAACTGTTTTTTTTATCGATTGCTCGCAGTCGAGTTGTGTTGCGAGGTATTAAGGTGTGTCACTTGCCAAAAACTCAATTGCTTGGTCGCAAAACTGCGCCACGCGAAGATAATGGGCATTACTCAATATGTTGGCGATAATAAGCAAATCAATATTGAGGTAGTCGTGAACAAGACCGTTGCGAAAACCAATAATTTTTTTCCACTCTGCAAGCTCTGCAACGGTTAAAAATCCTCGTTCAGCTAGATGACTGAAGGTTTGGTACGCATCTACTGCGGACTGACCGGTTAGGCGCTTGCAGCAATGTTTGGCTAGTCCGATGCTTAACTCGGTTAACACCTGCAGTAATCGCTCTGTCGCAAGGTAGTCACGGCTGCGAAAATTATCCACCGCTAGGTCTGCTCTTAACTGCTCTAACTCATCAACGTATCGTTGTTTTTGCTTAGCAGCCTCTGAAAGGTAGTGCATAAGCCCTTGATGGTCTGGCGCGGTGCTCATTTAGCGGTTTTCCACTTGTTCAAATTCGTAGAGGCTGCGAACTCTGGCGGTTTCTCGATAAACTCGTGAAGAGTTGTCTGAGTAAATTACCATACCAGACTCAACAACGTTGAGTGCTAAATAGGTTGGTGATAGCGAAATATCAATAACACTCATTTGTTGCTCAGTAAGCCCCAGCGACTGTTGCCAATCTAGTGCTAGCTCGTTGGGCCGCAGATATTTAGCCAGGTGATCAAGTGAGAAATCATTGAAGGCGACGGCGATATCAAAATCGCTATTGGGCCTGCTAGTGCCTTTTGCGCGAGAGCCATAAAGCCACACCGCTGCAATATCATCGTTTTGCTCGGCCAATCTTTTAATGCCTAGGATTATAGTTTCTTGATCAATCATATCGCTCGTATCTGGGTGTACAGTATCAATGATCACACTAGTGCAGCTGCCTGTCTAGCATACGGGTATAGTATGAGTAACGCCCAATATCAGCTTGGGCAAGCTAAACCAAGAGCCCTAGTGGATGACGTAGCCATTGATCAACTCATCATCATCGCTTGCCGTTATTATTATTGATCAAAGCACTGATCTAATACTTGGTGTCATTCATCACTAAATGGATTGTGTAAAGTAACGCCAGTATTAATAAAATCTTTTATATTGAGGGTAACTAGTGTGAAACCATAGATAAGTGCTGTTGCGGCTATCAGTTTGTCGATGGCGTTTTCATGGTGTGGCACCCGTAGTTTGCCCCAGATTTGCGCTTCTTCATGATCAAATGACAGGATATTTCGTTCAAAGTCTGACAGTAAACCGGTAAGCCATTCCTCTAGTAGGCTAGCTTGCGGGGCGTCGCCTCGATGGCGTATCAGCTCAACGCCTCGGCGCAATTCTCCAACTGTAATGCTGCTGATATATAAGGAATCGCTATCGACAGACTCAAAAAATGACCGAACACCAATGTTCATTCGACTCTTTTTTCTCAGTTCGCTAATGACATTCGTATCAAGCAAATACATCGTCAGCCTTGTCGTCGTTAATACGAGCAAAATCGGAGTCATTGCCGACATCTGGAATAGCCATTAGCGTTTCCACTAGGCTCTTCTTCGTAGGACGCAACAACGTACTTTCTAAAATCTTTCTATGCTCTGCTTCGGCACTTATACCATGCTCACCAGCACGTGCTTTTAAGGCATTCACGATGTCTTCATCGATATTTCGCACAACTAAACTTGCCACTACCGTTACTCCAATCACTTAGTCGTGATATCAATGATAGCAAACGAATAGTTTGTGTAAAACTTGATCAGTTTTTTAGTGTACCCAAGGGTCGTAAACTAAACCTCGAAGTCAACAAAAATGCCCTTGGCTTCGGCTAGTTGGGCGTATTGTTTGGTTTTTACACCATAACCATCTTCTCCACCTTGTTTTTCGGCTCTATTTACCAAGCCCTGTAGGTAGTCTTCGATGTTCTCAACTTTGGTAACGCCATCCATAAAAGCAACATCGTCATTAATGCCGTTATGCTTGATGATTTCGTAGCGGCTACTAGTCAGTTGAGTGTCTTGTTTTTGCAGGCGGGCAATAGCTGCCAATGTCTCTTTATCGAACTTTGTTTGAGTACTTCCACTGAAATCAAGCGGCCCGCTCACCATGCGAAGAGGGCCTAATGCGCCAGTATTCATTTCATTCTTCCTAGTTGAATGACAATCTTATTCTAGCTGAGCTGAGCTCGCTGGCTAGCGCAATAATTTTTGACAAAAAGTATGCATTAGGCGATTCGAGTTTTTATGCTAGCAGTGGTTAAAGGTTGAGAGCGTAACCGACTCGGTTGATATGATCTTTTAGGTCTGGGTTATCGATCGAGGACCATTTTGTCAGATCGACTTTGACGGGTAGTAACAGATCTTCGAGATCAATATCGATGGCGTTTAGCGTAACGATGTCTATATCGTCCATAATACATAGATCAATATCTGAGCCTGGTCTTTCTGTGCCTAGCGTTCGAGAACCAAACAAACAGCATTGCTGGATACCGTGTTGTTTTAGGATCGTTGTAATAGCCGCCAGATACTGATGTGTAGCGTTAGATAACTTGCTCATTGGTATTTTTTGGCTAGGTCATCAAATCGTAAAGCTAGCGCCTGAAACTCGCTATGATAGGCATTAACTACCTGTTGCAGAATGGCTTCAGCTGTTTCTGCATTGTAGGTATGCGACGTTCGATTCCGGCTAGCAATCATTTGCATCCATACCGAACCATCGTTCACCAAGCCCACTTCAAAGGCTTTGCGCGTGGCATCGCGAGAACCAAATATTTCTTGTTCACCCTGATAGGTGAGAAAGTCTTTTAATACATTCCAGGCGAGCTCGTGGGTAAACTCAAATGCTTGGATCAAGCCTTGGGTTTCAAGATCAGACAAGTCACGCGTTTGCTTTAAGGCGACTGCATTAGAAAGTTGTGCCAACGCTTTTTTATAGTTTGAAAAACGCTGTAACCAACGAATATCTTCAGTCATAAACCTGCTCGCCAAGTATTTAAAGCAAGGTTTTATTCTAGCGGAAACGACAGGGCTTTCCGAGTATGAGTAGAAGATTTACTAAACCTCGAAGTCAACAAAAATACCCTTGGCTTCGGCTAATTGCGCATATTGCTGGGCCTCAACTCCGTGCACATCCTTACCGCCAAAGTTCTTGGCGCGATTTACTAAGCCCTGCAGGTAGTCTTCGATGTTCTCCACTTCGGTGATGCCGTCTAAAAAAGGAATGCCTTTTTCGCCAACATATTTGGTCATTTCGTAACGACCGATGGATAGCTGAACCTCCTGATCCTGCAAGTTAGCTATCTGGGTGATGGTCGAGCGCTCGAATTGATTCAGGCTTTTGCCGCTAAAATCGAGAGGCACATTGGAAATTTGCATTGGCCTGTCCTTGCTGCTGGGCTTATTAATATCCTAGCTGAGCTGAGCTCGCTAGCTAGCGCAACAAATTTTGACAAAAGTGGCTGTCGGCAGACATGCGGCTGGTGCCCCATGGGCTCCGATCTAAAAGATTCAATGCATTGAGTGATTAGAATCTGGTCGCGAAGAACTTGGGCAAAGCAGTGCAGGATAAAGCCGAATAGGGCGTCTGAGTTTGTAAGCAGACCGTCTTGCGACAGGACGTCGCATGTCGAGCGATACAGGGATGTACTTGAGCGTGTCTGCGTCGAGCTCAGATGCACTTTCGGCGAGAATCAGCACCCGGCAAGCCCAATTTTTCGCGCCAGTCTCGATTTTGTGCAGGCACTGCTGCCTAGCTCCTCCGATTTTACCCTTACAGACTTCCTTGTCTGCAAGCAAATCCTGCTCCTGCGATTTGCCCTTACAGACATCCATGTCTGCAAACATCCGCTATGCGGATGATTTACAGACCTACCAAACTCTAGGCACAAAAAAAGCAGCGTTGTGCTGCTTTTAGATGTTTAGCTGGATACCCGCCTTCGCGGGTATGACGGAGGCGCGGCGGGTATGACGGAAAAGCCTTAGGCTACCAGCTCCATGTGAGCGCGTAGCTTTTTCATCGCGTTCTTTTCTAGCTGGCGGATGCGCTCGGCAGAGACGCCGTATTCGTCTGCTAGTTCTTGCAACGTTGCTTTGTCTTCGGCTAACCAGCGACGTGCCACAATGTCTTTCGCTCGGTCATCAAGCTCGTCCATCGCTGCGGCCATGCGCGCTGAGGTGTCTTGCTCGTAGTCGTGCGTTTCTACCATGTTGGCCGGGTCTAGCGAGCTATCTTCAAGGTAAAGCACAGGCGCGTTGCTGCCTTTCTCATCATCATCGTCATCCGACAGATCAAATCCAAGGTCGTTTGCAGTTAAGCGGTTTTCCATTTCATAAACCTGCTTTTCTGTTACGCCAAGGTCGTCGGCAATGGCTTGCGCTTCTTCTTGGTTTAACCAGCCTAGGCTCTTTTTCGAGCTGCGCAGGTTAAAGAATAATTTGCGTTGCGCTTTAGTGGTGGCAACTTTAACAATGCGCCAGTTGCGCAAAATGTATTCATGGATCTCAGCTTTGATCCAGTGAATGGCGAAAGATACTAGGCGAACACCAACTTCTGGGTTGAAGCGACGAACGGCTTTCATCAATCCAACGTTGCCTTCTTGGATTAAGTCGGCTTGCGGTAAACCGTAGCCTGAGTAGCTGCGGGCAACGTGTACGACGAAACGTAGGTGCGATAACACCAGTTGACGTGCGGCTTCGAGATCTTGCTCGTACCACAGGCGCTCAGCCAGCTCTTTTTCTTCCTCAGCCGTTAAAACGCTAACGGAATTCACTGATTGGACGTACGTTTCCAGGTTTTGTCCTGGTGACATGCGATCCAATGCAAGAACTGGTAATTGACTTTTCATCGTTTAATGTGACCTCACACAATTTGTGAACCGGACTAATACTAGCACAATCGTGCCAATTGAAAATCGGTTGCACGCAGTTGATTTGGTTTCTGTACAGCTAGTCGTTAACCATTACGTGGCCAAGCCTAGCTTGGTTCTATGTCACGAATATGGCGGGCTACGGCTAGTCGGCTACCCACTAGGCTAACCACGATTGATGCAAAAATGATGAACAATGACTCACCAATGGAAAGGCTTAGAGCCGTTAAGGTTACGCCATAACTTTGCGCAATGCTTGCCAGCGATGGCGCCAATACAGCTAAGCAGATTTGCACCATTACACAAGCAAAAATGCCACCAATTAATCCGTACCAAGCCCCCATGTGTAAAAACGGTCGGCGCACGAAGGCGTCGGTGCCGCCAACAACTTTCACCACAAGTATTTCGTCACGGCGCTGCTCAATACTCATGCGAATGGTGTTACCTACCACCAAGAGTACCGCTAAGCTCAGTAGCGCACTAAGAAGCCATACTAGTTTTTGGGCGAAAACCAGCATTTCCCCTAAACGCTCTAGCCAAGCAAGGTCTAATTGCACTCGGGCGACTTCGGGTAAAGCAGAAAAAGTCATCTGTAGGCCTTCACCAAAATCCAGTTGATCTCGCTGTGGGGTTAACTCAATGACGCCCGGCAGTGGGTTGCTGTCTAAATTATCCAGCAGGGCTTCTAAGCCTGATTGTTGGCGAAATTCAGCTAACCCTTGGTCGGGCGCAATATAGCGCGCACTGGCAATCTCGGGGCGAGCTAGCAGTTCTTCGCTTAATGCGAGGGCGCGCTCATCGCTCACATCTGTCTGTAAAAATAAACTCATTTGGGCACCAGCGTGCCAGCCGTCGGTTAGACCAGTGAGTCCTTTAATGCCCACGTAAAATAGGGTTGGCAGCGTTAGAGCAATGGCGATTACTAACCATGTCAGCATGCTGGCAATGGGTTTGCGAATCAGGTCGCGTGGTGTTTGGGCGAACAAAAACTGATGATGGCGCCACCAACCGGCAAGACGCTCATTTGCGCCAACAGCAACAGATTGATTTCGGGTCATACGGGCACTCGCTTTAACTGACCTTGTTTAAGCGTTAACACTCGATACGGCATGCGGGCAACTAGTCCTAGGTCGTGGCTCACTACTAGCACGGTTGTGCCCACTCGGTTGAACTGGCGAAACAAGTCCATAATGTCGCGTGATAGAGCCGGGTCGAGGTTACCTGTTGGTTCGTCGGCTAAAATGATTTTTGGCTTGTTCACCACCGCCCGGGCAATGCCGATTCGCTGCTGCTCCCCGCCTGAAAGCATGACTGGGTAGTATTTGATTTTATCGAGCAAGCCCACTTTATCTAGCGCGGCGCGCACACGGTTATCAATATCGCGAGGCGACATACCGGCAATCTGCAAAGGCAGTGCGATGTTTTCGAATACTGTTTTTTCCGGCAATAGTTCGTGGTTCTGGTGCACAATGCCAAGTTCGCGGCGAAAGAAGGGCACTTGGCGGCGTGGCATGCGATTAATAATTCGATGATTCACGCGTACTTGTCCAGCCGTAGGTTGCTCAATGGCCATCATCAAGCGCAACATGGTACTTTTGCCCGCACCACTGTGGCCGGTTACAAACGCCATCTCTCCTTGATCAAGGCGGAAGGTGACATTTTTTAATGCCTCGTGCCCACCATGATACCGCTTGCTTACTTGGTCGAACTCAATCATTTAGCAGCCTTTGCCCATAACGTCATACACCGAAGAAGTTTACCGAGTTAGTCAGCCTCTTTTTCGGTATCAAATAGCGCACTAATGAATTGCTCGCCATCAAATGGGCGTAAATCATCGATCTGCTCACCTACACCAATAAAGCGAATTGGCACGTTAAACTTGTCGGCTAAAGCAAACAGAATACCGCCTTTTGCGGTGCCGTCTAGTTTAGTCAGCACCATGCCTGAAACATCTACTGCCTCTTTAAATACTTGCGTTTGGTTGATGGCGTTTTGACCAGTGCCAGCATCGAGCACGAGTAAAGTTTCATGCGGGGCGGTTGGCGCTAATTTGCGCATCACGCGCACCACTTTCTCTAGCTCATTCATTAGGTTGTCTTTGTTGTGCAAACGCCCGGCGGTATCGGCAAGTACCACATCAACACCACGCGATTGCGCTGCTTGCACGGCATCAAAAATAACCGAAGCACTGTCGGCGCCGGTATGCTGGGCTACTACGTCCACTTTGTTGCGCTCGCCCCATACCTTCAACTGCTCTACTGCCGCAGCACGATAGGTATCACCCGCTGCGAGCATGACTGACTTGCCTTGTGCTTGGAAATACTTGGCTAGCTTGCCAATGGTGGTGGTTTTGCCCACGCCGTTAATGCCAACCACTAAAATAACAAACGGCCCTTCATGGTCGTTGGGTACCTCAAGTGGCACAGAAACAGGTGTAAGCACCTCACCGAGTGATTTTTGTAGCGCTTTGTATAGCGCATCGCCATCGGCAAGCTCTTTGCGCGACACCTGTGCAGTCAGGTCGCTGATGATTTTATTTGTTGCTTCCATGCCAACGTCTGCCATGAGTAGCTGAGTTTCTAGCTCCTCTAATAGCTCGTCATCAATCTCTTTTTTACCCAAAAATAGCGTGGCAACGGATTCCGTTAGGCCACTGCGGGTGCGCGATAGGCCGTCTTTTATACGGCCAAAGAACGACCGCTTTGGCTGCTCAGTTACCGCTTCTTCTGGGGTTGGTGAACTGGTTTCTTCGTTCACTACTGACTCAACAGCCTTTGCTTCGTCGCTCGCCTGTTGATTTGCTAACTTTTTCTTTTTGCCAAATCCAAACATGATTGCAGTCTATCAGGTGAATAATCCGCCTATGCTAGCACAGATGGTGGCCGATATAGTAAACCGCTATAGTGAAGTTAAGGCAATTTCATAGCAAATTTGGCACACGCATGTGCATTGGCAAGTTAACTTGGGGAAAGGTGATGTCGGTAAAACCGCCAGTATTTTCAAAAAGTACATTGTGGATACTTATAATTATTCTGATTCCGCTAATTGCCCTGCTCAATAGCCTTGGTGAGGACAGAAGTCGCTTACAACTACCAGACACCATAGAAACCTCTTGGCAATTAGAGGCGTTGCCAATCAGTCAAACAGAAGACGAGTTTGTCGTCTCTAGGCTAGATGTCGCCACGGATCAGCTGCAAGTGTGGCTTGCCTTCTCTGCTTTGCCGGTTAGCCAGTTTGTTGAGCCTGATAATGTGCGAATTTCTACTCAATACCGAGCCGAGAAACTGCTCGTGCAGTTTGTGTTGCCGGTTAATGATGATGCGTTTGATCAGTTGCTGTGGATGCTAGCAGACTGGGTGCCAGCCGATTTTGTAGCTGGTGTTGGTGTGTTAGGGCCTATTTCAGATGCGGCGCTCAGTGAGCTAACCCAAACGATTGCCAGCGGCCAGGGTGTGGCTGTGGCACTAGAGGTACCTCAGGCCTCCGATGTGGCGATGATTGCCAGCCCGGCCACCGGCACGGCTGAGCAAATTGCCTTTTTAATCGCCAAGGATCATGTGTTAAATCAGTTGTCTGGGTATCGCATACAAGAGCGCTGGCAGCACGCCACAACCCCTTCCTACTTACTGGTCAATCGCAACATTCCTAGTGAAGCTCGCCAACCAATGGCTTTTGATGCGCTGCAGCCAAGGCTTGAGCAGTTGCTGCAAGCAGCGCAACAGCCTCGCGATGTGGACCAGTTGGCTCGCTATCTTGCAGTGATGGTGGCAGAATCGCTGCCGCCAAGTTTTTTGACCGAGCAGCCAGCTAGGATTCGCTCGGTGAACTTGGCCATGGTGAACCGGCAAATAGAGAGAATGCAATGAAACCTGGGCAGTTACGCATTGTTGGCGGCGAATGGCGCAGTCGCCGGTTAAGTTTTAAAGCCGCTACGGGTTTGCGGCCTACGTCAGATAGAATGCGTGAAACCTTGTTTAATTGGTTAATGCACGACACCTTTGGCAAACACACGCTAGACGCATTTGCTGGCTCTGGTGCGCTAGGCCTAGAAGCATTATCGCGGGGTGCAAGTCATTGCGACTTTATCGAGCGAGCTAAACCGGCAGCCAAACAAATTACTCAGCACCTAGCAACGCTAAATTGCTCTGCAGCCAAGGTGCACAACCTGGATGCCCTCACTTTTTTAAAAAGCTACAAGGGCAAACCCTACGAGTTAGCTTTTATCGACCCGCCATTTAATATGGATTTGATTGAGCCAACCCTAGGGGCCTTACAACCCCACTTAGCCGATGGTGCGTTCTTATACGTGGAAGCGGAGCAAGGGCATGCCACCCCAGAAGGGTTCGAGGTCATCAAACACAAAGCGCATGGTCAGGTAGAGAGCTGGTTACTGCGTTATCACGTGTAGCCATGCTAGAATGGCACAACCTAACAATCCAGGTTCTGGTATGGCGAACACGATTATTTATCCTGGCACATTCGACCCTTTTACTTTGGGTCATCTAGACCTCACTCAACGTGCTGCCAAAATGGCAGATCGAGTCGTCGTCGCTGTCGCTCAGGAAGTGGGTAGCAAGCGTACGCTATTTACAACCGATGAGCGTGTGGCCTTTGCCAAAGAGGCATGTCAGGGCTTAAACAATGTGGAAGTGTTGGGATTTAGTGGTTTGTTGACGGCGTTCGCCAAGCAGCAGCAAGGCAACATTATTCTGCGCGGCATTCGCTCTGGGGCAGATTTAGACTACGAGCGCCCTATGGCTGAGTTAAATCGCAAGCTGACTCCGGGCCTGGATTACATATTTTTACTTCCAGAGCCAGAGCTATCGGCGGTTAGTTCTACCTTGGTGCGAGAGATCGCTCGGCTAGGAGGGGAAACCCATACGCTGGTACCCAATAATGTAGAGCAGGCGCTGCGTCAGCGCTTTGGTGTATCCTAGTAGCCATTCAGGCTAACTTCACTCAACTGGCATAAAGTAGAGCGCTCGATATGGCTTTAATGATTACCAACAAGTGCATCAATTGTGACGTGTGCGAACCGGAATGCCCGAATGAAGCCATTTCTGAGGGTGTGCCGGTGTACGTCATCGACCCAGACCTCTGCACAGAGTGTGTCGGGCACTATGATACACCGCAGTGCAAAGAGGTGTGTCCAATCGATTGCATTCCGTTTGATCCGAATCGTCGAGAGACGCAAGCCGAGTTGCAAGCAAAATTTGAGCGCATTGTTGCCAATAAATAGTCATTGGTAACCAGCAAAATAGAGGTTTTCTGAATGCTAAAACGATTAGTGCTGTTGTTGTGCCTGCCGGTTGCGGCGCTGGCGCAAACCAATGAGCGTGACGCGGTAATTGCCGGCAACGGTTTTGTGTTAGGGGCTGCAGGCAGTGATCGTCATTGGCAGGCAACCGTTGGGTATGGCGGCAAAATTGATGACCCTATGTGGATAGGGCAAGCGTCGTGGGCGGTGCAAATTACTGATGCCGAAACCGTCGATGTTGCGAAAGCGGTGAATGAAGAAGCCGATTGGGTAACGGGCGAACGTTATCGCCATGACCGCACTGGGTTTTTCTGGCAGGTGTTTCATAAACAGCCAGCGCAAGGTAGCGATCGACGCTTCTCGGCTGATTTAGCACTGTATGGATACCGCACACACTCTGGTACCTACAGCAACTGGGGCTTGGGTATGAACCTAGGATTAGGCTCGCAAGTCGTTGGTGATTTGTTCGCTGGTGCAACAGTAGGGGTTCGCCCAGGTTTATTGTCGACCGCTACCATCGCTGGAGAGTTTGGCTTATTAACCGAATATGACCTTGACGCTAAACTAACTTACGCATGGTCGCCAGCATTCTTGCTACATGGTGGGTATTTTCAGCAGGGCATTGTGAGCACCGAAGCCGAAGCATCCTTAGTTAGCCTCGGTGCGCACTGGCAGGCGGGTGTAACGCTAATTTTCTAACGCTAGCTCGCTATTAATCTTCATTGCCAAGCGGTTAAATCCGCTTGCTAGACTGCCTTGCAGTACTTGCTGGCGGCGCTTGGCAAAACGATTGCGAAACCCTCTTAGTTGCCAGCTTGCGTCTAACGACCAGCCGGTGGCACTCCATGCATGATCGATTTGGCAAAAATAATCTTCCCCCCGCCAAACCTCACGAATGAGTGGGCCTTCATCGGTAAATGCAAGACTGACTGATTTTTCTTGTGTACCCTCAATGATCTTAATGACGTATCGACTATTGCTGGCATTAAGCGTGCCATTTATACAATGAATTTCTCGCGCCTGTGGCCAACGTTGTTGAAACATTGCTGAGTTCAACAACTGTTGGCGCAACGAAGCTGCACTAATCGCCATGTCAAAGTGCAGATGTTGGTGCATACTTAACAGTCCTAATAAATGTATTGTTAGGCAAAGCGTAGTTCAGTTAAGGAGTAGCAATGCCACAAACTCGCCCTACCGTCACAGCCTCGATTTCGCCTCGAGGTTCGTTAGAGGTTTTATCTCATCGCGAAGTCGAGCTGCTAAAGGAACGAGGCAGTGGTTCTATTTATCCACTATTTCGCCAATGTGCGCTAGCAATTTTGAACACCGGGTCCGACAGCGACAACGCCAAAACCATTATGGAAGCCTACCCGGATTTCGACGTAGAGTTCGAACAAGAAGATCGTGGCATTCGCATGATTATGCACAATGCCCCAGCCGATGCGTTTGTTGATGGCGAAATGATCGCCTCAACCCGCGAAATGCTGTTCTCGGCGTTGCGCGACCTGGTTTATGCACAGAACTATTTGCGCCACGAAAATGGCCTGCAAGAGTCGGCTGCCAATACCCACTATGTGTTTGATTTTTTACGCAATGCGCGTGCTTTGCGACCAGGTGAAGAGCCAAACTTAGTGGTGTGCTGGGGTGGTCACTCCATCAACAATGTAGAGTTTAAATACACCAAAGAAGTTGGCCATGAGCTTGGCTTTCGCATGATGAATATCTGCACTGGTTGTGGACCGGGCGCGATGAAGGGGCCAATGAAAGGCGCCACACTCTCGCATGCGAAGCAGCGTATTTATACTGGCCGTTATTTAGGGATCACTGAACCAGGCATCATCGCCGCCGAAGCGCCAAACCCGATTGTGAACGAGCTGGTCATCATGCCAGACATCGAAAAACGCTTGGAAGCGTTTGTGCGCATGGCACATGGCATCATCATCTTCCCGGGCGGTCCTGGTACTGCTGAAGAGCTACTGTACTTGCTGGGTATTTTATTACATCCAGAAAACCGCGATATTCCTTTCCCACTGGTATTAACTGGGCCGAAAGAAAGCGAAGAGTACTTCCGCCAGCTACACGCGTTTATTGATGCAACCCTAGGTTTTGAAGCGCAGCAAAAGTACAAAATCATCATTGATGACCCAGCACAAGTCGCCCGTGAAATGCGCCAAGGCATGGATGAAGTGAAGCACTACCGCATTCGCCACCGCGATGCCTACCACTTCAACTGGCGTCTAAAGATTGACCTAGAGTTCCAGCAGCCATTTGAGCCGACGCATGATGCGATGTCCAAACTGCGTTTGCATAAAGACCAGCCTGTTCACCACCTCGCAGCGGACCTGCGTCGTGCGTTCTCAGGCATTGTGGCAGGTAACGTTAAAGAGTCAGGGATTAAAGCCATTGAAGAGCATGGCCCATTTACTCTGAAAGGTGACAAAGAAATCATGGAGCCACTCGATCACTTGCTACGCGAAATGGTCGCCCAATTCCGCATGAAGCTACCAGGCAGCCACTACGAACCTTGCTACGTCATCGAGAACTAGGTAGCTGGCGCGAAAACATCGGGTTGGAGCCAAGGTGATTCGTTGGGAAGGGCGTGTCAGCGTTGCAGTGCGACTCACTCCGGCGGAACCTGCCCCGAACCCCAGACCGATATTTTCGCGCCTGCCTGGGGTTCTGCACTCAACGTTAGCGAGGGAATTCTAGTTCTGCTACGCGTTGTTCTACCTGTGCTGGGGTGTAGATGTCGGTGCCGTTGAAGTACATCCAGTCGACTGATTGGCGATAATGACGCTCGTTCATATCGCTGGTGTCGCCGCCGATGAACCAGTGGTTGAAGGCGATGTACATTGGTGTTTCTGGGTAGTAGATATCACCATGTTGCGTCACCAATTGGCCGTCCATGTAATAGGTTACTAGGCCATTATCAACAGTGAAAACTAGGGTATGCCAACCATCCAAACTGCCTGTGAGGGTGTCGGTTTTGCCTACTTTCTGCCATGGGTTCGGGTTGTATGTCTCCCATGTAGTCATAAACATGGTTGAATCAACAGTGCCCCAGCCACCTTTTGGCAGGTATTCAAAGTCGATTTCACCATAGTCTGGGTCCATCGGTGCCGCCAACGGGGTGATGGTGAAGAAGGTTTGCACTAGCTTGTCGGCGTTATTGTCGATGCCTTGCAACGCCATATCACTGAACTTCACACGTGCAGCATAGGTGCCTTGTAAGAACTTTTGCTCGGTAGAGGCGATTTCGGCTTTGTATAGCTGACCATTCACCACTGACGCATCCATATGCATCACTGTGTCACCAGCTTCCTCAGCAAAGGAAATTTGTGAGGTTTTGAATGTGCCAGGGCCAGGGCCTCCGCCGCGGTTGCTGATGTGCCAGCCATTTTGCTCGGTTGGTAATCCGCCATTGATGCCGTAGTTAAAGTCGTCAAACCATTCACCGGTAAAACCTGTTACTGGTGTCGGCGTTGGGGTGATCACGTTAGTAGGTGTAGGGTATGGCGTTGGCTGTACACCATAACGATTGGCATCGCTGATTGCTTTTAGCAAGCTGTACTCGCCCGCAGCATCTTGGCCCAGTGCCCAAATCATCGTGCCGTGCAGGCCTTTGTCGTTGGCTAATTGCGTTTTACGCTGTACTTCATTGATGCCATTGAAGTACCACTGTTCACCAGCAATGCTGATATTGCTTTCGAACGGGTTAATTAGTTTAGGTAGAAGCTCTTGGTATGTTTTGACCTTACCCCAGTTACCACAGCAACGAGCATAGAATGGAATACCAAGCGCTAGTTTTTCTGCTGGGAAGCCACGTTGGTTGACCCAGTAGTCGATCGAACTTTCAGCAAATGAGTACGGTGCATGATCGCCTGCCGCCATGTCGTATGACATAACGTTTAATACATCTACTGTGGCGAGTGCGGCATCACTAATATGCTGGCCTGTCCAGGCTGAGCCGCCTAGCGCAGTAGAAAGCTCAAGGTTATTGGCGTGCAGTGCTACTTTTAACTCTTGCATAAACAGCTCGTAGCGCGCTGTTTCTTCTGGGTTATCTGGCCATTCCCAGTCAATGTCGATGCCATCAACCTGGTAGGTTGCTGCCCAGTCAAGAATGGTTTGAATAAACCAAGCACGTTTTTCGTCGGTTGTTACACGCATCCAAACGCTGTCGTCAGCATTACCGTTGGCATCGGCGATCCAGCCACCAACGGCCAAGTGCACTTCAACGTTATTGGCTTTGGCCAAATCAACCAATTTGCGCAGTTCACGGTCATCTTCACCATTGGCAAAGATCAAACCAGCAGTGTCGTGCGGCAGAGCAAACGAGTAGTTAATGTCGGTTAGGTATTGGTACTGCACCTGCTCAGGTTCGATATTCCATGGGTCGTAATAACCAATCACCTGCGGCACTGGCGTATTAGAAATGTGTGGCGTAACGGTTGGCGTAATTGTAGTTGTTAGCGTCGTTGTCGGTGTGATCGTTGGTGTCACGGTCGGCGTTACTTGACCATTTTGATCAACAGGGTTGATCTGGATATTACAGCCAGCTAGCACCATGCCAGCAGCAATGCCCGAGAGTAGTATTTTTTTATTCATGTTGCTCTCCTCAAATTATGAGCAGCAACAGTTTGCCTTTCTGGTTGGCCAAAAAAAGAGGCCGAGAGTGGCGCTTTCACCAGTGGTACTGAAAAAGCTAAAACGTACCGACAAGGCCGCTATTTTAAAGGGCTCTAGCCAACTGGCTATCATCAATAAATTGCTGAACTGTACCCAATTGATTGCGCCCAATAGGTAGTTGAATCTGGTTCGACAGAGTCAACAGGTGTTTGTTTTTGCTTGGTGTTTCGATTGCCCTGCAATGATTTGGGTTGACCAAATAGCTGCGGTGAATCGCCAGCCATTGGTCGTCGTTAAACCATTGTTTGATGGCATTTAATCGTAGCGTACTGACTAGTGGAGCACGCTGATCAATAAAGTGAACCTGGCAGTAGCCTCGATCCGATTGAATGTGGCTGATGTGTTGATAATTGGCGGCAAGGTTGTGCAAGTCTTCTAACAATTGCGGTGATTGGGTAATGCGACTGAGCTGGGCGCCCAGAACTTCTAGCTGTGCCACCATCGACTGAAACTGGCGATGTTCGCCAGCTGGCAACTGTTGGTCAGCTAACTGAATGTCATGGCCGCCTAACACCTTGCATTGCAAAGCAATCGATTGCCCAACGGCAGGTTCACTAATGGTCTGTAGAAAGGCACTAATCGCATCGCTCCAAGGTTTACCTGGCGCACTCGACTCTAATTGTTGGTACAACGGCTGCCAGTCGGTTTTGATTTTGCCTGCAGGCAACTCGAGTAGCAGCCTATGGTCGCGCCAGTGCAGTTGCCAATTTTGTGCTTTGGCAATTTGGCGAATGCGGTCGAACTGGGCGAATTGGTCTAAATGCAGGGTATTTTGGCCCTCAAGTATGAGCTGATGGTCTTTCACTTGCAGGCTAGGCTGCTGCATGCTCGACCACCAAATATCAATCAGCTGAGCTAATGCTTGTTGATCAACCGTGATGGTTAGCTCACCGTTTAGATCGGCTTGCCAGTGTTTTAGCCAATCAATTAATTCAAACTCCGTAGTCTGGCTAGTTAGCGGCAAGCCTTTTGTGTGCTGTAAAATCTGGGTCGAAAAGGTCGCCGCTTGTTTATAGCTACTCGAGTCCGCTAGGCAGCGGGCGTTATTTAATGCTTGCCAGTACCTGAGCCCTAAAAGTGAAGCAATTTGTAGCCGGCTGAGATGCTGAGTTAACTCTGCCAGTTGCCGCTGTTGTCGCTCGTCTTGCTGGCGCTGTTTTTGTTGCTGCTGCCAAAGGCGCCACACCCAAACCACTGCGCCGGCTAGTGCCAGCAATCCAATCATTTTGATCATAGTTGCCAGATGTTTCTGCCACCAACCATAGAGCTTCTGCCAAGGTGAGGCAATTTGTTCAAACAACTGCAAGCTAACCGACCAATCGCCATCAATCACATCGTGTTGCACTTCACTAATGCCGATGCCGGCCAAGTTATTGGCGAGTACCCAACGAACTTTTTGATTAATTGATGCGTTAGACTCAAAAGTTAGCAGATCGCTGCCATTGCTAGCAAAGGCGCCTACATTGGCGTCGTCGAACATGATTTGCCAGGCTTGGTTCTGTTCGCCATCTAGTACTGCTTGCAGCGCAGCTCGAGGGAATAAGCCAGACGCTTGTTCACTGTCATACGGGCCAAACAACATGCCTTGATGATCACTGTAGGGGTTAGTTGTACCTTGCCAGCCTTGCGCAGCGGGTGACAGCATGAGCACTAGTTTATTGAGCTGCAAACCAGCGTGTTGATAGACAGCAACGGACTTCTGCACACTGATCTGCTCGGCAACTGGACTCTTAAGCGGCCATTGCATGGCTGTTTTGGTGTCCCAAGCACCGTAAGCGAGGTAGGGGTTAAGGGTAAAATAGTCGGCCCATTGATTAAACTGGCTTAAGTCCCACAGGTCTTTGGTAATTGCTCGCACGGGCAAGCTGACGACCACCGTAAAACCTTGTTCTTTAAGAGAGCGAATCAGCCACAAATAGTTTTGTTGGTTAACACTGCCTTCCGGGTAATGCCACTCCAACTCCACCCCTTGCCAGTTGTTATTGCGCAAAATCGATATGATGTTGGTCAGTAGCTTGTCTCGGTGATTTGCCAGTGCACCGGCCCAGTTGTCATCTGAACCATAGCCTCCAATTTGCAGCAGGAGTTGCAGTTGTGGTTGCGATTGCTGCAGGTGTGATAGTGCAGCGAGGTTACCAGCTCTTTGAACATTGCCATCGAGTTGCGGGTCGATAAATTGAAAGTCTGCATGGGTATCAGGATGCAGCAAGCTGCCATCGGCGTTAGGCATGGTTTCGCCATAACTTAGATGGGTAAATCGATCTAACGGAAGCTGGTTTGGAGGGAGGCTAGGGCCATAGATTGACCATGAGCGATAATCGGCATGAATCACTTTGCCTAGTGACGCGGCAGGCAGGATTAATAACAAGGCAACAATGAAACCGCGCATACACTACTCACCAACTGCAATCACTTATTAGGTGGCAGTAAATCATTGCTGAATGTTAATTTCTGTCAACATGCTCTAAAAAGCATAAAAAAGCCCCTACCAAAGTAGAGGCTATTTTTTGCCAAGAAGCAGAATTAGATCGCTTCTTTAACGAATTCTTCAATTGCAGATTTTGGTTGGGCACCCACTTTTGTTGCGTGTGGTGCTCCGTCTTTGAAGATCATCAGCGTAGGTAGACCGCGAACACCGTACTTCGCTAGTACTTCTGGGTGGGCATCAGCATCTAGCTTAACTATGTTGATCTGGTCGCTGTAAGTTTCGCTTAGTTGCTCAAGTACAGGCGCAATCATTTTACAAGGTCCACACCAGTCAGCGTAAAAGTCTACTAGCGTTAGCTCTTTGTCGTTTTCTACTTTTTGCGCAAACTCGTCAGCATTGATAACAGCAACGTTACCCATTTGGATTCTCCAATAAATTAATAAGTATGACCAGCAGTGTAGCGAGCTGAAAGTAAATGTGAAGTGGCTAGCAATGAAACACCGTTGCAAAAGTGCAACAGTGTTTCGAGCTGTGCTGCGTAGATCGTTCTCAGATTGGGCGACTACCGTAGTTTGATTCAGGGCGCTTAGGAGGATCCGCCATCACGCGTGGCTCAATTTTTTTGATTTCGCCACCTTGCTCAAGAAAGGCCTGAACATCACTGTTCAATTTATCACGAAGTTTATCTCGAGAGGCCGCGTTGGCCGATGCTGAATTTTCTTTGTCAAAGCTAATGGTTCTATTGTAACCCATTGTGCTTACTCCCCAGTTTCCATGGATAATTCGCTATTTTGTGCTTCTTTTTGTATGCGAAACGACAATTAAATGTAGGGTTCATTACGGTTAGTAATTCAACGTAACCCTATATTTATATAGACCATGTATCGGCAACTGTCAGGAATTCCTTGAAATTATTTTTGACTCAATACGGCCGCCATCGACTGTAAATTTTCAGCATGCTCACCAAACCCTTGGATCAACTTGGTGAGCTGGTCGCGATTAATATGCAGCGGACTCAACTGATCGTCGCTGACTTCGCTAATAGGCCCTAAGCTGTAGCCAAGTTGGCGCGCTAGTGTGACGGCAATACGGTTAATCTGCGCGTAGTCGGCATAGGCGCCGGCATAGTCACCTTGGTGTAGGTACTTGATGCCGTGAATGACTTCTTCTGGTAAACGCCATACTTTTAACAGCGCAACGGCTACTTGCTCTCGGGTAATGCCCAGTACGTGCAGCTCTACTTGGCTTGGTTCTAGGTGGCGGTTAAATTGCACAAGCTTTGCAATGGCATCGAACTGTGGTTTAAAAGAATGATGCAAAATTAGGTGGCCAAACCCATGCAATAAACCAGTTAAGTAGGTGAGGCCATACGTTGGCCGGTAAGCAGCGGGTATCAGGTCGCACAGGCTGGCATTGAGCCCTGCGGTTATTAATGATTGTTGCCAAAATGGTAGTTCGCCACCTTGCACTTCTGGGCTTTCCAATAATTTGCCAAGTGCCAAGCCCATGGCAAGATTCATTACTAGATCGTAGCCAAGCACGCGCACAATCGCGTCTTGCACTGAGCGTACTTGTCCAGGCGCCGAGAAGTACGAGTTCGACGCCCAGCCAACAATTTGTGCCGCTAAGCTTGGGTCTGCCTCAATAATTTTGGCTAGCTTTTCAGCATCGGCGTCTGGGTCGTTGCGAAGCTCAATAATCGCCGACGCCGATTGCGGCAATGGTGGCATTTCTAGGGTTTCATCTAAGCGTTGTTTAATGCGTCGTACGGTGAACTGTTTTACTGCTTCGTTCACGGCCAACTCGTCCGATTCGAACGGTGCGTCCCAGCGCACTTCAATTTGCGGTGCTGGCTCACAGGCTTGGGTAACAGTGACCTGAGGTTGCTCTACAAGCGGGCGCAGGTCAGACACCTTGCCCCAGCCAGATGCAGCAAACTGCAACCAAGTAGGTTGGTCATTTTCTAGTACTGTGCGGTCGATAAAGGTTTCAAACTTATGGCAGCTCGCCAACACTGGGGCAAAATCTACTTTTAGCTCGTCTAACCAGCGTTGCAAGCTAGCAGGCTTGAATGCACGGCCAGTGTTCGCCAGCAATAGTTTTGGATTAATCAGGCTTTGATTACTGTGAATAAGAACTGCTCGGCCTAGGTCATCCTGCAGCAAGGTTACTTGCAAATGCTGTTTAGGTTTTCTGGCACGGGTGTCCAAAAACTGTAAAGCCGAGATAATGTCGGCGGTAAACGGATGACTCGTCTGATTGGCTAAATTCATTTAAGCATTCCTAAACACTGGCAAAACTTTCTGCATTGGGTAGCCACCGCTCAGTAAGGCGTTGGCAATGCAATGGACTATTTTGGTATAGCAGCTCAGACAGTGTCTTCGCCTGTTCAATTAATGAAAAATCTCGATCTAGTTGTGCAATGCGCAAATTTAAATCGCCTGTTTGCCGCTTGCCAAGTACTTCCCCAGGGCCTCTCAGCTTGAGATCTTGCTCCGACAAATAAAAACCGTCTTGGCTTTCTCGCATAGCCGTAAGACGTGCTTTACCTACTTGTGATAACGGAGGGTGGTAGAGCAGTACACAATAACTCTCTTGCGCACCGCGTCCCACTCGCCCGCGTAGCTGGTGTAACTGTGATAAGCCTAGTCGCTCACAGTTTTCAATGACCATCACGCTAGCATTGGGTACATCCACACCTACTTCAATGACTGTGGTTGCAACAAGAACATCGTACTCATGGGTAGCAAACTTTTCCATTTCAGTTTGTTTATCGCTTGCTTTCATTCGCCCATGTATTAGGCCAATTCGAACCTGAGGCAAGCGAGCGCGCATATCAGCAGCGGTGCGCTCGGCAGATTCGGCTACCAACTCGTCATCTTCAGACTCTTCTATCAGAGTGTTGACCCAATAAATCTGTTTGCCATCTGCAGCAGCGGCAGCCACGCGCCCCATTACGGCTTCCCGGCGATCGTCTGCTAGAACTGTGGTGGTAATCGGCTTGCGTCCCGGTGGTAACTCATCAATTACCGAGCAGTCCATATCTCCCCAAATGGTCATGGCGAGTGTGCGTGGGATGGGCGTTGCAGTCATAGCCAGTTGGTGTGGTTGGCGGCCACTGGCATCTTCGCCTTTTTGCATGAGGGCGATTCGCTGCTCAACGCCAAACCTGTGTTGTTCATCTATGACGACGAGGGCAAGGCGCTGGAAGGTAATGTCGGGCTGAAACACAGCATGCGTGCCAATAAGGATATCAATGTCACCGTTGGCCAATTGCTCGTTGACGATTTGCTTCTGCTTTTTGGTATGTTTGCCAAGTAAGCTCGCCACTCGAACCCGAGTGGACTCTGCCATTTTATTGATGTTTTGGAAATGCTGCTCAGCGAGCAACTCGGTGGGCGCCATCAACACTGCTTGATAGCCCGCGTCAACCGCACTCAACATGGCCATAAACGCCACTAGGGTTTTACCCGAGCCTACATCCCCTTGAACCAAACGTCGCATTGGGGTTGCTTGGCAGGTGTCGTCAGTAATTTCATCTACCACTCGCAACTGGGCTTTGGTCAGTTTAAATGGCAGGCTATTTAACAATGCTTGCTGGCGCTGACTATGCTGTTGAAAACGGTAACTGGCGAACTGTTTTTGTTGCTGGCGCAAACGCAGCAAGCTAATTTGGTGCGCCAATAACTCGGCTAACGCTAAGCGTTTAACAGCCGGGTGGTTACCATCGGTTAGCGCCTGAACTTGCCATATATCGGTTGGTCGGTGAATGGCTAGTATGGCTTCTTTGAGTGTGGGCAGTTGCTCGTTGGCAATAACATCATCTGGTAGGTCTTCATCGATACCCTGATCTACCAGCAGATCTAGTGCTTGCTGAATAACAAGCTGCAACCTTTTCTGTTGTAGGCCCTCGGTAGCGGGATAGATGGCGACGATGCCACTGTCGCTAAGCGGCTGTTCGAAGTGATCAATTAGCTCGCTCTCGGGGTGTACGATCTCTAACCCTAGTCTACCCGGGCGGACCTGACCAAAAACCCTTAATTTGCTACCTAATGCCAAGCGTTTAATTTGTGCGTTGGAGAAGTAAAACCAAACTAGATGCAAGCGTGCCCCTTCATGTTCGATGGTGAGGCGCCAACTGCGCTTGCGGCCATTAATAATTTGGCTATTCACTACAGTGCCTTGCGTTAACACCGCAACATTAGGGCGAAGCAGATTCATTGGCACCAAGTTGCCCCTGTCTTCATAACGCAAGGGCAGGTGAAACAGTGCCTGTTCAACGTTGTGTATACCTAGCTTTTGCAACTGCTCGGCAAGCTTGGGTCCTACCCCTTTCAGGCTTGTAAGTGGTGCGAGCAATGGGCGTTTCGCCGACACAATGGTTCCTTACTTAAATTAATCAAATATTCATGGTATCAGGCTTTGGTGTGAATGCGCAGATTGAACTAACTTTAAATATGGATGTTAAGAAAAGTATTTTACTGCCGATAGAATGGGCAGTAGCGTTTTCCTCACTGGGAGCCATCATGTTCAGAAACGCGCGAGTCACTACTGCTATTACAGCTACCTTTGTGCTTATGCTTGCGCTAATTGGGCTGCTAACTGTGTCGTCGCTTCGTGCTATCGGCTCGGTACAAAGCCAGATTAGTTACATAACGCAAGAAACATCACCTGCCGTTGTAAAAGCAGGTGAGCTATCTGTGTCACTTTTACAATTGCGTCAAGCGCTCTCTAATTACCTTAACGAAGAATCTGGTGAGGCACTGCAAACCCATAGAGACGCTTACATTCTGGCATCGGAGCGCGTTTTTCAGCTGTTAGATGAAACCCCAACGCCAGTCGATTCCTTGGCACGCCAAAAACAAGCATTAGAACAGTTATTTGAGAAACTTGATGCTGATGCTTTGCAGCTAATGACTCAGCATAGTGACTTACTCTCGGCACAAATCTCGGTAAACGAGCAAGCGGATGCCCTACTTGAACGCAACCGGCGCGCTCAGTCATTTCTAGACGACCTGCGCAAAGACATCGACTTTGCTATCGATTCTGGTTTGGCCTCGGGTGCAATTGATGGCGCCGAATCCTACCTCACTGGTAAGCTTCAGGAATATCGCGATCAAATTAACCTGGCCACTTCAGCCGACGCGGAGCAGTTAGAAAAAATAGCCAGGCAATTCAATATATTAGCGCGCCAGATGGGGCGTAACATTTCCCTAGTGGAACGTTTCAAAGATGACTTTGTGCGAATCCAGAATAACGTTGGCGAAGCTCAGTTCACCGAAATTGCGGCATTTGTCGAGGCGGTTGGAAATTCTCCGCTACTTGAAGCGCGGGCTGAGATGGTTAGCGCTGCGGCGGCCAAAGATGCTTTGCTAGGGCAGGTTAACGATGAGGTCGAGCAGTTTAACGAGTTAAGCCGCCAATTTACCGAGCTTGCCAATAACGTCGCACTAGAAGCAGAGTCACAGTCAAATGAAGTGGCTAACAATGCTCGGGTCACCATGTTAGTCATTGCGGGTGTGAGTGTGTTGCTGGCAGTAGGTATAGGGTTTGCTCTAGGGCGAGTGATCGCAGGCCCTATTGCCATTATGCAGCAAGCCATGCAGCAGGTTGCTTCTGGCAATCTCGCAACCAAACCACGCATTGATCGTGGGCGTGAGTTTATTGAACTAGGCAAGTCGCTGAATACCTTGATTGATCAGCAACGTGCAGTGATTCAAGAAGTATCTCAAACGGCGGACAAACTAGCTGATTCTACCGTGCAAGGCAGTGAAATAAGTGAGCGCACGCTTCGCTCAATGGATACACAAACTCAGCAAACCGAGCTAGTTGCAACGGCCGTCACCGAGTTAGATGCGTCGGCTAAAGAGGTTGCCCGCATTACCGAAATCAGTTTGTCATCGGTCGCCGAGGCTGATCGAAACGTTGGCGACACGCAAGACCAGTTGGATCGAGCGCAAAGTCAGATTAGAGAGCTGGCCTCGTCTATCGAAGCGGTGAGTCTTCGTTTTGAGCGTATTAATGACGACTCTGATGAAATTGTGTCTGTGCTGGATTTGATTCGCGGCATTTCTGAGAAAACCAATTTGTTGGCACTTAATGCGGCGATTGAAGCGGCGCGGGCAGGTGAGCAGGGCAGGGGCTTTGCAGTGGTTGCCGATGAAGTGCGCTCATTGGCAGGGCAAGCAGGTGACGCGACAGGCAAAATTCAAGATATTGTTGAGCGGCTACGTAATAGTGTTCAGCAAGCTGTGCCCGTGATGCAAAGCTCACAAAGCCAGGCTGAAGAATCGGTTGAAGCTGCCGAGAAAGTGTCGTCAAGCTTAATGACGTTGATTACCGAGTTCGAAAATATCCGTGAACAGAGCACCAATATTGCCACCGCGGCTGAAGAGCAAAGCGCGGTAGTGCAAGAGATTAATAGCAACGTGCATGCGGTAACAGATTCTTCTGAAGCCACGCGCCTGGATGCACAAAAATCAAATGAAGAGTCGCAGGCGCTAGCGCAGCTAGCGCAAGACCTACGACAGCTACTCGCCAAGTTTAGCTGGTAACCAACCTGGCGAGGTCTTCGAGTTATCGAATCATTACGCCGTCCATTTCTACGCGCGCGCCTTTTGGAAGCTGAGCAACACCAATTGCCGCACGCGCTGGGTAGGGTTGCTCGAAGTACTGAGCCATAACTTCGTTGAGTAGGGCAAAGTCAGCAAGGTCGGTTAAAAAGATATTGAGTTTTACAATGTCCTGCAGTGAACCACCAGCGGCCTGGCAAACAGCATTTAGGTTATTAAAAACTTGGTGAATTTCATCTTCAACGCTGTTGTTGTTCATTTCCATGGTTGCTGGATCGAGGGCGATTTGGCCTGATAAATAGGTCGTGTCGCCTACTTTAATCGCTTGTGAATAGGTACCGATCGCTTGCGGTGCTTGGGTGGTGGCAATCACTTCTTTCATGTTAGTTTCCTTCACGAAATATTGGTTATCTATTACTTTGATATTTACACATAGCGCACTACACTTGCGCCTCAACTAAGGTGAGGGACAAATGATGTCATCTAGCGAATTATTGCAAGGCATTGGCGCTTGGGCCAATGATTGTTTTTCTGTTGATGCCAACGGCGCTGTGCAAGTTGACCATCCACAGCAGCCTATCACCTTTGACGAAATTTTAACGAAAGCAAAAAGTATGGGGCTAGCTTCGCCTATCTTATTGCGTTTCCCTCACATTGTTCAGCAAGATGTTGCGGGTATTTTATCGGCTTTTCAATCGAGCCGAGCGCGCTTGAACTATTCTGGCGGTTACACACTCATTTACCCAATTAAGGTAAACCAGCAGCGCCGGGTAGTAGAACATGTACTGCATGCGCAGCAGCAAGCGGGGCAGACAGTACAAGGCCTTGAGGCGGGTAGTAAGCCAGAGTTGATCGCCGTATTGGCGCTAGCGGCTGACCGCCCAACAACCATTGTTTGCAATGGCTATAAAGATGCTGAGTTTATTCGTTTAGCGCTACTTGGCGAAAAAATGGGCCATAAAGTTTATCTGGTTGTGGAAAAGTCGAGTGAGCTGCAACTGATTCTTCGAATTGCCGACGAGCTAGAGGTTGCACCACGTATTGGTGCACGTGCTCGCCTTGCTTCTATTGGTAAAGGTAACTGGCAAAACACGGGTGGTGAAAAGTCTAAGTTTGGCCTTAATGCCCAGCAGTTGTTGGATATGGTCAGCGTATTAGCTGCGCATCATCGGTTAGATTGCTTCCAGCTATTGCACTTCCACCTGGGTTCGCAGCTGGCAGATTTGGCCGATATCAAACAAGGTCTAACGGAATGCGGCCAGTTTTACCAGCAGCTGATGGCGCTCGGGGCTGGTATTCAAGTGGTAGACGTGGGCGGTGGTTTAGCAGTTGATTATGATGGCTCCGCCAGTACCGCTGCTTGTTCAATGAACTACCAAGTGCAAGATTATGCTGATGCCGTTGTAGGGTGCTTCCAACAAGTTGCCAAACAATACAATATTGCCGAACCAAATCTGATGACTGAATCTGGGCGTGCGGTGGTAGCGCGCCATGCTGTGATGCTGGCCGATGTGGTGGCCTGTGAATCGACGGCAAACTATCACCCAACCGCTTGGCAGGCGCCAGTGATGGACAACGCCGAAATGGTTGCCAAGTTTAATGCTGGGCAATTGAGTCTGGCTGAGCGGGCCGAAATTGAATCTCTGCGTCAACAAACCGCATTTCAGCGCCTGCATAGCGAGGACTTAACACCGCAGGTACAAGAGCAGTTAAATGAAAAGCTGGCTGATAAGGTTTTCGTTAATTTCTCGCTGTTCCAGTCTTTACCTGATGCATGGGGAATTGAGCAAGTATTTCCAATTAGCGCAATTAGTAAGTTGAACTATCCGGGTGCAAGGCGTGCCATTTTGCAAGATATGACCTGCGATAGTGATGGTGCTATTAATCACTATGCAACAGGTTCTGGGGTCACAACGACAATGCCGATTCCGGATGTGCCACTTGAGCAAATGCCACATATCGCCTTTTTTATGCTGGGTGCTTACCAGGAAATTTTAGGTGATATGCACAACTTGTTTGGCGATACCGACGCCGTAGATGTGCTTTACGATGAAGAAAAGGGTTGGATTCTTAAACACGCTCAGCGTGGCAACTCAATTGCCGATGCACTAGGCTATGTAGCGTTTTCATCGAATGCAGTGCTTAGTAAAATTGAGCAACAGCTACCTAAGACTGGCTTACCTGCGCGTGAACTAAGTAACTGGCAAGCCCGACTTCGCCGTATTTTACAAGGCTCGACTTACCTGCTGAGTAACTGATTGGGCTTGGTAATCTTGCAGCAGTTCACACAGGTTAATTAAGTCCGGTAGGCGCATGGGTTTGCTGTAAAAATGGTTGACCCCACAGCGAAGCGCCTGCTCTTTTTCCTGTTCAGCACTACAGGCGGTTAACGCGATAATTGGCGTCTGTTGGTAATTGCCAAGCTGCCTGATATGGCGAGTGGCTTCAAAGCCACTCATAACCGGCATCTGTAAATCCATCAAAATTAAATCAAACTGCTCTTTTTCTGCAGCTTCAATAGCGCGCAGGCCATTGGCAGCGCAGGTTGTGCTAAGCCCGGCTTTCTGCAGGAGTTTGACAATATAAGTTTGGTTGATGGGGTTGTCTTCTACCACCAACACAGACCCCGACACCTCGGGTATAGTTGGGCCGTTATTTGCTGATGTGCTGTCTTTTTCAGAGGCTTCTTTAAAACGCAGAACAAATGAAAATTCGCTCCCCTCGCCTGGGTGACTCACAAGCGAGATTTGGCCACCCAATAATTGCACGATTTCTTTGCATATGGCTAAGCCAAGCCCAGTGCCCTCTGATGCGCGTTGATACTGATCTTGGATCTGCTCAAATGGCTCGAATAATCGCCGCTGAGCATGCTCAGGTATGCCAATGCCGGTGTCTTTAACGACGAACTCTACATCTTGGTAGTTAGCATATTGCCGTACTAAGCGAACATTCAACAGAACTTCACCGGTCGGGGTGAACTTAATGGCGTTGGTGACTAGGTTGTTGAGTACCTGCTTGATGAGGGTTTGGTCTATCGCAAGCGGTCGGTTGAGCGATCTATCTACCTGATAGCTAAAGTGCAGAGACTTCTTACTCGCGACGGCAATTAATGGTTGTGATAGTTGTTCAATAAACTTCTCAAGCTCTGTAGGAACTGGTTCCACTTTTGTTTTGCCTGCGTCTAGCTTGGCAAACTCTAGGGTTGTGTTAAGCAAGTGGCTAAGGCTGTCTGATGCACTTTGCAACTGCTTGAGCGTAGCACGCTTATCGGGGCGGTCTTCTTCGCTTAGCAGCATATCTGTTAGCCCAACAATACCACTTAGAGGGGTGCGGATCTCATGGGTAATAACCGCCAGAAACTTACTTTTAGCAATGGTTGCATCATCCGATTTAGCCAAGGCTATGCGTAGTTCGTCATTAAGGCGGTGCAGGCGATTCATAAATCGATATAGTACTTCGGCAATGCCTATCAGCGCGCAGCAGGTAAGGCTAACCGATGCGATGCCGTTCCAGCTAATACCGCCGTGGGCAGAACCAAAATAGAAAATAAAACCAAGGTTGAAGGTAGAGATGAGCAGAACGCCAGTATAAATGTCGCGCCTTGGTCGCAGAGGAATCAGCATGATTAGGAACCAAGTAATCAACCCCTGCATGGATTCTGGCAAGCCGGTAAAAACAATGAACTGGCGAAAGCCCATATATACGACCAGAGCCGTTAATATGAATAACCAGCTAGGTAAGTCTCTAAGTGCTGTGTAGAGAGTAGAAATCCTTTTTGAGTTCATCGTTTTGCACCTGTCATGCTTAACGATTGTGGCTGAGGGACGCTCCCTCAGCCTATACGCTCGCTAAGCGCTTTGGGCAGACTGTTGATCTTCGGTTACTGCTGGGTGATCAATCCAGTACTTCCCTGGCGATAAAATGTTGTTTGGATCTATACCTTGCTTGATCGTTTGCAAAACAGCAAGATTTTCTTCATTAACGTAAGGGCGCACGGCGTCAAACATGCCTGAACCACTTCGATACGGCGGGAAGCCAGCTTCAATCAAGGCCTTATCGAGCGCATGATAAAAGCGCGACGCTTTTTCAATCTCTTCCTGTGTGCGCTCGTAACGAATGTTGGCGATTAATACCACAGCACGAGGCGATACATTTGTTAGTGTGTAACGCTCGCCATAGCCGAACTGATTAAACACTTCGCGACAGGTTTGCATCAAAAGCTCAAGATGGCTTTGCTCAGCCGTTGATACCGCACAAATCCAACGGAAACATGCCGGGAACTCATGTGTTTTTAACTGCGAATGTGCACTTTCAAAATCGAGCAGCGTTTTGAGAGGGATATCGGTTGGTCTGCCAAGTTTTAAATCCAGAACTTGTTCGAGCTGAGCAATCGGTGGGATCTTGCCACTACGGTTTAGGAAGCTAAGGATTTTCCAGCGAAAATCGTTGAGCAGTAAAATTCTCAGCCCTGGCACAGCCTTATTTAGCTCTCTTTTAAAGTGCTTGTAGCGCGCAAGGGCAATTTTCTTCGGCCCTGAGAATGATGCCGTGGTAATCCACTGCCCTGGTGCATTTTTGGTTTTCTCACCCAGAGCGCGTGCCAAACTAGCGGTGTGGACACCACTGGATACCACGCCATCTTTTTTAAGCTTAGCAATGGTTGCGACAAGCTTCGGCGCAACGTCAGCATCGCGTACTAATACAATCGCATTGGCGTTGTATTCTGGTTTGGGCTGCAGGGCGATCGTCATCTCTAGCACAACGCCCAGGTTGGATTGTGAAAACAAACCGTTTATCACTGGTCCAACACCATACGGGTACACATGTTTGGCTTTGGCATCCGCCACCATATTCATGCCGGTTTCAATGATCTGACCGGTTGGTAGCAGTACCTTCATGGCAAGCACGTTAGCGAAGCGGTCGCTGTAGTCAGTATGACCAAAACCACGCTCAAGCACGTTACCTACTACACTGGCGTGCTTGCCAGCGGCTGTGATATCTAGCTGCAAGCCACTGTCGGCAGCGACTAAGGCATCGTATGCATCTTGTTGGCTCACACCAGCTTGCACGCGCATATAGGCCAAGGATTCGTTCACCTCTAGTACTTTATTGAAGTGCTTTAGATGCAGAATGATTTGCCCAGCACTCGTACCTTGGGCGGTGCCGTAACCCCAGTTGCGCCCCTGTGCGACAGGGTGCACGGCAATTTTATGTTGATTGCAAATGGCAAATACTTGCGAGATTTCTTCTTCAGTTGTAGGCCAAACCACAGCTGCTGGTAGGCATTCGCTGCCATTTAATGCCAGCGCAAACTCACGGCGAGTTTCATCGTCGGTGGCCCATTTTGTGTTAGGAAGCTCGGCAGAAAATAGTTCGTTGACCTGAGCAGCAATAGCGTCCATCAGACTAGTCCTTTATCGCTAAATTGAAACAAAACGGTAATGTTTAATTGAGGGGGTGTGATCCCGTGACGTAGACCAAAATTGTAAGCCTTTCCACTACAAATAAGGATGACATTAAAAGATAAGGCTTGTCGAGCTGTAATTAATACAATACATTGACGCGCAGCATTTCTAAAGGAATTCACCCAAGCTGCAAAAGCAATTGCGAAGAAGAATAAGGAATCGAGTATGTTAGACTTCTCAAAGTTGAGCACTCATCTCTGCGTCACCCCCGAGGAAAAAATAACGGCTGGTAATATTCGCTACCAAGCTTATTGTACAGTGGAGTATAACCCGCCGGATAAAGTGGGCTTGTTTAATGACGAGCTAGATGCCAAAGACAATCACTTCTCATTTTTAGCCAAATTAGACGGCATTCCGTTCGCTACCATGCGCGCTGGTGTGATCACCGACCGACCAGGTTGGGATGCAATCACCTGTCAGCCTGGTTTTGTTGATGAAATTGCCGACCTAAAAACACGCTTCGATGGCATTGTAGAAATGGGTCGCTTAGCCGTGTTACCAGGCTACAGTGACCATAGTGCTATGGCGCCGATCGCTCTGTTCCTAGGACTGCACTGGTTCCAAAGAGCCTTCGATAACCTAGGGTTGGTTTGCACCACAGGCCGCTCTCACAAGCGTTTTTATGAACGCCATGGTTTTAAACAAGTCACAGACTTTGCGCCGCGTCCAAACGCTGCCATCGATTTAGCACTTATGGTTAAGGATGCATCGCATGATCGCCCTGATACCCACCCAATGCTAAGCGAAGAGGAAGTGTTGCGCTTAATGCCAACTATCCCTGATCATATTTCTGATCAACTGTTGCCGCTACCATCTATCGCTAAGCGTGCATAGATTCAACGGCGAAAAACACAAAGGGCTGCCATCTGGTAGCCCTTTTTGTTTGCCTATGCTGATAGATTTTTACGGCTAGCTACGAAAAAACTTGCCTGCAAGGCTAGGAATTTACATCGAGTACAATACAATGCCCGCTGAACGAATATTGCACTTTGTTAAGTTTGGAACGTCTTTTGACCTACACTTAGTAAAGAAACTAACCAAAACCTAGCAAACTAGGGGGCGGACATGGCAACAGATCCTAGCCAAATACCGGGTGAGGACTCGGTAGATAAATTTAGTATAGAAAGTACCGACTACACGGTTGGGCAAGACAACGTGCAAAAGTGGGGCTTTGATGTGCATAACCCCGTTTTTGGTATTAGTGCGGGCCTCATTGCCCTTTTCTTGGTTGCAGCGGCGATAATCGATCCTGAAGTATCATTAGCGGCGCTAGATGGCATGAAGTGGTGGATCATCGGCTTCTTTGACAGCTTCTTCATGTGGTCGGGTAATATTTTCGTATTATTCTGCATTGTTTTAGCGCTTAGCCCTTGGGGTAAGATCCGCATTGGTGGTAGTGACGCCAAAGCCGAACATGGCTACCTAGCTTGGTTGGGGATGTTGTTTGCGGCAGGCATGGGTATCGGCTTGATGTTTTGGGGCGTTGCTGAGCCGGCTGCCTACTTCACCGGCTGGTATGAAACACCATTTAATGTAACGCCAAATACACCTGAAGCGGCTGATCTAGCCTTAGGCGCAACCATGTTCCACTGGGGGCTACATCCATGGGCCATTTATGGTGTGGTTGCCTTGTCATTGGCATTCTTTGCTTACAACAAGGGAATGCCACTGTCGATTCGCTCGGTGTTCTACCCAATTCTTCGCGACCACACTTGGGGCTGGCCGGGCCATATCATTGATATCTTGGCTGTGCTGGCAACTCTGTTTGGCTTGGCGACCTCGCTTGGCTTGGGCGCACAGCAAGCAGCGGCAGGCATTAACCATGTATTTGGCATCGACAACGGCATTGGCCTGTCGATTTTGGTGATTGTGTTTGTGACCGCGATTGCTATTGCTTCCGTTGTACGCGGCCTAGAAGGTGGCGTGAAGCTTTTAAGTAACATCAACATGGTGATTGCTTTCTTGCTGCTTGCCTTTGTGGCGATCGCTGGTATCGCAGTGGCCTTGGGCAGCATTCCACAAACACTCGTGGCGTATGTGAAGAACATCATTCCACTTAGTAACCCGCATGGCCGTGAAGACGAAGCTTGGATGCATGGCTGGACAGTCTTCTACTGGGCGTGGTGGATTTCATGGTCGCCATTTGTTGGTATGTTTATCGCTCGTATTTCGAAAGGGCGCAGCATCCGTGAGTTCGTTACAGCAGTATTGGTGGTGCCAACTCTGGTAACCGTGGTGTGGATGTCGGTTTATGGCGGCTTAGCAATTGATCAAATTCAAAACGACATTGGCGCTTTAGGTGCCGACGGTGTTACAGCGGTTGAGCTAGCGATGTTCCAGTTGTTCGACGAGCTAGCATTTGGCAAGTTCTTGTCGTTTATCGCGATCTTGCTGATTATGGTGTTTTTCATCACGTCATCCGACTCGGGCTCGCTGGTGATTGATAGTATCACTGCTGGCGGTAAGATCGACGCACCGGTACCACAACGAATTTTCTGGGCAACTGTTGAAGGCGCTATTGCTGCGGCACTGCTCTGGATTGGTGGTAAAGAGGCGCTGGATGCGATTCAGGCAGGGGCTATCTCGGCTGGTTTGCCGTTTATGTTCATCTTGCTGCTAATGTGTGTGACCTTAATTATGGGTCTACGCACCGAGAAAAAATAATCGCGGGTAGATTTAGATTAATACTTAGCGTTTTCAAATGGCCTGCCTAGCAGGCCATTTTTGTTTTAGCACCAGTGCTGACCCACCGAATCATTGCTATCTAGGTGGTAGGCAACCTGTGCTTGCAACAGTTCTGCGGTTGCAAGGGCATCGAGCATGGCGTTGTGATTGCGATAGGCTGGTAACTGATAACGCTGGCGCGCATCGGCTAAGCGAATTGAAGCTTGGCGGCGAAACCACTGGCTAGGTTTCCAGCGTGGTTGACGATGCAAGTTTGCTTCTATTTGCATGGTGTCGAGCATGGGGAATAGCCAGTCCTCATCAAAACGATTGCGCACAGTATGGCGCAAAAATTGCCGCTCAATCTTGTGAAAATGAGCCACCACCAACTTCCCTTGTAGCGCTTGCAACAGCTCATCGAAGACCTCACTAAAATCTGGTGCATCCGCTAGGTCACTATGAGTAATTTGGTGAATGGTAATCGAGTCTTCTGCGAGAGGTTTCCTTGGCTTAACTAACCAATGTTTTGCTTCATTCAGCTGAATGCGTTGCAGGCTGAAAGGTACTAATCCAATACTTGTAATGCCATGTTCCTGAGAGTTTAGGCCAGTGGTTTCAATGTCGAGCGCGACCATTTCTACGGCGCTGAGCGGTGCATTAGCAAAGGTGCAGCCAGAGCGATAGTACTGCTTAAGCGTTTGTCGCGATGCTTGGTGCGATTGAGTTTGAAAGTAGGTCATCCAGTCCATTAGCGAACCTTGTACGGATAGCGAAATTCAAGGTACTTTTGCGCACTGCTTAATACGCCAAATGCGTCTTTGAGCGTGTGACGGTCGCTGCTATTGACTAGCTCGGGTTCAACATTGTTGTCAGGTTGGCGCTCGTTGTCGATGTCGATCACCTGATGGCGAATCCTCATCATCGACAAAAACTCAAAAGCGTAACGCAGTCGCTCTATCGCATCTTTTGGAATCAACGAAGTTTTGGCAATGTCATCTAATCGATCAAAGCTGTTTTGCGCTGTGGAGCCCGCTGCTAAGGCATGCACCCGAATCACATCTACTAGGGGGGCCGTGCCTCTGCGTTTAACATTGATTGAGTTGTTTTCTTTGCCATCTTTTTCTAGCACAAACGTGCGAAACAATCCCAGTGGCGGGGTGCGATTGAGGGCGTTACGCGCTAGGGCTGCTAAAAAACGTTGTTGGCCTTGGGCGCGCTCGGCAACGAACTCGCGCAGTTCTTCAGCCATATTGATATCTCCGTACACACCGTCAATATCAAAGAAAATAGAGCAATGCAGTAGTGCTTCCGGATTTGGGTTGGCTATCCAGTCGGCAAAGGTTGCTTGCCATTGTGATAGCGTCTTTCGCCATTGTGGATTGCTGGCCATAATGTCGCCCGAGCATAAGGTATAACCGCAGCGGTCGAGGGCAGTGCTGACTTTATCACTGAGCTCAACAAAGTAAGCTTCATGCTCGGGTTGGTAGTCATCGTGCAAAATCAGGGCATTATCTTGGTCGGTCAGTAAGGTTTGCTCATCGCGTGCCATGGAGCCTAGCACCATGTAGCAGTAGGGCACTGGCGGCTTGCCAAGGTCGGCTTCAGTGAGTTCGATAATGCGTTGCATAAACGCACGCCCAATCCCAGATAGCGCCTGGCCAACCATTTTCGAGTTGGCACCATCTTGCACCATGCGTACACACGACTGTGCAACATCGTGGCTTAATTTTGCTAGCTCGGCGATAGATTGTTGATTAGCAATGCTTGCCGCCAAATATAAACTGCTTTGGGTTTCATAGCGCACAATATCGGCTAAACGAATGATCCCTAGCGGCCGGCGTTTGCGAAACACTGGCAGGTGGTGAATGTTATGTTTTAGCATGATGAGCATGGCTTCCTGAACCGATTCATCGGAAGCAATGCCGATCATTTCGCGGCTCATAATATTAGCAACCGGTGCCAGCGCCGATTCGCCTTGTGCAATCACCCTGGATACAAAGTCATGTTCGGTAATGAGGCCACATATCTGCCAAGTTTGATTGTCTTCCTCGTAGCCCTTACTTGCCTGGCGGCGTACCAACATAGAAGAAGCGCCATGCTCTATGAGCTGCTGTGAGGCTTGTTGGATGGTGGTGTCTTCATCAACAATTAGCGGTCGGCGGCGCACTAACTTGCGCACGCGAGTTATAAGTAGGTCGTTGTCTTTGCGTTGCTGCTCTACCGTGGTTTTTAATCTTGGCCCTTCGGCTTCAACAAAATCAGCAAAGGCTTCTTCTTCTAGTAGTTGCTCGAATACCGTTTTGGGAATGTAGTAGATCAAGCAGTCTTCTAGAGCGCGCGCTGGAAAACGCACACATTGTTGGCGCAGCAAACTGAACTGGCCAAAAATATCGCCCTCGGTTAGGCGGTTATAAAGTTCGCCATTGCGGCGAAATAACTCTACGGCACCGCTGCGAATAAACATTAAATCGGTGGCCGGTTCTTCAAAATTAATAATGGCGCTACCGGCCTTAAAGTAGCGAACTTGTAGGTGTTGCGCAATCAGCTCAATGGCATCATCACTAATAGCATCAAAGGGTTCAAACTGCCCAATGTACTGGGCAATCTCTAGCTGCTCGGGTGTCATAAGCATTTCACCAAACGTCACTGCAGAATGTACTATGCAGTGTAACGGACTGTGGCGCTAATTACCTGTTAGGTCATATTGATAACCGGCGCCGTATACCGAGCGAATAAATGCTTGCTCGGGGGCGATTTGCTCAATTTTTTTACGCAGCTTTTTCACATGACTATCAATGGTGCGGTCGCTGACCACCCGTTGATCGCTGTAGGCGTGATCCATTAACTGATCACGAGAATAAATTCGCCCGGGGTGAGCAATCAAGGTAGACAGGATATTGAACTCCACTGCAGTAAGCTGAGCTTGTTTACCTTGCCAGCTCACGGTTAGCTGTCCCTCGTTGAGCGTTAATCCTTGGGTGCTTACCGGTTCGCCAAGCAAGCGCGCGCGCCTTAATATGGCTTTGACTCTAGCTACAAGTTCACGGGGGCTAAAGGGTTTGCACAGGTAGTCATCGGCGCCAAGCTCTAACCCTAACAGGCGGTCTACTTCCTCGACCCTCGCTGTGGTCATAATGATGGCGGTTTGCGGGGCAATGGCTTGCATCTGTTTGCATATTTCAATGCCGTCTGTGCCTGGCAGCATTAAATCTAGCACCACCAAGTCATAGCGGGTTTGCTCAAGCGCGCTAAGCGCATGGTCGCCATGATGCACCATCTCGACGTCGTAACCAGAGGCGAGCAAGTAGTCGCGCTCAACCTCCGCTAAGCTTACTTCGTCCTCAACGATTAATAGGTTCATTGGCGCTCCCTCGGCAGGGTGATGATTAAACTTAAACCACCCAATGGGCTATGCTCAGCCTGGATTTCTCCTTGGTGAGCTTTGACGATTTCGTCAACAATGGCAAGCCCCAATCCCGAGCCGCCAGTATAGCGGTTGCGAGATTCATCAACCCGATACAAGCGGTCGAATAGTTTGCTAAGGCTTGCATCTGGCACGCCTGGTGCGCTATCTGACCAGGTAATTTGCACATATTGCCCCATGTTCGTCACAGTCACTTGCAGCTGCATGGGTTGGTCACTGTAGTGCTTCGAGTTGCTAAGCAAGTTGTGCCAAAGTTGATTAAGTCGTTGGTCATCAACGGCGGCAAAACTACTGTTGCCAACAAGATGTGTGGCCGGCCAGTGGGTTTGTAAAAATTCTGCTAGGTGTTCATGTATATCTAGGGTTTGCCAGTGATAGGTCAACCCACCAGCGTCTGAACGGGCAAGTTCTGCCAGGTCGTGAACTAGCGTGGTTAAGCGCTGTTGCTGATCTTTGAGTCTAGCCAAGGCGGCATCATCAAGCGGGCGAATGCCATCTTCAATGGCTTCAATGTCGGCCTGCAACACACTCAGAGGCGTGCGCAGTTCATGGGCAATATCTGCCACCCATTGTTTGCGCGCCTGCTGATGATCAGCCAGCGCTTGTGCTAGCAGGTCAACATCCTGCGATAGTTCGCCAAGCTCATCGCTGCGCTTGAGCTTCAACCTAGGCTGATAGTCGCCGCGCGCTAGTCGATGCAACGCGCTGGAAATTAGGCTAAGTGGCTTGGTGAGCTGGCGCGCCATCGCCATGGCAACAATGGCCGAAATAATGATGGCCGCAATGGCAATCCACCAGCCTTGCTGTTGAATTTCGCGCTGGAACTGGCGGTCAAAATCGGCCAGGGCTCTGCTTCTATCGGGTATACCCAGGGTGCCCACTTGCTCACCATCAATTTCGAAGGGTACCCACAACATGTCATCGGCTGCTATGCGCGGGCCAATGAGTACTTGATTAAAATTATCGCGCAATACAAAGGGCAAACGACGGCGCTCAAAATTGCGCGAGCGCAATTCATCCATACGTGACCAGCCATGCGAGCGATACTCTAACTCGAGCATTTGTCGCCAAGGCTCTAAGCGCTTGAGTTCATTATTAATCGCGTAGCGCTCAAAGCGCTCCTGAAAAGCGAAGTTAGACGCTAGCACCAGCACAGCGGCGAGCGCAAAGTTGGCAAATAATATTGCCGCAAATAGTTTGCTTCGAACAGTGAGTTTCATAGCCATAGCATAAGCCATAACTTAGGATGAATTATGGAAAAATCTGACAAATTGCTTGGTAACGGTCATCACCAAGCAACATCGAAATAAGGCTAGCAGTTAGTTTTGCTGGGAAGGCGATATGAGGTATCGAGCCATGCCATCAATATCTAGAATTTTTTTCCCGCCTTGGCAGCAAAATTTGGCAAATTTGCCGAACTCGGTGGTGAGCTCTACTTTTAAAGCAGCCATTGAGTAGCGCTTGCCTGTTCTGGCTAACAGCGCCATCACTTCATCGTCAGAAATAGTACGTCGCATTGTTTTTCTCCCTTACCCCAAAGCGCACAACCATTGTGCTGGGGCCTTATTTTTGTTTTCGCGTCTATTTTGTATGGTGCCCTAACTTTAGGGCTTTGGCATTCATGGAACTCGCTAATCGACACGACGCAAATGAAGAGCAGTCGAAAGCATCCCAGCGTGGGCTTCCAGCCAGTGCTTCCATGCACTGTCGTTCAAGCCTACAAACGCATCTTATGCGTTTGTTGCTTACGCATCGGCTTTTACCCCTGTAGTCTCTCTCTCTAAACAAAGAGGCGCTCCCTGCGGGTGACGGTCTCTTAGCAAGCACCATGAATACCAAGCTTGTCGCTCAAGTTAGTGGCTATGATATTTAATGTAGTTATTTTTATGACTATTAGGTGACAAAAAGATCTGATTGAGATCAATGGTTTGATTGCTTCTTGAGTGGCAATTTTGCAAGATTTTGCTATGCGGATTTTGTATGCTGGGTGCTCGCACTTTCAATGAGATGGTCATGAATATTCTGGTTGCCCCTGATGCAATAGCGCCTGAGCTATCGGCATACCAAACATCGGTAATGCTGAAAGAAGCGCTACTGACGGTTTGCCCACGTGCGCGCTATCAATTATTGCCCATGTCTGATTGCCGCATTGGTATGGCGGATGCACTGCGCCATAGTGTTGGTGGGCAAATCATAGAATGCCGAGTGCAAGGCCCACTTGGTCACCCTGTAACGGCTCGCTACTTATTGTTAGATGACGGTAAAACTGCTGCCATTGAAGTTGCCGAGGCGGTCGGCTTAAAACAACTGCATGGGCAACCCAATAATGTTCTGCGTGCTTGTAGTTTTGGTGCCGGTGAGCTGATTTTAGATGCGCTGAAACACGGCGTTTCACAAATTGTGTTGGGGTTAGATGAAACGGCAACACTAGATGGTGGCACCGGCATGATGCGCGCGCTAGGTGTGCGCTTTCTTGATATTTTTGGCAATGAGGTGGGGGCAGGTGCGCAAGCACTGCAGCACATCGAAAAGATCGACGCGACCGCCATTACGCCAATGTTAGAAGGGGTGCGCTTCGACATTGCCTGTGAGGTGGCGACTTGTTTGGCTGGCCCAACTGGCGCTGCGATTGAGTGTGGTGAGTTTAAAGGCGCCAGCTTGGATGAAATGTTGCAAATTGATGAGTACCTACACAGCTTTGCTGATGTGCTAGGGCGTGATATCGCCGACAGGCCAGGTGCTGGTGCCGCCGGTGGGGTAGGGGCGGTCGCTATGGCGTTTTTGGTGACCCGAATGCGCCGCGGCGTTGATATTATTGCTGAGGTGGTTGATTTTCATAACCATCTAGCAAGTGCCGATTTAGTCATTAGCGCGCAAGGCTATGCAACCAAACAGCAGCCAAGTACGGTAGCAAGCGGCGTGGCTAGGCTAGCCGGTCAGCTCAATAAACCCTGCGTTGCAATAACACCACATAATTGTGCCGACTTTCCACACTGGATTGCGTTACAATCGCCGCCCGATATTGACGTGCTGACATCGCAGCTAGCAGATGTGATCACGACTTTACTTCCAACACTCGAGTAATATCTTCGTGCAAAAATTTTCTTCCTTGCCGCTGAGCAAGGCGCTGCTAGAAAACCTAGACAGCCTGAACTACCAACAAATGACCGAGATTCAAGCGCAAAGCTTGCCGGTGATGATTGATGGCCGTGATGTGATCGCGCAAGCGCAAACTGGGTCTGGTAAAACGGCAGCCTTTGGTTTGGCCTTGCTGCATCATCTCAATGTCAAACGCTTTCGTGTGCAAACCCTTGTGTTATGCCCAACGCGCGAGCTAGCCGATCAAGTGGCGAACGAAATACGCCGCTTAGCGCGCACCATTCATAACATTAAAGTGCTTACCCTGTGTGGTGGCATGCCGTTTGGGCCGCAAATTGGCTCACTTGCTCATGGTGCTCATATTGTGGTGGGCACACCCGGGCGCGTAGAAGAGCATGTACGCAAAGGCACACTGAAGCTTGCAGACATTCAAACCTTTGTCCTCGACGAAGCCGACCGCATGTTGGATATGGGCTTTCAACCTACCATTGATGCCATTGTTGATCAGTTGCCAGCGAAGCGGCAAAACTTGCTATTTAGTGCAACGTATCCAGCTGAAATTGAGCAACTATCAGCACGAGTGTTGAGCCAGCCGGTGATGGTGAAGGTAGAAAGCAAACACGATCAGCGCAGCATTGAACAGCATTTTTACCAGCTCGACAGCAATGATGAGCGCCTTGGTGCGGTAGTAACGCTATTGATGGTGCACAACCCAAATAGTGCCATTATTTTCTGTAACACGCGCAAAGAAGTGGATGAAATTGCCACTGAGCTGCGCAGCCAAGGTGTGGATGCTCTAGGCCTACATGGCGATTTAGACCAACCAAAACGCGACTCGGTGATTGTGCGATTTGCCAACCAAAGTGTGACGGTGCTGGTTGCAACCGACGTGGCTGCACGGGGCATTGATATTGATGACATTGAATTGGTGGTCAACTACCAAATAGCGCATGACCCTGAAGTGCACGTGCACCGCGTGGGACGAACGGGTCGAGCCGGTGGCTCAGGTGTGGCGTGCTCTCTGTTTAGCAAGCGCGAAGCGCATAAGTTTGCTGATGTGCAAGCCTACTTAAACTGTGATTTCGAAGCCGAAAGGGTGCCACCTCGCCCAGCTGGGGTTGAGCTCAAGTCGGCGGTGATGGCAACCTTGCGCATTGATGGTGGTAAACGCGATAAGGTGCGCCCAGGTGACATTGTTGGGGCGTTAACAAAAGGTGGCGATATTGCCGGCAATGACTTGGGTAAAATTCAAGTGTTCCCTAACTGTGCCTATGTTGCCGTGCGCAAACGAGACGCCAACCTCGCTTTGGATAAAATTAATCGTGGCAAGCTGAAAGGGCGTAAATTCAGAGCAATGCGAATTCGTGGGGAATAATATGGCCAACGCGACTCAACGACTGATGAAAATTGCTGATGCAACAGCGTTAACTCTTGCTGGGTTAGCGCTCGCCTCAATGATCTTTGTTCCGTTCGCTGCCAGTGCCATTGCTGAGCAACAAGGTGTGGGCACTAATTGGTTAGCCGTGGCCATTATTGAAGTGATTAGCTTATTAACCGGCATTGGCGCATTTTTATTAACTAGGCACCGTCCCCTTGGGCTGCTAATCACCTTGCTGCCTGCGGTTGCTTGGCTAGTGATTGGTGCATGGCCAGTCGCGATTGCTTATTTGGTTCTGCACTTTTTACTCATTGATTTGGCTTATCTGAAAGTCATGCAAGAAGCCAGGTAGGTTGTACGGCGTTTTTTTTGCCGGGCAACATGTATCGCCACCGAGCAATTGTTTCCCGAACCTGCGGCTCGTGAAACCTACGTGAACCTAACCAAATTAATAACATGTCGGCTACCTCTTACACGCAAGGCTCTATACGCCAACATATTTACCGTATGACGGCCTCGGCTGGCATTGGTTTGCTTGCCATGTTTTCAGCTGAGCTGGCCGATTTGTTCTTTATTAGTTGGCTTGGCAACCAAACGCTTACTGCTGCGGTTGGGTTTGCTGCAACGCTGATCTTTTTCACCCATAGTGTCAATATTGGGTTAATGATTGCCACCGGTGCCGTGGTAAGCCGTGCCCTTGGCGAGCAAGCGACTAACAAAGCGAAGCGTTTGGTTAGCCACAGCTTGCTATTTAATGCCATGGTTAGCTTTGTCATTACCGCCGTCATTTGGTTTGCTCGCACGCCGCTTTTGCAGCTAATTGGTGCTGAGGGAGAAGCGCTGCAGGCTGCTTCTAGTTATTTGGCGATTGTATTGCCTGCTTTTCCTTTAGCCGCGGTAGGCATGGCCGCCGGTGGCATTATGCGTGCTAATGGAGATGCCAAAGGTGCTTTGTGGCTATCGCTTACCGGCGCTTTGGTAAATGTATTGCTCGATCCACTCTTGATTTGGTGGTTATCCATTGAAGGGGCGGCCATTGCTAGTGTCGCGAGCCGCTTGGCAATGTTTGGTTATGGCGTTTATCGCGTAGCCGTGCATTACCGCTTGTTTGGTGCATTGCAAAAGCAATTGTTTGTGGGTGACGTGCGTCTATTCAGTGGTATCGGCTTGCCAGCCGTGTTAACCAACCTAGCAACGCCTATTGGGGGTGCCGTGGTGATGGCCGCTATGGCTCAGTATGGCGAGGCGGCGGTTGCTGGCGCAGCCATCGTTGGTAGGCTGCAAATGCTTGCTTTTGTGGGTTTGTATGCCCTCTCGGGCGTAGTGGGCACCATAGCTGGGCGCAACTGGGGGGCGCAAGCTTTTGATAGAGTTGAGCGCACTATGAGTGAGTCGCTGCGCTTTATTGTGCTTTATTGCCTACTGGCTTGTGCGCTGTTAGCAGCATTAACGCCGATCGTCATCCACGGCTTTAACGCCAGCGGCGAGGCCGTTGTGCTCATTCAACTGTTCACCTTTGGCCTGTCGCTACACTATGTTTTTCAGGGCATGTCGTTTGTTAGTAACGCCATGTTTAATAATCTAGGCAAACCACGCTGGGCGACCTATTTTAACGTCGCCAAGGCTACCGTTTTTACCGCGCCATTCGCGTGGCTTGGTGCCTGGGTTTTAGACGCACCAGGTGTGCTAGTAGGGCAGGCGGTTGGTGCAGTATTGGTAGGGCTTTGGGGCTGGTTGGCATGCAAGCGTTACATTGCCAAATTAGCTAGCTGAATAGTCATTCAGACATGATTTTAACGGCGTGATACAGTTTAAGCGTTCAACAAGTGATTAAGGAATGATAATGGACGCCAAAACTCGAACTGAACTGGTTTATTTGTATCTAGCCGCAATCTTCTTCCCGCTGTTTGCATCGGTAGCGGTCTTACTCACGTATCAATCTGGCGAGCAGCGCAATCCAATTATGTTGCGCCACGCAACCGTACTGATTTGGTTCGCTGGTATTCTTGTTGTCCCCTACGCCATCGCCGAAATATTATTAACCGGTAGGCTTGCCTTGATCATTCAACTTGTTGTGTTAGCCGTGCATGTTGGTTTGTTAGCGAAGGGCGCTTGGGCAATTAAAAACAGCCAACCAGTGCCAAAGGCGTTTGCTTGGTACACCAAATAACGCACTGCCAATATTATGTTGCACAGCCATTAGGGACAGCCATGAGTTTTTCTAATAAAGCCATAGAGGCGCTGCCACAAGCGCAATCCATACCGCTTACACCTATTAGCCCCTTGCATGCTTGGTTTTGTTTAGTCATGCACACACTAGTGTTCGCCGTGTTGGCAGCGGTGTCGGCATTTTTTTTATGGCAGCCCTGGTTTGACTTGGTTTTCTTGCGGGATGTCGCGCCTTATACCCTAGGTGCCACGCTCGTTTTATTTGTACTCTTTGCTGGCTATCGCTTTGTTGCCAATCGCAAACTCGCTTATGGCGTGCGTGAGCACGATATTACCCTGCGAGCCGGTTGGTACTGGCGCAGCATTACTACCCAACCTCTGCTGCGCGTTCAGCACATCGAAGTAGAGCGCGGGCCGCTGGAGCGCCGCGCCGGTTTGGCAACCTTGGCATTGTTCAGTGCCGGTGGCGAACTGCATACGCTTAGCATTCCAGGGCTAACCCTTGCTCGGGCGGAAGCACTTCGCCAATTTGTGCTGGCGTATAAAGCTGAGCAACATGTCGATCAGGGCGCTAGCGATGTTTGAGACTGGCTGGCAAAAACTCTCGCCGATAGCGGTGTTATTCTATGTCGCCCGTACCTGGTACCACGTGCTAGGCAACGTATTTTCTTGGTTAATCCCACTCATTGTGTTTCGCCAGTACATTCTTGAGCACCTCTTGATCACCTCAGGTGTTGTGATTGGCCTGCTTGCGCTGTCTATCTTATGGGCCTGGGTAAGCTATCGAATGGTGAGCTATCAGCTAGACAATAATGGGGTTGATTTACGCACCGGTGTATTCAATAAACAATTGCTCCAACTGCCGTTTGATCGCGTGCAAAACGTTCGAATAGAGCACCCTTGGTATTTTCGCCTCACTGGGCACTGCCAGTTGATTCTTGAAAGTGCTGGCAGCTCCGACCAAGAAATCATGCTGGTGGCGCTAAAACCCGAGTTTGCTGAGCGCATAAAAGCTGAGGTGCTAGCGGTTCGCACCACCGTGCCAAGCGCACACAATCCGCCGCAACATGACCAGCAACACCTTCACCAGCAACACCAAGACGCCACGCTACTGAATCAGCGTAGTGTGGGCGACTTGGTCATGTATGGCATAGGTTCAAACCGTGGCTGGCTGATTATAGGTGGCTTGTTTCCATTTTATGGCTACATTGAAGACCGTATTGAGCCTTTGTTATATCAGCTAGGCATCTTCAATGACGGCTCGCTGCCCATTTGGCAGTGGCTCGTCACATTGTTGGCATTATTTGCCATGCTAATGTTCGTGCTCACCTTATTCTCTATTGTGATTGCGGTGATTAGCTATTACGACTTTAAACTATACCGAGATGGCGATAGATACTTAGCCCGAATGGGCTTATTGAGCCGCAAAGAAGTGGCAATGCCCATCAGCCGTATTCAGGAAGTGTCGGTGCAGCAAGACTGGTTAGATATGCTATTGCGCCGCCGCCAATTACGCTACTCGCAAGTTGGCGGTATGTTTGAGTCGAAGAACATTTTAGTGCCTGCTGTGACCAGTAGCGAAAGCCAAGCGCTATTAGATGACGTGTACGCCCAGCGCGACCGCAACATTAAAATGACTCAAGCCAGTAAATGGCTATTGGCCGTTTACGCCACCTGGTATTGGCTGCCACTGGTTGCATTGACTACGACAGTGGTTGTTTTGCTAGCAGGCTGGAGTGCAGGCGTTTGGATGTTAGTTCCTGCGGTGTTGTTAGCTGGCTTGTATTACCTGCGCTGGCGCCGTTGGGGCTATGCGATGGATGGCGAATTTATTTACCTGCAAAGTGGCTGGCTAGGGAAGAAAACTACCCTGATTCCGCTTGCGAAACTGCAGCAGCCTTCGCTATTGCAAACACCACTGATGCGCCGACGCGGCTTAATGAGCATCGACTGGGTCACAGCAGGCGGCGTCCATCGCTTGCCGTTTATCAACGAAGCTCAAGCACGGGCTATGTATGACTTTGCGCTATTTGAAATTGAAGCCAAATCGCCAAATTGGATGTAGAAAGTAAAAAATGACAAATAATTAATTAATATAAATAAAATATATATTTTATTGAGTTATTTTCAATAAAAAATTATAGGTATTTTTTGCCTTCTCTAACACTTAGTGGCGATAATTCACAGCTATGCAATATCTCTTTTGCGGCAGTAGGATTGGTCTTGCTTAACTCGCGAATGGCCCAGCCGATGGCTTTTTGAATAAAGAACTCGTCACTGCTTTGGTTTTCGGCAATTAAGCTGTGCAGCAAGGCAACATCTGTGTGCTGCTTATATTTTAATTGAAACAACAAGCACACACGGCGCAGCCAAAAATCCTCACTCGTGCGCCACTTTGCAATCCACTCTCTGGCATCATGCTGCTGCGCTAGCTTACCTACCGTTCGAACGGCGAGTGGGTCGATGGTATCCCACCAGCTTTTGTGTAAAACCAAACGCTCGACCTCGGCAAACATGGTTTCCGGTAGCTGCTTCTGGCGATCAAGTAGGTCGATCACGGCATACTGCATTTCACGCTTATCTTGTTGCCACAACTGCCAGTAGTCGCATGGTGCACCAAACTGCTTGCAATACTGCTTTACCAATGCCTTTCGCTGCGGGGTTTTAATGCCAAAAAAGTCGTATTGGTCGCGCAGATACTTGCGCATCCAATGAGCGTTTTCAGCGTTACTATGCTGGGCTAAAAAGTCATAAAGGGTCATTTATCAACCTAGGGTTACAGGTAATGCGCTGCCGATTATCGCACTGGCGTTGTATTTTTATTCAGTAGTTATAGACTGCCAAGCCCTTCATCGCAACAGGAATAGGCCGCTATGGAACTTATCTACACCCTCTTTCGAACCAATAAAAAGATCGTGCTGGTCGGCCTCATTTTTGTTTTCGCTAGTGCTTTTGCCAACATTGGTGCAATCAATTTTATTAACCAAACCGTGGTGACCGAAGGCCAGTTTTTTGCTGACCACACGTTGATGTTTTTCAGTATTTTGCTGTCGGCATTTGTGCTGGCGGTGGTGGCACAGTGGCTGATGACCACCTTGAGCTACCGAGTGGTGTATCAGCTACGTGGGCGCATGCTGGGGCAAATTTTGGGCTCTGAATACGAGCATATTCAATCGCTTGGGCGCAATAAAATTTATGCCAGCATCACCAAAGACATTCGCAGCATTCAAGATGGGTTTGTCATGCTGCCATTCTTCTTATATGGCGTAACATTAGTTGTGGCAGGCTTTGCTTATATGTTTTGGCTGAACTTACAGTTAGCCGCGATCACATTAGGCGCACTGGGTGCCATTTCGATTGTTGGTAAGGTGCTGACTGGCCGTTTTCAGGCATTGCTGCGCAAAGAGCGCGAGCTCGAAGATGACCTCTTTGGTGGTTATGAAAAAGTGCTAGATGGCCATAAAGAACTGCTACTGAACGAGTCGCGTGGCCAGCGCCTAGTGAAAGCCGTGATGCATGGCCCGGCGCGCCTTTCGCGAGACTATCGCACCAAAGCCGACCGCTACATCATTGTAAATATTCATATGATGACCACGGTGATTTTGGCTCTAATCGGTTTAAGTTTCTGGTCGGTATTTTATTGGGACCTTGGCACACTAGGCGAAGGCACGGCGTTTGCGCTCACCCTACTGTTCGTGCGCCAACCTTTGAACATGGCGATGAACCAGCTGCCCGGCATTTTAGTTGGCCGAGTAGCCCTGCTAAAAATGCAAAAGCTGCAGCTACCTGAACCCCGCACTGAAGCGCATGATGCCCCCCTTAAACAAGATTGGCAGCGCATTCGGGTAGCAGACGTAGAGTATGACTACCCAGGTAATAGTCAGTTCCACTTCGGCCCGGTATCGACCGAGATCAACCGTGGAGAGCTAGTGTTTTTAGTTGGTCACAATGGCGCCGGTAAAACCACCTTTGTGCGCTTGTTAACCGGATTAACTCAGCCGGCGCGTGGTCAAATCAGCATAGATAATACGGCGATTACTGATGACAACCGCCGCGGATACAGGGCGATGATTTCGGCCGTGCTGACCGATTTTCACTTGTTTGAGCAAGCAGCATTAAAACCTAATGATCAGCAAGATGAAGCCGCACGCGCTTGGCTGAAACGATTGCAGTTAGACCATATTGTTAGCGTGCACAATGGCCAGTTCTCTGTTGTTGACTTATCCACCGGCCAGCGCAAACGCCTTGCCATGGTGACCGCTTGCCTAGAAAACCGCGATATCTTGGTGCTAGATGAATGGGCCGCCGACCAAGATCCATACTTCCGCAAAATGTTCTACGAAGAGCTGTTACCCGAGCTCAAGGCCGCTGGCCTCAGCCTCATTGTGGTTAGCCACGACGACCGCTACTTCCATGTAGCCGACCGCGTGCTAGAGCTAAGCAAAGGTGGCTTGGTGGATATGCAAGCCGCTGGGTAGAGAGTTCACCGCTTGGGTAAGGTGGCGCAAATAATTGAACACCTACCGGTTACAGGGCTGAACAAATAATAACCAATTGCATATAAAACTCTTTAGCTAGCCGCCGAAAGCCTCAACACTACAGAAACCGTTGAGGACGCGGCCATGAAGATTGTAAGCACGGACCTACAAGCTCGCAGTGCCCGCAGTTATGAATTCGCAGAGCAGAGCAATCAACAACTTAAAATAAGCGCCGAGCAGCGTATGGCAAAAGCCGACGACACGCTGCAGGATGATGTCAGCATTACTGCTGCGGGCAGTCGACTGTCGAGCCAGCAGTCGGTGTTGAACAGCCAGAGTGTGGTCACCAAGCTAGACGACCCTGCCAGTATGCAAGTTCACCAGCACCAAGAGATTATCCAATCCATGGTGGCAGAAACCTTTGCTACATCGGTGGATATCAAAAGTGTGCAAGGTGCATTTGGTGATGACCTAACCGCGGAAGAGCTGGCGGAAAGTGCCAAAGTAACCTTTAGCATTGATATGGTAGAAGAGCGCACTCTGGTTGAATCTGAGCAGCTTGCGATTGAAACGCTTGGCACAGTTACCACAGAAGACGGCCGCGAAATCAATTTTATGATGAGCCTAGAACTTCAGCGCCACTACGCTGAAACCTCTACCGATACCGTTAAAGGGACAACCGAGTGGATCGACCCCTTGGTGCTTAACTTTGCTGGTGGCGTACCCGCCCTAAAAGATACAACGTTTGAATTCGATCTAAATGCCGATGGTGAGACGGAGAATATTAACCAGCTAGCCAGTGGTACGGGTTTTTTGGTGTTCGACAAAAATGCCGATGGTGAACTCAACAATGGCAGTGAGTTGTTTGGCGCGTTAAGTGGCAACGGCTATGCCGAGCTTGCCGAACTGGATGACGATGGTAATGGCTGGATTGATGAAGGCGATACTGCCTATGCTCAACTATCGTTGTGGACACAAAACGATGATGGCAGCGGTCAGCTGCAAAGCCTTGAAGAAATGGGGATTGGGGCATTGTCGATTGACGCCATCATGGGCAACTTCACCATGACCGACCACAATAACCAAGCCAAAGCAGAGGTCACTGCCACGGGTGTTGCATTAACCGAAGACGGCAAAGTGCTCGCTATGCAGCAAATGAACTTTGCTAGCCAAGGTGAAGTCGACGACATTGACGATGTAGATGATGTAGATGATGTAGATGATGTAGATGATGTAGATGATGTAGATGATGTAGATGATGTAGATGATGTAGATGATGTAGATGATGTAGATGATGTAGATGATGTAGATGATGTAGATGATGTAGATGATGTAGATGATGTAGATGATGTAGATGATGTAGATGATGTAGATGATGTAGATGATGTAGATGATGTAGATGATGTAGATGATGTAGATGATGTAGATGATGTAGATGATGTAGATGATGTAGATGATGTAGATGATGTAGATGATGTAGATGATGTAGATGATGTAGATGATGTAGATGATGTAGATGATGTAGATGATGTAGATGATGTAGATGATGTAGATGATGTAGATGATGTAGATGATGTAGATGATGTAGATGATGTAGATGATGTAGATGATGTAGATGATGTAGATGATGTAGATGATGTAGATGATGTAGATGATGTAGATGATGTAGATGATGTAGATGATGTAGATGATGTAGATGATGTAGATGATGTAGATGATGTAGATGATGTAGATGATGTAGATGATGTAGATGATGTAGATGATGTAGATGATGTAGATGATGTAGATGATGTAGATGATGTAGATGATGTAGATGATGTAGATGATGTAGATGATGTAGATGATGTAGATGATGTAGATGATGTAGATGATGTAGATGATGTAGATAACAGTGGCGATGGCGGGAGCGAAGTGGCAGAAGGCGTTAATAATGCACAAGCCAACGGCATTCCTACCAATGGCACCACCAACTTTGCCAACGACGAAGGGCTAGACCAGCTCCTTCAAGATATTCTCTTTATGCAAGGCAATGGTGAACTGGCTGTGCAGTCGGTAAACCCTAATGTGTTCGATGAAGGCGCCAACCAATCACTGGTCGCCGTTAGTGATGCTGGCGAGTTGAACCAAAACGTTGCCTTCCAGTTTGGTGGAAACAGCTACGCCTCCACCACTAATGTGAAATGGGAAACTGTTGCGGTTCAGTATAGCGCTAATAACACCACGCCACCGCCCGAGCCAGCCCCCGACAACGCGGCTAGCCCGTCACAAAATAATAGTGCACCAGATCAGTCGGGTGCTTACAGTGAACCAGACTGGATGGCACAACTAGAAAGCCAAGACCCGGCCGGGGAGATGCGCGTGCTAATAGAGCAGCTGAAAGCCATGCGCGAAAGCCAGCAAGCCCTAACGGCGAAGTTTGTTTAGTGAAACTAGCCTACAAAATCCAAGGTTAGCACTAAACGAAACTCATCATTTGCCACAGCAGGAGAGCGGTGAATAACACCGTTCTCTTCGTTGCCCTCCCAAGCGGTGCCCTTCAATAGTGCAACATCACCCGAGTGAATTTGTTTCACTGGCTGGTGCATAAACTCAGTACCCGGCCCGCCATAGGTGGTAATTAGGCGCACGGGCACTCGGTCGCAATGGAACTTGGGGCACATAGCACGCTCAAGCGGTTGCAGCCTTACACCTATATTTTCTAACTCAAACAAGCTGCTATACATATCGGCCAAGAGCCAAATGTCTTCGCTAAGTTTGGCTTTATCTTCATGGTCTGGCAGATGTTGGTGCAGCACGCCGGGTACATCATCAACCTTGGCGGTAAAGCGCAAAGGTGCAATGGTTCGCAGCCAATGCGTATTGTGTGCAAGCGGGTCTTGGCGTTGCCATACCGCCAAATTGCAGTGATCTTGATAGATATTAGTCAAGACTGTGCAATCAGATGAAATCATGATGCGCCTCTATGCTACCTAATGTTATAACGTAACAATTATTTGGGCGAGGGAGAAGAATGTCAAGCAGGGCAATGAGTTACTCTAGAGTTCGCTGTTTAAACAAAGGTCAGCTATACACCCACCACTTTAAGCCGATTTTTAAGCGTGTTACTGATGGGTGTCTAACTTACATTAAGCGTGTTACTGATGGGTGTCTAACTTACATTATTGATTAGACGCTTTGCGGTTAGCATTCTCTAATGTTGCTAACGCACTGCCTACCGTGACCAAAAAAAGCACTGCACCCACGCCAAAGAGAGTGTTTAATAGCCAGCTTGGCCAGTTGATACCGAATAAGGCTAGGCTCATGCATACCACGGCTGGCACTACTGACGTTGCATTCATTTGTGGAGCGAATTTGACCAAAAGCTGTCGACAAGGTGGTATTAAGCCAATCATTGCCGACAAAAGAATCAAGCCTGCTGCAAGCAGGCCTAGTTGCGTTTCCATTCTGCATTCTCCTAAAAAAGGTTAACTAACAAACTCGCGGCACCACCTAGCCAGAGCCCAGTGGTGAAGAGTGCCACACCGCCAACAAACAGCAGCAATACGGCTAAGCCTTCATGCTCTTTGGCTATGGTGATTGATAGTCCTTTGTTCTGTTTCATGGTTATCTCCTTACAGTAATTTCTGGCGCCAGCGGCTATGCAGTAGCACGGCTGCTGGCACGCTGATGGCGCCAAGAATGGCGAACAACATTGGGTAAGTGGTGTTTAAAACAATAAATCCAAAAAGTAGTACGCCGGAGCCGATAAACTTAACGCTTATAAGCCACAGGCGGTTCTCGGTTGGTATGAGCGCCCATGCCAGCATGACACAGCTAAAAATGCTGGTGATCGCAAGGCTTGGCAGTATTACCGCAAAGTTTTCTGGTGTTGGCAAAACCAGCCAAGCCACCAGCATGATAAACGGCTGTACTAGTAGCAATCCAATAAAGGTGATGGTTAGTTGTTGGATAATCTTTGCGCGAGATATGGGCAACAGCTGCCAAATCTTAGTAATCTGCTCACTGGTATTCGGAAGCACCGAGCAAGCAATCAATATAAACCAACTGCCAATAAACCAACCATCCGATGGTGCCCACCCTAGCTCGCGCACGGTACTGATCATGGGAAAAGATAAACCAACAAAGAGTGCAACCAGCATTACGCCAGCGACGGCAGCATGTTTGCCCCAAATAGCATAGCGCAGCAATGGGTTAAGCAAGATAACATTGGTATTGGTGGTTGCTGGCAGCCAGCGCCATTCATAATGGTCTAGGTCTGTACCTTGATTCACTCGCTGCTGGTGCAACCGACATATTTTTATATGTGAGAGTGCAGTGGCAACAATAATGAGCAGCAACATGGCACTAGGCCAGCGCCAATAATCTACGACGTTAATTTCTAGTAGCAGTAGCGGTATAAGCGCGTAGATCGGCCATTGTGAGGCGACATTGCTTTTTACCCCGCCCCAAGCCATGCCTAGGTGTAATAACAGTAGCCAGCCGGTAATGGCAACGGCATCGGCGAAGCTGGTGGTTTGCCAGGTTACGATAAATTTCAGCAAAATAAGCAAATAGAGCTGGCCAAAACAGGCATTAAAGTATTGCTGAAACAGGCCAGGCACAAACACCAATGTGGCTGATTTACGCAGTTGTATAACTTGATACTGGTAGGCCCAGAACAGCATGGCAAAGGCATAGAGTTCGGTGTAATAACTGGCAACACCGGCGAACGCCGACAAATAAATGTAGAACAATGCCAAACATAATGTGAGCCAGCAGTATCGCGAGTTGCTTACCAAGGCCATTTTTGGCAATGCTAAAACGCTAGTCATTTGGTCACCTCAAGCAAAATATCTTCAAGGCTGAGGTGCGTGACAGTAATTTGGGCATTAAGCGTTTGCGACAGTGCTTCAGTGTTTAGTTCTTTGCCATTGGCGACGATTACTTCGGCGAATTTACCATGGCATTGTTGGCGAATAATGCCAGCAATCGGCAGGCTTTCTGGAAGTATGTTTTGGCTTGTGATGGTGAGTTTTACAATGCTGGCTTTTAGTTCATCGATGTCGCCGGCATAGGTAATTTTACCGTGATGCAAGATGGCGACGTGTGAGCAAATGCGCTCGATATCACTAACAATATGGCTTGATAACAATATGGTTTTGTCTGATTCGGCATTTAAGTCTGCTAGGTCTGCCATTAATTGTCGGCGCGCCGCTGGGTCGAGTGATGCGGCTGGCTCATCTAGTACCAGTACCTCTGGGTCGTGCGCAACGGCGCAAATAATAGCAAGGCGTTGTTTCTGGCCACCAGAGAGTTTGCCAAGGCGTGCTTTTGGGTCAATCTGCCATTTGGCTAGCAGAGTCTCAACAGTGCTGGTTTGCCAGTTAGGGTAGTAGCGGCCAATAAACTCAAGGTACCTATTCACCTTCATTGAGGGTAGGGCATCGAAGCTTTGCGCCACAAAGCCAATACGCTGCTTGTGCTCGTTTGGCATATCCCAGGCTGGTTTGCCAAAAGCATTGGCAGTGCCTGTATCAGGTTTTTGCAAGCCAAGCAGCGAATGAATAAGTGTGGTTTTACCGGCGCCGTTTACCCCTAGTAGCCCTAATATCTGCCCAGGCTCAAGGGTTAAATCAACGCCCTGTAGAACTGCCTTGTTGTTGAAGGTTTTGCTTAGTCCTTTGGCTTCTAACATTCTTTTACTCCTTGTTGACTCAGGGCGTCTTCAATGGCCTTTAGTAGGCTAGGGGCGTCTACGCCTAGTTGTTTGGCGTTGGCGAGTAGTTGGTCAATGCTGGGTTGTAGCTGCGCCATACGCTCGCTTGGCGTTAGGGCTTGGCGCCGGGCAACTTTCATCCCTTTGCCACGCTGGCGCTCTAGCCATCCTTGTTGCTCAAGCTGGCCATAGGCTTTCGAGATGGTCATTGGATTTACGGCAAAATGAGCGGCTAATTTACGTACCGAAGGCATGTCATCGCCTTGTTGTAGTTGCTCTGTGCCAATAAGCCTGCTGATTTGCTCAACTAGCTGTTGGTAGATGGGCGTGCTAGCCCCTACATCAACATGCAGTAGCAGTTCCAATTGCATGGCGAAACCTAGAATTTTGTTGTCTGTATTAATACAATAATACACCTATACAGCTTTGCAAAGGACTTTTATGAAACCAGTTAAAAGGCTAGGTGATATCTGGCTTCGCCCAGGTGTAGAGGGGTGGGCCAAAGCATTAATCGTCTCAATGCTGATTACTCCCGTTTTTTCGGTGTACTTTTATTGGCAGGAAGCTCAGCAGGTTTTATTGGCGCTAAACGGTTGGCAGCAGGGCCTTGTGAACTTTTTGATCATTTGGCCTTGGTCGGTTTTTTTCGGAATGCTTGTCTTCGGAATTTATCAACGGTTTCAGTTGCGGTTTTTTGGCCAGTTGTTGGTAGCGGTCGGTGTTGGCTCGTCCGTAGGGTTTACGGTTGGCGTAGTTGAAGGGTTTACCAATAAGCCAATGATGCCAGGCATTGGGTTTCCCCTCGTATTGTCGGTCTTGGCATTTAGTCATGCATTGAAGCCAGCAAAAGCCGTAACCCAGCAGCCTGTTTGGTTTTTGGCAGCCATGGCGATATGGCCACGGGTACTGGGATTAAGTTTGTTGTGGCACATCGGCTTGGCCATTTTCCTAGCGGCAACGCTCGATGCTGTTATTCACTGGCCGCTTTCAATGCTAGTCGCTTGGCCTTGGTCTATTGTCATTGCAATTTTGAGCTTTCGGGCGACTGTGGCATTAAATGACCGCTGGTTTGTGCTTCCGATTTCACTGTTTCTGTTTGCTACTTCTCTGGCAGCTGTGTTTATCGACAGCTTGGTAGGCTTTGCGGATGTGCTCCTAATTATGCTACTCGCAGGTATATGGGTGAAAGCTACCCTCGAACAAGCTTGGCGCAAAGCTAAGGCGGCAACATGACGCTGTATAAGTGTGTTTTGCTTTTTAAACTCGCACTTATTACGTGCGCTGCTTTTTACGCTGTTATTTACGCTTCTAGCTGGTTGTGGGGCGGTGGCAGCGAGTTTATGCCCATCCCAAGTTTACCTCTTGCCATGGTTAACTGGGTTGTACCCAGCTTAATTGCCGTGGGGTGGTTCTGGTTCGTGGTCCGCAAGCCATGGTATAAACGCCACAAGCTTAAGATTGGCTTGTTAGCTTATGTGGTTATTTGTGCATTAGGGCTTTGGATTATTGCGTCGGGGCTTTATTTACAGGGCTGGGCAATTTTCCCGGTATTAGTGTTTATAACAAGCATGTTGCTTCGTAATTCTTTGTACCTATTTCGGTTCTCGCAACACAAAAAAGCACGGCGGCGCTAATACTCTAGGTTGGCTAAGTATGCCAATAACTGCTCAAACTCTTCTGGGGTAAGCGGTACTGCAGGCATCTGGCCACCGCCGCTAATCATAAACGCAAGCTCTCCCTCACTAATGCCTCGCAAATCAGCAAAAGTCACCACTTCTGGGTTTTTGCCATGACAGCTCGCGCAGTGTTCGCTATAAACATGCTGCCCCGCTTCAGCGCTGTTTGCACACATCGGCAAAGCGAGCACGAGAAGCAGCCATATTTGCAAACCTTGTTTCATACATCACCAAACCCTTCACATTACACGGATAGGCTAGCGAATGAACTTTGCCAGCAAATGACAAAGCTGCCACGTGGGCAGCTTTGCTTTTAGTTAGTGCAGGTTCTTACGGCGGCGTGTGGCAAACAGCAGAGGCAGTAGTAGCCATAATCCATAGCCCAACGCACCGGCTTTTTCGTTTTTGATCACGGTGCCTTGGCCAGTGCGGCTGTTGTCGCTTCCAGGATTGCCCGGTGTGCTTGGGTCTTCGATGTGGCTAAAGCTTATGAACTCTATATTGCGCAGTTGCGCCATATCTTGCCCTTCAGAGAGTGAGCCATCTTTTTGATAAATAAAGGATATCTCGTGGAAACCTGTCTCTATTCGCACTTGATGCGAGAGCCAATACGTATTGCCGTCGCATACGGCTACTCGATCAAAGTCGACCCAAACTTCCAGGTAGTCGGCGCCGGTTTCGGCATCAACTCGACAGTCAAAGGTCAACACGCCGTCGGCGAAGTAGTCAAGCTGCGTAAATAAGCTGATCTCGTTATCTTGAATGTCTGCCGATTGGAATACGGTGCCACCATCGTAGCCAGCAACAAACCATGGGTATTCGTTGCTGTGGCTCCATAAGTCATCAGCCGATGGCTGCCAATAGTGAATCAGATCAAGTTGGCGATTGGGGACAAATGGGTCGGTGCCAAAAATTAGCAATTCGTCCTTGTTACTCACGCCATCGCCATCACTATCTATGTTGGCATCATTTGGGTTATAGGGGTCGAGGCCGTATGACTCTTCTGCCCAGTTTTCTATGCCGTCGCCATCAATATCCATATCGCATACGTCACCATAACCGTCGCCATCCATATCTGCTTGGGTTGGGTTGGCGATATCAGAGCAGTTATCAAACTCATCTGCGATGCCGTCGCTGTCATAATCGGGTAGGCGCAGCTCAATACGCCGAATTTGAATAACGGTGTCTTCTGCTGCTTGCGCGGTGTTGTAGATCAGCAAATGATTCAGCCCATCGTTGACATTGAGTTTGAGTTCCTGCCATTGATTGTTGTTGCTCACTTGATTAACGGTAATGCTGTCGTTTTGGCGAATATGAAGCTGATACAGTGATGCAGGTGCCTTGGTGTCGAAGACAATCATGCCTGCCTTGAGCCAGGTGTATACATGCAGCCTAACAGTGCTACCCGCCGCCACCGGTACTTGCAGCGCACCATCGCTCACCGTCAGCAACTCGCCTCGTGAGGTGAAAATCCAAACTGGCACGTTGTCGTTTGCAAAATCGGCTAACACTCCGCTACTTTTTTCTGGAAACGATTGGGCATTGGTAGGGTCAAAACCTAAACGTACCTCCACTACATTAGGCACGCTATCTTGGTCAAAATCCAAGTTGGCATCGCTGGCATTGAACGGATCAAAACCGAATAAGGTTTCTTCGTCATTGGTCATGCGGTCATTGTCAGCATCTGGGTCACAGGCATCGCCGATTTCATCGCTGTCGTAATCAAGCTGATCAGGGTTGGCGACCGCTCGGCAGTTGTCGACGTCATCTTTGATGTTGTCGCCATCTTGATCGATGCGCACATCAAGTAGGGGCTCGCTGCTGTGGCGAATGAGATCCAAATAAACGGGCGCTTCCGACGACGTTAGCTGAATTTTATGAACGCCTGCTTGTGGTATTTCAACCTGCCAATAGTTCCAGCCTTGCTGGTCGTAGGAGGTCTCAGACGCGATAAAGGTGCCGTTTCGACGAACGCCTAAAGGAAAACCAGGGCTGTAGGTGTAAAAACTGATATAGCCCTGAGCAAAATAACCATGCAGGGTAAAACTATGAACTTCACCCTTGCTCATCAGTGACTGCTCACCACTCACCGCTGCTTGCTTGCTCAGTTGCGTGTTGACGCCAATGGCCGGATTGTAGGTCGGCTCGGCTTCAAAATCGATGCTGAAATCAGACTTTAATGCTGGTGTGTCGTTGGCATCGGCGGGATTGCTGTGGTGGATAAACTCCAACAGGTTATTAAAGCCATCGCTATCGAGGTCGGTGAGGAAGTCACTGGTCTTTTGTGGGTCGAGGCCATTGTTGGTTTCATAATCATTTGGCATGCCATCGCCGTCGATATCCGGATCACAGGCATCCCCTATTTCATCAAAGTCGATATCGCGCTGATTCGCATTGGCTTGCGCAATACAGTTATCGACCAGATCAGGCACCCCATCGTTGTCTTGATCACTCAATAAATCAACGTATTGGTGGTTAATGCCCTGATCATCTAGGTAGGTAACCAGTATGCCTTGGCGGAAGGTCTGCAAGCTAATTGGCTGACTAGGCAGAATAATGCTTTTGGTCACGTAAAAATCAGGCGCTCGTCGATATACCATCTGATTCTCGCGAACGGTGACCAAGTCGTTGCCTTGCCAGGCGCCCAGATCAAAGCCTGAACCAAATGCTTTGCTTGCTTCGCCGCTGGCGGCGTCGAGCACGTAGCCGGAGTTGATCAACAGCTGGCTGCCACTTGGTGAGGCTTGAATAAGGCTGGCAAACTCGTAGTCGGCATTAGGGCTAGTGCTAGGCGTGTGAGACAACTTGCCATCCAGCACGGTACCGTTTTGCACGATATTCTGTTGCTCGGTTTTAGTAAACGGTAGCCAATAAACTCTGTCATTGGTTGTTGTTAGGTTGCTAAAGATCGATTTATTGCTTAGGTAGTAGGTTTCACCTATTGGGTTAAACACGTAAAAATGGTTTTTCGTAGCTGCCACCAAATCGTCGCCAACTAGGGCTAGCGAATGCACTGGCGTGCGGCCAAAGTTGCCATCAATTGGCGTTGGAATCGACGCCGATGGGTCAACAGGCATTTGCATTGGCTTTTGGCTGTAGCGCTCGTACTGCAGGCTAGCAAGATCCAGCGTGCCGATATGCCCATCATACTGCGCGAAAAACAGTCGATTATTGGGCGCATCTATGGTCATTGCAGAGGCGCGCGCCGGCAAGGTTAACCAGTTTGTCACCGCATAAGACGTCGCATCTTGTATGAGTAGGCGGTTAGCAGTGCGGTCATAGATAAAAATTTGATTGAGAGTTTCAGACAGCGCAAACAGGTCTGCTTTGGTATGAGTTAACGCATCTTGTTTGCTCAGCTTAACTTCGCTAGCTAGCCGCTCAAAGCGACCACCCGGGTAAACAAGAATTAGATCACCATCATCGGCAAAGGCTGCGATGACTTCTGAATAATCACCTTCGCGTACAGCTTCAGGGCTAAAGTAAGGGCTTACCCACTCAATACGGTCGTTGAATACTAGGGCGCTGCCTTGTGTAAATTGCACCGCGAACTGCCAACGGTTCAGCACGGCGGGGTAATACGAAGTGTGGTTAGACGCCGCATCGATGATAGAGCCTGAACTGCTAATAATCGATCCATTATGAGGCGCAAGCACCAGCTTATCGGCATAGGCACTTAACTTCGTTGCACTCACTTCTGCCGTACCAAGGTTGGTTGCTATGGTATAGAGGCTGCCATGATATGAGATAAACAACTTATCTTGCGCTGCCACCACATCGATGAGCGAAGGCAGCAATACGTCCGTTACCCGAAAACTTTTAACGGCTTGCTCTGGGTTGTTGGCATACTCAAAGATGGTTGGTTTGCCGCCACTTGAGGTTACCAACCAAGCGTGCTCAGCGGTTGCAGTGATACCAAGCACTTGCACGCCTAGCCATTGTGGACTGGTGAAATTGGCCAGCACGGTTGGTTGCCAGGTTGCACGGTTATAAGCAATTAGTGCGGTACTCGACACCACAAACACTTGGTTTTGTGTTGCTGCCACCTGGCGAATATTGGGTACATCTATTCTGTCAAGCTGGTTATCGGCTTTGTTGTAATGCAACAACTGCTGATTTTTGTCATCCGCTATAAAAGTATTGGTATCGGTTTCAAAAAAGCCAGCGGCTTTAAGCGAAATACTCAACACTAAACCTAGTAAGGCAAACAATGGCATCCTTATGCTCATGACCCATCCTTTAAAATGATAAACACTGAAGTCTACCTATATGCGTTATACTTTTTCGTGACTTAAGGCTGATAAGTCACTTGATACGCATCGCCGGTATAAAAGTCCGTAATAAACTGCCTAACTGCGCTGTAGTCTACCTGGTTGGCTAACTCTCGGTTTTTACGCAATGACATAGGGTCAATCCCAATAGAGTGGGCGTACTCTAATTCGCCTAATAAGCCACCTAGGGTTGCATAAAACTCAGCGTAATTGGTGGTGACACGTCTTTTTGCTTGTTTCACCTGCTTCTCGGTAAGTCCACCGTCGACTAAGCGTGAAATGGTGGCATTTACCAACTCAATGACTTCTTCCGTATTGCCCACATCTGTTTGCCAGTCGATGGTGCTGAACACTTCGTTGTAAAATGGAGTTGTGGCGTAGTTATCTGAGCCAATGTAATAAACTAGGCTGTGCTGCTCCCTGACTACCTCAATTAACGCTTGATCGAGCACTTCAATAGCAATACTAGCTACAACTGGATCGTAGCCTTTGGCACTGCGGCGAATTAATTGTGTATAAGCGCCATCCTCACGAGAGCCATCCATATAATCAGCCTTCCCTAATGGCAGTGGCGATTGCATGGCGTTCGTTGAGGCAAAGTTAATTGTTGGCAGGCCAGCAATATAGTGCTCTAACACCCGCTGCACTTCGTCAAGCTCTACATCGCCTACTATCATCCATCGATTGTTAGGGTTTTGAAATAGCGTCGCTGCCTGCATCAATGAAGTCATAGTAACTAGTGACAGGTCTGGCCATGCATGATTGTTTTGGCCCCACATGATTTCGCGTAATTGACGGTCATAAATGCCTTCAGCGGTATTGCCGTAATTAATGCCATAGTCTTGATAGGCCGCTAAATCATCGCCAACTCGGTCATTGTTTTTAAAGGGCTGGTAGAGCGCATCGACAAACAACTGAGCGACCGTATCCAGCTCTTCAACGGGTAGCTCTGCCCAAATATAGCCATCGTAGGCATCAATGCTGCCCTCCCAAGCTATTTGCCGTCTTGCTAGTTCTTGGCTTAGCTGAATTGGCTGTAATCCTAAATGTGGCTGGTAGGCGACTAGGTCGGCAAACACCGTAGCAGCGGGAATGTCGGCGTCATCGAGCAATAAATAACCTTGATCCAAGTAGAGCTGCAGCTGAACACGGTCGGTTTCGATGTCTGACTGCACAAGCCAAGCTGTTTGCCCATTCGACAGGGAAAACTCGTAGCCATTATTAATATCCAGCGTGCGAGTGAGTTCAGCAGTACCTGGGTATTGCTTAGGCCAAACGATTTGATTAGCAATGCTTTCTTTCGCAGCCGTCGGTTGCTGGCGAGCCTGTGTTACCCAGCGTGCAACGGTATCCGAGGTAATGTTTTGTCCAACGCCGGTTGGGTGAGTAAGGGCATATCCACCAGTGTCATTGCTGAAGTAGGTATTGATGATATCAATACTGTCTTGCGTGGTGACTGATACGCTGGCGAGCACCTCTGCCGTGGCAGCGACCGACGGTGCCCAGCTGAGTTCCCCGCGCGCCGCTTCCAACAAGGTTTCGATATAATAATTCGACGGCGCATTCTGCATCGTATTGCGATGGTCTGCGATGCTTGCCATTAAACTCACTTTGGCTTCATCTATGGCTGCTTGGTTAACGCCTTCACGCATCAATCGTTGGCGTTCGCGCTCCAATAACACGCCCCCTTCTTGTTCCCGGCCTTCCCGCAAATTGACTGCTAAACCAACGATTAGGCTGTCGGCGAAATAATCAAAAGCGTAAAGCTCAAATGCGGTCACCGGTGAGTTCGGTTGCGTGGCAATATCAGCAAGGTATTGATTGACCGCATGCTGCACCACGAGCTGCTTAAAGTCATTTTGTATTTTGTCTAATACGCTCTGCTCTTCGGGATGAATAACGCGCAAGTACTCAAGTGTTTGAATGGCGATATTGTTATCGGTGAACTTAAACCAAGGCCGGTTTTGTGTAGCCAAATCATCCGCTGCTTGTGCCGCTTCTAACAGGGAGTTATCTGCGAAGTCGCCAAATTCTTGATTAATTCTGTGCAGGGCAAACTCGGCATCAACTGGGCCCGCCACAACAATCGACATTCGATCTGGTTGATAATGTGTGCGCCAAAAGTTTGTTAAGCTTTCAGCCGTAGCTTGCTCAATCGACTCCGGCGTGCCAATAGGCATACGTTGCTGCCAAGTGCTATTGGCCAAAAGCGTATTGGTGACTTGTTGCTGTACACTGCTTTGATTAGCGTTAACGGCTCGCCACTCTTCTAGAATCACCCCTTTTTCTTTTTCAACTTCTTGTTGGTCAAAAGTTAAGCGCCAGGCCCAGTCGGCTAAAACGGTATAGGCCTCATCAATTAAGCCTGGTTGCTCGACTGGAATTGACAGTTGATACACTGTCTCATTAAAGGTGGTGTAAGCATTAATATCGCCACCGAACTGCATGCCCGCTTGCTCAAAAAAACGCACCAAATCATTGCCAGGATAGTTTTCACTGCCATTAAAAGCCATGTGCTCAACAAAGTGGGCATAACCCAGTTGGTCGTCTTGCTCATCTAACGAACCGGCTTGCACGTGCAGGCGCATCTCTACCGTTGGGCGGGCATCTGTTTTTTCCAGTGGCAGAATGTAATAGTGCAAGCCGTTCTCTAACTGACCAATTTCCACACGATCATCAGCAATGTCTTCAATGGTGAAGGCGTTGGCACAAAAAGGAAGTAGCAAACAGGCGGCAAACATGCGCATAAAAGGCTCCTTGGCAAAAGTAGGTAGGCAACTTAGATCCTGCTAAGTTCAGCCATTGTACGATGTTCTACCTAATCTGCGCAGTAATTGTTTGCCAGCACCCGTGTATGATTAGCTAAGTAGTTTACTGGTGCACGTCGTTATGATGGTCGACCGGATGGTGTTTCTGATAATAGTCGTGCAACACGGCATAGAGCTTCAATCCTGATGCCATCAGCGGTAGGCCAATAATGGGCGGTAAGCTCATGCCAAAGGCTTGCAAAGATGTCATATTTGCTAACTCTGTGGCCAGAAACCAGAAGCTAATCATTAACGCAGCATAGAACGTGATGTCAGCAACGAATCGAATAGAAACTTGGCTGCTAATCAACCAACTCACCGCCGACCCCATAGCAACAAGTAGCGCTAGAATCAGCAAGGTTTCAATATTGAGTAGGGATAATAGGGCGTCGATAAAAACCATAGTGCACCTCCGCAGGTTCGCTTAGACACTATGGTTTAGCTTAAGGATAGCCACCAACTAAAACGACAAATTGGTACAGATTTCATCTTGGTGGCGTATTTTTGACGCTTATTCTTCGGCCGCTACAGCGAGATCGCGCTTCCACTTTAGTTTCTTTTCGATCGAAGCGATGATCATGCCAGCGATGTCCTTCCCTGTTGCGGTTTCTATGCCTTCTAAGCCAGGAGACGAGTTCACTTCAAGTAGCAGCGGGCCATTTTTTGAGCGAATAATGTCAACACCAGCAACTTGTAAGCCTAGTGCCTTGGCCGCTTTCACCGACAAGGCGCGCTCTTCGGGCGTGATTTTTACAATTTGGGCGCTGCCACCTTGGTGTAAATTTGCTCTAAACTCACCTGGTGCTGCGGTACGCTCAATTGCTGCCACAACTTTGCCATCAATCACAAAACAGCGCAGGTCTTTGCCATTTGCCTCTTTAATAAACTGCTGCACCAGCAAGTTCGCCTTCAGTGATTTAAAAGCGTTAATTACCGACTCAGCCGCTTTGCGGGTCTCGGCCAACACCACGCCTCGACCTTGTGTGCCTTCTAGCAATTTCACGATGAGTGGCGCGCCGCCCACCATGTCGATCAAATCATTAGTATCCATCGGCGAGTTAGCAAAACCCGTCGTTGGAATTTGTATGCCGTGCTTGAGCATCAGTTGAAGCGAAAAAAGCTTGTCGCGCGACTGAGTGATCGCATGTGAGGCGTTAGTGGTGTAAATCCCCATGCTTTCAAACTGGCGCGCTAAGGCTGTGCCATAGAAAGTCAGACTTGGGCGGATGCGAGTAATCACTGCATCTAAGTCGTTTAATAAGTGGCCACCACGGTAATGGGCTTCCGGCTCTTCTGCATCAAGCTTCATGTAAGTCTGTCGTATATTTAAAAACGACATGTCGTGGCCGCGTTCTTCACCGGCTTCCAGCAAGCGTTGATTACTGTATAGGTCTTCGTTGCTGGCTAACAGTCCAATCTTTAAGCCTGATTTTTTCTCTTCAAAACGGCCATAAATTTCATCGATGCGGGCGCGATCTACATCACCTTGGGTAAGCCTAATTTCCGGGTCGACGATTAGGCGACCATTCATAGCTTCGCGACCTAACAACATGCGAAAGCCCATGGAGTCTCGGTTTGCAAGCGTTAACTCAATGTCCCAAATCTCCTCACCAATGCGGATTGGCGAGCGCACAACATAGCGGGTTTCGCCAACCCCTGATGAGCTTTTAACAACGCGCTTGTCTACTACTGGGCGTTCGCAGCGAATCACAATGCGACGATTATTTTGTATTGGGTGCACTTCAAAGCTTACCCAAGACTCACCATGGCGCCGAAACGGCTGAATGTTAAATGCATGGATTGACGAGGTTTTAGCCCCTGAATCAACGCGTGCTTTAATAGCAGGAACGCCAAGCTCTGGGAATGCGCACCATTCCTCGCTGCCAATGATGATTTTGTTCATGATTCTTTTCCTGAAATAAGTACAAGAGCCAAAATTAAGCTCGTACCGTCACCCTAGAATGGACAACTTGATAGTGCAAACGGGAAGGCGGTTTGCAGGGCTGCAATATAACGTATTTTCTGCTCAGGTCGAACTTTTTAACAATACCAAAATCATGGCCGTCGACTATGCTCTAAATCTAGAGCAATTATATTTTGCGAAGACGTGTCGGGGTTGCCACATGCTTAAACGCTTCACTTTAGTTCAGCGCATTATCGCTGGCTACACATTGCTAATTGCTATATTTGCTTTTGTTGGCTTGAGCGCTCGCCAATCATTGTCTGATGTGGCGGCCAATACCCAAAGTGCCTATCAAAATGTGGTGCCTTTGGTGTCGTTGTCTAGATATTTACCAGTGCAGTTTTATGGTGTGATGGACGAAGTCACTCGCATTGTATTCATAGAAACCGAGGTAACAGAAGACGATAAGCAGAAAGCAGCCGAGGCAGCCGGCGCGGTTCAGCAGCATTTCAACGAACTTGCCTCCCAGGCAGAGTTAGTTGGCAATCAATTTAACCAAGACATTGATGCGATTGGCTCGATTGTTGAAACGGTGGATACCGCCGTGATGAACTTGGTCAATTTGGCGGAACAAGTCAAACGCGCCGACGCTGATCGTAATGTTTATTTGGATTCGTTCATTAATGAATGGAACCGCTCTTTAGACTTAGTTGAAACATTGCAAAACACTGATGATCGGGCGCTCGCCAGATTTTACCGGCGTTTTTCTGGCACCATAGAACCCACAATGACCATTGTTGAAGAGTTATTTGAAACAACAGATATTGACGCAGCCCAAGAAAAAGTGGGCACTCTGCGAGACATTCGGGCGGCAGTAGATCCAATCATTGAGCAAGTCGAAGCCCGACAAGGGACTACGCGGCCGATGATTGAAGCGCGCCAGAAGTTAGATTCATTGCTTGATGAGCAGGCAAGCTTGTCGCGCTTTCACATTGAATGGGTGGTCACCAACAAGCAACTTCTTGGTGCCATAGGAATTTGGCAGGAAAGCGTCGATCAGTCTCGTGCCTTGGTCGACCAAATGATTGAGCGTGTCGCTCAGTTTGCAGCGGTCCAGCAACAAGACTCTAGCACAACCAGAGACCGAGCAAATACCAGCCTTACCATTGGCATGCTGGTTAGCTTGTTGGCCGCTATTGCCATCGGTTTTAGCGTTTATCTTTCTATTTCAGGCCCTTTAAAAACTCTAGTGACTGCACTAACCAAAGTATCCAACGGTGACCTGCGTGATCAACTACCTGCTTCGGGGCGTGATGAGCTGTCGCAAATTTCCAAAATGGTCAATGTACTGATAAACAAGTTGGCAGCGGTGATCACTGAACTGGATGGCTCTGCAACCCAGTTGGTTGATTCGGCTAAGGATACCACCAAGCGCTCAAACCAGGCGATGCAGCAAGCACAGGAGCAAAGTAGTCAGTCGCAGTCCATCGCGACAGCGATTAATGAGTTGGAGTCCTCAGTCGCTGATGTGGCGGGCTCGATCGAAGAAGTAAAAGACGACTTTGTGGCCATTAAAGTGTCTACTTCTGAAGGTGCCAAACTGGTCAGCACGGTAGAAAATACTGTAGCTGAACTGCGCAACAAAATTGAGCAAACTCGCGCGGTAGTCGATCAACTCGCCGAGAACAGTAGTGAAGTGACTAAGGTGCTCGATGTGATAGAAAGCATCGCTGAACAAACTAACTTACTGGCGCTTAATGCAGCGATTGAAGCCGCCCGCGCTGGCGAAGCGGGCAGGGGCTTTGCCGTCGTAGCAGATGAAGTAAGGTCACTCGCTGACCAAACACGCGTTTCGGCAGCGAGCATTCAAAAAATGGTACAAGAGTTTGCCCAAGTCAGTGGCAATGCCGCGGCCTCCATGGGTAATGCAACCGACTCTGTCACCAGCACAATTGAGTTATCAACTCAGCTGGCTGAATCAATTAATACCATTGATGCCTCTATGATGAGCGTGCAAGATAAAACGTTGCAAATCGCAGCCGCAGCAGAAGAGCAAACCCTGGTTGCAGCGGAAATAAGTCAAAATGTCGTTCGCGTGGCCGAGCTTTCAGACGCCAGCCTCGCCATTGCTGTCAACAATGAAAAATCGGCGGCTAACGCCGCGCGCCTAGCCAACGAGCAACTTGCCCAGTTGAAGTGGTTCAAGATTAGTTAGTCAAACCTGAGGCTTGGTATTGTTGAAGTAAGTCCTGGTACCATTGTTTGCTGAACTTGATGATATCCAAGCCATAACGGATGGTTGCCAGTTGGAAAAAGGCAACTTTTTGCAAGTGATCGGGTATTTGTGTGAGGTCTTGGGCATCCAACATGGCTTGCAAACCATTGATCCACTCGTCGGCTTCATCTATGTATAACTGAATGTGATTGCTGACATCGCCTTCAATTTGGCCGAAATAGAATAGCCGGAGCATGCTTTCGTCTTTGGTTTTAAAAATGGCCACGGGTTCACTAATCCAGTCTTGGAAAGCTTTTGCGCCAGCTGGGGTGCGCCGATAAACTTTTTTTACCCGTTTGCCATTGGCCTCTTCATGCACCTCAACATAGCCAAGTTTCGCTAGTTTCTGCAGCGCAGGGTGAATGGAGCCAATACTGGTGTTGTAGAACATCGCAGTGGATTGTTCCATGGTCTTTTTGAGGTCATAGAGGCTGTAATCGCCAAAGGCGAGCAGCCCCAAAATGATTTTATCTTGCATGCACAGGCTTAGTGTTGTGTCAGTTGCGTGCCACTAAGCTTGCTTATTTCTCCTTGGTTGCGCAAGTGTTGATTAAAAAAGTCCAGCAGTACTTGATTTAGATTGTCTTGCATCAGCTCAGTATCTACTGATCCTAGTACACCAAATCGGCGCAAAATGGGCAGTTGGTTTAAATCACTAAAGTTCATATGCTGGGCGCCCTGAAACACTACCTCACAACCATTTAGTGCCTGAGCTAATGGTTGATTGATGTAGGAAAAATCCGACCCGTGTTTGTCACCGTGCCCCTCATTTCCGTATGCAAAGCAGTAGGCGCCGGCATCTGTTGTGTTGACTGATTTAGCAAACACAGGTCCATCTAAGTTAAAAGAGGCGTCAACCAGCGCTGAGTTCATATTCATATAGGTGGCCACTGCACCACCAAATGAATGGCCAAAGTAACCCAAGTGTTCTAGGTTCAGATGTGCTTGGACTAACAACTCGGTGTCGCCCGCGACAAGTTGGTTGAGCACCAACTCATTGTTCGCGACCCATTGATCAAACTCGGCTAATACAGCAGCGAAGCTGTTTTGTTCTACTTGCGCCATTGTTACGAGCCATTGGTTAAGTTTATCTGCTTGGCGCAAAGCATCAAAGTCTTGCGCAAGTTGATTAAGTGCTAGGTCCATATCAATGGGTCCACTACTTGCCACAGGCGTTTGTTGCACAGCTTGCTCGCCGTTTTTGCTCAATAAACTGTAACCCGGGTGATTAAGGGTTAGAACGACGTAACCCTGACTAGCGAGCTCGATGAAGTTGGCTTGGTTTTGGCGAGCAAAACTTGAGTGTCCATGATTAAAAATCAACACCGGAAAACGCCCCAGTGCAGGTGGTGCTTCAATAAACACATCTAGTAGCCGATTATCTCGCATCAAAAATGCAGGCATGCCATAGGCGTTTGCCATCACACCCGCCAAATCATCGGGTGTTGCGACTAACCGTGTGTCAGATTCGGCTTGCGCTGGGTAGTAGGCTTGCACATCTACCCAGTGGTCATCGTTGCCAATAGGTGTTCTTTGATAGCCAACTAGGTCACTGCCACTTGGTTGTGGCAAGGGTGGTGATGTGGCGCAGCCCGATATCACTAAAACAATGGTGATGATGATTGCAAACTGTTGCATGTTTTCTCCAATCAAAAGTATCTACTAGATACAATTTATATATATCTAGTAGATATGCAAGTTGTTTGGAGAAAAATTGTTCAGGCCTAGCGGACTACATGCCGGTCGGTTTCCACTCTTTGTCGTTGTAAGCGCTTTGTACTGCCTGCAGCGCCTCGGCATAGTGGCGCAACATGAGTAAGGAGTCTTGCAAGCGTTGATGAGCAAGCTCATCAGGCTTTCCTTCGGCTGCAACCTGGTTAAAGGTTTCTTCGGCGTAACGAACGATTAAGTGCTCTGGAATTGGCACGATCCGGTTGTTTTTAAAGGCATGGCCGCGCAGCTCTGCAATGGGGTAGGCGCCATTTAGTCCAGCAGAAACGGTCACTAACAAAGCCGGCTTATTGGCGGCAAGGCCGTTGGGAATCGCCATTAGGAAGTTTTTTAGCATTGGGCTGGCCATGCCGTTCCACTCTGGGGTAGCAAGCACAAATGCATCGGCGGCTTTTATTTGCTCAACGAGTGCTAGCCATGATTCATTCATCGCAAATTCGGCGGCGTTGCCCGAGAAGAACGGTAGGTTAAGTGCCTGCAGATCGACATGTTCGCCAGCAAAATCATGCTTGGCCGCTTCATTGTGAATAAACTGAGCCACTTTAGCCGTTTGTGACGAGGTACGTGGACTGCTGCTTATGGTCAATAGGTTCATGGTGTCTCCCTTTCTGGATTTGGTCTAATCTTTACGCGTTTCGCTCAGGATGTGATCTAAAACACGCCTATTTCTCCTAGCCTAGACTAATTTGGCAACGATACCGGTTACATGAAAATAACAAAGGGATCCGAATGCGGTATTTCACTACATGCCTCATGCTTTGCTGCTTAAGTACGGCAAGCGTGGCATCCATCATTGGCTATTTCCCCAATTGGTCTGCTTACCGCGATGAAACAACCCTACTAGACGTTGATGCGCGTGAGTTGGATGTATTGGTCTATAACTCAGCAGTACTGCAGGCTAATGGCACGATTGTAGCGAGCGATCCCTTTGCAGACTTGAGCATTGAGCAGGTTACAAGCGGTCAGCAACTAATTCGCGGAAACTTCAATGCCGTTAGAGCGCTGCAAGCAGATTACCCTGAACTGAAGATTGTGTTATCAATTGGTGGGTGGAATGGCTCGCGATATATCTCTAGTGTGTTAGCCAGCCCCGAATCACAGGCTAGATTGATTCAAAGCTGGTTAACGTTAAAAGAAAAATATGGTTTTGCCGGCTTAGAGTTAGACTGGCAATACCCGCTCGATGGCGGTGACGCAGAAAACACTAACCACCCCAACGATCTTGTGAACTTGCAAGTGTTTGCCTCGGCTTACAAAGCTGCTTGTGAATCTTGTACGTTAATGCTCACTCTCGGTGCGGGCTCGCATGTCCGAGAGCGTTGGCCATTTGATTCGTTGCGCCACAACGTAGATTATTTTGTTCTACATGCTAGTTCGTTTAACGGCAGTTGGAGTGGCCATACTGGCCATATCGCGCCACTATTTGCTAACCCTAATAGACCAACTTTATCTATTGACCGCGCAGTAAAACAGTTAACTGACAGTGGCCTGCCAAGGCGGCAATTAGTTCTGCAGTTCACAACTGTTGGTGCGATATGGCAGGGGGTCAATCAACTTAATAATGGTCTGTATCAACCAGCGAGCTCGCAGAAGGTGTTTGGAACCTGGGACAATGAGTTTACTGGCCCAACAGGTAACATCGCCTATCGAGAAATAATTGAGCAGCAAGACGACTGGCAATACTTCTGGGATGAAGCCGCCCAAGTTAGCTACCTATACTCTCCACAAACTGAACAGTTCATTAGTTACGAGAGCAAAGCCTCTCTGGCAGAAAAACTAGCCTATGTTAGCCGAAACAACCTTGCTGGTGTTGGATTTTGGGACATTGAAGGCGATAGTGAGGATGGTTTGATAGCATTCGCTTTTCGCTATTGGCGACCTTGGCAGGGCTTGGCTTGGCGTATGGGCGACCATATTGCCTTTTATGGCGTTTACTACCTGTCGGCGCTACTCATTTTGCTCACTGGTTTACTGTCTCGCTATTATTGGCGTCGCTATCAAACGTTGCGTGTGGAACTAATTTTTCACCAGCAGTGGCATATTTGGCTGCAGCAAGTCCCACAGCAAATGTCCTCGCTAGCATATTTTGTTACGCATGCCAGACCTGAAGTCATTGCCCTTCCTGCTCCGCTGGTTGAACATCCTGCGCGTATCGCTCAGCAACTGGAACCACTAGTAGATGATCCATGGCAGAGATTAACCAAACTATCTGATGAACTTGTTGCACCGTGGCAAGCCGACGAGCTTACCCAGCAATTGCTGCAGTTCTTGGCTGGCGACCAGCGCTTTGGCGAAGTGGCCTGCCAAGAAACAAAAGCAATCGCTAGCCTTACCGATCAAGAGCTTTCTCTGGATATTGGTGATCAGCTAAGTATCGTTGTTCGCTGCAAAGGTGTGGTAGATGATGAAGTTCGCCGCTACTTGCAACAGTTGCAATGCATGGTTCGTGTCGCCCGTGTTAACGCCCAGAGAATACTGGCACAACCACAATTGTTGAGTGAACTGAGCAAAATTGCCTGTCGGCGTGAAAAAATCCGCTATATCAAAGCTGAGAATGGCTACAGCGGTATATATGCCGATGATTTAAAACGGCCTGAGTTTATTACCACGCGCCTGCGCTACTTAGTGATTCACTTTCCTAGTTTGTTTATCTCTCCTCATCGAAGCTTCTTAGTGGTAGCAAGCCGAGTAGATGGCGTGATGAAGCAAGGTGTTAAGTACTCTCTTTTGGTAGGCAACGATCAAATTCCAATCGCGCGCAGCCAGTTAGCAGAGTTGCGCCAAAAGTACCCGCACTGGTTTGCCAATACAACAGAGCAAATAGCATAGGAAGTGAGTGCATTTCATGAATTTCTGTTGCGATATATTTAATCTGTATCGCCCATCCTAGAGCCGTTAAGCGATTGCTTTTCGTGCATTTCGTGAAGCGCTCGGTGTGCGCAGTAGATTCGCTGGTTTGTTGATCGCTACAGTGAAGTGGCTGTACCAATAAAAACAAACATTACAGGCACAACATATGAAACATCTCAAAAAGCTATCGCCACTGTTTATCGCCGTGGCACTATCTAGCACAGCGGCAGCCACTATGAATATCTCCGCCAGTGAACTGCCGCCAGGTGGCGTCTCGGTGGAGCAGGCGCCACAGTTTATTGCCATTGCATTCGACGATAATGAATCGCCAGCTGGGCAACAGTGGGTGCTGGACTTATTTGCTTCGGTAACTAACCCGCAAGGTACCGGTAACCTAGATAACTACGATGGTCAAATGCCACACACAACGTTTTTCAACAGCTGTCAGTACATTAAAAGCAGTTTCTGGAATGCTGGTAATGTGAAGAACACATGGCGTGCTGCGTTTGAGCAAGGTCACGAAGTTGCCAACCACACTACTGATCATTTATGGGGTGGCGCTTGGATGGATGTAGCGACGTGGACATCGCAAATTCAAGACTGCAACGATCAATTAGCAAAACCATACAATCCAGATGCAAACCCTTGGTCGGCATCCGATGATGATGGCATCGGGGTTGCTGGGGTAGGGTTTCGAACACCTTACTTAGACTACAACCCAGCCTTGTATAGCGCCTTAACCAACATGGGCATGCGTTACGACGCCACCATTGCCGAAGGCTGGCACTGGACTGAAGATGGCACCAACTACAACTGGCCCTACACGTTAGATAATGGTAGCCCTGGCGCTAAGCTACGAGCAGAGTGGGGTTTAAACGAAGACATTGGAGAGCATCCAGGGCTTTGGCAAGTACCTGTGTATGCCATGATTGTTCCCAATGATGAGCAAGCGCTCGCTTATGGAATTAGCCATTCGATTCGTGAAAAAATTGCCACAGCCATTCCTTGGTTCGATGTATCGGTGGGCAAATTTGAGTCAGCGGACTACAACCTGTTCTATCAAGCCGGCTTAACCGGTGCCGAAGTATTGGCAATTATGAAGCACACGCTAGATCTGCGCCTTGCAGGTAACCGTGCCCCCTTCACGTTCCTAGCGCATAGTGCCTATTACGATGCTGGTATTGATAGCTGGAATCCGGTTGCTACGTCGTTTGAAGAACGCAGAGCGGTGCTAGCAGAGTTCATTGAATATGCGCTAACGCATGACGCGGTGCGCTTGGTTAGCCATAACGAACTATTGGATTGGATGGAATCTCCACAGGCGCTCGATGCAGAACATTGTTACCGACCTGCTTGGCAAACGAACAAGGCTTATACCGTTGGCGATCAAATGATCCATGCTGGCGCTTTATATGAGGCCACTTACTGGAGTTTCAATACGCCGCCTACTGACGACAAATGGGGCCCTTGGTTCAAAGTGATGGACTGTCAATAAGTATACCTGCAGAGAGGCACAGACCAAGGAAGACTTTGCCGCCATGGACTGGCGGCCTTTTTTAACCAGCAACTGCAAGGCTGTCGCTGGTAAAGGTGCGAAATCCAACAGCTGCGCGAATTAAATTCAGTGATGCCAACGAATGTTCTTCTAGGGTTTTTAGGCTATCCATACGAATACCTTGATACTCCATTGCCATATATAGCGGCATGGCATGGCTGCCAGTTAGCAGAGAAAAGTCGTTCATAATGCAATGGTACCCTTGCCAGCACTCGATTTTGCGAGTGGTTTCAGTAACATCAAGATCGCTATCTTCACTATGCAACAAAGCAAAAGCTCGCAAGCGGCTAATTTGCTGTTGGGCATCGTAAAAAAGCACCTGCTTGCCGCTGCAATAGCGCTCAAAAAGGTCTACAACTAGGCTGCCATCTTTAGTGCTTACTTGGCTGATAGGTTTGCCTTTACCATCAACAATGCCAATCTGATAGCTGTTACCAAAATTGAGTGTGACCACTCGGCAGTCCTGCGGCTGAAAAAATAAGTTTTGATATTTAGCTGTAATCGACATGGGTTCGCAACCGGTTCCAAATTGAACCTAATTTGTATTGCAGCTATCTTTCATTGTGTTGGATGTGCGACGAGCGTAGCAAATTGTCGAGGCAGTGGCAGGAATGTGAATGTTAACTGGTTAAAAAACGAACGAGTGACAAAAATTTAACGGGTGCAAGCACCCGCTTCTGTTACCTTGGAGCGTAGGCAAATACATCAGAGAACATGGCGCCCTCCGGTAAACCGGCTGCCGTTAACACGTCCAAGGCGTGGTATACCATTGCTGGAGAGCCACAGGCAATGGCTTGGCAGTGGCTCAAATCTGGATGGTCGGCAATGATTAAGCGGTCTAGGCTGCCCTGCAAACCATTCCAGTCTAAATGCGCTGAAATTAAAGCGGTAAAACGAATATTGTCATGCGCTTTCGCCCATTGCTCAGGCTGCTTCATCATATAAAGAGCATCAGACATTCTACCAGTCCAATATATATGCACTTCACGCGGGTCGTTTGCAGCGATTAACGCTTCAGTGATGGCTTTGACTTGTGAGTAACCAGTGCCTGATGCCAACAGAATGATTTTGCTGTCTTGTTTATTTAGTCGCTCAACATGTGTGTCACCATGGCCAACATTCACTTCTAGCTGCCCGGTGCGTTTCAGCTGCTCAACAAACTCCATACCGCCGCTGTTAGGAAAGGCTTGGATATGTAGCTCTATTTGGTTCGAGTTAGGGGCACTGGCAATGGTGAAATAGCTGCTTTTTCCATTGTCCAACTTGGCCTCTAGGTATTGGCCGGCAATGTACTGTGCTGGTTCGGACAGCTCGAGGTGAACCTGATAAACCTCATCGGGTAAATAATTCATCGAGGTCATTTTGGCGACTAGAGACAAAGGGTGCTCCTTAATAGTTGACTCTTTTGGTCAGTTATTCGATTTGTGCAATTCTACCAGTTCTAAGCCTTCAACTTCAAAGCGCTTGCTTAGTGTAAAGCCGTGCTTTTGATAAAGCAGCAGTGCAGGCGTGTTGGCAGCGCCGGTCATTACCAGCCAATAGGCTTGCCGAGGCAGTACGTGCGAAAGCAGTTGGCTGGCTAATCCTTGGCGAAAATAGTTGGGATGCACTACCAAGCTAGTGATTTGGTTGCCATCACACGATATCCCAGCCTGTAGCTGATTGGCGCCAAAAATTCCCCAATGCCGATCTGGTTCCTTTATGAAATCGCTGAGAGCTTGCGTCATTGGCGGTAAATATTCAACACCCAAGAGTTTTGCTTCCACGGCGTAGGCTTGCAGGCGTAATTGGTAAAGCTGGGGTAACTGCTCAACCGAAAGTTTGGTAACACGAGTTGCCATCATTTAGGTCACTCTTGAACTTTTGCCAAATACTATCTTAACAATAATAGATTGACAGTTAGATGATTATCTAATTAACTAAGTAAAATAAAAATTCAAAAAGGAGAAACTCATGACAATTATCTGGGCGACGTTCGTGCGCCAATCTTTGGAAATAAGAGCAGCGTTTCCGTGGCATTTTTTTATCGGCCGCTCATTAAGTGGTGTTTATGCTGCGTTGTTCGCTTATTTCATTTTGCAATTTGGCTTCGCTGGGGAGGTGACTGAAGACTTCCGCGCGGCAGTGGGCAGCAGTGATTTTTACACCTCTGCCATTTTAGGCGCGGCACTCAATGTGATGGCGGTATCCTGCCTAATGAACGTTGGACGAACGCTAATGAACGAACTGCGAGAGGGCACTTTACCTGCACTGATGCTCGCTCCAGGCCATTTGCCGGCTTATTTCTTTGCCAGTTGGATGCAGCAATGGCTGCGCTGCTTATTGGAGGTAGCACCAACTCTGCTGGTCGGCGCTCTGCTCGGTGCTTCATTGTTGCAGGTGTCGGAGATCGATTATGTCTTATTGTGCTTGGTGGCGATGACTTCGTTATTTTGCATGGGTGTGCTGCTTGCTTGGGTGATGATTTGGGCTCGCGATACTTATCTGACACAAAACACACTCTTCGCTGTGCTGGTACTGGTTTGTGGGGTGATGTGCCCGCGCGAGCTACTACCCGAACCAATGCAGTGGCTCGCCCAGTTTATTCCGTTTAGCCACTTGCTCGACCTATTTCGCAATACTGTGATGCACCAACAAAGCTGGCTGGCGCAGCTTGATGTGTTGGCTTGGCTCACTGGTACGTCTATCAGTTATTTATTGGCTGCCCTATTAGCCTTTCGCTTACTGGCACGCCAATTAAACGAACGCACATTCGCTTAGGAGAGATGATGCTTACTGCAACGAACTTAGCTAAAACCTATCAAACCAAGCAGTCGAACGGCTTTTGGCGTAAATCAAGCCGCCAACAGGTGGCAGCGGTTAAGGATATTAGCCTTACGTTAACACCGGGAAAAATTACCGGCCTGCTTGGTATTAATGGGGCTGGCAAAACCACCACCATCAAAATGCTTAGTGGCTTAATTCAGCCAGATGCAGGCAGCATCAGTATCGACGGTGTTGATGGCATTAAGCATTACCAGCAGTTAAAACGGCGCATCAACATGGTGACCGGCGGCGAGCGCAACCTATACTGGCGCTTAACCGCACAGCAAAATCTTGAATACTTTGGCGCACTATATGGTCTTACGGGTAAAGCGTGTCGACAACGTGTGCAGCAGTTATTAGCCGAAGTTGAGCAGAGCAGCATGTGCGCCAGCGAGGTAGCTATCATATGTACTAGCGAATTTGCTAACATGACTTCTTTTTAGTGAATGATGTTATGGCCATTGATTTTGATGCAACGCCACGCCAGCAGAGCCGCTGCGAGCACCATCCTCTGCTTGAATATATTTGGGCTGGGCACTTTGTGCTCGATCGTATGCATCATTCTGCGCGCCCAGCTTGGGTGGAGCAAGTATGGCAAGCGGCCTCGGGCGAAGTTGCTGGCGCACTTCGCCTGTGCCAGCAGGCAAACTTTCCGCTAATTAATCTGCTGGGCTTGTTGCAAAAGCAGTTACCCAAACTGCCTAGTTTTGATGCTTACATCGCTTGGCTAGAGGCGATGGACGATGCTGAATTTCGCCTAGAGTACTTTGATGGCGAAGTGACTGCACAACAGCTTGATACACTCATGAGTGCCCCGCAGCGTTTAACTGAGTTTTTAACCGCGGTGAACTGGGCGGAAAGTGGTAGCGAGCCCTACATGCAGCAGCTTATTTTTGAGCCGGGTCGCATTAAAGCTGCGCAGCTTCTGGTGCTCAAGCATGTGATGCCTTTTGCCGAGCAAGTGTTGGCGCAGGAGCAAGACAAGATTGCCGACGCCATAAGCTTTGTAGAACAGCAGCTAAAACATAACGCGCCGATGGCGCTAGCCCAGCAAATTAAGGGCAGCCATTACCGGGATGAGCAGTTTGATCATTTCCTTTTTTGCCCCTGCTTGTTTGCCGACACACATAATGTGTTTTTGTTGTCTAAGCACTCGTTTGCCGTGCTGTATAACTGTGAGCAGAGCGCTTTTCACGTGGACAGCCAGGCCGAGCCTTTAGCGGAGGCATTTAAGGTCATTGCCGATCCAAAACGGTTAGAAATTTTGCGAATGGTAAAAAAACGGCCAACGTTTGCCAAAGTATTGGCCGCTCGTTTGGGCTTAACCACTGCCACCATGTCGCGCCACCTTGAGCTGCTACGCAATGCCGACCTCATTCGCGAGCAGAAAATTGATCGCGTAAAGTATATTCATTTGAACGAGGAGCGCTTTCGCCGCTTACAAGGTCAGCTGAATAAACACGTATTAGGCGATGGTTAAGTAGATATCTGGCCGATGAATTTGCATCAGTTTTTCTGGCTGATTGATGGGTACAAAACCGTACTTCGCATAGAGTGAGTGGGCATCGGCAGTGGCCAGCATAATGCGGCGCATCCCCTCAACTTCTGGCTGCGCTAAAATGTGCGCCACCAGATACTTACTAATGCCTTGCCCGCGACTGGCTGGGTCAACGAACACATCGGCAAGATAGGCAAACGTGGCGTGGTCGGTGACCAAACGAGCAAAAGCCAGTGTTTCGTTGGCTTCGTTGAGCACCGCAAAGCACCAAGAGTGCTGCATGGCCGTGTGCAGCGTTTGCTCAGGTACGCCTTTCGCCCAGTATGATTGGCTTAAAAAGCCATATATGCGCTCGAAGTCCATTTCTTCCAGCACGCTAGTGATTCGCAGATGGTCCATGTGTTTCCCTTTTAAACGTCTATTTACAACAACTTGCTTTGAGCGCGTGATAGGCGGTCGTTGACGGCCCGCCAGGCTTCATCGGTTGGTGGCGCTTCTAATATAATTTGACTCATATGGTCTTGATCAGCTTTATGCAACGTTAGGTATAACTCGCGGCCAAACCCTTGCGCATCATTGTCGAGCACGCGAATGCGTTTAGCGTCAAAGCTCATTTCCAAACAATGGTCTTTTGCTGTTTGCGACCAAATCACTAGTTCACATGATTGCCCCTCCAATACCTCGAGCTGGCGCAATAACTCGCTTGTGCTTAATACTATAAGCGGTGTGGCAGGTTGGTAATGGGCTTTTACATTCCCCGGCACCACTTCCACGTGCTCTTCAGGTAGCTCAACTGGGCAGCCTAATACCGCTTCGATTTGCTGGCGACTAATGGGGCCAGCGCGCAGAATACGCGGCGTATCGGAAACTAAATCGATAATGGTCGACTCTAGGCCAAAATCACAATGGCCACCGTCTAGTATGGCTGCAATGCGGCCATGTAAACCATAATCTACCTGCTCCGCAATGGTTGGGCTCAGTTTTTTATATGGGTTTGCCGAAGGGGCGGCAAGGCCGGTATCAATGCTGCGCAATACTTCTAAAAACAGCGGGTGGGCTGGCACTCGCAAGGCAATCGTATCAAGGCCACCGGTCACTTCATTTGGAACTTCTGGCTTCTTTTCGACTAACACAGTCAGCGGCCCAGGCCAAAAGGCCTCACTGAGCTGGTCGAGTTGTGCGGGTATGTGGCGAGCCCAGCGTGCCACGTGACTCACATGTGGAATGTGCACAATCAGAGGGTGATTGGCTGGGCGACCTTTGGCAGCGAATATTTTGTTGACTGCACTAGGTTGCATGGCATCTGCAGCTAGGCCATAAACGGTCTCGCTTGGCAGTGCGACACACTCGCCTTGCTGCAAAAGTTTAACCGCCTGCTGGATACCTTGATCACCAGAAAGCAAAAGTGTTTGGTAGGTCATAGAGCCTGCTTAACCATAAAATTATGGCAATTATAACGCATGGCAAAGCTGGCTCACAGATAATGCTAACAAGTTAGCCGTGTTGGTGCGCCATTGATTAACTTGTTAAAAACTGGGTTCTTAGTTTTTCGTGGAACGACTCTTTGGCATTGCTGCGCGGGAATTCGATGTTTGGCACGGGCACACTCAAACCATCACACAGAGGCTGCCAGCCATCTTGTACTTTAAAGCTGATCAAACGCTCACTTGGTACCGTTGCTTTAACATGGGCCACATGGTTGCGATACACCTCTTTTACGAACTCAGCATCCTCTACGCGACCATCAAACAGGTGATCTTTCACCAAAGCCTTGTGCATCATGCCCACTTGGATTTGATTGCGCGATTTCTTTGAGTAAGTCGCTTTCAACGTCATCAACAGCATCTCAGCCAAGCTTGGCTTAATGGTTAGGATCGTTTTAAAAGCACTTTCGTACCAGCTGTCTGCATCGCGTTCTGTGAGCACAACTTTTGCCTCTGGAAAAGCTTGCATCAGTTGCTCAAAGAAAATACAGCCAGGGAAGTCGACGATCGATTGATAGTCTGCCAGCATGGTGTGCCAATCGACGGTTTCACCGGCTAGCGCCTTGCGCCAGTTTTGCGCGTGCCCTTGGTGTTTGTATACATCTACCATGTGATAGCAATCACCGTAGCCAAGATGCTCTAACGCTGTTTTTACCGAGAGTGTGCCAGTGCGGCCAAAGCCTGCACCAATTACCTTTAAAGTCATATTTAATCCTAAATATTAACAAAATATGAAAGTTTCTTAGATATCCCTGAACATATGTAGAGTAATTATTTGATCACAACTAGGTCAATAGCTGCTTTTTTCGGGGTACTATAAGCTGTACATTACCTAGGGAATATGAAAATTGGTGTCATAAATGACTTCAAACAAGTTCGGAGCACTGGTATTTGGCGGGCTATTACTAACTTTAGGGGTAGTAATTATTGCAACAACTGTAATTGCGCCTGTTTATATTTCATGGTCGATGCGAGGCTGGCAGCAGGTGCCCGCAACCCTTGTGGATGCGCGAGTGGCATCGCGAGATGTGATTCATGATGACCAAAAAGACAGCCCAATGTACTACGCTGTTGTTGAATACCAATATGAGTATCAAGGACGTGTCTATTTTGGTGATCGACTAGACTTAAATTTATTAGAAATAGTTAACGCCGAACGCGCAAACCACATAGTTCAAGCAGTTTTCTCAGCTTCGGAAAATGGGTTAAGTGTTTATGTAAATCCAAATAATCCATCGCAAGCGATATATCACAAACAGCCCTATTGGCGTTTGTTAATATCGATGGGTTGTTTTGGTTTGCTGTTCATTTTGGCAGGCATTGGGATTGTGTTATTGGGGTTTAATAAACCACTCAACAATAGAGAGACGTTATTGTCACAACCGAAAATGCAGTCTCACCTTGCTATTTTTGCTGCCTTAACGCTGCTATCGGTATATGGCATGTTCGCAGCGTATTGGCTCTTTGCTGGGTTGTGGCAAACAGTCATTGCGCTATTGTTGTTTGCTGCACCCTTGTTCATGTCGCGCTACGCATGGCGCTTTAGTTCGTCAGTGAAGCGTTATGAGCAGGTTGACCTCAAGCTTCATAAGGCAGTTGAGCTGGGTGGTCGCATTTGTGCAACAGTTACCATTCCAGAGCCATTCGGAATCGAAGATAGCTATCAAGCTACTCTACGGTGTTTGCAGCATCATCGAGCTGAAAGTCAAAAAAATCCTATGCTGTTGGAGCGCTGGATGACGGCGACTAATGTTAGCGCTCAGGCCATTGATGGCTCAACTCAGCTATCAATTGATATCGCTATACCGCATGACCGTCATGTCACCAAGTACAATGAACAAAACAGCTTCTTTTGGTTATTGCGAGTCCGCAACACACGATCGGGTATTGGCTTTGATCGAGAGTATGAAGTTGTTGTTGAGGGTGAAGAGATTTTGCAAACACTGGCTTCATAGTCAGGCGAAACCTCCAACTAACGTCTAAACTCATTCGCATATTGAGCATTAAGTATTGGTGGAGAGGCGAATGAGCATCAGGCAAAAGATTTGGTTGATTGTAGTGGTTATGGCAATCGGTACCATAGGTACCGCTTTGGTGGGGAATTGGGGCTTTAATAGTAGCAAGCAAATTATTGCTCAGTACACCGACAATACCATCCCCAATATTGTCTTGGTGAAAGATCTAAATATTGAGATCCTAAACATACAAGAACAGATGCGCACTAACGCTAACCCTAGCGATGTGAAACGGCGTTGGCAGGCGGCGATGGCGGTTTTTAATGGTTTTGCTCAAACCATTCGAAATAATCAAGCGGCACAAGGTAACCCTGATCAAACGCTTTTAGATGGCCTCAATAGTATTGAACGTAACATCAATAACTACTCTGCTGTAATCAATGCTTACCGGGGCACCTGGAGCAATGACGTTGAAGGATTGCACAACCAGTTTAACCCCGGCGTGGTAGGGTCGATGGTCAATGTTAATGCCGTTATCGACAATGTGATTGTCATGACTAACCAGACGATTGCAGGCTTGAGTCAAACTATCACCAATATTCTCATTTTTGTTCCGCTCATTCTTCTAGCTACTGCACTTGCGATCGCACTATGGGTTTCTAAGTTGGTCAACCGTTCGGTTGCTTGTTTTAAGCGTGAGTTAAAGGTGGTCGCGGAAGGTGACCTTTCAGTTCATCTTACGGAAAACGGTAAAGATGAGCTGGCTGAGGTTGCACGAGAAACCAATAAGCTGATTGCTAGTATCAGAACACTGATTAGTGATATTCAGGTGGCAGCAGATTCGGTTGCAGACTTGGCGACTGACTTTAGTTCCGAAAGTCAGCGTATGAGTCAGCGTAGCCAAGAGCAGTCTTTGCAAACCGATGCATTAGCAACTGCGATGACAGAGATGTCTAGTAGCGCAGTAGAGGTTGCCAATAATGCCAATGAGACAGCAGAGCAAGCTGATATGACGAATCAGCAGGCTCAGCAAGCAGAAGGCCAAATCACCACCGCCGTTAATCAAGCAGAGGATATCAACAGGCGAGTAGCAGAGGTTGATCAGCGGGTGTTTAGCCTGAAAGAAAAAGCTGGTGACATTTCTTCGGTGATTGATGTCATTAAAGGTATTGCAGAGCAAACAAACTTACTGGCACTAAATGCTGCCATCGAAGCGGCCCGTGCCGGTGAGCAAGGCCGTGGTTTTGCTGTGGTAGCAGATGAAGTACGGTCGCTGGCATCTAAAACACAAGACAGTACAGGCGAGATAGTATCGGTAATTGAAGCGCTGCAAAATGAAGCAGAACAGGCCAGTCACCATGTTTCTAGCATTGTAGATGTGGTGAAACAGAGCACCGAAACAAGCCGCTCTGTGGCAACAGTATTGGAAGCGATTACGCGTGCTATTGCTGAAATCAACAGTCGCAATGCTCAGGTAGCAGCAAGTTCGCAAGAGCAAAGCCATGTTGCAGAAGATATGAATCAATCGATTACGCTAATCTCAGGCGCTGCCAACGACAACGCTACGGCAACGCAGCAACTGGTTTCTCAGATTCAGCAAGTAACCGATCTAGCGCAAGGGCTGCGCACAGCCTGTAAAAGGTTTAGTGTTTAAAACTTCTTGTGGCGTTGAGTAAACTTATATGACGCCATTGCGAATGCAATGGCTGTAACAACAAAAGCAACAGCTTGGCGCGGAGCGAGCGCGCCCGGAAGTTGGTAGTACCAGTTATAAATACTCGCCATCCCAACAATCGCACTGAACATAGCTAATAGCGAATACATGGTTGCCCAAATCAAATCGGCAGTCGGCTCTGCTACATCACTGTGGTAATAAATCCCACTCAAACCAGCGGCCATTAGTACAAGTAAAATGGCTAGCAGCCGACTGCTGCCAAGCAGCAGGGAAGTTGAGTAAATATGTGCAAACATAAGCGACTCCCAAATGGTTAGTGTTATTCGATGCGCCGAACAGAAAAGTTCGCTGGCGGCTGAATTTGATAACCCATGTAATCATTTTTTGCACCACGGTGTGGGTTTTTTCCAACTGGTATACCAGCTAAGTCAAAGTTTGGCACCGGTTCTGAACTGCCACCTGTCCAAGTGGGTGAATCGGTGGCGATGTGTAGTGGAAGCTCATTGATTATTAACGGGTCGGCAATTTCGCTATCGACTGGTAAGTGCTCAAGGAAGCTTGCTTTAAATAAACTAGGGTTGTTGGCCACAGCTTGGTTGTACCAAAGGTTGTTTGACAGGTTTAGTGTGCTGTTTTCATCCGCTGAATAGGCAACATAAGGGGCAGGGTAGTCTAAGTAGACCAGGTTATTGGATACAGTAAACGTTGCTCCCTGACTAGAGCTGAGCGCGATGGCGTAAGGGGTGTTGTACTGAATGCCACCGCCACGTGGGAAGCTACGTGAACTGGGATCCGAAACACGAGAAATGGTGTTGTTATAAATGTTAAAGTTGCCATTGATCGCTGCGCCAGCCGTTATGCCTTGTGGCGACGTGCCATTGTTTTCTTCGCCAACGGGGCCCAGGCCCGCATTAATGATGAGGTTATTGTAGATTTCACCATCGACATTCCAACACGGCTGGTGCACACCATCAATGGTACGACCGCCGGCACGAATGTTTATCGCCGACCCTTTTTGGTTGATGATGACATTATTGTGGGCAGATAACACCGAGCCAGGCTTGAAGTTCAAGCAGCGCTCAAAATGTGCATTCCATTGATCATAAAAGTGCAGCCCAAATTTCGCTTTATTGTCTTCTAAAAAGTTCCAGCCAAACTCCCAACCATCCAATGGTTCACGAGTATTGCCTTGGTCGTCGATGGCATCCGTTCGGATAGTGATGTAGGTGGTATGTTGAAAATGGGACGTTTGGTCGCAACCATGGTCAAATATGTGGTTGCCAAACGCCTTTAATCCACTAGCATTGTAGCCATTGGCAACTATGGCGCCTGCGAAGCCCGTGGCGCATTTACCTGGGCGCTCCACAAGATAGTTACCAATAATTCGACCATTTTTGCTGGCGCGAATGTTCTCATTAGAGTTGCTCGCATTAGATACGCCTATGACTGGGCTACCGGGTGGCGGCTCATCAATATGACCCACTTCCACATGAAACTTAGAAAACACTAACCCCGAAGATAAGTACGGGTGAATGCCCCAGTTTGGGCCTGATGCAAATGCTTGTGTATTTGGATAACTAACAAAAGCGACTTGCTTATCGGCGGTTCCATTTACTTCAACGACCCATATACCGGCGCGACCACGATCTGCGTTTGCGAATTGCTCGCTGATCTCTCGTACCCCATGGCTATAGACAATATCACCGGCCTCAACTCGGCCATTGCCAGCTGAGCCGCCCCCGAAGCGGTAAGCACTGATATAGCGCCAGGGCGCGGTGAAAGAACCATCATTACTAGGGCTGCCCGAGTCGGTAACGTGATAGATATTGCCCAGGCGCACGGTAAATGCCAGCGTATTATTACTTGGAGTGCCAGATGCGTCGGCTAAGTGAATCTCTGCCTCGCCATCGGGCAAAGAGCGTGGCAAAGAAAACGCAACTTCATAAATTTGATGAGAGCGCCACAGATTAGCAGGCCCGCCTGGCAGTTCTCCATCAGCTCGGCGCCAATAATAAATATGTGCTGCATCGTGGCGTTGTCCATCGCTATCGATAAGCCAAACATCACCTTTTTGATCGCCAAAGCGATTGCCCCATATGGTAATAATTGCCCCTTCGCCTAAGCCATCTGATAATCCTGTCTGAGGGCCGGAAATAAGGTCACTAAAGGCTAAGTGAGGTTCTTGGGCACTTGCCGTGGCGGCCAGTGTCATCATTACAATGGTACAAATCCAAATTCTCAAGCGCATTTAAAGGCCCTATGGCGATACTTGTTCAACATTGAAGTGACTTGGGTTAAGTGGCGGAAAAACGAATCCGTTAATATCAACATCGGCGTGTGCCGGTAGCCCGTCGTAAATTTGCAAGTCATCAATAGCGAACCACTCTTCACGCATTGACTCTTTTGGCCATGAATGAAAGTAATCATTGCCGCCGATCGACACGAGGTTCCACTTCGCCATGCCAGTTGGGTCAATTAGGGTATCTTGTGCATCGCCATCGTGGCGCCCAGAGCGCACATAAGGAATGTTGTCCAAGGTGAGTAAGCGGCGACCGTTTAGCCATTGAATCAGTACACCATCCTCAACATCCGGTGCTGAGTTCATCTTCACGTAGAACCCCATCTTGACCCACATGTGTTCATCACCAAAACACCACTGATTTGCCTTGCTTGCCTCGCGCTTTGTCGGCATTGCTCGCCAGAATTTCGATGTTCTCATGATGATCTGGGTGACCATTGCGGGGGCTATAGTTTTGCCCGGCTTGTCGAACTGAGAAAAACCCTTCTGGAATCAGGTGCCCATTAGGCGCCCAGTCATGTGTGCGAATGGACTGGCCGGTATCAACCGGCGCGTCAGGAAAGTACCTTGAGTCATTCATGCCGTATGGATTGAGTGCATTCTGCAATAATCCAGAGTGCCAATCCGGCTGGTCATCGAATGTGGCTTCAAAGATAAGCTCACCGCTAAGCGCTTGGGTCGCCAGCAGCGTGGTGAATAAAATCCTTTTCATTGTAAGCTCTACTGTGGTTTTACAAACTGACTTAAGCGGCCAGTTTTATCAATGGCTGCGATCTCAAAGTTGTAATTACCAGGTTCGAGTTCGGCAAGGTAAGTCGTCTTTTCAGCTTCCAACTCAATAATTGCGCTAGTGCCATTAGCGGTGTTGGTCCACTTTATATGGTAGCCAGCAATGTCTTGCTCATTGAGGGCGGTGCCATCAACTCTTGCCGTTGGGGGTGTCCAGCTTAATTGGTATTTAGCACTGCTTGCTTGCTGCTCGCCTACCGGAGCATCAGTGCAGCCAGCTAAGCCTAGTGCCAGCAATATGCTTGTGGCCAATGCAGAGCGCTTATCCATTGCATTTATCCTTTTAATTGACAGATAGGCGATAGCTTATGGGCTAATATCTTTTGGCACAACTACCCACAGCGGTAACTCAACTAAGGTTAAACAATTTAGCTCATGCCAAACTGAGTATTTTAAGGCCGTCGATCTGGTTAACAAAATCCTTGTTATGACTTACCACTACCACAGCATTGGCGAGCTGATTGATTAGGTGCGCAAGGTCACTTTGGCTTTGCAGGTCAAGGTGATTGTCCGGTTCATCCAACAGTAAAACAGCACTAGTTTGACTCGCATAAGCGAGTGCTAACTTCATTCGCTCGCCGCCACTTAACTGACCAACTAATAAGTCAGCGCGATCACGACGCAGGCCGATACCTGCTAGTAAGGTTTGTCGGTCAGTTTGGCTCAACTCGGGTGTGAACTGCGCCAGAAACTGCTTAGCGGTGCTTGTTGGTTCCAGCAGTGACACCTGTTGATCAACATAGACTAGCTGTTTCGGTCGTCGTAGTTCTCCCGATATCGCTTCAAGCTGCCCTGTTAATACTTTCAACAAGGTGGATTTGCCACTGCCATTGGGGCCTGCTAGCCATAAGCGGTCACCGGTTCGTATGCTCAAGCTGATTGGCTGCTGTCTGCCATACGGCAATATGACATTTTGCAGCATGCAATAGTCGTGATAATGGGCTTGGTTGGCGTGCAAACGATTAACATGTGCTTGCTGGGAGGCTGGCTTTTCAGTTTCTAGCTGCTGCTGCAAACGGGCAAATGCTTGCTCTCGATTGCCTTGATTTTTGCTCGCTTTGTCGGCCTTAAAATCGCCTAGCATCTTACTTTGGCTGCCATCGCGCACCAACTTTTTACCTTGCTTTTGCCTTTGTTCCGCTCGTTCACGTGCTAGCTGGTGCTGCTTGGCTATCTGCTTTTGCTGGCGCTCGATGGTTTCTATTTTCGCTTGCACGCCAGCAAGCTGGCGCTGGCGATTCTCGCGATAAGCGGCAAAACCGCCACTGTAGCTGTGCAAGCCTTGGTGGTCGAAGTGAATAATGCGCTGTGCAGCATCTAGCAGAATAGGGTCATGGCTAATAGCCAGCACACCGGGTTGATGACTTGCTAACGCTTCAGCAAGCCAAACGCGATTCGCTTGGTCTAGATGATTGCTCGGCTCATCGAGCAACAAAAACTGTGAGGTCTGTTTAAGCAACTTAATAACAAGGCGCGTGCGCTGACCGCCACTTAGCTGGTCTAGGCTATCGAATAAACCGATATTTTGGCTAGCCAGCCTTTGCTGCCACCGCTCGGCTAGCAGCCAGTCATCATCGCCGATTAACTCAAAATCTTGCTCGCAAGCCTTACCTTGTTCAATACGCTTAAGCGCTGCTAGTTTGTCTCGAATCTGAATAACGTCCGCTACGGTTGCGGCGTTATCTAAAGCATGCTGCCCTAAATAAAAGCACTCGACTTGTTGGCTGATAAGTCCTTTGATGTTGCCGCCCCGTCTGCCCGCTAGGGAGGCCAGTAGTAAAGACTTACCAATACCATTGTCACCCGTAATAACCGTTAAGCCAGTGGCAATGCTTTCGCTGAGGTTTTGAAAAACAGCTTCACCGTTAGGGTGTTGATAGCTCAGTTGTGAAAATTGAATGGCGGTCATATGCGCTCCCAAAACCTAGAAAATTTTGAAAGCAGGAGCTGTGCTAAATCAGCGATAGAGATGTTGCTTGTTTCAGTAAACAAGCAACGAAGACAACCAACCCCTGCGAATGATAAACAAATCAGATGCGGGCGAGCGCGAGTGACCATGAAAGTGGTGCAAACGTGTAAAGGCGCTCTAGGGGTTAGTTGTTCATTTGTGCGGTCACCAAAAAGGGGAAATGAAGCGCGCAGTATTGTACAAAAATTGCGCGCTTGCAAGATTAGGCCACGCCGTGGCCCTTTGACGCGCCCCACAAACGGTACCACTGCTCGCGAGAGAGCTTAATGTTTTTGCTTTCAACCGCATCGCGCACACGCTCAATTTTACCGCTGCCAATAATTGGAATAGGGCGTGCAGGGTGAGCCTGCACCCAGGACATAGCGACTTGTTCAATGTTGTTGGCGCCCACTTCTTCTTTAACCTGATGCAAGGCAGCAACGATACGATGATCTTGCTCAGATTCTGGATTAAATAAGCGTCCTCCCATTAAGCACGACCACGCCATCGGGCGGCGTTGCAGTGTTTGTGCTTGCGCGAGCGTGCCATCTTCTAGCGCATACATATTGCCAAGGTTGATTTCTACTTGGTTGGTGATCAGTGGTTGGTCCACATATTGCTGCAATAAGTCGAACTCGTGAGGTGCGTAGTTCGATACCCCAAAGTAGCGTACTTTGCCTTGCGCATGCAGCTGTTCGAACACCTCAGCCACTTCTGCCGGGTTGAGTAACAAGTCTGGTCGGTGCAGAAGCAGCGTGTCGATGTAGTCGGTTTTTAACCGAGTCAGCGACTCTTCAACCGAGCGCAGAATTTCTTCTCGGCTACTATCGTAGTAGGCAATATCGCAGTTACCCGATGGCGGTACGATGCCGCACTTGCTAACAATATGGAGCTGCTGGCGAATACTTGGATCGAGTGCCATGGCATCACCAAAGAGAGCTTCGCACGAACTATCACGCGCGCCGTAAATCCAAGCGTGATCGACTGCATAAATACCAAGTTCCATATGCTGTTTGGTAAACGCTAACAGCGCTTGCGCGTCCATCCCCCAGCTCTCGGTACGCCAATAACCTTGGAAAAAATCAATCTGTTCAAACGGATGCGCCATAACAATCTCCTGTGAGGTTTTACCCATCATAGCCAGCCTTGGTAAGCCATTAAACCTAGATTAGTAAATTGATTGTTTGCTATAACAAATAATACATTGTAGTTGTGGATGATCATGCAAACACTCGCTCATAAAAAATTTGAACGCTATTACTTGTTCAGTGCGGTGGCTGAGCAGCTTAGTTTTCGTTTAGCTGCCGAGCAGTTGGGCATTTCGACCAGTTATTTATCACAGCAAGTTCGCCAGCTCGAAAAACAGCTAGGTGAAACCTTGTTGATTCGCACTACACGCAGCGTGCGCTTAACCGCAGAAGGGCAGGCGCTTTTGGCGGGTATGCAGCAAATAAAACAGCAAGTGACGGAGCTTGAGCGCAGCCTAGTCAAGCATCATAGCGAGGTAAGTGGCACGCTCAAAATTACCAGCGCCGCCATTTTTGCTCAGCGCTATTTGCTGCCCGCTTGCCAAGCCTTTCGCCAACAGTTCCCTGACGTAGTCTTTGCAATTGATGCCGGTTATCAAAATCACGACCTCACGCGTATGCCATTTGATTTAGCGATTCGCGCAACGAATGCACCACCAGAGAATATGGTGGCGAAAAAGTTAATGCACTATCGCCATGCAGTTGTAGCGGCGCCTAGTTATTGGGCAAGATTTGGTAAACCCAGCTCACCGTCAGAGTTGAGCCAACACAACTGCTTATCTGACCCTAATTTGCAAGCTTGGTTATTTGAGCAAGGTGATCAACACATTGCAGTGCAAACATCGGGAAGCATGGTAATTAACGACAACTTTATGCTGCTAAATGCCGCAATAGCAGGAGAGGGGGTGATTAAACTGCCCGACTATCTAAGTCAGCCAGCTGTGCAGGCAGGCCAGTTACAAGCGGTGCTCACTGACTATAAAAGTGGCCAGCGCGATATTTACGCGCTTTATCCACAAAAGCTAAGCCAAAGTGAACTGCTCAGTCATTTTCTGCAGTTTCTGCAAGACTTTGTTGCACAGAGCTAGTGGCCAAACAACTGGTATCCGCGCGCAGCGCTGGCCAGATTGCTAACCAACGTTTTTTTCCTACCCGCTCGTTAAAATCGTCGATTTTGGGTCGCCTTGGATTTAGGTCTATTCGGCCGTTAAATAAAGGTTCAACCCCAAATGGCGCCACCAGTTCAAGTTTGCCGCGCTTAGCCATGCGCACGCCAATGGCGGTTTGCACTTCCACCCAATAACACATAGCGTTTGCCGTGCTGGTATAAGGGGCGTCGTGATTGCGAATATGCATGCGCGCTTGATTTTTTACCGACCAATCAAAGTTCGACATGGCTAATAACTGCTGGTCAAAAGCTAAGTCTAGCGACTCAGCTGTCTCAGCTGGTTGATAGTAAATTACGTCGATGTCGTTCAGCGGTGTGCTCACGCCATACAGCTTATCCCATACCAAATTGCGCACGAACCCAGCAGCAATGCACCAATCCGGCAAATTTAATGTTGCCGCTTGCTCTAGCGCTAACATGCGTTGCGGGTCTGCTTTTATCCAGTCGACAATTTGTTGCGCGGTTGGTTGATAGTCTAGATTAGCAAGCATGATCTATACCCATGCTGCCACCAGTGACTAATGCTGTTTGCATGGTAGGGTCCTAAATATGGAATTAGCTAGCAGCTTAAGCCGTTTGCTACCGATATTTCAATTTTGTTCAGCCACAGTTAGTCAAATCGAACAATAACCTTGCCTTTGGTTAGACCCGAAAGCTGCTTAGCGAAGGCATTGATGGCGGAGTCAAAGCTAAAAACTTCATCAACATTGACTTGCAGCTGGCCAGTTGCCAAAAGGTTTAGCAGCTCTGTTATGCCTTCTGGGTGCTGTTTTAAGGCTAATAATCCGGAGTGTTTGTGTTGCAACTTGGCTTTGAGAGGGCTGAACAATGCGGTGCTCAATATGTGCTTGAGTGGCCCACCCACTAACAAATATTGCCCACCAGGAGAGAGCTGGCGGTGCCAAAATGAGTAAGGTAGGCTTGCGACTAAGTCTAGTATTAAATCGTAGGGTGCTTTCAGATCGGCTTGTTCTAGTTGTTGATAGTCAATCAGTTGGTCACCACCTAACTGCTCGATCATTTCCAGCTTGCTGGCGTGGTCAATGGCGCTTACAAACAGCTGATGTCGTTTCGCTAGTTGCACGGCGATATGACCAGCACCCCCTCCGGCACCAATAATGAGTACCCGCTCAGCGGATGGTGGCAGCTTTGCCATGGCTTGCTGTGCAATGGCCCCCGCCTGCGGTAAACCTGCTGCTTGCTCAATGGACACATTGTCTGGCAGCAAGATTAGGCGCTTAGCCGGAATTGCAGCAAACTGCGCCAGTCCGCCGAAATGGTCAAAGTTATCTGCCACAATACGTTGGCCTACATGCCAGTCATGAACATAGTCACCTACCTGCACAATAGTGCCGACGACATCCGATCCCAGGCAGTGTACTCTAGGTTTGCGAAGCCCATACACCCGCGCATAAGCAGGTTTGCCAGTCAGTAGCTCCACATCCGATGCATTCAATGAGCAAGACTCTAGCTTTATTAGCACCTCTGTTGGTTTGATGGTTGGCTTGGGGATATCTTTCCAAATCAGTTGCTCAATACCACCATAGTGAAAATGCTGCAGGGCTTTCATCTCAGTTAGAGCCTCTTAAACAGTGCTACTTCAGTCACCAAGTCGTCCGGTGCAACGTCGCTAGGATCACTCACGTAGCGCTCTAGCCCAATAGGAGACTTATTTGTTTTAATCTTCTTATGGCGCGCAAGCATCATGGCAAACGACCAAGCATTGCCAACAAAGCCATATGCGCCTGTATGTGCAACGGCAAACGTTTCTTTGGTGGGTAGTTGAGCACAAATAAATGGTGGGTCCACATCGTGCTGCTGTGCCACGGGCAAACAATTGTGCAAAGTGCAGCGACTAGTTTGCATATCCATATCAAAATACAACGCAAATGGTTTGCCGGTAGCATGTAGGTGCTGGGCAGCAAAGTAGTTGGCTAGTTTAGTGAAGTCTTTCGCCATCACTGCGCCTAATTGATCAGTTGTAGCGGTCGCTTCTAGTGCAATGTACCAAAGGCTACTAGCTGTTTGGTCGCCAATTGCAGATAGGCGGCTAGGCACCTTACCTTCCTCTAACAATGACTTCAGCATTAACAGCCCTCGCTGGTAGTCCATACTAATGAACTCACTCATCGATTTGGTCATCCAAAACATAAACCAAGGCAGGCTAGAACTCATCGACCAAGTGACGATTGTACCCTGCTCAGTTTCTTGCAAGGTAAAGCGGTCATGTGCACGTGATTTATAAGGCTTTATAAATAGCAGTTCGCATGAAATGCCTGTGTCGGTAATCTCGGTCAGTGTCATTTCACCCGCACCAACCATATCGCCTCGCCATTGATAACTACTGCCAGGTTCTCCCATATCACCTTCGTATGTAACGCGGCATTTGGGTTCCATAATTAGCCAAGGTGACCATGTCGGCCAGGTTTGAAAGTTAGCAATTACATCAATGATTTCGCGGGCAGACTTTTTAATCGTTATGCTGCTCTGGGCCGAGAATTTAGGCATAAGGTGTTCCTGTTACCTGTCGTAACCGTCAGCATAGTTCAAAAAATGGAATATGTTGCATTGAGCGCCTCGCCACATACATGCCTAGTGTTGGCCTGGCCTTATCCGTATTATCTCGCCAGCGAAAACAACGGATGATTTGACTAAATATGGCGAATTTTAATACTCATTTTTCTTTTGCTGCTGGCGCTAGTGCACTATTAGCTACCAGTGCAATGACCTTCGGCTTAGCCTCCCCTAACGAAGCGCTTGGCTTGTGGTCTGCTGGCACTGTGGGTGGTATGTTGCCAGATATTGATGCTGACGATTCGAAAGCGATTCGTGTGCTGTTCAATCTATTGGCTGGTGCCATCATTGGCTTATGGTTGGTCATTGTCCATCCGCAGGTGTCGTTAATCTCATTGTGGTTGGGCGCCCTGGCTATTTTTATTCTTGTGCGTTACCTGCTAATGAATATTTTCGAGCGCTTTACTGTGCACAGGGGCAGCATTCATTCGCTATTGGTCGTTGCAATATTTGGCCAAGCCGCGGTGGTAATGATGCACCATCTTGGTTTTACAGCCTTGTTTAGTTGGCTGGTAGGGTTATTTTTAGTGGTTGGCTGTTTGGTGCATTTACTGCTCGATGAGTTATATAGCGTTGATATTAGTGATGTTAGAATCAAACGCTCCTTTGGCACCGCCTTTAAGCTAGCGGATTTTGGTAAACCATGGCTGGTAGCAATTCAGCTGCTGGGGTTAATTGCTTTGGCATTTTTATTACCACCCATTAGCGCATTTATTGAACCGGTTACCAGGCTGATCGAGGAGCCAAATACTTTTCACATCTTGCCGAACTGGCTACCACTGTGAATGGCATTGCCTTACATATAGTCTTTTAAGCGAATCTTTTGATTGGTGAAAATCACATTCTCGGCTTCGAGTAGGTGCTTTTGCAGCAGGTACTTATCGCTATCGACAGGAAAAGAAATTTTACCCTGACTATTGATGACACGATGCCAGGGTAGGGTGGAATCTTTGGGGAGTTGTTTTAACGCTCTACCAACATAGCGAGCATGGTTTGGGTAGCCACAAAGCTTGGCAATACTGCCATATGTGGCGACTTTGCCAACAGGAATGCTGGCAACTGCCTGCCAAATGAGTTCGTCGAGAGTCGGCTCATTGGTGTTCATCAATATACTGCCATGCCAGTTCGACCATTAGTTTGGTGTGATGCATTCGGATTTGATTTTGTTGATAAAGCCGGTCGAACTCGGCCTGATCTACAAACTTCAGGGCAGCGATTTCTTCAGACATGTCTGGGTCAGGTAGCTCACCATCATAAAACGCCAACCAGGCATGGCGCTTAACCAGCTCTCCATCATCAAAGCGGCCAATAAAGGTATCGAGGTAACAATGAGGAATCAGCGTTAAGCCAGTTTCTTCCCAAACTTCACGCTTGGCCGCTTGTATGGGTAACTCGCCAGCTTCCACTGAACCCGAAGGAATATGCCACAAACCTGCTTTGCTGCCTTGCGCTTCTTTCACCAACAGCACTTGCCGCTTTTTGTTCAGAATAACCATGCCGGCTGCTTGCGATGCTACATGCACATGATGGTTCTGGTCGTATTGCATAATCCCTCGCCAGTCTGGTTAGTCGGCATGTGGTACACATTTTAGTGCATGTTGTTGCGCTGCTGCATTGATTTGGTTTTGCGCATTGACCACATGGCCTTGCCCAGCCAGTGCATGCGCGCCGGCACGGGGAACATCGGCATTGTTAAAGTGTTTAGCTGTGGTGCGGTAATGCGCCGCTGCGGCTTCTAATTCTTCGGCAATTTGAATAAACCGTTCCGCCATTTGCTCGCGTGTGGCCATGTTAATCCTTATTGTTTGAATCCATTTTTTGCAGTTCATAATACGCATCGAGCGCCAAAATTAGCTCTTGCCGCTGGTGTTTGGCGATGTCTTGCCAAGGTTTATTCTGCAGCACACCTTCCAATGCCCATAACAGGTTTAAGCTAGCATTTTGATGCTGCTGTTTGACTTGTGCATAGGCTGCAATCGCACCAACCTGGCGCAGTTGTGCTTCTGTTTTAATGCCTGCATCAACGAGCATTTGCGCTGACTTTGGGCCTAAGTTTGCTAACTGCGCCAGTTGTTGTGTCATCAGTCGAGTCCTAGTTCATCCCAAATGTCATCAACACGTTGTTTAACGTCTTCGTCCATAACAATTGGCACGCCCCATTCACGATCTGTTTCGCCAGGCCATTTGTTGGTTGCGTCTAACCCCATCTTGCCACCCAAACCACTGACCGGTGAGGCGAAGTCTAGATAGTCGATCGGTGTGTTTTCGACTAGGTGCGTATCACGTACAGGGTCCATGCGTGTGGTCATTGCCCAAATAACATCCTGCCAATCGCGAGCATTAACGTCGTCGTCACAGACAACAACGAACTTGGTGTACATAAACTGGCGCAAGAAGCTCCAGACACCCATCATCACGCGCTTAGCATGGCCCGGATACTGCTTCTTCATTGTCACCACGGCCAAGCGGTAAGAGCAACCTTCTGGCGGTAAATAGAAGTCGACAATTTCAGGGAACTGCTTGCGCAGAATCGGTACAAACACTTCGTTTAGTGCCACACCCAAGATCGCTGGTTCATCTGGTGGACGGCCAGTGTAGGTGCTGTGATAAATCGGGTCTTTCCGCATGGTCATGCGCTCAACGGTAAATACCGGGAAGCTATCAACTTCGTTGTAATAACCAGTGTGATCGCCAAATGGCCCTTCATCTGCCATTTCATCTGGGTAGATGTAGCCTTCCAAAACAATCTCGGCACTAGCCGGCACTTGTAAATCGCCAATAGTTGTTTTGGCAAGCTCCGTGCGATGTCCGCGTAATAAGCCGGCAAAAGCATATTCAGATAGTGAGTCAGGCACTGGCGTTACGGCACCTAGAATTGTCGCAGGATCAGCACCAAGTGCTACAACCACAGGGAATGGCTCACCCGGATGCGCTTTTTGCCAAGCCTGAAAATCTAGTGCGCCACCACGGTGACTTAACCAGCGCATAATCAGTTTATTTTTACCTATTTTTTGCTGGCGATAAATGCCAAGGTTTTGGCGGCTCTGGTGAGGGCCTTTGGTAATCACTAGCGGCCAAGTCACTAGTGGTGCGGCATCGCCTGGCCAGCAGCGCCATACTGGAATCTTGTCGAGGTCGATGTCTTCTTTTTCAACAACTATCTCTTGGCAGGCTGGATTACGCACCTTTTTAGGCGCCATAGAAACCACCTTCTTAAACAAAGGCAGTTTTTCGATGGCGTCTTTAAAACCCTTTGGTGGATCTGGCTCTTTTAAATAAGCCAGTAGTTCACCAATATCTCGCAGATCCTCTAGAGATTCAGCTCCCATGCCCATGGCTACACGCTCAGGCGTGCCAAATAGGTTGCCAAGCACTGGCATGTCATAGCCTTTTGGATTTTCAAATAAAATCGCCGGGCCTTTTTTGCGCAATGTCCTGTCGCAAATTTCTGTCATTTCTAGGTCTGGATCGACCTCTTTTTTGATTCGAACCAACTCGCCTCGGCGCTCTAGCTCGGCAATAAATTCTCTTAAATCTCGGTAATGCATCGCGTGCCAACCTCGTCGCAAACAGTGTGTGAATTACATTCTTTCACATCATTCAATTGTCAATAGTTTTTTTATTTTAATGTACATAACTCAATGCAAAGAATGTAAGGAAAAAAAACCTAATAAAACCTGTTATGGTGCTATTGATATCTTTAAGTTGTTGATTTTAAAGGGGTAAATTGGTCTGGTTAAAAAATGATCAATTTAACAAGGGTGCCGAATTTGCTGGCATTGCAGCCACTTTAAAACCCTTATCAACAAAGTTTTCCACAGGCTCTGTGAGCACTCGCCGGAAAGCCGCATACTAGCGTTGTGAACATTTTGCGACGAATTGCTGACCAATCTGTGTCAAAAATCCAATCGCCAATTTTGTTCAAGTTTTAGTCTGTTTTGTCCGATACAAACTACACTAAAAAAACGACCGCAAGTGGAGCATGAGAACCATGTGGACCCTACGAAGAAAACTACTCGGTGGTGTTGCCCTAGTCATTGTTATTTTGATTGCCATTATGACATTTATATCGGCAAATGGGCGTGCCTTCGATCTTACCCAGAACATTAACCGCGAGCTGAGGTCGATTACCGACAGCTCAGCTCGCAACCTCGCATATTGGGTGGAGTCCAACAAGCTGCTGTTAAGTGGCCTAATATCCGAGTACACCCCTGACAGGGAAGTGCAGATGCTAGAGCAGGCGTTGGCTTCCACCACTGCCAATGCCGCCTATTATGCAATTGCTGAAACGAAAGAGTTTTTGCTGCGCCCACAGTTTGACTTACCACCGGGATTCGACCCAACGGTTCGACCATGGTATCTACAGGCAGCGAATGCCCGTGAAGCAGTTATTACGCCGCCATATCGAGATGCGTCTAGTGGCGAGTTAACAGTAACCTTTGCAGCACCTGTCATAAACGGTGGGCAGATTGCGGCCGTTGCCGGTATTGATAAAACGTTAAACTATGTAGTTGAGCAGGTACTCACCGTTGACTTGCCAGCAAATGGCTACTCCATGTTGGTTGATGAAAACAATGTCATTCTTGCTCACCAGCGGGAAGATCAATTAGACCAAGTTATCAGCGATGTCATGTCGCCGATCACAGGCTCATTTGCCTCTGCTGAGGATGGCGTAATTGAGGTACAGTATTTAGGTGCTGAGTATTTGCTGAAGATTATGCCAATTGCGGGGACTTCTTGGCGCTTAGCCATCGCACTAGACAGGCAAGAAGCGCTCGCTGAGCCAGTGCAACGAGCTGTTAATCAAATGCTTTTGGTTGGGTTAATTGTGATGGTTGTGGCGCTTGTGGTTGCCTATTTCGTGATTCAGCAACTGCTGCGCCCGCTGTCTGTGCTGGCCGAAGCCATGGATAACGCTTCGCAAGCTGACGGTGATTTGACTCGCCGCCTACCAGTAAAAGGCAAAGATGAGCTATCGTCGCTGGCATCAAGCTTTAACCGGTTTGCCGGCTCGGTACAGCAGCTCGTAATGCAGTCTAAACTAACCGCGGTTGAGCTTATTGGCATTGCTCAACAAATTGAGTCCTCGGCACTTGAGAATAACGAGCAAGTGCAGTCGCAAAAACAAGAAATTTTGCAAGTGGCAGCAGCCCTGCACCAAATGTCGTCGACTTCGGCTGAAGTAGCCGATTTTGCCTCGAGTACTGCAGAATCATCACAACGCTCTGCCGATGCTACCGATAAAGCCAATCACCAGGCGCTTGCTAATGGTGAGAGCATGCGCCGCTTAATGGGTGAAGTGGATGAAGCAGGCACAGTGATTCAGCAGTTGGATGCCGAAGCCGATAGCATCGGTTCTATTCTGAATACAATTCAAGAAATTGCCGAGCAAACCAACTTGCTAGCGCTGAATGCGGCGATTGAAGCAGCGCGTGCTGGTGATCAAGGTCGTGGTTTTGCCGTGGTAGCCGATGAAGTACGAGCATTGTCACAGCGCACTCACGAAGCAACTGAAGAAATTCAGAAGAAAATTCAGTCATTGCAGAACCAAACGACTAAGGCGGTTAGCATTATGGACCGCTCTAAAGAAATGGCGGATCAAACGGCAGACAATGTGCGCAAAGTGGCTGAGTTTTTGGAGACTGCGGCAAACGAAGTGCGAGAGATCAATCAAATGGCGCAACGCATTGCCGATGCCGCCGCTCAGCAACGCGAGGCAAACGACGAAATTGGTCGCATCACAACTGTGGTCAGTGACTCGGCCGATGTCATTGCCGAAAACGTAGAAGACAATACCCGCCAAGCTGCTGACATGGCTGCTAGTGCAAAAGGACTAGGAGACCAGATGGCGCTATTGAAAGTTGAATAAGCGGATAATTATCGGCCATACTGGCGTTTTACAACGCTAGTATGGCCGATTCCTCATGACTCTTCCCTTCACCAAAGATTATGGCCTAGGCCTGTTCACAGATTTGCGAATCAATGCCGACAACCTAGAGGTAAACAAGCTGGATGCGGCAACCCTTATTCGAAGCCTAGACGCACCACTTTACTTTTATGGCAATATGATCTGGCTTGATCAGCCGCCGGTCAGTTCGCACATAGAGCTTGCCGAGCAAATATTTTCGCACTACCTACCCAATGCGGTTCATCGCACCCTTGCGTGGCATGGCAAGGTTGTCAAAGATCAGTCAGCCTTTGAGCAAGCAGGTTATCAACTACATCAAACCACAACGCTTAGCCGCAACGATACGCCATCGCTCAGCAATATCGCTTATACTTTTCGCCCGATTACCACTAGCGATGATTGGTCACAGTGGTTACAGCTTGAGTTAGCTGAGTACAACAAAAGCTACGGCGATTCTTACCTTGAGTACAGTCAGACACGGCGCGATCGGTATCAGGCATTAGCAAGTTTTGGTGAATACTTGGGTGCGTTTGACGGTGATAAACTCGTTGGTGCCTTAGGCTTGTACTGCTTCGATGGCATTGCTCGGTTTCAATCGGTATTAACCCATGCGGAATATCGTGGCAGAGGTATTGCCAGCGCATTATTGCGCCAAGCGCTCAATAGAGCCCAGTATGAGCAGGCAGTGATTGTGGCTGAATCAGGGTCGGCGGCGGAAAAGTTATACAAGAAAAACGGCTTTACGCCCGTTGAGCAGGAAAGTGCTTGGATGAAGTACTAGCTTGGCACCACAGGAACAAAGCGGAGCGCTACGAAAGCTGTAGCGCTACCACAAAAAGCGCATTAAGCGTTACAGCGCGTCTTCGCCCGATTCACTGGTGCGAATACGAATAACTTGCTCAAGTTCAGTCACAAAAATTTTACCATCGCCAATTTTACCGGTCGCTGCTGCTTCGGTAATGGCCTCAATCGTGCGATCGAGGTCTTCATTGCGAATGGCAATTTCAACTTTTACTTTTGGTAAGAAGTCGACCACATACTCGGCACCACGGTAGAGTTCGGTGTGACCTTGCTGGCGGCCAAAGCCTTTTACTTCTGTAACGGTAATACCTTGCACGCCAATGTCAGACAATGCTTCGCGCACGTCGTCCAGTTTGAATGGCTTAATGATGGCTGATACCAGCTTCATAAAATTCTCCTAACCTTTGAAGTCTGTTATCAGCATAATCTGCAATGCGTCGACTTCCAATATGCTAGGCAAAAAAAGGGGGTGCCGAGGCACCCCAAAAAAGAAGCAAAGTGGGCGTTTATTTGCTTCGAGTGAACTCTGGGTATGCTTCCATACCACATTCGGCGATATCCACACCTTCGTACTCTTCTTCTTCGCTTACACGGATGCCGAAGATGGCTTTCAATGCAAACCACACAACAGAAGAGGTAACGAATACCCAGATGAAGATAGTTAGGGCACCAACAATTTGACCGAAGAAAGAAGAGCCATCGTTCGTTAGCGGTACTAGCAACAGGCCAAACAGACCAACCACACCGTGTACAGAGATTGCACCAACAGGGTCGTCTAGTTTTAGTTTGTCTAGCGTAACAATCGCGAATACGACGATTAGACCAGCAATTGCACCGAAGATGGTTGCTTCTAATGGTGTAGGCGTAGATGGTTCAGCAGTAATGGCAACTAAACCAGCCAGCGCACCGTTTAATGCCATGGTTAAGTCAGCTTTTTTGAACCATAGGCGAGCAAGTATGAGTGCTGATACAGCACCGGCAGCAGCGGCGGCGTTAGTGTTCAAGAATACGATTGCAACCGCATTGGCATCGCCTTGTGAAGCTGTTGCAAGTACTGAACCGCCGTTGAAACCGAACCAGCCCATCCAAAGGATGAATGTGCCAAGTGTTGCCAAAGGTAGGTTGGCACCTGGGATCGCTTTAACGCTGCCGTCTTTGCCATATTTGCCTTTACGAGCGCCTAGGAATAGCACACCAGAAAGTGCTGCAGCAGCACCAGCCATGTGAACAATACCCGAGCCAGCGAAGTCACTGAAACCAAGGTCGCCTAGCGTGTACAAGCCAAATACAGCATCGCCATTCCAAGTCCAGCTACCTTGCATTGGGTAGATGAAACCAGTCATCACAACCGCAAAGGCTAGGAAAGCCCATAGCTTCATACGCTCAGCTACTGCACCCGACACGATAGACATTGCCGTGGCAACGAATACCACCTGGAAGAAGAAGTCAGCTGACGGGGCGTAAGATGAAGCGTCAGTTGCGTCGCCTGCACCAGTAATGCCGCTTAGGAAAAAACCACCGTCGTACATGATCGCGTAACCACATACTAGGTACATGATGCTAGCAACAGCATACAAAGCGATGTTTTTGGTAAGGATTTCTGTGGTGTTCTTGCTACGAACGAGACCTGCTTCTAGCATTGAGAAGCCAGCCGCCATCCACATAACTAACGCGCCACACACCAAGAAATAAAAGGTGTTCAACGCATACTGTAATTCTAAAACTTGCGTTTCCATGATTATCTCCAACTAACTCTTTAACTGTTAAAGCGCTTCGTTGCCGGTTTCGCCGGTACGAATACGAATGGCTTGTTCTACGGCAGTCACGAACAACTTGCCGTCGCCAATTTTGCCGGTGTGCGATGCTTTAGTGATGGCATCTAGTACGGCGTCTAGTTGGCTGTCTTCGATGGCAACTTCTACTTTTACTTTCGGTAAGAAGTCGACGACGTATTCAGCGCCGCGGTATAGCTCTGTGTGCCCTTGCTGGCGACCAAAGCCTTTTACTTCTGTAACAGTGATACCTTGCACGCCTACCTCTGAGAGGGCTTCGCGTACATCGTCAAGCTTAAAAGGCTTGATGATAGCTGTAACGAGTTTCATGGTTAGCTCCTAATGATGATGCAAACTTCAACGTTTGTTCTTGTCGGCTGCCCTAAAGCATAAGGTGTGCCAACTTGCCAAGACCGCGAATTTCCTAGGCTTCGAGCATAGCCTAGTGGTAAATTAGAAAAACGTGCACAATGAAGGCGCACAAAATTTGAGCAATGCACCAATTGGAGGCAATATGAAACCTAACCCGCAACTCTTCGAACAAATTGCTGATGGTTTAGGGCAAGTAATGAGCCATGGTCAGAAGCTTTCTGATGATGCCAAAGCAACGATCAAAGCCCTGGTACAGGCTAAAATTAACGAGTTGGACTTGGTGCAACGAGATGAGCTAGAAGCTCAGCAGGCGGCAATTGAAAGCTTGCGCGAGCAGGTAGCGGCTCTGCAGGCGCAAGTTGAGGCTTTATCGGAAAAATCTTAAGCAGTTATTGGCTTAAATGCTGATGCAGTAAACCAGCCATCCAATGACCATCGAATTCGGCGGCATTTGCTTGCTGTGCTACCTCTAGCGAGCGCAGCCTTAGCAAGTCGTCGAAATATGGGTGGTGCTCAAACAAGCGCGCTTCGCGCTCTGGCATAGGGCCGCCTTGCTCAATCAGGCGGCGTTGCTGCTGTTCATTTAGTTGGTCAAAAAAGTACATGCGCATGGTGCATAAGTAGCGTTTGGCATTCACATGTTCGCGCACGACTTCAACCACCCTCTTGGAAAAGCCTAATTCTTGCAGGTAGTCGGCGCCAAGTACTTCGTGCCCTAGTTTGCTTGGTAGGCCTGGCGGGAGCAGCATGCCAATATCATGTAAAAACGCCGCGATAATCATGTCACGATCGAATCCGCGCAACTTAGCGGCAATCGCCGATGCTTTGCTATGCTCGGCTAGCGAAGTGCCATCGCTGTAGGTCCGTTCACCAAAGCGGTCAAATAACTCAAAAATGGTAGCCGTGACGGCCAGCGCATTTGGGTTGGCATGCTGTGTTGTCATCATTTACCTCCCATCAATATTTAAAGGTTGCCGACGTGGTATGAACGTTCTGTGATGTTTTAGTGAATTTTTACGCTGCCTTAGAAGGGTAAAGACCCATTTTTAAGTATTGAGCGTATTATTAACGGTCCGGTAATCTGCCAAATACACCGACCATTGTTATGATGCTCGGAACGAGGAGGGCGTAGATGAAAATTTTGGTCATTGAAGATGATGCTTCAGTCGCTAAGTTAATTGTAGAAGGGCTCACGGAGCATGGTCATGACGTGAACCATAGCGCCGATGGTGCTGATGGCTTGGCCACAGCGCGTGATGGTGGTTACGATGTAATGGTAGTAGACCGAATGCTACCAGCAATCGACGGGCTGGAAGTGATTGAAACATTGCGCCAAGAGGGCAATCAAACACCCGCGTTGGTGCTGAGTGCATTAGGCGATGTTGAACAGCGCGTAGAAGGGTTAAAAGCGGGTAGTGATGACTATTTGCCTAAACCATTTGCCCTATCAGAACTGTTGGCTCGAATTGAAGCCATTGCCCGCCGAGGCGGCGATGTTGCTGAGGTGAGTAAGCTTGAAGTGGCTAACTTGTCTATCGACTTGCAGCGCCGACAAGCATGGCGCGACAGCACTAAAATCCACTTGCAGCAACGCGAGTTCAGGTTGCTTGAGTATCTAATGCGCAACCATGGTAAAGTTGTCACGCGTACAATGCTGTTGGAAAACGTTTGGGACTATAACTTCGACCCACAGACCAACGTCATCGACGTACACATTTCACGCTTACGCCAAAAAGTCGACCGCGACTTCGAACCTAAGCTCATTCATACCGTTCGAGGTGCCGGATATGTCCTCGCCGAGGATCCTTCCGCTTGTTAAAAGCTCTAGTTTTCGCTTTGCGATAACGATCATAGGCATGATATGGGGTGCAGTCGCTGCACTCCTTGTTTTGCTTTATCTAGTCATCCGCTCAACCCTGTTGCTCGATATGGAGCAGCGTTTGGACGCCGAGCTGTCGGCATTGCAAACTCAGTTGTCGGCTGGGGAGCCTATTGAAGTAGGATTAGACCGCTGGTATCAATCACGCAGTCATAGAATTGTGCAAATTGTGACGCCAGCCGGCACCGAGACTTACGAGTTACCCAAACAAAAAGATATCTGGCAAGGCAATCTAGCTGCCCAGCCCGAGCGGCCGTACTCAACCGAAACCTTGCACTTAGTAGAGATTGACTACAAAGACTACAAAGGTTTGTTGGGTTGGAAAGAAATCGTATTAGATGATGGCACCCGGGTACGTGTTGGACTTGACGCAGATTACCTAGAGCGAGTGGATTCGGCTTCTAGGTTTGCGTTAACGGTTGGCTTGCTGTTAACCCTAATTCTGGCCGTGTTTGGTTCTTTGGTGCTGACGCGAACGACGTTGCTGCGCATTTCGATTGTCAATCAAACCTGCCAAGACATTATGCAAGGCGACCTATCGCAGCGGGTGCCCGTGTCATCGCGCAACGATGATTTTGACAAGTTGGCATCACAAATTAACGCCATGCTGGCGCAAATTCAACGGTTAATGGCGGGCATTCATCAGGTATCGGACAATATAGCGCATGATTTAAAAACCCCACTAACTCGCTTGCGCACCATGCTCGAAAGTATTCAGCGCCAGTCTGATGAAGTAGCGGATGATAGTGTTAACGATGCCATACGTGAAGCAGATCGCTTGCTTGCGATTTTTAACGGGCTGCTGCGTCTGTCGCGCTTAGAGTCGGGCAGTGTGCGAGTAAAACGTGAACGTTTTTGTATCACCCAGTTACTTGCCGACATTGAAGAGTTTTACGAGCCGGTAGCAGAAGAAAATCAGCAAACGCTGTTGTTGATGGTGCCTCAAACACCACTCTACATGAATGGGGATGTCGACCTTTGGTTCCAGGTGATCGCTAACCTAGTTGATAACGCATTGAAGTACACGCCCTCGCAAGGGGCCATATCACTGTCACTCACGCAAGTGGGCGGCTATTGGGAGTTGGCCGTTATAGATTCTGGACCAGGCGTGCCAGAGGCAGAGCGTGGAAAAGTATTCGACCGGTTTTACCGTATGGAAAGCCACAGAGGGTCTTCGGGCAATGGTTTAGGCTTATCGCTAGTGAAAGTGGTTGCCGATTTACATGGCGTGGATCTGCGCTTGGCAGATGCTAACCCTGGGCTTAAGGTTGTGTTGCGACTGCCGGCAGTTCACACAGCAGATCAAAGCGATAATTGACGTGTTAGTCTAATTCTATGTTTCTGCCGTATCGATAGTTGGATATACTAAACCTCGGCAGAAGTTTTTATAAAATGAGGTAGGGCAGAATGCGAGTAAAACTGCTAATAGCTTTAGTAGCGCTGTTTGGTTTGGGCACCGCAGCATATGCAGCAACAGACGATGATCACACAGCACTAATTGAGCGTTTGCAAAAAGCCGGCGAAGTTTGCGCCGACGATAGTTGTGGCTCAGCTGCAATGGTGGCCTCTGGTCCAATGACTGGCGATGAAGTGTATCAAAATGCCTGTTTCGCTTGTCACGGCAATGGCACGTTGGGTGCACCCATTTTGGGCAATGCCGAACAATGGGCACCACGAATTGAGCAAGGCCTAGAAACACTAGTACGCCATGCGGTAGAAGGGTTTAATGCCATGCCAGCAATGGGTGGTTGTGCTGACTGTGATGAAGACGACATTGCTAATGCGGTGGAGTACATGGTAGCCGAAAGCCAATAAACAGCGGCTGCACAGTTGGCTAACACCAGTTCTAAAAGGCTCCAATACTGGGGCCTTTTTTGTTTGTTCTGAGGGGATACGATGAGAGTTGCAGTATTAGGGGCAGGGATGGCAGGCGCTAGTGCAGCAATGCACCTAAAACAAGCAGGGCATCAGGTAACTGTTATCGATAAGTCACGCGGTGTGGGTGGCCGAATGTCAACCCGGCGCATGCTAGAAGGCCAGTTTGATTTAGGTGCTCAGTATTTTACCGCTCGCGACAATGCGTTTATTGCCCAAGTTGATACCTGGCTAAGTAAGGGTGCGGTTGCTGCTTGGCAGCCTAGTATCGCCACGTATAGCGCGGCGACTGGATTAACGCACTCACCAGACGATCAAGTTCGTTATGTTGGCCGCCCAGCAATGAATGCCCCCATTAAATATATGCTGTCTGGCATAAATGTTGAGCTGAATTTCAAGATTGAGCAGGTCGCATTTGAGTCTGGCAAGTGGCAGCTAGGCGCCTTGGGAGAGTTTGACGCACTGGTGTCGACCTTGCCACCTGAGCAAGCACTCGAATTATTCCCCCATGAACCTATTTTGCACGAAATGCAGTCCGTCATGTCGCCTTGCTTGGCAATAGGGTTACAACTCGCACAGCCAATCACTGCCAAAGTGGATGCTGTTTTTATTAAAGAGCATCCACTTAATTGGGTTGCACGTGATAGCAGTAAACCACATCGCAATCATCAACATGATTATTGGCTATTGCACTGCTCGCCTGCTTGGTCAAAAGCCAATTACGACAAGCCCGCCGATGAATTGCTAGACCATGCTGTGCAATGGTTATCGGAGATCTTCTCTGTGCACGACCTTAGTTTGTTGAGCACAACCGTGCACCGGTGGCGCTATGCCAAACCGGTTCCCGATGCGCCGCGCATCGATGCAAGCTTTAATGCTAGTTGTGGCCTTGCACTAGCGGGAGATTGGTTGCAGGGTGGGCGTGTTGAAGGCGCTTGGTTATCGGGTAAATATGCGGCTCAGCAAATAGCGCAGTGGAGTATGCGTGGCAACTAAGCTCGCCAAACCAGATTTGCCGCGTGCTCATTGGCTCGCTTTTTATCAAGCCTTGTGCCCAGACGTCGCCTGGCGCTTAAACCCACGCTTGCGCAGTACGCTTGGGCGCTACATGCCAAGGCGTAAGGTGATAGAAATATCTACACGGCATTTATTGAATGACAGTGCTGAAGCGGTATACGAAACCATTTGCCATGAATATGCTCATCATTTGGCATGGCTAGAGGGTGTGCGAGGCCATGCACCACGATGGCGGCAGTTGATGTCGCAATTGTCTGGGTTGGCTGTTGAGGATGTGCGCGCGACCACAAGTAGTGTGGTGCAAGAAAGTGATTATCGTTGGCGCTTAGTGTGGCTGCAAGGCCAGCACGTAGTGCCGCAACAGGGCGCCTGGTTTCGCCGCCCTAAGCGCGACGCGCGTTATTTAATGCTGCGCGGTAAGCCTGAGTCATTGGGGCAGTTAAGGTATGCGCCGAATGAGGCGTTGCAAGCCTGGCAACAAGGCCAGCTAGCAACCGAGCGGCTGTTGTCGGCCTTGTGTTATTAATCGTCTGCCAGTAATGCTGCAAAGGTAGCACTGCCAATGGCTTTGGTTTCAGCCTCGTTGTCGTAAGACTTGCCACCACCTTGCCATTCAACATCCTCTTGCGGCAGTTCGTCGAGAAAACGACTCGGTTCACTGTCGAGTACTTCACCAAACTGTTTGCGTTGCGAGGCAAATGTGAGCACTAGTGAGCGCTGGGCGCGGGTAATACCTACGTACATTAACCGGCGCTCTTCCTCAACGGTGTCGGCTTCAATGCTATTGCGGTGCGGTAGAATATCTTCTTCAAGTCCCATCATATAAACGTGCGGGAACTCCAAGCCTTTTGATGCATGCAGGGTCATCAGATGCACTGCATCAAAATCGTCTTCTTCCTCTTCTTGGCGTTCCATAATGTCGCGCAGCATCAGTTTGCTCACGGCATCGTTAAGCAACTCTTCGCTGCTTTCATCATCCTCTGGCTGCATGGCTTGCTCGAGTGAATCAAACAGGGTCATCACGTTGGCTAAGCGCTTCTCGCTTGCTGCTGCACTAGTAGAGTCTTGTGCTAAGTGGCCGCCGTAGTCCATTTCTTGCAGCATGTCTTTCAACACGCGCACGGGCTGATCACTATGGTGCAAACGCTGCTGCAAATCGCTAATCCAATCAGCGAACTGGGCAATTCTAGAGCCCGCACGACTACCTAATGCACTTTGAATGGCTTGCTCCTGACATGCGCTAAACAGGCTCAGATCATAGCGCTCGGCATACTCGTTTAAGCTAGCCAGAGTTTTTGCACCAATTTCGCGCCTAGGTGTATTGATCACCCGCAGCAAAGCGGCGTTATCATCTGGGTTCACCAATATGCGCAGGTAACTGAGCATGTCCTTAATTTCAGCCCGGCCAAAAAACGATTGGCCGCCAGTCATTTTGTAGGGAATGCCTGCTTGCTGTAATTTGATCTCGAGCATGCGAGATTGGTGGTTGCCACGATACAAAATAGCAAAATCGCGAAAGTCGCAGCGCCGCAGGGCTTTCTGGTGCTGCAGGTCATTCACTATAGTGTCCAGCTCGTGCTCATCATTGCGGGTGCGCACAATGCGAATCTTGTCGCCCATGCCCATTTCACTCCACAACTTTTTCTCAAACACGTGTGGGTTATGGTCAATCACCACGTTGGCAGCTTTTAGGATGCGCGCCGTCGAGCGATAGTTTTGCTCTAGTTTTACTACTTCTAAACTTGGAAAATCGCTTTGCAATTTCACCAAGTTTTCAGGGCGCGCGCCACGCCAAGCATAAATTGACTGGTCGTCGTCGCCAACGACAGTGAAGCGTGGTTGATCCCCAACAATCAGGCGCACCAATTCGTACTGTGAAATATTGGTATCTTGATATTCGTCTACCAACAAATAGCGAATGCGCCGCTGCACCCGGGTGCGCACTGCTTCGTTATCGCGCAGTAGCTCAACCGGTAGATTAATTAGGTCATCGAAGTCGACAGCATTATAAGCGGCAAGCATTTCTTCATACTCGGCGTAACAAGCCGCTGCTAACACATCATAAGGTTCATCAAGCTTGCCTTGCAGCTCCGCTGGCTTGATCATGTCGTTTTTCCAGTTGGAAATAAGGCCTTGAATAAAGCCAGCTTGGTCGACTTCGTTGGGCATTTCACGATGCAAGATGTCTTTAATGAGCTGCACGGCATCTTGCTGATCAAATAGCGTGAAACCTGGGCGCAAACGTGTATGAGCCACTTCACGACGAATAAGGTTTAGGCCTAAATTGTGAAACGTAGAAATGGTTAAACCACGCGATACCAAGCCTTGCTGCTTAAGCAACTTGCCTACGCGCTCTTTCATTTCGCGAGCGGCTTTGTTAGTGAAGGTAACCGCTGCAACCTGTGATGCTTTATAACCACAATTAGCAATAAGGTGGGCAATCTTTTGGGTAATGACACTAGTTTTGCCCGAGCCTGCACCTGCCAGCACCAATAATGGGCCATGAATGTAGTCACGAGCTTGTTGTTGGCGAGCGTTTAACTGTGGCATGCAATCCTCCAATGGAGGCGCAGTCTACCCCAGCTATGCGTAAGATAAAATGACAAAAATATAGTGTTTTGTAGGCGTTTAAACCGGGTCTGCTTGCGGGTGCGAGTACTCGCCGCGAATGCAATTTCTGCCTTCATTTTTGGCTTGGTACAACAGTCTGTCAGCGTCACGAATGGCGTCATCTAGGCTGTTGAGCTTACCAAATACGTAGCCAATGCTAGCGGTAATCTTTTCTGGGAAAGCATCGCTTGGTGGCATTAACGGCTGAGCAATTTCAACTCGTAGGTTTTCTAGTGTTTCGTCTGGGTCGTGCTCATCACCAAATACAATGCAAAATTCTTCGCCACCCAAACGGGCCACCATGGCACCATCTGGAGAGTGTTCTTCGAGCACTTCCGCAAGGTGTTGCAACACCCAGTCACCCGCTTGATGGCCGTATTCGTCATTAATGAGTTTGAAATGGTCGATATCAATCACCGCAACAGCCAGCGTTTGCGTACGAAACCATGGCTTGGTGTCAGAGAACAGGGCGCGGCGATTTTTTAAATTGGTGAGATAGTCTGTGGTGGCCGCAGCACGCACCGAGCGAATGAGTTTGGTCATTTCTATATTGCGCTGAACCCGCACAAAAAACTCTTCTAGGATGTAGCTCTGTTTTACAATAAAGTCATTGGCACCGCTTTTTAGAAAGCGTGCTGCCATTAATGGCGTATCGGCCGACGAAATGCCAATGATTGCCAAGTCGGAGAATCGTGGTTGGCGGCGCAATTCTTTGCACAACTCTGCCCCCGTCATGCCCTGCATATTGTAGTCTGTCAGCAGTAAATCGTAGTCAGTGCTGCCGGTCAGTTTTGTTAAGGCCTCTTCGCCGCTGTGAACTACATCCACTTGGTAGTTTTGCAGTTTCAATAACGTGCTAAACACTTGGCAGGCAACCTTGGAGTCATCAACAATAAGCACCTTGCTTTTGCGGTTTTGGCTGAGTCGACGACAAGCACTGGCAACGTCTTGAAAAATGGTTGTCTCGCCTTTGTGAAAATAATCCGATACGCCTAGCTTCCATATATCTTGCCGAGTTTGCTCATCATCCTTGCCGGTTACTACTAGCGTTAATAAGCCAGCCTGTCGCAAGCGAATAATTGCTTCGCCCTCAGGAGCATCAGGGAGGTGGTAGTCGCAGATCGCAAGATTGAACGAAATGCTTGGATCAAATAGTGCCGTTTCTAGTTCGGCGTCGTTTTTGCACCAAAACACCTGTGCTTGCAGTGTTACCTCGATGGTGCGTTTAATTTGTTTGCCAAATTGCTCGCTGTCCTCAACTAGCAATACCGACTTGAAGCTCATGAATCACCCGCCTAACCCAAATGGTTGCCTATTAACCCTAGTCGTTGGCAAGCAATCGCTCAAGCTGTCGTAAACTAATTGCTTGGGTTAAATGGCTGCGGTCAATACTTTGGCAGTTTGCTAGGTCTGCTAACGTGCGGGCCACACGTAGTAGTCGGTGATAGGCCCGAGCTGACAGCTTTAGCCGATGGATAACCTGCTCAAGAAAGTCCCGTTCCGCTTTTGGAAGCGGGCAAGCTTGCTGCAGCGCCTTGCCAGCTAAGTTTGCATTCGTGCAGCCTTGACGGCTCATTTGTTTTTCGTAGGCGGATAAAACCCTTATACGGACGGCAGCGGTCGACTCGCCCGAGTCGCTCGATAGTAGTTCATCAGGTGGCACCCGATCGACTTCTATGTGGAGATCGATTCGGTCAAGAAATGGGCCCGAGACTCGGCTTAAGTACTTGCGCATCGCTTGTGGGTCATGCGTATGCTTGCTGCCTTCTGGGCTTGGGTTCATGGCGGCAATTAGTTGAAAATTGGCTGGAAAGCGCACTTGTTGGCTGGCTCTGGCAATATCAACCTCGCCATTTTCTAGTGGTTGGCGCAATACATCTAACACATGACGGCTAAACTCTGGCAGCTCATCAAGAAACAACACCCCTTGATGGGCTAGCGATATTTCACCGGGCTTGGGATTAGAACCACCACCAACTAACGCCACCCCAGAGGCTGTGTGATGCGGTGAACGCACGGGCCGCTCTCCCCAGGTAGGGCGTTGCTTACCAGCCAATGAATAAAGGGCTGCCACTTGCAGGGCTTCCTGCTCAGTTAATGGTGGCAATAATCCTACAAGACGATGCGCTAGCATACTCTTGCCGGTACCTGGCGGACCAAATAAAAGTAAATTATGGCGAGCGCTGGCGGCAACCTCCAGTGCTAAGCGGGCCATCGGCTGGCCTTTTACATCGGATAAATCTAAATAAGCGGGCAGGGGAGTGTCTTCACCGGGTACAGCTTTGGGAAGTGCTTGTGCTTGATTGATGCTTGCCACCACTTCGACTAGTGTTTTGGCATAAAACACCGCCGCTTGTTTGGCTAGGCTCGCTTCTTCGGCGTTATCTTTGGCAACTAATAGATGATGGTTTTGCGCTTGTGCCGCCATGGCAATGGGCAAAATGCCTTGAATGCCACGCAACTCACCCGATAACGCCAGTTCGGCGGCAAACTCAACGTCTTCACCAGGGTCGTCGCATTGCTCGGTAGCAATTAAAATGGCCATCGCAATGGCTAAATCATAGCGACCACCAGATTTGGGTAAATCCGCCGGTGCCAAATTAATGGTGATACGCTGATTATTTGGCCACTCAAACCCCATATTCTGCACCGCCGAGCGCACGCGCTCCTTCGATTCTTTCAGCGCGGTCTCTGGCAAACCCACCAGCGTGAAACTTGGCAAACCGTTAGATAAATGCGCTTCGATCGTAACCAAAGGCGCATCTAAACCATGGCTAGCACGGCAATAAGTAGTAGCGAGTGGCATATGCGTTCCTTGCTTGATGACAGTCATATGACAGGCTAGCACAGGATTGCTAGGGTGGTTCTTGAACTAGCGTACATGGATGCCCGAGGTAGGTCTGTAAGTCATTCGCGCAGCGAATGCTTGCGGACATGGATGTCCGTACTGAGCAACTCGCAGGAGCAAGATTGCGGTGCAGACACGCATGCCCTGCGGCATAAGCAAGCATCGTTGAATATGGTTTGTGATTAGATTTGTCTACAAAAACCATATAGTTGTTATTTATATTTCTGCGTTATCCTGTTGCGTAAACCAAAACGGACTTGCCCTCGGCAGTCTAGATTAGGAACTAAATGTTTATTCAAACTTATAAGGAAGTAGTTAATGAAAAAGTATCTTGTTTACTTTCACTTGTTTGATTTTTTTGTCCTTTTTTTATCGCATTTTGGTACTTTGACGTAGTGGCTTCTCCAGCCCCTAGTATTCCACAGGAGCCGATTACACCTGAAAGGGTAGAGTGGGTTGAGTTTTGGACCACAATAGCATGCGTTGGTGCAGTTATATATTTTCTTTATAACAGGCCCGTTATTGTTTGTGCTCGAAAAGAATGCATAGAATTAAATCACGCGCTTTTTAAAAGGGAATGTATTGATGTTAGTGATATTTCCAGACGTAAAACCAATATGGTTTTGGGTGGCGTTAGGCTGCTAGATAAATTCGGAGCTGTACGGGTATCGGTTAACATTTTTTTTGCGAAGTCTTTCTGTCGTGAGCTAACTAAGTTGGGTATTAGAGAGCGTTAATGTCAGTGAAATGATAAATAAATTCATTCAGCTTAGAGGGATTATATGAAGAAAATAATTTACTACTTAACTATTTTTGATGCTGTTGTGTATGCCTTAGTTGGTTATCATGCTTGGATTGTTTTAGTGCATAAGGCGCCGATGGTAGTTTGGGAGTATCAAATAGGTAGTTTTTGGTATGAGAACTATGAGCTGAGAAGCTGGCTTGTTATAGGGTTCTTGACTCTAGTCTTCTTGGCCGGAAAGCGTCTATATACCGTTGTTGATGGGAGCGGTGTCACAGATCGTATGATATTTTACAAGGAGTCCATATCCTGGGGGGATGTTTATAAAATCGAAAGAAAAGATTCATTATTTTCTCACGAATTGCACCTTTATTCTCATGGAAGAAAATCTCCTTGGCGGGTTAATTGTAAAAAAGACAGGACAATTTTTGGTTTTGCAAAGATGAAATTATTGAGTTTTCGCGAAGCAAATGTGGAGTAGGTCCGTAAGTCATTCGCGCAGCGAATGCTTGCGGACATGGATGTCCGTACTGAGCAACTCACAGGAGCAAGGTTGCGTTGCAGACACGGATGTCCGAGGTAGGTCTGTAAGTCATTCGCGAAGCGAATGCTTGCGGACATAGTAGCTCACAGGAGCAAGGTTGCGGTGCGGACCTGGATGTCCGAGGTAGGTCTGCTGATCCTGATACCGGTGTTAAAACAGTACAGTATGTTAGCAGTGGCCCATTGAGAGTAATTGAGGTGGTCGATCTGATACCTGAGCAAGTCGTTGTTAGTAAAGTGACTGTTAATGGTGACATTACTCGCTACAACTACCAATACAATAGCAGTCAAGGGCGCTACGCTGTAAGCGAGCTCCGAGAGCAGGGCATAAATCGTACGGTACTATATGCTAGTGATGGTTCACCGTCTGAGGTCTACGTTGGAGGACAATTACTGTTTTCTCAGGGTCGAAATGATGACACTTTATTAAATGTCAATGCACAAGGTGAACTTTCCGTAACCAAATTTAATGAATATAACAAGGCTACTTCCATCACTTACCCAGATGGGTCAAAGGAAACTTGGCAGTACATTCCTGGCACTGACTTGGTGAAGCGATATGTTGATCAACTAGGTATTACGACAGAATATTGGTACAACGATTCATTAATGGTTATCAAAATGGCTGAAGCCAAAGGGTTGCCAGAAGAAAGAGTAACAACCTACGAATACGATCAGCATAATAATCCAATTCTAGTCACTATATCGGGAGCCGATGGTAAGCAGATTAGTAATTTTTCGTACGATAACTTTGGTAATGTGTTGACCCATAAAATTAGTAACACACTGAAGGCTAAGTTTTCGGACTATAATGCTCTGGGAAACCCACGATCAATAGAAGATGGCGAAGGAAATATTACCTCCTTTTCATATGATGCCTACGGCAATGTGACTGCGAGGACAAATGCCGAACTTGAATCAGTTTCAATCGAGTATTCTCGCGCAGGGCTCAGAGAGAAGTACATCGATGAGAAGGGTAATTTCGTGCACTTCGCGTACTCCTCTCGCGGAGAGGTGAAAAGTGCCAAAAATCAGCTAGGAGAGATTGAACAGTATTCCTTTAACTCTAACGGTTTACTAATTAGTCGCAAAAACGCCGAAGGAGAGGTTTATGAGACAGTCTATGACAGAGCTGGTCAGCCTATTGAATTTAGCTTCCCCGATGGTAGAAGAGTTTCAATCGAATCAGGCATTGACCCAGAGACTGGGGTTGGGTTACTCGGGAAGATACGAGCACTCGATACCGGGAACTATCGTATTAATTACTCATATGACGAAATGGGTAATGTTGCAGGTATCAATAAAAGTTATGACTCGGTAGAGGTTGGTTCAACGCTAGAATACGATAGTAAAGGACGAGTCGTTTCTTTGCTTGATCAGTATGGAAACATAACAAATTATGCATACGACGCGTTTGACAATATAGTGCTGGAAAGCACCAATGGCAAGCAGACTAAATATAGGTTCGACTACCTCGGTAACGTAAGCGTTCAAACAACGCCGTTGTTGCTAGGCCAGTGGTGATGTGAGTGGGTTGCTGGCGAACTTTTCTTTCCACACTCTTGGAGTGAGGTCGATGACGTCTTTTGCGGGATGCTGACTCACTCGCTGTAAAACATCGATTAGATATGTCGTTGGGTCTATGTCGTGCAACTTACAGGTGCAGATCAGGCTTTGAATAATCCCCACATGTTCAGCCCCTAGCTCTGTCCAGCAGAAGAGCCAATTCTTCTTACCCATAGGAATCGGGCGAATTTGTCTTTCTAAGTGATTAGTGTCCATGGCAACAGCTGGGTTGCTTAGGAATACGCGCAGCTGACGCTCTCGCTTAAGCGCATAATTAAGGGCTTTGCTCCACGTATCATCTGGCAGTAAATCCGGGCGCTGCTTTTCTGAGTCAAGCAATGCAAAGAATTGATCGACGATTGGCTTGCTGTGTGTTGCGCGGTATTGCAGGGCTTTTTCAGAGACGAGTTGGCGCGCTTTAATCTGCTTTTCATGTTGATAAAGCTCGGCAATCAGGTTCAGTGCCTTGTCTACCGCTTGGCTTTCTTCTGCCTCGGCTTTTAACAGCTGCCTGCGCATGTGCACCCAGCACTGAGCATTTTCTACCTGCGCGGATTTGGCTTCATAACTGCTATAAGCTTGATACCCGTCGGTCAATAGGGTGCCTTGCCACACTTCATCGAGTAGCGCTTGAATATTGGCCATACCGCGGCTATTGGAGAAGGTGAAGGCCACTTCATCCTGCTCCCCGTAGATAGGCCAAAAATAGGCTTGTTTCATTTTTCCGGGTTGTTTGCCTACCCCAGGCTGTCGCGTTGCTTTAATGGGCGTTTCATCCATGGCCAGTACTTGGCTGTTGAGGATGTTAGCAAGCTGCGCGGCAGCAACAGGCCTAAGAAGTTCTATACCCCGTTTGGTGGTATTGGTGAGTGTTGCTCGACTAAGCTGAATGCCACTGGCACTAAGCTTTTGATGCTGTCGATACAGTGGTAAATGAAACTGAAACTTATCAACCAATAGTCCTGCTGCAAAACTGACATCGGCACAGGCACTGTCGAAAACAAACTCCGGGTTAGCAGCGGTGATTAGCTGATTACTGTCTTTGCGTTTGACGATTTGGCGTTTGGTGATGACGATTTCATAGGCGCTGCGCTTTTGCGCAATACGGCTGACTTCTTTGTAGCCTACATGCTCGTATTGATCTGCTTCATCGCCTTGTAATTCATTGGCCTCAATGATTACTTCACGCACTGGCACAGTGCTGTCGTAACGAAGGCCGGTCAGGTTGACTTCATTGCCGCTGCGCTGCTTAGGTGCCTTGCCTCGGTTATTGGTCTGCTCTGGCTTAGCAGGCTCAGGCGTGTCATCGGTTAATGGCACAGCCGGGCCAGGCATGTCGGCAATGGCTTGTTGTTCGGGTGAGAGTAGTTCGCGCCGTTCACTCTTAAGGGAACCTCTAAAAAGACCCACAAATCAACGCATATCGAATATGAATTGCTAAAAATCCAAAAAATGAGCTGATCCGATGCTCGAACCAGTACTTTCTTAGCCATTTCTGGCTTTTTTCTGCNCGGATGTCCGAGGTAGGTCTGTAAGTCATTCGCGAAGCGAATGCTTGCGGACATAGTAGCTCGAAGGAGCAATACTGTGGTACCGACATGGATGCCCGAGGTAGGTCTGTAAGTCATTCGCGAAGCGAATGCTTGCGGACATGGATGTCCGTACTGAGCAACTCGCAGGAGCAAGGTTGCGGTGCGGACATAGGTATCAGCTTAGAATTGTCTGCAAAAACGACTTCGTCGTTATTTACAGACCTACTTGAATCAGCAGTGGCCGTGAAACAAAAAAGGCCTCGCGATGCGAAGCCTTTTCTGAAGAATCTAATGGTGCCCAGACGCGGAATGAACCGGCCGACGCTCGGCGCGGACACATAGTGTCCGTTTTTGAAATGGTGCCCAGACGCGGAATCGAACCACGGACACGGGGATTTTCAATCCCCTGCTCTACCAACTGAGCTATCTGGGCAATGCTTGTTATGCCGTAACTAAATGGTGCCCAGACGCGGAATCGAACCACGGACACGGGGATTTTCAATCCCCTGCTCTACCAACTGAGCTATCTGGGCAACAAGCGCCGCGTATTAAGCCACGCGGCTAAGGCATTGTCAAGCTAAGTCTATGATTTTTCTGAAATAATTTCATGGCTAGCACTTAGGCTGTGATCAGTAGTAGTTGCCCTGATCAGAAGCCGTATTGATTACCGACAAAGATTTAACCCCGTCTTGGCTGCCAATCAGGAGTAGGTCGGCAGGGCGCAGGGCAAATAGACCATTGGTCACAACGCCTGGCCAGTCGTTCATTTGCGTTTCAAGGGCTTTGGCATCTTCAACTTTCCAGCCGTGTACATCGATGATGTGGTTGCCGTTGTCGGTTACTGTGCCTTCGCGCCATACTGGCTCGCCGCCCAGTTTAACAATTTCGCGTGCGACGAAGCTGCGAGCCATTGGAATGACTTCTACTGGCAGTGGGAAGGCGCCTAGGTGTTCTACAACCTTGGTGTCGTCCACGATGCAGATAAAGGTTTTGCAGCATTCAGCCACAATTTTTTCGCGCGTTAGGGCAGCACCGCCGCCTTTGATTAGTTCAAGCTGCTTGTTGGCTTCGTCGGCGCCATCAATGTAGAACTCCATTTCGCCTACTTCATTCAAATCAAACACTTCAATGCCGTGTTCTTTCAGCCGTTCAGCCGACGCGTCTGAGCTTGCAACGGCGCCTTTAAAATCGCGCGCATGGGGGGCAAGTAAGTCGATGAACTTGTTGGCGGTTGAGCCTGTGCCAATGCCCAGGATGGTGTCGGCACGTAGGCTTGGCAACACCTCATTGAGTGCCGCTTCGGCTACTTTTTGCTTTAGTTCATCTTGCGTCATGCTTCCTCCAAAAAAATCTGCGGATAACTCCGCTGCTTTGATACAATCGCGTATCTGTAGTTGCACATATTATACGGCATGGGGGCTGTAATGCTTGAACAATACGTCAAGAGAATCTTGAACGCCAAAGTCTATGAGGCGGCGGTGGAAACACCAATTGAGCGCGCCAATTCACTTTCTGCCCGTTATGCCAATAATATTCTAATTAAGCGCGAAGACCTACAGCCAGTTTTCAGTTTCAAAATTCGTGGTGCCTATAATAATTTAGCCCATTTAACCGAAGAGCAAAAAGCCAAAGGGGTAATTTGTGCCTCGGCTGGCAATCATGCGCAAGGTTTGGCCGAAAGTGCTCGTCGCTTGGGCGTGAAAGCGACCATTGTAATGCCTCGCACCACGCCTGATATCAAAGTGAACTCGGTGCGCGCCCGTGGTGGTAAAGTTGTGCTGCATGGTGATGCCTTTGATGAAGCGGCGGCGTACTCGCGAGAGTTAATGGAAAAGCATGGCTACACCTATATTCACCCTTACGACGACCCAATGACGATTGCCGGGCAGGGCACCATTGCCTTAGAAATTCTCAACCATGTGCGTGAGCCGTTGCATGCCGTGTTTGTGCCCGTTGGTGGCGGTGGCATCATTGCTGGCATGGCGGCTTACATCAAGTATGTGCGCCCAGAAATCAAGGTGATCGGGGTTGAGTATGAAGAGTCGGCCTGCTTAGCGTTAGCACTCAAAGATGGCAAACGCAGCGTTTTGGACCAGGTTGGTTTATTTGCCGATGGCGTTGCTGTGGCGCAAATTGGTGAAAATACGTGGGAAATCTGCAAAGACTACGTAGATGAAGTGATCACCGTATCGGCCGATGAAACCTGTGCAGCCATTAAAGACATTTTTGATGATACCCGCTCGGTAGCCGAGCCTGCAGGTGCTTTGGCTTTTGCTGGGATTAAAAAGTACATTGAACGCGAGGGCTGTACGGACCAAACCTTGGTTGGCGTTTGTTCTGGTGCCAATATGAACTTCGACCGGTTGCGTTATGTCGCCGAGCGTACGGAAGTAGGTGAAAAGCGCGAGGCGGTGTTGGCTGTCACCATCCCTGAGCGCCCAGGGGCGTTCAAGAAGTTCTGTGCCACCATAGGTAAACGCCAAATTACCGAGTTTAACTACCGCTTAGCTGATGCCAATGACGCGAATATCTTCGTAGGGTTGCAAATTCCAGCCGGAGATGGCCGCCAAAAACTGATTGAAAAGCTGCAAGAGACTGGTTATCAAGTTGCGGATTTGACTGACAACGAAGTGGCTAAGTCACATTGTCGCCATATGGTAGGTGGCCGCTCAACTGCCGAGAACGAACGCTTGTTCCGTTTTGAGTTTCCCGAGCGCCCCGGTGCTTTGCTGAACTTCTTAACCCAGCTGGGTAAGCGTTGGAATATTTCGATGTTCCACTACCGCAACCATGGTGCAGCTTACGGCAAGGTGCTAGTGGGCATACAGGTGCCAGATGCTGAGGTGGCTGAATGTCGCGAAACCCTTGATAACATCGGTTATGCCTACTGGGATGAGTCGGATAATCCTGTTTATCGTTTGTTCTTGAAATAAACAGTAGTAAAACACTTCTCGACCATTCATCGGTCGTATCAACCGCTGGTAACGGGTAGACCACCAGCGGTTTTTTTTCCATAAACTATCAGCCAAGCCAAAAAACTCGCGAAAGAACAGCTTTTGGATAATTAAACTCCAAAAAGTGTGATCTAATTCAATAAAAAAGCTTGTTCACACAACGCATTTGTCATTGTTTCTTGTGACGATATGTGTAGTAATGGTGTGACATGGTTAACAGATTGTGAACCATGTTTGATTGGTTTTGTGATTGACTGAGTATGGTATTAAAAAAATGAGAACAAAAAAGAAACCTGATTTGCTCGTCGTTCTAGCTTTAGTGTTTGGTTTAGGGGTCGTGATTACTGGTTATGCCAGTCAAACGGCAGAACCTGTATCGCCACTGTCGGTTGCAGAAGACGCACCGCGCATTCGCTAAAGACGACCATATTGATGTGTGCCGGTCAAAATTGCATCGAGCGGCACATCCCACGCTGCAACTGGCAGTGTTGCTTGCTTTTGCACCTCATGAGCAAATCCCACTAATTTAGGCCCAAAGCCGTGTTGGTGTTTTACGGCGAACGTCGTGTCGTAAAAACCGCCGCCCATGCCCATTCGATTTCCCGCCGGGTCGAAGGCGACTAATGGCATGCACACAATATCTATCGCCCAGCTTTTTATGTGTTGGCTATATTTGGGCTCCCAAATGCCAAACTTGTTCTTGATCAACACCGTGTGTTCAGCAAATCTAACAAACCGCATTTTTCGCCCTTGCCTTGGCACCACAGGAAGATAGACCTGCTTGCCGTCTTGCCAAGCTTGTTCAATTAACGGTGCTGTTGATATTTCGCCATCAAATGAGAGGTACAAACCGAGCGTCTTGGCTTTTTGATAGGCAAGGCTTCGAGAAAATTGCGTGGCTAATTGCAAGGCAGCAATATGCTGCGCTTGTTGGGAAAGCTGGCGTCTTGCTTGCCGGCTGTGTTTGCGTAGTTGATCTCTTGTCATGTCGAAATGGGTGCCAGGTTGCCGCTGCGTATCGTGTACCTTGAACCGACTAGTTCAAGGCGGGCCGCTCAGCCGTACGAAGGCTTCCCGATATACGGGCATGCGCACTGCACGGTCATTTTGAAGCCCTAAAGGTAAAGCATCGGCTCGGGACATGACTGCTGGCGTACAACCCAGCGAACCCATCTGCGGTAATTGTAACAAGCGAGTTAGCTGAATGCGAACGCTCAATGTAAAAAATGAAAGTGGTTTAGTAAAAGTCTAGTATGCATGCAGTAACGTACTTTTTTCGGAAATTAATGGAGTGTTGCGAATGAGTAAAAAACAATGGCTGGCAGGCATTGCGCTGGTGCCAGGAGTGGTGTTGGCAGATGTTCCTAGTGCCGCGATTGAGCAGTACAACGCCCTTAATGAGGTGATGGCAGATCGAAGCTACGATATGACGATGACCATCACCAGCAAAGACGAAGTAACCGAACTGGTTATTCGTCAAGAAGCTGGCGAGTTACCTGTGCTGGTGTCTGAAAACGGTGGTGCGCCTAGTGACGATGCACTTGAGGAGTTTGAACCAGAAAGGCTATATGGCGGTGGTGGCAATGGCTTTCAATTAGCGCTGCCGAACTCGGGCTACACCTTGGTTGCTAGTAATGGCAATGTTGAAACCTATGAGTTTCAGCCTTTGCTGCTTAATCGTGGCAAAGAGGATAATGCCGGCCGCTATATGTCGGGTGACCTAGACTTTAATACCGACTGCCAATGTATTACTCGCGTACAGATGCGCAATGATGAGAGCTTCCGCAAGTTGGGGTTCAAAATTGAGGCGCTGGAGGATACGCGTGTATTTAACGCCGACGATTGGCGCCCAGAGACGTTTACTTCGGTATTCCAAGGTGGCGCGCTGATGCTGCAAGTAGGCGCCACCACGGAAATGCGCTGGGATTATCGCTGATACTCGTAAAGGTTGTCATAGCCGCACAACGCTAAAAGCTCTTCTAGTGCTTTTTGGTTGTGCGCAATGGCTTGTGCTTGGCCGAGGTCGTGAATGCCTATCTCATCACTAAAGTGGCGCTCAACCCAGTTGTCTAGCTCTGTTAGCAGCTTCTCAGTTACCCACGGCTTTTTGGGTAATGCTTTGCGCTCCGCTTCACTTAAAATTAGCTTTACCGAGCAGCTACCAGGGCCACCAAAGCTGCCGACTAACTCATCCATAGCATGATAATAAAGTGTGTGGATTGGCCCATTGCCTTGTACTAAATCTTCGATGAAACGCGAGGCATCCGGGTCTTTTTCAACAGTGTCGCGAGCAATTAAATGCTGATGGCCAGACTGCGACAAGTGCAGGGCGCTGGTAAACATATTGCAGCGCAGTGCTTGCTCTAAGCGAATGTCATTTTGACTGACACAAAGTAGCTCCAAAGATTTACCCGGATAGTCGCGTAACAGTTCGCTGGTAAGTAGATCGCAGTCAATAAAACCACGTTGATGAAAAATAAGCAGGTTGCCACTGGCGAGTGTTAGTTCATCAATTCCCCATACGTCTGCGGCAATCGCTTCTGGATGGATGCCGGCAATATGGTGCATATGGGCCGACAGGTTGAATATTCGGCTGGCAGCTTGTAAGCCGTGGCGGCCATGGCGCCAATATTGCTCACTATTGCCAATGCCAAAGGCAAATAAGTGAAACCCTTCGGCACCCAAGTTAGGGCTTAATCGAAAGTGCTGGGCACTGCCGTGATCGCAAAACCCAGCCGCACTTGGCAGTGGATTATGCACAGCAAATAAGCCTTCATCGGAAAATAGGTGCTTGGCTAAGCGTTGGTAAAACTTCGCATCCTCGCTCGAAAACAGGTTTTCCGAGCGGTTGGCAGGCAGAATATGCACACGCCCATCACCACTGTCGGTCGAGGGGCAGGTTTTCATGCTGTAAGCGGTGCTGCCAGTGTTAGCTAGCCAGCACTGGGAATAAAGCTCGGGTGCATGGCGGTATAAATCCACCAGCATTTTTACCGGTTCATCTTGCTCGAAGCCAATGCGAGTAAGTGGGGCAAGCGAAGGCCGGTAAGGTGGAGGAATGACGACTTGGTGAATGTTGTGCTGATGGCGTATGCGCATCAACTCAATCGCTTGCAGGGCTGCCTTCTTTGGGTGTACCGGTTGGTTTAGCCGATTATTGATATACTGCGGCCGACCAATTGCGTTGGGTACATGCAAAGGGGCGGGTAAAGCCGATAGGTGAACTTCTTGGTAACTCATTCTATGCCACGTGTTTTATTTTTAGCGTGGCATAGAATTGAGCAAGCTGTGTAGAAAATTGTCACAGTTCTGCACAGCTTGTTTGCACTCACATGCCTAGCTATTAGTTGCTTGGCGCAAAGCAGTGGTTAGTTTTTCCAGTGCCTCGCTAAGCTCTGCTTCGGTAATGTTTAAAGCGGGTGCAAAGCGCAGGGTATTTGGCCCGGCCACTAATATAAGAACACCAGCTTCTTGCGCTGCCGCCATTAACTGGCCAGCTTTACCTTGCCACTGTGGCACAAGCCCAGCACCAATTAGCAAACCAGCGCCACGCACTTCCTCAAACAAGGCAAGCTCTTGGTTAATTTTTGCCAAGCCATCGACCAACTGCTCATGACGTGCCTGCACGTTGTTCATCAGTTCAGGCTTGAGCACTTCGGTGAGTACCGCTTTTGCCACAGCACACGCGAGTGGGTTGCCACCATAGGTTGTGCCATGGGTGCCTACTTGCAGTGCTGCACCCACGTTTTCAGTCGTTAGCATGGCTGAAATTGGGAAGCCGCCGCCTAGTGATTTGGCCGTCGACAAAATGTCGGGCACAACACCATAGTGCTGATAAGCATAGAGTGAGCCAGTACGGCCTACACCTGTTTGCACTTCGTCAAAAATCAAAAGTAAGTCATGCTCATTGCACAATGCGCGCAGGCCTTCTAAGTAGGCTTTGTGCGCAGGTATAACGCCACCTTCCCCTTGAATTGGCTCAACAATAATGGCGCAACAGGTGTCATCGATTGCGTCCTTCATTGCTTGCAAGTCGTTGTAAGGAACGTGGGCAATGCCCTCGGGCGCTGGCTCAAAACCTTCTCGATATTTTGGCTGGCCACCGGCGCTGACAGTAAACAGGGTACGACCATGAAAACTGTTCAGAGTTGATAGAATCTTGAACCGTTTGCCGCCGGTTTTCTGCCAAGCGTAACGACGAGCAAGCTTCAATGCTGCTTCGTTGGCTTCGGCACCAGAGTTGGCAAAAAACACCTTGTCGGCAAACGTATTGGCAACCAGCATTTGTGCAACTTCTAGAGCTGGTTCATTGGTGAAAATATTTGACACGTGCCAAAGCTTGCTAGCTTGCTCGGTTACCGCTTGCTGCAACGCTGGGTGAGCATGGCCCAATACGTTTACTGCAATGCCGCCGGTTAGATCGATCATCATGGTGTCGCGTCGATCCCACACGCGCGAGCCTTCGCCTCGTACCGGTACGAAGCTCATTGGTGCGTAGTTAGGGGTCATGTATTGGTCGAAATGCGACCGATCGACAGACTGTGTCATGATGATGTCCTATTTAATGTTTGCTATGCGCGAAAAACGCGAGCGCGATTGTATCATTTCCTTGACGAAAGCTGCTAGCAGCAGCTTTGCCAATTCATTTAATAGTGATACCTACGTCTACTCGCGAACTAGGTTTACTCTCGAAATAGTGGCGCAAACGCGGGTGCGCCAGTCGTTGCTGCGCTACCGGCAGGGTAGAGGCTCAGGTCATCGGTGAATATGCTGGTGGCGCCAAAGTTTAAAAGTTCTGCTAAGCGGGTGGCACTGTTCACTGTCCACACGGCAATCGGCAGGTTGACGGCGCGCAGTTCTCGTACCGTTGGCCAGTCGGCGATTTCATCACTGAGGTGAATGGCAACTGGGTCTAACAGCTTAATAATGTCGCGCCATTCTTCTGGCATTTGTGGCGCTAAGGCTGCCACAGGGCGGTCGCTACATTGTTTAAAACGCAAAAGGCACTCAGCGGAAAAACTAGAAACAACGCAGTCTCCGTCATAGCTTTCTAGCCAATCACTGACCGTTTCGGCCAATGGCCAGGCTTCTTCTTGTGTTTGTGGCTTCAGCTCAATATTGCAGGTCATGCCTAGGCGTTTGCTTAGTGCAAGCGTTTGCCCAAGCGTTGGCACGCGACTAGCGCTCGGTTCACCATTAAATAGCAGCGGAATGTCTTTTAACTCGCTATAGGTGAAGTCGGCGATGGCGTTGTTGATGTTGGCCAGGCGTTGCATGTTCTGGTCATGAAAAATAACCGGTGTGCCATCTTTTGCTAAGCAAACATCGAACTCAACCCAGGTGGCTCCCTGCTTTGCCGCAAGCTCAAATGCGTCGAGTGTATTTTCCGCGGCGAGCGTATTGGCACCACGATGGCTAATGAGGCGAGGGTATAACAATGTCGACATTTGATTACCTGTTTTCAAATTTGGCTATTTGCACAGTGCCATTAACTTAAAAGTGTTGGTGCCCACGGAACTAGCTATTCGACACGTTGCAAGTACGTCCCTGTAACCTACCTCTCCAAACATAGAGTCGCTCCCTGCGGGTGACGGTCTCATAGCAAGCACCGTGAGCGCCATGCTTGCATCTTAAGTTAATGGCATCGGTTTAACTCAAGGGTAAGATACCTGATATTGCTGCCAATTATGCATACAGGTAACATCCGCGGCGAGTATAATAGCCGTATGATAAGCGAGCAGTATAATTAGGTAATAGTATGCAAGGCGATGATTACGATTTGTTTTTACGCGAGATGGCTGGCGTAAAAAAGCTGCGCGCCGAACAACGAGTGTCGCTATCGAAACAGGCTAAGGTCGCCGAAGAGAGCATTGCCGCTAGGCGTCAAGCGGCTTTGGTGAAAGGTGAGCATGAGTCGCCAGATAAAATGAGCTCCGATGACTTTATCGAGATGGTACATCCTATGGATGTGCTGGAGTTCTGTCGTGATGGGGTGGCACATGGTGTGTTTCGCAAGCTAAAGCAGGGGAAGTATGAGCTGCAAGCGAGACTAGACTTGCATCGGATGACGGTGGAGCAAGCCCGTGATGAGGTAGTCCGCTTTATTGCTGACTGTCAGAAATATGATGTTCGCACGGCAATTATTTTGCCTGGTAAGGGTGAACGAGGTGAGCAAAAAGCAGTGCTTAAAAGCCACCTGAACAAATGGTTGCAAGAAATTCCGGAAGTGTTGGCCTTTTCCACGGCACAAAAGCACCATGGCGGTGTGGGGGCGTTTTATGTGCTAATGAAAAAAAGCCCTCGCCAAAAAGAACGAAATCGAGAGCGGTTTTTATGATTCGACGACACCCTGTGTGGGTCGCATTCGTGCTATTTGCCTTAGTATTTAGCCTTTTCCCTAGTGTTGATGTTTGGATTGCCGGGCTTGCTTGGAATGAAGTTGAGCAGAGCTTTATTCGAGATATTGCTTGGATTAATGGCTTATACAGTGCCTTTCAAGGCGTTCTAGGATACTTTTTGCTGGTTTATGGCTTGGCCTTGTTGCTGCCGTGGTGGCTCGCCAATTGGCAGATTCGCCAAGCTGCTCGCGGCGCGCCATCAATTTTATTGCCAGCCGTAAACGACAGTCGACTCGTTCGTTGGCTGCGCCGCCATCAAAAAGACATTTGGTATATGTTGGTTGTGCTGATTATTGGTGCCGTGGTGATAGAAGTGCTAATGAAAGGCTTTTGGGGGCGACCACGGCCGCATCAAATCATTGAGTTTGGTGGCTCACTTAACTTTGTGCCGTTTCTGCAAGTAAGCGATGTTTGTAGTCGTAACTGCAGCTTTGCTAGTGGTCATGCCGGCATAGGTTTTTACTTTATGGCACTTGCTTGGCCGATGCGCAAGGCCATTTGGTTAGTGCCGGGTATAATACTTGGCGGGTTGCTCGCCTATGTTCGCATTGCGATGGGCGGGCACTTTTTCACCGACGTAATCACGTCGGGTTTTGTAATATTTGCAATCTGCTGGTTGCTTGGCCATCTCTTTTATCAACGATCTTTTAACTAACTGGTGACTTAAACATGCTGAAACTAGGGATTGTATTCGCTTTGCTGTGGAGTGCAGTGGCAATGGCTAACGATTTAACAGGGGTTAGCCGTGAGGCGAGTGCCATAGAGCGTACCGGAGATGTATTACAGATTGCCTTGCCGCTTGGCGCCTTAGGTTGGTCGTTGGTTCAGGAAGACTATCGTGGCAGTGGCCAATTATTTGCGTCGTTTGGGGTAACGATTGCGACAACGTATGCGCTTAAGTTTGGTTTTGACCGTAAGCGCCCAAGCGGTGGTGGGTTATCTTTCCCAAGTGGTCATACGGCTTCTGCGTTTGTCGGAGCGTCTTATTTTCAGCGTCGATACGGCTGGCACCTAGGTGCGCCTGCTTATGCCATGGCTGCGTTTACCGGTTATAGCCGTGTGCACGCCGAAAAGCACTATTGGTCGGATGTGATTGCTGGGGCGGCGTTAGCGATTGGCGTCAATCACTTTCTTGTTGACCCATTGTCAGACAGCCAGCTGTCAATATCGCCAACGGCAGACAACGGCTTTCAATTGAGTTTCTCGAAAGCTTTCTAATTGAGTAATGACTTATAAAAGTTTGAAAAAGAAAGGGAATTTAAAATAAAGATTTCAGATTAGAGAGTTTTTTCTAATAAAAAATTGGTGCCTGGAAGAGGACTTGAACCTCCACGGGGTTACCCCCACTAGCACCTGAAGCTAGCGTGTCTACCAATTTCACCATCCAGGCTCGTACTGCTGTACGAGCCGGATTATAATCCTAGTCGTATTACTGTCAAACAGAAAACAAACTTCAGTCAATTTTTTCGATAATTCTCGTTGCATCTAACGTCGCAAGTCAGTATTTTGACCCTCTACGTAGATAGCAATTCATCTGGAGACGATGCTATGCGCAAAGCGGTATTATGGGTACGCTCAATCGCGCTGATGATGGCCGCCATGCTGGCAGCTGGCACAGCGATGGCAGAAACAATTCGAGTAAATGTTGGTGCGCCTGCAGACGTACTAGCAGATTACAACAAATGGTTAGGTGGCAGAGACGTTACCACCATTCGTGATTTTAGCGGCGAAGGCTCTCGTCGTGACGTGGTTGAGTTAGCACTAGTAGTGCAAGCAATCGACCGCGCTGATGTAGACATCGAAGTGAACTTCGTTGGTATGAATACAGCAGCGGATATTTTGGAAGGTATTCGCTCAGGTGAGATTGTCGCGGGTGGTACAGGTTTGTGGAAATCTGACTTGTCGACATTCTGGACCGACCTTTACATCACCACGGCTTTGGTGCCACGTGATTCATTCGAGGCTGGCTTCTACACCTCTCCAGACAACTTCCGTGCGTTGAATGTTCGTACTCGCGAAGAGCTATTGAACTTAAGTGCTATCTCTTCTCGTCAGTGGACGGCAGACTGGAAAACACTATCTGGCTTGGGTATTGACGACCTGTACGACACGCCTGAGTGGCCAGACATGGTTGACCGTGTACGTAACCTAGAGGTTGATTACCTGTTGGCACCTTTCCAGCCAACGGAAGGCATGAGCCTTGTGTTAGAAGGTGATCAGCGCCTAGTGCCAATCCCGAACTTTAAGATTGGTCTAGCAGGTTCGCGCCACCTAGCGGTTTCACGTAACCACCCAGATGGCCAAATCTTTAACGCGGCACTTCACCTTGGTCTGCTATTGCTAAAAGAAGAAGGTATTGTAGACAAGGCATATCGTGACTCTGGTTTCTACAACTCAAACGTTGTGAACTGGGACATTATCAAAGCGGACGGTGCGCTATAAAAGTTAGCTGGTCTTGTTAATAAAAAAAGCCGCTCAATGAGCGGCTTTTTTGTTTCTGCGCAGTAACTACTTCAGCTCAGGCAATTACTTCAAGGTACCCATCACTTTGTCGGCGGCAGCAATGGTTTCTTCGATATGGTCGATGCTGTGCGCAGCCGACATAAAGCCCGCCTCGAAGGCCGATGGTGCAAGGTAGATGCCTTCCGCTAGCATGCCCTGGAAGAAGGCTTTAAATTGCTCCATATTGCCTTGCGTAACCTGTTCGAATGTGCTCACCTTTGGCGCTTCATTGAAGAAAAAGCCGAACATGGAGCCTGCTTTATTAGTTGAGAACGGGATGCCGTGGCGGTCAGCAGCTTCTTTTAAGCCAGTGGTAAGCTGATCAACTCGTTTACCTAATTGCTCATACAAACCCGTTGCTTGCACGCCGCGTAGCTGGGCAATACCTGCGGCCATTGCTAACGGGTTGCCGGATAGCGTACCAGCTTGATAGACAGGGCCTGTAGGTGATAAATGCGCCATTATGTCTTCACGGCCACCAAACGCGCCCACAGGCAAACCGCCGCCAATTACTTTGCCAAGGGTAGTAAGGTCTGGGGTAACGCCATAATGGCCTTGTGCACCATGAAGGCTAACGCGGAAACCCGTCATCACTTCATCAAAAATTAACACGGTGCCATGCGCATCACATACTTTGCGCAACGTTTCTAAGAAACCTGGTACCGGTGGAATACAGTTCATATTGCCAGCCACTGGCTCAACGATGATGCAGGCAATCTGCTCACCCATCTCATTGAACAAGGCTTCCACGGCTTCGGCATCGTTATATGGCAAGGTGAGGGTATGTTCGGCAACCGATGCTGGCACGCCAGGACTGTTTGGTTCACCAAACGTTAGTGCACCGCTACCTGCCTTAACCAGTAGGCTATCAGAATGGCCATGGTAGTTGCCTTCAAACTTCACCATTTTGTCACGGCCAGTGAAACCACGAGCCAAACGAATCGCCGACATGGTGGCTTCGGTGCCTGAGTTCACCATGCGCACGCGCTCTAAAGAGGGCACTAGTTTGCATAGCAGTTCAGCCATTTCGGTTTCTAGTGCCGTTGGTGCACCAAAGCTCACCGCACGTTCTAACTGGTCGGCAATGGCTTGCTTAATGTCAGGGTTGGCATGACCCAGCACCATTGGCCCCCATGAGCCGATGTAATCAATGTAGCGCTTGCCTTCAACATCGAAAATTTCGGCACCCTTAGCATGCTCAAAAAATACTGGTGTGCCACCAACTCCTTTAAACGCGCGTACTGGTGAGTTAACACCACCAGGAATATAGCGTTGAGCGGCTTGGAATAATAATTCAGAACGAGACATACAAACTCCTCGGTTAAAACGGCTTAACCACGACAAAAATCGCAATACCAATCAGCAATAGCACTGGCGCTTCGTTAACAATACGGAAGAACTTTTCCGACTTCTTGTTGCGGTCTTCTTTAAATGCTTTTAGCCAAGCACCACAGTGAAAATGAAAGGCTACCAAGCCTAAAACAAACAGCAATTTGGCATGCAACCAACCTTGGCTAAACCAGCTAGGCACCAAATATAACATCCACAGCCCGGTAATGATGCTGATCACCATTGCTGGCCACATGATGCCGCGGTAAAGCTTGCGTTCCATCGTTTTAAAGCGCTCGCTTGCCTCGTGGTCGGTGGTTTGTGTGTGATAAACAAACAGCCTTGGCAGATAAAAAATGCCTGCCATCCAACTAACAATAAATACGATGTGAAAGGCTTTGACGTACAGGTAGAGCATTAGACTTCCTCTGGGTTACTTAAATAATCTGATATGCGTTTACGAGTAATTAAACCCGGTTGGCCATAGGGTAGGTTGACCATTAGCCCACTATGATTGTGTCGCCGTAGCTCAGTTAGTGCCTGGGCGAGGTTGGCGTTGCCGTTTATCTTACCAATAGAGGCATCGGCGCGGCAGTAATCAAACAAATCAATAAAACTATCAGGTTGGATATTATCGCTGCTTAGCTCGTCTTCTAGCGTGCTACAAAGTGCTTTGGCATCTAGTAGTCGCTGCTCTAACTCATCGAATGCAATGATCCAATAACCATCACAGGCTTTCTGAATTTCGCTGATGCGACTAACACGAGCGACTTGTTTAAATGATTGGCTGGTTAATTTTAATACACTAATTTGATTAACGGCTTGCTGCAGCTTACCCGTTGCTACTTCAATGCCTTGGGCGCGAGCGATTTGTTGAAAAATAGAGCGCTGCTGGAACACATAACGTGAAATAAGATTGGCGATGACAATCGCTAGCATTGCTGGCCAAATAATGGTGGTAGAGGACGTCAGCTCAATGGTCGCCGAGAGTGCCGCAAGTGGCGCAAATAACGTGGCGCCCATCATGGCCGTCATGCCAACAATCGCCATTGCCGCAGCGCTATGCGCAACACCTAACCAACTCGCAACCACCGCGCACGCAGCCCCTAAGCAGGCGCCAATGAGTAGGGTAGGGCCAATTAAGCCGCCTGGCACGCCTAAGCACACAGTGATGGAACTAAGTAGTAATTTGCCAACCGCGATCGCTAGTAATAGACCAAACAGTAATTGACCATCTATGGCTAATGCTAGGGTATCTGAGCCAGTGCCCATTAGTTCTGGTAGCCATATTGCCGCGGCAATCGTTGCAAGCAAGATGACCGCAAACTTCTGCCATAAGCGCCAGCTGCTGGTTTGCCGTACCAGCCAGCCGGCAAAATAAATATGCGCTGCCGAGGCACACCCTACCACTACGCCAACGAGTATAAACGATAATGCTAAGGGTTCATCGAGGTTGGTTATGCTTGGTAAGGCAACAAGTGGTGCGTCGCCATATAACCACTGCGTCACTGCAGTGGCAGTAACCGCGGCGGCAATGATAGGAATAAATCCCGCAATCAGGTATTCAAATAAGATCACTTCCATGGCGAACAATACCCCAGCCAGGGGCGTGTTGAATGTGGCGGCAATGGCCGAGGCGGCACCCGCAGCAAGCAAAATACGAATGCTCGATTTGGGCGTGTCTAGGCGCTCACCTAGTTGTGAACCTATGCCGGCGCCTAAATGAACCGCCGGGCCCTCGCGCCCAACAGATAGCCCGGATACCAGAGCCACGCAGGTGCTAAAAAACTGGTTCAACCAGTTGCCAATGGGCATGTGGCCATCATTTTTTTGCAGCATGCTCAGCACATGGCCAACGCCGGTTTGGCGCTGATTGCGATTAAGCGGGCGTTGAATTAGATAAAGTATCAACAAGCCAATGATCACCAGCAATAGGCGTCCATCGACGGGCAGTTGCTCGAAGGTTTCGTGGTTACTTATTGGCAAAAAAAGCGTGACTGCAAGCTCTATAAGATAACGAAACAATGCCACAACGAGCGCCGTTACCGCGCCAACAATGGCCCCCAGTAGTGTGAGCAACGGAATATTTTCGCGAAACAAAAGCTCAAGTTGGCGTCTGCGCAGTCGATTTGTATTGGCACTTGCTTGCATGGCTGTTCCGTCATCAAAAACCGATAAGGCACCAGTTGAGTGCCTAAGCAGTGGCCGATGGCCACATTAGAATGCTAGGCATCATGATAGCGGCTTGGTTAATAGTTGCGAGCATCAAATACAAGACAGAAAGAAAAAACTTGGCTAGGATTATTACATAGCGTCAATGAATGTATTTTAGTGTATTCAGTCAACTATGCTATTGGGAGCCTCTAAAAACCTCAGAGGCGAAATTTTGACGAGGCAAAAGTCGGCGAAAAGGCGGAGTTTACTATAGTAAATGAGTACTTTGAGCCGAGTTTTAACAAAGTCAAAATGAGAAAAAGGGGGTTTTAGAGGTTCCCTATCCCATGGTTCCCCATTTTAGTAATCAACTACTCAGAAGCAGCTTTGACACACTGTTGCTTGATGTAAAAAAGTTGAGAGGAGTGCAATGCCACACGTTAAAGGCTCGCCACAACCAAAGCTCAAGGTTGCGGAGGCTCATCCATTTAGAGCATTTATTGGACGTTTTTTTGTATTAATACTAATTGTTGCATCACTTGCTGCAGGCTACATATTAGGATCGGTTCAGCCAATACAAGGCGTAATTAGTAGCGACCAATATGCATTGCGCGACAACGAGAGATTGCGCGATGCAGTAAAAATGCTTGGCCAAGACTTAGGTGAGTTGCAAGCAACCATTGCCCAACAGGATAAAACCATTGCGTTAGACAAAGCCACCATTGATGCATTGCGCGAAGAAAATCGTGTTCGCATGGACGAGCTGCGGCAAGTGCGCGAGGAATTGTCATTGTTTAAAGGCATCATGGCGCCGGAAGAAATTACCCGCGGACCACATATTAAAGAGCTACAACTCAACAACGTCGGTAACCGTGCCTTTGAATACAATATCGTGTTCACTCAGGAGGGCAATAACGACAATTTTGTTGAAGGGTCTGCGATTATCATTCTGGCTGGCCAGAGCAGTGAAGATGAAGATGCGCCAGTTATGCTGCCATTGGCAGAGGTGTCTGAGCAAGTGCAAGATGAACAAGTGAAACTTCGCTATCGATATTTCCAAAACGTTGAAGGTGTACTAAATCTGCCGGCGGATTTCGTGCCTTCACATATTGAAGTTATTATGCAATTGAATTCTGGTCAGCGTTTGAACCGCCTGTTTGATTGGTCACCTACGGAGTAATTATGTTGGGAAAAGAAAAAAAAGTAACACAGTTTGATACCCTGATTTCAGAACGGTCTGAAGTAGTAGGTGATCTGAAAATCTCGGGTGGCTTGCATATCGATGGCAAGATAAAAGGCAATATTAATGCCGACGCCGACAGTGGCGCTGTGGTGAGAATTAGCGATAAGGGTCAGGTTGAAGGTGAAATTCGTGCGCCGCATATCATTATCAATGGCCAAGTCACGGGTGATGTTTATTCGTTCCAGCACATTGAGTTAGCCAAAAAAGCCCACGTAAATGGCGACCTGTACTACAGCATGATGGAAATGGTCATGGGGGCTAAGGTGTCTGGTAAGGTAGTGCATCAAGAGAAGGTAGAAACCAGTAAGGTAACCAGTTTTAAAGCCAAAGCTGCGGGTGATCATACCAGCGCTGAAACTGAATAGTCTTTATACTTGACCAAAATGCTCGGGTAATTGGATAATAGACCTCTAAATCGAGAGAGGTTTTTATGTCTGCAACGATAGAAGGCGCCATTAACGTTAGTGCCGACGCCTTTAACAAAGTGAAGGCGCTGATCGATGAAGAAGATAATGATCAACTGAAGCTGCGTGTGTTTGTTACCGGTGGTGGATGTGCGGGTTTTCAGTATGGCTTCACCTTTGATGAAGATATTGCTGAAGACGATACCATTGTTGAATTTGATGGCGTTAAAGTTCTAGTTGATGCGTTGAGTATCCAATACCTAGCCGGGTCGACCGTTGACTTCAAAGAGGACCTAGGTGGCGCGCGATTCATCATCGACAATCCAATGGCCGAATCAACCTGTGGTTGTGGCGCCTCGTTTGCTATCTAAGCCTATTTTCCTGCGGGCAATGCGGGTTGATGATGCTCAGCCCCTGTTAAACTTGGTAAACTCGGTGGTGGTAGAAAAGCAGTATTTGCGAGCCACCGAACCCTACAGCCTAGAAGCCATAGAGCGCTTTCTGCAGTTCACCCAGAACACGAACAACATCATGCTGGTTGCCGAGTATGATCAACAGATCATTGCTTGGTTAGACATTATTGCTGCCAAAGATGCACCAAAGCGCGGCATGCTGGGTATGGGTGTGGCAAAAGCCTTTCGTAATCAACAGATTGGCCGTCAATTGATGTCTGAAGCGCTCGCTAAGGCTACTGGCATCCTCACAGAAGTACAGTTGCAGGTATATCAGACGAACACCCACGCCATTACCTTGTATCGTCGCTTTGGATTTATTGAAGTTGACAGCGAGGCGGGCATTCTTACCATGGCAAAAACACTGCCTGAGTCTTATTACCCCGAATGTTAACGATTTATCGAATCATCTGGTGGCTTGCTACCCCTTTTTTGTACCAGCGTCTGCATAAAAAAGCCCAAAACCAGCCTGCTTATCTAGATCGCATTAGTGAGCGTCGTGGCGAGATTCCTGCTATCGCTCAGCCAGTCATCTGGTTTCATACGGTATCCGTGGGCGAGAGCTTAGCAGCCATCAATATGATCAAGTTGGTCGCCAAGGCGTTTCCCACTACAGATATTTTAGTCACAGCAATGACGCCAACAGGTAGTCAAGTCATTCAAGATAAACTGGGTGATGACGTCATTCATTATTATTTGCCTTGGGATCGGCGTAAGTATATCAAGCGCTTTCTTGCTAGCGTGCAACCACAAATGCTGGTGCTAATGGAAACTGAAATCTGGCCAGAGCTAATTACCCAAGTGAGCGCTAAACAGGTACCCATTGTGCTTGCGAACGCAAGAATGTCGCAGCGATCTGGCGCTAGATATCTAAAGTTGGCCAGCTTTAGCCAAAGCATTTTTAAGCAAATATCCTTAGTGTGCGCGCAGTCATCAGACGATGCGCAGCGCTTCTCAGCACTCGGTGCAACCAATGTACAGATAACCGGCACGGTAAAATATGACGTGCAATTACAAAAGCAAACTAAAGCGCTAGCTGAAGCCTGGCAGACTGAACTTGGGGAGCGCTTTATTTGGCTGGCGGCGAGTACGCATCCCGGCGAAGAGGCTAGCTTGCTTGCGGCACACAAAGCCTTGTTAGCGGTACACCCAAACGCGCTGCTAATCTTGGCACCGCGCCATCCCGATCGGCGTGCTGCGGTCAGTGAGCTAGTTCAACAAGCTGGCCTAACATACCAGCTACGCTCACAAACCATGGTGCGCAACGAACAAGTGTGGTTATTAGACTCGCTTGGTGAAATGATCGCCGCAATGGGCTGCAGTGATTTGGTGTTTATGGGAGGCTCATTAATCGAGCATGGCGGTCATAACCCACTGGAAGCAGGGGTTTGGCCGAAAGCCGTTGTGACTGGGCCGCACTACTTCAATTTTCAGCAGGTAGTTGATCAGTTAGTCAGTGAGCAAGCAATTAAAGTTGTTGACGCGGCTGATGTAGCTAAGGAGATTATCGCGCTGGCTAGTGACAGCACAGCGCGCTCGGCGTTGGCTGCTCAGCTATCGCAGGTGCTAGCGCGTAATCGCGGTAGCACCCAAAAGCAAGCCGAGCAAATTTGCCGACTAATCAACGAAAGGCCGTAGTTCAGCGACTAGTTCAACGACGCTAGGTCATCCATAGACAAGGTGCCTGCTGCTTCTTTTAACTTCAGAGAGTTAAGTAACAAGTCATAGCGAGCATTGGTTAGGTCACGTTCCGCAGCAAATAAATTGCTTTGCGCGCCAATCACCTCAACAATCGTTGCTGTGCCTACTTCATAACCAGCTTCTGTTGCTTGTGCTGCCGATTGGCGAGAACGCACCAGCTGCTCACGCACGCTAATATTGGTTAAGTCAGATTGCAGTTGCTCATACAACGCTGTTACACCGTTCTTAACTTGACGTAAGCCTTGTTCAAAGCTTGCTGCAGCGTTTTCTGCCTGAATTTGCTTATTGACAATGTCGGCACTGGTTCTAAAGCCATTGAAGATTGGGATGTTGACACTAACGCCAAGATTGACACTGCCTTGATCATCAATCTCACCATCTTGCACCCAGTCTGCAAACTGCGCGCCACGACTGTAACTAATGCTGGCGCCAACGGTTGGGTAGTAGGCATAACGAGCGATGTCAGCTTGGCTTTCTGCTAGTTGTACACTGACTGCTTGGTTGCGCATGGCAGGGCTCTGCTCTGCGGCGTTTAACCATTGTTCCAGGTTGCCTACGGCAAGACGCTCAGCCAAAGCTGGATTAATAACTGCCGCGTCGACTTGTTGACCAACAATCAGCTCAAGCTGGCGCTGGGTCGACTTGAGCATGTTGCCCTGCAAAATAACACCAAGACGCGCCTCTTCGTATGACGCACGGGCATTTTCCACTTCGGTGCGTGCTACCAAGCCTTCTTGATACTTGGCTTCTACTTGCTCGAGTTGGCGTGACACAGCTTCCTCTTGGCGCTGGGCAAGCTCTACACCCGAGCGTGCTTTCATCAATGCAATGGTTGCCTCTGCAACGCTTAGCATTAGGTCTTGCTCAGCTGCTGTGGCGCCAAACTGTGCGCGCTCAGTGTACAGATCAGTAATGGCATAGCCTTTAATGGCCTGCATATTAAAAACGTTTTGCTGAACCGAAATGCTGCCAGTGAGCTGTGCACGATCGCCTAGACCAACTGAGATTTCCTCAGTTGAAGCTGTCTCTAGTGTGGCTACCGCACCCGAATCAGGGTTGCCACTGGTATTCACGCCATTAACAAGCAGTACCTTGGGTTGCGAAACTGTTTGCGTACTAGTAGCCGTGCCATAGCTTAAACTAGCATTAGCGCTTGGCAGTAATGCGCCGAGTGCTTGGCGTTTCAATTGTACGGCTTCTTCTTTACCATTCACTGCAGCTTGAATGCTTGGATCATTGGCCTTAGCAACTTGATAGAGGGTTTCAACAGAATCGGCGGCAAATGCTTGCGTGGCCATTAAACTGGAAGCAATAACGACCGCCTTGGTCAATGATTTCATTTTAGTCTCCTAGCGCAGTTAGATATTGCACTCATTATGCTGAGGCCTAACCTAACCAAGTATGAACAGGTGTAAACATTAATTCCTTTACGCAAGCATAGTGCAAATAGTGCAATGCCTTAAAGATAAAATAGAGAGCTTGAATGACAAAACCAAGGTATGAACAAAAAGATGTCGAAATTTTAGCCAAGGATAGGGTTTATGATGGCTTTTATAAAATGGACCGCCTAACGCTTAAACATAAAACCTTTGCTGGCGATTGGTCACAGCCGATTACGCGTGAGTTAATGAATCGTCACGATGCGGTTTGTGTGCTGATATGGGACCCTGAGGCTGATACCATAGTGATTTGTGAGCAGTTTCGTGTGGGTTCTTTAGCTGAGCCGTCGCCTTGGTTATATGAGTTGGTAGCAGGGTTAATTGATAAAGATGAAAGCCCAGAAGAAGTCGGGCGCCGCGAAGCCGTTGAAGAAGCGGGTGTAGAGATTGGCCAAATGAAGTTTTTATACCGCTATCAACCAAGTCCAGGTGGCAGCAACGAAACCGTTTATCTTTATGTTGCACAAGCAAAGTTACCAGAGCAGGGCGGCGTATTTGGCTTGGCGGAAGAAAGCGAAGACATCCGCACGCACATTATTGCACGTAGGGAAGCCATGCAATGGATCGAAGACGGCCGTATTGCCAATGCGGCAAGTTTGCTAGCATTACAGTGGTTGGCTTTCTACGAGGGTGAACTGCGCCAAGAATGGGGAATTGGGTGACACGATTAAGACGCCAGCGCAAGTACGTGCCAAATATGGCTGAACTCAACGCGGTTTGTGAAATTAATTATTTGAAGCTGAATCGACTCTGGCCAAATATGGCCAGAGATTCAGGACTTCGTGTCAATATGTCGACTGAGCACGGTATTCCAGCGGTGATGGTTTTACTGTGTCAGGAGCAGTTTGCCTACACTGCCGATATTGTACTGACACTCGACTTGCCTAGCATGCCAGAAAATATCGGTCGGGTGGATCTATACATTCGTGTTTACCAAGACATGCGAATGGCTGAGGTGGTGTCGGGTGGGCATGGCAAACAATTTGAGGGGATTTACCAGTACCCCAACGATAAAATGCTGCAGGTAGATGAAAAAGCGCAGCTAAACAAGTTTTTATCGGAATGGTTGTCGCATGCTTTGCATCATGGAATGCTTGAGATGCCAAAGAGTGCAACATTTAAAGGCGATCTTGATCACTGAAAGGATTGTATAACTTTGTTACAGTGTTCAAACAATTGAACTGGGTTTATTGATGGTAATGGATGCAGCACTGCGTGTGCTCCAGGTGACAGATCCGCACCTGTTTTCGCAAAAAGATGGCCAGCTTTTAGGTATGAATACCCGAGAGACGTATCAGGCTGTCTTGGCGGAAATACAACGCCACCACCCAAAAATTGATGTGGTGCTCGCTACTGGCGACATCGCCCAAGATCATATTCAACCCTCTTACGAAACCTTTCTGCGTTTAACCGAGCGCCTCGCACCGACCTATTGGTTGCCCGGTAATCATGATGATTGGCCGCTGATGCAAAAAATTGCCGAAGACTATGACGCCAAGCATAAAGTTATAGATATTGGTGCATGGCGGTTTGTCATGGTAAATAGCGCCGTGCATAAGAAGGTGCATGGATTTATCGAAGAGGAAGAAATGCGTTGGTTAGAGCGCGCCGTAGCCAGTGCGCTTGGTCGCAATGTAATGGTGTGCTTGCACCACCACCCGATTCCAACGGGGTGTGACTGGTTGGACAATATTGGCGTTAAAAATGGCCAGCAGTTCCTGCAACGCTTAGAGCAGTTCGACCAAGTAAAGGCGGTTATTTGGGGGCATGTGCACCAAGAGAAGTTTGCGCTGCATGAGCATATTGCTTTGTACTCTACACCGTCTACTTGTATTCAGTTTAAACCAAACAGTGAAGACTTCGCCCTAGACCAGCAGCGAGGGCCGGGCTGGCGCTTCTTTACCTTGCAGCCTAACGGTGATATCGAGACCCAGGTTTACCGAATAGAAGCGAGCCGTTTTAATATCGACCTATCGGCAAGTGGCTATTAATTTTAAAGGAGTGCCCATGCAACGCTGGTTGTACTTGCACGGTTTCAACTCGAGCGCCCAATCACACAAAGCACAGCAATTGCAGCATTGGCAACGTCAACAACCCCATATAGAGGTGTTCACCCCCAGCTTAGATGACGACCCAGCTTTGGTGCAGCAAGCCTTACCGAAGCTTTGCCACAATATCGATGGCATCATTGGCTCTAGTTTGGGTGGTTTTTATGCGCTTTATTGCCACGCCAAATGGCAGATACCAGCTGTATTGGTAAACCCTGCTTTAAATCCCCATGAGTTACTGAAAAGCCGTCTTGGCCCACAAAAACACTATTATAGTGACCATACTTGGGCGCTAACCGCTGATCATCTGGCGCACTGGCAAACAATGGCAGCTGAGTTAGCGCCAGATCGGCGCTGTTTATTACTCATGCAGACGGGCGATGAAGTCATTGATGCCGCATTTACCGTTGCACGCTTGGCTGGAATCAGGCAGATTGTAGAGGCTGGCGGGAACCACAGCTTTGTCGGCTTCGAACGTTACTTTTCCATTATTGAGCAGCATTTTCATCAATGAGCAATTCATATTCAGCTGAATCCATCGAGGTGTTATCTGGCTTAGACCCAGTTAAACGCCGCCCTGGCATGTACACAGATACCACTCGGCCAAACCACCTAGCGCAAGAGGTGATTGATAATTCAGTCGATGAGGCGCTTGCTGGTCATGCTAACGAGATTAAGGTCACGTTGCGAAAAGATGGCGGTTTATCAGTAGAAGATAATGGCCGCGGTATGCCGACCGATATCCACCCTGAGCATGGTGTACCAGGTGTTGAGCTGATTCTTACGCGCTTGCACGCTGGTGGTAAGTTCACCAATAACAACTATCAGTTCTCTGGTGGTTTGCACGGGGTTGGGGTCTCGGTGGTTAACGCCTTGTCTTTGCGTGTGGAAGTGCAGGTGCGACGCGACGCCAAACTTTGGCAAATTGCTTTTGAGCACGGCGACAAAGTGGAAGACCTTGCCGAAATAGGCACCGTTGGCAAGCGCAATACAGGCACCATGGTAACCTTCTGGCCTGATGCCAGTTACTTTGATAGTGGTAAGTTCTCTGTCGCCAGCTTGCGCCATGTGCTGCGTGCTAAGGCCGTGTTATGCCCTGGCTTAACCATTCACTTCATTGACGAAATTAAGGGTGATAAACAAACCTGGTTTTATGAAGATGGACTAGCGGATTACTTAAAATCGGCATTGGCTGATTGGCCGCTGTTGCCAAATGATGAACCGTTCCGTGGCAGTTTTGCTGCCGAAGCCGAAGCCGTTGATTGGGCCGTATACTGGTTGCCAGAAGGTGGCGACTTGGTCACCGAATCTTATGTGAACCTAATCCCCACTGCCCAAGGCGGCACACACGTAAATGGTTTGCGCACAGGCATGCTAGAAGCCATGCGTGAGTTCTGTGAGTTGCGCAACCTACTGCCGCGTGGGGTAAAACTTGGCCCCGATGATATTTGGGATCGATGTGCATATGTCATTTCTTCCAAGCTCGCCGATCCTCAGTTTTCTGGCCAAACCAAAGAGCGCCTGACGAGCCGCCAAATGGCTGCCTTTGTTAGTGGTGTGGTAAAAGACAGCTTCTCATTATGGCTCAACCAACATGTTGAGCTGGGTGAGCAAATTGCTGAGCTATGCATTAGTAATGCGCAGAAACGTTTAAAAGCAGCAAAAAAAGTGGCGCGCAAAAAGGTCACTCAAGGACCAGCCTTACCAGGTAAGCTAGCCGACTGCACCGGTGGCGTATTCGCCGATTCTGAGCTGTTCTTGGTTGAGGGTGACTCGGCCGGTGGTTCAGCCAAACAAGCGCGCGACCGCACCACTCAAGCCATTATGCCGCTGCGTGGCAAAATTCTTAACTCTTGGGAAGTGGATTCATCGGAAGTTCTATCTAGCCAAGAGATTCACGATATTGCCGTGGCGCTGGGCATCGATCCAGGCTCAGAAGACTTAACATCGCTGCGCTATAACAAAGTTTGCATTCTTGCCGACGCCGACTCAGACGGCTTGCACATTGCAACGCTATTGTGCGCACTATTCGTCAAACACTTCCCTGCCTTGGTGAAAGCCGGTCATGTCTTTATGGCAATGCCACCGCTATATCGAATCGACTGCGGCAAAGAAACCTTCTATGCCCTAGATGATAGTGAGCGCCAGGGCATTCTTGACCGCTTAGAAGCCGAGAAGAAACGCGGCAAGATTAGCGTTACCCGCTTTAAAGGTTTGGGTGAAATGAACCCATCCCAGCTTAGAGAAACCACGATGAACCCAGACTCACGACGCTTAGTGCAATTGCAAATGCAAGATGGCGACGACACGCTAGAGTTAATGGACATGCTGTTGGCCAAGAAACGCTCCGCCGATCGCAAAGGCTGGCTAGAGCTTAAGGGCAATCTAGCGGATGTTGATGGTCTGGTAGCAGATCCAAATGCTTAGATGCCAGCTATTATGTACGGTTGGCGATACAGCTTATTAGAGCCAAAGTCGCCAATCGAATCAGCTAATATGGTAGTATTTCGCCCTTTATTAAACCCTTGATAATGGAGGCGGCGATGGCTGTTTCTGACGAAATTAAGAATGCCTTAGACAATTCAGATCTTCTATTTACTGAGCCACAGGTAGAAGAAGCCATCGACAAAATGGCCGATGACATTACCAAAGATTTGGCCGATACCAATCCAGTTGTGTTCAGTGTTATGAACGGTGGTTTGGTGCTAACCGGTAAACTAGTGACCAAACTTGGCTTCCCACTAGAAATTAGCTATCTGCACGCAACACGTTATCGCAACCAAACTAATGGTCGCGAGCTTGAGTGGCGCACCTATCCACAGCAGTCGCTAAAAGACCGCAATGTGTTAATCGTTGATGATATTCACGATGAAGGCCATACGCTGGCAGAGATCGTAAAACACTGTAAAGCGGAAGGCGTGGCGTCTGTAAAAGTTGCCGTACTCGTTGAAAAACTACACGATCGCAAGGCAATTCCAGGCTGGCTGCCGGATTATATTGGTTTGGAATGTGAAGACCGTTATATCTATGGCTACGGCATGGACTTAAAAGGCTATTGGCGCAATGCCCCTGGCATCTATGCATTGAAGGGTATGTAGTCAAAAATCTGACAAAATACATACGTTTCAGATCGTAAATTTCCACAAACCCGCTTTGCAAGGCGGGTTTTTGTGTATTTTCGCATCCTTGCTGACGCTTACCGGACTTTTATGGCAGGATTCATATCCTTTGCACACAAGAGATTCGCAAATTTACGAGGTTATCGCATGAGGAAGTTAGGCCTAGCGCTATTGACAGTCGTTTCTGCTGTTGCTTGGTCGGCGGATGCTGAAAAAATTCCAGGCATTTGGGCAGTGCCAGCGGACGCTCCTGTTTATCATGTTTCGTTGAGCACGGTTGAGCCACCCGAGGGTGGCATGATGCTAGAGGGAATTATTACCGACACCCTTGATGGCGCGCCGGAAACCTGTCGCCGTTGCCGTGGTGAGCTTCGTGGCCAACCTCTGATCGGCATGACACTGTTATCAGAAACCTACAATCAGGGGGCTTTCTGGGGCGGCGGCACCATTCTCGACCCTATCTCTGGGCGAGTATGGCAAGCTAAGTTTTTAATTTCGGTCGACGAACAACAAGTAACGGTGAACATGAGCGACCCCGCTTCCGGAGTCAACATCGACCAAACTTGGCAAAGAGTCGAATAGCTGACCGATTACAAAAAAAGCCCTCATAACGAGGGCTTTTTTTGACTCTGTGAAGCCGTTATTCGTCTTCACCTTCATAGCCATTTAGGTCTAACCACATGGCGTTAATGATGCCAAACGAGCAAGCCAGTAACACGCCTAAAATCCAAGCGAAATACCACATAGTGCAGGCTCCTTAATATAATGAGTTTGAGTTGTCTTCAATGTGTTTTTCAGTAATGCGGCCACGCATTACCCAGTAGGTCCAAGCGGTGTAGCCCAGCACAATGGGTACAAAGATCATAGCAACACAGAACATGATGAACAGCGTATTCTGGCTCGATACCGCATCCCACATCGTCAGGCTCATGCTTGGGTTGCTTGAGCTAGGCATTAAGAATGGGAACATAGAGAACCCGGCCGTCATGATGACCCCAGCAATGCCCAAGCTATTGCTAACAAATGCTAATGCACCACGTTTGGCGAACGACAATAGGCCAGCGCCAAGAAGACCTGCAATCCCCAGTACCGGGGCGATAATCATCCACGGGTACTTGCTGTAGTTGTTTAGCCAAGCGCCTTCGCCTACCTCAACTGTTTTCATCACTGGCGACAGGGTTTCATTGGTTGCAATCTGGCTAGTCACCACATAGCCATCTAAGCCTAACCATAGCCAAACACCAGCAAGCATAAACAATACCGCCGCAGCGATGCCGGTAAGGGTTGAAATACCCTCGGCACGTGCCAGAAGTTGTTTTTCTGTTTTCATCTGCAAGTAAGTACCGCCCTGGGTAACAATCATCAATAAGCTGATGATACCCGCCAGCAAGGCAAACGGATTGAGCAGTGCAAAGAATGAGCCGGTGTATTCAATACGCAGGATATCGTCGAACTGGAAAGGCACACCTAACAATAGGTTGCCAAATGCCACGCCAAAGATAACCGGTGGTACGGCTGAACCAAAGGTTAGCCCCCAGTCCCAGTTGCTGCGCCATTTTTTGTTGTCTAGCTTCGAGCGATAGTCAAAGCCAACGGGGCGAAACCACAAGGCGGCAAGCGTTAGAATCATGGCAATATAGAAGCCACTAAAGGATACAGCATAAACAATCGGCCAAGCCGCGAATAACGCGCCCCCAGCAGTGATTAACCATACTTGGTTGCCGTCCCAGTGCGGTGCAACGGTATTAATTAGTACCCGACGTTCATTGTCGGTGCGACCAATTATCCGTAATAACGCACCCACGCCCATATCAAAACCATCCGCCACAGCGAAGCCAATTAGCAACACGCCAACTAGCACCCACCAGATAACTTTCAGTAATTCGTATTCCATGATTAAGCCTCCGATTTGCCAGTTTCTAAATCGTACTTGCCAGTTTTTAGTGTTGATGGCCCTTTGCGTGCAAAGTGCTGCATTAACCATACTTCCACTGCAATAAACACCGCGTAGAGCACTGTAATAACTGTCATCGACACAATTAAATCCGACACTGCTAAGTTCGAGGCAGCAATGTGAGTTGGCAATAACTCACCTACTGCCCAAGGCTGGCGACCATACTCGGCAACAAACCAACCCGCCTCACAGGCAATCCAAGGTAGTGGCAAGCTGTATAGCGCAGTCTTTAGCAACCAAGTTGGTTTTTCTGGTGTGCGTTTGGCATTGTAGTAGAAAGCCACAGCAAACAAGATCAGCATAAAGAAGCCAATGCCAACCATGATGCGGAAGCTCCAGAACAGTGGTGCAACCTGAGGAATAGAGTTTTGAGTCGCAAGCTCGATGTGTTCTTGCGTTGCTTGGGTAATGTCCTCGGTATACGGCGTGAGTAGCAGCCCATAACCTAGGTCATCTTTTACTTTCTCGAACTCTGGTTTAACCGTTAAATCGCCGGCGCGTAGCTTCTCAAGTAGCGTGTAGGCATAAATACCATTGATAATACGCTGACGGTGGATTTCTTTTAGGTCTTTCAGACCGGTCACTTCCTCATCTAGCGAACGGGTGGCAATTAAACCCATTACGCCTGGAATTTTTAGGGCGAAGTTCGTCACCTCGGCCTCTTGATCAGGGAAACCGATCACAGTGAACGATGCTGGTGGCTCATGCGTTTCCCACTCAGCTTCAACCGCCGCTAGTTTCACTTGCTGCACGTCACCGAGCTCATAACCAGACTCGTCGCCTAGTACAATCACCGACAGCGACGATAACAAGCCAAAGGCGGCTGCAATGGCAAACGAGCGGCGAGCAAATGGCAGGTCACGTTTTTTCAGCAAGTACCAGCTTGAAATGGCTAATACAAACATAGCAGCGGTGACATAACCAGCCGAAACCGTGTGAACAAATTTAACCTGAGCAACCGGGTTGAAGATGAGTGCGCCAAAATCAACCAGCTCCATGCGCATGGTTTCGTAATTAAACTCAGCGCCCACTGGGTGTTGCATCCAGCCATTAGCAATCAGAATCCACATGGCCGATAAGTTGGTGCCCAAGGCCATTAACCAGGTCACCATCAGGTGTTTTACTTTTGATAAGCGATCCCAGCTGAAGAAGAACATGCCTACCAAGGTTGATTCTAAGAAGAATGCCATTAGTGCTTCGATGGCGAGCGGAGCACCAAAGATGTCACCAACATAGTGAGAGTAGTACGACCAGTTGGTGCCAAACTGGAACTCCATAGTGATACCGGTTGTGACCCCGAGGGCAAAGTTGATACCAAACAACTTGCCCCAGAATTTAGTCATATCGCGGTAAATTTCTTTACCGGTCATCACATAGGTAGATTCCATAATCGCTAGGATGAATACCAAACCTAGCGTTAATGGCACAAATAAGAAGTGATACATCGCGGTTAAAGCAAATTGCCACCGCGACAACTCGACGACGAGCTCTGACATACTGCACTCTCCAAAGAATTGATTATTCGCGTTGTTTTCCTAATGGCTAATCCCTGAACTCAATGCCCGTGGAGTACAAAGATTTACCGAACGTTAATAATCTAGTTGCTTGTGGAAAATGCGTGCTGACCTATGTCAGTTGGTCGTTTAGTTGTAACTTAATAGCAAAAAGTTATGTTAAATATCGCCCACCTTGCCATTCACTTAAGCAATCCTCGAGGTGGTAGTGGTGTTCGATATGAGACCGTCACCCGCAGGGAGCGGGTGTCGAGCCTACATGGATGTACTAGCGGTGTGTCGATGATCGAATTCCTCTACCACCAAAAATGCTTGAGTAAATGCCATTCAAATATCGCCCCACCTTGCCTGTAGTAGCGATAAGGCAACTACAGGTGCGGTTTCGGTGCGCAGTATACGAGGGCCAAAAAGGGTGCCAACAAAGCCTAGGGTCAAGGCTGAATCAACTTCGGTATCGGTGAGCCCACCTTCAGGGCCAACTAACAAGGCAACTCGCTTTGGTGTTGGCATTGATGTTAGAGGTTGCGCATCGCGTGGGTGCAGCACCAGCTTGCAGTCTGCTTCGATGTTTAACCAATCGTTGAGGGAAATCGGTGGGTGGATAATTGGCACGTCACTGCGGCCACATTGTTCGCAGGCCGAGATGGCAATTTGCTGCCACTGCTGTTGTTTTTTGTCGCTGCGTGAGCCTTTTAGACGCATCTCACAGCGTTCGCTATCAAGTGGCGTTATTTCATTCACCCCAAGCTCGGTCGCTTTTTGCACGGCGTAATCAAAGCGGTCGCCCTTTGACATCACTAACCCTAGGTGGGTATGCAGTGGCGAAGGAGGGAGTGTATCTAGTACGGTTTCAACTCGCACCACAGCACGTTTAGCTTGTACTGCTTCTATGACCACTTGATAACATTTCGCCGCTGGGTCAAATACTTCAATGGCACTGCCAACTGGTAGGCGTAATACCCTTAAAAGGTGATGGCTAGGGCCTTCGTTGAGCACGAACGACTGTTCAGAAGAAATGATTTCTGGGTTGTAAACTCTAATAGTACGCATAACCAGCTCGTTAAGATGACCAGACGTTCATTGTCTGTCAGCGATAATTATCGTGCAATAGTCGCATCGTTTTTGTTCCACCGTATGAGGCGCTGTGAAAGCTCTGTGAAATCTTCGGCTTATGTATCCTGGACAATGGTCGTTCTGGCGCCATTTACGGCAGGTGTCACCCTGGTATTGGCGTGGTTAATCGCCTGCTTAGCAAAAAATCCTGCTACCCCTTGGTTAGCTGAACATTTTGCAGCCGTGCGCGTGGTATTCTGGTGGTCGCTGTTTTGGGCAGTAGTAGGGTATATTTTAACCATGCTGATCGTTGGCTGGCTGATTTTGGCAACGTTATCAATATGGCTATGGTACCGCGCAGCCATGGGGTTAAAGCGCTTAAACGAACAGCGTGCACCTTATTGATCTTTTTGTAGGTTGAGTAACTGCTCGACCTGATCGGTCAAGCCGATTGAGCGGCCAATTAAGTATTCTGGTGCCAATAGGCGGAAGTATTCTAGTGCCCGCCGGCTATTTTCTTGGTTGGTGCGATTGCTGCGATGTTTTTTAGCAACCTCCAAGACGCCATTGTGCGAGCCTTTTAACCATCTGCTTAGCAGCCCTTGAGGTTGCGTAACAAATCCCTCCACTAACAAGGTTTTGCTTTCGTAGTGATAGAAAATCGCTTCACACGGGTCGTTCTTTAACAGTAATTGGTCGAGTTCACTAGACCAGGTTGGGTCGGGCGACGCCCATAGATCGTTGCTAAATGCGATCTGCTTGCCTTGTTTTTGTGCTGCGCTGCGCACGCCTGGGCTTGCCCAGAACTGGCAGTTTGGAAAGGCTTTTTGCCAAGCGTGCGCCGCACCAATAAAGTCGCTACTGCCGACTATTACATGCTGCAACTCACCCAGCATGGCGATGCTTGTTGCCAGTGCTTGGGTGAACGGTGGCGCGCCCCACAATACCAAACCACCTTGTTGCAGGCGAATGATGGCAGCATGATAGCTAGGTGTATGAATCAACCAAAGATTATGGTGATGTGCCACCAAAGGTGAGCTAACGTTTTCGGTTGGCACGTACTACACTCCAATCAAACGAGTTTCTGGCTGCCACTTGCGTTATGGAGGCAGCATTAAATGGGAGAATCAAAATGACACTAGTGCGCCTAGTTTACGCCAGTCGAGCGACTGATCAAATGCAAACCCATGACATCGTTGCAATATTAGAAGCAGCAAAACGCAATAATGGCAAACTAGGCGTGACTGGCATGCTCATTTTTAACAGTGCCTATTTTTTGCAATGTCTCGAAGGCCCACGCATGGCGGTAAACCATATTTATCAAAATATCGCTGCCGATAAACGCCATGCGCAGCCGGTGTTGCTGGACTACCGAGAGATTTCTGAACGCCGCTTCCATCAATGGACCATGGGCTATATTGGCGAAGACAAGTTTCTCGCCGAGCATTTGTTGAGGTACTCCGGCACCGATCAGTTTAACCCATTCGAAATGTCGGGCGAGTCGGCGCATAGTCTGCTGCTAGCGGCTGCAGAAGAGTTGCCAACCATTTAGCGTCTTGGCGAGGTTGCTGGTAAACTAGCGTTTTTTCGACGTTTGGAGCCGCGACATGCCAACGCTTACTATTGCCACACGCAAAAGTCCTCTTGCCTTGTGGCAGGCCTATCATATTAAAGACCGCTTGCAGGCCACTCATTCGGATCTAGATGTCGAGCTACTAGAGATCTCTACCAAGGGTGATCATATTCTCGATGTGCCACTAGCAAAAGTAGGTGGCAAAGGTTTGTTTGTAAAAGAGCTCGAACAAGCACTCTACGACGGCCGTGCCGACATTGCTGTGCACTCAATGAAAGACGTGCCAATGGAGTTGCCTGAAGGCTTAGTTTTACCTGTGATTTGTGATAGAGAGTCGCCATTTGACGCTTTTGTAAGCAACCATTACGCCCATGTGAATGATTTACCAGAAGGCTCTGTAGTAGGGACTTCTAGCTTGCGCCGGCAAGCACAGCTATTGGCGGCTCGCCCAGATCTAACTATAAAGTTTTTACGAGGTAATGTCGGTTCGCGTTTGGCTAAGTTAGATGCTGGCGATTATGATGCCATTATTCTTGCGGCTGCGGGGTTGCAACGTTTGAAGTTGGGTGAGCGTATTCGCCACACCCTGGATGCTAGCTTGAGTTTGCCTGCTGTTGGGCAGGGCGCACTAGGCATTGAGTGTCGAGAGAGTGATCTAGCCACGCAAGCGCTTATCGCCCCACTTCATGACGAACATACCGCCATTACTGTTAGTGCTGAGCGAGGTATGAATCGTCGCCTAGAAGGTGGTTGCCAAGTGCCAATTGCAGGTTACGCAACCCTTGCCAACAACAAACTGCATATGGAAGCCCGTGTTGGTGAGCCAGACGGCAGCCTACTTCATAAAGTAAGTGAGAGCTTATTACTAGAAGACGACCGCCCTGCCACCGCGCAGGCCGAAGCCTTGGGTATTGAACTGGCTGAGCGGTTATTGGAAATGGGGGCTGGCGAAATACTAGAGCGTCTAAGCGATGATTCTGTTAACCCGTAATACTCGTACGCTAGCGCGTGAGCTGAGCCACCGTGGCGTTGATGTTGAGCAGTTCGACTTGTTACACAAGCAACCACTGCCACTAGACGAGTCAACACTCGCCTTGCAACACAAGCCTTATAAAAATGTATTTGTCGCTAGCCGATTTGTTGGTGAGTGTTGGCCGCTAAACGTTCATGCCCAGGCAAAGTTTTGGGCACCTGGCGCGTCAACAGGCAAGTGGTTAGCACAGTCGTTTGAGTCTGTTAGTTGGCCTAATGACGGCGAAGGGATACAAGCCTTACAGCCAACAGACGATGGCGCTTGGTTGATTCTCACGGCAAAAGCTGGACGCAGTGCGCAGCTAGCCAAGCAAGTCGCCAACGCTGATGTGATTGAGCTCTATCAAACGAGTATTAGCCAACCTGAGTTAGCGCGCTTAGCATTGCGTTTGTCTTCGCCAAAGCCTGTAACCATCGTCGTTACTAATACACAGGTGGCGGATGCATTGGCTCAGTTGCCTGATGCTCAGTTTTGCCGATATATTGTAAGCAGTGAGCAGGTTGCGCATTGCCTAGAGCAAGCAAATATCTCTGACATTAACATTGCCGGCGGTGCTAGCGAAGCAGCATTGCTAGATGCCATCGTAAAGGATGCCTCATGAGTGAAGAGCAAGCGACTGAACAACACGACGTTGCACCGCAAGAGCCAAAGCAAGAGCCAAAGCAAGAGCCAAAGCAAAAAGCAAGAACACCATACTTTGCCCTAATTTCATTGCTCATTGCTGCCTGTGCACTGGGACTTAGTGGTTGGCTAGCTTGGCAAATGCAGGCAAGCACTCAGTCGACAACACAGACTTCACAGCAGCTGACTTCATTAGAACAAGCGCTGTCTGCAACGCAATCTGAACTGGCAGACCTGAGTGCGCAACAAAACCAGTTAGAAGCGAGCATTAACGCGCAAGGCAGCAGCACCGCACAGCTCACTCAACGTTTGAGTGATCAGCAAAATGCCTTGCAAAGCTTTGCCGAGCAATTATCGAAAGTGAACCCGAATCCAGACAGTGCTTGGTTGGTTGCCCAAACTCGCGGCTTATTAAGGCTCTCCGAGCAGCAAGTGCTGTTAGCCGACGACGTTGACGGTGGTATCTCACTGCTCAAACAAGCACGAGACACGCTAGCCGGTAATTCAGACCCTAGGTACTTTCCAGTTTTACAGGCTATCGATGAACAAGTGCTAGCATTGCAATCAATCGAGACAGTCGATTTGTCTTCACAAGTCAGCCGTCTACAAGCGCTCATCAGTAATATTGAGCAACTGCCATTAACACCATTGCAAGTAAAACAACAAGACGAAGCCGCCAGCGATGATGCTTGGCAGTGGTTAACCTCTCTAGTAGCGGTGAGCCGCTTTGATGAAACTCAGGCAGCTGTGATAGCGCCCGAGCCATGGTTAAAAGCAGCATTAAAAGCCCAGTTAGAACAAACCAAGGCTTTGCTATTGCTGGGAGATGGAGCGGCTTTTAAGTCGCAACTTGCTCAGCTTACCGATTGGCTGACTACCTATGTTGCACCATCCAATGCGCGCCAAGCTTGGCTAGACCATTTACAAGCGCTTAACGATCTAAACCTAGAACTTGTTGTGCCAGAGAACTTTGGCGAAGCCCGCCGCCTTCTTGATGGATTGGAGGCGCTATGAAACTGACAACACTGATCTGGTTGGCCATTGCTCTGGTGATCATGGGGTTTGTTGGTCAGCTTGTTGCCGCCGATGCGGGCTATGTGTTATTGCAGTACGGCCAGTGGCGTATAGAAACGAGCATCTGGTTATTGCTTATTGCCTTAGTGCTGTTCTATGTCGTGGTCCGGTTTGCGGTTTGGCTATTTACCCGCGGCGTGTGGCTTAAGCAGTTTGGTGATTGGCGCAGCCGACGCAGCCAGTTGCAAGCAGAAAATCATCTTCAGAATGCGGTCTTGCACTACTTAGACGAAAAGTATGCAGCAGCTGAAAAACTATTTGGCAAAGCCACGCAGAAGCAGGGGGCATGGCTAGCTTGGTTAATGAGTGCTCGCAGTGCTTGGGCACAAGATAACTTAAATACTGCCTTACACTTTTTGGATCAGGGCAAAACCGAATCACCAAAGCTAAAGCTTTTATTTGACCTGCAGCGCATCGAGTTTTTGCGTGAACAAGGCAAGCTAGAGCAGGCATTGGCGGTAGTGAAAAACCTCGCCGAGCAGTATCCAAAAAATGGCTATGTGACCAAACAATGGTTAGCTATTTCAATTGCCCTGAAAGATGGTACCGGCGTGGTGGAATCATTGCCGCGGTTGCTCAATAACCATTTACCTGGGCGGCGCAGTGAAAGCCAGCGCATGGTGAAAATGTTAACCGACCAGGTGCCAGAGTGGTTGCATAATTGTTTGGATGAGCGTCAGCAGAAATCGCTTATGCAGCTTTGGTATCAATTAGACAAAACCACGCGGGCAAAACCCGAACTTGCCTGTGCGCTGGCACGGATTTTGGCGGCGCAAGGTGCCAATAAACAGGCTATTGCGATTATTCGCCATGCTTTGAAGCAGTCAGTGAACGATGAACTATTGGTGCTATACAGCGAAGTGATTGACAATGCTGAGCAACAGCTGCAGGACTTGGAAGTATTGGTGAAAACCGAACCCAACCAAGCAGCAGCATTATTTAGCGCAGGGCGCTTGTGTTTGCACTTGCAGCTATGGGGGCGAGCAAAAGACTATCTCACTCGCTCGCTGTCGCATAAAGATACCCAGTCGGTACGTATTGCATTGTTAGCATTAGCAAATGCCACCAAAGATATCGCCCTACAGCAGCAACAACAAGAAGCGCTGCTAGCGCCAAAGCTAAAAGCGTTAGGGTTTAATTCTTAAGCGCACACTCGGTTGCGCCCAGATTGTTTGGCTTCGTACAGCTTAACGTCAGCGCGCTCAATAAGCTCATTGCCTAGCTCGCCTGCTATCAAGCAGGCGATGCCCACGCTTATGGTCATATTGATCGTGCCGCGGTCACAATAGAAGCTTTCGTTGGCGACCACTTCGCGTATGCGTTCCAGAACAAACTCGGCGGCTTCGAGAGTCGTTTCTGGCATGACAATAACAAACTCTTCCCCACCTGCACGGGCTAAAAAGTCTGTGTTGCGCAATCTTGGTTGAATTAGTTGCACAAGGTGTTTAAGCGCTTGATCTCCTGCTTGGTGACCAAACTTGTCGTTGAGCTGCTTAAAGTGATCTATGTCTATGACGGCAACCGAAAGTGGACGGCCATAGCGAGTGGCCCGGTCAAGCTCCTCGTCAATACGTTCTGCTAAGCCCCTGCGGTTAGCGCAACCAGTTAGTGGGTCATGCAAGGCTAGCTCTGCGAGCTCACGGTTAACCGCTTCTAATTGGCCATTGGAGGCTTGTAATTCCTGGCGGTACCAACGAGCACGCAAGGTATACACAACCGATGCCGTTAACGCATACCAAAACATAATGATCCCCAATACCAGAACGCCAGCGGCAACTGGCAATTCACGCTCCAACCGCTTGTGGTCGGGTAGGGGTTCATAAGCATTCACATAAAGCGTACCACCATCAAGCTCAACCATTGAGGTGGTAATCAGGTGTGGCAGCGTTCGGCCGAATCGAGCGTCGGTGACATCAAAATACCTAGGTTGCCCCGCTACCCGAGGCTGAGTTTCTTGGGCGCCAACTAACTCCATGGTGTCGCGATCATAGAGTGCTTGTAATTGTACCCGCGGCAAGTCCAATACCGGGGCGCCCGAAAGGGCTTTAAAAATCATTTCAGAGCGGTCGGAGAGGAATACAACGCCCTGCGAGTCGGCAATGAGCACGCCTTTTTGTTGTACCGCTTCTGATAGCGTTTCGCGGTTAACTTTGATGGTTGCCGCACCAATAATATCGTTTTGGTTGTTCAAAATTGGAAAGCTAAAGTAAAAACCCGCCCGCCGATTGGGAGGTCCGTAGCGAAACTCAAATGTGGCGTCACCAGCTAAGGCGGCGCGGATATGCTGATGGCTTTCTAATAAAGTGCCAGTAAGGTCGGCTGGGCTGTTTGCATTGCTAGTAAGAATGACCTTGCCTGAACGATCGGTGATGAAAGCATTATCAATACCAATATTCAGGGTAAATGCCGACAAAAACTCATTAATTGCTCGGGTGCTTTCGCTAGATTGGCTATCAGTATTCTGGCGAATCTCAGGCAAGTTGGCCAATACTCGGGTTAACCCTGTGTATTGGCTGAACTGCTTAAACAAAGCACGGCTCGCCTCGACCGCTGTTGCCTCAACATTTTCAGTTGCTAGCTCAAGTGCTTGGGCCTTACTGCTTTCTTGCCAACTCCAAGCCAGCGCCCACGCCAATATGATCGCCAAGGGAACCGTGGCTAAAGATAAGATTAACACGAAGTTGGTGGCGTTTTGTTCAATTTGGCGACGAATCGCATCAAAACCCAAGATATTACGCACAATACAAAGTTGGTACTAGAAGTGAATATGCCAATAGAGTAACTGGCTGGTAAACAATAATCTATCGCTCATTTGTAATGCCAAGCCAAAGCTGAGATCGTCATCAATTTGCCAGTGCCAACTTGCTGTGGACAGATTAGGCAACTGGTAAAGCTCACTTGCACTCACAGCGGCATAATTATCTCCAACAAACACCTCTGCTTCTATGGTGTGTGCTTGGTTTGTCCATGCGAGGCCAAACAGTCCACCCTGTCCCCAGTCGTCGCCAACTTGGCTTGCAAGCATTGATGCACCAAGCGACCAATGGTTTTTCTGCCAAAGGCTACCTAAACGCAGTGATTGCGCGCGTAAAGAACTCGTGTCGTAGGTGATTTGGCCACCTTGATGGGCAAGATGGTGCTCAAAAAGCAGAGAAATCTGTTGGTTAACTTGCCAAGTTGCCCGTTGTAGTACATCAAAATATTCGGCTTGATTTTGGCGCTCAATGGTTCGCCACAATACTTGGGTTTGCCAGTCGGTCGTTTCGCCTTGATAGCCCAGCTGCAAACCTTCCTGCCATACTGGGCTTGGATTGGCTTGCCTACTGGGCCAGTTGCGCGCTTGATCAAACACTGAATGATGTAAATTGAGCGGCCTCAGACTGCCAAGTTTCAGATTGAGCAAATATTGGTCACTAGCCAGTATTAACCATGGTCTGAATACTGGCTGGTTAGCGAAAGCCAATTGGGTTTGGCCGCCAATGGTAAGAGAGGTTTGATTAATCGTAGTTTGCCAGCCAATTTGCCCGAGCAGTGCGAGCTGGGTATAGCCTTCGATTTCACTGTGGCCAACCCACTCACGATTGTTGACCACGCCGTCAAAGTTGCCTGTGAGTTGCCAAGCCATTGTGCTGCTACTTAGGCCTAACCACAAAAGCAGTACTCTAATCCTCATCGTACAAGCCTTGTGCGATGGAAATAAGTGTTTGACCCAAAGCTGGTGTTGCAAGCAACCGTTGGTGTTGGTTCTTTACCTGAGCTAACTTGCTTTGTTCGGCGATGGTTGCTGGGAGAATGCTAAGAATTGGTTGGCACAGCTTTAGTAGCTCAATGCAGTCTCCTTGCAGGCTTGTAGCCTTGGTGATAGAGAGCATGCGCAAGTTAGCAAGCGAAATCGCTGCTTGCTGCCAAGCAGCTAGTTTGCTGCTATAGCTAAAACTTTCTAAAGCATTAGTGAAGTGATTAAGCTGCGCTGCAACGGACTCTTCAGCACAGGGTGCCAATGAGTCGTCACCAGAAAGAAGCCGGTAACCACGTTGTGCCTTTGAAACATTGTTAGGCAGTAAGGCAAACTGTCGACATAATCGTGTGGCTAGGTCGTAAAGCTCACTTGCCAGCCCAGATTTTAGCTCTAGCTCAATTTCATTGATTGCATCAACCTGGTTGTTCGCTTCCACGCCGCCTACGTCCATTACCAGTTCTATTTCGCTGTGCTGAAAGCTGATTAGCCAAGCATATCGTTTAAAGTTAGTCGTGAACTGCGGCTGCACTTGTTGCCAATCAATATTTGGTAGTTTGTCTGTTAGCTCTGCAACATCTAGCTCGGGTTTCACTAGTGGCCAGTCATACTCGTTGCGCTGATGTAACCCGCCCGCGGCCTCTCCTGCTGTTTTTAACGTCATGGTATGACTGCCATCATAAGAGCGAATACGCAGTGCCACTTTCTGCTGGCTAAGTGCTTGATCTGGCGTATCAAAATAGGCGTTAGCAAGCTGTGAAATGATGGGGTCGGCAAACTGTTTTTGGCACCAATCTATAATGGCTGAGCTGTCTACAGATACTGCAGATAATTTGAGTTCAATTTCTTTCGCCACAACAACCTCCTAAGCAACGCTGTAGTCTACATGGCATAGCAAATGGGTCAAAGGTCATGCTTCGACAGCCTGATGTAGCGCATTAATTAACCAGTATTAAAAATAAAAACGCAAAAAATTACCATGTAACTATGACATTTTGATTTCGAGGCCATATAATCCGCGACAATTTCAACGATGCACTTAGGAGGCAGCATGGCCGCCGAAAGTCCTTTAATTGACTTGTTTGGTCGCTCACCGGTCAAACCAATTCAGGAACATATCAGCAAAGCACGCGAATGTGCCGAGTTATTACCTGTCTTTTTAGACGCAGTGGTAGTAAAGGATTGGCAGCAAGCAGAGCTGGTTCGTAAGCAGATTTCTGAAAAAGAGCATGAAGCTGACGCGATTAAAAAAGACATCCGTTTGCACTTGCCAAACAGTCTGTTTATGCCTGTGCCACGTTCAGACTTGCTTGAACTACTTACCGTACAAGACAAAATTGCCAACGTAGTAAAAGACATTTCCGGTGTGATGCTAGGTCGCAAAATGGAAGTGCCAGCGACATTGGTAGAGCAATTTATGGCCTATGCAAAACAAGCAGTCTCTGTTGTTGTGCAAGCGCATGAAATTGTCGCCGAGCTTGATGAGTTGATGGAGACCAGCTTCCGCGGGATCGAAGCTGAGCGTGTGCACCGTATGGTGGTTGTTTTGGATGAACTAGAAACTAATTCAGATCAGCATGAGAGAGTGATTCGCCAAGGATTAATGGCATTGGAACGTGAGTTGCCACCAATTGACGTTATGTTCCTATACCAAGTAATTGAAGAAATTGGCGTAGTTGCTGATCACGCTCAGCGTGTGGGTGCGCGTCTACAAATCCTGCTAGCGAGATAATCACCAATGGAATTATTGTTACAATACCAGCACATACTTCTGCCTCTGGCGGCAGTATTCGCCTTCATTATGGCCTGGGGCGTTGGTGCCAACGACGTTGCAAACGCCATGGGTACGTCGGTTGGTTCACGCGCACTAACCATCAAACAAGCAATTGTTATTGCAATGATCTTCGAATTTGCCGGCGCCTTCTTAGCCGGTGGCGAAGTGACCTCTACCATCCGTAAAGGCATTATCGACCCGAACGTAATGAACGGGCATCCAGAGTTGCTGGTATACGGCATGATGGCGTCTTTGTTGGCTGCGGGTATATGGCTGGCTGTAGCCTCAATGAAAGGCTGGCCGGTATCGACTACGCACTCAATTGTTGGTGCTATTGTTGGCTTTGCCGCAGTAGGTGTTGGCGTTGATGCGGTTGAGTGGAGCAAGGTTTGGTCAATTGTTGCCAGCTGGGTAACCTCACCAGTGATTGCCGGTACTATCTCGTTCTTTATGTTTGTATCGGTTCAGCGCTTGATTCTAGATACCGAAGATCCTTTCACCCAGGCGAAGAAATGGGTACCTATGTACATGTTCTTCGTTGGCTTTATGATTGCCATGGTTACCTTGCTAAAGGGCTTAAAGCATGTGGGCATCAAACTGTCGTTCGTTGAAGCATCATTGCTTTCTGTTGTCATTGGTTTGGTTGTCACGGCGATCGGCTACACCTTGCTGCGCCGAGTAAAACGCGACGATAAAGCAGATGAGAAGTTCCGCTTTGCTTCAGTTGAACGTATTTTTGCGATCCTTATGGTCTTCACCGCCTGTGCGATGGCGTTTGCGCACGGCTCGAATGATGTTGCCAACGCGATTGGCCCAATGGCAGCCGTGGTATCTACCCTTGAAAATGGTGGTCAGATTGTTGAGAAATCGGCACTGCCAACCTGGGTACTGCTGCTGGGTGCGCTTGGTATTGTTGTGGGTCTAGCTACCTACGGCTTTAAAGTAATGGGCACAATTGGTAAGAAGATCACTGAGCTGACGCCTAGCCGTGGTTTTGCTGCTGAGTTGGGTGCGGCAACGACGGTAGTAGTGGCCTCAGGTGCTGGTATCCCAGTTTCTACAACTCAAACTCTTGTCGGTGCAGTGCTAGGGGTTGGTTTAGCGCGCGGCATCTCAGCACTTAACTTGCGTGTGATTGGTACTATCTTCACGTCATGGTTAGTTACCCTGCCAGCCGGTGCTGGTTTATCTATTTTGTTCTTCTTCGCTCTAAAAGGCGCTTTTGCATAATTTGAGTGTGACAAGCTTAAATAAAAACGCTTAAGCAAAAAAAGCACCATCCGCGAGGATGGTGCTGAAGAGACACAATCCAATTGTGTCAGAGGAGAACAACACTCAGCTGTAAAAGCACGATGGCTTCACATGCCGACTGCTATCGAGTTCACATAATAACAACAAAGCGGTTGATTGAATAGCTTAATTAACGTGCCTCCCTCCTATTTGTTCATTAATTAGTCACATTTTTCTAGGTTAAAATAGAGGCCTATTGACTTACGTCAGGTTTGCTTTGCTAGCAGCCTTCATAATGCTGCGATAAGGGTAGTGTAAGCATGGGGTTAGTATGTCTGAGCAAGTGCAGTGGTCTGCAGCATTGGTGAAAAAATATGATGGTAATGGACCAAGGTATACGTCTTATCCAACCGCGCTTTGCTTTGAACAAGTAACACAAGCACAATATCTCAGTGCATTAAGTCAGGCCGGTAGAAGCTACGAACCGCTATCGCTTTATGTCCATATCCCATTTTGTCGTCATCTTTGTTATTACTGTGCCTGTAATAAACACGTCACCAAACAGCAAGACCTAGCAGACAAATATATTGAGCATTTGGCCATCGAAATGTCTCGCTTAGCTGACTTTTGCGGTGCAAGGCCAATTAAACAATTGCACTTTGGTGGTGGTACGCCAACCTTTTTAACAGTTGAGCAAATGCAGCGAGTCTGGGCCTTGCTGGACTATAACTTTGATCTGTTTTCGCTGCCTGATCATGAGTTTTCTATCGAGATTGACCCTAGGGTCACCGATGAAAATTATCTGGCAATGCTTAAAGAGCTGGGCTTTAACCGCATTAGCATTGGCGTACAAGACTTTAACCCAGCCACCCAGAAAGCGGTTCATCGTGTGCAACCCTATGAATTGGTAGCTCAACGCATGCAAGCAGCACGCGACCTCGGCTTTCACGGCATCAGCATTGACCTTATTTATGGTTTGCCAAATCAAAGCGAAGCGACCTTTGAGCAAACACTCAGGCAAGTACTGGACCTGTCACCAGATCGCATTGCCATGTATAGCTATGCCCATTTACCAGACAGGTTTGCTCCGCAAAAGCGGATTGACAGCCACGAAGTGCCAACCCCAGAAACTAAGCTAGCCATACTTGGTAATAGCATTCAGCAGTTGCAGAGCGCGGGCATGGTGTACATTGGCATGGACCATTTTGCCAAGCCTGATGATCCGCTAGCACAAGCGCTGTATGGGCAGTCTTTGCAACGTAACTTCCAAGGTTATTCAACTCATAAAGGGTTGGATATGTTGGCGATGGGGGTATCTTCAATCAGCTTTATTGATGGACAATACTTCCAAAATGAAAAGTCACTAGACGCTTGGCAAAACAAAATTGCCGCCGGTGAAATGCCAGTTGCCAAAGGCTATGAACTAAATGATGATGATATTCGCCGCCGCTGGATTATCAGTCGTCTGAGCTGTGCGATGCCAATCAGTTATAGCGAATACCGTAAAGAATTTGGGCGTAATTTCTTAGCCGACTTTAAAGACGTGCAGCCCTACCTGCAAAATTTTGCTGATGACGGATTAATTAAGTTATCGGCGAAAGGAATAGACGTTTTGCCGACGGGACGCTTGTTATTGCGCCCGATTTGCATGTTATTTGATGCTTATTTAACCGATCAATTGCGCCAGCGCTACTCGCGCATTGTTTAACGACGCTTGGCGACCTAAAATCACCTTAGAATAAGTGAGGTCGCCGAGTGAATATTGAACAGTTCGTAGAGTTTTTCCGCAATAGCTCACCATACATCCATAGTTTGCGGGGCAAGACTGTCGTGGTCTTGCTCACCGACGATAGCCTGCGCGGTGATATCGACAATTTAGTCGCCGATCTTGCATTGCTTGCCAGCTTGGGAATCCGCTTGGTGATTGTGCAAGGTGGCCGGGCACAGATTGCTCACGCATTGGATGAAAACCAGTACTACCAAGGTATTCGAGTAACTGATACGGAGGCGCTCGACGCTGCTGTGGCAGTATCCGGTAAGCTAAGATTTGCGATTGAGGCAGCGTTCTCTCGTAGTCTCATCAATAGCCCAATGTTTAACAGTGAAATGCGTGTGGTGTCAGGTAATTATGTTTATGCTCGTCCAATTGGCGTGATAAACGGTGTCGATTTTTTGTACTCTGGCAAGGTCCGCCAGGTACATAACAAGGCCATCGCCGACCAACTTAAACGCAATAACATTGTTTTACTCTCCCACATTGGCGTGTCGGTCACCGGCGAGCTGTTTAACGTGGAAGCGGGCGAAGTTGCCGTTGCAGCCGCGCAATCACTCAACGCCGATAAACTCATTATTGTTGGCGATGACATCCAGTGTCGACCTGAAAATGGCCGCGAGTTAACTGCCTTGCAAGCGAGGCAGCGACTCACTTCGTTAGATATCAACACAACCGGTCGGCAAACGTTGCAAACACTTTGCCGCGCTTGTGATGCGGCGATTCCGCGTGTGCAAGTTGTGAACAGCCAAGTTGATGGCGGCATTCTAGCCGAGCTGTATACGCGCGATGGCGTCGGCACCATGGTATCGCAAGACAACTATGACCAGCTGAGGCAAGCCAATCTGTCTGATATTGGTGGCATTCTAGCGCTGCTACAGCCGTTGGAAGAAAAAGGCATCTTGGTGCCAAGATCACGCCAACGCCTAGAGACAGAAATAAGTGAGTACTATGTCTTTGAACGAGATGGGTTGGTGATTGGTTGTGCTGCGCTGCACCCTTTTGATGACATGGCGGAGCTCGCTTGTTTGGTGATTCACCCAAACTATCGCGGCCAACATAGAGCTCAAAGCCTGTTGCAAGAAGTTGAAAAACAAGCTTTGGCGATGGGCTGTCACGGGTTGTTTATTTTAACCACGCAAACGGCTCATTGGTTTGTTGAGCGAGGGTTTATCAAAGCGACCAAAGAGCAGTTACCAGAGGCACGTCGGCAAAAGCTCGATGCAAACCGCAACTCACAGGTTTATATCAAGGCATTGCGCTGACAGTCGCCAAATTCTGTTACACTTAGCCATCGCATGTCCGAGAGTTAGGAGCACCTGTGAGCTTTAGCACTGATCTACGCAATCGCTGGCAACAGCAAGATACCCTAGTTTGTGTTGGTATTGATCCCGACATTAAGCGCCTGCCTGAACATTTACGCAGTGCCGAAGGCTTATTTGAGTGGGGAATGAACATCATTGATGCGACAGCGCCTTACGCCTGTGCATTTAAACCGCAGATTGCTCACTTTGCTGCCTTGGGTGCGGAAGATATCTTACAAGACCTCATTAAACACGTGCACCGCATGCACCCTGGTTTGCCTGTTATCTTGGATTCAAAGCGTGGCGACATTGGCTCAACAGCCGAGCGTTATGCGCGCGAAGCATTTGAGCGCTTTGAAGCAGATGCGGTAACGGTAAACCCTTACTTAGGGTTCGATGGCATTGAGCCGTTTACCGAGTACCAAGATAAGGGTGTGATCGTTTTATGCCGTACATCAAACCCATCGGCGGCGGAGCTGCAAGGCTTAACGTTAGAAAACGGCAACAAGCTTTATCAACAAGTGGCGATTACTGCTTGTGAAAAATGGAATCAGAATAACAACCTAGCACTGGTTGTTGGTGCTACTTGGCCAGACGAAATGGGTGAGATTCGCCAGCTCGTGGGTGATATGCCGTTTCTAGTGCCTGGCTTGGGAGCGCAAGGCGGTGATGCCGAAGCTGTACTGCAACAAGGAAAAACTGCTGATGGCACTGGCTTAATGATTTCCAGCTCACGCGGCATTATATTTGCCAGCGAAGATGAAACTTATGCTGAATCAGCCGGCCAAGCGGCTATGGCATTGCGCGACCTGGCCAACCAATACCGTTAATTTAAGTAACCAGCGCCATAGGCCGCAAAAAACTTAACTATAGTGAACATAGTTGGGCATTTGCGAGGTACCTATGCGCTGGTTGATCCTACTTTTTATCACGTCATTCGCGTCTGCTAATCATTGGCAGATTATGGTAAACGCCGATTTCACCACTGGCGGTAAACAAGGCGGTGAGGCCATACTAGCAGGGGCTCAAATTGCCGTTGCAGAGATCAACGCTGCCGGCGGTGTGCTTGGTAAGCCAATTGAACTGGTTGTCCGCGACCATAGAGCAAACCCTGCCCGCGGCATATTACATGTAGAGCAAGCCAGCGAAATGCCCAACTTGCTGGCTATTCTTGGAGGTATTCACACGCCGGTTGTACTCGCCGAGCTAGAAACCATTCACCAAAAAGACCTTATTTACTTAGTGCCCTGGGCAGCGGGCACTCCCATTATAGATAACGGCTATAACCCCAATAATGTGTTTCGTTTGTCGTTACGCGATGAGTGGGTTGGCGAGTTTTTAGTAAAGGAAGCGCAAGACCTAGGCTGCCAACATACTCACTCGATGCTAGAAAACACCGGCTGGGGGCGCAGCAACGAAAAAGCCTTGTTGCAAGCTTCACAAGAACTAGGATTTCCTCTGCTACCCGCGGCTTGGTTTAACTGGCAAACCGAGCTGTTCCCGCAGTTAATTGATGGCATTTATGAGCATGGTGAAACAGATTGCCTGTTTTTTGTTGGCAACGCCCGCGATGCCGTGAACTTTGCTAATGCGCTAATAGCCGGTGGTGAGCAGCCTGCTGTGCTGTCGCATTGGGGCGTAGTGGCCGACGACTTCGTTGGTCATCTTGGGCTGGATCAGCTGCAACGCATTAGCTTTAAATGGGTGAATACAGTTTCTTCCGGGCAAGCAAAAACGGCAGTAGGTGAAGAATTATTGGCTCAATATCAACGTCAATATGGCTCGCCGAACAACAGCTACAATGGCGTGGTACAAGCCTACGATTTAGTGCATTTGTTAACCAAAGCGGTGGCCCTTGCTGGAGACATCCAAGCTAGTGCCATCCGAGACGCGCTGAGGCAAATAGAAAGTCATCAAGGGGCAATGAAGACTTATTCTTGGCCGTTTAGAGATTCCAACGAAGCCTTGGCACCAGAAGACTTGTTACTGCTGCAAGCTAACGATAACGGCATTGGAGTGCCGTTTTAATGCAATCTCTGTGGCGTTATGTTGTTAAAAAATCGCTGGGCACACTTGTAGGCGTGAGTCTATTTGTATTTGTGGTGCTAGTCGTTGTGGCTGCTAGTATTCAGCGACAACTAGTCGACCGTCAGTTGCAAGCAGCAGGGAAAAGCTATCACCTTATTGTTAATGAGCAATACCAACAGTTACAAGAACGTTTAGAGCAGTTTGCTGCCAATGCAATCGTAGTTAACGCACTAGTTGACTACAACGGCCGGCAAGCCTACCTTCCAAGTTTTATCGAGAACCTATCTCTTGCATCAAGTGAGCGCACACCATTGGCCGTAGTGGATTTTCGCGGTGAAGTGATTGCCTCGAACAATGGGCGTATAGCTAATTGGTACCCCGACACGTCTTTGTGGCTCGATCGCGTGTTAGAGGATGGTCAATCATGGACGTTTATTGAAGATGGCCACTTGTACTTAGCGAGCCCAGTCAAAATTAACAGATCACCTGAAGGGGCTTTTGTTGCAAGGGTTTCACTCGATTATTTAATGCAGCAAAGCGCTTTTTCGCGGCCAGATCGAGCGCTCGTGCTGCTAGATGATAAACAAACTGTTCTGTACTCAACAACAAACGACCTAGTACTAGAGCAGGCGCTTGAGTTACCTATATCCGGTTGGTTCAGTAGCGCTCCTCAAAACGACTTAGCGCTGCAGCCTGTCATCCTGCAGGATGAACAGGCGATTGGGTTGCTGCAGGATGGCTTTGTATCAATGCTGGTGGTATCGGTCGCTATTGTTTTGGGAGTGTTCTTTGTCATTTCTTTGGTGACCTTGTCTTCGGTTAAACAGTTATTACACGACTTAAAGTCCGCTATGAGTCGCGATTTGCAAACACTCGATACCAGCGAAGTCATCACTAATCACACAAATGTCAGTGAGTTGGCGGAAGTGGTCCGTATCTTCCATCACAGCATTACGGGAATGCGCGCAGCCACCACCTCAAAGGTAGAAATTCAATCAATTCTCGATAGCTTGGATGCGGCAGTATTGATAACTGATGATCAGTTAGTCCTGACTTCTTGCAATCAAACCGCCGAAGAATTGTTACGACCAGCTGCCGGTTCATCTGTTCCACATAGTATGGGCCTAACTAATGACTCGTCATTGTTTGGTGAGGAAGCGAGGGTAGAGCATTCACTAAACGGCAGCACATGGTTGTGGACGCGAGCCGACAAGCAGAATGCCAACAATGAGAAAAGTGGCTTTGTATTTGTTGGCACGGATATCACGCTGGTGCGACAGGCAGAACAAGAGCTCAAACTACTGAAGTTGGCAGTTGATACTGCCAATAATGGAATTATTATTTCAGAGTATTCTGACGCCCAGCCTCTCGTGTTTGTTAACCATGGCTTTGAGTTGATTACGGGCTTTAAGGCTGAAGATGTGCTGGGTAAAAAGTGTGATTTTCTGCAAGGCCCAGAAACTAATACCGATTCAGTCAAAAAACTCGCCAATGCGATTCGTCATCAGAAAGCCGTTGAAGTGGAGTTAGCAAATTATCGCGCTGATGGAAGTTTATTCTGGAATCAGTTGTCGTTATCTCCTGTTAAGAACGATCAAGGTGAAACCACGCACTACATTGGCATTCAATCGGATATCACAGATCGGCGAGAGGCTGAGCAACAACTCATTCAAGCCATGCATGAGGCCGAGTCTGCCAACCGGTTAAAAAGCCAGTTCGTAGCCAATATGAGCCATGAAATCCGCACACCAATGAATGCCATAACTGGCATGGCTGAGTTGGCGTTGGCTACCGGTCTAAGCAGCAAACAAAGGAGTTATATCGAAAAGATTCAGCTAAGCAGCGAGGCTTTGCTATCGATTATTAACGACATTCTCGACTTTTCAAAAATTGAAGCCAATAAGCTTGAGCTAGACTATCATCCGTTTTCCCTACCAGATGTGCTCGCAACGAGTTGTGCCATCTTTGGTGAGCAAAGCCGAGCCAAAGGCGTGCCGATTTGGGTGGAAGCCAACCCTTCACAACCTTGTAACTTTATTGGTGACTCGCTGCGAATACAGCAGATTTTGAACAACTTGCTGAGCAACGCGTTAAAGTTCACCGAAAGTGGTGACATTCGACTCTCAGTTGCTTATCAAGCGTCGCACCTGGAATTAACTGTTTCAGATACCGGCATTGGTATGAAACCAGAGCAGCTAAAGCTTCTCTTTAAGCCGTTCCAGCAAGCTGACAGCAGTACCTCACGGAAATTTGGTGGTACTGGCTTAGGGCTCAACATAAGTCAGCGTTTGGCTAACCTAATGGGTGGCAACATTGTCGCCAACAGCGTTCCAGGAGAGGGCACTGTATTTACCTTGAACTTGCCAATCGCCGAAGATCCGCAAGCCTCTAACTTTGAACTACCTCCTATAAAGGTAGCGCTACAAATGAGCGATGCGCAACTCGCCGAGCACTTGCAGGAAACGTTAATGTCTGCAGGTATTACACTTAGTCAAGATATGGCTGTTTGCCAACGCGTCATTGTGGACGATGAGGCGTTGGCGGGCGTGCTTGGAGAAAAGGCACTGCTAATAGGGCGCCGAGAATCTGACAATGCAGCGATGACAATGCCATTCACCCCCTATCAGTTGATCGATACGCTAGTTAACAAAGCTCAAAATGAAAGCGCCAAGCTAGGTGAGCCGCAGTTCGAAGCTAGGATATTGGTTGCAGAAGACAATGATATTAATTGGCAAATTGTAGAAGAGTTGTTAGGGCGTTGTGGTATTAAGCCGGCGCACGCGCGAGACGGCGCACAAGCAGTATTAATGGCGCTCGAGCAGTCATACGATCTAATTTTTATGGATGTGCAAATGCCGGTAAAAGACGGCTTGCAGGCAGCAACCGAGATTCGCCAGCATGGCTTCGAGGCGCCTATTGTTGCACTAACTGCGAATGCAATGATGAGTGATAGGCAATCAACCGAAGCAGCGGGTATGAATGCGCATTTGTCTAAACCGTTTAAACCCAATGAGTTGTATGAATTGCTGCGCCAGTTATTACCGCATAAATTACTAGAGGGGGCGTATAACCCTAAAACAGTGCCAGAGAAGCCCGCTGACTTGCCAACAGCAGAACAAGAAGTCACAGCAGAAGCTGAATTCAATGAATCCTACGCGCTTGCCAATGCTGCTGGCAGCATAGATGTGTTAAAACAAGTTGTTGCACAATTTGTTAGCAATCATGCGGATGATATCCAGACGGCGGCTGCTGAATACTTAACTGATCGTGACGCTTCACATCGGCGCTTGCACACGTTAAAAGGTTTAACGGCGATGTTAGTTCAGAATCAGGTGACCGATGCTGTCATGCAGCTAGAGCAGGCCGTGAAGGCTGGAGAAGATGTGGCAGAGGTTAAGTTTACGCGGGTCAACGAACAGCTACAAAGTTTAGTGAGAGCCCTCAAAGAGTGGCTCTCACGGCAGTAGTGTTTGTCGCGCTAACGGCTTACAGGTCGTAAGCAGCGTTAATAAGTTCCTGACAATACTGGGTTTGTGGGTTGTCAAAAATTTGCTCAGTTGGGCCTTGCTCAACCACTTCACCTTTGCGCATGACTAACACATAGTCCGACATCGCACGCACTACCGACAAATCGTGTGAAATAAATACGTACGACATACCTAGGCGCTTTTGTAAATCGCGCAGTAGCTCAACCACGGTTACCTGAACAGAGCGGTCCAAGGCCGAAGTAGGTTCGTCAAGCATGACTAACTTCGGCTCCAGTACCACAGCGCGGGCAATGGCAATGCGCTGGCGCTGACCACCAGAGAACTCATGTGGATAGCGGTTAATAATGTTCTTTGGCATGCGCACGGCTTCAAGTGCTTGCTCAACCCGTTGCTGGCGCTCATCTTTGCTCATTTCCGGGTAGTGCACGCGCAAGCCTTCCGCGACAATGTCACCAACCGTCATGCGCGGTGACAGTGAACCATAAGGGTCTTGGAAAACCACTTGCAATGTTTTACGCAGTGGACGCATTGCCGCAGGTTCTGCGTTATCAATGCGCTGTTTATTAAATTCAACGGTGCCAGCGGAAGTATCAAGTAACTTCAAAATGGCACGGCCAAGGGTCGATTTGCCCGATCCAGACTCACCCACAATACCCACGGTTTGGCCTTCGCGAACCGTTAGCGACACTTGTTTCACTGCGTCAAAAAACTCAACCGGCTTACCAAAAAAGTTATGTCGTGTTGGGTACTGCACTAGCACCTTGTCAACGTCCAAAATCACTGGTGCTTCATCAGCAACCGGCGTTTTACGACCTTTAGGTGTTGAATCGAGTAAGTGCTGGGTGTACTCATGCTTAGGATTAGCAAATACTTCAGTGGTTTTGCCGGTTTCGACAATTTCACCAAAGCGCATAACACAAACATTGTCAGTTAGATGTTTCACGACGCCTAGGTCGTGGGTAACGAACAAAATCGCCATGCCCATACGCTTTTGAATCGACGCCAGCAGTTCAAGTACTTGTGCCTGAATGGTTACATCCAGCGCAGTGGTTGGCTCATCAGCAATCAATAGGTCTGGCTCATTGCCCAGTGCCATGGCAATCATAATGCGTTGTAACTGGCCGCCAGAGAACTCATGTGGATAGCGCTTGAGAGCAGTTTTAGGGTTTGGCAGTTCTACTAGCTCAAACAACTCTAGGATACGCTTGCGAGCAGTGTCCTTATTGTAGTTACCATGATGGATAAGCACTTCAGCGAGCTGGGTTTCAATGTTGAGGTAGGGGTTCAAAGAGCTCATTGGCTCTTGGAAAATCATCGCAATGCGGTCGCCATTAAACTTATTCACCACCTTGCGTGGTGCATTAATCAGCTCGGTGCCTTCGAACTCAATCGATGAGCCTTCTGGGTAGCGCGCGATTTTCGGGTCGTGCAACTGCATAATGGCCATCGAGGTAACCGATTTACCAGATCCAGATTCACCTACCAGCGCCAATGTTTCGCCTTTGCGCAAATCAAAGGAGATGCCTTTTACCGCGTGTACCGTTTCATCTTCGAGCTCAAAATCTACTTTTAAGTCTCGAACCTTCAGAATGACGTCGCCAATATTTGCAGCAGTCAAAGTAATCTCCTCAAACCCGCACTTTATTACTAACCAAGGGTGTCCATCTATAAATAACCGCTTTCCCAGCCGATAACCGCCGACTTTACCGTCAGCGATCTAATCCTGCACAACAGTATGCGAAAAAACAGGTGCTATGTCTGTAACGAATACTTTATAGTTGCGTGGTTTCGTTGACCCGAATCAGCGTATGCGAATGTTGCCATTGGTCTTATTCACTTTAGGTTAGATGACAAACCACACCGGCGCCTTTTAAACCGCAATAGCCATTAGGGTTCTTGGCTAAATACTGTTGGTGATAAGTTTCGGCATAATAAAAAGTTTGCTCCGACTTCACTTCGGTAGTGATGTCACCTTTGCCTTGCTTGTGGAACTGGTCGCGAGCTGCATCAATTGCTGCCTCGACGCAGTTCAAATCATCGGCACTGCAATAAATCGCCGAGCGATACTGGGTACCGATGTCGTTCCATTGGCGCATGCCTTGTGTGGGGTCGTGCTCGTTAAAAAAGACCTCAAGCAACTTCGCCAGCGAAATTTGTTTAGGGTCATAGGCAATTAATACAGCCTCGGTATGGCCCGTCTGGCCTGAGCACACTTCTTCATACGTTGGGTTAGGCGTGTAACCCCCTGCATATCCTACCGCTGTGCTCACCACGCCATCGAGGTTCCAGAATAAGCGCTCAGCTCCCCAAAAGCAGCCCATGCCAAACTGAATGGTGCGGATACCCTCGCCAAATGGTGGCTTGATGCTCGTGTTCTTTACATAGTGCTGATTCACCACTGCTAGTGGCTCACGACGACCCGCAAGGGCTTCCTCGGGCGAAGGTAAAGAAGTTGTTTTCATGAAAGCCTCCAAAAATCATCTACGCTTGTAGTCAGTAGTATAACCAACGAGTTGTGCTATCAAAAATGCTTCGCAATCGTCGTTGTAATTGGAAACCTTTGCTAACAATTGACCCACCTCAAACAACCCAAGCTCTGTAAAGTTAAGAATACGGAGAGGTACGTTGAGGTTTGTTATCGAAGGTTTGGCAATTCGATGCGAAATAATACACTCCGATGTTATGTCTCGCTTTCTGCCATTAAAACGGCGAATGCAGAAGGCAAACCAGCACACAAAATAAGTTTAGCTGGATAAAAAAAATCAAAAGAGGAACGTCCATGAGTTCTATCAAAAAAATCGCATTAAGCATGGCGGTTGCAGGTACTGCAACATTCGCTATTTCAGCAGCGTCGGCTGCAACCATTGTTATCGGTAACGGTGCAGAACCGGCCTCTATCGACCCAGGCAAAATTGAAGGTCAACCAGGCGGTATGGTTGCATACCAGTTGTTTGAAGGCCTAACGGCCCTGAATTCAGAAGGTGAAGTAATCCCTGGTGCTGCCGAGTCTTGGACTGCAACAGAGAACAACACCGTTTGGACTTTTGAACTACGTGACGGTCTTAAGTGGTCGAACGGCGAAGATGTTACCGCAGCCGACTTTGAATACGCTTGGAAACGCGTTGTATCGCCAGAGCTAGCGTCTCCTTACTCTTGGTACATGAGCAAAGCTGCACAAATCAAAAACGCCCAAGAAGCGATCGACGGCACGGTTGAGCCAAGCATGCTTGGTGTAACAGCTGTAGACGAAGACACGCTGCGTGTAGAACTTAAGCAGTCTGTTCCTTACTTCCCAAGCGTTGCGGCACACTACACCATGTACCCAGTGCCACAAGAAGTGATTGAAGAACATGGCGACATGTGGACGCGCCCAGGCAACATGGTTTCTAACGGTGCTTACAAGCTAGACGCTTGGACATTGAATGAAAAAATGGACCTAGTACGTAACACTAACTACTGGGACAACGCGAACGTTGCACTAGACGGTGTTACTTTCCTACCAATTGAAGATGAAAACTCTGAACTAGCACGCTTTGAAGCGGGCGAAATTCACGTTACAGCAACTGTGCCTAACGCGCAGATCCCTCGTCTGAAGCGTGAATTTGCTGACGAATTTACGATTTACCCGAACTTGGCGGTTTATTACTACGAGTTCAACACTGAAGAGCCACCGTTCGACGACCGTCGTGTACGTAAAGCGCTTAGCCTTGCGATCGACCGTGAAGTAATTGTACGTGCGGTAACCAAAGGTGGCCAAACGCCAGCTTATACCTTCGTTCCAACATTCGTTGCTGGTTTCGAAGCACCAACTGTGGCTGAGTCGTCGCTAAACCAAATTGAGCGTGACCGTATGGCGATTGAGCTATTGGCAGAAGCTGGCTTTGGTAAGGACAACCCGTTAGAAGTTGATTTCCTATACAACACGTCTGAATTTCACCGTAGTGTTGCGGTTGCAATCAGCCAAATGTGGAAGCAAAAGCTAGGCGTTGAAATGAACCTGCAAAACCAAGAGTGGAAAACCTTCTTGGAAACCAAAAAAGCAGGTGGATTTGACGTTGCCCGCGCCGGTTGGGGTGGTGACTACAACGAAGCCTCTACCTTCCTTGACCTGTTAAGAACCGGTCACGGTAATAACGATTCAAACTTCAGTAACGCTGAATATGATCGTTTACTAGTAGAAGCGGCACGCGCTGAAAACGCCAACGAATACTATACCAAGGCTGAGGCAATCATTTCTGAAGAAGCCCCTCTGGCGCCAATCTTCTACTACACCCGTACCCGCATGATCTCTGAAAATGTGCAGGGCTGGCCAGTAGGTAATGCGCAAGACGTAGTATATGTAAAAGACCTTTCGCTACAGTAAGGCCGGGTAATAGGCACCTTTGATCTAGGTGCCTTCTATCTGTTTGGGCTGGGAGGTATGCTCCCAGCCTATGTCTGCTCTGCCGCAGCCTAAACGACACGAGACTGCATTATGTTGAAGTTCATGCTCAAACGCCTATTTGTGGCGATTCCAACACTACTAATTCTAATTACCGTATCTTTTGCTTTGATGCGCGCTGCACCAGGTGGCCCATTTACTTCGGAGAAAACCCCTCCGCCAGCGGTACTAGAAAACCTAAATGCCAAGTACAACCTAGATAAACACATTGTTGTGCAATACGGCATCTATATGCGCGACCTTATTCTTTATCAAGACTTTGGTCCGTCATTTAAATATCAAGACCGTAGTGTTACCGAGATCATTGAGGGCAGCTTCCCGCGCTCGGCCATCATTGGCCTGTGGAGTTTCTTCTTCATTATTATTATCGGCATCCCAATAGGCATTTGGGCGGCAGTGAAACAAAACCATTGGCAAGACTATTCGGTGATGAGTTTTGCCATGTCTGGGGTGGTATTCCCCAACTTCGTTTTAGCTCCTTTGTGTGTTTGGCTATTTGCCGTAAAACTCGGCTGGCTACCAGCAGGTGGCTGGGGCGATGGTCAATTTAACTATCTAATTCTGCCAATTTTTGCCATGGCGACGAGTTATATTGCGCAAGTGGCGCGTTTATCACGTGGCAGCATGATTGAAGTATTAAGCTCAAGCTATATTCGCACTGCTCGTGCGAAAGGCTTGCCAACCTCTATTGTTTTGTGGCGCCATGCAATGAAACCAGCACTCATGCCAGTGATTACCTACCTAGGCATTGCGTTTGTTGGTTTGATTACCGGTTCGGTGATTGTTGACCAAGTATTCCAAACCGGTGGTATTGGTCAGCACTTTGTTCAAGGTGCTACGAACCGTGACTACTCACTTATCTTGGGCGTGACCATTCTAGCCGGTGCGCTTTCTATTTTGTTCAACGCCATTGTCGACATGCTGTACACAGCGCTCGACCCTCGCATTCGTTATTAAGGGAGCGCGCAAATGACTACTCAAGATCAAGTTTTACCCGATTCAGTAAAAGGCCGTAGCCTTTGGGATGATGCCTTCCGTCGTTTTAAGGCCAACCGGGCGGCAATGATTTCTCTGATTGTATTGGTGTTCGTTGCTGCGTTCGCCATCTTTGGTAACTATCTCACTCAGTGGGACTACGAAACCGTTGATTGGTTTGCCTTGGAAGACGTGGAGTTCTATGGCAAACCAGCGATGACGCACCCGAACGAATACGCCGCCGAAATAGGCACGGCACCGCATTATTTTGGTACCGATAGTGATGGTCGTGACTTGCTTGCTCGCCTTGTGCAAGGGTCGCGTATCTCATTAATGGTTGGCTTAATGGGCGCTCTGGTGGCTGTGGTAATCGGCACAATTTATGGCGCGGTATCTGGCTACATGGGTGGCAAGGTAGACTCGTTAATGATGCGAGCCGTTGAAATCCTTATGTCGTTCCCGTTTATGTTCCTAGTGATTGTATTGATGGCGATTTTTGGTCGTAACGTATTGCTTATTTTCATTGCCATTGGGGCAGTGTCTTGGCTGGATATGGCGCGTATTGTGCGCGGTCAAACACTTAGCCTTAAAAACAAAGAATTCGTAGAAGCCGCAATCGCTCAGGGTGTGCGCACACCAGTAATCATTATGCGCCATATTGTGCCTAACGTACTGGGTGTGGTTGTGGTATATGCCACCTTATTGGTGCCGCAGATGATCTTGTTTGAAAGCTTTATCTCGTTCCTTGGCCTAGGGGTTTCGGAGCCGCAAACCTCTTGGGGCGCGCTGATCTCGGCTGGTGCCGATAGCATGCGCATCACGCCTTGGCAGCTAATCTTCCCGTTGTTAGCGCTAACCATAACCCTGTTCTGCTTTAACTTTGTGGGTGATGGTCTGCGCGACGCGCTCGACCCGAAAAACAAGAAGTAGGAAAACGTTACGACGTTGGATCTTCTGATGTTGTACGGCGCGGAAAAACCGCGCCGTACAGCCTACTTTTCTAGCCTTTCTACACCTAATAACTTCATAACCTGCTTCTCGTAAAATGGTTCAGACGCGCCGCTCTTCATTTTGCGAATGAAGTACTTCTCAAAAGCTATTTTCGACAGCCTTACCCACTTACCTTTTTTAAACCAAGTGACATTACGTGGCGGTATTTGTGGAATTGCCACAAACGCTGCACCCGTATCGCCCATGTCGGCTAAACAAACAGTTGACCAAGTACCTTTATGGCTTGGCTCTTTGTCATCAAAAATCTTATCGCGCAAGTTGTGGGCAATCGCCGTCACCATCGACTCAATCATGTAGCCGGTTTTGGGTGTACCGGTTGGTACAGGTGTTTGTTCCACAGGTGGAATGGCAACGCACACGCCAGCAGAGTATATCTCTGGATATGTAGGGTTGCGTTGATAGTCATCGATGAGAACAAAACCTTTAGGATTGGCTAAGCCCTCTACCGCAGCAATTGGGTCGATGCCTTTAAAAGGTGGGATAAGCATACTGTGTTTAAACGGCAGCTCATGGGAGCGTTTTACCTCGCCTTCGTCATTAAGCTCTTCAACAAACATCACGCCATCTTCGACTTTCGTTACCCGGGCGTTGCATATCCACTTAATGTGCTTGTTGCGCAACTCAGACTCCATCATGGATTTCGAATCACCAACACCACCCAAACCTAGGTGGCCAATGTATGGTTCGCTGGTGACATAAGTCATTTCAACGTGTTTGCGTACCTTGGCATCACGAAGTGCCTTATCCACCACAAATGCGTACTCATAACCAGGCCCAAAGCAACTAGCACCTTGAAACGCACCTACAATAACCGGCCCTGGCGCTTCTACTAGTGCATCAAAGTTATCTTTTGCCACCTCTGCATGTTGCAGGGAGCAGACCGACTGGGTAAAAAACTCAGGGCCAGCACCAGGAATGGATTCAAAGTCTAGTTTTGGCCCGGTAGTCAGTACTAGATAGTCGTACTCAATCTTGTCGCCATTAGCGAGCTCAATATACTTTTCCTTCGGTTCAATTTTGGTCATGGCTTGGGCGATGAACTCGATGCCCTTTTTGCCTAAATGCTTGGCTAAGTCAAAGCTGACTTCTTCGCCTTTCCTCCAACCAACCGGTATCCAAGGGTTGGATGGGGTAAATTGAAAACTAGGTCGCTCGTTCACCATAACGACCCTATGCTGCTTGCCCAATAACGCTTTTATTTCGTATGCTGCTGGCATACCGCCTAAACCAGCACCTACTATCACTACGGTCGCCATATTGCCACCTACTGTTTAATCAATAACCTATTAGGTATAGCTGTAGGTGACTGATGTTGCGGTGGTGCACGGCCTGATTATTGTTACACATTCTGATGTGGAACAAATGGTATTGTGCGCCTTGCCGGATCATCATGCGTAACCAACTCTAGTAGGGTACAATCACACCTCGATATTTTTTTTGCATCTTTGTATATAGGTTAACCGCGTGGCCAAACGTTCAGTCACCCCCGCAGCCGCATGGCTGAAGCAGCAAACCCGATCTATACGTTTACCCCTGATGATTGCAACCGCCGCTGGTGTGGTGGCGGCATTATTGTTTGTTTGGCAAGCCAAGTATTTAGCCGACTTAATCAGCGGCTTGGCTTTAGGTGAGGCCGTGAGCCTCAGCGTGATCCCACTGATTGTAGGTTTGATGGCAGCACGGTTGTTATTGTTGTGGGTAAAAGATGTACTAGGCGTGCAAGCTAGTCTTACGGTGCGCAAACGCGTACGACAAGCACTGCTGACTAAATTAGCCGAGCTGGGACCAAATCGTAGCCGGTTTGGCAGCGATGGCGCCTTGTCGACGGCTGTTTTTGAACAAGTCGATGCATTAGATGGCTATTTAGCCCGTTATATACCGCAACAGATTCTAGTGCTGGTGATTCCACTGATCATTCTGGTAGCCGTTTGGCCTATATCCAAACTGGCAGTGCTGATTTTTGTTGGCACCGCACCACTTGTGCCGTTTTTTATGATTATTGTGGGTAAGGGCGCCTCGTCTGCTTCACGCAAACAATTTAAAGCCATGGCCATTATGGGTGGTCAGTTTCTAGATTTAATGCGTGGCTTGCCAACCCTAAAACTACTTGGCAGAACAGCGCTTGGCCGTGATCGCTTGGATCAAAGTGCCGAGCAATACCGAGCCAAAACTATGAGCGTGCTGCGCTTGGCATTCTTATCAACTGCTGTACTTGAGTTGTTTGCCTCGTTATCCATCGCTTTAATCGCTGTGTTCTTAGGTATTGGCTTATTAGAGCAATTGCCTTGGGCGAAGGGTGAAGTACCAGTGCCATTGGCGAGCGCTATGTTTATTCTGTTACTAGCGCCAGAATTTTATCAACCATTGCGCCAGTTAGGCACCGACTACCATGCCAGAGCACACGCTTTGGGCGCAGCAGAAACCTTGCAACCCATTTTGGCGGCAACCACGGTACAGAACAATGGCTCGCTGGCAGCGCCACAGACTGCTGCAACCATCGAATTCAATCAGCTTAGCTGGCAGCCGAATGGTCGTGATGTGCTTAAGCAGGTGAGCCTAACCGTGTCGGCTGGTGAGCGCATAGCGCTGATTGGTGAAAGTGGTGCGGGCAAGTCGTCGATGTTGCACATGCTGCTGGGCTTCACCGAGCCGACTTCTGGCAACGTAATGATTGCCGGTAAAACGTTGACTGACTATGACTTGAGCAGCTGGCGCCAGCAATTGGTATGGCTTGCGCAACGCCCTGAGTGGTTTAGTGGCACCATTGCCGACAACCTAAGAATTGGCAACCCTTCTGCGAGAGACGATGACCTGTGGCAAGCACTACAACAAGCCGGTGCCCTACCATTTGTTCGGCAACTACCAGATGGCCTAGCGAGCCGCATTGGTGAAGGGGGGATTGGGTTGTCTGGTGGTCAGTTGCAGCGAATTGCTCTGGCTCGCGCTGTGTTATCCAACGCCTCAACCTGGTTATTAGATGAACCTGGCGCCCACCTAGACCGTGCCACTGCCGCCGAGTTGCGCCAGCAGTTGGCTACTGCTAGTGCAGGGAAAACCCTGATTATGGCGACCCACGACTTAGCAGATTTAGATTGGGTCGACCGCATTATTCGAGTGCGCAATGGAGAAATTGAGGAGGTGAGCCGTGGATAAGTTAACCATTTGGAAGCTCACCAAAGCTCAGTTGGGCATGTTAAGCCTTGGTTTGCTCATTGGCTTAATTACCTTGATTGCCGTTGTATTGCTATTGGCTGCCTCGGGTTGGTTTTTAACCGCTGCGGGCATGGCCAGTGCTGCCGGTGCGGCCTTAACGTTTAACTTTTTCAGCCCAGGTGGTGTGGTGCGCATGGCAGCCATTACCCGCACGGCTGGGCGCTATGGTGAGCGCGTTGTTTCGCACGAAGCCGTACTGCGCCTATTACGCGACTTACGCTTGTGGGTATGGGATCAACTGACACCACGCTTGCCAGACCGTTCAGGCAATACGTTAAGCGGTGAGTTGCTACAACGTGCAGTCGCCGATATCGACCGCTTAGACGAATGGCCGCTGCGCTGGCTCGCGCCTTGGTTCTGGGCGGTTGCCATTGTTTGTTTAAGCTTGGCGGTGGCGCAAATATTTGTACCTAGCCTAGTGGCGGTCATTGCGCTGCCAATTGTCATTGCCATGATTGCCGTGCCGCTGCTTGGCCGCTTAATCGGTCGCCAGCTAACAGTAAAAGAAGTTGAGCAAGGTGGTCGTCGTCGTAGCCAACTGGTAGAAGCACTGTCTGGCCTAATTACCTTGCAGGTAAACAATCAATGGCAAAACCGGCAAAATGCGATTGAAGCAGAGGATCAAAGCATTATTGCCGCTCAACGCTGGCAAGCCCTGTTGATTAGCACCGGCCAGTTATTAATTGGTTTGCTGCTGTTGGTATCCTTCTATTTGTTGCTCGATCAAGGCGCACAACTGGTGCTGAACGAGCAACTCAATGGTGCCTGGTTAGCGGCTATGGCGCTGGGCTTCTTGGCATTAAACGAGATATTGGCGCCGCTGGCGGCAACCTTTCAAGCGGCAGGGCAAAGCGCCCAGGCTCGCCAGCGCCTTAATGAAATGGGTGAGATAGAAGCTTTGCACAGCGGTGGCCAGCAAACTATCGACACGCTTGATACGCTCAAACTGCAAGCCTTAACCGTGCGCCAACCGAATGCAATGTCTGGTCCAACCGATGTTAACGCCACCCTATTTGCTGGCGACAAGTGCTTATTAACCGGCCCATCTGGCGCTGGTAAAACCACATTGGCCTATGCGCTCGCCAGGTTTATTCCCGTTACACCTGGGCAGGTGCTGCTTAACGATGTTGATCTAACCGAGCTCAGCGAAATGAGTTTGCGTCAGCATGTTGGTGTGCTTGAGCAGTCGCCACATTTATTTAACCAGAGTTTGGCCGCTAATTTACGTTTAGGTAACCCTAGCGCCTCGGATGAAGAGCTATGGGACGTGCTCAAGCAAGTATCGCTTTATGATTGGGCGCAATCATTACCAGAGCAGCTACTGACCAATATTGGCGAGTACGGTACAGGTGTCTCAGGTGGGCAAGCGCGCCGCATTGGTTTGGCTCGGCTAATGCTGCAAGCACCAAGCCTAGTGGTAGTGGACGAGCCACTAGAAGGGCTAGATGGTGACAACCAAAAACTGATCCTAGATCAGCTGCTATCGCTGCCGGCCATGCTCATTATGATTAGCCACCACGATGTAGATGTTGACCGATTCGATCACCACCTCAAGCTAGATGCCGCCGGTAAAATGTTGCAAGGGTAGTTCGGGTGGATTTCTTTGTACGGACATCCATGTCCGCACCGCAGGCATGCTCCTGCGACCTGCTCAGTACGGACATCCATGTCCGCAAGCATCCGCTGCGCGGATGACTTACGGACCTACTTACTACTTCACTTGATATCTATTCAACGCGTTTTCGACGTTGTCGGTTGCAATCACCAAGGTGTCGGCAATGGTTTTGCGCACTGACTCACTCACCTCGTCGGCATAGAACAAGCTCATGCCTCGCAAAGGTAGTTGCTCTACCACTTGCCGTTGCAGTGGGCTGTTATAGTCAATGGCTGCGTCGAACGGGTGCCATAGTACGGCATCAACCTTGTCATCTTTCAGCGCTTGCTGCCAACTATCTGGTTCAAGTGTCACCGTGCTAGCAAACTGGTTGGTCCATTCAAATTCATCGTCCGAGCTTAGCACGCCAAGCGTCAGTGCCTCGTTTGGTTCGGTTAACGGTGCAATGCTCACTAGCTGATAAGGCAGCTCATATAGCACGACATGTCGGTAATCAAAGGTATCCGATTCAGCGATGAATGCTTGCGCTGGGCTGTCGAATGGAGCCTGGCCCTCAAGGTTTCTGATCTCAATATCACAGTTCCCGCGCCCACCTACAGCACGCAAGATATCAACATCTACACCGCCAGTTGTGGCATAAAACTCACCGTGGTACACATCAAAATGAAACGGATGCTGTTCTTGGAAACCAACATTTAATGAGCAAGCCAAGGCAACACTTGGCAAAGAGGCTAGGGCAGCAATCGCAGCTTTCATGGTAGATCCTCAAAATACTTTTTTGCCAGTGTATCGCATGCTTGCGCGTTTAGGCTTACCTTGTGGCAAGGCTTGCCGTGAATTTGTCACACTTTTGACTTATTCTTGCCGATACGTATTAGACAAGTTGTATCGCTATGCAGAATTCTTGGTGGATGCGGTTGCTCAAAGGCAGCCTAATTGGAATTGCCGACCCGATACCTGGTGTATCCGGTGGCACCGTTGCTTACCTTACCGGTATGTACGACGAAATTATCGCTCGCACGAGTGGCTTTTTTTCTCATCCAGATGGTTGGCGGGTTAACTTTCTTTTTTTACTACCAATTGTAGTGGGTTTACTAGCTGGCATTTTCGGTTTTGCGCATCTGCTTGTGTGGTTGCTAGAGCACTACCCAGTGCAAACTCAACAAGGCTTTGTTGGCTTGGTGGCAGGTAGTTTGATAAGTCTTGTGTGGCAAGGAAAGCTGGTGCCTAGTCAAGGCAGTAGTATTGCAGCACTTGTGGTAGCGGCCTTGATTGCCTTTGCCTTTAGTATTATTCCCCGCCCAGAACTGACTGAGGCAATTATCTCGCCTGTTGGTGGTCAATGGTTGTTTATCTTTGTGGCTGGCATCGTAGCTGCTGCCACCATGTTAATACCGGGCATCAGTGGCTCTATGTTGCAGCTGTTGATTGGCTCTTATGCCACCTATATCACTGCTGTTAAAACATTGAACTGGCCGGTCGTGCTGGTGTTCTTTGCCGGGGCCATCATCGGCATTGTGGCGGCAGCGAAAATAATGAATACCTTGTTTAACAAGTTCTACCAAGCCATGCAGGCACTGATTGGTGGCCTAGTAGTAGGCTCTATTATTGTGCTGTGGCCTTGGCAGCAAGATTTGGGCACGCAAGGGTTAGGCTTGTTAATCGCCTTTGTTATGGCTGGTGTGCCATTAGCTTTGCAGGGTAGGAGAGCACAATGAAGTGGTTATGGCGTATTGCCCTAGTTGTATTTGCTAGTTATGGCGTTGTGTTTTGGCTTATTCCGCCGCAAAGCAAAGCCAGTTTTCATCATATAGAGCTGATTGCGCACCAAGGTGGCAACCTAGAAAAACCCGATGCAACCGCCCTAGCATTTGACCATGCGGTTGCCGTGGGGGCTGATATATTGGAGATGGATGTTCATCTAAGTAAAGATGGTGTGCCCGTAGTGATTCATGATGCCTTAGTGGATCGAACCAGTAATGGCCAAGGCGCGGTTGCCGACTACACGGTTGCAGAGCTGAAAACCTTGAACTTTGCCCATTGGTGGCCAAATCACCAAACGCCCAGGGCCAATGAGCCAACTCCCTACCGAGCGCAGGGGGCGCAAATTCTCACATTAGAAGAGGTGTTCTTACGCTACCCCGGCAAGCGCTTGTCGGTTGAGCTAAAAACACCAGATCCAGCCCTTCGCAGCGAAGTGGTTGCGCTTTTGGACGAATACAATCGCTGGGGATCGGTGATTCTTGGTTCGTTTCATCAAACCACCATTGATGTGATTCGACGCGAGCATCCAGGAGCTTATACCTATGCTAGCGAAGAAGATGTCATTGTATTTTATGTGTTGTCGTTATTGCGCTTGGAAGGCCTTTTTTGGCGAGACATCAGTGCCTTTGCTGTGCCAACCGAAGCAGCAGGCATCAACCTAGCGAGTAAGCGATTCATCGATGCTGCCCGCAAACGTGGTATTGCCGTGCACTATTGGACGATTAACGATGAAGCAACCATGCGCCAGTTGATCGATATGGGTGTGGACAGCATCATCACCGACCGCCCACAGTTGCTCAGGAATATCATCGACGAAGGGCTGCAACTGTAAGCAATTTCTGCAGCCAGTCACTCTGCCGGCAGCGGCTGCAATAGTGCTTCTAAGTTAGTGCTATCAATCGTTGGGCTGTCGTAGAGCTTCTCAGCGAGCTGCTGTTTGGCGTGTTGTAGGCGAAGAATCCTGTCTTCAACACTATGTTCAACAATCAGCTTGTAGACGAATACAGGTTTATCTTGCCCAATGCGATGGGCGCGATCACTCGCTTGCGACTCACTTGCTGGGTTCCACCAAGGGTCGTAGTGAATCACGGCATCCGCTTCGGTTAGGTTTAAGCCCACGCCACCGGCTTTTAGCGAGATTAAAAACACATTAGCTTTACCAGCCTTAAATCCATCAATTTGCTCATCGCGGTTGCGCGTTTCGCCAGTTAATTGTTGATAGGCAATGCCAAGTTTGCTTAACCGCTCGCCTATGACGTCGAGCATTTTGGCAAACTGCGAAAACACTAACACCTTGCGGCCATCCTCAAGCAAATTCGCCAACAACGACTCTAAGTAATCGAGCTTTGCCGATTCATTTACTTGTTGCGCCGCTTCTAAATTCACCAGCTTCGGGTGGCAGCACACTTGTCTTAGTTTAAGCAGGGCATCGAGAACCTGTAGTTGCCCACGGCCACCTTGCTGCGCCAACAGCTTACTGACTTCGTCTTGCATGCTTAGGCGGATGTTCTCGTACAGCTGAGCTTGTTCGCCTTGCAGGTTTACATAGCGCACCATCTCGGTTTTGGCTGGCAGCGATTTGGCAACCTCGCGCTTTAACCGGCGCAATATAAATGGCCGAATACGCTGCTGCAGGGCATGCCACTGCTGTGGCTCACCGGCTTTGATTGGCTTGCTGAAATACTGGCTGAACTGGCGTTGATTGCCCAGCAGGCCCGGCTCGAGTAAATCAAAAATTGCCCACAACTCTTTTAAGTGGTTTTCAACTGGTGTGCCACTTAAGGCAATTATTTGATTGGCAGAAAACAAGCGTAGCGCCTTGGCGGCTAGGCTGCGGTGGTTTTTGACTTGCTGCGCTTCATCGACAACTAAATAGTGCCACGGTTGGGCTTGCAGTATCTCGCCATCCACGCGTGCCATGGTGTAAGTGGTAATCACCACATCTTGTTGGGCGATATCAATCTCGTGACGGTCTCCGCCATGCCACACAGCACAGTTGAGATGCGGCGCAAACTTTTCTAACTCACTGCGCCAATTGCTAAGCAAGCTAGTTGGGGCTACCACCAGCACTGGCAGCGTGCGCGCTTCATTGGCGCAGATGTGGGCAATGATTTGCAGCGTTTTGCCAAGGCCCATGTCGTCGGCGAGTAGCCCATTAAACCCTGCACGTTCCAGTTGTTGTAGCCATTGTAGGCCTTGCACCTGATAATCACGCAAGCTCGCCTGCAATTGTGTGCTCACTTTGGCAGGCAGTGGCTGGCTTAATTCTTTTTTAAGCTGGGCGACGCGCTGACTACCTTGCCAGGTGTCGGTTAAGTCGGCTAATAGCGGCAGCTGGGCGCGTTTTACCTTGATGCTATGTTGCTTAGATTGCTCAGCCAGTTCCTGCAAGGTGGCAACAATTGGCTCAATGAGGGTGCTATCAACATCCACCGCTGCCCCTTGGTATTGCCAGGCAATAGTAGGCTGCTGCAGTAGCTCGGGCTGTTTAATCAGCTGATGCAGTAGTGGGATCAAGTCGATTTCGTGGTCGTTATCGCGAAAGGAGATTGATAAATCGAACCAGCCTTCGTCATCTTCAGCAAGTTGCCAATCGAACTGTGAGCGCTGTGTTAGATTATATTGGTAAGCACTTACGTCTACCTCAACGTCCCAGCCAGCCTCAACTAATTGTGCTACTTGGGTTGATAAAAATGCCTTCCAAAACTCAGGATCGTCGTCTTGCTGTGGTGGCTGGTGCCAGAAGATGGCTTCGCCTTTAAATTCTGATAAATGTAGATTTAAGCTTAGCAAATGGTCGATCGCCTGTTGCTCTGCTTGGCGCTGGCGGGCAATCTCGATGATTTTGTCGTCTTGTTCTATACGGCTGACCTGCTCACCATTAATAGCAAGGCTAATGTCTTCATAGCGGGCGGTAAGCTGGGCGATGACATGGTTGGGTGCGCGTGGATGCGTGCGGCTAATGGTTAATACCGGGGTAAAGGGCAGTGCTTGCCGTTTTTCGACTGGCCGCTGATCCGGCAGCTCAATATCCACAAGCGCTTGCGGCAACTGTTGGCGCAACCAAATCATTTTATCTTGCGGCACTAACGGGGCGCTGCGCATTGCCACGAGTTGATCGTATGTGCGCTGTTCATTTAATGGGATTACTTGCTGGCTATTGGCGTCGAAGGCATAGACGGGATAAGTATCTGTGAGCTGCCAGTGCGCTGGCAGACGGTTTTCCAGGCGAAAGCCATCACGATAACTTTGCCAATGCCATTCTGGGTCGGCTGGCTGCAAGAAGCTCGCTGGTTGATCGAGTGCGGCCCAGGCAACCATAGGCTGTTGACTGGCCATATCTAATAACAGCCCGCCCTTTTCGCCATGCAGTTTAATTTTGCTGCGCCGATCGAACTGCAGGCGCTCGTGCTCGTTAATCAGTGCCAACATCTGCCGGTCGAGGTCGCTAATTTTACACTGGGCAAAGACTTCTTCGGTTAACTGATGCAACCGCTTACCTAGGCTGCCATTTTGTTTGCGCTTGAGCACCATGGCACTAAGCAATAAGTCACCTTCTTCTACACTTAGCGAAAAAACAATTTTATGCGGGCGAGCGGCTGGCGCAGAGGGAAACTGCTCAAGCCAACTTGCTAATGCGGCTTCAGGGTTGGGTGGTGCAATGTGGCCACTCTCAACTTGCACCACATAGTGAATGGCCATTGCTGCAATATGCGCACAGTTATAACCACCACAATCACAATCGCCATCTACATGTAGGCGATCGTTCACCATAACCAAGCTCATGTGGGGGTAATGGGTTTGTTGCTTGTGTTCAACTACGCCGACTAACTGTACATGCAATGGCGAAGGTGACTGAACCGTTACGTTCATCTGCTGCACATGCTGGCGCTGTTGTAGTGCTCGACCCGTTTGAAAGTCACGTATTTCGAAGTTACGGCGAAGCTGTGCAATCTCCATGAGCGCTCACTATTAACAAGGCGGATCTGCAATCCTAGCAAACTCCGCCATGCTTATGCTAGTTAACGGAAGTGGCTTTGAATGCGCTGTACTTCAGTTAGGAGGCCGGCGGGTGACGAGGCTGGATTATTTATATTGTTTAGGTCGTAGGTTTTTACGAAGCCCGGATAAAGCTCGTTTACTGTGTTGTCCATAATAATGGCCTTGTTCACATAGCTAGAGGCAATTACCGTGCGTGGTTGGTCATCAAATAACGAATAGCCGGTTGATAGCTCGGCAAAGTCATTATTACAGCCCATGGCTTCGGTAATAATGGTGGCAGCAATGTCTTCATGGCTAGTACGGTAGTTCACTTGACCTTGTTTTCCTGGCCAATGAATCACAAGTGGTACACCCACCTGATAGCGGCTGAAGTTAGAGCCATGCCCCCAATAGTTTTGGCCCTGATCATTAAACTCTTCACCATGATCGCCCGTGACCACCAGAATCGTGTTTTCCCAAAGCCCACGTTGTTCTAGGTTAGTTTTCAACTGGCCAATAAGGCCGTCTAAAAAGTGTGCCGAGTTAGCATACTGATTCAAGTGCGGTACTGGGTCGGTGTCTGCCTTGGCGTTGGTGATGGCAAGCATCTCAGCCGGCAAAAACGGCTTGTTGTAGTTGGGTGGCGTGTAATACGGAAAGTGCGACGAGCCGAGCATAATGTAGCTAAAGAAAGGCTCGCTGGGTGATGCGTCGATGGCTTGGTTTAACTTGGTTAGCGTATTGATATCGCCTTGGTATAAAGGCGACTCTGGCATGTTTTGAATAGGATCGATGCCCTTAAAAAATGCTTGCTGGCGCTTATTGTCGACCATGTTTTGGTTAACAATAATATGATGGTTATAGCCGAGCAAATCGGTGGCTTGAAACAGAGCCGGGCGCAGTGAAAAAGCGCCATCCCAATATAAGTATGGCGCGCCAAAAAACAACGAGAACATGCCTGGGCTGGTACCCGCACCACCAGACAAGTGATTATTAAACGCTAATGACGCCTCGCCAATACTGAATAGGTTAGGCGTGATTTCTGGACTGTACTGGTCGAACCGCCAACTTTCTAATGTGATAAAAATGATATTCGGCTGCTCGTTGGAGGCCGTGCACTCAAGTGGGGCCAGCGGGTAATTCATTGAGCTAGCCAAGCTAATATCAATGTTGCTGCTGTCTTCTACCCACTCTGGGTTAATAAGCCCCCAGCGCTCCATGTCTGTGGTAGCGGTTAGCGGCACGTACCATGGAATAACATGTGTGAGGGAAACAATGTTGCGCATATTGTGCGCATAACCCCAAGCATGTAGCGCTTGCCCGCTCAACGTAGCCACAAACACAAAGGCCAGTGCACGTTTTGCTGGCAGCTTTGTCTTGGCATTGTGAGCCCATAAGGCTAGAAATATGGCTGCGCCCAAACAGATGACTAGCGCTAGAACGCCCAACGCAACGGTGCGCCAGCCAACACCCAAGCCCGTAAACTCGGTGAAGAACATCTTGATAAAAAAAGCATCGATGTGAAAACGATACACACTAAAAACCTGGCTATTAAGCAGCAGCATGAACTGCCCTGTACCGGCTAACAGCCCAAACGTAGCGATTCGCAATGGTTTTGGTAGTAGCAACAACGGGGCAGCTAGTAGGCAAACAAGGGTGCTGAGCGCGAAGGCTTGCCCTAAAATTGCTAACGGCACATATAAGTTGGCAGTGAACTGCCCAGACCATTGATAGGCATGTAAGTTAACGGCGATTAAACCAGCTGCAATCGCCGTATTGACCAACCAAAAACGAAAAAAGAACCGCAGTGCAGATCGCATTATGTTTACCCAGTCATGACAAGGGGGTTACTGTACTGTGACAGCTGAATAGGTCAATAACTGAGCGGTAAAAAAGCGAGAGAAATCGCCTCATTAGAGGCGATTATTAAGCTTAAAGGGGTTAAGCTGCTTTGCCTTTGGCAATAAAGAATGGGTTCAGCACCGATTCTTTTTGGTTGTAGGTTAGGGCTTCGTTCGACTCGTGCACGACAATATCGCCACCGGCACCTAATAGCACCGCATGTGCAGCACCTGTGTCCCACTCGCTGGTTAACCCTAGGCGTGGATAAATGTCTGCTTCGCCTTCTGCAACCAAGCAGATTTTCAGCGAGCTACCCATGCTTTTTATTTCTGGGTTGTTGTACTGCTCAACGAATGCTTTGAACTCGTCGCTTTGGTGTGAGCGGCTGCCCACAACTCGCCAGCCATCGTTGCCAGAAGGCATCACTGGCGCCGAAATCTTGGCTTTTGAATCGGTATCTTGTACCCAAGCGCCGTCAACAGCCGTACCACCCACATAGGTTTTACCCAAGGCTGGTGCGTCGACTACGCCCCACACCGGCTTGCCGTTTTCAATAAGGGCAATGTTTACTGTGAATTCGCCATTCTTTTTGATGAACTCTTTTGTGCCATCAATAGGGTCGACTAACCAGTAGCGGTCCCACTGCTTGCGCTCGCTCCAGTCGATATCGGCATTCTCTTCTGATAACACAGGTACGTCTGGGGTAATTTGCGCTAGGCCTTCCACTATAACTTTGTGTGAAAGCAAGTCGGCTTCGGTAAGTGGGCTTTTGTCTTCTTTGGTGTATACGTCAAAGTCCTTGGCGTATACCGTCATGATTTCTTCACCAGCTTTTTTAGCTAGTGCAACCACTTGGGCAAATTGAATATCGGCCATGTTAATACTCCTTGGCTTGCTGTTAATTTCGCCAGCTACTATACAGGGTTTAGGTTGCAATTGTGAGTAAAGCGCTCTCCCAGCCCTGCATCTTTGCAGCCTCGGTTAATACAAATGACGGCGAACTCTCTTAACAAAGTAGTTAGTTGAGTCTATTCCCAACGAAAAGCCATTTTCGAAGGGGCTAATTTTGGTATAAGTTCGACTGTTTGCATTGAGTACCCAAACACCCGGATAGCCGGTATTACCCAGTGCATCGGCCAACTCACGGGCCTGCACATCCAGCTCTGGGTTGAACATAAACTTAGGCACAGGTCCAAGAGCTTCATGCACCTCGGCTAAACGCAAGGTGTCTTCTTCTAGCTCTTTGCAATATGGGCACCAGTCGGTGCGAAAGTACACAATGGCCGGCAGGGAAGGGTCTAGCGCTGCAAGCTCTGCCGTTGAGCTACTCCACGATGTGAATAGTTCCATGGCGGTAATTTTTTCCGTGCGTGGCCAAAATAAAGCCACCAATACAAACAGTACCAGTGTGCCCACCCACCAAATATGCAGAAAGGGCTTTAAAGCTTTGCGATTAAAACTGGGTTCATTGGTCATGAAGAGTCATTCCTTTGCGTAACGACCTAAACAGTAATGCCGGCTTGTGGGTGTGTCAATTGCAGAGAAAACGTGGACACCCATCGTTTTGGAGAAGTTAAAGCAGTGATTAACCTCTCAAACTGAGGTGGGTGTCCCGGTTAGCCCACGAGCATTCTGATCGCCACAATTAACAGCAGTCCTGCAAACACCTGTTTAATCGTTGCCACAGGCAAAACTTGAGTCGCTTTGGCCCCGAGCGGTGCGGTGAACCATGAGGTACAAACGATGCCGAGTAGCGCTGGTAAATAAATAAACCCTAAAAAGCCTTGGTTGAACGAGTAATACTGCAAGCCCGAGCTGATGTAACCAATGCAGCCAAATAAGGCGATGATGATGCCGCAGGCCGACGCACAGCCAATGGCCTTTTTGATATTGATAGAAAAGAACGTGAGCAATGGCACGGTTAGGGTGCCCCCGCCAATGCCAATCATTGCCGACAATGCCCCGATGATGGCGGTGAATACCGTTAACAACCCCTTGTTTGGTAGCGTGCGGCCAGTTTGTTCGTTGTTTTGCTTGCTGCTGAGCAACATTTTAATGGCAATTATCCCGGCAAACACAGCAAACACCGCGCGCACAAAGTGTTCTGGCAAAAATGCCGCCGCAAAGCCACTCGCCAAAGCGCCTAGTGCAACACCAGTCATCACCCAAGGGGCAATTGCCCAAGGCACGTTGCCATTTTTATGATGCGCCATAGCCGAAGACGACGAGGTAAATAAAATAGACGCCAGCGACGTGGCCACGGCAATAATTACCACTTGTTCGCTCGGTAAATCGGTTAAGTAAACGAGCAGGGTGCTCAGTACTGGCACAATCACCAGGCCGCCACCAATTCCCAATAAACCAGCTAAAAAACCGGCGCCGCTGCCCAAAACAGCACAGCTAATAAGCAAAATAATTAGTTCGTTCATCAAATAAGTTCTTGTTCGTTAGGCGAGGCCGTTTGAGGGCACTCTACGCAGAAAGTTCTTGTCGCACAATCTCGGCCCCTGCATGCAGCGCTGCAAGTTTGCCGCGAGCAACGTCGCGTGCCAGCGGTGCCATGCCGCAGTTGGTGCACGGGTAAAGCTTGTCGGCATCCACATACTTTAGTGCTTGGCGAAGCGTATTGGCTACTTCCTCAGGCGATTCAATCGTGTTGGTGGCGACGTCGATGGCACCCACCATGATTTTTTTACCTCGAATAAGCTCAAGCAACTCAATTGGCACGCGCGAGTTGTGGCACTCTAGCGAAATAATATCGATGCTCGACTGCTGCAGCTTAGGGAACACTTCCTCGTACTGTCGCCATTCTGAACCCAGCGTTTGTTTCCAGTCGGTGTTTGCCTTAATGCCATAGCCGTAACAAATGTGTACCACGGTTTCGCACTTAAGCCCTTCAATGGCAGTCTCTAGCGCTTCAATGCCCCAGTCGTTGACCTCTTCAAAAAACACATTAAAGGCAGGCTCATCGAACTGAATGATATCCACGCCTGCTGCTTCGAGTTCGCGAGCTTCTTGGTTCAGAATTTTGGCAAACTCTAATGCCAGGGTTTTGCGGCTTTTGTAGTGGTCGTCGAACAGGGTATCAACCATGGTCATTGGGCCAGGCAGTGCCCACTTAATGGGTTGTTTGGTTTGCGAGCGCAGAAACTTGGCGTCTTCAACAAACACCGGCTTTTGCCGACTTACCGGGCCAACCACCGTTGGCACGCTGGCCTCGTAACGGTCGCGAATTTTCACCGTTTGGCGGTTTTCAAAATCAACGCCATCAAGATGCTCAATAAAGGTGGTCACAAAGTGCTGGCGCGACTGCTCGCCGTCGCTAACAATGCTAATACCCGCTTGCTGCTGCTCTTGTAGTGCCACGCGCAGCGCATCTTGCTTGGCTAATACCAGCTCTTCGCCTTCAAGCTTCCACGGTGACCAAAGCTTTTCAGGCTCTGCCAACCAAGACGGCTTGGGTAAGCTGCCCGCTGTAGAAGTAGGTAGCAGTGTTGAGGTAGAACGTTGTGTTGTCATGGTGTGCTTCCAATTTAATCGGCATCAGTAATCCAATGGCAATAACAGTTTGGTGTTCACGGTGCTTGCCACGAGACCGTCACCCGCAGGGAGCGGGTGTCGAGGCTACATGGACGTACTTGCGCCGTGTCGAATGGCGAGTTCCGTGGACGCCAAACGTCACTAGCTGCTGGCCGACCATTGCTGCAAAATGCTCTGGTAGGGTTTGATAAATGCTTCTTCGGCAAACTTGCCTTGTTCAACCGCCAAGCGGCTGCGCTCTTCACGGTCGTACACCACGCGCGTTAGTGAGTGATCTTGATTGCGCAGGTTTGGTTTATATACCCGACCTGCCACCGCATTGGCGTTGTAAATCTCTGGTCGGTAGATCTTTTGGAACGTCTCCATGGTGCTAATGGTGCTAATCAGCTCTAGGTTGCTGTAGTCGTTGAGTAAGTCGCCAACAAAGTAAAACGCCAGTGGCGCAACGCTGTTTGGCGGCATAAAGTAGCGCACCTTTAAACCCATCTTTTTAAAATACTGCTCGGTTAACGACGACTCATTTGGCTCATATTCAAAGCCCAACACCGGGTGCTGGTTATCGGTTCGGTAGTAGGTTTTGTTGTCCGACACACTCAGGCAAATCACCGGTGGTTTGGCAAAGTTCTGCTGGTAGGCTTCCGAGTGAATAAAGCTCTGGAACAACTTGCCATGCAGCTCACCAAAGTCCTCAGGCACGCTGAAAGACTCGCGCGCTTGGTTGTGGTTGCGCAGCACCACACTAAAATCGTAATCACGCACATAAGACGAAAAGTTGTTACCAACAATGCCCTCGGTGCGCTCACCAGTGCGATGGTCAACGATATAGGTTTTTAACACCTCGATAGACGGAAATGCCTCGGCGTTGTTGTCTAACTTGATCTCTACCGAAACAATCTCTAGCTCAACGCTGTAGCGGTCGGCATTTGGGTTGTCCCAGTGGGCTAGGGCATTAAAGCTGTTATTGATCATGTTTAGCGCATTGCGAAGGTTCTCTTCACGGCGCTCGCCACGCGCAAGGTTGGCAAAGTTAGTGGTGGTGCGCGTGTTGTCAGCCGGTCGATAATTTTCGTCAAAACCAATGCTGCTAACGGAAAAAGTAAACTGATTGCTCATGGTATTTTTGCTTCCAATTAGTCGATTAGAACCAATCACAAAGGCGCTGCTTTGCACAAAATGCATCGTTGATGGATTCTGCTAAACCTTGATTTAGCACAGATGGAACGATTACTTTTGCGCGAACAATTTGCTCAGTGCGTCGGCTGGTCGCTATTAGAGCTAAAAATAATGATGATCAAAAATGATTTAATTTGATTGAAGTATGAATGGATTTCATGGGTTGGATCGGTAGCTAGATGCAAAAAGGCAACCGGGTGAGTGGCCTTGGGTGAGGGCCAGATGGCGCATTTGAGAGTGAAAAGTCGATGGGTGTCCAGGTAGTGCTTCAGGTAGTGTTCAAGGTAGTGTTTCCGCCGCTCGCTGTCCGGTATATTCAACCACTTCACATTACCGTAGCGCTGCGGTCGATTTGGGCGCTAACTAAAGCGTTGCTGCTTTCTACTTTAGTGATGCTCACTTCAAACTGTTCGTTTTCCTTTTTTTTCATCATCATTGATAAGCGTTATATCAAGCTGTTTAACCGTTTCCCCATCGGCAAATATTACTTGGCTCACTGGTGCCACAAAGTCGGTACCTGCGTAAGCGGCTGGTGCCGCTTAATTTTTTAACCTACGAAGCGCTTGAATCTTTCCTAAATGCAATTAAAAGTGATTTGCATTTAGGTTGTCAAACACTACAATGCTGCCTAGTTTTTTTATAGGTCGTTGATATGAAATTTCGTGCTGCACTTCTCTGCCTACTCAGTTCTACCTCAGACGCGGCATTTGTTTTGCCGTCGATTACCGTCGACGGCGTTGTTTTTCAACAGCCGTTGAATCAATCGAGCACCATCACCCAAGAGCAAATCGAACAAGGCCAGTATCAGTCTATGGCCGACTTGCTTGAGCAGGAATCTTCTTTGCAGCTAAATGATATTCACGGTCGTGATGGTCAAGAAATCTCGATGCAGGGCTTTGCTAGCAATCAGGTGCTGATTGTAAAAGATGGCATTCCGGTCAATACGGGCAGGGTGTACAACCTCGAAGCCATGTCGCTCGACGACATCGCCGAAGTGAAGATTATTCGTGGTGCTGCATCGGCTAAGTATGGCAACCAAGCAATGGGTGGGGTAATTGAAGTCACCAGTAAAGGTTACCAAGGTGATCAATACAACCTTACCCTCGATGCCACATCATACTTGCAACACTACACGATCGATGCGCCTCTTTGGTTAAATCAGCAACGTATTGTTGGTGCCGTGAAAACCCAAATTGCTGGCCAAATTGTGAACCTGTCTGGTCACTATCAATCGCTGTTCGGCGCAACGCGAGATCGAGCGCTTTATCAAGAAGACGCCCCGCGTGGCCAGCGCTGGAAAATTGCGGCGGACGTCACCTCGAAGTTAAGCGAACACCAAACCCTAGCCGTGAGCCTCAACGTTAACGGTCACAGTCTAGCTCGCCCTCGCAGCCAAGGTACTGGCGTATTTAGCGTGCCGTTTAGTTATGGCGATGATGAGCTGTCGTTGCAAGGAAACTTAAAGCACGTAACCAAGTTTGGCGGTTGGACCTTAGGTTCGCTAATTAACGCTCAGCGTAGCGAATTTGTTAGTGATCAAGATGCGATTCGCACCGAAGCGTTAGAACAGCAGCGGCAAGCGCAATTTGATGCACTACAACTGCAGCAAGATGCCCGTAACACAGTAAATGGCTGGATCGTTGATGCCGGCTATCAAATTAGCCATGAGGCATTTGAGCAATCGCAAAACAAGGTCAATCAGCCAACCATGGTTGAGGTGCCAAGGTCTGAACAAACACTCGCAAGCGCTTACCTACAAGGCAATCGACTAATAGGTGATACCGAAGTTCAGCTAGGCAGTCGTATTCAACAAACCCAACAAGCTGCCATCATCGCGCCAAAGCTCAACGCTGAACATATTTTCTTTTTGCCCAATGGTGATGAGCTAACGGCTGCTTTGGCATTTGGTAAAGGCTATCGCGTAGCCAACTTAAAAGAACGCTTTTATCTATTTGACCACAGCCAGTTTGGCTATCAGGTGTTAGGTAATGCGGATTTACTAAGCGAACAAGTATGGAGCACTCAAGGGGCGCTCACGTGGCAGGGTCTGCAGCAAAGTCTGGAATTAAACGTTTTTTATAATGCCGCGACTGACCTTATCGTTACTGCCGAAGCAACTGAAGCAGCACCGACAGCGCCGGGCGTGCAAACCTTCCAATATCAAAATGTTGATCAAGCCAGATTATATGGCGCCAATATCAGCCACAAGTGGCAGCTCAACAATAGTTTGGCGCTAAACAATAGCTACCAATACTTAGATGCGCGCATTTTAGGAAGTAACACCTTCATTCCGCAGCGCGCCAAACACAGTGCAAGCAGTCAGTTGTCTTGGCGTTTTGCACCAACGTGGTTTTGGCTTACCTCACTTAATTACACCGGCAAACAATGGGTCGATACCGATAACACAGCACAAAGCCCAGATTGGTGGAATTTGCGAGCTGTTTTGAGCAAGCAGTTTAACGAGCAGTACGAAATGAGCATTAGCGCTAACAACCTTTTAAACCAATACCAGCCAATAGGCAGCAGCAATGACTTGCGCCCAACCAGTGGCACAAGCATTTCTCTGAAACTAGATGCAAGCTGGTAACAAGAACTTTGGGGAGTCCTATGAAATTTAAACTGTTAGTACTTGCAGGCGCAGTGTCACTTGTAACTGCTTGCGCTGAAGAAGCAAAAACCGAAGACAAGGTAGAGGTAACACCTGCACCAGAGCCAAGTGCTGCCTTTGCTACTTACACGGTGGATGCGTCAGACAATAAAGCCTATGTGGGCGTAAATTTGACCACAGGTGAAACAACGGCCGATTTAGAAAATGGCAGTTGGCATATCGCTGTCCGCCGCTTAGATGGCATTGCTTTGAACGGTGGCGTTATTGCTGGCAAAAGCAATGTTACCGCTGCATTGGCGAGCGATACCGAAGGCTTTTATGTCAACGGTCGCCCAGTGGCGGCAACCTTTGAAAACGCAACACCCGCTGCGTACGAGCAATTGCTAACGCAAAACTATGACTTCGCCACAATCGAGTTCTCTGGCGAAACAATGAACTATGCCATTGGTAAGGACTGGTATACCACATCAGGTCGCACGATCACTGTTGACGCTAACAAACATTGGGTTGTAATGGCTGGCGACAAGTACTTCGTAGTAAAAGGCAATGCCATTGCTTACAACCCTCAAACGCACCAGTCGACGCTGGCATTTGATATTGCACCACTTACATCCGCTGGTGTTGGCAGCTACACAACGTTGACCCACACACCAGCGGGTACGTCATATAGCATCGACCTAAATACCAGCTCGGTAGTCGAAACCGCTGCTGATGCTGAGCTAACGATCGAGCTATCTAAAGCTGGCTACAACATCGCTTTGGCCAATGGTGCGCAAGCCTACGGTTCATTAACTGCTGATGAGCTAGCGGCTGTTTCAGTTGATGCACCAATGTTCTTCCGCCGCTTCGATGGCGACAGGGCTCAAAATGTCTTCACCAACAACGCTTGGTTTGAGTACGGCGTGGCCGGTGGTCATAAAGTTTGGCCAAATTACCGCACGTACGCAGTCGACCTAGATGGCGACAAAGCCACTCTAAACGATATCTTCTTTGTTCAGGCAGTAAATTATTACCACCAAGACACCGGCACCAGCGGTCATATCACCTTGCGTGTTAGCCAAAACCAAGTTCAATAAGTGAACACAGGGTGGGTCTTTTGACCCACCTCATTACGAGTAGAGGCGTTATGCAGGATTGGATTGAATTGGGTGGCCCTGTGGTCATTATTTTGCTGGTGCTGGCGGCACTAGCATCGGTATTGAGCATTAGTAAGTGCTTGCAGTTGTTACGTTGGCAAGCGGCTATTAAGCAGCAAAAAAGTGGTAATGATGCGGTGGCGGCACTGCAGCTAGCAGAATCGCAAAAAGACTCTGAGTTGTTGCGTGAAGAAGTTCAGCGCCTGGCGAGTAATGCCGTGCGACAAATGAAATCAGGCTTGCGCCTAGTAGAGCTTATCGCCCAGCTAGCGCCATTGTTAGGCCTGTTTGGCACGGTTTTGGGCATGATCGCTGCATTCCAGCAGTTGGCGACTGTGCAAAACGACCCAACCCTGCTAGCTAGTGGTATTTGGCAAGCTCTGCTGACCACGGCCGTCGGCTTAGCTGTTGCCATTCCATTTACCTTTATTCATAGCTTCTTGGTGCAGTGGCAGCAGCGAATTAGTCATGGGCTTGGCGATCAGTTAAGTAAAGTCTTCACCCGTAAACTGGCTGTAAATGGCGAACAATCATCTTTTACCAAAGGCACGCCAAATAAGGCATCTGATGCAGCTTGATCCGTCGCCTTACAAACCAGCACGCTTATCTCTTACTCCACTGATCGATGTGGTGTTTATCCTGCTGTTGTTTTTTATTTTAACCAGTCAGCTCAACCCATGGCATCGGCAGACGCTAGCGCAAAAACCCTACGGGGAAGGCGAGGCTAAGGTATTGAGGCTGGCAGAAAATGGCCAGCTGTGGGATGCACAGCTTCCCGCTTCGCTGCAAGCGTGGTCAACGGTAGGCTTGTTAGTAGACGGCAACGTTAGTGCTCAGGTGCTGCTCGATAGCATGCAGCGTATCCGCCAGGCAGGCACGCAAGATGTGCAAATTGTTACTGGGCGTAGTAACGGGCTTGAGAAGCAAGAGGAGCTGAAAAATGCTAATTGACGAGCTCATCGATGAATCGGGCGACAGGTCGCCGGACAGTTTTGATGTGCAGTTGATCCCTATGATCAATATCGTCTTCTTGTTGCTGCTCTTTTTTATGGTTTCTGGATACGCCATGTTGCAAAGCCATCTGCCACTTGTGCCTGTGGTAAGTGAGCAAACTTCCGAACAGCTGCTGCAAGTGGAAGTGGTCGTTGATCAGCACGGTAACCTCTCGCTCAATGGTCAACCTGCCGATTTAGCCGACCTTGCGGCGCTAAACAATGCTGAAATCGCTTTAGTGCTCGATCAACAAGTGCCATTTGTTCTGGTCGACCCTGTAATGCAAGCACTCGCCCAGCAGCCCGCCGTTTGGCTTTATAGCCAAGCCAAGTAAACAGTCAGAGTCATCAATATCATGAATAGAGTTTCCGACTGGTTCATTGCTTTTTGTGTCACCATCGCCTGTTTTTGGGGGCTAATGTTTTGGTCGGTAAGTCCAAATAAACGAACGTCTGCTAGCCCGCCGGTGCTGCTATCGACAGCCGCATCGACTACTACCCAATTGTCAACGGATAACACGCAACACAACGAACAGCAAAATGACCTGTCAGAACTCAAACAAATCATTCAGAGCGAGCAGGGCATAGGTCAGGCTGTAACGCCTACAGCTACCCCACTCCCAGAGCCTCTGGCCACACCGCTTCCAACTACTACGCCAACACCAAGCTTAGTCCCAACACCAACTGAAACGCCGGTTGTGACGCCAACGACCACGCTAATCGCTACGGTTGAGCCAACTCAAAAAACAATAGAGCCTGTCGATGTTGCCCCCGCTGCTAGCCCAGTGGCCATTAAAACCAGTAGCAGCGACACCATTCAATCACGCCTTTCTGGCTTAGAAAGCACAGGCAATGCCGACAAAGTAAGTAACAACAACGGTTTACTCGCCGTTGGCTCAGAAGCACAAATAAGCGATGAGGTTTTAGTGAACGAAATCCTCGCCAAAATAAACCCGTTACTGCGCTATCCAAGATCAGCCCAGCGCCGCGGTCAGCAAGGTGAAGTGGTTGTGCAATTTGATTTGTTGCCGTCTGGGCAAGTGCAACAACTAGAAATTGTTTCCTCTAGTGGTCATCCAGCACTTGATCGCGAGGCGATAGCGTTAGTCTCCCGAGCAGTACCATTGCCAAGTAGCTTGCGAACGCAAAAACTTGTTCTGCCAATTGTATTTAGCTTGCAATAATTTAGCCGAAGGCCTTTTAGAGGATCCCTCTAGTTAGTTAAGTTGTTGCAATACGATGCCATCGTGGCGATTTCTGATGAAAACGGCTACTTCACCTTTGGCATTACCGGCCGCCGGTAAATGGGGCTTTGCAGCATTAGGTAGTGGACCAGATACCGAATTTGATGGCAAAGCGCTGTCGCAAGATGCGGTACTTTGGGTCGAAGCTTACGACTACTAAGCACTTCCCTGTTAAGCTGCAACGGCTGCGCGGGTAAGTGTAAATAGACCACAAATAACGCAGACAGCCATGCCTTTTGAAGCTCAACTAATCATGCCTTTATTGCACTGGATAGAGAAGAGTGGCCGTACTCGGTTGGCCATCCTCGCTACGCTTAACGAATACCTAGTTTTTTCTTCATCGAATCGCTGGTGAGGTTTTTGGCTACGTCCATTGGGTCGCAGGTATCGCTAAAGGTAATAGGGCCTATTTCCCTTGCTAGTTCTAGCGCGGCGGTATTGAGCGTGATATTGCGCCCACCAATCGCCAGTAAAGCGCCGGCCATGGCCATTAATACATTGGTTGGTTGGCCTTTGTAGCGCTGGGCAATGTTGCTAATGTGGTCAAGAAAGTACTGATCATCTGGGGCTGACTTTTTCTTCCACTTTGCCACTTCGTAGAGCAGCCCATAACCGCAACGCACTCGCACTTCGTCGGAGCTTTCAATCCACTCTTCGAGCAGTTCAACGACAAAGCTTGTTTTGGCCAGTGTGGCATCGCACGACGAGAATACATGTGCTAAAAAGCCGCCATGTAGCTGTTCAACTTGCTGCTCGGCTTGTGCTTTGGTGATTTGTTTGGGGTCGTCAATGAGCAGCGCGATTACTTTGGCATCATAGTTATTCGACTGCCAAAGTTGCTGTGCCAGTTCGCGGTTGCGACCAATTTGTTTGGCCAGCTTGCGATGCACAGTTAGGCCAATGCCATAGCTGGTGAGGGCAAAGTCTTCGCCGTGTACCTTGAGCCAGTTGTCGATTCCACGCTGGTTTTTGTGCTGCTCAAGTAGTTCAAATATAGCTTGCTCGTTCATCAGTATTACGCGAGAAACCGGGTGGGGAGGGATAGCGCATTGACGTTAGCCGACCCTCTTCTCGCGAACTCCTACAATGTTGGCTATCTTTTATTGCTGGTTTTCACTCAACATATATTTAACAGCTGAAACATGAAAGCGAAACGCGCTTACAAACTTCGATTTTACCGCTATCTTCGATGAAAACAGTCGGCGCGACGGCCTCATATTTTTCCTGTGCTTCCATTTGCCATGTTCGGCTTTATAGAATATCTGTGGTTAGAAGCCCCTAGCTTGGAAAATATCAATCTTTGCTGTCATTGCAGCGAAGCTCACTCGATCACTAGGTTTCTGTTTAGGCCGTCTTGCAGAAGAATAGCAGAAATTTGATCTAAACCATTTTCAATTTTTCCCCAAGCTGAGCCAACCATTTCGCCACCACGAAGATTGTACAATTGCCCTGCTTGTTGTACCGGTAGAGCCTGGACTAAAGGTCGAGCAATAAATTCGTTAAATGACGCAGAGTTAGCGCTTTGATCGGCATCGAAGGTCAGCAAAAACATGACGTCTGCTTCGTGTTCAATGAGCGATTCAATACTTCGGGTAAACTCCCCTTGCGCAACACTTCGCTCTTGCTCGCTCATTGTAGGATTTAGCAAGCGTTTGATGGCACCCCAAGCTTGTGTTTCAGATAGAATATCGAAGCCGCTACCTTGCCATTCTGGCGCAATGGCAGATATGGTTGTTTGAGCAAGTGCAGGTCCCAAGGCCGCTTGTAGTTCCGCAACCTTGTTCGATAAACCAGTTTGCAATTCACGTGCGCGATCGGTGCGATTTACTGCATCGGCAAATTGCATCAAGGCCACTTCCAAATCATTGCTAAACATGTCAATGACGACAGTTGGTGCGATTTTTGAGTAGCGTTCGTAGGCATCAGCAGGCCACGGTGATGCAAAAATCAAATCAGGATTTTGTGCCGCTACTAGCTCAATGTCTGGTTCCCCATATGTGCCAATAAAGGCAATGCCAGCGGTATCATAGCCTTGCATGCGGCGATACATTTGCTCGCCTGCCGCATTGATATGGCCTGCACTGGCGATGGGTTTAACGCCAAGCTCCATTAGTGGTAACAGTGCATTTTGGTCTTGCAGGGTAACAATCCGTTTTGGGTCAACAGGAATGCAGGTTTCTCCGGCAGCGTGAGTAAAGGGCCGAAAACCATCATCGCAATCAAGGGCAAGAGCTGGTGTGCTTAAGCTAGCCAGTAGGCCAACGGAGGAAAGTATATTTTTCATTTTTTCCTTTCGATTTAGAATTACAAAAAGTCTTTGATTAACGAAAATTTAGCCGCCTTGGTATGCCAACCAAGGCGGCCTAAATTGATTGAACAATAATCTAAATGAGAATTATTAGCAAAATTTTTTATGCTTTGATCATCAGCGCTCTATAACAGAAATCGCCTTTGATTTTCCTTGTATGCCAACGACGATAGCCAGAACCAAAAGAAGGAAACTTGCCGTAGTAAAGGGCAACCGACTATCGAACTGATACAACAAGGTTGCCAGTAGTGGCACAATTACTGACCCTAACCCCTGCATCGCAGATAACGTCCCTGCCGCTAAACCTTGCTCATTGTCACTAACCGCATTGGCTGTCATGGTTTGCATCGCCGGAAAAATAGGCCCCAGTCCAGCGGCCATAACTACGTAACCAAATACAAACTGAGTTGCGGATGTAGACGTTGTGGCAAGCAGCAGCCCGCTTAAACCAATTAGGCTGCCTAGCCAGATACTTGGGTAAAGAATGTCGGATTTAACCTTCATGACAATACCTTGAACCAGTACTAGCGTTATCCCAGTGCAAGCCATTGTGATACCTGACAGTTTGGCTGTTTGACTTACTTGTTCAGCACTATAGATGTTATCGAGGATAAAAAAGCCAATTATCATTTGAGCACTGATCACCGCCATCATTAGTACTAAGCAGGTTGTCAGAGGTAGTCGTAAGCGACGGTCGAATAGCGACACCGGATGGTCATTCGTTTGCTCAAATACCGGTACGCTAGGTAGTTTAAATAAGACTAATACCCAAATCATCAGAGCGAGCGCGGCGAGTATGTACAGTGGTAATACTAGGTCTTGCGCTGCTAAGATCCCGCCAATGGTTGGACCGGCAATCATGCCAACTGCATTCGCCATGCCTAATCCTCCCAGCGCTCGGTGGCGCTCGCTTGGTTTGGTACTTTGTGCAACGTAAGCAGCACTTACCGGAGTCATGGCAGCAAAGCTAATGCCAATCAGTGTGCGGCCAATTAACATGCCAATAAAGGCCAAGCTGATGGTCGCAAAGCCTGCCATTATTAAATCTAGCCAATACGCCAAAAGCCAATAGCTGGCAACAAAAGCAAGGCCTGCGATAACTAAAACCGGTTTGCGACCTTTGCGATCACTTAGGCGCCCCCAGTGTCTTGCCACAAGCATCCATGCAAGCCCAGAACACGACACAACAAGGCCACCGTGCCATTCCTGGAGGCCAACTTCTCTTATAATTGGCCCAATCACAGGAATGTAAGCCATCATAGCCGTCATGAAGACGGCATTTAGAATGAATAAAAAGCGAAATGAAATCATGGTGCGACCTTATTCGACGGAATTAAAATGCCACTGTTTGGTGCGCATTTGGGCTTGCCATAAACTGTGATATAGCCCTTTTTCTTCAAGTAATGATCGGTGCTGACCTTGCTCCACAATTGCCCCGTCATCGAGTACAACAATTTGATCTGCTGCGACAATCGTACTTAAGCGGTGGGCAATGATGATAAGAGTTCGCCCCTTTGCGAGTTCTGCCATGGCACGTTGCACCTGTATTTCACTTTCGCTATCCAGCGCAGCGGTGGGTTCATCGAGTAAAACAATGGGCGCATTCTTTAAAATGGCACGGGCAATACTGATTCGCTGGCGTTGGCCGCCAGATAACTTGCCGCCAAGCTCACCAATTTTGGTGTGATAGCCATTTGGTAGCTGGCTAATAAAATCATGACAGTTAGCTGCTTTTGCGGCCGCTTCAATCTCTGCTTGACTGGCGCTTGGTTTAGCCATGGCTATGTTGTTTAAGATGCTGTCGTCGAACAAATAGACATCTTGAAAAACCACTGCAATTTGGCTCATTAACTCGCTTTGGCTAAAGCTTCTAATATCGCGGCCCCCGATACTAATGCTGCCATTTGCTACATCGTCATAGCGAGTGATTAGCTTGATAAGAGTAGATTTGCCAGAGCCCGATGGGCCAACGAGGGCCGTAATGCTGTTGGCTTGGCAGTGCAAACTTAGGTCATTAATCGCCGGGTTGTTAGTGCCTGGATAACTGAAATGCACTTGTTTAAATGTGATCGATGAGTCCTGCTGTTGTCTTGTGTGACCTAATGTTGGTAATGGATTAATGTCCATCAGGTCACTATAACGCTTGGCTCCTAAGCGCATTAGGCTAAAAATAGGCAACATAAATGCAAAAGTGCCAAGCGGCTCGACTAAGCGCAGCATAATAATCGCCAGAACGGGTAAATACAGTACTGATAAATCACTGTAAATAACCAACAAAACCGCCGTGGTCAACATGGCCCATACGCCCAGTTCAGCAACTAAGCCGTAACTGATGTTGCTGGCAATGTTGCGCTTTTCGCTACGCGTTTGTATGTCGCATAACTGCTGAATGCGTTGACGTAGCCGATTGCCAGCGCCATTTGTGGCATTACAGGCGCGCAATACGGCCATGCCTTGGCTGTAGCCTAGTATGGCCGAGTTACTATTTATCATGGCTTGCGAAAGTTTGGCAAAGTTTGCCTCGGTCATCTTTTGCTTAAGCTTATTGATCGGCCATAACGCTAGTATCACTGTCGCCATTACCGCCGCCAAGCGCCAGTCAATCCAAAGCAGGCCCAAAAAGACCATGCATGGCAACACAGCTAAGCGAACTAGTACCTGTACTAATGTCCCCATTGGCATCGTTATGTGTTCTACACTCGCCGCTAGCGCGTTGGCCACTTCGCCATCTCGGTATTGGCTAAGGCGACTGAGAGGCATGCGATGCAGTTGTTGGCTGAGCTTCTCATGTAGTTCATAAACCAGCTCGGCGTAAGGCTGCCCGTGGCTAAAGCTCAGCGCGTGCCAATTGAGGGCAAAATGCACTGCTAAGCCAAATAGAATAAAAATCAGCCAACTTGTCACATTGCCTGCCATCAGGTCGCTTTCAAATAACATCGCAACTGGAAACAGCGCTAATAAAATTGCACCTTCTAGCATTGCTGCGATCGCGCTCTGGCTGAGGGTTCTATCTAAGGGTTTTTGCTGTTTGCCAGCTAGCTGACGCATATGCTGAAACGACTGCCACAATGTTGCTTGCTTATGCATAACGTTGTTCCTCAGAATCATCTGTAAGAAGCCATGTCTGGCTGTTTTCATAGGCTTGCCAAAGTTGGCTGTATCGTGATGGCTTAGCGAGCAGTTCATCATGTGTGCCGCGCTCAATGAGTTGCCCATGATCTATCACTAATATCTGATCGGCATCTTTGATGGTATTTAGCTTGTGAGCAATGATCAGCACGGTGCGTCCTTGCATTAACTGCGCAACCGCTTGCATTAACAAATGCTCGTTATCAGGGTCGGCATATGCCGTTGCCTCATCTAATACCAAAATTGGCTTATCCTGAACCAGTGCTCGTGCAATGGCGATACGTTGACGCTGACCGCCAGATAGTCGAACCCCTCCGGCACCGACCATGGTTTGATAACCATCCGGTAGGCTGACAATAAAGTCATGTATTTGGGCAGCCTTCGCCGCATCTTCAACCAACGCTTGATCGATATGCTCATACCCAAGACGCAAATTGTCTAACAGGCTTTCATCGAACAAATAGTTGTCTTGAAAAACAAAAGCCATCTGCGACATAAGTTGTTCGCTACTTAGGTGGCGAATGTCGTGCCCGTCGATGCAAATACGCCCATGCTCTGGATCCCAGAAGCGCGGTAATAGCCTGGCAAGTGTACTTTTTCCGCTACCAGAAGCGCCAACTAGCGCTACAATTTGACCGGGTTCAATGTTGAAACTCATGTTTTGCAGCGCCCATGCTTGCTGACCTGCGTAGCGGAAACTTAGGTTTTCAACGGCGATGCTTGGTGTTTTTGAAAACTTCACTGGTTCGGGTTGGGCTGGCTCAGGCAGGCTTGGTTGTGCCAGCATCTGCTGAATATCTGTTGCGGCAACTTGGGAGCGCTTAATGGCATGGTTCAACCACATCAGCGGCATAATACCTTCAACCAAACCACCGCTGAGCAACAGCACCACGGCAAGTGCACTAAGCTCCAGCACCTGTAGGTGCATTAACCACCAACCGCCTAGCCCTACCCACAACAGTACAGGCAAAGGTGTGAATAACCACATGGCAAACCGCACACTGTGGCCCGAAGCAGCCAGCCACCTTGTTAGTAGCTCTTTAAACTCAACCGTGGTGTTGTGCAGTCGGTCATACGACTGACTACCACTATCAAATGCTCGCACAACACTCATTGCTTGAATGTACTCCACCGCTTGCTGATTAAATGCAGCATTTTTTTCTTCATACAAAGCAGATGTGTCGCCATGCCCTTGCATTGCGCGGCTAAGCACAACAAAACCTACAGTTAAACCAGTAATTAGCCACAGACTCAACTGCCAGCTAAACACGGCGCACACTAGCAGGCTCGCCAGCGGCGCGACATAGAGCTTTGCCAGCATAGGTGTTGAGTCGGCAACGAAGGCGTGCAAGTTCGTAACATTGTATTGCATTAGCTTGGCAACACGGCCACTACCATGTTCTGTGATATAGCCAAGCGGTAGCGAGGCCAGCTTGTCTGCAATCTGGCTGCGAAGGTCGACCTCTAACTTGTACGAGGCTAGGTGGCTAATAGTAAAAGAAGCTAGCCGTAGCACAGTGCTTGCAGCGACTAGCAACAAGCAAATCAGTAACCAAGTTAAGTTTGTTAACGCCTGTGGTTGAGTAATGTTGTAAGCAAACATAACCATAGCAGCCAAGTTCAGCAGATAAGAGGTTGCCGAGCCAGCCATGGCTGCATAGATGCGCCCACGCACGCTGTGCATCAACGCCCAAATTGGATTTTTCATAATTATCCCTCGTGTTAAAACGAGGCAATTATGATTGGATGAGAATGGTTTTCAGTCACTTTAGAAAAAAACAAAGTCAGTTTTGAAAAAAAGAGCAGTCCTGCTGTCTACATCAAGCTTGGGATCTAGTAGCGATTTTTGCCTGTTTAGGCGTGATGCCAAAGTGCTGGTAGAACTGTTTGCTAAAGTGCCCGGTATGTCGGTAGCCCACCGCAAGCGCGGCATCTAATACTGACATGCCGCTATCTAAAAAGCGTTTTGCTTGCGCTAGTCTTAACTGTTTTCGGTATTGCGCAATGGAACATCCCAAGCGTTGTTGCAAGCCTTGTTGTAAGTAACATTGATTAATGCCTGCTACCTTGGCTAGATCACTAACCGTAAAATCTTCACAGTAGTGCTCATGCAAGTAACTAACGGCGTGATTTATCGCTTTATTGCGCCAGACTGATCGTTTTTCATGCTGATTGAGCAGGGTGTCTGGCAATTGAAGATAGCTAGCAAGCAATGCTAAGCATTGCGATTCAAGTGTTAGCGCGTCGTGAAATGTAAAGTTGGGCGAGCTGGTAATTTGTTTTGTTAGTCGCTCGATTGACTCGTTCACTCGTCCTACCCGTTGAATGGGGATTGACTGCTTCGTTTTTTGCATGGCCAAACGCATGTTTTTCGGCGCTTCCTCTTGCCAACGTTGCCACTGGGCTGGGCTTAAATCAATCGACACTCCCCGCATCCATTGTTGCGCTGGCATGTCGACAACCATGTTTTCCATCGAACCATGCATCAGCCATAGATCGCCAGCCCTTGGCGCAAACCACTGATTTTCGACCTCAACCCGATAGTTGCCATGAGTTAAGTAGCTAAAACCATTGTGTGCCAAAACTTGTTCGTATCGGCAGCGCCCCGCTTCGGCAAGTTTGAAGTTGCCCAACTGTAAGCGCATGCCTGAATCAAACTGATAAATGCTGGCTTGTGCCTGATTACCTTGATCGTTTAGCGATACCCATATGCCATGCTTTGAGCTTTGTACCTCAACTGGGTAGCGGTCACTTGCGCCATTAGTTGGAAAGTGCCTGAGTAGTTCGTCGATGATTTCGGCTTGCTGCGCAACTAGACTCATTATTAATCCTTATTTGAGAATGATTATCATAACCTTTCTAGTGCGCAGGATGCTAGTGATTTAACAACAAGTTGGCCGCGATTTTTGGCTGGCTACGGCTTTCTTCGTGCTACATCGGCTACTATTTGGTACGCCCCTGAACCGCTTTGAAACGAGGATTCGACTTACAAATGACATAGATACGGCCTCGACGCTTCACTACTTGGCAATCTGGATGGCGCTTTTTTGCAGTTTTGATTGAGCTCACAACCTTCATTTTTTTACCCCTCTCCCTTTACCAAATTTGCGGTAGAAGTCATTTACACGACCTTCTTTTTCGACCACGCGTGCTTTACCTGTGTACTGCGGGTGCGAAGCAGAAGAAACATCAAGTGGCATGTAAGGGTAGGTTTGACCATCTTGCCAATCTATGGTGCGCTCGGTTTTTAAAGTAGATTTAATCAAGAAGTATTCGTTAGCTGTGGTGTCGTGAAACACCACAGTTTGGTAATCGGGATGGATGTTCGGTTTCATGTGCTGTCCTTTTTTGCGTTACGTTATTACATAACAATAATGCAAATAGGAAGTATTATCAACTAAGGTAAGGGAGAAATTTCTATCCGCCTCAACTATCCACAGCGCCAGCGCTGGTTTTAAGTCACGTCGTCAACTGGATGTTCGAACATCATGCCTTTATTGTAAGTGAAGGTAACAAACAAACCCCAGCATAGCGCTGGGATTTCTGTTTATTTTGCTTGGTAAGCCTGCAGTTAGAAAAGCCTACTTGTCGGTATAAACAACCAAATCATCGATGGCGTACCAGTCTTCAAAGCGCAGCTCATTTGGGTAGGCCTGAAAGAAGTCGTTACCGCCAATGCCAAAGTAGTTCCAGCCAATAATATCTTCTGATTTGGCACCGCTGCTGATCCAGGTAACGGCTTCGTCGTTATGGAACTGCACGCCGTTGAGCCATTGGCGGAAGATGCCGTCGGCAACGCCCGGGGCTGAGTTCAACTTCATGTAAAACGACATGCGTGTCCAATGCTCGGCTTTGCCAAAGGCTTGCTCGTGCGTAACCGCGCCGGGTACATCTTTAAGGAAGCCCTCGCCAACTTGGTTAGGTATCTCGGGGTTCGTACCGTTAATGCCCATGCCATCGGTGTGGCCACGATAGTTGCGCGAGCCACCAATGCCAGATTCAATCGGGCCTTCTTGCCCTGGTGGGCCAGGGTATAAAGAAAGCACATTACGAACGCCGTATGAGTCGCGTTTGTAGTTGTAATACAGCCTTGGGCCCACGGCACCTTCGCGGCCATTGTAGATAGAGCCACTTCTGTTCCAGGCTCCAGCGCGGAATACCTTGGATGCCCAGTTGTCGTATTTGTCGCGTTGATACCAATTCGGTGAGAAGCGAATCCAAAACTCCACATAAAGTGACTCGTAGTGGTTGTCGAACACTTTCAAAAACTGCGCATCCGACGCCCAGTTATTCCAACCAAGCGAGTGCGACTCGCGCCAGAACACAGCCGACTTACCATAGCCCCCAAGTGCCTTATCGGCATTGCGCTCTAGTATTTCGAGCGATGCATGGTTATCTGGGTAACCAGTTTCAGGTGACCAAGTAGTGCCTTGGTAAATCATCGACCAACCTTCCGGCAGTATATCGCCTCGGCGCGTTTCTTGGCTGTTGTCGTTGGTGTGCATAGTGCTTGTCCAGTCTGGCTGGTCGTCGAAGCGCTCGGTAAACAACAGTTGCATGTTATCGGTAACGGGTAGGGGGTTTAGCGCAATAGTTGGTGAAGGCTGGCTTGTTTCTGGCAAATCGCCTTCAACGCAGGCTGCTAGCAAAATAACGGGGCATAAAAAACTAAGTTTGGTATCCATAGCCAGGCTGTCCTTGAATCATATTCCTCTATAACCACCAGTGTTGCAAAAAAGCTCTGTGTTGTCAGTGGTGTATAAGCTGGTGAAATGTTGGGAGGATCATTCGTAGGTCGTACGAACCGCAGGTTCGGGCGACAAGTCTGGCAACAATTTAACTAAACACGTTTCCCAAACCTAGCGGTTTGTAAAACCTACACCCAAATGTAACCAACTGGTCATATACGTCCGCCTTGCTTTGTCATGTGCTATAAATTAATGATGTAGATCAAAAAACTAAACATAGTTAGTTAAGTGAGGGCAGTATGTCTAACGACCTAGTTTACGATCAAGCCCCGTGGGTCGAGCTTTACAGCCCCAAACAACTTGCCTTGCACCAAAGCAGTGGCATACCTGGCGAAAAGTGGCACAGCATTCCGCAAATGCTCAGCCAAGCGGCTAGCAAATATAGCGCCAATAAAGCATTTACCACCTGCATGCCCAACGGCATGAACGGCAGCCTTACCTATGCACAAACCGAAGAAATGTCGACCCAGTTCGCCCATTATTTGCGCGGCGAGCTTGGCCTGCAAGCCGGTGACCGTGTAGCCGTGCAAATGCCTAACTGTTTAAGTTTGCCCGTGGCAGTAATGGGCGTGCTAAAAGCTGGCTGCATTTTGACTAGTGTGAATCCACTGTATCGGCGCAGGGAAATGAAGCACCAGTTTAACGATGCAGGGGTGAAAGCCATTGTTATCTGCGACATGTTTACCGACAAGCTAGAAGATATTCTGGCCGACACCCCAATTCAGCATGTAGTGGTTACCTCGTTGGCACAGTGGTTTCCACCAGTGGTACGTGGCGTGCTGAAACTGGTACTGAAATACTGGAACAAGGTGATACCTAACCACCAGCTTACCCACCATACAATCGACGAAGCCCTCGCACTTGGCAAAGCTCAGCAACAGCAAAACAACTTAAATGTGGAAGACTACTGGCGAGGCCTAACACGCGACGACACCGCCCTGCTGCAGTACACCGGTGGCACCACAGGTGTTGCCAAAGGAGCTGTACTTACACATGGCAACCTGCTTGGCAATGTTGAGCAAATGGACACTCTAGTACAAGGCCACCTAAATAGCGGCGAAGAAACCGTGTTAACGGCTTTGCCGCTATATCACATCTTTGCCTTTAGCGTGAACCTACTAGAGTTTTGGCACCAAGGGGCGCACAACGTCTTAGTGCCAAGCCCACGGCCTGTACAAAACTGTCAACGCGCTTTTGATAACTACCCAATCTCGTGGATGACCGGCGTAAACACGCTCTACAGCGCCTTACTAAACGAAGAGTGGTTTACCATTTTTCCACCTAAACACCTAAAAGTTGCTCTAGCCGGTGGTGCGGCATTGCACGCTACCGTGGCCGAGCGCTGGCAAAAGGCAATTGGCTGCACACTTGCCGAAGGTTATGGTCTCACCGAAAGCTCACCCGTGCTGTGTTTTAACCCTCTCACCGACACCCGCCCAGACTGCATTGGCATTCCAGCACCGGCTACCCAACTGCGTTTGGTAGATGACGAGGGCAATACAGTGCCACTGGGTGAGCCTGGCGAGCTGATTGCCAAAGGCGTGCAAATCATGCAGGGCTACTGGCAAAAACCAGAAGAAACCGAAAATGCTTTGCGCGATGGCTGGCTGTACACCGGCGACATTGCCATTATGCACCCCGATGGCCGCCTGCGTTTAGTCGACAGGAAAAAAGACCTCATTTTAGTCAGCGGCTTTAACGTGTACCCGAACGAAGTGGAAGAAGTGATTGCTGGGCTAGATCAGGTGTTGGAATCGGCTGTGGTAGGCGTGCCCGACCCACTCACAGGCGAACAAGTGCAAGCCTATGTTGTGCTGCAAGACGACAACCTAGATGTGCCAACTTTGCTGGCGCATTGCAAAAAAGAACTCGCCGCCTACAAGGTGCCCAAAAAAGTAGTGTTTGTGGCAGAGCTGCCCAAAACACCGGTCGGCAAGGTATTGCGCAAAGACGTACGTGCCATGGCGCTAGGCCAACCAGTGCATTCAGATTAATTAGGAGACTGTCATGCTAAGTGCTTTTGAAGAAACGCTGTTGTCGGTAATGATGGTCATCATAATGTTTGGCATGGGCGCAAGCCTTACCTTTCGCGACTTTCGTATTGCCTTTAAACACCCCAAAGCCATTGGCGTAGGTTTTAGCTCGCAATACGTGCTCATGCCGTTTATTGCCTTTGCGCTATCGTGGATACTCAACCTAACCCCTGCGCAAACCGTGGGCATGGTGCTCATTGGTTGTATGCCTGGTGGCACTACCTCCAATATTTTCGCCTATTTCTCGCGCAGCTTACTTAGCCTAAGCATTATGATGACCATTTGCTCCACGATTGCCGCCTTCGTAATGGTGCCTTTGCTCATGCAGCTGTACACCCAAGGCATCGACGATACCCTGCGCATACCACCCGACCAAATTGGCCGCCTGTTATTTGCCTTACTCATTCCAACGCTGATCGGCATTTGGCTGCGCCGAAAAAACGCAAATATAGGCGCCGTAGTAGAATTATTAGGCGGTGTATTAGGGGCTCTGGTTATTATTTTCTTGCTGGCTACCTGGGTGCCACGTAACTGGGAACTGCTGCTTACCACCCACTGGAGCGTTTATGTGGCAGTAATCATGGTGGGCTTAATTGGCTTTAACTTTGGTTACTTCTTCTCGCGCTTGCTGGGCTTAAATCCACAAAAATCGCGCACCGTGTCACTAGAAACCGGCATTCAAAACGGCCCGTTAGCAGCCCTGATGGTAAGCCTTAGCTTCACCGGCGAGCTACAACAGCAAATACTGCTAATACCCGTGATGTACTCGCTGTTTATTGTGCTCAACTCAACGGCCATTACTATTTTCTACCGCAAGCGCACCTTCGCCGAAGAACTCGCCCGCGACCAAGCCAAAATTCAAAGTGGCGGCTCATAGGTTTGCGAATCGTGCTTGGCGGTAGTACATGTTGCCCGACTGGAAAGGCACCCAGTCGTGCAACCTACGGGATTAGGCGTAGGTTTTTCGAACCCTAGGTTCGGGAAACAATTGACCTATCACCCCTCCACCTTAAACACCAAATGCGCCGCCACATTCTTAACCTGAAAACTGCCAAAACCGCTTTCCAAACGCTCCACTAACGCATCATAAGCAGTATCAGCCCGAAACGATTCAATGGCTTGCTGGTCGTCAAACACCAGGGTTACCAACAACGACTGCGGAAACTTCTGGTAGTTCGCCGAATGCGTGAGCCATAAAAAGCCATGCACATCTTTCATCAAACCTTCGCAAACATCAGTCAGCAGCACGCGAATTTGGTTATCAATTTCCTTATCGGTTTTGCGCATTGGGGCTCCGGTGGTTGTGAATGGTTGAGTGTGACAGATAGTAGAATCAACTTGGACACCCGCCGCTATTGAAGTTATAACGGTGACTGATTTTGTTGCTACGGGACATTGTGAGGCCTCACACCTATTGCTAGGATGCTCGAAAAACGGATTAGGAGCAAAGGATGAAGACAGTTGCGCCAGTTTTATGTGTGCTGCTACTAGTAGGATGCGAAGCAAGCAAGGGTACAGATAACCAAGCTAGTTCACGCCAGCCAACCACGCCTGTTTCGGAGTCTTTCTACACCGAGAACGAAATAGATAACGCTTTTGCTGACTACATGAGCCTAAGCAATACCCAAGGTGTGCTTACAGATACCGTTGGCAATCACTTCATCCTAGTAGGTGGCGAGCAATTAACCGCAGCGCAGAAGCGAGTCAATGATTACGGTTATTTTGGTAGCTCGCAAGCCTTTGTTGCTCAGTGGTTTGAGCTAGTAGAGGGCAAAGGTGAAATTTCCACACGCGTGAACCTAAATAATTACTTTGCAAACCTGGGTTACCATCCAAGTCCTGATCTGGACACCGCTTATCATGGTGACAAGCTGGCCAAAGACGCAATCTTTACTGATGCTGCAGATGCTATCGATGCCAATGGACGAGCTGTTTATTGGGTTACCTACAACACTTCAGTAGCTGAGTATTCTGGCAATACTGTTATGGGGTACGGCAATACTCAGTTGTTTAGCTGTGAAGATAGCAGTAGCCAACAAACTGAAGCGAGCGTTGCCAACAATGAATCTGAGGGTGAATGGCAACTCGACCTCGCTAACTTCCAGACAGCAAGTCAACTGTTTGCGTCAACGTCGAATCAGGTTTTTCTCTGCAAGCCAAAAGATGAAGCAGATGGGCAAAGTATTGTGATCGAGTATTTTGCCCACAGTGCAAATACGCCAGCTCAGGTAAGTGCTTCAGGTACTGTACTGCCCACTGAAAGCGCCGAGCACAATTTTGAGTTTAATGGCACCAAGTATGATCTAACACAGTCACCAACACTGACCATCGCAGATGCAGACGGACACGATGTAAAACTTCAGCTTGTAGTGAAAGACTCAGCCGGAGACGTGCTGACAACCTCACAGCACTGCTCGCTTGCAGGTGTTGAAACCAAGATTACGATAGAAGAGACACAAAACGCTGCGGCTTGGCACGCAAAGGTCACAGAAGCCCACAGCGGAACCTATTCGAACGACTCTTGCCAAACAGAAACGCTTGAACAGGTGGTAACGAAATTCGGTTTAAGTGGCACCATGTATGTTGATTTAGCTGCACAGGATGATTGGCGCCAGCAGGAGCGAGATTATCTTAGCGAAAACAACACCCTGTATTTCAACGAGAACAATGCCAACATAACCTCAGCTGCTAGAGCTGTACTGAATGCTCATGTGGGTTATTTACTTGCCTCACCAAGTGCAAAAGTGAGCGTTGTGGGCTACGCCGATAATTCTGAAGAACAAAGCCAGGAACTAAGCCTGCAAAGGGCTCAGGCCGTTGCTAGGTTTATGCAGTTGAAAGGTGTTGATGCTAGCCAAATTGAGGCTGCGGAAAGCGACAGCTCAACGCCTTCGAATACTTCAGTAACTGAAAACCGCCGCGCTGAAATCCGCTACTTATCTTGGTAGTAAGCGCTTAGTTACCCAGTTTGCTTCCTGTCCCTCCATGGTAGGTTCGTATATCGTTTCTTTAGGTCCGTAAATCATTCGCGCAGCGAATGTTTGCGGACATATACGACCATGACGGTAAGGCCCCCGTCACTCCCGAACGTTCTAGGTCCGTCACCCCCGAACATTCAAGGCCCTCACCTCCGAGCGTTCTAGGCTCGTCACCCCCGAGTGCTTTTATCGGGAGGCTAGTTCGTTCCTCCCAACACACGGCTCGTCTATCAAGGTGGTGCTAATCCAAAACATTTGGCCAGTTGGCATCGCCTAGTTTAATGTTCTGGCTGACATTTTGTTTCCAACGACTATGCACCGAGCGACTGTAGTTTAAGTACAGTTTGTCATCTACGATCGTCCAGGCCGTTGGGTCGACGGAAGCTGTGTAACCTTGCGACACAGCCCAAGCACAATAGCCGCCATACTGAGGGGCATACTGCTCGGGGTTTTCCACAAACAATGCTTTATTTTCAACTGAGCTAAAAAGCCAAGTGGTATCCTGCCACTCATACTGAATAGCCTTGTCGCCCTCAACCGCCTTACTCTCGGTAAAAAAGGCAACAGGGTCATAGCCGCGAATTGCATTGCCCCAAGAAGAATAAACAGGAGGTTTGTCTGCCAACGACACGCTAGCTAGCGCTACCAGCAGCACTGACAAGAATAGTTTCTTCATAATTGCCCCCAATTGTTCAGACTCCATTAGTAAAGCAGAGGTCGCCTAGGTTCGAAATGAGGGGAACTACTCATTTGGTGGAGTCTTGCACTAGTTTCTCAGGTAATTAGCAGGAGAGTTTTAACTACGTTAAAAATAGTCTAGTTCATTGCGAAAGTGAGTCTAATAACAGTAAGAGAGCTAGATAAAACCAATGTGGACACACAAAAACGTTAGGTAGCCAAAAAGGTAAGCTTGTCGACTACAGTGACCATTCGTCTCTATCTTATTGGAATGATAACAATTATTATTACGATTCGCACAAATTAAGTTGGAGACTGCCATGAAATTTGTTGCGAATACCGCCGAACGCTTTGGGATTGAAGCGCTTTTAAACTGCTACATACGCGAATTCGCCTTGCCTAATGAGCAAATTCAATTTACCCCAGTTTTAGGTGGGTTCAGAGTAAACCTACCACCTTTGAGTTTTAGTTTTACCGTTAGTCATCCTGCGCCACTGGGTAACTATCAATACCTGTCGGGCCCTGCATTAAATGGTGAACTTCTTAACCTAGCGCAGCTTGCTGAACAGCTATTTGCATCGGTACAGACTCAGCACAATGAAGATTACACAGAGTTACTTGAGCAAGTGATCGCAAGTCAGCAATGCATGGACACCTTGCTACAAAATTCACAGCCGCTAGACATGTTGCCGCAAAAGGATGCTTTTCTGATTAGCGAACAGCAGCTGAAGGTTGGCCATCGCTTTCACCCAACACCAAAAGCACGTGTTGGCATGAGCGAACAAGATTGGCTGCAATTCAGCCCAGAGTTAGGACAAAAGTTTTGCTGGCATGCTTTTGCAATTAGCCCTGACCTCTACGATGGCAATGATCAAATTCAGGACTTTATCAAACAGCAATGGATGCCAGAATTAGCCGATGAAGCAAAGCCAGTATTGCCCGTTCACCCTTGGCAAGCAGAGTTTTTGCTATCGCAACCAGAAGTTAAAGAGTTATTAGAACAAGGCAAACTCAGCTATCTAGGTGCTTGTGGGACGGAGCTTTACGCCACTTCTAGTTTACGCAGCTGTTACGCGCCAGAGTTAGATTACTTCTGCAAGGGTTCGCTACACGTGCGGTTAACTAACTGCTTGCGTAAAAACGCACGCTATGAGCTTGAAACAGCCAAAATTCTAAGCACTGAACTAAAAGACATAGAGCAGCAGCTAGGGCTATCTGATTTTGAGCTAATCAGCGAACCAGACTTTCAGTCAGTACTAAGTGATGAAAAAATTCTGTCAGAAGGATTTGCACTGATTCTTCGCGACAATCTATTTAAAAAAGAAAGCCCGCGTAGCGCTATGGCTGGCGCGTTATTTGCCCCGCAACCAGAGCACAAGCCGCTTGTTCATGGTGAATTGCTGCGCGCATACAATCATCAGGTTAGCGTCAACGACATCGAAAACTGGTTTGAACGCTATGCCGAATTGATTATTACGCCAACGTTGAAACTGTACTTCGAGCATGGTGTGGTATTAGAACCACACTTACAAAACTGCGTGATCGAGCTTACAGACGGCAAACCAAGCAAATTCCTTTACCGCGATTTGGAAGGTACCAAATTAGTCGCCGAGCTTTGGCCAACATTGCCAAAAATGTCTGACGAAGCACAACAAGCTGTCGTGTATAGCCAAGAAAAAGGCTGGAACCGGATCAACTACTGCTTATGGCTGAATCACTTTAGTGAAGCCATTGCTGCACTAGCCAATGGTAATGGTCAAATAGAAAGCCGCTTATGGGATGTTGTGGCGAACACCCTTGCTCGCTACGCCCAGCAAAACCCAATTGGGCGCGACACCGTCAAACAGCTACTGCGCCAATCAACACTACCGAATAAAGCGAACTTACTGGTGCGCTTTTTACGCCAAGCTGATAAGCAGGCGCAATATATTCAAATTAATAACCCAATTGCGCTGGCCTATGCTCGCCAACAAGTACTCACTAAGGTAGCCGTTGCATGAGCTTTGCCAAACCGTTAGAACAACAAGCGATGAGCCGGGTTTTATTGAACTTGGCTCGCGAACAGCTAATCACCTTAGATTACTGTGAAGATGGTGCCTGGATGCAGCATCAACAAAGCAAACATTGGCTCGCTGGTACGACAAAAAGCGCTTTGCTTGAGCCAAATACCAGTGCTGTGCAGTGGCCTAAGTCACTTAATAGCCTAAGCAAGCTGTTAGAGTCGGTGAATCTGCAAAACAGCGAGATTGGCCAAGCGATTATCGACAATTATCGCGTTAATCAACGCGTCGAAGCCTTTCGAGCGCAGCTGCCGTTGCTTGATTGGTGCACTTTATGGCAAGACTTTGGCCACAGCATGACAGCACATGTCGAACAACTAGGTGCTGATGGTCATCCATCACACCCGGTAGAAAGGCTTAAAATTGGCTGGTCTGAGCAGCAAGAACAAGCCTGGAGCGCTGAATATAATAGTCAGTATCAACTGCCCATTTATGCCATCGCCAAAAGCCATGCCCAATTAGCTGCACCCAATGCTCAGTACTTCAGGCAATGCTTTGCGCATGTTTATCTTCAGTGGCAAAACCATCTAGCTGAGCAAGGCATAAACCCAGACGAATATATGCCACTTCCTGTGCATCCTGGACAGGTAGAAATAGCAAACCAGGCAGAGGGCGTTATCGAAACTACCGCTAGCATTACTGTTCGCCCAGGCATTAGCCAGCGCAGCGTTTATTGCACTGAGCAAATGACCATGGTGAAAGTGCCAATGGATGTGCGTACCACCAGCGCTATGCGCCATCTATCAACTCGCTCTTGCCATGTTGGACCAGCGCTTAGCCAGTGGTTAAAAGACTATTCCGGCCTGCAGGCGCATCAAAACTTTTGCGTGTTGGGTGAATACGACGGCATGTACCACCAAGACTGGCAAGCCAGGCTGTCCGTGCTGTATCGGCAAAGCCCATTAGAATTTTGCACCGCCAATGAAACTGCAATTTGTACGGCCGCATTTTTAGCAAATCGTCGCGGACCTAGCTTAGCGAAGCAGTTATTAGGAGACTGTTTAAGCAAGTTTAAGCAATACTGCGAGTTGGTGATTACGCCCGCGCTGGAGCTTTTTTTACAAACAGGCCTTGCACTGGAAGCGCATCAACAAAACTCTTTGTTGCGCATTAACCAAGCAGGGCAAGTGACTGGCTTTATGGTGAGAGACTTCGGCGCACCAAGAATTAGCCAAGCCGATACTCACCATATTGATATCGACTGGCAGATTGCCAAGAGTTTAGTTGTAGCAGACCGAGCAACTGCAAGAGCCAAGTTAGTGCACGCTCTACTGCTTTGTCATATTGCCGAGTTGATCGAGCAACTTGGCGACACACAGGCAAGGTGGACAATTGTTAAAGAGGTCATTAGACGAACCATCTCCAATAGTCAGCTTGAAGATGACGCCAAAGAAGCAGAAATCCAAGGTTTTTGCCAACAACCCTGGCAGGTGAAAGCATTGTTATCCATGTGGGGTAAAAGTGACTACCAATATTGCCAAATTAGTAATCCAATGGAGCAACTATGAACCACCGCCTGCTCGCCGTACTGTGTATTACCCAAGCGCTGGCAATTTTATTAACCGAGAGCATTGCGCCTTTTTGGCCAATTTTGCTCGACCAATTCGGCGGGGGTGAAGTTGCCTTATTATTAGTTTTTTGGCTGCCATTAGTATTTGGCATGCTATCGGCTCCACTTTGGGGGTTGATAGCAGATCGCTTTGGCCATCGAGCGATGATTATTCGTTCGTTAATCGCTCTAGCCAGTATTCAACTGCTATTGGCCTTTGCTAGCGAGCTTTGGCATATATTGGCGCTCCGAGCAGGGCAGGGCTTCTTCGCTGGTTCTATTGCGGCAATTTCGGGTTATTGGTTATTACATAACAACGCAGCCAAGCAAGGGTTGAGTTGGCTGCAAAGTGCCACGGCGCTTGGCGCGCTGATTGGCCCAACGGCTGCTGGCATCTGGTTAGCCAAATTTTCGCCTCAGTCACTATTTATGGCCAATGCCCTAATTGGCTTTAGTTTGTTAATACTGGCTTTTGGGCTGCCAAAACAACCAGCACAGGTTAAAAGCAAGCCAACGGACAGCGCTGCGCCAGCCAAAACATCGATGACACAGCTAATCGCGCTATTGCTGGCCTCGGTATTACTATTGACTGCCGCCAAGAAGATCTCTGCACCCATACTGGCCGACTTTGTTCTGCAAGCTGGGCTTGCCCAGGTGCACATAGGTTGGCTATACGCCTTACCGGCCTTTGCCACCTTCTTATCAGCCCCTTGGATCAATAAGCTGCAAATAGGCGACGACTACTTATGGCTAGGTTGTGTCGCAATCGTTGCTTCCCTAATCATGCTACTGCATAGCCAAGCTCAACAATTGTGGTCAATCAGCTTGCTTCGTTTCGCTTTGGGTTGCTGTTTTGCCGCACTGCTACCTCAGCTTAAATTATTAACTCGCCAGCAATATCAGCTAGTGGGTCAATCGATGGGACGTTTCACCATGGCCGTAAAGCTTGGTGCCATGCTTGGTTCTGGCCTCAGTATCAGCGCTTTAGCATTGGTCTCAGCAGCTGCCGGTTTTGTTAGTGCTAGCGCCATTTTGTTGTTATGCGGCATTTGCTGCTTGCTCGCCCGAGTATGCTCTATTTCACAATCGAAACAATCTTGTTGATTTTATTTCTCATTTACATTTGCAATAAAAGGAAAATTGTTGATAATGCGAACGGTTATCAAAAAGGATATAACATGCTTAAACGTACTCTTTTCCTAATGGCGGCTTTATTAGTCACCACTCTTTCTTTTGGTCAGATTTCTGTTCAAGATGAACTTGGTACGCTTGAACTAGATAGCGTTCCAGAACGCGTTGTGGCACTTGAGTTCTCATTTGTTGATGCGCTTGCCAACCTTGATATTGCCCCGATTGGTGTTGCCGATGATGGCGATAAAACGCGCGTGATTGAGCAAATTCGTGCCCGTATTGGTGACGAATGGGTATCACTAGGTTCACGCTCGCAGCCAAGTCTGGAAGTCATCGCTTCTTTGAATCCTGACCTAATTATCGCTGACCGTGAGCGCCACGAAGCCATTTATGAAGACCTAAAGCGCATTGCGCCAACGCTAATTCTTAAAAGCCGTGGTGAAACTTACGAAGACAACCTAAAAGCAGTAGTTAAGGTTGCAGCAGCGTTTGACCGCGCTGATGAAATGGAAAAGAAAGTCGCCGAGCATGGTGCAAAAATGGACCAGTTTGCCGCACAAATCGACTCTGATGCGTCAGTGATGTTTGCTGTATCAAGTGCTCGTGGTGTAACCATGCACACGCCAAAAGCCTATGCTGGTGGTGTGGTAAACCGTCTTGGTTTGCGCTCACCAGTACCAGAGGAAACAGAAGACGCATACGTTCGTACTACCATTGAGCGCTTAGTGAAAGTTAACCCAGATTACTTCTTGGTGGGCGAATACGGCGATGAGACTGTGATCGATACGTTTAAAGAAAACAGCCTTTGGAACGTAATGAATGCAGTGAAAAATGATCGCTATGTCGAAACGGATCCGCGCCTATGGTCACTAAACCGCGGCATGATTGCTGCTGAGATTATGGCCGAAGAAATCATCGCTCTACTAGAAGAGTAAACCGATGACTCGTGTCGCAACCTATTCAACGCCAGCCCAGACGATGGGCTGGCGTTTGTTTATTGCCATAACCTGTGGCCTGTTAATGCTGCTTTTTGGTATTGGCTGGTCGCTATTTGTAGCCTCTGAATTTGAAATGGGCTGGGTGGATGTGGCGCATTTTATTTTGGGGCAAGACGGTGAAATGATTCACCAACACATCATCAAAGAAACTCGGCTACCACGGGCGCTAAGCGCAGCTGGTGTTGGCGCGGCATTGGCGCTTGCTGGCTTACTGATGCAAGCGCTAACACGCAACCCTTTGGCTTCCCCATCAATTTTTGGCGTGAGTGCAGGGGCCGCCTTCGCATTTGCCTTCGCCGCAACCGGGCTTATTCCTTGGTTCTCGGCGCTACCTATTTTGGCAACCACCTTTATTGGCGCCTGTATCGCCGGTGTCGCGGTCTTCTTTTTGGCTGGCCTGTATCAACAAAACGTCAATCCAATTCGGGTGGTATTAGCCGGTATCGCGCTGAACTACTTATTTATTTCATTGACCCGAGCGGCTGTGATCTTTGCTGACGAGCATGCTTATGGCGTTCTGCATTGGCTAACTGGCTCGGTTGGTAATGTAAACTGGTCGCATGTCAATACACTCTGGCCGGCATTACTCGTTGGCTTTGTACTGAGTGTTTATCTCAGTTTCCAGCTAAACCTCTTAGCCTTGGGCGAGTCGATGATGAAAAGCCTGGGTGGCAGCCTCTGGTGGGTGCGAACATTGGCTGCTTTCACAATCGTTTTATTGATTGCCGCGTCGGTGTCTGTTGCTGGTCCTCTGGCGTTTATTGGCTTAGTCATTCCTCATATCTGCCGGGCATTTATTGGCACAGATATTCGCCTGTTGGTGCCGACGGTGGCGATTTTTGGCGCCAATTTATTGGTTTATGCCGATGCCCTTGCGCAATTATATGGCCCAGGCCGTGAAAACCCTGTTGGTATTATTACCAGCCTATTTGGTGCTTTGTTTTTCTTGGCTTTGGTTCGCTGGCAAGTAAGGAAAGCTTATGTTTAGCCAATCACTTAGGCAGTCAAACAAATCAATTTATATTGGTCTTATATTTCTTGCACTGTGGATGTTTTTTGCGGTGTGGCATGTGAGCGCTGGTGCTGTGGCGATTCCTTGGCGTGAAGTACTCAGCAATGTAGTGGGCTATAGCGATGAGCATGAGTTTATTATCATGGGCTACCGTTTGCCTCGCATGCTCATTGCCAGTTTAGTGGGTGCTAGCTTGGCGCTATCTGGGTTATTAGTTCAGGGCGTTATACGCAATCCGCTCGCCTCACCCGATGTGTTAGGTGTGACAGCCGGCGCTAGCTTAGCGGTGGTGTTTGTGAATGCCATGCTGCCCGATATCGCTGTCGTTTGGTTTCCTGTTATTGCTTTAATTGGTGGCGGTATTAGTACAGTGCTGTTGCTGTCAATCGCTAAACCTGTGCTGCACCACCCGGCCGCCTTGGCGCTAATAGGCATTGCCCTAGCAGCTGTGATGAGCGCTGGCATCGACTACTTCTTAATTAGCCGGCCAATGGAGATTAACTTATCGCTTATTTGGATGACCGGTTCAGTCTGGGGTCGTAACTGGTCGCACTTGCCTATTCTGTTGAGCTTCTTTGCCGTTTTATTACCTTGCGCTATTTGGCTAGCCTATCGGCTTGATCTACTAAGCCTAGGGGATCAAACAGCCCATGGCATTGGCGTTGACGTGCAGCGCCTGCGAATCGTTACGCTGCTAGTTGCTATTAGCCTCGCCTGTGTGGCGGTATCTGTGTGCGGCAATATTGGTTTTATTGGCCTGATTGCCCCTCATGCGGCGCGCTTCTTATTTGGTAATCGTCACATAGCGCTGATTCCATTGGCCATGTTAATTGGTGCGGTTTTGCTGCTGAGTGCCGACCTGTTTGCCCGAATTTTAATGCCACCCATTGAGTTACCGGCCGGTATTCTCACCGCGCTAATTGGTGCGCCTTATTTCATCTTTTTACTTAGTCGATACAAACATTGGTGATGCAAATGGAAAGGTTACCTACTGCTATTACAATTTCTGACTTGGCAACTGGCTATGGCAATAAACAAATTTTGTCGGGCATTAACTGCCAAATTAAAAAAGGCCATCTCACCGCGCTTATTGGCGCCAACGGCTGCGGCAAATCGACTTTGCTGAAAAGCATCAATGCTAGTTTGCCCTATCAACAGGGTGAGATCTGTTTAGCGGATGGTACCTTGACTAAAAGCCTACCAAACAAGGTTTTGGCGCAAAAACTTTCGATGCTGCCACAAACTCCCATTTCACCCGAGGGTGTTTCAGTTAGGCAATTAGTCGGCTACGGCCGCGCACCATACCTAAACTTTTTGGGCCAGATGAGTAGCAAAGATCATCAGCTGGTCGAACAAGCACTAGCACAAGCAGATGTCACCGATTTAGCCGACAAGCCAATTGCCTCGCTTTCTGGCGGCCAGCGCCAGCGCGCTTGGATAGCCATGGTGTTAGCGCAAAATACCGACATTATTTTGCTTGACGAACCAACGACGTATCTAGATGTTGCACACCAATTTGAACTACTGGAATTGTTAGAGGACTTGGTTCATCAGCAAGGCAAAACCATTGTTGTGGTTTTACACGACCTGCACCACGCTTGCCGCTACGCTGACGAGCTGATTATTGTTAGCGACGGCGGTATATATGATCAGGGCGCACCAAAGAAAGTGTTTACCGAAACCATGCTTCGCCAGGTGTTTGGCTTAGATGCGCAGATCATTGCCGATCCACAAACTGGCACGCCACTGGCCATTCCGCGCAAACACAAACTGAAGCAGGTGGCGTAACCGGCCACCTCGGCTTATTCGCCAGTGACAACATTTATCAGTTTCTGGCGCATAAACTCGGCAGCTTTCGCCGATTCAAAGTTTCCGCCAATATCTAGCGCCTCACCATGATTTAAAATTAGCCGCAGGCTAAACTTTGCCTTGTGAGCCACGCCATTGGTTGAGCCACGACTCTCTTCAAACCATTCAATTTTTGGCAGCCCGGATGCATTAAATACGTGGCGTTTTTTTAGTTTATTGAACGAGTAGACTTCTACCTCAAGCCGGTCAGCTTCGGCACGAACTTTCCAGTTACGCCCTTTAATGGCAGTGCCGATACCCGCAAAAACTAAACCAACTAAAACAAACAGCCAAGGCATTATCGCGCCCGATGACAGCACAATCGCTAGCCCAATCATAGCGAACACTAATCCAAAGGCAGTAAAGATTAACCCGGTGTTGTCGCTCTTACTGTGCCAAGATATTTGCTGGCCATCGCTAACCAGGTCTACTTGCTGGGCTGCACTTGTTATATCTGCTTCAGTTAGCGGCGCTTCTCGCAACTCATCAGCAACTGTTTGGCTCGCCTCGGTTTTGTGCGCTGGCACAACATAATCTCGATTAAAGTTAGGCCCTTTGCGTGTGCACCTAACTTGTAATTGCCAAAAATAGTGGTTGGCGGACTCAGGCTCACTTTCAGGAAGGTGCGCCGGCAATTCGAAGTTAAAACTTACCCGGCTGTACATGCCGATTGGTTCAACCTTTGCACGTTGCCATTTAGACCATTGCTCGGTAATCGATTCTTCGGTTTTATTGCTACTGCGACGCGTTGTTTTTTTAAGGCAACGCAGTGTTGCGGCGTACTGTTCACCGGTGATTGGCGCACCTGGTAAATCTAAATGCCCTTTGAGGTCGCCACCGATTACCCCCACATCATTGTTGAGCTGCAATGGCACCGTTTGATAAACCTGCCAAGCGCGCTGCTTAGCGTAATAAACTAACGCCAGAACGATTGCTGGACTGTAGGCGAGCAGCGCGAAAAACGTCTGCCACCAGCCGGCGAATAATAAAAAGCCACCGGGAATAGACCCCGCAACGGCGGCAATTAGGGCGGCACGCTTTAACAGCACAAGCTTTTGTTGTTCGTCCGAGACAAGCTGTTCGGGTTGAGCTTTTTTACGACCACTACCCATAATCAGCCAGCCGACGATAATAAAAACCGCCGAGAAGCTAGCCAGTGATATCATCAAACGCCACTGTGGTGAGCGATAAATAATTGATTGTGTTGGGCTTTGTGGATTGACCCAAACGGTAAGCTGATTGCCAAAATCAGCTCGCAGATCATAGAGCCGCTGATAAGCCTTATCACTGTTTGTGCTAGAAAACTCGGAAATATTCAGCCGATTCCCCCAATAAGATTGCCCACCATATTGGTACTGGTACTCGACTTTGGCACTGTAGTAGGTTTGCCAGTTGCCATCACTATCACGCGACTGATGACTATCGACTGATGTGCTCGTCAGCTGCGCTGGCGCGCTGTGCCAAGTGAGCATGGCGATACTTTGGCCAATTGGGCGCACAACTAGCGCCAGCAAAATAACCAGCCCCGCCATTGCAAAAATACCGCCAAAAACTTTTAGCGACAGCGTGGATTTTCCTTGGCTCATGACTGGGCTCCTGTCAGTGGTTATAGCAACCCAGTAAATCGCGCCTTACCCATATGGTCAAGCGGTTAGTATGGTGCAGTTAGCGGTGCTGGGACTTGAAAACCAAGCTGACCAAAAGCCCTTCGAGGGACAGCCAATTTTGTTTGGTAGTTGAGCAAGTACTTAATCAACTCGTTTAAGGTGGGTGTCCAACTTAGTTATTTCCGTTCGAGTTCTCGGGGCAGCCACGCTGCCCAGTTGCCAACTGTTGTTAGGGCTGTTGTTTTTCTAATACAATGCCTCGAACCCGTTCAGTTTCTAGGGTTAGCGCGGTAATTGAACCACTCTCATCACGAATAATGTCGATATATTCCGAGCCCCATTTTGTTAGGATCTCATCATTCTTTTGAATGGCCTCAACAGTTAAACCAGCAGGGAAGTTAATCACCAGTTTTGTTGGGTCATCAGTGAGCTCAAGCTGATACGCTCCAAGCTCGGGGCTGAAATAAGTACCGACTAATTCTGGGTCAATCTGCTGAACTTCTCTAGCTCTGCGGTAAGAGGTGTCATCACCATTAAGACCACTAAACGAACGAGCACCACTAGACTTGGTCATCCTAAAGGTAATTTCATATGGCGAACCGGCGACCATAAAACTTATGGTACCGCGCTCTAGCTCACTAATTGGTGTTAAATACAGCTCATTGCCATCATGTTGTTTAATCGCTAGGCCTCGTTCGGTTTCAATAATTTCAATAAACCCACTGCCACCAAAGTATTGCCTCGAATAAGTGTAGATGCCGGTGAATCGGCCTAGATCTGTCAACTCGACTGCTTGTGCTGTGCTAGGCAACTCTGGAACTTCCGGCGCTGCGGCATCAAATGCTGCATGTTGAATTAGCATGCTGGCATAAGCCTGAGCGGGTATATTTGGGCTGGCATTAGTAAAGGCCACCGCGGCAATTTTTTGCTCAGGCAAATAAACTAGCCCAGCAGAATAGCCACTAAGATCACCACCATGTTGAATCCATAAGCTTTCATCAGCCATGACGCTGTAGGAAAGACCATAGCCGTATTGAGCAGCGGGTAGACGGGGAGCAGCGTGTGGAATGCTCATTAGTTTTGACACCGCCGCGGCACCAACTTTTCTGCTGTCAAAGTTATCTATCCACTTAGCTAAATCAGCAAGGGTGGTGACAACGCCGGTTGCGCCGTTAGCGGTCTCTTGAATTGTTTGGCTAGTAAAGTTGTTTTCAGAACTATGATCTAGCAGGTAAGCCGTAGCTTGCATAGGTAGCGTAAATTGTTCTGGCGTTGGGTAGCCAGTATTTTCCATCTCTAGCGGTACAAACACGTTTTCCTGCATCCAGCTTTCAAAGCTTTGTTCAGTGATGTTTTCAATGATTTCTGCCAGCAGCGTAAAGCCTGCGTTGGAATAGATATAGTCACTGCCGGGCGCAAAGTTGAGTGTTTGTTGGCGATAAATCATTGATAGCATTAGTTCGGTTGATGCTTCGGAATTGCCATCAGTGCCATGCATTCTTAGCAGTGTTGCATCATCACGAATCCCCGATGTATTCATCATTAACTGCTCAATGGTTACGTCATTGGCATAATCTGGCATTTCCGGCAGATAGTTGTGAATAGGGTCTTGAAGCGAAAGCTTGCCTTGTTCTTCTAACATCAAGATCGCAAAGGTGGTGAAGTGTTTGGACACTGAAGCAAGGTATAGCTGAGTATCAGCATCAAATGGTCTTTGTTCCTCGATGTCTGCCATACCAAAGAAGTGCTGATCAATAATTTTGCCATTATGGTAAACAGCATAGGCACCACCGGGCTGATCAACACCATAGGTCTGTGACAATTGTTGTTTAAACTCGCTTGTTGCCAGCTTTGGTGTGGTGCAGCCAACCAAGATCAACGACGAGAGTGCAAAAATCCATAGTTTACTAAATCTCATACAGGTCCTTTATTTTCATTGAATGCACTTCGGTTTTAGCAAGCCGGTCATAGCTTGTCAATCAAGACCGGATGATGGAATAATGGGTGAAAATCGCCTAAATACTAACAATTGGTAGGGAAAACGGTGAAATTCGATATCTATGGAAAGAAAGTTCTGCAAGTAATACGCAAGAACGGCGAGTGGCTGGCGTTTTATAGCGGTGATGGCATTAAGCGCAAAACCGACGATATTTATATTCCAGCGTCGATTGCTGAGAACGAACTAGAAGAATACATTGGTGATGTGTTTCATGAGTGGGCAACACACGACAACCACAGTATTGTGCGACTAACTGACTAAATGATCCAAAAACAAGCGAATCAGTGGGTTAGGGTAGTGGCTCGGTTTATACACCGCATAAACGCTACTTTGCCCGCCAAGGCTAGCCTGCCAATTCGGCAATACAGGCACCAGCTCTCCGCTGGTTAGGTAGCGCTCTACCATCCATTTTGACAACTGTGCTACCCCTAAACCCGCCAGTGCTGCTTCTAAAATAGCAGTGCCGCCTTTCGACATAAGGTTGCCTTTCACCAGTACTTTTTCAGTATGCTTGCCGTCACTAAAGTGCCAATAAATGCGCTGTCGGTCGCGGCTGAGCAGTAAACAGTTATGCTCCGACAACTCGGCAGGCGTACTAGGACTGCCATGCAGTGCAATGTATTCAGGGCTAGCGCACAGCAAGGTTTCATTGTGATTTAAGGTGCGCGCTTTTAGTGATGAATCGGCTGGTGTGCCGACCCTGATCGCAATATCGACGTTATCGCCGTATAAATCGACCACGCGGTTTTCGAGCTCAATTTGCACGCTTACCTTTGGGTGCTGGCGCAAAAATGAGCTGACCTTTGGCAGTACTTGCAGGCGGCCATAACTCTCGAACACCGAAATTCTAAGTTTACCTTCGGGCTCATTTGGCGAGTCACACAACTGCGCTTTTAACTGTTCGGTATCACTAACCAATTGTTGTGCCGCAGGCAAAAAAAGTTGCCCTTTGTCGGTTAGTGCCAGCTTGCGGGTACTGCGAACAAACAAGGTGCAAGCGAACTCGGCTTCTAGGCTATCAATCGCTCTTGCCACGCTCGATGGCGCAACTTGTAATGCCTGCGCAGCCTTTGAAAAACTGCCTAGTTCAATCACTTTTAAGAATACTTCGATTGTTGATAGCATGCCTGGCCTCGAAGGTCTGGTTTTGCGATTTAAGCAAAAAAGAAGCAGTTTGGTTTGGTATTCAGCGATATATTGCAAAGCAATAGTATGGGATTGTCAATTCAAAACCAATAGGGCAAGAGCATGTCTGCAACCAATATTTCTTTCGATCAAATTCCAGCACCAGTCATTGAGTGCATGATGTTTACCGAGCGTAAGGTCAATCAGCATCCAACATTAGACTACAAGTTACTCGAGCTAGTGCGGCTGTATGTTGCTCATCTAAACCAATGTGCTTACTGCGTTGATATGCACGTCAAAGAAGCACGCGCGGCAGGTGAAAGTGACGTTCGGCTAAACCTTGTACCACTCTGGCAAGAGACCAACTTGTTTAGCAGCAAAGAGCAGGCGATCTTTGCTTGGACCGAAGCCGTGACTCACGTTGCGGATACCGGCCTTGCTGAGTTTAAGTCACGTTTTGAACAGTTGAGCGAGCACTTAAGCCGAGATGAAATTGCCGAACTAAACTTAGCGATTAACCAGATCAACTCATGGACTCGTATCGCCAAACCTTTTGGCTTTGAGGCTGGCGGTTATGTTGTTCAAAGCTAGCCGCGTAGCAAGCGATTAGAAGAAGCGCTAGCAGATTTACTGCTGGCGCTTTTTTGTTTAGAACGCTTTAGCGGAAACCCATGGGCATTGTAAAAGTTTCAGATGAAGTTCATGAAGAGTTGCGTAAAACCAGCAAGGTGATGTCGCGCTCAATCAACTCGCAAGCCGAATTCTGGCTAAAAATTGGTCGCTTGGAAGAGCGCAACCCAGACAAAACATTCAATGAGCTGATCAAAGAGCAAATCGCGTTAGCCGATACGTTGGATTCAAACAAAGTGGAGGCCGACGATGTCACAAGTGGTAATTAAAACAGCAGAGCAAATTGAGCTGATGCGCATTGCTGGCCAACTGTTGGCAAGCGTGTTCGACCGCTTAGACGAGTTTGTTAAGCCTGGTATTTCAACCATGGCCGTTAATGACTTTGTTCATAAGCTGATTGTTGAAGAGCTTGAATCGCACCCAGCCAGCCTTGGCCAGTATGGCTACAAGTACGTGTTAAACATTTCGCCAAATAAGGTGGTTTGCCATGGCATGCCAGATGCCAAAACCATCATCAAAGACAGCGACATGTTTAACGTTGATATCACCTTAGAGAAAAACGGCTACATTGCTGATAGCTCGAAAATGTACCTAATGCCAAAAGCACCAAAAGAAGCGCACGAGTTAAGTTTGGTGACTTACCAAGCTATGTGGGAAGGCATTAAAAAGGTCAAACCTGGCGCTACGCTAGGCGATATCGGTTACGCCATTGCCCAACATGCCCGCCGTTTTGGCTACAGCGTGGTAAAAGAATACTGCGGCCACGGCATTGGCCAAGAAATGCACGAAGCACCCGAAGTGTTGCACTTTGGCTCACCCGGGAAAGGCGTTCGCCTACGCGAAGGCATGACCTTCACCATTGAACCTATGATCAACGAAGGCACCGCCCGCACCAAAGAACTTAAAGACAAATGGACTGTGGTCACCCGCGACGGCAAATTATCGGCCCAGTGGGAACACACCATAGCCGTAACCGCAGACGGTTATGAAGTTCTTACATTGCGTGGTGACGAGGTAGTGCCGGATTAACCGGCACGTCATCCCCCGAAGTTCCGACTCGTCATTCCCGGGTGGTTTTATTGGTCCGACACTCGGCGGGAATCTAGTTTGCCGTCATTCGGGCCTAGGTTCTTTGTGTCCTGCAACTAGACTCCCGCTAACTGCACGCGGGTGTGACGGCTGGCAACCTACATCCATCACAGCGTTACACCGCCTCGGTAACAACAAAGCGGCTATCCATTCCTTGCTCGCGTATACCTGCTAGCGCCTGGTATTCATCGCTGAAATACCATTCCTTTGCCACTTCTACCGAAGCAAACTCAATAACTGCTCGAATGGCAAACTCGGCGTCGCCATGCAGTGGCTCGGCGCCGCCTTTGGCGATAAATTTGCCGCCAAACTTTTCCAATGTTGGTGCAGCTTGTTGGCTGTATTGCGCTAACAACTCTGGGTTTTTCACATTACCTTCAACGATTACATAAGCCATTTTCTGGCCTCCTATCTGTGCCTGTGTTTTAGATAGACCCAGTGTATCGAGTGCACTAATATCAACAATAACCACTAAATAAACTGATTGTTTAAAAATATGAACGTTGTAAAGCTTGCTCCATTGCTACTTATTTTTGCCGAAGTCGCTAAGCAAAAGTCTTTTACTGGTGCGGCGAAAAAACTGGGGATGAGTAAGTCGGCGATCAGCCAGCAGATCAAACGCCTAGAAGAAATCGTCGAGATGCAACTGCTGGCACGTAACACGCGCGGTGTTGTGTTAACGAACAACGGCGAAGCCTTGTTATCGCGTAGTGAGCTAATCACAGAGCAGCTCCATAACCTTGTGCAAGATGTGCAGCACGTGAAAGAGCAGCCAAGTGGCTTATTCAGAATTTCGGTACCGCAGTTTTTTGAACGCAGCATTGTCGTGCCAGCGTTAAAGCAATTATGTTTGGAATTTCCCAAAATTCAGCCAGACGTCGACATTACTGGCAGGTGGCGTGATCTGATTGAGCACCAGTTAGATGCCGCAATCTTTGGTGGCGACCTAAAAGACTGTGGTTACAAGGCGCAGTCGATTGGCCGAGTGCATGATGTGTTTTGTGCGTCGAGCCGGTATCTGCAACAGCATGGTCAAATTACTCAGCTTAACGACATCCAGAACCACAAGTTTATAGCTACACCCTGGCAGAACGACCAAGCCACTCTATGGCAGGGCAGCGAGCAAATCGAAGTTGAGCTGCCGCAATCAGCTTTTACCAACAGCCTAAATACGCTTGTTGATATGGTAAGCCAAGACATGGGAGTGGGATTATTGCCTAACTTTGTCGCCAAGCAACGAGTTCAGCAGGGCAGTTTAGGAGTGGTGGTAAAAAATAATTTGGTACAGGTATTACCTGAACTACGTGGCCGAGATTGGCACTTTTACTTTTTGCATCGATACCAAGCGAACAAGCCAGCTCATGTAGCAAGGTTCTATGAGCTGGTTAGGCACTACTTTTTGGCTGTTACTAGTTAATGCGGGCTAAACCACTGTCTGCCTAGAATTGCTGACTCCCTCATCTCCAACCGCTAGCCTCGTTATCCCTGCAGTTTTTTAGCGGGGTCGGCCGGCCGCGGATCCAGTTTGCCTGCATACGGGTAAATTGACTTGGCGGCTAACATTTAATGCTGAGCTGGACACCCATCAATTTTCTGTGGCCCTGGGCGGTGGGTGTCCAAGTTAATCCAGTAGAAATTGACCATGTTGTACCTTATGCTGCCGGCTGCAGATAATTTAGTTGCAACATGTAGGGCGTGTAACCGTTGTAAAGGAAAAAGGAGTTAGGCGCAGAGTGGTCTGCTCCCAACCGGTATGAACATTATGGTGCTTCAGACACTTATGCATATAACGACTGGTAGTTTAGGAGGCGATTTTGGACGATAATCCAAAACTAGTAAGTGGAATGATAGCCTCCTTGGAAAGTGCTCCAATGGGGAAGTACGATACGCTGTGGGTAAGCGTTTCCCCGCATATGTCTACTGAAAAAACTGCACATGGAGTTGAGTTTTTGGCTCGTTGGGTGTGCTGGAGCGTCTGTTTTCAAGGAAAGGAAGTTGTACCGCCAGAGTTTTCTATAGTAGGTGAAAAGATTACAGCGGAATACCTTAAACATGATTTGCCAAAGTGGCTCTTCGCATTTAAGGGTGTAGCTGAGTTTTAAAACCTCCTGACTCCAACAGGCACCGAGCTATGTAGTTGGTTACATTCCTAAAGCCCAGAGCTGTGCCACGTAAGTGTTCGAGTCG
>NZ_QPEP01000007.1 GCF_003577475.1 Salinibius halmophilus
AGCACAATGTGCTGGGGTTTTTTCGTTTCTGTAGGTTGCACGGCGCTTGGGTTTGCGCCGGGCAACAGTCATTCCCGCGTAGGCGGGAATCTAGTCACCACATTCAAAACAGAAAACTAGAAACCCGATAAAAGCACTCGGGTGTGACGCTATGTTGAAACAACAAACTAGACACCCGATAAAAGCACTCGGGTGTGACGCAGAGACTTGTTTCCCAAACCTTCGGTTTGTAAAACCTACACCCAACCAAAAAAATCACCTAAACAAAAAATCTCACACCATCTATGGCAAATGTCTTACAAACATCCGAGCCAATGTCTCTAACGCCGACACTAGCAAACCTACTATAGTTATTCACGTCGACAGGATGACGACACAGGGAAACGGTCGAACTGGATGGTTCGCAAAGGAACTTAGGACAGCAAGGACGAAGGTCTGCTGGAATGCAGAGTTTAAGGATCAAATAGGGAAAGGAACTGCCAGGACGGCAGGATAGGATGTCGGCTTCCTTAAAGCCGAGCTGGGATGCTACCAGCACTGGACGTTGAGTGAAGAATTGCCAGCCCTCGGGCTGGCCTTTTTTTGCCTGCTCGACAGGAAATTGACGAAAGTTGTCAATTTATTAGCAATTGTGCGCATTGACTAACAAAAACTAGTCAAAGTCTTAGTGGTCTGTCCAATTGATCTAGCGCAAACTTATACTTGGGTGTACTTGAGTATAGAGTGATGCGTTATTTTCTACCTTTCATATTTTTAGCGCTGGTTGGGTGTCAGGTGCAGCCAACGTCTGTTGTGACCGATGCTGGTGATTTTGCCAATCGTTCTGCCGATGTCGATGATGAAACCTGTGTCCAGTCATTAGCTAGTTATCAGGTTATTTCACCAATACTTACCAGCACTTGTGCGGCATGTCACACAGCTAGTCATACGTCTGATCTGAAGCTCTCTACTAACTCAGCTGAGAATATCTCATTATTAGTGAGCTACTTGAACAAACCTGGTGGTTCGCAGTTGTTGCTAGCAAAGCCACAAAGTATCAGTCATGGCGGCGGAATCCAGATAGAAAGCCAAGCACAAACTCAAGCCCTAAGTGAAGTTGCCTCCGTGCTGTCATCGTCTGACCCCTCGGCTTACTGCCAAACGAGCCAGCAGAGCCGTGCGCTGCCTGTTGCATTGGACACTCGTCAGCGTACGGCACTACGTGCTTCTATTCTGTTAGCGGGCCGCATGCCAACCGAAGTAGAGCTAGCCAAAGCAGCCACTGGTGAAACGGGCTTGCGTTTCTTATTGTTGGACTACATGGAAGAAGATGGGTTCAAATCTTTTATTTATGAGTCAGCCAATGACCAGCTTCTGACTGATCAAGGCCTGGTTAGTAACCAGGCATTTAATAAGTTAGATGAGCGTCGTATGCCACATGCCGAAACTTGGGTGGACTTAGCACGATCATTGGATGAGTCTGAAGTTGAGGCGCCCTACGATGCAAATGATGTGCGTGAGCGTATTGCTCAATCTATTGCCCAACAGCCTCTTGCCCATATTTATCATGTTGTGAGTAATGATCGGCCCTATTCTGAAGTGCTAACCGCTCGCTATCATATGGTAAATGACTACACGCAGTGTCTATTTGAGGGGGTAAACTGCGAAGACGTGGACCCCCGCAGTGGCTCGTTTTCTATCGATAGTTGGTATGAAGGAAAGTTCACTCAGGCGCAGGCGTATGTCAATCGCACAAACACCGAACTCAACCCGGATGACTTAGACCAAAATTCAGTGCCAGCAGCTGGCATCCTGACTACCTTGTCATTTATGCAGCGCTACCCAACAACGGATACTAACCGCAATCGTGCGCGCGCGCGTTGGACTTATAAGTTTTTCCTAGGTGTCGACATAGAAGCGATTGGCTTTCGTGTGATGAATCCTAACGAGCTAACAACCGACACGAACCCGGCGGACCCAACTACTAGTTGTTATGCTTGCCACAAGATCATGGACCCCGTTGCTGGTGCTTTCCAAAGTTACTTTAATGATGGTGAATTTTTACGGCAAAGTGGTGACTCGTCGTTAGCGGGAACCTATTTCCGTGAGCGTGATGAAAATGGCGACCGTGTCTATCAATCAGGTGATCGCTGGTATCGCACCAACCTGCCACCAGGCTTTGGTGATCGAATAATGAACCAGGGCAATCCTTTTGGACCGATTGAAAGCACGAGGTTTCGTGATCCTATTCAGTGGTTGGCTTACCATATCGTCAACGACTCTCGTTTTGCCGAAGGCACGGTAAAATTTTGGTTCCCGGCTGTCTTTGGTCGCGAACCGTTGACGCCTTTGGATGGAGACCCTGAAGATCCAGTGTTTGCTGAAGCATTAAGTACCGAGCAACAATACATCGAAAAGTGGGTTACTTTATTTGATCAAAGCCAATATTCATTAAAGGCTCTGCTGGCTGACATGATGATGTCTGATATGTTCCGAGCCGGCTCAGGGGCAGATCTCAACCCGTATCTTGCAGTTGGTAAACGCCTTCTTACCCCTGAACAATTAGACCGGAAACTGACATCCCTTTTTGGCCGCTCTTGGCAGAATAGTTGGAATGGCGAGCACTATTTAACTGATGACTACAAACTGTATTTTGGTGGCATTGATTCTGACACCATCATCCAGCGCACTAGCCAGATTACAGCACTTATGTCACAAGTAGTGGATCGATATGCCAACGACTTGGCCTGTGAGCTTGTGTATGACGAGTTCACGCTACCAATAGAGCAGCGACGGCTGTTTACTGAGGTGACGCATGGGACAGTGCCAGAGTCTGTTGCTGACAGTCCTCACTTTACAAGCAGTCGTATCACTGATGAGTTTGCTATGGTGAACCCAAATGCCATTGATGAGCAAATCAAGACATTGTGGTGGAAATTGTATGGCGAGAAACGCTTGATAAGCGATCCTGAACTAGCCGTCATCAAAGAGCTGTTTTATACCACGTGGCAGATGCGGATTACTGATGAGCGCTATGGTGAACGCTTAAATGAGCGCGCGACATCAAACAATGATCGCGACCCTGCGTTCGACCAGTTCTGTACCAATAACATTAATTGGAATGATAACCCGTACTGGAAAGCGCCATATTGGAACCCTGCGCAAACCGTACATAGTTGGGCTTTGGTACTGAACTATATGATTTCCGACCCAGAGTTTATCTATTTCTAGGAGTATGTGATGAATCGTCGAGATTTTTTAAAGGCGCTTGCTGCTTCTGGAATGGTCGCGGCAACACCAGTAGTGCCAACACTTGCGCGCGCGAACAGCATTCCACTGCACCAGGGTGATATTTTTATCAGTATTGAAGCGCGCGGTGGATGGGATGTCACCAGTTTCTGTGACCCAAAAGCGAGTACAACCATAAACAATTGGGCGGCAACTGATTCAGTGCAAACGGTGGCAAACAGCCAAATCACCTACGCGCCGTTTGCCAATAATGCCAAGTTGTTTACTAATCATTCTGATAAAATGCTGGTCATTAATGGTATTGATAGCCAGACCAATGCCCATGATGCGGGGCGAATTCATAACTGGAGTGGTCAGTTCCGACCTGGCTACCCAGCTACCTCGGCACTCTATGCAGCTGTTATGGGTCGCCAGCTGCCGTTTGCGTTCGTTAGCAATGGTGGCTTTCGCGAAACGGCGGGGTTAGTACCTTACACGCTGATGTCTAACCCAAGTCAGCTGTTAGGGTTGGTGAATACCAATCGCCCAACGAATAGCGGTTTTAGTCGAGTTGTTCCCGACGAACAGCTAGACCTTTTAAAGCAAGCCAAAATGGCGCGCCTAGAGCGGTTACAGCAGGTAAGTGAACTGTTACCCGGTACTCGCAAGGTAGTGAACGATTACGTGGATGCACGCACCTCGCAAGCGCAAATATCTGTACTTGAAGATTACTTGCCAAGCGAGTCGCTGCCCATTGACCACTTTGGCTATCGATCAAGTAAACCACGCCAGATTCAGCTAACGCTCGCTGCCTGCCAAGCTGGCTTGTGTGTGGCGGCTGATTTATCAGTGGGTGGTTTTGATACGCACTCAAACCATGATGAGCGCCATAGCGAGTGCTTAACCGAGCTCGTCGACACCATAGATTTTCTTTGGCAAGAAGCCGAAGCGCGTGGGTTGGCAGATCGATTAAAAGTGCTTGTATCATCTGAGTTCTCTCGCACGCCTAAGTACAACGATGGCAATGGTAAAGACCATTGGCCAATCAACAGCGCATTGTTAATGCAAAAAAATGCGAGTTTTGCTGGTCAAGTAGTTGGCGCTAGTAACGAAAAGCATGAAGCACTTACGCTAAACCCTGATTTAAGTGTTGCTAATGAAGGGGAAGGGGAGCGCATTACACCTGCCGATGTGCATAAATTAGTGCGCCATTGGCTAGCCATAGAAAATAACCAAACCGCCGTTGGGTTTAACTTAGCCAGCAATGTGGATTTGACCTCGTTATTATCCTAATCAATGAAATTGCTTGAGCAAAGATGCGTTATCTCGGCTGCTCAATTTTGCCGATGGGTCTGCTTTAAGGAAACCTAACAAACCGCTAAACTAGCACCGGCAGGAGGAGACATGATGAAAAAACTGGTACTGGTTATAGCGAGCGCGATGGTGTTGACTGGCTGTGCAACAGTGCAGCCTTGGGAGCGCAATAATCTCGCCAAGCAAGAAATGCTCTGGACGCCTAATCCTGTGCAAGCACGTTTTGACGCCCATGTTTATGGAGCAAAAGAGACCGCATTTGGTGGTATGCAGGCAGCCGGTGGCGGCTGTGGTTGCAACTAGGAACAAGCGAAGATGAAAAAACAATCAGCAATGGCGGCGCTGGCGAGTGCGGCAATGGCAATCCCTGTGTTAGCACAAGCTAATGTTGCACCGACTGAGACAGCACTTGCATACCGCTATAACGCTTATGCAGAGCAAGACTACAACCCACTAGCACTTGGTGATGTGACTGACGCGCACCCTGCGTATGGCATCATTAATCATCAGTATCACCTTTCTGGCGGTATTGGTAAGCGCTTTGGCTACTACGTTGATTATGGTTTTGAAACGCTTGCTGGTGCTTCGGTGCAGGCTGCTTACCAAAATGGTGAAGTCAACGGCGATGGTGATATTCGCTTTACTGGGCAAAACCATTTGATACTAGGTGGCGCGTCTATTGTTGAATCACGCTTCGAGCTGGCTGTTGGTAGCCGACTGTATAACGACCGCTCCACCGTTGGTGGTGAAGGCTATTACTCAGAAGAGAACGATTACCGCTCAGCAGGTGGATCATTTGACACCAGCATCGATAACCAAGATCAAACCCGTACCTATTCACTGGGGTTGAGTGCCTACTTTGATGAACTAACGCCTACGGGAAGTGGGGTGCCAGTGGGCGATAAGCCGCCAGAGTTTCAAGCCAGTAGGGTAGACGCTTGGCAGCAAAACAAACTGCAAATTTCTGGATTTAATGGTTTTTCAGCGGTGGTAAACAAAAACCTGCTGGCGCAGGTTGGTGGTTCAGTGACTTATCAAACTGGCTACCTAAGTGACCCATATCGCCATGTGGTGATCAGCTGTGGCGATCAGTGTATTGATGATCCTGGCACTAAAAATGTTGACGAATCTGGCGTTGGTGGCACCGTTCACTACAGCACGGATAACCGCCCAGACCACAGAATTATGTGGACACTAAGCAGTGGCTTGCGCCAATTTATTAGTGCCACTGAAGGCGTGTTGCATCTCGATACTCGATACTATGGTGATACATGGGGTGTGCACTCACTTACCACAAATGCTGCTTTTTATCAGCGTTTCAACTATCAGTCATCAGCAAAGTCAGGTTTCTCACGCTGGCTAGCTAATCAAGAAACGAGCTTGTTAATGGCGCCATACATTCGTTTGCATGGACAGAAGCAAGCGAACTTTTATCGCTTGATGGTCGACCCAGAAATTACCAACGACTTAGTTGGTCGTGACGGCAACCTACCGGCGGCAATTATAGAAGGCAATCAAATTGTTGGTTACAGCGATTTGTTTTCATCCGACCCGCGGCTATCTACCTACGGCGCCGTCGCCTTAGGTATCAATAGTGAGTTGTCTGTTGCCGGCGTTCGGGTAACGGCCGGTGGCGAGTTGTACCGAGCTAGTGGCACGTTCTGGGGGCTAGCTAGTGAACTGCAAGATACGAACGGGCTGCCGCAGTATTGGCGCGCCTCCGCGGGCTTGGAATATCGTTTCTAATGCCGATAACGCAATCATTCAAAGCGATGGGCTCACCCTGTGAACTCTATTTGGATGGGCTTGCCCAAGGCTTGGCTTTGCCATTGTTGCAGATGGCACAGCGCGAAGTGCAGGCATTGGAACAAAAATATAGCCGCTATTTGCCAGGCTCATTGCTAAGCCAATGGCATGGTGGGGACTGGCATCAATTAGATGAAGAAAGTGCCGGATTATTTGCCTATGCCGATGCCTGCTTTGAGCAAAGTGATGGCCTGTTCGATCCATCGAGTGGCATTCTGCGCCAAGCTTGGGATTTCAAAAGCGGCGACTGCAACCCTGACCTGATCGAGTCTCTGTTACCAAAAGTGGGGTGGCAGAAGCTTGAACGGAAAGATAATCAACTAAGAATTCCTAAAGGTATGGCCATTGATTTTGGTGGCATTGTGAAAGAGTATGCCGCCGATAAAGTCGCCTCGCTTTGGCTGAATTCTGGCGTTCGCCACGGGCTAGTGAACCTTGGCGGCGATATTCGCGCAATTGGCGCTATGGCTAATGGGCAAGCTTGGCGAGTAGGGGTAAGCGACCCACGAAATCCAAAAAATGCCATCGTTAAATTGTCGCTAGTGAATGAGTCATTGGCGAGCAGTGGTGATTATCAACGGGTGTTAACCCTTGCAGGAAAGCGCTACAGCCATATGTTAAGCCCGTTTACTGGGTGGCCGGTATCTGGCTTGCAAGCAGTCAGTGTAAAAGCGCCCCTTTGTGTGGTGGCCGGGTCAATGTCGACCATTGCCATGCTAAAAGGGGCAGAAGGACTTAGTTGGTTAGCTGATCAAACTGATGATTATTTTGCCGTAGATAGTGCAGGTGATGCGATAGGTTATAAAAACTAGTATTATATCTTATTGTATATGTAAAAAATAATAAATAATCATTATATTGAAATAAAAAATTCATATAGGGCGTGTGCGACTTTTTTCTTTGCGCCTGCCGAATAAGCTAGTGCAAAAAAGGAATGTTGCCGTGAAAAAGATACTGCTGTTCGTATTAGCGCTACCCGTGCTACTAATCGCTTACTTGTTGATTAAACCAAGCCCAATTAAACCAGTGAACTGGCAGCCGCCAATGAGTGAAGGGTTAGTGGGTGGTTTCGCTGAAAACAATCGCTTAAGCCAGTTTGACGTTGCTGACTTACCCAATGATTATGGCCCAGAGTCAATGGCGCTCGGCCCAGATGGGTTAGTTTACGCCGCCACACACTCTGGTGCTATTTATCGATTTGAGCCAAATAACCCTAAGCCGGAAAAGTTTGTTCAAACACAGGGGCGCATTCTGGGGATAGATTTTCACCCAGACGGCAGGCTGATTGCTGCCAATGCCATGCATGGCTTAATGGCCGTTTCACCAGCTGGTGAAGTCTCAACACTATTGCCAGCAGATGGCGCGCCGAAGCTTGCTTACAGCAACTCGGTAGCCGTGGCCAATAACGGTGATATTTATTTTACCAACTCAAGCCAGCGTTGGGGCGCTGAGGCATTAGGCGATACCTTCATCGCTAGCACCTTCGATATTATGGAGCACCGCCCTTCGGGTGAGCTATTTGTGTGGACAGCCATCGCACAGCAAAATGGCCAGCCACCAGAAGTGATGTTATCGGATTTGTGTTTTGCCAATGGTGTTGCCTTCGATGATGATGAAAACTTATTCGTTGCCGAAACCTGCATGTATCGAATTTGGCAGGTAAACAAAACGACGCGTGGCGTGTCAGCACCAGAGTTGGTTGACCAAAAAAATGACCAAGCGTGGCCTATTTTCGAAAACTTACCGGGCTTTCCCGATAACTTAACGAAAGGTCGTGATGGCAGGGTATGGGCTGGATTGGTGAAGCCAAGATCGCCTATCGTTGACGGCCTAGCTGATAAGGCTTGGGTAAGAGCCGCGCTATTTAATCTGCCGCCTGGCATGCAGCCTATTCCACCGCACTACAGCCATGTGTTTGCCTTCATGCACAATGGTGAAGTGGTGAATAACCTGCAAGATCCTACTCTGGCTGTGCCTACGGCTACAGGTTTATTGGAGACCGATGATCGTTGGTATATTCAAAGCCTTACCGGTGACGGGTTAATATGGGTTAGCCCACAAAAGTGATATACTAAGTGGGTTACCAAAAGAGAAAGTGTCATGTCTGAAAAAATCAATTACGCCAATAACCCACTGCATGGCACTAGCTTGCAAACCGTGGTCACCGAGCTGGTTGACCACTACGGCTACGAAATCCTCTACGCTTATCTCAATATCAACTGTTTTAATAAACGTCCGAGCATTGAGTCGAGTGTGAAGTTTTTACAAAAAGCGGATTGGGCGCGCGAAAAGGTCGAAGCGTTTTACCTTTACATGTACAAAAACATGCCAAGGGCGAGTGATAGCGAGTTTGCCAAACCACCGCGCGACCGCATTGTGCCGGACGGTGACAAGCCTAGAGCACCAAAAGAGCTGTCGCTAGAAGACGCCGCGCAGCGCAAAGCACGCAAAGCTGAGCGTGCAGCTGAGCGCAAACCGGCACCAAAAAACTTTGCTCGCCAGCGCATCGCCAAGAAAAAAGCGGGCGATAACCCGTGGGGTAACTTCTAACCAGCACTCAAGCCGCTGTTTACCTCGGCTAAATAATCCGCCAGAGCACTTAACTCACTAAGTGCTCTCACCTCATAGTCCACCTCGGCTAAATGCCTATAGCCTAACTGGTTCACGTAGCAAAATTGAACACCTGCTTGTTTTGCCACTAAATAGTCACAACCTAATGAACTACCTATGTGCAACACATGCTGGCGCGGCAGATTATTTGGTGTCAGTGCGAGATCAAATATACGGCGCTGAGGTTTGGCAACGCCAACGTCGCCTGAGACCACAACCTCCTCAAAATATTGAGCGATACCACTATTGTTGATGCGCTGGCGCTGGTAGTTAGCTAAGCCGTTACTTATTAAATAAAGTGGTACATGCTGCGCTAGTTGTGCTAATACCGCTTCACAATAAGGTTGTAGCACACAGGTTTGGCCAAATGCTGCCAAATATTGCTCGGTAAGTGTTCTGTGGTCTGCAATGGGCAGACAATGCTTGAATGCGTCGCTGATATACTCATGTGCGCTTTGTTGGTAGACCAGTCCGCGCGATTTATAGGTGACTAATTGTTTCGCTAACGATGCTGGCGCTATATTGCCGAGCTCACACTGCGAAAGCACTTGCCGCTCACTGCGCCATAGGTCACAAAGGGTGTTGTCGAAGTTGAAACATAAAGCGGCAAACATTTTATTTCCCTAGCCAAAGCTAAAGAAAGTGTAGTCGAAAGCTGATAGATTCGTGCAAAACTAGCGAGTGAGTACATACAAACAATGACGCCGAAGAGGATGGTTGGCAGCAAGCTTGGGATGATCAAAGTCTTGTTGGGTGTTGACCATGCCTAGGTGGCGCATGAGCCCGCGTGAAGGCGCATTGGTTACGGTGGTAAAGGCATATACCCGCGAAAGCGCTAGCGCATTAAAGGCAAAGGCTAAAGCAGCCTTCGCGCCTTTATGCTGCGCCTTTATGCTGGACAGCCATTAATCTGTTATTGGCCAAGTTGCCAAAGGCACTTGCTCTACCTTCTCTAAAGCAGGACATCCATTGTTGTGGTAGTGACCGACTAGCCAAAGGCACTTATTCAACCCTAATCAGAGTCGAAAACTGTTGATGTATCTACACAACTAGGTTGACTTTGTAGCGATGAAAGCACTGTGGCTGTGGAGTATGCAGCCGAAAGCTCGAGCATAAGCAATAACTCGATTAAAGGAGTATCCGGGTTGACAGGATTAGCTAACCAAATAGCTGCACAACAATGTCTGTACGGGGTCGCCTCTTGCAGCCTCTGCTTTGGTGAAAGTGTTCAACTTGATTCGGCGCCCCGATTGCACCATGAGTTACCTTGCCAAGGCTCGTGCACAGTATTTGCCATTGATTTTGGCTGAAGGCTAGTTGTTGCAATAGCGGTGGCTGCTCAATGGAGACAACGCCTTTTTTGTCTGCTCTAACAACCCTGCTCGACCAATCCAATAGCTCGAAATATTGCGCTTGAGTGCATGGCAAACAGGCTTCGCTGAGGTTGCTATCGGTGCTGATAAAACTCATTAGCGGCTTCTTGCTTGCGCCAGTACTATCTTCACAAGGCTTGCCATGAATGCGCTCATAGGCACTGGTGAATTCACTTTCGGGAATGCTCTTGCACATTTCAGCGCGAATCGGGTTCAGATCGACATAAACCATGGCTGCAAGCAGCGCTTTTTCATCCAAAAGCGGTTGTGATTTGAACCGGCCCTCCCAAAACCTGCCGGTACAGTTGTCCTCAGCATTGGCGCGGCGAGCGATGTTTTCATTTAAACAGCGCATAAACCAAGAGATATCAAACAACTGTGCCCGCCATTTCGCGAGTGTCGCTTGCGCTAGTTCAGCAACGCCTTCTTCACCAGCTAAATATCGATCGACGACCTTACTGCCCTTAAACAACACCTGCCAGCGCTCAGCCACCTCGCGATCAGACAGCGCTTGTGCCGCGGCATGATTCACATGCAAAATTAGATGGTAGTGGTTAGACATAATGGCATAGCCCGCCACGTCGATGGTGAACACGCTGGCCAGTAGGTGAATGCGTTCAATTAGCCAAGCACGGCGATGCTCGAAGGATTGCTGGCTTACCTGGTCTACACCGCATAAAAAAGCACGGCGAACACAGCGCGACACGCAATGATAAAAAAGCGTTTCGGCTAACTGAATGATTTGGGAACGTGCAATGGTCACGGCGACTACCTCCTAGTGATTACAAGGTAGTCGACCGGATGGTGCTGGTCAAATAAACAGCAACCATCCTAGTAAAGGGTGGGTGTCCANAAACAGCAACCATCCTAGTAAAGGGTGGGTGTCCATGTTCAAGGTGTTTATTTGGGCACAGGCTGGGTGTTGTGCCCATTTTAAGTAATTATTTGGTTATCTGATGGTATTTTTTAGTTTGCTCTACAGAGAGCTGAGCGGTAGTTACTGAGTTCAGAAAGGTATATATCAGAATAGCGAAGAGCGCGTAGTTACTGGCTTTGAGCCTTGCAACTAGATTCCCGCTAAGCGCGCGCGGGAATGACAGGCGAAAAAAAACCAGCTATTTCTAGCTGGTTTCTTAAAACTGGTTGCGGGGGCAGGATTTGAACCTACGACCTTCGGGTTATGAGCCCGACGAGCTACCAGACTGCTCCACCCCGCGACAACGTGGGGCGCATTATAGACGTGTGCGCAGTAGTGTCAAGGGCTGTTTCAATTAAATGAAGGTTTTTTTAGCATTCGATGAAAACTGCTATTGGTTTAGTGGCGCTTCAACCGCTTGAGTTAGGCAAGGTTTCACCAGCGCGGTGTCAGCAGGCAGGTCGTTAGGTTCGGTGACACAAAGGTTTAGGTCGCGCACCATGCCGTCATGCAAGTCGTATATCCAGCCATGAATGTGCAATTCTTGGCCTCTTTTCCAAGCATCCTTGACGATGCTGGTCGCGCAAAGATTACGAATTTGCTCATACACGTTTAGTTCACACAGTCTGTTATGGCGAGCTTCAGAGTCGGGTATGGTTGCTAGTTCTTGGCCGTGGGTGCGGTCAACATCTTGGATGTGGCGCAGCCAGTTATCAATCAGGCCATGGTCGTGGCCGTCTAGTGCGGCATGTATGCCACCACAGCCATAGTGACCAACGACCATGATGTGTTTTACTTTTAGTACGTCAATGGCGTACTGCACCACCGAAAGGCAATTGAGATCGGTATGAATCACCATGTTGGCAATGTTGCGGTGAACAAAGACTTCGCCGGGTAGTAAGTTCACAATTTGGTTGGCGGGTACGCGGCTGTCCGAGCAGCCAATCCACAAAAACTCTGGTGATTGTTGTTTGGATAAGGTGTCAAAAAAGAGTGGGTCGTCTTCGTTGATCTTCTTGGCCCAAGCCTTGTTAGCTTGTAAAAGGTGATTTAGCGTTTTCATCGGCACTCACAGTGTGAAGATTCTATGCCAAGAACATTACCAAAAATTTAGGTTAAGGCAATGGGGCGGGTCAATGAAAACTGGGGTAGAGCGAGTGGATGTCCGATTGGAACGGAATGGATTGGAATGCGATTGGAATGATAGTGCGTGGTGTGTAGTACGTATGTTAGATGCCCGATAAAAGCATCGGGCATGACGGGTTTTGCCTACGGGGCTAGAATCCATGCGTAAGCACCCAGCCCGCACATTTCTGTGCGGTAGTAAAAACCATTAAACGAGCTTTGTGCGTTTAATGGTTTCGGCACCGGTTTTTACCCACATTTAGAGTCGCCGCAGTTTAAGCAGGTGCGGCAGCCGTCCATAATGATGACAGACTTGTTGGAGCACTTGTTACACAAGGTCGCATCGGGTGGGAAGTTGCTACTGGTCTCTTCACCCGTTTGTGACTTTTTTCCTTCGTACTCCTTGCGCTTATCTTCGATGAGCTGGCGCTGCTCGGCAGTAAGCGAGTCATCTTCGATGATGCCAATCATTTTTAGGTGCTGCTCAATGGCTTCACCAATTTCAGCCACCAAAGAAGGCATAAACTTGCCGCCTTTTTTGAAGTAACCACCTTGTGGGTCGAATACTGCTTTAAGCTCTTCGGCCAAGAAGGTAACGTCACCACCCTTGCGGAACACTGCCGAGATCACGCGTGTGAGCGCAACAACCCATTGAAAGTGTTCAAGGTTTTTTGAATTAATAAATACTTCGAATGGCTGGCGCGACTCGTGTTCGGTGCCTTCATTCAAAATAATGTCGTTAATCGTTACATATAATGCATGCTCAGATAACGGCGTTTTGATTTTATAAGTTGAGCCCACCAGTACTTCTGGGCGCTCAACGTCTTCGTGCATTTTTTGCGGTTCGTTGCTGGTGTCTTCTACCGCTGCTACGGGTGCGTCACCAGGCTTTTTCACCGCAAAGCCCACAATTTTGCTATCAATTTTCTTTACAGACATGGTTAACCCTTAAAACTTACCGTAGTAGCCTTCTTTGAGCGCATCATACAGGTTTGCAGCAGTATGTTCTTCGCCATCGTACTCAATTTTTTCATTACCTTTTAAGTCGATGGTTGAGCCATCTTCTAGGGTGAACTGGTACGTTGTGTTTTCTAGGTCTTCCTCTTTTACCAAAACGCCTTGGAAGGCTTCTGGGTTAAAGCGGAAGGTTGTGCAACCTTTAAGCCCTTGTTGCCATGCATAGGTGTAGATGTCTTTAAACTCTTCGTATGGGAACTCGGTTGGTACGTTCGCTGTTTTTGAGATCGAAGAGTCAATCCACTTTTGCGCGGCACCTTGAATATCAACGTGCTGCTCAGGTGTTACCGAATCCGAGGTGATAAAATAGTCAGGCAGCTGTGCTTCTGGTTCATCACTGTACGGCATCGCTTTTGCATTAACGAGCTCGCGGTAGGCCAGTAGTTCAAAAGAAAATACGTCTACTTTCTCTTTTGACTTCTTGCCTTGGCGAATAACGTTGCGCGAGTAGTGGTGGGCAAAGCTTGGTTCAATACCATTCGAGGCATTGTTAGCGATCGACAAGGAGATCGTGCCAGTTGGCGCAATTGAGCTGTGGTGAGTAAAGCGAGCCCCTACTTTTGCCAACTCATCTACTAGCTCAGGTGCTTCTTCGGCTACTTTTTGCATATAGCGCGAGTACTTCGCATGCAGAATGCGCCCTGGCACTTTGTCACCCACTTTATAGCCATCGGCAACCATTTCTGGGCGTTGGCGAAGCATTTTCGGCGTTAGTTCGTACTCACGCTCCAATGCTGGTGCCACACCTTTTTCTTTGGCTAGGTTTAGTGCCTCTTTCCAGCCGGTAATGGCTAGCTGCTTGGTTACTTCTTCAGTAAAGGCAACAGATTTAGCATCTCCATATTTCATGCCTAACATGGTAATGGTTGAGCCCAGTCCTAGGTAACCCATGCCATGGCGGCGTTTTTCTTCAATTTCACGTTGCTGCTCAGCCAGTGGCAGGCCGTTGATTTCAACAACGTTATCTAACATGCGGGTGAAGATAGCGACAACTTCGTTGAACTTTTCCCAATTGAACTTGGCGTTCTCGTTAAATGGGTTTTCCACAAATTTGGTTAGGTTCACTGAACCCAACAGGCAGCTGCCGTAAGGCGGCAATGGTTGTTCACCACATGGGTTGGTCGCGCGGATGTTTTCACAGAACCAGTTGTTGTTGAACTCGTTGACGCGGTCAATAAGGATAAAGCCTGGCTCAGCAAAGTCGTAGGTGGACGTCATGATCACGTTCCACAGCTGGCGCGCTTTAATCACTTTGTAGATCTTAAAGGCGATTCGGCCTTGATCGTCACTTACATAACCTTCTTTAACGTGCCAATCACGCCATACAATCTGTGTAGGGTCGGCTAGGTTAAGGCCATCGCGGTCAATTTCTTTTTTCGATACCGGGAAGGCCAGTTGCCAGTCGGCATCGGCTTGCACGGCTTCCATAAATTCGTCAGTGATCAATAGCGACAGGTTGAACTGGCGCAGCCGGCCGTCTTCGCGCTTGGCACGAATAAACTCAACAACATCTGGATGTCCAATATCGAAAGTTGCCATCTGCGCACCGCGGCGACCACCAGCGCTTGATACGGTGAAGCACATGCGATCGTAGATGTCCATGAACGATAATGGGCCAGAGGTATAGGCGCCTGCACCGTTAACAAATGCATCACGTGGGCGCAGGGTAGAAAACTCGTAACCAATACCACAACCAGCTTTCAGTGTTAGTCCTGCCTCGTGTACTTTGTTGAGAATGCCATCCATTGAATCATCAATGGTGCCCGAGACGGTGCAGTTAATTGTAGAAGTCGCTGGCTTATAAGCTTGAGCACCAGCATTTGATAAAATGCGACCGGCTGGGATAGCGCCGTTTTCTAATGCCCAAGTAAATTTTTGGTGCCAGTGCTTTTGCTTGTCCTTAGCTTCAACTTGCGCAAGCGCTTCGGCGACTCGACTAAAGGTCGATTTGATATCACTGTCTATCTGCTTGTCGCCGTCTTTTAGTCGGTATTTGCTGTCCCAAATATCCAAAGAGGCTGGCTGATAGGTGATCTCGGTCACCGATGCTGGGCGCTTAGTAGATTCCGTCATGCTGACTTCCCGTACTAGTTAAAATGATTGCATTGATATTTTTTTTGTAGTAGCTGATTAAAACTTGGCCACTACATATAGTGTTTGGAGGAATGATAGAGCACAACCTGTAGTGTTTCCAGATTAAAAAACTAACTTTTTTTGTTGACATTAGTGAGTGCCCATAACGATGCGGCTTTTCGCCAACCTGACAATTTAGTGAACCAATTCGCGCTTAGAACGCGACAATTTAATAATTCGCGATTACACTTGCTTCGCACAACTTAGCTTGGAGGCTTTCATGCGAATTAAATCATTTATTGCGGCGGCAACAATCGCTGCGTTCAGCACTGCAACCATGGTTGGTTGTACAACTAACCCTTACACTGGCGAGCGTCAGGCATCAAAGGGTGCAACACTTGGTATTATTGGTGGTGCCGTTGGCGCTGTGATTGGTGCGGCCGTAGCTAAAACACCAGAAGAGCGTAAAAAAGCAGCGTTAATTGGTGCGGGCATTGGTGGTGTTGCTGGTGGCTCAGTTGGTATTTATATGGATCAACAAGAAGCAGAGCTTCGCCAACAGCTTGAAGGTACTGGTGTAAGTGTTAGTCGTGAGGGTGACCAGATCGTACTGAATATGCCAGGCAATGTAACCTTCGCTACTGATTCGTCAGACGTGGCACCATCATTCTTTGATGTATTAGATTCTGTTGTCATCGTGTTAGATAAGTACGATAGCACGCTGGTGAATGTTGATGGTCATACCGATTCAACTGGTTCAGAAGAGTACAATCAAAAGCTATCTGAGCGTCGGGCGGCATCTGTTGCCGAGTACCTGCTCAATAGTGGTATTGCGGTAGAGCGTTTGGCTGCCCAAGGTTATGGCGAGTCGCGTCCAATCGCTAGCAATGCAACCCCAGAGGGTCGTTCGCAGAACCGTCGTGTGGAAATTTCGCTTGATCCAATCGAAAAGCAATAGTTCTCAATGTGTGAAAAAGGCCAGCTCAATGAGCTGGCCTTTTTTTTGCATCGCCCCCTGGCTATTGCGGTGAAGCTAGATCCGCAAACCGCACCGCAACTGACAATGCCACGCTAGCATGGCAATGGTGCAAGAAATGTTAAAGTGCCAAAAAACCAGTGAAACAAACTTACGGGTCTAAATGGTATTTTGACACAAATGGTGGCGATAAATTGGCGCTTGCTCGGGTGGAGCAAGCCTGCTAGTTAGTTATTAGCGTGCAACTCAGAGTTTAGTTCAACAGCTGATTTGTTGGTCAGTGCTTGCACTTGGCCTGTTTGTGAGTTGCGACGGAAAACGATATCGTTCTTGCTTGCTAATTCGCGCGCTTTCACTACTTCCGTTACTTCGCCTTTGTCATCTAATACGGCAACCTTGGTGCCTGCGGTAATGTACAAACCAGACTCCACGGTGCAGCGATCGCCCAATGGAATGCCAACACCAGCATTGGCGCCCAATAGGCAGTTTTCGCCTACCGAGATAATGATGTTGCCACCACCTGAAAGTGTGCCCATTGTCGAGCAGCCACCACCTAGGTCTGAACCATTGCCAATGGTTACCCCTGCAGAGATGCGGCCTTCAATCATAGACACACCCTCGGTGCCAGCGTTGAAGTTGATAAAGCCTTCATGCATCACTGTGGTGCCTTCCCCTACATATGCCCCTAAGCGTACGCGCGCGGTATCAGCAATGCGCACACCTGTTGGTACAACATAGTCGGTCATTTTCGGGAACTTATCGACACTGTCTACAGAGAGGTGGCGACCCGCTAAACGCGCCGCTAGTTGGCGTTTTGGCAGGTCTGGAATGTCGATTGCGCCTTCGCTTGTCCAAGCAATGTTGTGCAATAAGCCAAACATGCCTTCTAGGCTTAGGCCGTGTGGTTTCACTAGGCGGTGAGAGATTAGTTGCAGTTTTAAGTAAGCCTCAGCAACGCTCTCAGGCTTACTGTCGGCTTCTAGCACAACCAATACCAGCGGCTGCTCAGAGCCTGCTAGTTTTTGGTTCAGCTCGTAACCTTCAAACGCGCTGGTTAGTTTGATTGCGTCAGCGCCAGACAGTTCAATCACTTGGTTGCCTTGCGTGTAACCAGCGTCTTTTAGCTGTGCAACCAACTCTGCTGATGGGTTTAGAATTGGTTGTGGAAACCAAGCTTCAATGATTTTGCCTTCACTGTTGCGAGTGGCTGTGCCAAGTGCTGCACTAAAAAATGTCATGTTTATCTCCGTTACTTTTCCATCAGCAAGGCTTCGTACTGCTTGTCGCTGAAGCCTAGGGTAATTGTGTCTTCTGCTAGCAAAACAGGGCGTTTAATTAGGGTCACATGTTCGCTAATGAGCTGCAGAATTTTGTCGTTTGTTAGCGCTTCTTTATCTGCTTCATCGAGCTGGCGCCAAGTTGTGCTGCGCTTGTTGACTATTTGCTCACCGGCTTGGGCAATCCAATCTGTGAGGGTTGCTTCATCCACCGGGTCTTGGCGAAAGTCTACAAAGTCATATTCAATACCATTGTTGTCTAACCACTTGCGTGCTTTTTTAACGGTATCGCAGTTTTTTATGCCAAAGAGTTCAATCATAGCTTTTCTTTGATTACAGTTTTGATACGTTCGCCTGCTTCTAGGCACTCATCCACCGTTGCCACCATTGCCATGCGTATGTAGCCTTCGCCTGGGTTAATGCCTTCGACCGTACGGCCAAGATAGCGCCCTGGTAATACGGTTAGGTTGGCCTCTTGATAAAGTAGCTTGGCGAACTGTTCATCATCAATTGGGGTTTTTGCCCAATAATAAAAACTCGCCGGTGGAATCACTAGGTCGAGTGAGCCTTCAAGCAAGCTCTTAAATTTCTTGAATTTAACTCGATACAAATCACGATTGCTGGCAACGTGAGTTTCATCCTGCCAAGCGGCAATGCTTGCTAACTGATGATGCACTGGCATAGCACAGCCATGATAGGTGCGGTAGCGCAGAAAGTCGCTCATGATGTCGGCATCGCCGGCAATAAAGCCAGAGCGCAGCCCTGGCAAGTTAGAGCGCTTAGATAGCGAATGAAACACCACGCAGTTTTTATAATCGTGCCGGCCCAAGTCGGCGCATGCTTCAAGCAAGCCAACTGGTGGGTGGGCTTCATCTAGGTAAATTTCGGAGTAGCATTCATCAGACGCTAAAATAAAATCAAACTTATCAGCTAGGTGGATAAGCTTTTGTAGTTCGGCTTTGCTAAGCGTGGCACCTGTTGGATTGTTTGGTGTGCAAATGAACAAGATTTGCGTTTGCTGCCAAACCTCATCAGTGACCGCATCAAAGTCTGGCTGTTGGCCATCAAGGCATGGAATAAAGTGTGGTTCGCCGCCCGCTAAAAATGCTGCCCCTTCATAAATTTGGTAGAAGGGATTGGGGCAAACAACTTTTTTACCTGATTTGTGGCGGTCAAATGCGGCCTGTACAAATGCGAATATTGCCTCGCGGGTGCCATTTACTGGTAACACTTGGGTTTCGCTATCCACTTGCTTAAGGCTGAATCGCTTCTCTAGCCAGTTGCTAATGGTTTGACGCAGCTCAGGTGTGCCCTTGGTGCCAGGGTATTTGGCAACCTCTGGCAAGGCGTTGGTCAGCTCCTCTAGCACAAACTCGGGTGCTGGATGCTTGGGCTCACCAATCGATAGGGCAATGTGTTCACCAGCGGGGGTTAGGCCTGCTTTAAGTTGGGCTAGCTTCTCAAACGGGTAGGGCTGCAGTGCAGACAACTCTGAATTCATTCTGTTGAGGCTCCATTTTCTAGTACCGCTGTCAGTGCTGCTTGAATCTCACTGCACAGTGCATCGTCTTCTAGTGGTTGATTATTTTGGTCAACGATAAAAAACACGTCCTCGGCACGCTCTCCCAGCGTACTGATACGTGCATTAAGCAAAGGAAGGTTAAATGTTTTAAATACCGCCCCGAGTTCGGCAAGCAAGCCAGGGCGATCGGTGCCAATTACCTCTACAACGGTTCTTTCGTTATATAAGTCATTAGAGATGGTCACACGAGGTGGCACGTGGAAATGCTTAAGCCTTGTTGGTGTGCGCCGAACCGCCCGTTTAGGAGGTTGTTTGTCTGATAGCATCAGCAATAAGGTGTGCTGAATATCACGCATGCGCTCAAAGTTCTCACCAATCGATCGGCCATCTTGCTCCAGCACAATAAAGGTGTCCAAACTAAAGTGACTGCCCGAGGACGTCATAATTCGAGCGTCCTGAATGTTTAGATCTAGCGCATCGAGTGTCGTGACAATATCGGCAAACAAGTGTGGACGGTCAGGTGCATAAATAAAAATCTGCGTTGCCCCGGCGAAGCTATCTTCATCGGTTTCTTTCATTAGCACAACGGGCGCATCAGGGCTGGAATGCATTAACGACTTGGTGTGCCAGGCAATATTTTCAGGCGATTCTCGCAGGAAGTAATCCTCACCTGGTTCACCCCACAGTTGACAGACTTCCTCGGCACTGAAGCCATCTTTTTCTAGAATCTCCAGTGCCAGAGTTTGTGTTTCGGCAATCAGGTCTTGGCGGTCTATCGGATTTTCAAGGCCTCGGCGAAACGCGCGCTTAGCTTCATCAAACAGTTGCTTGAGTAAGCTCGCTCGCCAGCTTGTCCAAAGTGCAGGGTTGGTAGCGTAGATGTCAGCAACGGTTAATACATATAGGTAATTCAAACGACGCTGGTCACGCACTTTGATGCAGAACTCTCGAATCACCTCTGGGTCGGATAAGTCTTCGCGCTGACTGGTTAAGCTCATCAATAGGTGATGTTCCACTAGCCAGACGATCAGGTCAGTATCTGGCTTGCTTAGCCTGTGGCGCTCGCAAAAGCGCAGCGCGTCATAGGCGCCAAGTTCACTGTGATCGCCACCACGGCCTTTACCAATGTCGTGGAATAAGGCTGCTAGGTAGACTAACTCTTTCTTGCCAAGTTCGTGGATGACTTGCGTAGCAATTGGAAACTCTTTGGTATTCGAGCGGTGGCGAAACTTGCGCAAGTTTCGCACCGTTAACAAGGTGTGTGCATCAACAGTATAAACATGGAATAGGTCGTATTGCATCTGACCTTCAATGCGACCAAATTCTGGAATCCAGCGACCCAGCACGCCCAAACGACCCATGCGACGTAAGTTGGTGTTCACCCCTAGTGGCGATCGCATCAGCTCCATAAACATTGAGGTGTTGCGAATGTCATTGCGAAACGGGCCATCAATGCGGTGTAAGTTAGCGCGAATGGCACGACTGGTATTGGGTTTGATGCCACTCACTTGTTCGTGATGCTGGGCAGCTAGAACAAATATTTCCAACAGGGCGCTGGGTGTGCGTTGAAAGACATCGTTTGACTTGGCTTCTATGTAGCCATCAGAAATTCTAAAACGGCTATTAATGTCAACCAGTATGCCTGGATTAGGCGGGCCAATGATCTCATCTTCTAGGTGGCGCAGTAGCAGCTCGTTCAGTGCTGATAGCTCAAACACCACGCGGAAATAGCGCTGCATCAAGCGCTCTACTGCAAGCTTGCCGTCTTCATCATCGTAGCCGAATAGCTCGGCAATTTGGCGTTGCAAGTCTAAGCGTAATCTGTCTTCTGGGCGGTCGGTAGTGCTGTGTAACGCCCAACGCACCTGCCATAAAAAGGCTTGGCAATCTAATAATGAGCGATACTCGCCATCGGTGAGGTAGCCTTTTTCCAAAAACGAGCGAAATGACGCACTACCAGAATGGCGGCGAGCAATCCAGCCAATGGTTTGCAAGTCACGCAGGCCACCGGGTGAGCTTTTTATGTTGGGCTCTAGGTTATACTCTGTGTCGTTGTACTTCTCGTGGCGATGCTTTTGTTCGTTCAGTTTGGCCTTAAAGAAGTCTTTACTTGGCCACATTTTATCTGGGCTGATGGCATTGTTTAGCTGGTCAGCTAAGACTAGGCTGCCGGTGATTTGGCGGCTTTCAATCAGGTTAGTAATGACCGTTACATCGGCTTTGGCTTCGTTGCCACAGTCATCAATGCTGCGAACGCTGTGGCCAACCTTTAAGCGGCTGTCCCACAACAGCATAACAAACTGCTCTATGCTGGTTTTGTTTTGCTCAATGCAGGACTCATCTTCGGCCAGGATCAAAAGGTCGATATCAGAGTGTGGCAATAATTCGCCACGCCCATAGCCGCCCACCGCAAATAAACCGATGCGATCATTTTGCCACGCCAAGCTCTGCCATGCCTCGGCCAGTAATTGGTCCATTGCCCATGCTCTGCCACGCACTAGTCCCCTAATTGGGTCGCCCTGTTCGTAGCGGTACTGCAGGCGCTCGGCCAGCAGCTTAAGCTGTGCTTTAAACGACAATGCCGTCACTTCGTCCATTGGAAGATCGATTAACGTACTGTCTTCATAGCCATTTAAAATCGACATATTGCCTCGTTTAGCACAACAAAAACCAAGTGCTTAGCGCAGCTTGGTTTCGTTTGTTGTTATGCTAGCTGCCCGATAAATTGGTTTAGAAGCTTTCTTCAGAGCGCTTCGTCAGCACCTCTGCGCCAGTTTCAGTGACCAAAATGGTGTGCTCCCACTGAGCGCTCAGTTTGCGGTCTTTGGTGATAACCGTCCAGTGATCACCTAGTAACTTTGTTTGGCGACCACCAGCATTAATCATTGGTTCAATGGTAAAGGTCATACCGGCAACAATTTTTTCGCCACTGCCAGGTTTGCCGTAATGCAGTACCTGTGGTTCCTCATGGAAACCTTTGCCAATACCATGCCCGCAGTATTCACGAACGACTGAATAAAAGTTTGCTTCGGCATGTTCCTGAATCACATGGCCAATATCGCCAAGGGTGATGCCAGGCTTAACAATGTCAATTGCTTTATAGAGGCATTCCTGAGTAATGCGGCTCAATCGCTCAACATGCGGGCCTACTTTGCCAACATGGAACATTTTTGATGTGTCACCATGATAGCCTTTAGGGGTGATTACTGTGACGTCAATGTTCACGGCATCGCCTTTTTTTAATTGGCGACCGTCATCGGGAATGCCGTGGCACACCACGTGATTCACCGACGTGCAAATAGAGCGAGGGAAAGGTGGTTGGCCATAGTTAAGTGGTGCGGGTACGCAGTTTAGCTCGTTGACAATATAGTTGTGACAAATCTTGTCTAACTCACCTGTGGTTACACCTGGCTTTACATACGGGCCGATCATTTCTAATACTTGTGCGGCAAGGCGGCCGGCCTCGCGCATACCTTCGATGTCTTCTGCGGTTTTGATTATCGCTGACATGTTTTCACCTTATCTAATTCGTGAGGGCATTTTAGAGTGTTTACGCCAAATAATCACCCTAGGTGTACGACAACCTTAGACATTGCTTTTTCTGGCAAACGGCGTATCATTGCGCGCCCTAATCTCTAGATTAGTAAATAACACACACTCATCGACACGGTAGCCAGGGTGCCGCAAGGTTTGGTTGCTGGGATGAGTGGAGGCATAACCCAATTTTCTTAAGGTAATTTTCATGGCTATTGCAAAAGTTAGCATGCGCGACCTGTTAAAAGCAGGCGTACACTTCGGTCACCAGACTCGTTTTTGGAATCCAAAAATGGGCAAATTTATTTTTGGTGCTCGTAATAAAATCCACATCATCAACCTAGAGCACACTGTGCCTGCGCTGAACTCTGCTTTGGCAGCAGTTGAGAAGGTTGCGGCTGGTAACAAGAACAAAGTATTGTTCGTTGGTACTAAGCGCGCTGCAAGCGGCATTATTGCTGAGCAAGCAACACGTGTGGGTCAGCCGTACGTAAACCACCGTTGGTTGGGTGGTATGCTAACAAACTACAAGACTGTTCGTGGTTCAATTAAACGTCTGCGTGAGCTAGAAGCTCAGAAAGAAGACGGTACTTTTGAGCAGTTGACTAAAAAAGAAGCCCTAATGCGCACTCGTGAAATCGAGAAGCTAGAGCGTTCAGTTGGTGGTATCAAAGAGATGGGCGGCTTGCCAGACATGCTGTTCGTTGTTGACGTTGATCACGAAGACATCGCTGTTAAAGAAGCGCAGAAGCTGGGTATTCCGGTGATTGGTATTGTTGATACTAACAGCAACCCAGAAGGCATTGATTACGCTATTCCAGGTAACGACGACGCGATCCGTTCTATCGAAGTATTCGTGAAAGCGGTTGCTGATACGATTGCACTGACTCGCTCTGCCGGTGGCGACGAGTTCGTTGAAGTCGTTGAAGAAGATAAGCCAGCAGAAGAAGCTTAATTGTAGCTTGCAATATGTTGGCAATCTCTGCGGGGCATTATTGCCCCGTTTAGCGTTTAAGAATTTGTAAATCAGAGGATATCAAAATGGCGATTACTGCTGCTCTAGTAAAGGACCTGCGTGAACGCACTGGTCTTGGCATGATGGAATGTAAAAAAGCGTTGGTTGAAGCCGAAGGCGACATCGATCTAGCGATCGAAAACCTACGCAAGCAGTCAGGCCTAAAAGCGGCTAAAAAAGCAAGCCGTGTTGCGGCTGAAGGTGTTATCTTAACACGTCAGGGCGAAGGCTTTGGCTTGGCAATTGAAATCAACTCAGAAACTGACTTCGTTGCTCGTGATGACAACTTCCTATCGTTTGCTAATAAGGTTGCTGATGCGGCAGTAGCTGCTAAGCAAACTGATATTGCAGCATTGATGGCGGGTGAGCTAGAGTCTGATCGCGAAGCCTTGGTACAGAAGATCGGTGAGAACATTACCGTTCGTCGTGCAACCATCGTGGAAGGTTCTGTAATTGGTGAATACACACACGGTGCGAAGATTGGTGTATTGGTATCACTTGAGGGCGGTTCAGAAGAAATCGCTAAGCAAGTGTCTATGCACGTAGCAGCTCAGAACCCACAATATGCAACACCGGATGCTGTGCCGAGCGATGTGGTTGAGAAAGAGCGTGAGATTGTGACTGCACAGTCTGAAGGTTCTGGTAAGCCAGCGGAAATTATCGCGAAGATGGTTGAAGGTCGTGTGAAGAAGTTCCTAGCGGAGATCTCATTGACTGAGCAACCATTCGTTATGAATCCAGATCAAAAAGTTGGTCAGCTACTGAAAGAAGCTGGCGCAACGCTAAACGGTTTCGTTCGCCTAGAAGTAGGTGAAGGTATCGAGAAAGAAGAAGTAGATTTCGCAGCAGAAGTAGCAGCAGCTGCTAAAGGCTAAGCGATTTTCGAAAAAAAAGGGGCCAAGCGGCCCCTTTTTTTATGCGTGTTTAGTCAAATCCATTGGTACACTGGCGAAAAGGCGCCAAATTGGTTAGTCTTTGCCGGTTCAAAATGAGGAGAAACAAAAGCATGCCTGCCACAGAAACACGCGCAAAGTATCGACGAATATTATTAAAGCTATCTGGTGAGGCGTTAGCTGGCTCGAAGGCCATGGGGATAGACCCTAAGGTCTTGGATCGCATGGCATTGGAGATTGGTCAGCTAGTAGGTATTGGTGTGCAAGTTGGCTTGGTGATTGGCGGCGGTAATCTTTTCCGCGGTGCTGAGTTGAACCAAGCAGGGCTAGATCGCGTGACTGGCGACCACATGGGTATGCTTGCCACCGTGATGAATGCGCTGGCAATGCGCGACGCACTTGAGCGGGCCAATATTCGCACGCGCGTGATGTCCGCTATCCCAATGCGAGGCGTAGTAGAAGACTACGACCGTCGTACAGCCATTCGATACCTGAATCAGGGTGATGTTGTTATTTTTTCAGCCGGTACCGGTAACCCGTTTTTTACAACGGATTCTGCCGCTTGTCTTCGCGGCATTGAAATAGAAGCTGACCTAGTACTGAAAGCGACTAACGTGGATGGTGTATATGATGCCGATCCGCGCAAGAACCCTGATGCCAAAATGTATACTCAGTTGACATACAACGAAGCGCTAGAGCGTCAGCTGGGTGTGATGGACCTAACGGCAGTTTGTTTGGTGCGTGACCATCAAATGCCAGTTCGGGTTTTTAATATGAATAAACCAAGTGCGTTGATCGGTGTTATGACCGGTGAAAACGAAGGAACACTCATGTCGGGGGAAATAAACAATGCTGAATGATATTTATAATGGTGCAGAGCAGCACATGAAAAAGGCCATTGATGCGCTAGATAACGCGTTCAAGCGTATTCGCACAGGCCGCGCAAACCCAGATATCTTGGACTCGGTTTACGTGAACTACTACGGCTCAGATACGCCACTAGCGCAAGTTGCTAACATCTCTGTGGAAGATGGCCGCACGCTATCCATCAAACCATGGGAAAAGCCTATGGTGCCAGAAGTAGAAAAGGCGATCTTGAAGTCTGATTTGGGTTTAAATCCGGCAACATCTGGTGACACCATTCGCGTTGCGATGCCAGCTTTGACGGAAGAAACGCGTAAAGACATGCAAAAAGTGGCGCGCGCAGAAGCGGAAAAAGGCCGTGTGTCTATTCGTAATGCTCGCCGCGATGCGATCTCTGACATCAAAGAACTGGTGAAAGAAAAAGAGTTGTCGGAAGACGAAGGCCGTAAAGGTGAAGAGCAAGTTCAGAAGCTAACGGATAAATGGATCGGCGTGGTGGATCAGCACTTGGCTGAGAAAGAAGCCGACTTGATGAAAGTTTAAGCCATTTTGGGGTGCTCATATTAGAGCACCCAGTATTATCTGAGTTAGCTTATGACAATGGAGAAAATCCCCCGCCATATTGCCATTATCATGGATGGTAATAATCGTTGGGCGAAACAACGCCTCTTAGGTGGTGTTGCTGGGCATAAAGCATCGGTTGAAGCTGTTCGTGCCGCCGTTCGTAGAAGTGCAGAGCTAGGTGTTGAAGCCTTAACGCTATTCGCGTTTTCAAGTGAAAACTGGAAGCGCCCTCAAGAAGAGGTGAGTGCGTTGATGGAGCTATTCATCTGGGCGCTTGAAAAAGAAAGCAAACGGTTGGCAAAAAATAACCTGCGCTTGCGTATTATCGGCGACCGCACGGCCCTATCTAGCAAAATAAACAAGTTAGCTGATGAAGCCGAGCGCTTAACAGCAAATAACACTGGCATGTCGATTAACGTTGCAGTCAATTATGGCGGTCGTTGGGATATTACTCAGGCAGCAAAAGTGTTGGCTGAAAAAGTGGCGGCAGGGGAGCTGGCTGCGTCAAATATTGATGAGTCGTTGTTAGATCAGCACACTTGTTTATCGGATTTGCCCGCTTTGGATTTGTTAATTAGAACAGCTGGCGAGCAACGCGTTTCTAATTTTTTGCTATGGCAGCTAGCCTATGCAGAGTTCTGGTTTTGCGAGGATCTGTGGCCAGATTTTCGCGAGCATCATATTGATCAAGCGGTGGCAGTATTTAATGGTCGTGACCGTCGTTTTGGTAGTAGGGAGTCGCAATAATGTTACTTCAACGCGTGCTGACTGCCGCGGTTTTAGCGCCGGTAATGCTGGCTGGTATTTTTTGGTTGCCTGTTGAAGGCTTTATGATTTTCGCTGCGCTAATCGTTTTAGTTGGCGGCTGGGAATGGTCTAAGTTAGCCGCTTACGCTCGTTCGCGTTGGATTTATACCGCGCTTTTGATGGTAGGACTCGCCTTGCTGGCTTGGCAGAACTGGCTGGTCGCGAGTGTTTATGTTGGTGGTGCTTGGTGGCTTGTTGCCTGGTATTTGGTTAAGCGTTATCCACGCCGCCAGGGCTTGTGGTCGGCGCGCTTGGCGCGCGGGATTATGGGGCCATTAGTGCTTCTGCCAATGTGGTCTGGTCTGGTGATTCTTAAGCAGCAAGACCAGTCAGCCTTGCTGCTGTCGGTGCTAATGCTTTACGTGTGGGGGGCAGATATTGGTGCCTACTTTGTTGGTAGAGCCTTCGGTGACCGAAAGCTTGCGCCAACCGTTTCGCCCGGCAAAACATGGGCGGGGGCATTTGGTGCGCTAGGTTCTGGTGCGTTGATCAGTGTTGCGACGGGTCTGTGGATTTTGTCAACAGACGTTCAGTGGCAGGCAATAGAATGGTTGGTATGGTTGGGCTTAGGCTTACTGGTTGTGGTGCTGTCGATTATCGGTGACTTGCTTGAGTCTATGGTTAAGCGATATCGCGGTATAAAAGATAGTGGCCGGATTTTGCCTGGTCATGGTGGTGTGATGGATAGAATTGACTCGCTCTGCGCTGCAACACCTGTTTACGTGCTGGGTTTACTACTGTGGCCAGCACTGGTAGGCATAGTTCAATAACCGTTCTTTGAGGTAGTGAATGATCTTAACGCTGGCAAGTTTTGCTCTGGCACTAGGGATACTGATTGCTGTCCATGAGTTTGGTCACTATTGGGTAGGCCGAAAAATGGGGGTGCACGTTTTGCGCTATTCCATTGGTTTTGGCCCTGTGCTTTATAGTCGGCGCAATAAACTGGGTACCGAGTTTTCGTTATCGCTATTGCCGCTTGGTGGATACGTTAAGTTTCTCGATGAACGTGAAGGGGATGTGGCACCTGAACTGGTATCGCAGGCGTTTAATCGCCAGTCCATTGGTGCCCGTGCGGCAATTGTCGCTGCCGGGCCTGCGGCGAACTTTTTATTAGCCATTGCGCTATATGCTGGCTTGTCGATGTGGGGGCAGCCAAATCTGCGTCCTATTATCAATCAGCCGAATGAAGCGAGCATGATTGCCAGTGCCGGAAATGCACAGCGTGGCGACAGGGTGATAGCCATCGACGGCACGCCAGTTGAGAACTGGATGGACGTGCAAATGGCGCTGGTCAAGCGCGTTGGAGAATCTGGCACGATCGACATCACATTACGCCCTGAGCGTGGTTTCCAAGATGTTGAGCTATCCATCGCAATTGAGCGCTGGTTGTCTGGCGAGCGCGACCCAAACGTGCTTGCTGAAGTTGGCTTGCAACCTTGGCAACCCATAATTCCCGCAGTTGTAGATGAAGTGGTAGCCGGCAGTCCCGCTGAGGATGCGGGCATTCGTCCTGGCGATGAACTAATAACGGCGAACGGTGAATCATTATCAGACTGGCAACAGTGGCGATCACTATTTGCTTCAAGCCCAAGTGAGGCTATTGAAGTTGGTGTTCAGCGTGTATCTGGGGTTGATACAGTAGTGTTGACGCCTGAACGGTTGGAAGATGGTTCAGGTAGAGTGGGGATTGCCGTATTGCTGCCGGAAGAAATCGCTTTTCCCGATGGGTATCGCTATACAGAACGCCTGAATCCTCTGCAGGCTGTGCCTTATGGCGTGCAGCAAACCTGGCAACTGGTAACCACTTCCTTTGACTTCTTAGGAAAGATGTTGTCAGGTGCGGTGACGCCTAAGAATCTTTCTGGACCTGTGTCGATTGCCCAACTAGCGGGGGAGTCGGCTAGTTATGGTGTCATCAGCTTTATTACCTTCCTAGCCTTTATTAGTGTCAGCCTAGGTGTGGTTAACCTGTTGCCGTTGCCGGTACTGGATGGCGGGCATCTGGTGTTGTTGGCACTAGAAAAGGTTCGAGGCCAGCCAATGCCAGAGAAGTTTGAGCAAGTATGGGGCACCATAGGTATGTTTGTTTTGTTATCAATTATGTCGTTTGCCTTATTTAACGACTTGGATCGCTTAGGATGAGAATGTTTAAATCAGTTTTATCCACTGCCATAGCAGTGAGCTTGTCTGCGACAGCGATCGCTGAAGTTTATGATGTAGAAAGTATTACTTTCCAAGGGTTGCAACGAGTGTCACCTGCCGCAGCAAGCTCTGTCGTCACACTCTTGCCGGGGAAAATCGATCAATCTGCCGTGTCAGCTGCACTGCGTGCGCTATACCAAACTGGTTACTATGACCAAGTAGAAGTGTTATTGGAAAATGGCGCACTGACATTTGTGGTGATTGAGCGGCCACAAATTGAAACGCTTACCATAGAAGGCGCTGATACAGTGCCTGAATCGGCGCTCACCAGTGCGCTAAGTGCCGAGGGTGTGAGAGCGGGCGAGATTCTAAATCAGTCGAAGATTGCCGTGATCAGTGGTGAGCTTGAGCGTCAGTATGCTCAGGTTGGGTTATATGAAGCCAAGGTCACGATTGACCAAGAGCCACTGCCAAACAACCGCGTCAACGTGACCGTTGTGGTAGAGGAAGGCCCAAAAGCCGAGGTAGGCTCGTTTAATATTGCCGGCAACCGCCTGTTTAGTGATGATGAACTGGCTGAGAACTTCACCCTGAAACCGCGTCGCGATACACAAGTGTGGGACACCCTATTTGGCAATCATGATTTCTCTTTGGCGCAGTTTCGCGGCGATTTAAGACGTTTGGAAAGCTTCTATTTTGAGCGTGGTTATGTTGACTTTGCCATTGACTCGCAGCAAGTGGATCTAACTCGAGACCGTCGCTACATGTCTTTGAACTTGAACATTAGCGAGGGTGAGCAGTACTTCCTTGCTAGTGTAAACGTGGATGCGCCGGGCGAGTTCGATTTAGACAGTCTGCCAACGCTGGTGGCGGGTGATGTGTTTGCTCGCTCACAGGTTGTTGCGACACAGCAGCGAATACTAGACGAGCTAAATGATCAAGGATACTTTTTTGCCAAGGTTGATGTGCTACCTGCAGTTGACCGTGAGGCGTTAACCGTTGACCTAACCTACAAAGTGACACCCGGGCCACTTACCTATGTGCGCAAGATCGAGTTCGTTGGTAATGATGCCACCAATGACGTTACCCTGCGTCGGGAGTTGCTGCAATTAGAGCAATCATTGGCGATTGTTAGTGACATTCGCCAGGGTACCAGCAGATTAATGCGACTAGGGTTCTTGCGTAATGCTACGGTCGATACACGCCCCGTGCCAGGTACGGATAATCAAATTGATGTCATCTACGAGGTAGAGGAAGACAAGGTAGGAAATGTTAGTGCATCGCTGCAATTTTCTCCTAGCCGAGGCGCGAGCATTTCAGGCAGTTTTGGACAAAAGAACTTGGCCGGTACAGGTCATGAAACAGCGATCGAGCTAAGTGCCTCTACCACAAGGGATGATGATGGCGACCTAACCTTTGCTCAGCGCAAGGTGAACATCAGTTATGACATCCCTTATGCCACAGAAAGTGGCATATCAGTTGGTGCCGATTTATTCGTTGAAGAAATTAACGATGATGTCATTTCGCAGAGTAATTACCGCACTAATGATTATGGTATTCGCGTGCGCGCGGGTTACCCGACTAGCTTAGATTCACGGCTGATTTGGTCAGCTGGCCTTGAACGTAAAGACCTGCTATTGCCAACTAACACCATCAATGTTGCGCAAGAAGTACTCAATTACGCCGATGATGTAGGCAGTAATACATTTGATACCCTTACGCTAGGTGCAACCTGGCGTTATTACACGCTTGAGGGTGGCTTTTTAGTCAACAAAGGTGCTCAGCATCGTTTGTCGGCGACTTACTCTACGCCACTTAGCAGTTCGAGCTGGCTTAAGCTCGACTACACAGGTGAGCAATACTGGCCGTTATTTGAGCGCGACTACTGGGCCTTGCGCGTACATGGTGAATTTGGTTTTGGCGTGCCAATTAGTGGTAATCAAATGCCATTTTACGAGCTTTATAAATCTGGTGGTCGAGGCTCGGTTCGAGTATTTAAAGACAACCAATTAGCGCCAAATGACTCGCAAGGCCGAGCATTCGGTGGCAATCTAAAAACAGAGATAGGCGCCGAGCTACTCGTACCAATGCCGTTTATAGAAAATAAAGATGCTTGGCGAGCATCCTTATTTATCGATGCGGGTAATACCACTACCTCTAGTTGCAGTGGCTACAGTGAGGCGTCAAACTGTCAGTCGGGCTGGCGTATTGATGATATCAACGTATCTGCTGGTATCGATTTAACCTGGCGTACACCTGTTGCGCCGATTAGTTTTGTGTTGGGCTACCCACTGACTAATGCACATGAAGAGGGTGACGCTGGCGACCCATTTAGCTTCAGCCTAGGTATTTCTTATTAAGGACAGAATGATGAAAAAGCTATTTACTTTTATATTTGCCACTTGTGTATCTTTTACCGCAATGGCCTCTAACTACGCCGTGATTAATCAAGAGCTAGTCATGTTTACTAGCCAAGTGGCGCAGGCTGAAAATGCGCGGCTACAGGCGGACTTTGGTGATTTAGATCGTGAGCGCACAGCGCTGCAAGAAGAGCTGCGTGCGATGCAGCGCCAGTACGAGACAGACAAAGATATTTTAACTGAAGAAGAAGTAGCAACACTGCAGGAGAAGGCGGCTGTTGTACAGCAACAAGTGAACCAACTATCGAATCAGTTGGCACAAGCTCAACAACAACGTCAAAATGCCTTTTTACAACGCTACCAGGAAGAGTTTGTTGAGGCGATTCGCAGTGTGTTGGCTGAAACTGAGTACGATTTAGTGCTCGACAGCAGCGCAGTCATCTATGCTGAAGATGGGCTGGACATTTCTGAACGTGTTCTAGAAGAGTTTAATCGCCTCACAACAGGTGAATAATCATGACAGTGTTGCTTAGCCAGATTGCTGAGTTGTTGGCGATCGATGGCTTGCCTGAACAAGAGTTCAATGATCTAACTGAGGTAAGTGAGGCCCAAGAAGGTGACCTCACTTTCGTCTCGCGTGCAAAGTACTTGCGAGCGCTGCCAAACAGTAAAGCCAGCGCTGTATTAATTAAATCGCAAGACAAAGCACAGGTGCCCGACAGTATGTTGGCCATCTGTGTGCCCGACCCATACCTTGCTTACGCTCAAGTATCACACTTATTTAGTAAAGACTTGCCGCAACCACCTGGGCGCCACCCGTCTGCATTGATCGGCGACAACTGCACGATCGACCCGTCTGTTCGTATTGGCCCGAACGTGGTGATTGGAAATCATTGCGTGATTGAAGCGGGTGTGCAAATTGCTGCCAATACCGTCATTCAGCATAGTTGTATCGTTGGTCAGCAAACCCGCATCGACGCCAACGTGACGCTATATCACAATGTCGTTGTAGGGCAGAATTGTCGCATTCGAGCCGGCTGTGTGATTGGCAGTGATGGCTTTGGATATGCGCCAACCGACGATGGCTGGCAGCCAATTAGTCAAAATGGCAGAGTGATTGTTGGCGATCGAGTGGAGTTAGGGGCAAATGTTTGCATCGACCGCGGCGCTATTCAGGATACCTTGATAGGCGATGATGTGATTATTGATAACCAAGTGCATGTTGCTCATAACGTGGTGGTAGGTAATCGTACTGCGATCGCTGGGCAAACAGGTATTGCTGGTAGTACTACCATAGGTGCTGGGTGCACATTTGCCGGCCAAGTAGGTGTGACTGGACACATTTCCATTGCTGACGGCAGTCATTTTGCTGGCAAAGCTATGGTGACAAAAGGCACGCGAGAAGCTGGCGCTTTTGCCAGTGGCCTGCCAATGATGGAACAAGGTGAGTGGCGAAAAACCGTCGCCCGAATTAACCGCCTCGAGCAGCTGGAGTTGAGGCTCAAGGAATTAGAAGACAAGTTTACAAGAGAAGAATCGAATGGATAATTTTGAGTTACCGCTTAACTCTGAAGCAATTAAGAAGCTACTTCCACATCGTTACCCGTTTTTATTAATCGATCGTATTACCGACGTTAATGTTGAAGAAAAATTTGCTGCAGGCTATAAAAACCTAACAGTGAACGAAGAGTTTTTTAACGGCCATTTTCCAGGTCAGCCAATAATGCCGGGCGTACTCATCTTAGAGGCCATGGCGCAATTATCCGGTGTGCTAGGTTTTTTAAACTCAGGCAATCGCCCTGAAGATGGCTATTTATACCTCTTTGCTGGGATTGATAACGTCCGTTTTAAAGCATCTGCTTATCCAGGTGATAGATTGGATATGACTGCGCAGGTTATTTCGGGTAAGCGTGGCATTTACAAAGTAGAAACGACAGCGAAGGTTGATGGCAAACTCGTTGCCTCTGCAACCATTATGTGTGCCGAAAGAAAGGTAAACTAGTGATTCACCCATCTGCAATCATAGATGCAAGTGCTCAGCTTGCTGATGACGTTGAAGTTGGTCCCTATGTTGTAATAGGCGCAGACGTAGAGATTGGTTCTGGGACAAAAATAGAGTCCCACGTGGTCATCAGCGGGCCGACCAAGATTGGCAAAGATAACCACATCTATCCGTTTGCCAACATAGGCGCTGCTTGTCAGGATAAAAAATACGCTGGCGAAGCGACTAAGCTTGTCATCGGTGATCGTAATATCATTCGTGAGAATGTGACGATCCACCGAGGCACAGTGCAAGATGAAGGGGTCACCCTCATAGGTAATGATAATCTGTTGATGGTTGGCTGCCACGTTGCACATGATTGTGTACTGGGCGACAACATTATTATGGCGAACCTAACCACACTTGGTGGCCACGTAAAGGTTGCAGACTTCGCTATCTTAGGTGGTGGAACCCTTGTGCATCAGTTTTGCCAAGTCGGTGCGCACTCTATGTCGGGTGCTGGCACAGTCTTATTTAAAGATGTGCCGGCTTACGTGACCTATCAAGGCAACCCAGGTAAGCCGTTCACAATGAACACCGAGGGGCTAAAACGCCGAGGTTACAGCAGTGAACGCCGTAATCAGTTGAAGCGTGCGTTTAAGGTTATTTATCGTCAGAGTCTCAAACTGGAAGCAGCGGTGGCCGAGCTGATGGCGTGGGACGACCCGCACGAAGATATCACTTTGTTGATTGAATCCTTGCGCTTATCCGAGCGGGGCATCATTAGGTAATGAGTCTAAAAATTGCCTTGGTAGCCGGAGAAAAGTCGGGAGATCGCCTTGGTGCTCGGCTTATTCAGGCATTAAAAACCTATTATCCAGATGCCAAATTTTTTGGCATTGCTGGCCCTGAAATGCAAGCGGAAGGTTGTCAGACCATGGTCGACATGGATCGTTTGTCGGTGATGGGGCTTGCTGAAGTGCTCCGTCGCCTGCCGGAGTTGCTAAAGATTAGAAAACAGCTAATTAAAAAGCTATTGGCTGATCAGCCTGATATCTACATTGGTATTGATGCGCCCGACTTTAATTTACCGATTGCTCGCAAGTTAAAGCGCGCTGGTATTAAAACCATGCACTTTGTTAGCCCATCCATATGGGCGTGGCGTGGTGAGCGCGTATACAGCATTGGTGAAAGCATTCATCACATGCTGACACTGTTTCCCTTCGAAGTGCCTATTTATGAAAAAGCGGGTGTGGCCGCTAGTTTTGTCGGCCATCCAACAGCTGATGATATTCCGGTGATTGTTGACCATAAGCTGGCGCGGGCAAAATTAGACCTCGATGTAGCAGGCCGCTACATTGCGGTGCTGCCTGGCAGTCGCGAGAGTGAAGTGAAACGCATGTTGCCTGTATACTGTATGGCAGCAAAGATTTTACTAGCGAAGTACCCAGACCTTACTTTTGTCATTCCTGCCGCGACAGGCTCTCGCTACGAGCAAATTTACGCTCTGCTGAAGACCCTGCAAAAGCAACACGGGGAACTGCCGATACAGTTAGTCTTTGGTCAGGCCGAGACAGTATTACAAGCGACGAACGCTGCGATGGTGACCAGTGGTACGGTTGCGCTAGAAGCCCTGTTTTGCAAACAGCCCATGGTGGTTGCCTATAAAGTATCGGCCTTGACATATCATTGGGCGAAGCGAAAGATGTTGATAGATTTCGTGTCACTACCGAATATTTTGGCGGGTAGGGAGTTAGTCAAAGAGCGATTGCAGCACGATGCAACGCCAGAGCAAATTGCTGACGATGTAGAGAGACTACTCGTTGATACTGAGTTGCGTGAACATATGCAAGAGTCGTTCTGTTTTATTCATCGCCAGTTGCGTCGGGATGCGAGTCGACGCGCAGCAGAGCTAGTGCATCAAGAGGTCTCTAAGGGTGCAGCTTGAGTTTGATTTTGCCAATGATACGACCGAACTGATCGCTGGCGTTGATGAAGTGGGTCGGGGGCCGCTGGCTGGCGAGGTCGTTACCGCCGCCTGCATTCTCGACCCAAAACGGCCAATTTTAGCGCTGAATGATTCAAAGAAGTTAACCGAAAAGCGTCGTGACTACCTGTTTGACCAAATTAAAGATCAGGCACTTTGTTATTGTATCGCCCGTGCTAGTGTTGAAGAAATAGATCAACTCAATATTTTACATGCCACGATGTTGGCCATGCGACGCGCCGTGGAAGGATTGGCCATTCAACCAACTCAGGTGTTGATTGATGGTAATCGTGTCCCAACCGGCTTAACCATGCCGGCACAGGCGATTGTAAAAGGCGATGGTTTGGTTGCTGAAATCTCCGCCGCATCTATTTTGGCCAAGGTTACTAGGGATAGAGAAATGCAGGCGTTGGACAAGCAATATCCTGATTATGGCTTAGCCAAGCATAAAGGCTACCCAACGCCAACACACTTAGCGGCCATACAAGCCTTAGGTGTCACAGAGATTCACCGGAAAAGTTTTGCCCCTGTTAAAAAAATACTGGATCAAGCATGAGTACAGATTTTGTCCATTTGAGAATTCATAGTGAGTACTCGCTTACTGATGGCATTGTTAAAATAAAGCCCCTGATTAAAAAAACAGCCGAGCTAGGACAGGGAGCGGTTGCACTGACAGATATCTGCAACTTCTTTGGCGTGATCAAGTTTTATAGTGGCTGTTTGGGTGCTGGCATTAAGCCAATTGTAGGGTCGGATCTTTGGATTGCCGAAGAAGGCAATGAAGACTCACCCTTCATGATGACCTTCCTTTGCCAAAACAATACTGGCTATAAAAATCTGATTGAACTCATTTCCCGCGGCTACCGCACCAACCAGCATCACGATGTAGCCATTGTTAAACCAGAGTGGGTGGCCGAGCTTAATGAAGGGCTAATCATGCTCTCAGGTCACCATATGGGTGACGTTGGCGAAGCATTAGGGCGCAGCAAGCTCGAGTTGGCTAAATCGCGCGCCCACCATTGGCAACAGGTGTTTGGTGACCGCTATTACCTAGAGCTAGTTCGCAGCAACCGTGAAAACGACGAAACCCAACTGAAAGCTAAATTGTCGATTGCTGTCGACCTTGGCATTGCAGTGGTTGCGACGAATGATGTGCGCTTTATCGACCGCGAACAGTTCGAAGCCCATGAAGCTCGTGTGTGTATCAATGAAGGGGTGACCCTAGAAGATCCAAAACGCGAGCGAAAATACTCAGAAGAGCAGTATCTAAAATCAACTGGCGAAATGCAGGCACTCTTTGCCGATATTCCCAGTGCGATCGAAAACACAGTAGAAATTGCTAAGCGCTGCAACGTTGAAATTGAGCTGGGTAAATATTATTTACCCGATTACCCAGTGCCAGAAGGCATGACTATGGACGAGTACTTTCGCCAGTTGTCAGCCGAGGGCTTGGAAAATCGCTTAAAGCAGCTTTTTACGCAGCAAGAGCCGAACTACGATGAAATTCGCCAGCAGTACTATGACCGCTTAAATTTTGAGCTCGATATCATCATTCAGATGGGCTTCCCAGGCTACTTTCTCATCGTAATGGACTTCATTCGCTGGTCGAAAGAGCACGATATACCTGTGGGGCCTGGCCGTGGTTCAGGTGCCGGCTCGCTTGTTGCCTACGCGCTGGATATTACTGACCTTGACCCTATTGAATATGACTTGCTATTTGAGCGCTTCCTAAACCCTGAACGTGTTTCCATGCCCGATTTTGATATCGACTTTTGCATGGAAAAGCGTGACCAAGTGATTGGGTATGTAGCCGACAACTATGGCCGTGATGCGGTATCTCAGATTGTCACCTTCGGGACCATGGCAGCAAAGGCGGTTGTGCGCGACGTTGCGCGAGTGCAGGGTAAAAGTTTTGGTTTAGCCGATCGCCTATCAAAGCTGATCCCGGGCGTGCCCGGTATGACATTGGATGCTGCGATCGCCGAGGTTGAGGACTTAAAGCAACTAGTCGAAAACGATGATGAGGCGCAAGAGGTTTGGCAAATGGCCAAACTGCTTGAAGGCATTACCCGTCAAACGGGTAAACACGCCGGTGGTGTGGTGATTGCTCCTACTAAGTTGACCGACTTCTCACCACTGTATTGTGATGTTGATGGCTCAGGCTTGGTGACCCAGTACGATAAAAACGATGTTGAATCTGCGGGCTTAGTAAAGTTTGACTTTTTGGGTTTGCGAACACTCACTATTATCGACTGGGCTCTGGCTATTATCAACGGCAAATCGGGCCAGGCGCCAATCGATATCGCCAAAATTCCATTAGATGACCCAGCGTGCTTTAAACTGCTGAAAGAAGCCAAAACAACAGCGGTGTTCCAGCTCGAATCACAGGGTATGAAAGGCCTAATCAAACGCCTACAGCCAGACAGTCTCGAGGATATGATTGCACTGGTAGCATTGTATCGCCCAGGCCCACTTCAGTCTGGCATGGTAGAAGATTTTATTGACCGCAAGCACGGGCGTGCCCCCCTTGCTTACCCGCACCCAGATTACCAGCACCCCGACCTTGAACCCGTGCTCGAAAATACTTATGGCGTTATTCTATACCAGGAGCAGGTGCAGCGTATTGCCCAGGTATTGGCGGGCTACAGCTTGGGTAAAGCTGACTTGCTGCGCCGCGCCATGGGTAAGAAAAAACCTGAGGAGATGGAAAAGCAGCGCAAGATTTTCCTTGAAGGGGCGCTGGAGAATGGCCTAACGGCGGATCTGGCCAATAATATCTTTGACTTGATGGAAAAGTTCGCTGGTTATGGTTTTAACAAATCGCACTCAGCCGCTTACGCATTGGTGTCTTACCAGACATTGTGGTTGAAGACGCACTACCCAGCAGCCTTCTTGGCGGCAACCATGTCTTCTGACTTGCAGAACACCGACAAAGTCGTGGTGTTCATCGAAGACGCGCGCCAAATGGGCATCCAAATTGTGCCGCCTGATGTAAACGAAGGCGAGTATCTCTTCACGGTGAACGCTAAGGATCAAATTGTATATGGTCTGGGCGCTGTAAAAGGCGTTGGTGAGGGGCCTGTTGAGGCGATCATTCAAGCGCGGCGCGATGGTCCATTTACCGATCTTTTCGATTTTTGTAAACGCGTTGATCCTCGCAAGGTTAATAAACGCACCATCGAAGCTCTTATTAAGTGTGGGGCGCTTGATAAAATTGGCCCAAATCGTGCGGCAATGATGGCAGCGATTGAAAATGCGGTGAAAGCGGCTGATCAAGCGCAAACCAACGCCGCCACTGGCATGATGGACTTGTTTGGGGTCATTGAAGAAGAAGCCGCGGTAGATGTTTATCAGCCTTATCTAGACATACCTCAATGGCCAACACGAGAGCGTTTAAGCTACGAAAAGGATACGCTAGGTCTGTATTTGACAGGCCACCCAATTGACGATTTTGAGCGTGAAGTGGCTGAAGTCGCCCATATGCGACTGGCCAACCTAGCAGATTCGCGTGAACCTCAGAGACTGGTTGGTTTAGTGGTCAGCGCTCGATTCGCCCGTAACAAAAAAGGCGAGCCAATGGCCTTTTTGTTGTTAGACGACCGAACGGGGCGGGCGGAAGTCTCGCTGTTTGGCGAGGCCCTAGAGCAAGCCAAACCCTACCTTGAGAATGATGCGATTATTGTTGTTGAAGGTAGTATCAGTTGGTCTGACTATAGTGATGGCTGGCGAATTCGCGGCAATCAGGTGATTCCACTCGCGCAAGCGCGTGAGCAGTTGACCGACCGAGTGCGGCTGGTTATTAATCAACAGCTCGAAGAGCGCGCCTTAGAGTGGCTGCAACGCAATGTTGTTGACATTGATGAGTCTAAGCGCCCAGTTACCATTCATTATCAGCATCAAGCAGGGGTTGGTGATGTTCATTTAGGCGAAACCTTTGGCATTGCCATTAGTGACGATGTACTCGATGACATGCGGGCTAATTTTGGCCAAGACAACGTACAGCTTATTTTTGGCAACCGTCGTCGTGTGCAAATGAGTGAGCCAGAGTTTGGCTAGGCATTTGGTGGTTGGTTTTGGAGTAGTCGTCGCTCTATGGGTAAGCGCACTATTTGCTACCCAGTGGGCGCTGCAAAACTGGTGGCAAGAGCGCTATAGCGGTTTTAGTCAACAGGTACTGTCGGCTATTAACCAAAGTGATGAGGCGATTTTTCAACTGGCAACCGATGATCTAGCCGGGCGAATGCTTCTGCAAAACGATGCCTTGCACGTTTACACCGATCACGCGCCGTATAGGCTGACCACCACTTGGCAGCTGGCAAGTGTTAACGTTGACCCGCTGACTTGGCAGAATAGTGCGCAGGTGACGGCGACCATTACTGCCAGCGATGTCGCTGGCAGACTAACGCTTGTTCTAGAGCGTGAGCAAGAACAAGCCAGGCTTCAAGACCTTTACTTTGAGATTGCACCAAACCGATGACAACCCTCTATCTTGACCGAGCTGATGCGCTCAATGCGCAAAACTTGGCGTTAATTGAGCGCCTAACCACGCGTTTACAGGAAACTGACGGGGAAACACTGCTGCTTGCCGAAGGCGACCACTATAGTGTTGGTGGCGATGTGAAATCTATTTTGCGTGGTTACCAGCAGGATCCAAGCTACAGTCATACTTATTTTAGCGCCAAATATGCACTTGACCGACTTTGGCAAGCACAAGCAGGCAATCGCACCCAAGTGCAAGGTTACTGCCTAGGCGGTGGTATGGGCTTAGCGATGGGTAGTGATCATATTGCTGCCAAAGCGAATGCGGTGTTTGCTATGCCAGAAGTCATGATAGGTATGGTGCCAGACTGTGGTATGGCGGTTTTGCTAACAGATATAATTGGCCCTATGGCTGAGTTGATGTTATTGACTGGCCTGCGTTTAAGTGCGCCTCAAGCTTTCCAGCTAGGTCTAATCGATGATCTGCTAGATGATGTGCCCCTACCGGATATGAGCGACTGGCTTAAACAGGCTGACGTTTGGTCGAAGCTACCTCTCACTGCGCGCTGGCAACAATTGCCATCGTTTGTTGAGTTTACTTCTGAGCCCTCTATCTTAGCAGTGGTTGCAACCTATCAGCACATCAAGCTTTATCGAAATCGAACACGCGCCGATGCGATGGCGGCGGAAGTAAACTTGGCTGCTAATCTTATGCGCGAGGGTGAGTTCGCCGAGGGAATTACGGCAAAGCTACTAGAAAAGCGACCGGCAAACTTTCTCTATCCGGAGGTCAGGTCGGTGCCACCGCAAATGATTGATCGACTATATGGTTAAAGTTAGTCAAGGCTTTTATGGTACGGTTTATAAGGCTGGTACGTGGGCGGTAAAAGACTGTGTATCGGCGGTTCAATGCCAGCAGGAGTTGCAAGCCATTGCCTTATTGCAGCGTTTTGGCTTTGGTGTGGCTAGGGTAGAGCGGATATCTGACACCAAGTATCGCTACCCTTGGTGTGAAGGCTTACCGTTTAGTCGTTGTGCTGATGCGATTGAGGATGTGATTGCACATGTCAACAGACTACACAAGGTTAAACAAAGTCACTTTCATTGGGCTGGCATTAGCGACCGCCATTGGTGGCGTTGTTTTACCCGCTGGGTTGTCTCTTGGTATGCAAACATTAAACCGCTGGTCTCAGCTCGTCTTTACCTAGCACTTGTGCCGCTTCTTTCAGCATTACCGCGCCACCTTGCCACCTTGCAGGCAATACCGACACTCGTCCATGGTGATCCGCACCCAGATAACATAATCGTTGACGGTAAGCGCATCGTCCTGATTGATCCAGGTATTGCCGGCTTTGCGGTGCCTGAACTTGATTGGGCAATGTACTGGCGGGCGGGCTTTGAGTTGCCAAATTTCGTGCAACAACAGAAGTCATCGGTCATCTTGATGCGCATCATGTTAGATCTGTGGCACATGCAGAGAACGACGTGGCGAGATGAGGCATACTTCGAAAGTTTTATTAATGACTACTATCTTTCTTGTTCAGCCAAACCGTAATCAAGTTAATCAAAGTCTGTTGTGATACTGGCTTGGTAATGAAGTCATCCATACCAGAATCCAGACATTTTTGACGGTCGCCTGCTAACGCATGTGCGGTCATGGCAATGATCGGCAAATGCTGCAGCAAGGGATTGTGGCGAACTCTGAATGTGGTTTCATAACCGTCCATCTCAGGCATCTGGCAATCCATTAGTATTAGGTCAAAGGTCTGGTTTTGCAGAACTTCCAACGCTTGCAGGCCATTATTGGCAAATGTGAGGCTGGCATTTGTTTTCTTCAAATATCCTTTAACAACCAGTTGGTTAACATGATTATCCTCTACAACCAGAATACGCTTGCCACAGAAATCAACGGGCGGCGCTTGTGCGACACTTTTTTGTAGACGCAATGAAAGGCGGTGCAGCAAGATTCGAGTGCTCACCGGCTCGGGCACTACGATCATATCCTTTTCTTGCTGAGCCGTTGCACCCAACAAAACCTTGGTTCCTACCGAGTGACGATTTAGCACAGCTATATCGGAAGCAATAACAATATCCGCGTCTTCTGATTCGGGCAGCACAGCACTCAACTCGCTATGCAATACCTTGTATTGACCGGGGTCGACTTGCCAATTAAAAGCTGGCTCTGTGGGTAAACTGTGTTGGTCATCACCAGCACGACGCCTACATGGCAGTTCAATCGTGAACGTTGAGCCAACACCCAACTTACTTGTAACAGTGATGTCACCTCCCATAAGTTCTACAAGACTTTTCGAGATGCTTAACCCTAAGCCAGTACCGCCAAACTTGCGGGTCGTAGAGGTATCGGCTTGCGAAAATGTCTCAAATATTGAAGTGCTTTGTCTTGCTGTCATACCGATGCCGGTATCAGTAATTTTTATGGTTAAATCAAATGCCTTTGAGTTGATTTGTCGGCTAGAAACTGAGACTGCAACAGTTCCATGTTCAGTAAACTTCACTGCGTTCGAGAGTAGGTTGTTGAGTACTTGAGATAGGCGCAGTTCATCGACAAAAATGATCCACGGTAGTTTGGGGTCGATTTCGAGCAAAAGTGTGATGGACTTTTCTTTTGCTGCTAGTCGAACGACGTCAAACGCTTGATCGAACAAATAACCTAAATCGACTTTCTCTTTGGTTAACGTCAATTTTCCGGCTTCTATTTTGGAAAAATCCAGGATGTCATTGATAAGATTTAATAAAAACTTACTCGACTGGGCAATGCTTTGAACATATTGGCGCTGTTCACCAGTCAGTTGGGTGTTCATGGTTAGCTCCGTCATGCCAATGATCGCGTTCATTGGCGTGCGAATTTCATGCGACATATTGGCTAAAAACTCGCTCTTAATGCTGCTTGCTTGCTCAGCTTGCTCTCTGGCTTGTACCAACATTTGCTCGGTTAATTTTCTTTCTTGGATTTCTATATTTAGTTTTTCATTGATGGCAGTAAGCTTACGGGTACGGTCGGCGACTCGCTGTTCTAGCTCAGCATTGGCGCGCTCTAAGTCAATGCTCGCTTTTTTGCGAATGATGGCTTGGCTCACTGCGATGCCATAGATGCGTAATAAGTCTTTTTGATAGCCAGATATGGGTTGTTGATGGACAAGGTTATCAGCCGCAAGCCAGCCAAAAACTGAGTTCGAATCATATAAGCACACCATGGCGTTCCAACCAGTGCCGATGATTTGCTGATGATCCACCAACTCAGTTGCTTCCCATACTGTTACTTCATGCTTGTTAAGAATTGCTTGCTGGACCAGTGGTACACTATCAATAGGCGCTCTGAAAGTGCTTTCATCACGCAAATAGCCGTTGGTATCTGTACCAAACGTGCCCACCATTTCGCCGGTTTGTTGGTCAACAAGTAGCAAGCCAAGTCGATCAAACGCTAGTTCGTCAAGACCAAACATGATGACTAATTGATAAAGTGCATTTAGGCTTTGGCAATCACCAAACTGAATACTCAGCTCATGAAGTTTAATCAGGCATTTCTGGAAGTTCGCTGCTTCGTTATCAGTCAGTGAAGTTTGATCCATAAGTGCCCTGTTCCAAGTGATTGCTACTAAAGTTGGAGCGTTTAGAAGGTTTTGCAAAGTAAGCATAGCCCAGTGAGGCGGCTCTGCTAATCACAGGGCTAAGAGTTTTCAGTATCTAGCTGTGATTTAAGTGTTTCAATCTCAGCTTTGAGCGCTTTGATTTTTGTCGCCGCTTCGATGTTGCCGCCAGAATCTACCATAGCCTGCAGCTCAGAGATTTGCTGCTTGAGCATGTCGTTTTCACTTTCGAGCTCAGTGATACAGTGCATCATTTCTTGCGAGTCTTGAACAAAAACGCTGAGTAATTTTCTAGCCTCTTCTTCATCGGAACCGTCTTGCGCGGTCTCAGTGTTTTTTTCTAGCGACACTATTTTGGCTGCCAGTGAATCGAGCGAACGCTGCAATTGAGCACGAAATGCCTGCCAATCCTCAGGCGCTTGCTCGGGAATGCTATCCGGCGTTAAAGGTGCCTCGTCAGAAGATGCACCTTGGGTGCCAGTCAATGCCTCTAATTTTGCCTCCAAAAGCGTAATAACTTCATCACTATGCTTGGCGGCTTCTTTCAGGGCTTCTACCTGATCAAGTAACAAGGTGGTGAGCTGATCTTTTTTATCTGGGATCAGCTGGTCTAATTGCATTGACAGTGCATTGATCTTTTCTTGCAAATCAACTTTATCGCATTTAAGCCGGAAGATTTCGTCGACCTTCTCACCAGTGCCAGGCGAAGGCTTAACTTGTTGAGCCTCCTTGCGACTCATTTTTTGTAGGGCTTGCAAGGCATCGGCAAGCTTACCCTCGTTGATGGTAAGCTTCTCTTCTAACTCGCTAATCTTAGCCTTTGCAGCATCCGACACTTCGTCATTGGCTTGCTCAGTTTGGAATAGCGTCAAATACGCGTCGGGTTGAATATCACCTTTTAGTAGTGCTAAGTCTTGCTGGTAAAACTTTTGTCGAAGTGCGGCCGCCTCAGGATGGTCGATTGCCTGTGCGCTTAGAAAATCGACCGCTGTTTCGGTTGTTACTGGTTTGGATCCGTGAGTTTTTAGCTTTTTTATACGAAGTCGAACAACCAATACCGCCACAATGACTGCCACGGTAAGGACCTCTAAAATGATAAACAGTACCAAGCCAGATATGTACAAAATCCAATCCCAACCAAAAGTTGAAAGACACTAGGCTCGTCCTAGTGAGCCCATATCGCGATGCATTGCTGCACTACCTTCATTTTTGTAGCTTAGCGTAGTTTGGCCTGTTAGTAGAGAAAGCTCACTCTGCACACGTGCGACTACCGTGTTTAACAAAATGCCATTGCGGTCATTTTTTGCCTTCGCTTGGCGCAGTTTTTCCTTGTTGATTTGCCACTGGTCGAGCAGGGCAAGTTTGGCAAGCTGTTTTGGCAGGTCTGCTTCGCTGCTCTGCAAACACTGGCATAGCTGTTTGTGAGTGGTCTCTAGCTCGCTCACAATTGCTCGCTTGTCTGCTGCAATGCTCTCAAGCATTCGTGTATCGCGTTCTTTCAACGCGCTGTGCTCACGTTCAGTAACATGGCACAGCAACTCAGTGTGGTTTTCTAGGCGATGTAGTAACTTGGTTGCTTCAACGGCAACCGCTTCGTCGATATGCTGGTTCATAGCTGCTTACCTCTAGTTGATGAGGGGCGCTTATAGATCCGATTCAAACTTGCTAATGGCACTCGCTAGTCGGTCGTAATCTATTTGATAATCACCACTCTCTATGGCTGCTTTAATTGAGGCAACCTTCTCTGAATCAACTTCTGGCAAATTTTTGACAGATTCTTCAAGCTGCTTCAGTGATCTGACCTGTGAGGATAACTCCACTCTGTCAGCACTGCGTGCGTTGTTGCTTGCCTGAGTTGACGGTTGATTCTTGTTTGCAGCTTGATTCTGCAAATCTTGTGCCGAACCCTTTTCATTGAGCGTACCAACGGGTTTTGACATCCCATTGTTATTACTGATATTCACCATGATAGCCTCCCCAACATATTTCATCGCTTCTTGGTTGTCGGCTGCTTTAACGATAGCTTTAGCAACTTTTTTTGAATTTTACGGTGCTAGTGTGACTTGTACCACTTTTTCACCCACAATCGTGGCGGCAAGTCTTCGTCCGGAGGAAAGGTTTGTCACGGTTATTTGTTCGCCTAACGCCCCGCTCTCAAGGGCTGTACCAGTCATTGAGACTTGCAGACCAGGGCGAGTGCCAATGATCACAACTTTATCGCCGCGGCTAACTTTTGTTGGTGGTTCAATGATTCGTTGGTTGAGAATCATACCAGCTCTGAGAGAGCGCTGAGCTTGGCTGCCCTCGACATCATCAATACTGGTAAAATAACCAAGCCTTAACTTGCTGATATCGTGCTCTACCATCGATAGGTCTTGTGCAGTGATGACTTGATTGGCCGACACGTCATTTGCTAGCTGGACAACTTGGTCAAAAACGGACACCTGAATTGGCCAATATAACATCCAGTCGTCACATTTAACTTGCAGCCTAACAGCTCCCAGCCAATTACCAGATACATTATAAACAGTGGGCTGCTCACAGTCAGACAAGTGTGATAAGCGCGGCGAACTCGGGTGAATTATTTGTATCCGCTGGTTGCTGTATTGTTGAGTAACCATTGCTTCCACTTCAGAAACTATTACTCCCGATAGGTCGCTAAAGACATTGCTACTCAAGCACAGGGTAATAAGGCCGATAATTATTTTACTAGTTTGCACAGCAAAACCTTGTCGAGTTGGGATCCCCTACTATGCTAATTATCAGTAGGCGTCGAATTACTGACTTCCAACATTCGGCAGCAAATAGCGTGCCCAGTATATTCGGAGTAGAAAATGGCGGGTGTCTTAGATAGTGTAAACCAACGTACTCAGTTGGTTGGCGAAAACAGATTGGAGCTGTTGCTGTTCAGAGTGAACGGCAGCCAGCTATATGGCATAAACGTGTTTAAAGTGCGAGAGGTGCTGCCTTGCCCGCGTTTAACCAACATTCCAAAAAGCAAGCAGGTAGTACGTGGTATTGCACCGATTCGTGGCGGTACCATCTCGATACTTGACTTGTCCCTTGCTACGGGCAATTCGCCGCTAGACGATATTGAAAGTTGCTTTACCGTCATTACAGAGTACAACGGCAGCACCCAGGGCTTTTTGGTGCGCTCGGTCGAGCGAATTGTTAACCTCAACTGGAATGAGGTTCACCCACCGCCTCGCGGCACCGGCCATGAGCACTACCTGACGGCGGTGACCAAAGTAGACAACAAGCTTGTTGAAATCATCGATGTGGAGAAAATTCTTTCCGAGGTCGCGCCGATCAATGAAAACATCTCTGAGGGTGTGATTACTGAAGATGTGGCGAAAACAGCGGCAGACCTCAAGGTTCTTGTGGTCGATGACTCTAAGATTGCGCGAAAGCAAGTACAGCGCTGCGTTGAGCAAATTGGCGTGCAGGTGACTGCTTTAAATGATGGTTTAGAAGCATGGAATCACCTCACTCAGCTTCAAGAGCAAGGTATTTCGCCACTTGATGAGTATATAATGATGATTTCAGACATTGAGATGCCTGAAATGGATGGTTATACCCTAACTGCCGAAGTTCGCCAGCACGCATCTTTCAAAGCTATGCATATTGTGTTGCATTCATCACTGTCAGGTGTATTCAATAAAGCCATGGTGGAGAAGGTGGGCGCCGATGACTTTTTGGCAAAATTCCATCCAGATATGTTAGCTGAAAAAGTAATTGAGCGTGTGCATGCAGTGGGTGCAACCATCCCAGGTTTGGATGAGTAGTTAGGAGAAGTCTTTTGCAAACCGACTTGGCGTATGATGCGTTTTGTAGTGAGTTAGAGAAGCTCTCGGGCATTTGTTTGGGAGCTGGCAAGCAATATCTGGTTAGTAGCCGTTTGCGCAACATTATGAAGTCGCACGACTTGGCTTCGTTAAGTGACGTTGTGAAAAAATTGAAGAGCGAACCAAGAGGCAAGTTTGCGACTTCCGTTGTCGATGCCATGACGACTAATGAAACGCTTTGGTTTCGTGATTCTCACCCTTATGAGATATTGAAAAGTAAAATATTGCCTGAGCTGCTAAAAACGCCTGGACGATCATTGCGCATATGGTCGGCTGCTTGCTCTAGTGGCCAGGAGCCTTACTCGATTAGCATGATTCTCGAAGAGTACTTTCAATCGAGTTTAGTAAATAAAGGCAATGTTAAAATTGTTGCGACTGATTTGTCTGAAAGTATTTTGGAAGAGGCCAGAAACGGTGTTTATGCATCGCTTGCCGTAGGTCGTGGGCTAGACCCACAACGGTTAAAGCGGTGGTTTGATGCCACCACAGATGGCCAATATAAAGTGAAACCACAAGTTGCCCAACGCGTTGAATTCCGTAAGCTCAATTTGTTAGAGAGTTATGCCCTAGTAGGCAAGTTTGAGGTAGTTTTTTGCCGCAACGTACTGATTTACTTCACGCCCGAAGTGAAAAAACAAATTTTGCTCAAAATTCACGGGGTATTAGCACCTGGTGGCTATTTGCTCCTTGGCGGCAGTGAGGCGATTAGTGGCCTGAGTGATAAGTTTGAGATGGTTCACTGTCGTCCTGGGATTATTTACAAAAAAATCTAATAAAGCCAACAAGCTGATTAATCGAAATGCCAACTTCCAGAGTTGGCATTTTTTTTGCTCGTAATTTCTCAGTAACGACTTGGTTAGTGAGGTGACACATGGCGAGAATTGGATTTGAAGCAGGACTTGGTATTCATGACGATGCCTTGCTTGTGCGAGCGGAGCGCTCGGAAGTGCTGGCCAATAACCTAGCGAATGCCGACACACCAGGGTTCAAGGCAAGAGACTTCGACTTTAAAGCCGTGCTCAATGGCGAGATGGAAAAAGTCAAAAGTTTGCCGGTAGAGCGGACAAATGATGCCCATATCAAAGGTCGGGGCCGCATTGGTTGGGATATGCTTTACCGCTTTCCAAGTCAACCATCTATTGATGGCAATACGGTCGATGTCAACATCGAAAACGCTGAATTCACCCGTAACTCACTAGATTACAACGCCAGCTTTGAGTTTCTAAACTCTCGCTTCAAAGGTCTTAACCGTGCAATTAAGGGGCAGTAATTATGTTATCTAACGCACTTACCATTGCCGGTACAGGCATGAATGCACAGTCTATTCGTTTGAATACAACGGCGTCTAACTTAGCGAATGCTGAGACCGTCAGTTCATCAATCGATCAAACTTACCGCGCTCGCAAACCATACTTTCAAGTTGAGCAGAAAGCTTGGGCAGATAGAGACTTTCGAGCTGTGGATGTGGATGCAGACATCGGCAATGGTGTGAAGGTTGCCGCCATAGTTGAAAAAGACGCGCCAATCGATATTCGTTATGAACCGACGCACCCAATGGCAGATGAAGAAGGTTACGTTTATTACCCGAACGTCAACGTCGTTGAAGAAATGGCTGACATGATTTCGGCGCAGCGCAGTTTCCAGGTTAATGTGGAAGTGTTCAATACTGCCAAAACACTAGTGCAGAAAACACTAACACTAGGTCGCTAAGAGGGCTGAGCAATGGATGTTAACAACACAACCAATGGTATAAGCCAATACAGCACAGACAATCGCTTTGCCGATGAAAAGAAAAGCAATGAGCTTGGCAAAGACGAGTTCCTGAAGCTGATGATTGCTCAAATGAACAATCAAAACCCGCTGCAGCCAAAAGAAAACGGTGAGTTTATTGCGCAGTTAGCTCAGTTCTCAACTGTTGAAGGCATCGAGAATATGTCATCTGGGCTCGACAGTTTAAGCCAGACTTATCGTTCTAGTCAGGTGCTACAAGCCTCCACGCTAGTGGGCAGTGCAGTCACCGTAGAAGGTAACCAGAGTTCGCAGCTACGTTGGGGCAACTTGGTACATGGTAGTGCTGATGTGCCTGCCGGGATGACAGATCTAACCATGATGATCCAAGATGAAAATGGCCAAACCATAGAGCAGGTGTCACTAGGCTATCAACCAGCTGGCGAGCTTGGCTTTAAGTGGGATGGAATTAATTTTGAAGTCAATGGTGAGTTGCTCGAAATTGACTACGACGGTTTTGAGCAAGATGAAGACGGCAATCTTATTCCGCATGCGGAGGGAAGTTACCGCTTTAGCATTACCGGCAATTACGGCGGCGAGCAACAAGCGCTGGATGTCGCTACCAGCAAACAAGTAGACAGTATCAGCTTCGATGAGAACAACGAAGTGGTGTTAAACCTGTCTGATGGCGAGCGCATTGGCATTAAAGATGTGCGCAATATCAATCAGGTCATTTAACGCAGGAGGAATTTGCAATGGGTTTTACACAAGGTCTTTCAGGCGTTAAAGCCGCCAACACAGATTTAAACGTTACCGGTAATAATATCGCTAACGCTAGTACCGTTGGCTTTAAATCAAGTCGCGTGGAGTTCGGCGATGCCTACACTAATAGCATTTTGGCCATGGGTAAGGACCCAATTGGCGCTGGTGTAAGAGTGGAGTCGGTCACGCAAAAATTTAATCAAGGCAACATTTCTTCCACAGATAGCTCGCTCGACATGGCCATTGACGGGCAAGGCTTTTTTATTCTTAACAATAATGGCACGCAAACCTATACCCGAGCTGGTCAGTTCGGTGTTGATAAAGACGGCTTTATTGTTTCTAACCTGGGTGGGCGTTTACAGGGTTATCCAGCAGTGGAAGGTGGTAACGTTGGTGGCATTCTATCTGATCTTCAGCTCGAAACCGGTACTCAGCCACCAAGGTCTACCCACTTAATTGAAGCAGCCTTAAACGTGCCTGCGGCGTCTAAAGTGTTGGAGGAAATTGGTTCGGTTACCAGTACCAATGGTTTAGCAATTGGCGTCGCCCAAGTCGGACAGTTGGTAGGCACTCGCTCGTCATTACAGGCATTTAATCCACCTGTTACCGCCGGCACGCCAGCACAGTTTAACGGCAACCCAATTGCTGATGACGTGGTTTGGCGCTCCGACGCAATGACTTTCCCAGCAACGCTAGCGCAATTTGATGTGACGCTTGGTGGTGCTGCGCCGGTTACGGTAACGCCACTAGTACCGGGTGCGGTTGATTCTGTCTTTGAGGCCGTTTCAGCAATCAATGCTGGCATTGCAGCGATTCCCTCGTTAAATGGGCAAATCGTTGCAGAGCAAGACCCAACAGACCCAAATCGTATTAGATTCTCGTCGCCAAGTGGTCGCCCATTTGATATGACAGGGCCACTAGATAACGCGCTGCCAACACCTACTGGTGTTGCGTCTGTCGCTGGCAGTGGTGTGGTTACCTTCCCATTTTCTGATACCGGCGGCATCGAAATTACCTTATCTGGCCCTGCAATCACGGGCACGATTAATGAGGTGATTACGCCGTTTGCCAACTCTGCGTCTAATTCAGTGACCGACATGGTCAACGCGCTGAATATTGCTATTCGCTCCAATGAAAATCTCAATGGCAAAATGCGTGCAGAGCTGGACCCAAGTGATCCATCGCAGATTCGCATTCAAACAACTGGGCTATATGCTTCAGATGGCACGAATTTAACCATTGAGGACGATGGGACTGGTGGTAATGCCTTTGCAGCACTCGCTTTAAATGGTACCACGCCGGATGTCACCCCAGCAGTTGGTTTAAGTTTGTTCCAAAACGGCGGTATTGATTTACTCAGCGTAGAAGGGACGCCTGTATCGGTGCAGGGTAACCTGCCAACAACACTCGAATTTAATGCGTTTGTACCTGGTTCAGCGAGCGTACTAACGGGTAACTCCATTGTTGGTTTTCCACTAGCATCCGCAGCGGCAGGCAATACTGCGGTATTTAACGTATCAGCCGCGGCGGGGACAGGAACGGTCACGTTGAATGTGCCAGCAATAGCGAACGGTGATGCGGCGGATGGTTGGGCGAACTACAATGATTTTCGCTTGGATATGAACAATGCATTGAATGCCGCATTTGGCGGGGCTGGCGCACCACAGCTACCAACCACGCTCTCGGGTGGACGCTTACAGTTGGTAGATGTGTATAACGGTACTAATTCCATCAGTGTCACCGACAACCTGAGCGCTTCTGATGCTGATGACAATGGCTTTACCATGGCGGCACTTGGTTTAACAAGTGCCGCTGGTGGTGCCGTTGTACCGGGAGAGCCTGATTTAGAAGCGAACAACCAGTTTATTATTGAAAAAACTGGCATTCCTAACGGTCAAGAAGTGTTGACCATCCCAACAGGCACCTATGCAACGCCTGCTGAGTTGGTTGCTGAGATCAACATCCAAATTCAGTCGAGCCCGGCCTTACGTGACCAAGTATTCGCCGAAGCAGTGAATGGACGCATTGTGTTTAACACCACACAACTTGGCAGTGAAAATGGTAACGGCTTGGATGTTCGAGGCATCGCTGGCAGCGATGCGGGGTTAGAAGCAATTGGGCATGCTAGTCAAACTAGACCTCAGGTTATAGACCCTTATGACCGCCGCCATAGTTTCCGAGTGAACCTGAGTGTGCCCTTGCCAGACCCAGAGCAACGATCAGGTTCAGTTGAAGTGTCGTTGAATGAAGACATTAAAACGATTGAGCAACTAGCGGCAGCCATTAACCGAGAGCTAGCCTCCGCACCTGCGGATGAGTATATCGGTGTCGAAGCGCAAGTAACACTAGATGAGTTTGGCAATAAACTCTTAGAGTTCGTCGCTACCGAAGCAGGCGAGGCTGCTGTGGTAAGCGTTACTAATATCACCGCCGAGGGCGAGGATATCAGTGTCGAAGAAGTTTTTGCCATGTTGCAAGTTGATCCAACAACCGACACCAATCTAACGCTTGGACAGCCAGGGATTGATAATGGCTACCCAACGCAAACGATGACACTTACTAATCCAGACGGCGAGGAGAGCACTGTCACCACTCCAGAGGGGGCAACAGCTGCTGAAATTTCTGCCTTGCTTTCAGATTTAGAAGGGGTGCAAGCGAGTGCCACTACAACAGCCAAAATTTTGGCGCAGGATTTCACCCATTCTGGCGACATGACTATTTACATAAATGGTCAACCACTCGAAAGCCGCAACCTTGCTGACTTAGCGAATGAAATTAATGGCTATCAGCAAACGTCATTGAACGGCACAACCGCCAGCATAGATCCTGAAACAGGTGACTTACTGCTCACTAACGCATTAGGTGTGGACCTAACATTTGAAATTGAATCTGATTCGGAAACCGATTCAATTATCGTACAAGGTGAAGCAGATACTGCACCAGTTGTTTTAGGCGGCGTGTTGTCGGATGCTGATGCTGCACGCGTTGGTGGCGCGGTTGAAATCATTCTGAATAAAGGCTATACGCTTGATGAGCCAAACCCTAGGGTAGCAGGCTTGTTTAATGGGTTATCGCCAGCTGATTTTGATGAATATGTATTAAATGAGTTCGACCCAAACAACCCAGATACATACAACGAAACGGCTTCAATGACGATTTACGACTCTTTGGGTAATCCCCATAGAGCACAGTTTTACTATGTTAAGGATGCCAATGATCCTGCGCGCCCATTCGATCTAAACTCGTGGACCGTTTATGTGACGATTGACGGCGAGAACGTCGGGGATCCAGATCCAACATTACCATTCCCTGAAAATACTCAGGCGACGATGGCCAGCTATAAAATGTACTTCAATGCCGACGGTACGCTCAATGAGGGGGCGACAGGCACATTTTTAATCTCTAACTGGGATCCAATCGACGAGGATGGTAATCCAAATGGCGCCTATACTTCAGTCAATGTGGCAGAAGGGGCGTCACAGCCAATTACTGAACCGAACTTAACATCTAACTTCGTCATCGATCCGGCCAGTACAACACAGTATGGTAGCCCTTTTGCCCGTAATATTTTACGCCAAGATGGTTACGCATCCGGTCGCTTAAAAGACATTGAAGTCGACAATGATGGCCAGGTGTTTGCCCGCTATACCAATGGCGAGGCGCAGCTCTTAGGTCAGGTTGCGTTGGCTTCGTTTGTCAACAACGAGGGCTTATCGCCAATTGGTGATACCCAATGGGTAGAAAGTTTTGAATCTGGTAACCCAACAATCGGTGAAGCCAATAGTGGAACCTTTGGCAATATTCGATCATCGTCATTAGAAGACTCAACGGTCGATTTGGCCGAGCAGCTTGTGCATCTAATTGTTGCTCAGCGTAACTATCAGGCGAGTGCCAAAACCATTGAAACCGCCAATGCAGTAACGCAAACCATCATCAACCTACGTTAATCTTGCCTAAGGCTTGCCGCATTTAGCGGCAAGCCTTTTCCCTTCTAATCTATACCACGCGTAAATTTGGCACCCTAGGGTCAAAAAAATGTTGGCATGAAAACTGTATAACTAACGCTAGAAGTTATGCGAGGAGTCCATTATGGATCGTGCCATTTACATCGCCATGACCGGCGCTAAACACAATATGCTGTCGCAAACGGCGCACTCTAACAATCTTGCCAATGCCAACACAACAGGCTTCAAGGCCGATTGGGAGCAGGCGCGCTCGATGCCTGTATTTGGTGAGTTCTATCCTTCGCGTGCTTATGCTCAAAGTGAGCGGCCGGCGACCGACTTTAATGATGGGGCGCTCGATGCAACTGGCAACCCTCTTGATGTCGCCATTGCTGGTGATGGCTTTTTCGCCGTGCAATCTGATGATGGTAACGAAGCCTACAGTCGCCGCGGGGACTTATTCGTAGACCAGCTAGGGCAAGTGTTTAATGGCGATAACAAACCAGTATTAGATGCCGGTGGTGCCCAGCTCGTTTTGCCACCGTATCAGTCGATTCATATTGCCAATGACGGCACTATTTCTATTCGTCCACCCGGTGCAGGACCAAATGAGCTGCAACAAGTTGGTCAGTTAAAACTCGTTAACCCTGACTACCGCACGATGAGTAAAACCACTGAGGGTCTATTTAGGCCAACACAAGACTTAGCGGGCAACCAGCCACTTGAGGCTGATCCGATTGTTGAGGTTCGCTCCGGTTTTGTTGAGCAGTCTAATGTGTCGGCGGTAACTGAGCTGATCGATATTCTGGCGCTTAACCGCCAGTACGAGATGCAAATTAAAATGATGAAGGCTGCCGACACCATGTCGCAGCAATCTGCGCAAATTCTGCGAATCAACTAATACATTTGAGGTGAATTGACATGCACAAGGCACTTTGGGTTTCTAAAACAGGTTTGCAGGCGCAAGATATTAGTTTGTCGACAATTTCAAACAACCTAGCCAACGTTCAAACCACGGGGTTCAAAAAAGAGCGCGCGGTATTTCAAGACTTGTTATACCAAATTCAGCGCCAACCGGGCGCGCAAAGCTCGCAGAACAGTCAGCTACCGTCGGGTTTGCAACTCGGTACGGGTGTGCGCACCGTGGGGACGCAGAAGCAGTTTACTCAGGGTGACTTAGATATTACCGACCAGCCACTGGATATGGCCATCAATGGCCGCGGTTTCTTTCAGATACAAATGCCAGATGGCACCATCTCATATACTCGCGATGGTACTTTTCACTTAAATGCCAACGGTGAAATCGTTAATGCCAACGGCTTTTTATTAGAGCCTGGCATAGAAGTTCCCGACCAAGCAAAACAGGTTACCGTGTCTGAAGATGGTGTTGTGCAAGCCTTCATCACAGGTGACCCCAACCCAATTGAGCTTGGCAATATTGATATTGTTGATTTCGTCAACCCAGCTGGCTTAGAGGCTATTGGTCACAACCTATTTGTTGAAACACCGTCTAGCGGCGCACCTCAAGCAGGGGTGCCAGCAGTGGATGGCTTTGGCGCAATTGTGCAAGGGGCGTTGGAGAAGTCGAATGTGGCAATTGTAGAAGAGATGGTCGACATGATCGCCACTCAACGCGCCTATGAGATGAACTCCAAAGTTGTCTCAACGGCCGACTCGATGCTCGGCTTTATTACTCAAACGCTTTAAGGAGGCTTTATGCGCTGGTTACCTTTATTGGCGGCAAGTTGTCTGGTGGGCTGCGCAGCAAGCCCTATTCAGCCACGCTACGTTGAGAATGAGCCCGATTATGCGCCAGTTGTACAACAAGCCTTGCAGCCGCCACCGCAAGCAAACGGCGCGATTTGGCAAGACTCGGCAACGGTTGGGCTATTTGCAGATGCTACGGCCAGACGCCCTGGTGACATCATCACGGTGTTACTGCAAGAGAACACCCGTGGCAGTAAATCAGCCAGTGCTGCGTCGAGTAAATCCTCCGAGGTGGGTATTACCAATCCAAATATATTTGGTTCACCAGTCAACATTCTAGGCAACGACCTGTCTGCTACCGTCAATGGTGAGCGCAGTTTTAATGGCTCTGGCAGTGCCGATCAATCGAACTCATTGACCGGCTCTATTTCTGTCACCATAGCCGAGGTGTATGCCAATGGTGTGCTGGCGGTGCGGGGTGAAAAGTGGATTACTCTTAATGATGGTTCAGAGCTCGTTAGGGTAAGCGGCTTGGTGCGTCCAGATGATATAGATGCCAATAATCAAGTGAGTTCGCAAAAACTGGCGGATGCGCGCATTACTTATTCTGGTACTGGCTCATTAGCCAATGCCAGTCAACAAGGTTGGCTAATGAGTTTTTTTAACTCTAGCTATTGGCCGTTTTAGGAGGCGCTATGAAGCCGTTAATTTCTATCATATTGATTATCTTGGCCAGTAGTGCTTTTTCTGCCCGCATAAAAGACATCGCTAGCGTGTCCGGTGTGCGCAGTAATCAGCTCATTGGTTATGGTCTGGTCGTCGGCTTAGACGGCACGGGTGACTCAGCGAGCTTTACTGACCAAACCTTTAAAAACATGATCAACCAGTTTGGTATTGAAATTCCGGATGGCGCCAACAACCGTCTACGTAATGTGGCGGCAGTGGCATTAAGCGCAGAGTTGCCGGCATTTGCTCGCCCAGGGCAGACGATTGATGTGACAGCGTCAAGTTTAGGTAATGCCGATAGTTTACGTGGCGGCACACTATTGATGACACCGCTAAAAGGGGCAGACGGTCGTACTTATGCCATTGCTCAAGGTAACGTGGTAGTCGGGGGCATTAGTGTGCAAGGGCAAGATGGTGATGAAACAGTCGTCAATGTGCCATCCGTTGGGCGTGTGCCAAATGGGGCGACGGTTGAGCGTTCGGTGCCGTCAGGGTTTAGCCAAGGTGATCACCTAGAGTTTCAACTACGCAATCCAGACTTCACCACAGCCAGACGTATGGCGGAAAAAATCAACAGTTTTTTGGGGCCAAACACTGCCAAAGCGCTTGATGCTGGCGCTGTGCGCGTGGTTGCACCGCGCGAGCCAGATCAGCGTGTAAGTTTTTTATCAATTTTAGAAAACTTAGAAGTTGAGCCAGCTCAGCAAGCGGCGAAGGTTATTTTCAACAGCCGCACCGGCACGGTTGTCGTTGGCCAGAATGTGACATTGCGCCCCGTCGCCGTGTCGCATGGCAACTTAACGGTAACCATAGACAATACCCTGAATGTGGAGCAACCAGGCGCGCTAGCCGACGGTGAAACCGTCGTGGTGCCAGACACCGAAATTGATATCGATGAAGAGAACAATAAGATGTTTTTGCTTGGCCCTACAGTGACCTTGAGCGACCTCGTGGAGGCTGTTAATCGAATTGGTGCTTCACCAACTGATATTATGTCTATCTTACAATCGTTAAAACAAGCTGGCGCCTTAGACGCAGATTTGATGGTGATCTAAAAAAGTAGGCTTTTGCAGAATGAGTACGGGCAGCGCATGGCTGCCCGTTCTATTTTTACGATGGTATGTAAAAAGTTGTTTAGTGAGGCCTAAATTGGTTTACCGCCTCGTCGTAGTGATATCCCAATGCGTCTAGGCGTCGGGTAATATCTGCTTCGCTCACATCCATCTGAACCGCCAACTCATGCAAATCTTTGCAGGCGATGCGTAGTTGTTCGTTTACTACGCTCAGCGCCATTTCCGGCGGTAGCTGGGTGAGAGTTCTTCCATCCATTCAAGCGCTCCTCTGTAACCCATTCAAGATAAGTATGGACCAAAAACAGCGCTTGCAAGCAATTTTAGAATTCAATTCCTTTTTGCGCTCGCACACCAGACGCAAAGGCGTGCTTATCGTTTTTCACAATGCTGTGGGTGTCGGCAACATCTATCAGTTCAGGCACAGGGTTGCGACCCGTTATGATCACACTTTTCATCGGTGAACGATTGGCAATGGCAGCCAAAATAGGTTCAGGTGATAAATAATCGTAGCTGTACATGTAAGTTAACTCATCTAACACAACAAGACGATACTGTTCATCATTGATCATTTCGATCGCTCGCGCTTGCGCTGCTTCTGCCATTTTTATGTCGAGCTCACGATCTTGGGTATCCCAGGTAAAGCCAGCGCCCATGGACTCAAAATCACAGCCGTCAATTTTTTGGAACATGGCCTGCTCACCGGTTTTCCATTTACCCTTGGTAAATTGCACAATGCCAACCTTGTGATCGTGACCCAGCATACGCAAGGCTGTACCAAAGGCAGATGAACTTTTCCCTTTGCCATCGCCCGACAACAAAATAACAATGCCACGCTTTTCAGTCGCTGCTTTGACCTTGGCCTTTTGCTCTGCTTGCAGGGCTTGCATTTTTTCTTTATGTGCTTGCTGATCCATCTCATTCTGCCGCGTTGTCTATTTAAGTGGGTTTTTAACTGATAAGGCAGACCATTGCAACGAGTGGTAAACTAGGCAAAAAATTAGCATGATTAAAAATGAAAAAGCATCCTGATGCACCACTGCCGTTTAAAGACGGTATCGCGCCAAGTTATGTCAATATTCCCTATGGTCCATGGCCGAACATTTTGCGGTTCCTCGTGGAAAAGTTTCCTCGCATGGACCCAGAGGTCATCCGTCACCGAATAGAAATTGGTGATCTGGTATATCAAGACGGTAGCCGTGTGTGCTGTGACGACAAAGTCGTTGCGGATAGTCGAATTTGGTACTACCGCGAGGTGCCGAATGAGCCAGAAGTGCCGTTTAAAGAACAAGTCTTGTTTGAAGATGAACGCATTATTATTGTCGACAAACCCCATATGCTGTCGAGTATTCCGGCGGGTCGGTTTTTAAAGCAGTCGCTATTGAGCCGCCTGCGCGCAACATTCGATAATCAACTGATTGCCCCAGCCCATAGACTAGACCGTGAAACGGCAGGCGTTATGCTGTTTACCAAAGACCCAGCTTACCGTGGTGCCTATCAAATGATGTTTCAGGCACGCAAGGTAGAAAAAAGCTACCTAGCAGTTGCGGCCAATAACGATGCCTTGCAGTACCCCTATGTACACAAAAGCTGCATGGTGAAAGGCGATAAGTTTTTTACCATGCACGAAGTGGACGGGCCTGCCAACAGCGAAACGCAAGTCATGAAACTTAAAACTCAGGGGGAATTAGCGCTCTACCGGCTAAATCCGCATACCGGCAAGCAGCATCAGCTGCGCGTTCATATGGCGAGCCTAGGGATGCCGATTTTGAATGACCCTTGGTATCCGGTCGTCAAACCAGAGCGGGCGCATGACGACTTTTCTAATCCACTACAGTTGTTGGCGCAAACACTGAGTTTTGTCGACCCAGTTGATGGCCAAACGCGCTATTTTGCTAGCCAGCAGCAGCTAACCATTACGGAATAACCGGCAAGCGGCAAGCAATTGCCGCAAATCGGCACAGCCCTTGCAAAGACCAGATGTAACAGACTAAAAGTCAAAATTACGTCGAGGTTTTAGCAACTGATGGTCAACTATTCGTTATTGCAACAGGTGCATCGGCACGGCAAGGTGGCACCACCGCCCCTTACCCAGTTTGATTTAGCAACGGTCATTGATGCCTTGCCAGTCGCCGTGCTGCTCATTGGCAATAATGGTTTGATTTCCCATGCTAATCCCGCCGCTGACAATTTACTCGCTCACGATGCTCTGCCTTCGCTTGCAGGCAGTGCCTGGCGAAACGTTGTGCAAAGCTGTTTTCGCCCGTCAGCAGCTGATGAGCATGAGCTGACCTTGCATAATGGCCGAATTGTTTCACTGTCGACCAGCGCCATGCCCAATAAGGGCCAAATCATTGTATTGAATGACCAAACTGAAACTCGCCAGTTGCAGCAACGCATGGCACATCAGCAACGGCTAACGTCGATGGGGCAGATGGTTGCGTCGCTCGCACACCAGATTCGCACACCGTTGAGCACGGCAACACTTTATTGCAGCAACCTGCTAGAAAAAGACCTAAACCGTGACAAGCAAGTTAAGTTTCTGAGCAAAATACGCGATCGGCTGCAGTTTTTGGAGCGCCACATTCGCGACATGCTGGTGTTCGCACGCGGCGAAATTCCGCTAGAAGACAATTGTTTGATCAGTGAATTGCTTGTGGATGTCAGTGAGTTAGCCAAAGAAAAGGGCATAGAAGTGGTGGTCTCTTGCCATGGTGATGGCTTACTGCGCTGCAACAAAGATGTCTTGTTAGGTGGTTTATTAAACCTAGTCAGTAATGCTAGTGAGGCAGGCGCGTCAGAAATTCGAGTCACCGCCAATATTGCCGAGCATGCCAACATTGCCGTGATCGATAATGGCAAAGGTATGTCGAGTGAACTAGTGGCCCGCCTAGATCAAGCGTTTGTTACGACCAAATCGACAGGAACCGGTCTTGGTATAGCTGTTGTTCGAGCCATTGCCAAAGCGCATCTAGGCCAGTTCTTTATTGAATCTATTGAATCGCAAGGCAGCACAATGACGCTGCAGTTGCCTGTCCGTAATCAGGAGTGCTTATGAACCCGAAAATTCTGCTAGTGGAAGATGATACCGATCTGCGTGAAGCACTAATTGACACCCTAGAACTAAATGACTTCGACGCTATTGGGGTGTCAGATGGTATGGCAGCGATTGCTGCATTAAAAGAAGCGGCGGTGGATCTGGTTGTGTCAGACGTCAATATGCCGAATATGGATGGGCACCAACTATTAGCTTGGTTGCGGCTAAATAAACCAGAACTCCCTGTGGTGTTGATGACTGCCTACGGCAATGTGACGCAAGCGGTTGAGGCCATGCAAAATGGTGCTGCGGACTATTTGGCCAAACCTTTTGAAGCAAACAAGCTGCTGACTATTGTTCAGCGCTTTGCTGGTGGCAAGTTGACCAGTGACGCGCCTGTAGCGGCCAGCCCCGCTAGCCAAAAAGTATTAGAAATGGCGGCCAAAGTTGCACAAACAGATGTGACCCTGATGATCAATGGTGAGTCAGGAACGGGTAAAGAAGTATTAGCCCAATACGTGCACCAGCAAAGTAACCGTGCAAACGGGCCTTTTGTCGCCATTAACTGTGCTGCCATTCCAGAAAACATGTTGGAAGCAACACTATTTGGTCATGAAAAAGGGGCCTTCACCGGCGCAATCGCCAGTCAGCCGGGCAAGTTTGAGCTGGCAAATGGCGGCACACTTCTACTAGATGAAGTCACAGAAATGGATATTAACTTGCAGGCTAAGTTACTTAGGGTGTTGCAAGAACGCGAGGTAGAGCGGGTAGGTGGGCGCAAGCCCATCGCGCTGGATGTGCGTGTGATTGCCACCAGTAACCGCGACCTACTAGAAGCTGTGCGCTCGGGTCAGTTCCGTGAAGACCTATACTACCGATTAAACGTTGTTGAGTTGTCTTGGCTGCCGTTGCGAGAGCGACCAGAAGATATCTTGCCGTTGGCCGACAGGCTATTACAAAAACATGCCAGCAAGCTTGGCAAGCCAGCCGTGAAGCTAACAGAGTCTGCGAGAGTAGCGCTGCAACAGTATCAATGGCCAGGCAATATTCGTGAGATGGATAATATTATTCAGCGGGCCCTCATTTTCCAACAGGGTCAAACCATTGAAGCACACGACTTGCACCTACCAAATGCCAAGCCTGTAGCGATCGTCGAGTCAGATACGGTGACAGAAGACGAAGGGCCAGAGCTGTCAAATGGTGTCAAACGTCATGAATTTGACCTAATTGTGAATGCGATTCGACAATGTCGGGGCAAAAAGAAAGACGCGGCAGATATGTTAGGCATTAGCCCTCGCACCCTTAGATATAAATTGGCGAAATTGCGCGAAATGGGCTTAGACGTGGATGCCACGGTAGCGGCGTAAATCTTGACTACTACTAAGCGAGCGGCACCTATGTGCCGCTTTTTTTTGCCGCTTTGGCAAGGCGGCAAATATTGGCCTGTCGATTGCATATAACAAGAAAATGACGCCATTTCTGGAAGAATGTCGTCAAGGTTTCGACGTTGGAGGGTAGGTTAAGATGATTGATACACGTGGTGACATCAATAGCGTCCTTAGCCAAATGCGCGCGATGCGCAGTCAAATGCAGCAAGCGCAGCAACAAGTGGATGGCACACAGCAACAGGCGCAGCTAAAGCCTGAGGCCATTCGCCCTGATTCGATTGCTGATCCAACACGGGTGGAGTCATCCGATGCGCCAAGTTTTGGTGAAATGTTTAAATCGGCCATTGATACCGTCAATGATGTGTCCAAACATGCAAGTGACTTACGCACACGCTATGAGCTCGGCGATGAGTCTGTTGATTTACCGGAAGTAATGATTGCGGCGCAAAAGTCATCGGTGTCATTTCAAGCCATGGTAGAGGTACGCAATAAAATGGTAGAAGCGTACAAAACCATTCAGAACATGCCGGTTTAAGGGGTAGTTAATCATGGAAAATATGCCCGCTACAACAAACCCAAACCAGCCGCCTGCCGTTGCAGGAGAGGCGCCGGCCGCCACACCGCCGCCGCCGCCAGAGGCGCCAAAGCGTCGCTTACCACCATTTTTACAAGGCCTCGTGCAATTAAGCATGCTGCGCCAAATTGGCTTGTTCGTCGCGCTCGCCGCTGCCATTGCGCTAGGTATCGGCATGGTGATTTGGACGCAAGAAACGCCATATAAGCCTTTATTAAATGGCGCCTCGTCATTTGAAACCCGAGACGTTATTGAGGTATTACAAGGGCAAAATATTGATTTTAATATTGATCCAGTCAGTGGCACGCTGCTTGTTGCTGAAGCCGATTTACACAAAGCACGCTTGGCGGTGGCATCGGCTGGGCTGCAAACCGATCAAGCCATGGGCTATGAGCTACTCGACGAGCAACCTGCTTTGGGCACCAGTCAGTTTATGGAAAACGCTCGCTATCGCCGCTCAGTTGAGGGTGAGCTCGCGCGCACAATCGCCAGTATTCAGCAGGTTCGCGCCGCCAGAGTGCACTTGGCAATTCCCGAACGTTCGGTGTTTGTGCGTGACCAGCGCCATGCGTCGGCATCGGTCTTTGTTGACCTAATAGCCGGACAGGCATTATCGATTGAGCAGGTGAAAGCCATCACCAATATGGTTGCCAACTCGGTGCCAGATATGGCGGCGGAGTCGGTTTCGGTCGTTGATCAAAAAGGCCGGCTGCTATCGGACTATGAATCTCGTGATGCCGAAGAGCAAACCGACCGCCAGTTGGAATATCAGAATAAAGTAGAGGAACTATTACGTCAGCGCATTACCAATATTCTTGGGCCGGTGATTGGCGAGTCGTTCCAAGCCCAGGTCAACGCCAAGATTGACTTTACTCAACGTGAACAGGCCGAAGAGCTATTTAACCCAGACTTAATTGCCTTGCGCAGTGAACAAACCATTTCGGAAGAGCGCGTTGGTGATCCTGAGGGCGGCGTGCCGGGAGCGCTAACCAATGAACCGCCTGGTCAGGCGCAAGCGCCCGAAGTGGCTGGTGAAGGTGGCGCTGGTGCTGGCGTGCCAAGTACCCGTCGCGATGAGGCAACGCGTAACTTTGAAGTAGATAGAACGCTAAGTTTTACTAACTTTGCCCAAGGCCGAATTGATCGCCTAACGGTTGCCGTGGTGGTGGATGACTTAAAAGTAGCAGACCCAGAAACCGGCGAAATGGTAAACGAGCCTTGGCCCGAAGAAGAGCTTGCTGCATTAAGAGCATTGGTGCGTGACGCGGTGGGCTTTGATGCAGCGCGAGGCGATAGTATCGAAGTCGTCAATGCAACGTTCCGAGCCGACCCAGTAACATTCGAAGAAGTGCCATTTTATACCCAGCCGTGGTTCTGGGAGATTATGCGCCAAATTCTTATTGGTTTGTTCCTACTCATCTTGGTGTTTGGCGTATTGCGCCCAGTCTACAAACGCCTGACTGATGCCGGTAAAGAGGACGAAGAAGAAAAAATTGACGCTGTGGCAGAACTTGATTTCGACGAAGAATCTCTCGGAGACGACAAGGTTACGCTATCTTTAGGGGAGGAGTATTTACTTCCTGGGCCGTCTGAAGGCTTTGAGCGCCAGCTTGATGCACTGCGTGGCCTCATTGCAGAAGACCCAGGCCGAGTGTCACTTGTGTTAAAAACTTGGATTATGAGCGATGACTAATCAAACCAACAATCCGTTGATGGAAAAAGCCAAAGCGCTCGACGGTGTATCCAAACTGGAGCGAGCTGCCATTTTGCTTATGTCGCTTGGCGAGGCAGACGCAGCGGAAGTGCTGAAGCAGATGGGCCCCAAAGAAGTACAACGCGTTGGTACGGCGATGAGTCAGTTAAGCGAAGTGACTCAGGACCAAGTGGAAGGTGTGGTGGCCGTTTTTCTAGACGAACTCGGCGGTCGAACGTCTATGGGCGTGGGGGCGGATCAGTATATTCGCAACATGCTAACCAAGGCACTGGGTTCCGATAAAGCTTCAGGTCTCATTGATCGAATTCTTTTGGGTGGCAATACCACGGGCTTAGATACGCTGAAATGGATGGAGCCGAGAGCAGTCGCCGATATTATTCGCCATGAGCACCCTCAGATTCAGGCCATTGTGATTGCCTATTTAGATGCTGATCAAAGTGCTGAGATTTTGGCCAACTTCCCGGATAAAGTCAGGCTCGACATTATCATGCGCGTGTCGGCACTTGAAACCATTCAGCCAGCGGCCTTGTCAGAGCTGAACTCAATCCTCGAGAAGCAGTTTGCTTCCTCTGCAGGCACTCAGCAGCAGTCTTTGGGCGGTGTGAAGTGTGCAGCCGATATTATGAACCTGCTTGAGTCGTCCATTGAAGCGGAGCTCATGGATAACATTCGTGATGTTGATGAAGACCTTGCAGATGAAATTTCTGACTTGATGTTCGTCTTTGAAAACTTGGCTGACCTAGATGATCGCGCCGTACAAACCTTGTTGCGTGAAGTACCACAAGATCAGCTCAAAATCGCGCTGCGTGGTGCCGATCAAACGCTTAGTGAAAAAATGCTGGGCAATATGTCTAAACGCGCTGCTGAATTGCTTCGTGATGATATGGAAGCAATGGGCCCTGTGAAACTGGCCGAAGTGGAACTGGCACAGAAAGAAATTTTGGCCATTGCACGTCGCCTGTCGGATGAAGGGCAAATCGCTTTGGGTGGCTCTGGTGAGGCGATGGTTTAATGAGCGACGTGAAGTCTTGGCCACTGCCACCATTTAAAGACGACGACTCACAAGGGCGAAAGTCGGCCGCTGGTTTTAGTGCGCCTGAGAGGGCAGAGCCTAAACCAGAACAAGCTGTAGCGCCTGTTGATGAGGTGGAAGAGGAAACCTATCGAGCGCCAACGGCCGAAGAGCTTACGGCACTATTTGAAGAAACCAAAGCTGAAGCCTATCAAGAGGGGTTGGCACAGGGGCGCAAAGAAGGGTTCGACGCGGGTTTTTCTGAAGGCAAGGCGGAAGGCCTTGAAAAAGGCACAGAAGAAGGTCTGCAAGCAGGCGAAAAGCAAGGTTACGATGAAAGCCTAAAGCGAGGACAGGCTGAAATTAAGCAGCAAGTGCAAAAGTTGCAGGGCATTATGCGCCAACTCAATCAGCCAATGGTTGAACAAGAAGCCGACGTTGAGCGAGCCGTTGTGTCGCTAGCTCTGCAAGTTGCTGCGGCGGTCATTGGTCATGAGGTGCGCACGGCAACAGACAGAATTGAAACCCTGGTGCGAACTGCGATTCATGCATTGCCGCATGGTGCTGACTATATCCAAGTGATGCTGCACCCAGATGACACCACGTTAATCAGCCAGTATGCCCCAGACCTAGTCAAAGAAACATCGGTCAAAGCAGACCCGACGATTAGCCGTGGAGGCGTGATGGTGAAAACCAATCAGTCGTTGATTGATTTAACGCTTGAGCGTAGCTGGCAGCAGCAGGTTGCCAGTATTATTGAGCAGGCCGAGTTATCGGTCTCCCAGCAAAGTTTGTTTGACCAAGGCCAACACTTCACAAGTGTGCTGCAAGAGGATGAAAATGAGTCGTTTGAGCCAGAAGTTGAATCGGTATCAAGCATTGATTCCGGGGCCACAGGAGATACAAGTAGCAGGCCGCTTGACGAGGATGGTGGGGCTAACTCTGGAAGCAGTGGGTCTGAACGTGATGGTGGGGGATCGCTGCCAGATTGAAGACGGCCGCAGCCGCTTAGAAGCCGAAGTAGTTGGCTTTGATGATGATAAAGTTTACCTCATGCCAGTGCAGCCAATGCGGGGGTTGCGGGCTGGGGCGACGGTGACACCACTTGGTAGTGCTAGCCACCTAGTGATGGGTGATGAGCTATTGGGGCGAGTGGTAAACGCCTTCGGCGAGCCATTAGATAACCGAGGCCCTATCCATCAACGCGTCTTGGCGTCGCTAAACGGCGAATACATCAACCCGCTGCATCGAAAACCAATTAGCGAAACAGTAGATGTTGGCATTAAAGCCATTAATGGCATGTTGACGGTTGGGCGTGGCCAGCGTTTGGGTTTGTTTGCTGGTAGTGGCGTGGGTAAGTCGATGCTGCTGGGTATGATGACCAAATACACCGATGTTGATATCTGCGTGGTAGGGCTAATCGGAGAGCGTGGTCGAGAGGTAAAAGAATTTATAGACGAAATTCTTGGTCAAGAAGGTATGGCACGCTCTGTTGTGGTTGCTAGTCCTGCCGATGATGCGCCGCTGATGCGCTTGCGCGCAGCCCAGTATTGCACCGCCATTGCTGAATATTTTCGCAGCCAAGGGCGCAATGTGTTGTTGCTAATGGATTCGCTGACTCGTTATGCGCAAGCACAACGTGAGATTGCGCTAGCTGTTGGTGAGCCACCTGCTACAAAAGGTTATCCACCAAGTGTATTTGCTAAGTTACCGCAGTTGGTAGAACGTGCCGGCAATGGGGCCGATGGTTCAGGGTCCATTACCGCATTTTACACCGTGTTAACCGAAGGTGATGATCAGCAAGACCCGGTTGCTGACAGTGCTCGCGCAATTCTTGATGGGCACGTAGTGCTTGCTCGGCGTCTCGCGGAGCAGGGGCACTATCCGGCCATCGACATTGAAGCGTCTATTTCTCGAGCCATGCCGCAGCTGGTGCCAGAAGCACACCTGAAAGCGGCGCAACGGTTAAAGCAGCTGTGGGCTAAGTATCGTAGTAGTGAAGACTTGGTCGCCATCGGTGCTTATCAAGCAGGTAGCGATGCCATGATCGATGAAGCCATCGCTAAGCTACCTGTCATTCAGAGCTACCTACAGCAGGGGCTGAAAGAAAAAGTGGACTTGCCAACATCAATTCAAAGCTTGCACGCAATCATAAATGAACCCTCACCTGCGGCGCAACAGGAAGCGCGCGCACCGCAGAATCCACAACGCCAACCACAAGCAGCACAGCCACGACCGCCTGGTCAAGCCAACTCACCGCTGGCGCAGAAGCAACCTAGATGAAACGTTCAGAACGATTAAGGCTGGTTGAGCGGGTAGCACAACAGCACGAGGATAAAGCCGCAAAAGCGCTGAAAATGGCCGAGCAAAAAATTAGCTTCGAGCAACAGCAGCTCGAGCAACTCGTTACTTATCAACAAACCTACCAAAACACCCAAAAACAGGCCGGTAGCCAAGGTATTGGCGTGCAGCAATATCTTGTTTATCAGCACTTTCTTGACCAAATTGAGGTCATGATCGCCAACCAACAACGAGTGGTGAATCAAGCACAGCAACAGTACCAACAATTAATGCGTCATTGGCAGCAACTCTATTTGCGCCGCAGGTCTATGGCGCAGTTGGCGGAGAAGGTTTCTCTGTCTGAGTTTATGGAGCAGCAGAAAGCTGAACAAAAAGCCATCGACGAAATCGTCAATCAAATGCAAGCCCGTCAGTAATCTTTCCTTTTAGTTAACAAACTTTGGTGTTTTTCCAAGCTGTGTCTACTCTGACAAAAGAGAGGAGGCGATATATGCAGCAATCACTTGTGATCGACGACGCCTTAACCATTCAAACGGTCGAGACTCATCATCAAGCTTGCCTGCTTGCAGCAGATAGCGAGCAACTGACTGGCATCGATGTGAGTCAGGTACAAAGGTTTGACACTGCTGGCTTGCAGTTTCTTCTGCATTGGAAGCGTCGCACTGGATTAGTGTTCGAGGGGTTAGATAACCCTGTTATCGCTATCCACTTGGATAGATTCGGCTTAACTGATTACCTAGGTGAGGCAAAGTAGTTATGGCAAATGTATTAATTGTTGACGATTCGGCTTCTATGCGCCAAATGGTGAACTTTACGCTGACCACCGCAGGGCACAAAGTTGTTGAAGCCGTGGATGGCGTAGACGGGCTAGAAAAAGCTAAGGCTAGTCAGTTCGAGCTGATTATTTCCGACATCAATATGCCTAATATGACTGGCTTGGAGATGGTTCCGCAAATTCGAGCTCTGGGTCAATATCGTGCCACACCCATTCTAATGCTTACCACGGAGTCATCTGGGGATATGAAACAAAAAGGTAAGTCTGTTGGCGCTACTGGCTGGATTGTAAAGCCGTTTAATCCAGCACAGCTACTTAATACCATTAAGCGCGTGTTATAGAGGCTAGTATGGCTGGTATTGACTTATCCCAGTTTCACGCCGTCTTCTTTGAAGAAAGTTTAGAGTGGTTAGATGTGCTCGAAACTCAGTTGCTAGAGGCTGAGCATGCGGATGCAGAGCAAATCAACCTGATGTTTCGCGCCGCTCATTCAATTAAGGGTGGGGCAGCAACCTTCGGTTTTAGCTCAGTCGCCAATGTGATGCATGAAGCCGAGACGTTAATGGATGGCTGGCGTAATGGTCAGCGCCAGCCAAGTGAAGCCCTAGTACGTACCTTGCTAAAGGCTGTAGATATTTGCCGCACCCTGGTTGGCAAATTACAAAACGCCGAGCCGGTCTGTGATCAAGACAGTGCAGACATTGTCACTGAACTTCAGCAATTTAGCGACGATCCAGACAATGCTTCACAGTCGCTCGAGCCAGAGCCTGACACGCAAACATCAGAAACAAAAGAACGCATCTGGCAAATAGAGCTCAAGCCAACACTTGATTTACTTATGTCCGGCAATGACCCGCTAAAGCTATTCTCTGTACTAGCGGATTTTGGCCCGATTTCTGGTAAGGTCGATTTTGATCAAATACCTGATGCGGACTTCGACCCAACAGAGTGCTATTTATCATTCCAAGTTGAACTAGTCGCCAATGCCAGCAAAGATGAAATTGCCGAGATATTTGAGTGGTTGGATGACGATGTGGGCGTCACGATTGACGAGAAAATAGCAGCCAACAATGCACAGCCGTCAACAATAGAGGCTGTGCTGAACGAGCCACCCGCCCAAGCTGCTTCGCCGACCAGTAAAAAACCAGTCGAGCAACCTGATAAAACCTCTAAAGCAGCAACTAGTATTCGCGTTAGCACCGATAAACTAGACCAACTGATTAATTTGGTCGGTGAGTTAGTCATCACTCAGTCGATGCTTGGGGAGCTCGGTCGAGAATTAGAGGGGTTTGTTGGTGAGCGTATGCAAACGGGTTTAGAGCAGCTTGAGCAAAATACTCGCGAGTTACAAGAGAGTGTCATGCGGGTTCGTATGCTGCCGATTAGTTTTGCCTTTAGTCGCTACCCGCGCATGGTGCACGACCTATCAAATCAACTCGGTAAACAAATCGAGCTTATCATTGAAGGTGAAGCAACAGAAATTGACAAAACCTTACTAGAAAAAATTACTGACCCGCTGACACACATGGTGCGCAACGCCGTTGACCATGGCATAGAAAAGCCCGAAAAGCGCATCCAGAACGGCAAGTCTGAAGTAGGTCGTCTAACGTTGCGTGCCTATCATCAAGGCGGAAATGTTGTGATTGAAGTAGCGGATGATGGTGGCGGAGTTGACCCAGAGATCGTTGAGCGAAAGGCCATTGAACGCGGGCTGATTAGTGAAAACCATGGACTCGAACCTGCCCAGCTGCAAGCACTAATCTTTGAGGCAGGCTTTTCTACCGCTGAAGTCGTCAGCGATGTCTCCGGCCGCGGCGTGGGCATGGATGTCGTTAAAAAGAATATTCAGCAACTCGGTGGTCAATTGGCGCTAAAAAGTGTGGTCGGCGAAGGGTCAACCATTGCCGTCACCTTACCTCTAACGTTATCTATTCTAGACGGTCAGCTCGTCAGCATCGATAACGATATATATGTGATTCCACTGCTAAGTATCGTCGAGTCGATTCAATTAAAGGCTTCTCAGCTAAGGCACCTAGACTCCGGACAGCAAGTATTTCGCCTGCGCGATGAGCACATCCCTATGTTTGGGTTGGCAGAACTCTTGCACGTCGACAGTGTGCAACTCAATGTGTCGGACGGCATCGTCGTCGTGTTAGACAGTCCAAACGGTCGCTTTGGGTTATTAGTTGGCGAGTTGTTGTCACAGCAGCAAGTTGTGATTAAGAGCCTTGAAGACAATTATCAACGCGTAATGGGGCTTTCGGGCGCCACCATTCTCGGTAACGGCCATGTGGCTATGATTTTAGACCCGGCAGGGCTTGCCCAGAGTGCGCGTGGAGGTGTGGTATGAGCACCAGCGAATGGATGACGTTTTACCTAGCAAACGAGCTCTATGCAGTGGACATCTTATCGGTAAAAGAGATCCGCAGTCCTAGCTCTGTAACACGTATTCCGCGGGCGCAGAAGGAGGTCATGGGGGCCATTAATTTGCGAGGTGACATAGTGCCAATCGTTGATCTGAGAGTGCGACTAGGTTTGCCGACCTCTGAAGATACGCAAGACACCGTGTTCATCATTGTTCAGTTTGAGCAAGGGTCTAAGTTTAAAACACTTGGCATCAAAGTGGATGCCGTTGCTGATGTTGTGCAAATGCAAGGCGATCAGTTGCACCAGCAGTCACAACAGGAAGCTAACTCATGTATTGCAGCGATTGCAGAGCACTCGCAAGGCAGTATTGCCTTATTGGCTGTTCATCGTCTACTAGCACTGACGCCTGATATGGCAGAGGTTATGGAGTAAACACTATGGCGAAGTTGAATGTAAAACAAGCCTTCACCCCAAGAAACCTATTGGCGATTGGGAGTTTGTTGGTACTACTCTTTTTTGTGATTGAGTTCTGGCTGTTAGCTAGTCCAGTGCTCGCGATCATTCTGACGGTACTAGCATTGGGCCTGGTGATTGGTGGTATTAAGCTAATGAATAGTGATCCGCCGCCAGCCATGCAACGAGCACTGTCGGCACTGCAGGTTTGCGACACTGCCGTGATCGTCGCCGATGAGCAAATGGTGATTCAATACTTGAACGACTCTGCATATGAGTTAATGAAGCGCGTTGAAAAACAATTGCGCAGCGAGCTGCCGAACTTTGACGCCGACCGATTAATTGGCACCAATGTTGATGTGTTTCATAAAAAACCAAGTCATCAGCGACAACTTGTTACTAGCATGACGGATGGATTGACGAGTCGAATTAACGTTGCCGGGTTAACCTTTGAACTAAAGCTAAACCCAATCATGAGCAGTAGTGGTAAGCGAATTGGCACAGTTTTAGAGTGGCAGGACTTAACTGAATCTCTTGCTAAGCAGGCCAAGGCGGATGCCGAAGCGAAAGATAATGCTCGCATTAAACAAGCGCTAGATAATGTGTCGACCAATGTAATGATGGCGGATCAGGATCGCACCATTATTTATATGAACAAATCCGTACACCAGATGTTGCGCAACGCGCAAAGTGATATTAGAGAAGTACTGCCGAACTTCGACGCCGATAATCTCATTGGGTCATCCATCGATGGCTTCCACAAAAATCCAGCGCACCAAGAAAATATGCTGGCATCGTTCACCAGTACCCATACAGCCAACATTAAAGTCGGTAAGCGCTACTTTGGTTTGACTGCCAATCCAGTATTTGATGCCAACAACCAGCGCATTGGCTCAGTGGTAGAGTGGCTTGATGAGACTCAGCAAGTCGCCATAGAAAAAGAAATCTCATCTTTGGTGGACGGCGCGGCCAACGGCGACTTGAAACAGCGCATCAGTGAAGACGATAAAGAGGGCTTTTACGGTCGGTTAGCAGAAGGGCTAAACAGATTAGTGGCCATAGCCGATGACATCATTGACAAAACGGTAGTCGTGTTTGATGCGTTAGCACATGGTGATTTAACTAAAACCATAGATGGTGATTATTCGGGCGCCTTCTTGAAACTTAAGTCCGATGCCAATGAAACCATTCACCAACTCACCGAGACAGTCGAGAAAATTAAGCAGGCTGCCGCATCGGTCAACTCTGGTGCTGATGAAATTGCACAAGGCAACTCAGACCTATCGCAACGCACAGAAGAGCAGGCTGCAAATCTAGAAGAAACCGCTTCTAGTATGGAAGAAATGACGTCAGCAGTGCGTCAATCGTCTGAGAATGCGGGGCATGTTACCTCGGTCGCCGAGCAAGCCCGAGAGCGAGCCCAAAGTGGTGGCCAGATTGTCAGCGATGCGGTGGCAGCGATGGCCGAAATCAATGATTCGAGCAAAAAAATTGCCGATATCATTGGTGTTATCGACGAAATCGCTTTCCAAACCAACCTGCTTGCCTTAAACGCGGCGGTAGAGGCAGCACGCGCCGGGGAGCAAGGTCGTGGTTTTGCGGTGGTCGCTGGAGAGGTAAGGTCGCTAGCACAACGCTCTGCTGGCGCTGCACGTGAAATTAAAGATTTGATACGCGACAGTGTTGATAAGGTGTCGTCTGGCACCAAGTTAGTTAATCAGTCCGGTGAAACGCTGACAGAAATTGTTTCAGCTGTACAAGAAGTAGAACGAATGGTATCCGAAATCAATCGCGCCACTTCAGAGCAGGCGTCTGGTATTGAACAAGTTAACCAAGCTGTTTCACAAATGGATGAAGTAACTCAGCAAAACGCAGCGTTGGTTGAAGAGGCATCTGCGGCAGCTGAGGCCATGGCAGATCAGTCAAGAAATCTGTTGAACCTTGTGGCATTTTTCTCAGTAAGCAATGAGCCGGTTAGCAAACCGCCAATGGCGATGAAACCAGCAGCCAAGCCTGCAGCCAAGCCGTCAGTGCCAGATAGCGACGACTGGGAAGAGTTTTAATATGACTGAGTTCGCCTACACAGATGCCGATTTTGCCACAATCTCTAAAAAAGCCTACGAGATTGCCGGCATTGTGCTAGGCGATAATAAACGAAGCTTGGTGTATTCACGAATTGCGCGTCGGTTGCGGGCGTTAAATATTGCGACATTTGCCGAGTATAGCGAATTTTTAGACCGAAACCCTGAAGAAGAAGAACCATTTGTGAATGCCATCACCACGAACTTAACTAAGTTCTTTCGTGAGGCGCACCATTTCGAGTTCCTAGCAGAGCGGGTGAGTGGGTGGCATGGTAAGCATAGTGTTTGGTCGGCTGGCTGCTCAACGGGTGAGGAGCCTTGGTCTATTGCTCTTACCCTTGCTAAAGCTCAAAAGTTAGCGCAAACATTGGTGCTGGCAACCGATATCGACACCAATGTGCTCGCCAAGGCCAGTTTAGGTGAGTATGCAGTCGATGATACCGACCTACAAACATTGCACGCATATCGGCAGTACTTGCAGATGAATCGCAATAGAACCACATTCCGTGTGAGTCAAACCGTACATGAGAACATGCGATTTCGTCGATTAAACCTGCAATCAGAGTGGCCGATGAAAAAGCCTTTTGATGTCATCTTTTGTCGCAATGTGATGATCTATTTTGACGATCAAACGCGGCAAAAGTTGGCATTGAAGTTTATTCAACAACTTAAGCCTGGCGGTTATTTAATCATTGGCCATAGTGAGTCGTTGCATCGTTTTAAACTACCACTCAAATCCGTTGGGCCAACCATATACCAGGTGGCATCGTGAGCGAGCACAAGCACTACCTTGCCGGTGAAAACGTTTGGGTACGTCGGGTCATGCCAGGCGAGTTTTGCTTGGCTCAGCCAGGAGAATTGCTCACCACGGTTTTGGGCTCTTGTGTTGCAGTGTGTATCACCGACCCGGTAGCGAATGTTCATGGCATGAACCATTTTTTGCTACCCCAGCCAAGTGACCACTCATTGAACGGGATTAATGCTCGCTATGGTGATTGGGCCATGGAAGCACTGATCAATGCGCTGATAAAACAAGGCGCCCATCGCAATAGGTTGGTTTATAAAGCGTTTGGCGGGGCCAAAATGTGGCAAGGTGAAAGTGATATAGGTGGCAGTAATATCGGTTTTCTCAAACAATGGTTGAACTTGGAAAACTCACAGTTGGCATCGAGTGACCTAGGTGGGCAACAAGGAAGATTAGTGCGCTTGTGGGGCGAGTCGGGCCGAGTGCAAATGAAACGTTTAGCGAAGGCCGAGCACGTCGTTCAAGAAGAACGTGCCTATCAGCAACAGCTGTTAGCACAAGATTCTGGTGATGTAGAGCTTTTCTAGGGGAGCGCATTGTATGGCAGTGAAAGTCGTGATTGTCGATGATTCGCCGCTGGCACGGCAAATTCTTCAGGCTGTATTGAGTGCAGACAAACGGATTGTTGTTGTTGGCCAGGCGGTAGATCCTTATATGGCCCGGGAGGTCATTAAAAAGACCGAGCCTGATGTCATTACCCTAGATGTTGAAATGCCTAAAATGAGCGGTTTGACCTTCCTCAAAAATCTCATGCGCTTGCGGCCAATGCCAGTGGTGATGGTCTCTTCACTTACCCATGCTGGCGCAGATGTGACGCTAGATGCTTTAGAGATAGGCGCCGTTGACTTTATTGCCAAACCAGCTGGTGAAGACCCAGAGTCTTTCAATCAAATTGCGCAAGAGATCTGCGACAAGGTCGTTTCTGCAGCGCAAGCTAAGGTGAAGGCTTTTTCGCCAGAGCTTTTTGCCCAGCGCTCTCAGTTAACCATTGCTGCGACGTCTGCCCGATCATCTAGCTTGGTGGCAGTGGGTGCTTCTACCGGTGGTGTAGAAGCATTGCGCGATTTGTTGTCGGTGTTGCCAGCTAACTTACCGCCGATGGTGGTCACGCAACATATTCCCGAAGCATTCAGTCGATCATTTGCCAATAGACTGAACAAAATATGCCAGCTCACGATTGTGGAGGCCGAGGCCGGTATGCGATTACGGCCTGGCTGGGTGTATATTGCACCGGGGTCGCATCACTTAACCGTACATCGCCAAGGAAACGATTATGTTTTAGCACTCAACGATGGTGAGTTGGTCAATCGACACAGGCCTTCCGTAGATGTGATGTACGAGAGCATAAGCAACACTTATCGCAATAGTGTGTTGGCAATCTTGCTTACCGGTATGGGTAAAGATGGCGCGCAAGGGCTGTTAAACCTGCGCCGTAGCGGCTTTAATACCGTTTGCCAAGATCAGCAATCTTCCGTAGTCTGGGGCATGCCGGGGGCTGCAGTGGCCCTAGATGCTGCGGAAAAAGTGCTATCTTTGAATGAAATAAGTAAAGAAATTGTTGATTGGGCATCTAAGAATGCTCGCATCAGTCAACTTTCCAGCTAGACTAGGTCTATAGAGACTAATATTAACGTAAATCTCGGCATAACTGAGTTGTATTCTTAGTGAGGAACACCATGACGATATCTGCAACGGCTGCAAATGACCAATCACAAATGACCATCACAGTTGATGGCCGTTTTGACTTCAGCTCACACCAAGAGTTCCGTCAAGTCTATGAGAACGCGCCAAAAACAATTAAGCGCTGGGTAGTCGATATGAGTTCGGCAACCTACCTTGATAGCTCAGCGTTGGGCATGCTGCTTTTATTACGAGATCACGCTGGTGGCGAGAACTCAGATATCACAATTAGCGGGTGTAACAATGACGTTCGAAAAATTCTAACGATTTCTAATTTTGGTCAACTGTTCAATATTGAATAATTAAATGACGGATTCGCTGAAGTTAAAGGTGCTTGTTGCGGACGATAGCGAGACGGATCGCATGATTCTGTCGGCCATTGTTCGCCAAGAAGGTCACGAAGTCTTACCAGCAAAAAATGGTAAGGAAGCAGTCAATATCTATCGTAGTGAGCGGCCTGATATCGTCTTGCTCGATGCGCTGATGCCGGTGATGGATGGCTTTGAGGCAGCGCGAACAATTAAAGCGATTGCTGGTACCGAGTTGGTGCCGATCATCTTTTTGACCTCACTACAAGACCCGCAGTCGTTGGTGCGAAGCTTGGAGTCTGGTGGCGATGACTTTCTGTCAAAACCCTACAAGCGCGTGATTATCAAAGCGAAGCTTACTGCATTTGGAAGAATGCGCAGCATGCATGCGGCCATTCAAGCGAATCACCGTCAATTACTGATCGAGCAGCAGGTTGCCAAACGTGTGTTTGACAATGTTGCCCACCAAGGATGCCTAGAATCGGCAGGCATTCGTTATTCATTATCTCCGTTGTCTGTTTTTAACGGCGACACCTTGCTTGCACAGCGCCGTCCAGACGGCGGGCTAAGTATATTCCTAGGTGACTTTACCGGCCATGGGTTGCCCGCCGCCATTGGTGCGATGCCACTTGCCGAGACCTTCTATGGTATGACGGCAAAGGGCTTCGAGCTAGAAGATATTGTTAAAGAAATTAATCTGAAGCTTAATAATGTACTACCCATGGGCGTGTTCTGTTGTGCCGCAGTCGCGCATATTGATTTTATTAATAAGTCATTACGAATTTGGGTGGGTGGTTTGCCCGACCTCTGCTTCTGGCGTGAATCAACAAAAGAGGCCGTTGCGGTTGCCTCATCGGGATTGCCGCTGGGTATTGTTGGCGCCGATAAATTTAGTCCTAAGGTAGAGCAATACCGGATGGACGATGGTGATCGGTTACTGTTTTGGTCGGACGGTATCCATGAAGCTCGCAATTCAGAAGGTGAGCTGTTTGGTGAAGAGCGCCTATGGCGCCTGATCCGGGGCCGGGAAGAAGACAGCATTTTTGATGCGGTACTCAACGGAGTGAACGAGTACATTGGTCAAAATGATCGAGAAGATGACATCACCCTAGCAGAAGTGACCATGCAAAATGTTGACTTGCGCAGTATGCGGCCATTAGGTGGCGGAGCTGCACTTGAAGGCGTATTGAACTGGCAGCAGTCAACCACTTTCGACGCCAAGTCATTGCGCCACTACAACCCTCTGCCACTTATGCTGCACAATTTATCGGAAATTCCATGGGTGAGGCAAGCCAGCGGCGAGCTATACACCATGCTCGCGGAACTGTACTCAAATGCACTCGAGCACGGGGTGCTGGAGTTAGATTCTCAGTTAAAGGCTTCCACAGAGGGGTTTGCGACCTACTATGCAGAGCGCGAACAACGCCTGAAGGATCTTAAGTCTGGCTTTGTGCGCATAAGCTTTGCTCATCAATTTGAAAACGATACCTTTCAGTTAGTGATTGAAGTGGAAGATTCCGGCAATGGATTTGACTGGCAGTCAACGTTGAACAATTCGCTAGAGAACAAAAAATACAGCGGCCGTGGCGTGCCTCTCATCAGTGCCATTGCTGATAAGGTAGAGTATCAGGGTAATGGTAATTTTGTGCGCGTGACGCTTCGTAAACCGGAAGATGGTGACAGTATATGAGCCACTTAGATCAAGCCTTACTGGATGAGCTCAAGTTAGTGCTTGAGGATGAGTTTGTCGACTTAATCTCTGCATTCATAGACGATAGTAATGAGCGAATGAAGCTCATCCGCCAGCAGTTTGAACAGCAAGACTGGACGCAATTATCTCGTACCGCCCATAGCTTTAAAGGTAGCGCCGGAAATATTGGCGCCCAGGTACTGGCAGATATGTGTATGGCGCTCGAGGATAATGCCCGTGATGGCAATTGTTCTTTGCAGATGATTGAGCAAGTAGACCAAGAGCAGGCATCTGTTTGTCAACAGCTAAAAATAATTGCTAACAATTCCTAAGTTGGCAAATTAATTGCTTCTGATATCTCATCTGAGATTCGGAGGTACACATGGCGGCAATCCAACCTTCTTTATTGACCATAGAAACGCATAGTAAGCGCCCCCCGCTCACACCTGAACGTCAGCGCAGTCCAGATAGCGATGATAGTGACGACAAGGTGAAGCAAGAAAAATCAATACGCCGAGACAATCAAAGCGAGACAGAGCTGCCTTTAAATTCAGGTTTTTTGGCTCTGTTCAATAGTGAGCTGACACCTATTGATACCACGAAAGCGGTGGCTGAAAGCGGCGAAGACTTACCTGTTGACGGTTCAATATTGCCGCAAGAACCTAGTGACGAAGCCGAGAGTGTCGTGAACACGGATAGTCAGCAAACACTCAACTTAGACGACGCTGAAACTACCGAGGAAGCACCCGAATCAGAGTTGATGAAGACCGCTGGTGTCAATGACGTTGATCAAGCTGAAATAAACCCGACGCTTGCCAAAGCCATACAGTCCGAAGTGAAAAAGCAGGAATCTGGTGAGCCTGCGATGAAAACAATGGATGAGTTAAAGGCGAAAGTAACGTCAGTAGAACACACCAGTGATGATGAAAGTGAAGGAAAGTTCTTTAATCCAAGCGATAGTAAGGGGCAAGATAGCAAGACACTCGAGAGCAAGCCAGGCGGGTTATCATTGCTTGATATGCCAAAAACGCAGTTAGGCCAAGTGCCCCTAGACGATGGACTGACGGCGTTGCGCAACATAACACCTGTTCCAACCGGTCAAACGCCAGCAGTCGGCGCTGTAAACCCTACCGCGACGGTGGATGCAGCAATGATGGGGCTAAGTTCTGAGCGACCAGAATCAATGCTATTACAGCTACAAGGCAAGGCCCAAGATTTCGCTCCAAAATTTACCCAGCAAGTTGCCTTTATCGTTGGGCGCGGGTTGCAGCAAGCGATGATTCGTCTAGATCCACCAGAGCTTGGCCGAATTGAAGTCAAAGTGCAAAAAGAAGATGAGCGAGTACAAGTGCAGGTTGTCACTCAGTCACCTCAAGCTCGCGAGCTAGTTGAGCGCAATATTCATCAATTAAAGGAACTCTTTGCCGAGCAAGGTATGCAGTTAACCGATGCAGATGTACAGCAAGATCAAGCGGGTCAGCAAGGTGAACAAACGAGCGAGAATGGTCAAGCAAGTACTTCTAACGCCAATGATGGTGAATCCAGCGAGCAAGTCGCTACATCAGAGCGTGTCAGTCAACAACTTTTAGATACCTATGCTTAACTGTATGGCACAAGGCTTGCTAAGTATTTTGTATAGATAAGTAAGTGCCGTTTTTTTGACAATGAGGTAGTCATGGCTGAAGAAGATGAAAAACAGGAAGGTCAGGAAGGGGAAGAAGGCAAAAAAAGCGGCAAGTTAAAATGGATTATCATTGGCGTTGTTGCACTTCTCGTCATCATTGGCGCCACAGCGGCAGTGACATTGATTTTTTTTGGTGGATCAGAATCTGAACCAACGGTGGAAGCCATTGAGCCTGTTCAACAAACGGGCGCTGCAGCAAGCGAAGCGCCGGCCATTTATTTGGCGTTACAGCCGGCCTTTGTTGTGAACTACCGCGTTGGATCTCGCACTCGTTTTTTACAGCTAGAGCTGTCCATTTTGTCCCGCGAGGATGAAGCGCTTGCAGTGATTGATGAACATATGCCAGTGGTTCGCAACGACATCTTGCTTACTTTGCAAGGTCAAGATTACCGAGCACTGTTGACAGACGAAGGTAAGCAAGCTCTGGCGAATCAGTTAACGACCGTCGTGCAAGATATTGTTATGCAACAACTTGGTCGCCCCGGCATCGAAAAGGTGCTGTTTACTAACTTTGTGTTGCAATAAGCGCTAGGGGGTTTGGGTGCAGGACTTACTCTCCCAAGACGAAATTGATGCGCTGCTCCACGGTGTGGATGACGGCGACATCGAAGAAGAAGATGTCGAGGATGTTGGTGGGGTTAAAACCTATGACCTAACCTCGCAAGATCGTATTGTGCGTGGGCGCATGCCGACGCTAGAAATGATTAACGAGCGGTTCGCGCGCTACACCCGAATTTCTTTGTTCAATTTTTTACGCCGCACGGCTGATGTGGCAACGGGTGGCATACAAATCTCTAAGTTTGGTGAGTACATACACACCTTGTATGTGCCAACATCACTCAACCTAGTGAAGATTCGGCCACTGCGTGGCACCTCCTTGTTTGTTATGGATGCCAAGCTGGTTTTTAAGTTGGTGGATAACTTCTTTGGTGGTGATGGGCGTCACGCCAAGATTGAAGGGCGAGAGTTTACCCCAACAGAGCTTAGAGTCGTGCAATTGGTTCTACAGCAAGTCTTCGTAGATATGCGCGAGGCCTGGGGGCCGGTACTGGATCTAGATTTTGAGTATATGAGCTCAGAGGTCAATCCTTCTATGGCCAACATCGTTAGCCCAAGTGAAGTAGTGGTGGTATCTACTTTTCATATCGAGCTTGATGGTGGTGGCGGAGATCTACATGTTACCGTGCCGTATTCAATGATTGAACCGGTACGCGAGATTCTCGACGCAGGCTTTCAAAGTGATGTCGATGAAGTAGATGAGCGTTGGGTGAAATCGTTACGCAAAGACCTGATGGAAGCTAAGGTTCCAATTAACAGCCAAGTTGCCAAAAAAGAAATTAACCTGCGCGATTTGGTTGGGCTGCAAGCCGGAGATGTTATCCCAATCGAGTTACCCGAAGAATTAACGCTTACGGCCAATAAAGTGCCAGTAGGGTACGGAAAGCTTGGTAAAGTTGGTGATAGCCTGGCATTTAAAGTCACACGTAAGGTTGAGCCGAAAACAAAAGAAATGACAGATCTGCAGCGCCAAATATCTGGCGCACGCGGGCTCTCTAAGGCCAGTAAGCAAGAGGTAGACAATGAGTGATGACAACAATGAAGTGCCTGAAGAGAAGTTAGATGCCGAGCAGCTAGCCGACGAAGTGGCTGGCGATATGGATGATCAGGCATTGGCAGACGAATGGGCAGCGGCAATGGAAGAGGCTGGCGAGACCGGTGAGTCCGATGACGAAGCGCAACCAGCCGAAATGCAAGACTTTGAGCAGCCCTCAAGCTTTGCAAGGGACCCTGATTTAGAAAGTCCTGATTTGGATGTGATTCTGGATATTCCGGTGACCATCTCAATGGAAGTTGGCAATACAAGTATTCCAATACGCAATTTATTGCAGTTAAACCAGGGCTCGGTGATTGAGCTCGATCGTCTGGCCGGTGAGCCGCTAGATGTATTGGTGAACGGCACGCTCATCGCACACGGTGAAGTGGTCATGGTAAACGAGAAGTTCGGTATTCGTTTAACCGATGTAGTAAGCCAACAGGAACGGATTAATAGATTGCGATGACACAAGCAAATGAAGCGATGAACACCATAGTGCCTACCTCGGAGCTTGCGTCAGTCTTTTTTTCACTGTTGCTAATAATAGGCTTGATATTTGCTTTAGCATGGTTAGTGCGTCGGTTTGGTGGCGCGACGGGCGCATCCAGCTCGTCGTCCATGAAAGTGATTGCTAGCTTAAGTCTTGGAGCCAAAGAAAAACTACTTGTGGTGCAAGTGGGTGATGAACAGTTCTTACTGGGTGTTACGCCGCAAAGTATCAACAAAATTGACAAGGTTAACCTAGCCATTACGCCAAACGCGCCAATTAATTTTGCTGACAAACTACAAGAGTTGTTACAAAAAAATGGCCGTTCGAATTCTTCGTCGCTGGTGGATACTACCGACACTGATCATACTAAGTAGCTGGGCATCCGCTAACGGGATTCCAGCGCTCAGCTACACCCCAGATCCAACGGGTACTGGCGGTGACTACTCAGTAACCATTCAAATTTTGGCGCTGATGACAGCGCTGACCTTTTTGCCGGCGATGTTGCTAATGATGACATCGTTCACCCGCATTATTGTGGTGTTGGCGATTCTGCGTCAGGCCATTGGCCTGCAACAAACACCTTCGAATCAGATACTAATCGGCTTGGCCTTGTTTTTAACGTTTTTCATTATGGCGCCGGTGTTTGATGAAATTAACGTAGTCGCTATTCAGCCCTATCTTGCTGAAGAAATGACGTCCCTCGAGGCACTTAACGCAGCCCAAGACCCAGCAAAGCGCTTTATGCTTGGCCAGATACGCCAAAATGACCTGGATTTGTTTATTCGCATTGCCGACCGTGAGGGTGAGTTTAACGAACCAATGGATGTGCCACTGACCATTCTAATGCCAGCATTTGTGACCAGTGAGCTGAAAACCGCGTTTCAGATTGGTTTCCTGATCTTTATCCCGTTTTTGATTATCGACATGGTGGTGGCAAGCCTGTTGATGTCGATGGGTATGATGATGCTTTCACCGATCATTATCTCCTTGCCATTTAAAATTATGATGTTTGTGTTAGTCGACGGCTGGGCCATGTTAATGGGGTCATTGGCGTCGAGTTTTGCCGTGTAGGAGGCCAAATGAACGAAGCATTTATTGCCGACTTATTTCGCGAAGGGCTCTGGCTGATTTTCTTGTCGGTTGTCATTTTAATTGTACCAAGCCTAATTGTTGGCCTTGTGGTATCAACCTTTCAAGCTGCCACACAGATTAACGAGCAAACCCTATCGTTTCTGCCTCGCCTGTTGGTAACCATATTAGTCATTATTGTGGCAGGGCCCTACTTAGTGACTCGGCTAGTAGACTATACCCAGCTTATCCTATTTAACTTAAACAATTATATAGGCTAAGTATGCAAGTCACTGATGCAGATATTGGTATCTGGGTTGGGCAGTTTTTATGGCCAATGTTTCGCATTGCTGGGTTCTTGTCAGTTGCACCAGTGCTCGGTGCTAGAACTGTTAGCGCAAGAATTCGCATTGGCTTTGCCGGTTTGTTAACCATTGTTGTTATGCCCTTGCTTGACGATTTGCCACCTATACCTGCGCTGTCTTTGGAAGTGTTCCTAGTGGTAATTGTGCAAATACTCATTGGCATTGCTTTAGGCTTTGTATTGTCGTTATTAATGCAAGTGTTTGTTGTGGCAGGGCAGATTATATCCATGCAAATGGGCCTTGGCTTTGCTTCAATGATGGACCCGGCAAATGGTGTGTCGGTGTCGCTTCTAGCGCAATGGTATCAGCTGATGATCACTTTACTTTTCCTAGCATTAGGTGGGCATCTGGCGAGCATTGAAGTACTCGTACTGAGTTTTGAAATGCTCCCAATAACTGGTGATGCCGCCTTAAACCTAGATTTCCCTTTGGTTGCCTTGCTAGGTAGCTGGTTGTTTACTGCCGGTCTCAAACTTGCTTTGCCAGCGGTGACGGCTTTGTTGCTGGTTAACCTAATCTTTGGGGTGATGACCCGGTCAGCTCCGCAGCTCAATATTTTCTCATTGGGCTTTCCAATTACCATGGTGCTAGGAATCTTTGTTGCTTGGATCACCATTGGCAACATTATCCCGCATTTTCAGCTGCGCCTAACCGAGGTGCTGTCACTCATGCAAAATGTAATGCAAGGGGGATGACATGGCGGAATCTGAAGACGGCCAGGAAAAATCCGAAGAGCCCTCCGAGCGCAAACTCAATAAGGCGAAAGAAGAGGGCAACGTTGCTAGGTCACGCGAGTTAGGCACAGCGGTGCTGCTCATCATCAGTGTCGCGACCATGTATGCGTTAGGCGGTTGGTTAGTTGAAGCTATTGTGATGATAACCAACCATACCTTCGAATTTGATCGCGCGTATATTGAAGACACCAGTCGTATGTCTGCCGAACTTCGGCTAAGTGTTTATGAAGCAACATTAAAAACGGCGCCTTTACTGATCATTATGATGATTGCTGGCATCATTGGTGGCGCAGGCATGGGTGGGGTGTCTTTTAGCACTAAAGCCATTGCGCCAAAGTTTAACCGGCTGTCGCCACTGCAAGGCTTAAAGCGCATGTTCTCACTTAACTCCCTCGTTGAGCTGGGAAAAAGCTGGTTAAAGGTGTTGTTAATAGGTGGTTCTGGCGTTTATTTATTGTGGTACTACCAGCGCCATTTTAATGCCTTGGGCATGTCGGATGTAATGGCTGAAATGAAAGGCGCCATCGAGCTATTGTTGATCCCTCTGTTTATATTAGCTTTGGCAACGGCGCTCATTGCTGTGATTGATGTGCCTTGGCAAGCGCACAGTCATAAGAAAAAACTTCGCATGACCAAGCAAGAAGTCAAAGATGAATACAAAAACACAGAAGGTAAACCAGAAGTCAAAGGTCGTATTCGCCAACTCCAGCGTGAGATGAGCCAACGGCGAATGATGGATGCGGTACCCAATGCCGATGTTGTCATCACCAACCCAGAGCACTTCTCAGTGGCATTGAAGTATGATCAAGCGAGCATGGATGCGCCGGTGGTCGTGGCCAAAGGGGGTGATGAAATTGCCCTCAAAATTCGTGAAATTGCCAAAGCGCATGAGGTGCCTATTGTGCAAGCGCCACCTTTGGCCCGCTCACTATTCCAGTTTGCGAAAGTAGATGCCCCAATTCCTGAAGGGCTGTTTTTGGCCGTGGCACAGGTGCTAGCCTATGTATGGCAACTTCGACAATACCGGCGCCAGCAGCAAGGCGAACGCCCGAGAAAACCGAACAAGTTTGATATTCCTGATGATTTAAAATTTGATCCATAAAGTTGGACAGGTTTTTGCAGATTGCCTATTGAGTCAATCTGTGTGTCAAGAATCTGTCTATGGATATCAGCAAATACAACCCACTTAAAAGCCTCGCCGGTCAGTCTCCTAAGCAAGTTGCTTTAGACGCAGGTCGAAGTGCGCGCGGTTTGGCATCAAAGCATATGGCTGTGCCATTGTTGATTATGGTGTTGCTAGGCTTGATGACACTGCCTGTACCACCTTTTTTGCTCGATACCTTGTTCACCTTCAATATCGCTTTAGCCATCATTGTTCTGCTGGTATCCATTTATGTGATGCGGCCACTCGATTTCGCCGTTTTTCCATCAATCTTGCTGGTGGCGACTTTATTGCGCTTGGCACTAAACGTGGCCTCAACTCGGGTAGTGTTATTGTACGGACACGAAGGCGGCGATGCGGCCGGTACCGTGATTGCATCCTTTGGTGAAGTGTTAATTGGTGGCAACTACGCCGTTGGTTTAGTGGTGTTTGCAATCTTGATGATTATCAACTTCGTGGTAATCACAAAAGGTGCGGGCCGTGTGTCGGAGGTGAGTGCGCGTTTCACCCTAGATGCCATGCCAGGTAAACAAATGGCCATTGATGCCGACTTAAATGCCGGTTTGATCGATGCCGATACAGCCAAAGAGCGGCGGGCAGAAGTGACCCAGGAGGCAGATTTTTATGGCTCTATGGACGGTGCGTCAAAGTTTGTGCGCGGTGATGCTGTCGCGGGTATTTTGATTCTTTTGATTAACATCGTTGGTGGGGTTGCCATCGGCATGGTGCAGCACCAGTTAAGCTTTGGTTTGGCGATGGAGCGCTATGCGTTGTTAACCATTGGTGATGGCTTGGTTGCGCAGGTTCCGTCACTGTTACTCTCGGTAGCGGCAGCTATCATGGTCACGCGCAACTCATCCGACCAAGAGATTGGTGATCAAGTTGTATCACAAATGTTTGCCACGCCAAAAGCACTCATCATTGCCGGTATCGTGCTAACGATTCTGGGCAGTATTCCAGGCATGCCTCACTTTGTCTTTTTGTCATTGGCGGCAATCATGTTTGCCTTATCTTGGTTGATTTATAAGCGCAATCAACCGGAAGCGGCGCTTGCTGGTGGTCCTACGCCAAGCGGAGGTGGTGGCGCTAAGTCTGGTGCGCCATCGGCGCCTTCAGGTGCACCATCGCCCATTTCGGGAGTGGAAAGTGAGGACAATCGCGAGCTAAGTTGGGAAGATGTGCAGCCCGTTGACACGGTTGGGCTTGAGGTTGGTTATCGGTTGATTCCGTTAGTAGATCGCTCGCAAGGTGGTCAATTGCTAGCTCGGATAAAAGGGGTGCGCAAGAAACTATCGCAAGAGTTAGGATTTTTGATGCCGTCTATCCATATTCGCGACAACCTAGACTTAATGCCAAGCAGCTACCGGATCACGCTGATGGGTGTGACCATTGCCGAGGCCGAAATTCACCCAGATCGCGACCTAGCGATCAACCCAGGTCAGGTTTTTGGCACTTTAGAAGGCATAAAAACGCAAGATCCAGCCTTCAAGTTAGATGCCATTTGGATTGAAACCAGTCAAAAAGATCAAGCTCAGTCGCTCGGTTATACCGTCGTTGACTCGGCGACGGTTGTTGCCACGCACCTAAACCAAATTCTACTCAGCCATGCTGCTGAGCTCATTGGTCATGATGAAGTGCAAGCCTTGGTCGACCAATTAGGCAAACATCATCAAAAACTCGCCGAATCGCTAGTGCCAGATACCCTAAGCGTCAGCCAGTTGCTGAAAGTGCTGCAAAACCTATTGCTAGAAAATGTGTCACTAAAAGATATGCGCTCGATTGCTGAAGCCATTACCAGCATTCAGCCACCATCCACTGATATTGGCACGCTGACGCAAGCGGTTCGAGCAGGGCTGAAGAGAATGATCGTGCAAAACATCGTTGGTGCAGCCGATGAAATTCCAGTGATGACTTTTGATAGAGAGTTGGAACAGTTATTGCTTCGAACTGCTCAACAGGCGCAAAAAGATGGTTTTTCTGACACTTTGATGATTGAGCCGCAGTTGGCAGAGCAAATTCAACAATCAGTCGTTGAAACCTGTCAGCGACTTGATGCGGAAGGTAAACCTTGTGTTCTCCTAGTGTCGCCAGCCATACGATTGATGATGGCGAAGTATTTAAGGCCTGTAGTCAGTACATTGGCAGTCCTCTCATACCAAGAGGTGCCAGATAATAAACAGATTTCAGTTGTGGCATCGATTGGTGGTGGCGCACCATCATAGGCAGGTGAGCGATGAGTATAAAAAAATTTCATGCCCCGACAATGACGCAAGGGTTGCGTCTAGTAGCTGCTGAACTCGGCGACGATGCTGTTATTTTGTCGAATCGTCGTGTTGAAGGCGGTGTTGAGATTTTAGCGGCCTTAGACGCAGAATCCCTGCCAGAGGCGCCCAGCACTCAGCCAGAGCAGGCGTTGCAAGACAACGGCGACCGCCAAGCACTCACCAGTTGGCTGGATAGTTTAAAAGTAAAGCGACGTGCTAATGCACCGCAAGCAGCACCGCAGGCGGATACGTTGCATGCCCAAGAACAAGTTAAAGCGCCAGTGCAATCCCCTGCGGGTGATGATTTGGCACAGGTGAAAGCCGAGTTAGACGCGTTAAAAGCAATGCTAATGAAGCAGTCCCCTGAGCCTACCCCTGTACAAAATCAGCGAGGCGCTTCATTGAGCACTACGGTGACTAGCTCAGATGAAAAGGCAATCAACCATCCGGCGTTATCGCAGTTAGGGTTTAGCGATGAGTTTGTCAAAAAAGTGGCACCCTCACAAAGCTGGCCAGCAGCACTCAAGCAAATCTCAGCAATTATGACGCCAGGATCAGCGGATCAGTTTTTCAAAGGGGCGGTACTGTTTACTGGTGCAACGGGGGCAGGCAAAACCACAACGCTAGCAAAACTCGCAACGCAGTTTGTGGTGAAGCATGGCGCTGAACATGTCGCCATAATTTCAGCCGATCATTTTCGTATTGGTGCGCAAGAAAGTTTGCGCACAATTGCCAAAATTCTAGGGGTGAGCTTTGCCTCGGCAACACCGCAGCAGCCATTGCAGCAATGGCTAAAAACCTTCGCCAAAAAGCGCTTGGTATTAATCGACACAAGTGGTTGTCGCGATGGTATGCGCTTTGTAAGAGAGCAAGTGGCCGACTTACGCCAGCCCGTAAAGCAACTACTTACGGTACCAGCGAGTCATCAAACATCAGTTTTATCTCATCAATACCAACAGTCATCTAAACTGATTGGCAACGCCGATGGGGTTGTGATTACTAAGTTAGACGAAAACCCTGCGGTTGGCAGCATTGTTGAATGGTTGCTCGCTCAGAGGTTAATGATTCATGGGTGGGCTGACGGCAGTAACATCCCAGATGATTTGCATTGGTTGGCAAGTGAGCAAATGCTGTTAAAAGCCAAACAAAAACTAGACCGGCGCAGCGCTCATCGAGCAGCCTAAGTACGGAAGGAGATTTTAATGACGAGACTGAACCCAGTTCAAGTGATCGCTGTAACCGGTGGCAAGGGTGGCGTGGGTAAGAGCAATGTGGCGGTCAATACAGCCGTTTCGATGGCACAAAAAGGGCGCCGAGTGTTGGTGTTTGATGGCGACCTTGGCTTGGCAAATATCGATATATTGCTTGGCTTAACAGCTAAGCACACCATTGCCGATGTGTTAGATGGTATTTGTTCACTGCGCGACGTACTGGTAGAGGGCCCAGCCGGCATCAAAATTATTCCCGCCTCGTCTGGAACGGCGAAGCTTGCCAATATGGGTGCTGTTGAGCATGCAGGGATTGTGCACGCGTTCAGTGAAGTAGGGGATGACTTTGATACCCTAATCGTAGACACCGCCGCTGGTATCTCGCACAACGTCACTAGCTTTGTGCAAGCCGCACAAGAGGTTGTCATGGTTGTTTGTGATGAGCCAACCTCGGTTACTGACGCCTATGCGCTCATTAAACTACTCAATAGAGATGCACGCCTAGATAGATTTCATGTGCTCGCTAACATGGTTCGCACGCCAAATGAAGGTCGTAATCTATACAACAAGTTAGTGAGCGTAACAGAGCGGTTTTTGGATGTGTCGCTGCAATATATTGGATCGGTGCCGCAGGACGAAGCTGTGCGCCGTTCAGTGCAACGTCAAAAGCCTGTTGTGCAAGCATATCCAGATAGCAAAGCAGCCGAGGCTTATCGCCAGGTTGCTGATCGTATGATGATGTTACCAATTCCCAATGGTCCTCGTGGTCATATGGAGTTCTTTGTTGAGCGCTTAGTTGGAGCGGTCGGCTAAATAATTAGGAGAGGCAAGCGGATGTATACTGCCCTCGGAACGACAAACAACTTGCAAACTCTTGTAGAAGAGCATGCTGGCTTAGTGAAGCGCATTGCACATCATTTGATGGCAAGGCTTCCAGATACCGTGCAGCTGGATGACTTGATTCAAGCAGGCATGGTTGGTTTGCTAGAGGCAGCGCGCAATTTTGACCACAGCAAGGGTGCAGCATTTTCTACTTTTGCCGGTATTCGTATTCGTGGTGCCATGTTAGATGAGGTTCGCCGCGGAGATTGGATTCCCCGCTCAGTGCATCGCAATGCTAGACGAGTCAGTGAAGCAATACGTCAGCTAGAAATTGAGCATGGCCGTCAACCCACCGACAACGAGGTTGCGCAAGCGTTATCGCTGTCGCTAGATGAATACCATGCGTTTTTGCAAGACAGCAAAGGCGCACGATTGTTCAGTCTTGATGAGTTACTCGAAGAGAATGGCCAAGATGTCGTCGTGCCCGAAATAGACAATGCCACGCCAGCAACGCTCTCTCCTTCACGTGGTGTTGAACAAGGTCGCTTGCATGACAATCTGGTAGAAGCAATAAAAACCTTGCCAGAACGAGAGCAACTAGTCTTATCTTTATATTACGACGAAGAGTTAAATTTAAAAGAAATTGGTGCGGTTCTGGGTGTTTCAGAGTCGCGCGTTAGTCAGATACACAGCCAGGCTGCTAGCCGCTTGCGAGCGAAACTAGCGGATTGGCAAGCTAATTAGAAATATTGAACTACTATGAAGTTATGGGCGATAAGGCCATATTAAGGAGGTCACCTTGGACAAAAATATGAAAATTCTTGTTGTGGACGATTTTTCCACTATGAGAAGGATCATCAAGAACCTATTACGCGATCTTGGCTTTACCAATACCCAAGAAGCCGATGATGGCAATACTGCCTGGCCGATGCTGCAAAGCGGCGACTTTGATTTTTTGGTAACCGATTGGAATATGCCAGGAATGACAGGTATCGAGCTCTTGCAGAAGGTTCGCGCCGATGATCGACTCAAAAATCTTCCCGTGCTTATGGTTACTGCCGAAGCAAAGCGTGACCAGATCGTTGCCGCTGCGCAAGCAGGTGTGAACGGTTACGTGGTGAAACCGTTTACGGCTGCAGCACTTAAAGAAAAAATTGAGAAAATATTTGAACGAATCGATGGGTGATCGCTATGAGCTCGAATAAGGCTGCGGTCGATGCGGATCAGTTCACACAGATGCTGCAGGATAAAAGTTCAGACCTTCAACAGTACCTTGCTGAAGGCGCTTTGCACTCTGCCGTTCGTGTCATACAAGAGCTGCAAGAAGCCAGGGATCAATCTATCTATATCGAGATTGGGCGCCTAACTCGTACCCTGCATGAATCGATCAAAGATTTAAACCTAGAGCCGCTAGGGCCTGTTGATGAGCTTGACAAGCTTTCCGAAATGGCCGACGCAACCGATCGTTTAGAACACGTTGTGAAGATGACCGAGCGGGCTGCGAATAAAACCATGGATTTGGTTGAAGAAAGTATGCCAGTGGCCGATAAGTTAAAACAGGACGCTGAAACGCTACACACGAAGTGGGAGCGTCTTGGGCAGCGAAACATGACACCCGCCGAGTTTCGTACTTTATATAGAGAAATGGGTGAGTTTCTGGGTGCTTTGTCGAACAGTTCAACGCAGTTGTACGGGAATTTAAGTGACATCATGGTGGCACAAGATTTTCAGGACTTAACGGGGCAAGTGATTCAGCGAGTAATGAGCCTTGTAAGCGAGCTCGAGACAAGCTTGGTTAGATTGGTGAAGATGGCCTCGTCGGTCGATACCCTGGCCGGTATCGAACATGATAAAGAACCGAGCGCCACCACCAAAAAAGCGGAAGTCGACCCTAACAAAGGTCATGGGCCTCAAATAGATGCTGAAGCACCTGACGTAGTTAGCAGTCAAGATGATGTCGACGATTTATTATCCAGTTTAGGCTTCTAGGGAGCGTGCAATGAGCTTCGATGCCGATGAAGAAATCTTACAAGACTTTTTGATTGAGGCCGGTGAAATTCTGGAGCAGCTCTCTGAGCAGCTCGTTGACCTTGAGCAGAATTCACAGGACAAAGATCTATTGAACGCCATCTTTAGGGGGTTTCATACCGTTAAAGGGGGGGCAGGGTTTCTTCAATTGAATCCGCTTGTAGACTGTTGTCATGCGGCAGAGAACGTTTTTGACACGCTTCGCAATGGCCAAAGGCAGGTCGATGCCGACTTGATGGACGTTGTGTTGCGAGCCTTAGATGCGGTCAATGAAATGTTTGCAGCCGTTCAAGGTGGCGAAATGCCACCGTCGGCAGATCAAGAGCTCATTGAGCAGCTTGAGTTCTACACCAAACCATTCAAAGACGGCGAAGTGCCACCTTGGCTGGCAACTGGTGCCCCTGTTGATGAGCAAACTGCGCAAGAAGAAGTTGTCGAAGAAACCGATGACGCCGCGAGCGATGAGGAGATCGTCGCTGAAGCAGCAGAGTCTTCTGGTGATACAAACAGTGATGACATCACCGATCAAGAGTTTGAACAATTGTTAGATGCACTTGGCGGCGAAGAAGAGGGCAGCGAGGCCAGTCAATCAGTTGAAGACGATGATTTGTTTGGTGAAGCAGATGATGAACCGGCAGCGGAATCAGATGAGATAACCGAAGATGAGTTTGAAGCGTTACTTGACCAACTTCATGGTAAAGGAAGCTTTAACCCTGGTGGGTCAAAAGAGTCAGACGACGCACTAGGTGAGCAGCAAGATGAACCAGCTGCGCCAGATTCGCAAGCAGAAAGTGACTCCGATGAAATTACCGATGATGAATTTGAAGCCCTGCTTGACCAGCTACACGGTGCGGGTAAGTTTGATGGTGGCATAGCGGTAGCTGATAGTGATAATAATGGCGCCGGTGCTGAGCCTGAAGTTGTTACGCCGAGCGAGCCAGCCGCGAGTGAGCCGAAGAAGCCGGCGCCTAAGCCAGAAGCTAAACCAGCAGCTAAACCAGAAACCAAGCCTGTAGCTAAGCCTGCTGCAAAACCCGAACCCAAGCCAGCGCCTCAAGCCGCGGTCGAACCAGCAGCAAAAGTAGAGCCAAAAGTTGAGGCTGCCAAAAAAGAAGCCACTAAACCTAAAGCGGTTGGCGATACCACGGTTCGTGTTGATACCCAGCGACTCGACGATATTATGAACATGGTTGGCGAGCTTGTGCTAGTGCGCAACCGGCTAGTACGAATTGGTGCCGCTAGCGATGATGAAGAGCTAGGCAAGGCAGTTAATAACCTAGATATTACGACAACCGATTTGCAAAACTCGGTAATGAAAACTCGAATGCAGCCAATTAAAAAGGTATTTGGCCGCTTCCCTCGGGTGGTTCGTGATCTGGCACGTAACCTTAAGAAAGAAATTAACCTTGAACTCATTGGTGAAGAGACAGACCTAGACAAAAACTTGGTCGAGGCACTATCTGACCCATTGGTGCACTTGGTACGCAACTCCGTTGATCATGGTATCGAAGCCCCAGATGTTCGAGAGTCAGCCGGCAAACCCCGCACCGGTAAGGTGATCCTATCCGCCGAGCAAGAAGGTGATCATATTTTGCTGGCCATCAAAGACGATGGCGCTGGCATGGACCCAGAAAAACTTCGTGCATTGGCTGTTGAACGTGGGCTTTATGACAGAGAAAGCGCTGATCGCTTGTCGGAAACAGAGTGCTTCAACTTAATATTCGCACCTGGTTTCTCCACTAAAAAAGAAATCTCAGATGTATCCGGCCGCGGCGTGGGCATGGATGTTGTGAAAACAAAGATTTCACAACTTAACGGCGTTATTGATATTCAATCTAAGGTCGGTGAAGGCACTACCATCACAGTGAAAGTGCCGCTCACACTGGCCATTATGCCAACGCTGATGGTGATGTTGGAAGATCAGGCATTCGCCTTACCACTGGTGAATGTCAATGAAATCTTCAACTTAGATTTGTCGAAGACCAATGTAGTAGATGGCCGGGAAGTGATTGTCGTGCGAGGAAAAACGCTTCCGCTATATCACTTGCGTCGTTGGCTAGTAAAAGGCTGTGAATTTGAAGAGCCACGTGATGGCGCTCATGTTGTGGTGGTATCCGTTGGCACGTCTAGAGTGGGTTTTGTGGTCGACCAGTTGGTTGGTCAAGAAGAGGTAGTGATTAAACCACTCGGCAAAATGTTGCAGGGAACCGAAGGTATGGCTGGTGCTACCATTACTGGTGATGGTCGTATTGCGCTCATCATAGATGTGCCAAGTATGATTAAGCGCTACAGTTAGGAAGTAAATATGCCAATTAAAGTGCTGGTGGTGGACGATTCAAGCTTTTTCGTTTCACAAATAGTCGCCATCATTAATAGCCACCCGCAGCTTAGTGTGGTGGGCACAGCGTCGAATGGACGTGACGCTATTACACAAGTTGAAAAGCTGAAGCCTGATGTCGTCACCATGGACTACGAAATGCCAATTATGGATGGCATCACGGCAGTCAAAGAAATTATGCGTCGCTCGCCCGTGCCGATTCTCATGTTCTCTAGCCTCACGGTAACCGGGGCTCGCGTGACACTCGATGCACTCGATGCCGGTGCCGTGGATTTCCTACCCAAGTTTCGCGAAGAAATGCGGGGGTCGGCGGAAATTAAGCGCACCCTGTGTGACAAAATATTGGCAGTTGCACGGCCTAAGAGCACGATTACACACACAAGGGCACCGGCAAAGCGGCCAACAAAACGCCCAGATTTAATTACCATAGGCACATCAACAGGTGGGCCGGTGGCTTTGCAGCGTGTACTTAGTAAAATTCAGGCGAACATCTTAGCCCCAATTCTTGTTATTCAACACATGCCAGCCTCTTTTACTGGGCCGTTTTCCGAGCGACTTGATCAACTATGCACATTGAAAGTCATGGAAGCCAAGTCAGATACCAGCTTGCAGCCCAACACGGTTTATGTCGCCCCAGGTGGTAAGCAGATGATGGTCAGTGGCAGGAATCGCATCAAAATTATCGAAGGTGATGAGCGGTTAAATTATAAACCATCGGTGGATATTACCTTTGGTAGTGCTGCGAATGTTTATGGTGCCAATGTACTGGCCATTGTGTTAACTGGCATGGGTAGCGATGGGACAGAAGGCGCAAGGTTGCTCAAAGGCAAAGGTGCCACAGTCTGGATTCAAGATGGGGCTAGTTGCGTGATAGATGGTATGCCAAGCTCAGTTGCGAAAGCTGGTTATAGTGACGAAGTGATCAAACTGGATGACTTTTCCAAACGCATCAGTCAGCTGTTTTAGTGTTAGCTCGCACTGAACGAGTGCAAGCGCTTAAGAATTTTTCCCTCTGGCCGATACTCTTGGCATAACTTCTGCTTTCCAGCGGTAGAAGTAATTGAATCTGACAGAACCATATAGGACGAATGCGATGCGTGTTTGGGCGGTGGCAAATCAAAAAGGTGGCGTTGGGAAAACCTCTTCCGTGGTTAGCCTTGGCGGCCTGCTGGCACAGAAAGGCAAGCGTGTGTTGCTGGTTGACCTCGATCCGCAAGGGTCGCTAACTAGCTACTTTCGCTATGACCCCGAGACCATCACGCCATCGGTGTATGACTTGTTTATGCATAAAGGGCAAGTTCCTGCCGACTTGCCGGCAAAACTAGTGAAGCCAGCTGGATTAGACAACTTGTCGATCTTTCCATCGTCCACCTCATTAGCAACGCTCGAGCGCAACATATCTAACCAAGGTGGTATGGGGCTTGTTCTGTCCCGCAGCTTAGCGCAATTATGGGATGACTTTGACTACGTCATTCTTGACACGCCGCCACTACTTGGCGTGTTGCTAATAAACGCCATGGCCGCATGCCAGCGAATTATATTGCCGGTGCAGACAGAGTTTATGGCAATAAAAGGTCTAGAGCGCATGGTAAGCACGCTGAAAATGGTGATGCAATCTCGCAAGCAAGCACTGCCTTACTTAGTTGTACCCACCATGTTTGACCGCCGCACAGGTGCTTCAGTACAAGCCTTTAATGAGTTGCGTAAAACGTACCCAGACAACATTTGGCACTCGGCTATTCCTATTGATACCAGGCTTCGGGATGCAAGTCGTGAGGGGAAGTGTATTAGTGATGCATACCCCGAAAGTAGAGGGACTTCTGCATATAACTCACTGTTGAAAACAATGCTTGAGGCCGCCAAATGACACAGCTTAACGAGTATATTGGCAGCCTGTTAAGTGACACGCTAGACGACGCACCGGCGACAAAGGTGCTCTTTAGTGAGCCGTCTGTACCCGTTGATCATGCGTTGCAGGTTGTTAGGCCTGCAAACTCGAGCGATAAGGTATCTCAAGCGCTATTGCTGCTATTGCTACTTAGCCGGCTACCCGTCAGTAGAACTAAGCAATCCATGGTATCGGCCGGCCTGATGCTACTGAGTGTGGGGGGGAATCATGGCTGATATGCAGAAGACTAAAACTGCGCCACAAGCCCTGCTAACTAATTATTTAGATGATCTGCTGGCAGATGTCTCTGAGATAGACGAAGACTTGTTGGAAGCGATGCCAGAGCCAGAACCAGAGCCAGAACCAGAACCAGAACCGGAGCCAGAACCGGAACCAGAACCAGAACCGGAACCGGAACCAGAACCAGAACCAGAACCAGAACCAGAACCGGAACCGGAACCGGAACCGGAACCGGAACCGGAACCAGAGCCAGAGCCAGAGCCAGAGCTGCTCGCAAGCCATGAGCCGGAGCATGATTGGTCTACTACACCGGAAGTGCTAGGAAATCGTTTCGACTGCATTCTCTTTAAAGTGCGCGAACTGGTGTTGGCCGTGCCAATGATTCACCTTGGTACCATCTACAAACTAGACAAAGAGCTTACGTCGCTATTTGGTCAGCCGGATTGGCTGATGGGTCTGTACCCAATGTCTGGCGACAACAGTTTGCGCGTAGTAGACACCGCAAAGTTGGTGATGGAAGGAAAATACAAGCAATCTGACACCGATAAGCTAGAGTTCTTAGTAAGCCTCTATGGTTCTGAGTGGGCGCTAGCCTGTCATGAAGTGGTGGGTTCAATTACTTTAACGGCTGATCAGGTAAAGTGGCGTTCAGCGAGAACTTCAAGAAGTTGGCTGGCTGGCACAGTAAAAGAACAAATGTGTGCACTCATAGATGTGCAGGCACTTTGTAAGAACCATTTGATTTAGCAATTTAGTGCTATGCTTTTGATAACATTGACAACAATGGAGCGGCTGTTATGACCATACAGGCTGCAAAAGGGTCTGATGATCCAGTATTGCAATGGGTCACATTCCGATTGGCAGATGAAACCTACGGCATCAACGTGATGCAGGTTAGGGAAGTTTTACGCTACAACGAGATTGCCCCTGTGCCAGGTGCCCCGCATTTTGTGTTGGGTATCATCAATCTTCGTGGGAATGTAGTAACCGTTATTGACACCCGTGAGCGATTCGGTCTGCCTTCAACAGAAGTCACAGATAATACACGTATTGTGATCATTGAAGCCGAAGACCAAGTGGTCGGCATCATGGTGGATGCCGTGGCGGAAGTTGTATACCTCCGTGCGTCAGAAATAGAGTCGGCACCGCATGTTGGCAATGACGACAACGCTAGGTTTATTCAAGGCGTATCGCATAAAGGCGAAGAACTACTCATTTTGGTTGATCTCGACAAGATGCTAACCGAAGAAGAATGGGCAGAGATTCAAGAACTTTGACGCTTTTTTAGGTGTTTTAAGTTAAAAAGTTGGCATGCTAACTGCAATTTGACAGGTAAGCGTCAAAAAAAACGGAGTATGCCAATATGTTTCCTTTCGCACTTTCTGTCATTGAGTTGTCATTGATTGTTTCGGTAGCCGTACTGGCCATTGCACTGGTTTGGTTGGCGCGCCGGTACTTGTTACTGGTGTCTAAGGTGGAACGCCAGCTGCAATCAATTAATCGTGACGTTAAGGCTGTGCAAGCAACTTCGCTGGGAATGGGTAAAAAACTGCGCCAGATGAAGCCATCTAAAGTATCGGCTAAGGAAGACGATTTTTATCTAGGCAAAGCAGAACAGCAGATGATGGCAGCGTTAAAGCGCACCGCGATGCCGCACTAGGCACGAGCTGAAACATCTTGTTCATGGAGCCTGTCGTACCCTTGTGCTAACTTATTGGCAATTTTTTACAGGGGTACGTCATGCGAGTCGTTATTTCAGCGCTTTGTATTATCACCGCTTCGCTAAGCTATGCAGCTGATCCACTCGAACCTTTCAATCGAAAAATTCACCAATTCAACGACTTTTTTGATCGCATTCTGCTTAAGCCAGCTGCTGTAGGCTATCAACAAGTTACGCCGAAGGTCGTGGATGATGGTATTACCAATGTCTTTGAAAACCTAGGTGAGCCACGCAATGCGGTCAACAACCTGTTGCAAGCAAAACCGTCGGCATCTGGTGTATCGATAGGGCGCTTTGCCATTAACTCTACCATAGGTCTGGCTGGCTTTTTTGATCCCGCCAATCAAATTGGTTGGCGTGAAAAGCCAGAAGATTTTGGTCAAACACTTGCCGTATGGGGAGTCGGCAGCGGGCCCTATATCGTATTGCCATTATTCGGTCCATCAACATTGCGGGATGGTTTGGCAGGTATTCCCGACTCAGCACTTAGTCCTCTGCCTTATGCTTATGGCGCGCTTGATGCGGCTTGGTATGTGCCATTAGCGGTCACGGGTGTCGATGCCATTGATAGTCGAGCAGATGTACTAACGTTAGAAGCCTTGCTAACGGGAGACCGGTATGTCGCGATGCGCGATTTCTATCTTGAAAACAGAGCCTTCGAAATCGCTGATGGTAAGGTAGAGGACGAGTTCGCCAGCGACCTTGAATCCTTCAGCGACTTTGAAGACTTTGAAGAGCTTGGTTTTTAGTGTTATTTCACTTCAAGTACTTTTAAGCCAATCTCGTATTGCTCGCCCACTACCTCGCAGCGAGTGACTTCGGCATCGGCAATCAGCGAATTAAAGCGTTCAATTTGTGACGGCACTTCAAAGGTCACCTGGGTGCCTAGCGGGATGGTTTCCTTCGTTAACACTTTTGCACCAATAGCCGACAAGTCAATGCAGGTGCCGTCGAGCTGCTTGCCTTGCCAAATGATCTTGGCAGGCGACTCTACTGTCATGCGAATGAAATCGCGTTTCTCAGAAATATAGCGATCAGGAGCAGTCATGGTGGTTTCCCTAGTTGCTTTTGTTATAAACGTATTTACCCACTGTCGGCGATAAAGGTCAAAGCAGACTTTGTAACAAATATCGCGTTCACTGTATTAAACAGTTTCAGCATAGTATGGAATCTTTGCAAATACCCTGCTTTACTATGCTCTATATTTTTCAGTAGGCGATCATTGAATGGAAAGGCTGCTCGTAGTCGATGATGATGATGCTGTTCGCCACTCGTTATCGGCTTTTTTAGACGACTGTGGTTATCATGTGATGCATGTGCCCTCGGTTCGCCAGGCCCTGAATGTTGTTGAGCAAAGTAGTGTTGACTTAATCATTACTGACTTGCGCATGCCAGGCGAGGATGGCTTGGATTTGATTCGCACACTGCAGAATAGCTGCTCGTCTATTCCGTCAATTGTGGTGTCTGGCGCTGGTGAAATGCCGGATGTTGTGGCCGCGCTGCGCCTAGGTGCCCAAGACTATTTTATCAAGCCCTTGGTAGATCTTGAGTTATTTGAACACTCTATTCGCCGAGTGCTAGAGCGCACGAAGTTAGTTCAAGACAACGCTAAGTATCGGGAAGAGCTGGAAGAGACCAACAAACGACTGCGCCATCATATTGAAATTCTGCAATCAGACTTAGAAGCGGGCAGAAATGTACAACAACGCATGCTGCCTGCTGAACCCCTACAGGTGGATGGCTATAAGTTCCAACATACGATTCATCCGTCTAGCTATTTGTCGGGCGACTTCGTCGATTATTTTTTAATTTCGCCTAATGTGGCCTGTGCGCTCATTGCTGATGTCTCCGGGCACGGAGTATCGTCGGCGCTGGCAACGGTGCTGATAAAAAACGAAGTGATGCGGTTGCGTACACGTTGGCGGACAGGTCAGTCGCAAACCGTTTTAAATCCAAGCCTCGTGGTCGCTCATATAAATAAAGAGTTAAAGGGCAGTAACCTAGACAAGCACGCGACCATGTGTTGGATGATGATTGATTTTGAAGCACAACAGATTTCCTACGCCAATGCCGCCCATTATCCGTTCCCATTAGTGCGAGTAGATGATAATGTGCGCGCATTAGAGCCAGATGGCCTTGCACTAGGTATTTTGCCTGAAGGTAACTGGCAAACTCATCACCTCAGTTGGCGAAGCGGTTTTTCAGTCTTTGCCTGCTCAGACGGACTCTTTGAAGTATTGCCCGGCGATAAGCTAGAACAAAAAGAACAACAGCTAAGAGATATGATCGAGACCAATCAATACGACATTAGGCAATATGCCGATGGATTTGATTTTTCTGAAGAGGCCGAGTTGCCCGACGATATCACGATGCTCATGATTAACCGGCAGGATTAACGTATGAATCCAGGCAAAATTCTCATGGCAAAACATCAGGGTACCTATGTGCTGCGGCTCACAGGTGACGTTCGCTTAACGCTATCATCATCGCTAGAGCAGTGCTTTGATGGCATGTTGGCGAACCCTGAATTTTCGTCCGTAATAGTGGATGTGCGCAGTGCCGAATGCATAGACAGTACCACGCTTGGTCTGCTCGCCAAGCTTTCACTGTTGGTTCAGGCTCGCTATGATGAAGTACCATCAATAGTATCAACGAACCCAGATATCACTAAAATTTTGGTATCCATGGGATTTAAAGACCAAATTTTTATCATTTTGACTGAGCTGCCAGATGCCACCGAAGCATTGCCAACGGAAGTGCCTGAACAGCCCTGTAGTGCTGAGCAAACGCAAGCTCGCGTGTTAGAAGCACACAAAGTCTTAATGAACCTAAACGAATCAAATTCGCAGCAATTCAAAGATTTAGTTGCTGCGTTGGAGCAAGCAAATAGCAGTGATTGATCATCAACGAAGACAAACCATTGCCGTATTAGGTGGTGGTAGTTTTGGCACCGTAATAGCAAACCTCGCCGCCGATAATGGACACCAAGTGCGGTTGTGGTTGCGAAGCGAAGAGCAATGCGAAGAAATTCGCACGGCAAAAATGAACAGCCGTTATCTGCCAAGGTATCGCCTTAACGATTCTCTACAAGCAACTACCTCACTTGAAGAGGCTGTCGCAGGTGCTTCCATCATCATGTTTGCCGTCCCGAGTAAAGCGGTTGGCAGTGTGGCGCGCGATGTCGCCGCGATTATTGGCAACACACGTTTGGCGGCAGTGAGCTTGACTAAGGGGATTGAACCTAAGTCATTTCGCTTAATGAGTGAGGTGTTGCATGAAGAGCTACCGGAATGCGACGTAGCAGTGATTAGTGGGCCAAACCTTGCCAAAGAAATCGCCCAAGGTACGCCAAGCGCTACCGTAGTGGCATCGCGCCAACGACCGCTGCGCGAAGCCTTACAAAATATCCTACGCTCCGACAGTTTTCGTTTGTACACCAATCCCGATGTTTATGGGGTAGAGCTAGCAGGCGCGCTGAAAAACATTTACGCCATTGTCTCTGGTATGGCTGAATCGCTTGGTATGGGCGCTAATACGCGCGCTATGATTATGACGCGCAGTTTGGCGGAAATGTCGCGTTTTGCCGAGCGCCTAGGTGCCGACCCGCTAACCTTCCTCGGCCTAGCGGGTGTGGGTGATTTAATTGTTACCTGTACCTCGCCGCTGTCACGTAACTATCGGGTTGGGCAGGCAATTGGTCAGGGGTTTAGCCTTAAACAAGCAGTGAAACAGCTTGGTGAAGTGGCGGAAGGGGTGAACACCCTACACATGGTTTTTGAGAAAGCGAACGAAATGGACGTCGAGATGCCCCTAGTGCAAGGCCTGCATGCTATATTATTTGAAGGTGCCGATGTCGATCACTTGGCGCATCGATTAATGATCGGCGCTGATGCGGCCGATGTAGAATTTATGACTCATCGTTGAGGTAAGCCATGACGACCCGGGAACAAAAGGAACTCCTGTTAATCCGAATCCTTTATATGGTGATCATTTGGTTACTGTTGCGCTTAGCCAATTGGGCCATTGCCATCATTGCTGTGGTGAACTACGTGTTTAGGTGGGCCAATAAAGGGGATGGCAATGAAGCGCTCAATAAGTGGGGGCGCCGGTTAGCCAATTGGATGCTCGTTGCCACTGCCTATCTAACCAGTGTTTCGGAAGAGAAACCTTGGCCGTTTAGAGATTGGCGCGATGATTAACCTTACCATAATGCGCCATGGCGAGGCCGCCATGACAACCCCCGACCCGCAACGAGCGCTCACCGATGCCGGGCGCGAGAGTGTGTTGCTAGCAGCTCAGAGTTTAGTCCGCCCTGAGCAGATTTGGGTCAGCCCATATACACGTGCACAGCAAACACTTGCCGGTGTTATGAGTGTGCAGCCAGAGTTTCCGGCGGCAATGACCCATCAAGGGTTAACACCAGATGCTAGCTTGCAACAGCTGCTCGATGAGCTGTCTAGATTTCAAGCCAATAGCCTGCTTTTGATTGGCCATAATCCGCTATTTAGTAACCTGGCCGCCAGTTTGTCTGGCGAGCGCTATCTGGCTTTACACACAGCTGGGGTAGCCAAACTGCAAGGTGATATTATTGCGCCTGGCTGTATGACATTAGTTGACATGTTATGAAGATTAATACCCCATTTGGCAAGCTGCATCAGCAGCGATGGGGGCAAGGCACACCAACACTAGCGCTGCATGGCTGGCTTGATAATAGTGCCTCCTTTATTGAGCTTGCACCACGCTTAGCTGGGCGCGAAGTTATCGCTGTTGACTTGCCTGGCCATGGCTTAAGCGATCATCACCAACACGGCTTTTATCATCTGTGGGAGTATATCCCGCCACTACTGCATTGGTTATCGACATTTGACGGCCAGGTAGACCTGATTGCGCACTCCATGGGAGGCATGGTGGCACCCCTACTGGCTGTGGCGGCGCCGGAAAAGTTTCGCCGTATCGTGTTAATCGACAGCCTAGGTGGGCCTCCATATGGTTCGACAGAACTGATTAGCTGGCTGCGCCGCCTAAACAACGATGTAAACGAGCAGCGTTCATACGATAGCATCGAAACCATGATTCAGGTGCGCATGCGCGGTATGACACCACTGAGTTATCAAGCGGCAGAGCATATCGTGCGCCATCAAGCTTACGAGCGGAATGGCCGTTGGTACTGGCATTTTGACGGCGCACTGAAAGCTGGCTCGCCGGTGCGCCTGCGCGACGACGACTATCAAGCTTGCTTATCCAGAATAAAATGCCCACTGCAAGTGATACTGGCCGAATCGGGTTGGGTGGCTGAGTATTTAGATGTGCCAGCCAGAACAGCTTGGTTGCCAAAACAAGCACAAATCGACTGGGTGCCAGGTGGCCATCACTGTCACCTTGAAGTAGACCAGGTTGCCCACGTGGCACGGGTTATGAATCAGTTCTTAAGCGAATAACTATGCAAAATCTAGAAACCATCCGCGACTGGCTGAGATACGCCGTGACGCAGTTTGAGCATGCTGGCTTGTTTTATGGTCATGGTACCGACAACGCCATCGACGAAGCACGATTCTTGGTATTTGGCGCCTTGAAGCTCTCGTGGCAGCAACCAGAGCTCTGGCTCGACGCTAGGTTAACCAATGATGAAAAACAGCGTCTTGCCCATCTAATTGATCAGCGCGTCAACGAGCGTAAGCCCGTTGCCTATCTATTAGGTGAAGCTTGGTATTACGACGTGCCGTTTTTCATTGACGATTCAACGCTGGTACCTCGCTCGCCCATTGCCGAGTTAATCGATAGCCAGTTTTTACCCTGGTTAACCCAGCCACCAGAGCAAGTATTAGATTTATGCTCAGGGTCGGGTTGTTTGGGAATTTTGACTGCCATGGCCTTTCCCGAAGCGGCGGTGGCGCTTGCTGAGTTAAATCCAAAGGCGGTTGCGCTATCGCAACGCAACATTGAGCGCCACCACCTTGGCGACCGAGTTGCCGCCTATGAATCGGACTTGTTTGCTGGTTTGCCAGCAGGACAAACGTACGATTTGATTATTGCCAATCCGCCGTATGTTGATGCGCAGGATATGCAAGACTTACCAGCAGAATTCAAACATGAGCCTGCCGCAGCGCTTGAAAGTGGCGATACCGGCTTAGATTTGACTAACCAAATCTTAAAGCAAGCGCCGAACTACTTAAGTGACGGCGGTATTTTAATTTGCGAAGTGGGTAACTCCGCTGGCGCTCTGCAGCAGGCCCACCCAGACGTGCCCTTTATTTGGTTAGAGTTTGAGCGCGGTGGATTTGGCGTGTTTTTATTGGACGTTGACAGCATTCGCCAACATTTTTGCTAATCAAGACTTGACGCCGGTGAAGTGATATACTCCGCCAGCGTTGAATTTGGGAAGTATGGTTATGTCGGGTAATAGCATAGGTAGATTATTTACAGTCACAACATTTGGCGAAAGCCATGGGTTGGGCTTGGGTGCCATTGTTGATGGTTGCCCACCAGGGATTGAACTAACCGAGGCAGACTTGCAGCGCGACCTAGATCGCCGCCGACCAGGGCAGAGCAAGTTTACCACGCAGCGTAAAGAGCCAGATGAAGTTAAGATCATGTCGGGCGTGTTTGAAGGCAAGACCACAGGCACCTCGATTGGCTTAATTATTGAAAATACCGACCAGCGCTCAAAAGACTATGGCGAGATAAAAGATACTTACCGCCCAGCGCATGCTGATTACACCTACGAGCACAAATATGGTGTGCGTGATTATCGCGGTGGTGGCCGCTCTTCGGCGCGTGAAACTGCTATGCGTGTTGCAGCAGGCGCGATTGCGAAGAAGTTTTTGGCTAGTAAAGGGATCGAAGTATTTGGTTGGTTGAGCCAAATTGGCGAGATTGAACTGCCCTTTACCGACAAATCTGCGATTGAAGAGAACCCATTCTTCACCGCAGCACCAGAAAAAGTTGCTGAGCTGGAAGATTATATGAAGGCCTTGCGCAAAACTGGTGATTCAGTGGGGGCAAAGGTAAGTGTTTGCGCCACTGGGGTAATGCCGGGTTTAGGCGAACCTGTTTTCGACCGTCTTGATGCTGAAGTGGCGCACTCATTGATGAGCATTAATGCAGTGAAGGGCGTTGAAATTGGTGATGGCTTTGCCTGTGTTGCCCAAAAAGGCTCGGAACATCGTGATGAAATGTCGCCTGAAGGCTTTTTGTCTAACCATGCCGGTGGCATTGTTGGCGGTATTTCATCGGGTCAGGATATTGTTGCGCACATTGCACTTAAGCCAACATCTAGTATTCTGGTTCCAGGCAAAACAATTAAACGTGATGGCTCAGCGCACGAGGTAATCACCAAAGGTCGCCACGATCCATGTGTTGGTATTCGCGCCGTGCCGATTGCCGAAGCCATGCTAGCCATTACACTTATGGACCATTATCTGCGTCAGCGTGGTCAAAACGCCGATGTAGTTGCACCCCTGCCGCAGATTCCAGGAGCAATCTAATATGCGCGCACTCTTCGCACTGGTAACCCTGCTCACAGCTGGCTTGGTATTCGCCGAGCCAAATGTTGGGCGGGCAAACTTTACCACTGGCGTAGAAAACTTTGAGCCCATTGATGAGCTAGTGTCGCCAATTAGCGACACTCACAAACGTGTCTTTTTCTTTTCAGACTTGCGTGACTCAGCTGGCCATCAAATCGCTCACCGTTGGTACTATGAAGAAACGCTGATGGCCGAGCTGGTATTTAACCCAGCAGGGCCTCGCTGGCGGGTGAAATCATACAAAACCATGCTGCCAATTTGGCATGGCCCTTGGCGTGTTGACGTTGTTGATTTAGACAACAACGATGAGGTGCTAGGAAGCTGGTCGTTCGACTATGTCGACGCCGAGCTATTCCCAGAAGCAAACTAGCGGTGCCATACTCTAGCTACCCTTAGCCATTCGTGCTGGGTAGCTAGTGCTTTTGCACCATCCGTCCGCTCTTGATTAGCGCCGCTATAATACAAATCAACTTCTACTTTACCCGCCAAATAATGCAACTGCAGGTTATCCCAATCGGCTAAACAGTTAACTTGCTGTACCGCGTCCTCAACCTGCAAACGATTTGGTAGAGCCAGGTTTACATTGGTCAGGGTGTCCGGCTCACAATCAATATGCACAGTGATATCGCCTGCTTGGGGTAGCTTGTCGCGAATGGCTTGGCATGCCCGATCACCAATTAAATGCCCTTCAGATACACTAAGATGCGGATCTACTTGTACATGTAAATCCAGCAAGGCTTTGCCAGCATGCCATCGGGCTCTTAGCTGATGAGTACCCACAACACCTTGCACGCCGCTCAATGCTAACTCAACGTCGCGATACTGTTGGTCACTTAAGCCCTTATCAGCTAGCTCTTGCAGCGCGTTGATCACTAGTTCGATGCCCATGCGGCCAATCATAATGGCCACCACAATGGCCGCTGCTGGCTCCAGCCAGTGAACGCCCATTAGTGCACCCAATAAACCGATAAATACAACGATCGAAGACAAAGCATCCGAGCGGCTATGCCAGGCATTAGCCGCTAATAAACTGCTCTCTGTTTGTTTCGCAACACGCATGGTGTAATGGAAAATCCACTCTTTGCTTACCACCGAAATGGCCGCCACGACAAGGGCGAGTGGACTGAGCTGGCTGCTAAGGCCAGTCATAAACGCTGCGATGATTTCCCAGGCAAGCCCAGCAGCCACAATCACCAACACGGCCCCCAAGGCTGCAGTGCCAATGGTCTCAAAACGAGCATGGCCATAAGGGTGGCCAGCATCGGGCGAAGCCGCCGCATGCTTATTCACCATCAAAACAAAGATATCGGTAACAATATCCGAGGCAGAGTGAATGCCATCAGCAATAAGCGCCGCCGACTGAAACGCCAGGCCGCCGAATACTTTGGCAATGGCAAGTGCGCCATCTAATACGGCACCGATCAAGGTGACGCGCTTTATCGCTCGTTGACGTTCTGTGCTCATTGCGACTCCTTTAGCACTTATGGCTACTCTTGTTGGCGAATGCTGGCGTACCACTCACTTGGATTGAGGATGTCGCCATCTTCATCTAATTCAGGATAGGGAATGCCGCGGTCATCGCAGTATCTGGCCATTTTGGGCAGCATCCAGCGAAACAATAGTGTGTGGTACTCATCATCTGGAATTTGTCTTGGGCCGTCGTACATGCCGGCATCGGTGCGTTGATTGCGCGCTTCACCAAGAATTAGCGCACAAGCAACCGATACATTAAACGACTCCACCATGCCTTCCATGGGTACCACAATGTGCTCATCTGCCATGTCGATGGCTGCACCCCGTACACCGTCTTTTTCATTCCCCATTAATATCGCACATGGCACTGTGTAATCCACTTGTCGGTAGTCAACAGCTCGGTCAGATAAATGCGCGGCATAAACCTTCATGCCCTGAGCTTGGGCTAAGCCGATCGCGTCTTCTACTTTGTCGTGCAAGCGCAAGTCTAGCCACTGCAGCGACCCGCCAGCTGTACGGTGGCGTTTGCGAAACTGAGTTTCACCGCGGGTAATATGAAAGCGATGTACGCCAAACGCATCACAGCTGCGAGCAATGGCGGCAATGTTGTGGGATTTATGTAGGTAGTCTGCAATCACCGTCAAGCTGGTTTGGCGGCGGTCTAGCATGGTTTTAATTCGTTCAAATCGTGCGCGAGTCATGACATCTAAAACTTTGACAACAAACCAGCATTATACCGCTTTTCGGTCGTTGCAGTATGATTGCGCTGCAAGAAAGGAGTATCAATGAAAGCATTATTAGTTTTTTTACTCGCACTGAGTTCGTTTGCTTATAGTGCCCAACTCATACGTCCACTCGCCCAGCAGTGGCCAGAGCTACCCGTTACCGAGCGCAGTGCTGTGGTGAACGAGCTATATCAGCACTTAAATAATATCGCCGAGCGCTCGGAAGTCGCCGAAATACAGGGCCTGTTGGGTGATGCCGAGAACTTGTTGTCACTGATATCCTCGCCCTTGCCGGAGTTAGAAGTTGAACTATTTTCACCTGAGTTGAAGCAGGTTTACCACATTGCCGATATAGAAAATACGCTCCAACGCTCGCAGCAATATAGTGTGCAAAAAACACGCTTACAAAATGAACTCACGCTACTAAACGAGAGCATACAAACGCTCGAAACCAAGGTGTTGAGCGTGCCGAGTGCAGGCTCCACGGTATCCGAGACAGTGGCTCAGCTCGAATATTTAAAGCACAACAGCCTGCTAATTTATCGACGCGACAAACAAACCCAGGTGAGTAATGCGCTGCAAACACTAGCAGACGAGCAAGCAAAGTTGAGCGCTTGGCTTGCTGGTGAAGCGCTTACCATTGCGCCAAGCGAGGCTGAAGTTAAGTGGGCACAGGCACAAGCGCCAGTGCTGTCGACACCCAGTAATCTAATGGGCTTGGTCAGCATTATTGGCATTAATGCCCAGCAACTACTCGATGGCGCCCGCCAGCAACAACAACTCAAGCGCCAGTTGATCGACCTCTACCAGCAACCCGACGACGAACAGTTCACTGTGCTTCGCCAAACCATGCAAACACAGCGTGGGCAGCTAGACGATCGTAGAGCAGTCATTCAACAAGCCATTGAAGCCAATGGTGATGTTGGCGATGAAACCGTGATGAACATCTTGCTTTCTGCCCGGCGCGTATTGAGCGAGCAAGAACAAGCGGCGCGCTTGAATGAGTTTTTAATCAAGCATTACCCCGTGCAGTTTCAAACCCTTGCCGAGCGCCAAGTTGGCGAACTAATGGCAGCAAGCCAGCTATCCTGGCAGGGAGTTAAAGACCTACTTGCTGCATTTTTTGGCTTTGAGTTAATAAAAATAGGGGCTAAGCCACTCACCGTTGGCGGCTTGTTATGGTTGCTTACTATGCTTGCCGCTGCTTGGTTATTACACCGCGCCGCCAAACGTGGGTTGCACCGTATGGCGCAGCGGTCACAGTCGTTTACCGAGTCGTCGGTGTTTACTGTAGATCGGTTACTGTTTTATGCCTTAATGACCGCCGCGGTGTTTTTATCCTTATCGGTACTTGGCATTGATTTAACCAAGTTTGCCTTAGTGGCTGGTGCCTTGTCGGTGGGGATTGGTTTTGGTTTGCAGTCGATATTTTCCAATTTTGTCTCTGGGCTGATTTTGCTATTTGAGCGGCCTGTGAAAGTGGGTGATTTGATCGAGTTAGAGTCGGGTGTGATGGGCAAAGTAAAAGCCATTAACGTGCGCTCGACTCAGGTGACCACGCCCGATAATATCGACGTGCTGGTGCCGAATAGCGAATTTGTTAATGGGCGGGTCACCAACTTTACCTTCGACGACCCGCAGCGGCGCTTGCATATAAAGTTCAGCGTGGCCTACGGCACAGATAAAGAATTGGTTCGTGAGGTTGTGGTTGCGGCAGCAGAGACAGTGCCCTATACCGTGAAAACCACAGAGCGCTCACCTGACGTGTGGTTGGTCAATTTAGGTGAGAGTGGCCTAGATTTTGAACTCATCGTGTGGATTGATGTGCGCAATATGCCATTAACGCATGGCATCTCAGCGCTTTACCTGTGGGAGGTGGAAAGCGCCTTAACCGCGGCGGGCCTAACTTTGCCAGTACCTCGCCGCGACATCCAGCTGCTGGAAAAAGCAGGTTACAAATAACCTTCTAAATCTGGGTCGATGGTGAGTGATACGCTGCGAGTGAACTCGCTGAGCTTGAGAGAATCCTTGGTTAGCTCAATATGCTCATCATCCATCACCGACTCACCGAACTGGTAGATGACTTGCGCCTCACCCGCGCATTCAGCGCTGTCGTAAGCCGCAGCTTTGGCTGCAACGCTCTCATTGTTTTGCAGCCAAGCTTGCATCGCCGCTTCGCCGTGCTTGTTTTGCAGCAAGGTTTTAGTTTTGGCAGGTGACAGCACCAGTGCCGAAGCATTATTGCCACCAAAGCCCTTGGAGTTGAGAATGCAAGCTTGCATGCGATCGCCCACCTCAAGGTGGTCTTGCAAAATGTTTAAGTGGCTTTGGTGTACATCGCTTGCGATGTGATCAATGGTTTTAATGCCAGGGATAAGGCCGTATTGCCAAACCCCTAAGCTTGCCACTAACTGATCCCCAGCTGCCGCCCCCATAGAGTGGCCAACGTAAGATTTCACCGCCGCAACCGGCCAGCTTTGAATGCCAAAATGCTTCGCCACTTCATTAAGAATGGAAGATTCCGTTACTCGGTTCTGCGGTGTGCCAGTACCATGTGCTTGCACAAAGGTATCGTTTAGCGCGTCGCGCCCAAGAATCGCCTCGGCCAGTGCCGTCGCTTTTGCCATGGTCACCCAGTTGCCAACACCGGGTGCCGAGATTGACTTCTTATTGGCATCGGCATTAATGAATACATCCGGCACTGAACCATGAATGTTGGCACCCAGCGCTAACGCGAGCTCGTCATCCATTAACACAACAAACTGGGCCGACTCGGCCATAGTGAAACCACAATTTTCCGAGAATGGTCGACAAGCTCGACGATTGTTTGGCTCGGTTGTGCCATCAATGTTGTTCAGCTCATCGTCTTGGGCGAGTGCCCCCATGACTCGAAACCCTTCCATGACTTCCGCCACCACTGGCGCCTCAGCGTTGCCAATAATGGCTACGCGCGCGCGACCTGCTTTGATGTCATGCAGACCTTGGCGCAGGTTGTACAAGAAAGACGCACAGGCCCCCATGTTGGTACCTGTGGCACCCACTGAGTTAATTAAATAGCTATTAATAAAATCTGCTGGCATTTCAGCCAACGACAGTGCCATCATTTTGGTGCTAGCACGGCCACCTTTATAGGGCGCAGAAATCAAACCACCTAGGCTGTCGTCATCCACTTGTGCCAGTGCTGAGCCAGCATAAACAGACACTTCATCTGGTTTAATGTGGTTTAGCACGTCAGCCCAGTCGATCCCCATCGCATTTAAAGCATCGGATGCGCCATATACCGTAAGTTTCAACCCACGCGGATGAAAGCGGCTGTTGTATAAGCTGCCTGGGTCGAAACCGGCGGGAATTTGACCAGCACTGGATACCGGAAACTGGTAGGTATCGGGCAGTAATACATCTAACTCGCCAGACGTGGTAATGCGAACCGTGCGGTTATCAATTTCTTCTACTTGCCAAGCATCGGGAATTTGGTTGGGCAGCTTGCGTTTGCTCAGGGCGAATGTAATACGCTCATCGCCTACTTTCAGCGGCGCACGATGCTGATAAGGCACGCGCTGGTAGTCAAAACAAGCTGGCTCAATTTTGCGCACGAGAGTGCCAGCCAAAATTTGCTCAACAACTTTCCCGCTCAGCGCGCCGTCGTGTTTGATTTGCATTTTATTGGCAAGGTCTTGCCAAGTGTTAGCCATGGTGGCAGCACTTAACTTTTCGTGCACCATGCGCTTATAACTGTGATGAAAAGAGCTGCGGCCTGCGGCGTTTATGCCGCCAAACGAAACAATAACCGGTAACTTTGCCATACTAACTCCCAAGTGTGACGTTTAACTATGACATTCAGTTTAAAATAGGCCATGCTGTAGCGGTTATGAAAAATAGGCCAACAGGGTTGATAAATGGGTCGTCAGAAAATATTGTTTTTACTCTACGACCGAGCATTGGTGACAGCGGTATCGCTGGCATGTGAAATGCTCGCGAGTGCCCAGCAAGCACAGCCACGTTTGGCGCGCAAACATCAGGGGCTCGATATTACCGTTAAGCAGTTATCGCCACAGGTAGAGGTAGTAGGTGGGCTGCCCATTCAGGCGCCCGTCTTAGAGCCCAGCGAGCGCTATGATCAGGTATTTTTACCCCCTATGTGGGGCAACCCGCTGCCGGTGCTAAAACAAAGCCCCCAATTTTTACAGCAGCTGCAGTTGTGGCATCAGCAAGGTAGCGAAATTATTGCCACCGGCACGGGTGTCAGTTGGCTTGCAGCAGCAGGTTTGTTGGATGACCGCATTGCCACCACACATTGGTACTACTTTGAACGTTTTGCCGACTTGTACCCACAAGTGAAACTGCAGCGACAAGCCTTTATTACCGAAGAAGACGGGTTGTTTTGCACAGGGTCAATTAACGCGTTGTCGGACCTCATTGTGCACTTTGTCCATCGCTGGTTTGGTCAACGCATCGGCCGAATTATTGAACAGCACTACGCCCACGAGATTTCCAGATCCGACCTGTCTATTCTGCGCCAAGATGGCCGCCTGCATCAGGATGAGGCGATTGCCAGCGCGCAAGCCTGGGCCAGTCGGCACTTACACCGGCGAGTGACGCAAGAAGAAATGGCCAAAGTAGCAGGCCTGCCGGTGCGAAGTTTTACCCGCCGATTTCGAGCCGCCACAGGGTTAAGTTTAAATCAATGGTTAACCGGTGAGCGCATTATGGCTGCCAAGGCGTTATTGCGCGAAACCAATCTAACGCTGGGTGAGATAGCCGAGCAAGTGGGATTTCAAGATCAAAGCTATTTTTCTCGTGTTTTTCATCGTCATTCAGACGTTACACCTATAGAATACCGCACCATTGTAAGGGCGAAGCTTTTTTCGCCAGGGTTGTAAAGTTAAGGAGTGGTCATGACCATTATGCAGGCACTCACGGCATTGATGCCGGTTTTGTCGGTTCTTTTATTTCTAGTTATTTTGCGCTGGCCGGCATCAAAAGCCATGCCGGTATCGGCATTGGTAGTGGCTGCAATGGCATGGTTCTTCTGGCAAATGCCAGTGGTGCAAATTTCAGCTGCTGTGCTGCAGGGCTGGGTGATTGCTGCACAAATCCTAATTATTGTGTTTGGCGCCATCTTCCTGCTCAATATTATGACCGCCACTGGAGCCATTGATCGGATTCGCGTCGGCTTCACTGGCATTAACCCAGACCGGCGAGTGCAGGCCATGATCATTGGCTGGCTGTTTGTTGCCTTTATGGAAGGTGCGTCTGGCTTTGGTACACCGGCTGCTATTGCCGCACCGCTATTAGTGGCACTTGGGTTTCCGCCTTTGGCGGCCATTGTGCTGGCACTGATTGCCGACTCAAGCCCAGTGTCGTTTGGCGCCATTGGCACGCCGATTGTGGTGGGGGTTAAACAAGGTTTGCCCGATGCCGCGACACCAGAGTTTATCACTCAGGTAACCCAGCAAACCGCGAGCATAGACCTGTTAGTGGGCAGCTTTATTCCCTTTATTATGGTGATGCTACTCACCCGCTTTTTTGGCGAGCAGAGATCGTTTAAACCAGCGTTGCAAGTGCTACCTTTTGCCTTGCTAGCAGGCTTTAGCTTTACCATTCCAGCTTGGATTGTGGCACACACCTTGGGCCCTGAGTTCCCAAGTATTATTGGTGGCTTAGTTGGTTTGGCCATCGTGGTGCTGTTTGCCAAAAATGGATGGTTGCTACCAAAAGATGTTTGGCGTTTTGCTAACGACCCAGTCGTTGAACTTAACGATGGTCGCCGCGAACGCATGCCAATTTGGCAAGCTTGGTTACCGTACTTAGCCGTGGCCCTGCTGCTGATTGCAACGCGTTTACCAGAACTTGGTTTAAAAGGCCTGCTGCAAGCCGTTGAATTAAACTTCAACAATATTCTAGCTACGGAAATCAGCGCTTCGCTACAGCCGCTTTACTTGCCTGGTTTTATTCTTTTTGTGGTCGCCCTAGCTGGCGCCATACTATGGCGTTTGCCAGCCAAAGAAGTGGTGGGTGCCACCAAACAAACCGCGGTGACGCTCATTCCAACCGTAATCACCTTGTTGGCCGCCGTGCCATTGGTGCGAATCTTTATTCACTCAGATGCCAACGGCGCCGAGCTGGCTGCCATGCCCATTGAACTAGCACAAGTAATGGTGGCAACTTTTGCCGACCAATGGCCGTTAGTTGCACCATTTATTGGCGCTTTAGGCTCATTTGTATCGGGCAGTGCCACCTTCTCGGTCATGATGTTTGCCACCTTCCAGTACGAAGTGGCCAACCAGCTTGGTATGGATCAAGCATCGATCATGGCGCTGCAACTACTAGGTGCCGGTGCTGGCAATATGATCTGCGTGGTCAACGTTGTTGCCGCCTGCTCAGTTGTTGGCTTATCCGGCAAAGAAGGCGCTGTGATTCGCATGGCAGCCATTCCAATGATTATTCTAGGTTTACTCGCTGGCCTGCAAGTGATGCTGCGCATGGCGATGTAATCGGCTTTGGTTATCTGGTGCTAGCCTTTGCTAGTTGCTACTAAGTTAAGCGGTGCTTGGGGTGTTTATTTCGAGACCGTCACTCGCATGGATGCGAGTGTCGAGCTTACAAGGGCAAAAACTGCTGCACAGCATTAAACGCATAAGTTGCGTTTAAAAGTTTTGCGACAGCACATGGATGTGCTGGCTGGTAGCCATCGCTCGGACGCATTGGCTCGTGCCTGCCCCTTGCAGTCCAAATCAGTAAGGCCATCAACCTTGCTATTGCCGTGGAAATCACTATAATACCGCGGCTTCGTGCCTAAGTGTTTAGCACTTGGGCGTACTTAAACGATGGTCATAAACGTTAGTTTATGTAAGTCAAACGGTAAGTGATTTCAAAGCTTACCCAATGAGGAGGACGCGGATGGTTGTAATTCGCCTAGCCCGTGGCGGTTCTAAGAAACGCCCATTTTATCATTTATCAGTGGCTGACAAGCGCAATGCGCGCGACGGCCGTTTCATCGAACGTGTTGGTTTCTTTAACCCTGTAGCGCGTGGCCAAGAAGAGTCGGTACGTATCGACCTTGAACGCGTCGACTACTGGGTAAGCAAAGGTGCGCAGCCTACTGATCGTGTTGCGCAGCTAGTTAAGGAATATCGCAAGGCTCAGGCCTAATCGCCAGGAGATTGCGCGATGGCTGATTCCGCAACAGAGTTTGTTGTCTTAGGCAAAATTAATGGTGCCTACGGCATTAAAGGGTGGGTAAAAGTGTATAGCTACACCGACCCAATGGATCGAATTCTGGATTACGGCAAATGGTTTCTACGCCGTGACGGAAAAGTTAAGCCTGTCGAAGTAAATCGTGGCCGTAGTCATGGTAAAGGCATGGTGGCACAGCTAGTTGGCTGTGAAGATCGCAACGCAGCAGAGGCAATCTGCGGCAGCGAAATCCTAGTTGCAAAACAGGACCTGCCCAACCTTGAAAACGGTGAATTTTATTGGTTCCAGCTCGTAGGCTTGGTTGTAATAAATCAAGACGGCGTGCGCCTTGGAACAGTAAAAGAAATGATGAGTGCCGGTAGTGCCCATGACGTAATGATCGTTGATGGGGATACCGACAGTGTTGATCGCGAGCAGCGCCTCATTCCATTTGTGGAAGACGTGTATGTGAAGTCGGTCGACATTGCTGAGCAACGCATCGTTGTAGACTGGGATCCAGAGTTCTAGCCATGTGGATTGGCGTAGTAACAATTTTCCCAGAAATGCTGCAAGCATTAACGGACTGTGGCGTAAGCCGCAGAGCGGTAGAGCAGGGCAAAGTGGTGGTAGACACCATTAACCCAAGAGACTTTACCCACGACGTGCACAAAACTGTGGACGATCGACCGTTTGGTGGCGGCCCTGGCATGCTAATGAAGTATGAACCAGTGGTGGCTGCCATTAATGAAGCCAAACGCCGAGCGCCGGGCGCTGCAAAAGTGATATACCTATCACCGCAGGGCAAGGTGTTTAACCAGCAGGCGGCAACAGCATTGACCAGCGAAGAGAATTTAATTTTCTTATGTGGTCGCTACGAGGGTGTAGACGAGCGCATTGTTGAAGCGCACGTTGATGAGGAGTGGTCGTTAGGCGACTTCGTACTCAGCGGTGGAGAGCTTGCAGCAATGACCATGATGGATGCCATCATTCGATTGTTGCCAGGTGTGTTAAATCACGACCGCTCTGCTGTAGAAGACTCATTTACCAATGGTTTATTAGATTGTCCGCACTATACGCGGCCTGTAGAGATTGACGGCATGTCCGTTCCAGATGTACTCCGCAGTGGCAATCACGCAGCTATCGAGAATTGGCGAAACCAACAGGCATTAGCAAGAACATGGCTAAGACGCCCAGAGCTGTTAAAAGATGTCGAATTAGACAAAAAACAGCGAGCGTTTTTAAAAACGCTACGGGAGTCTGGGCCGAGCGAAGATTCTGAGGAGCTTTAAATGAGCAACAAAACACCACTGATTCAGCAGCTAGAAGCTGAACAAATGACAAAAGAAGTCCCTGAGTTTGCACCAGGTGACACCGTAGTAGTACAAGTTAAAGTAGTAGAAGGCACGCGTGAGCGTCTTCAGGCATACGAAGGCGTAGTAATTGGTAAGCGCAACCGTGGTCTGAACTCTGCTTTCACTGTTCGTAAAATTTCAAGCGGCGTTGGCGTTGAGCGTACATTCCAAACGTACAGCCCACAAGTAGCTGAAATTGAAGTGAAGCGTCGTGGTGACGTTCGCCAAGCGAAACTTTACTACCTACGTGAGCGTTCAGGTAAATCTGCACGTATCAAAGAGAAAATCACTGCTAAGTCTAACTAAGCATTGTTATCTCAAAAAAAACCCAGCCATTGGCTGGGTTTTTTTATGCGTAGGTTTTACAAACCGAAGGTTTGGGAAACATTGATTGATGCCAATCAACCCCATCAAACTTGTCAAATCGATATTTTACTACCTTGGATTCGGTCACAAATCTACCGTTTAAATTTCATAATTCTATCATTGTTCGGTAAAAAATGAGGGGTAGGGCTGGTTTTTAATCCTGACTTTTGGTTTAGTTGTGCCACGTTTAAATACCAAATTTGAGGTACGTGATGGCCAAAACAATTATTAAAGCCACACCACTGCTGTTAGCCGGTATTGTGCTAGCAGGCTGTAATAGCTCTGGCGGGGGCGGCGAACAAGCGCCACAACCAGCTGATCCTACCCCGGTAGTCACAGCAACACCTATTGCTACTCCAACCCCTACTCCGACTCCAAGGGCAACTTTGCCGCCAACGCCGATTCCTTCTCCGAGGGCAAACTCTGAGACAGTGCTCAACGATACCGGCATGTTGAAATGTGGGGATGTTGCGAGTTTGCAGTCTACCGGTCGTCAAGGATCGGGTATTAGTTATACAAATAATGAAGACTGCATTTATTACTATGATGAGGGTGGCGACCCAATCCCACAGGGTCAGGATGGTCGAGTCGGTCGAGATTCAACCAACTTTGATGACACAGACGGTACTGCAGGATTTTCATTTACCAAGTTAGCTGCAGATGGTGGTGGCGACCTTGCCCAAAACTCGTCATCTTGGGGCTGTGTTCGTGACGAGGTATCGGGACTAATCTGGGAAGTGAAGGATGATACGTCCATTACCAGTCCTAGTTTCCCAGAGTTCACATTCTCTTGGTTTTCTAGTTCCTCTAGTGCAGATGGCAATGGAGTTAATGGTGGTAGGCAGGGTGAAGGTATTTGTAACGACAGTGAGTTCTCGCCGTTAGAGCGCTGTGATACCGAAGACTTCATAAATAAAATCAACGAGTCGCAACTTTGTGGCCTTACAAATTGGCGCTTACCGACGCGTACAGAGCTATTGGGCTTGGTTGACTATGGGTTCAACGACTCACCGGATGGCCTTAGAAATGCCGCAATTGATATGAAATTCTTTCCAGGAACTCGACCTGATCAGTATTGGGTTAGCTCTCCAGCAATCACACTAGATAACACGGTAGAAGCCATTGGCTACAACAGTTTCATCGGTTACACGGTCGATTTTGAGACCGGGCTTTTGGTTAAATCATGGCGCAACAATGAAGACCCAAATCAGATAGGGAAGCATCGTGTTCGCCTTGTTAGTGATGGGTTTGGAGAGTAATGATGAAAAAAATAGTAATAGCGATGTCTGTTCTTATTGGTGCCACTGTATCGGCAGAGCAAAAATGTTTTTTTGATAGTATCACTGCTACTACTCCAACCGCAGAGTTCGTTGACAACCTTGACGGAACGGTTACAGACTCTACAACTGGACTGATGTGGCAGGCGTGCTCTGAAGGGCAAAGCTTTGCAGATGGCAGCTGTTCAGGGCAAGCGCAAGCTCATACATGGAAAAGCGCGCTCGAGGTTGCTCAGTCGAGCGCTTTTGCAGGCTTTTCTGATTGGCGACTGCCAAATATTAAAGAGCTCGAGTCGATTGTAGAGCAAGCTTGCGTTAACCCTGCCGTGAACTCACAAGTGATACGGTCAGCAGAGGCCAGAGATTACTGGTCGTCTACGCCAGATGTATTAAATGCAGACCAAGTGCTCGCGCTAGAGTATTACTTTGGCGAGCTACGCTCTGTTAAAAAACAGCCCGGTGATACCGAGATTTTCGTTCGTTTAGTGCGCGATGCAAACTAAGCTTCGACAGAAAAAAATGCCGGCGATTGCCGGCATTTTTGTATGCATCATCGGCGAAAATCATTGTCTAGCCCTCAATATAACCTTTTTTAGCAAACAAAGTGTTTTGTGTAATTGACACTTTGCTCTCTAGCCCTTATCGTTCCGCTGGTTTTAATCGCTGAATTCATTCAGCTCATACAGCACGAAAAGAGGACGTCAAATTGAATCCGGTTAATGTAGGAATATGCGGTCTTGGTACTGTCGGCGGTGGTACTTTTAATGTACTTAAGCGCAATGCTGACACCATTCGTCAGCGCGTTGGACGCGATGTACGAATTACCCGCGTAGCAGCGCGCCAAGCCAATCCAGCTTGTGACCTAACCGGTGTTGAGCTTACCAATGATATTATGGACATCGCGCGCGCTGACGATGTGGATATTGTGGTAGAGCTAATTGGCGGCTACGACGCAGCATTTGAGCTGGTTAAAGAAGCTGTGAGCAACGGCAAGCACGTGGTAACAGCAAACAAAGCCTTGATTGCCGTGCACGGCAACGAGCTATTTGCACTAGCAAAAGAAAAAGGCGTGACTATCGCGTTTGAAGCAGGCGTTGCCGGTGGCATTCCAATCATTAAAGCATTGCGTGAAGGCCTAACGGCAAACCAAGTAGAAAGCTTGGCAGGTATCATCAATGGTACCGGCAACTTCATCATGACCGAAATGGCCGAAAAAGGCCGTGCGTTTAATGATGTGCTCGCCGAAGCGCAGGCCCTTGGCTATGCCGAAGCAGACCCAACATTCGACGTAGAAGGCATTGATGCGGCACATAAGCTAACGATTCTAGCGTCGATTGCATTTGGCATTCCGTTGCACTTTAAAAAAGTATACACCGAAGGCATCTCGCAAATTTCGCAAGAAGATGTGCAGTTTGCTGACGAGCTGGGTTATGCCATTAAGCACCTAGGTGTAGCGCGCCGCGCCGAAGAAGGTGTTGAAATGCGCGTACACCCAACACTCATACCAAACAAACGCTTGTTGGCAAATGTTAACGGCGTGTTAAATGCCGTACAAGTACAAGGCGATGCCGTAGGCCCAACCATGTACTACGGCCCAGGTGCTGGTTCTGAACCAACTGCCTCGGCGGTAATTGCCGACATCATTGATATCGCTCGCCAAATTGATTCGGGCTTTAGCGTGCCACCACTAGGCGTAGCTGAACCAGACGAAACCGTGCGCGTGTTGGATATTGAAGAAGTTGAAAGCGCCTACTACTTGCGCATGAATGTTGCCGACCAAGTAGGCACCATGGCAGCGGTTGCGCAAATTATGCGTGATAATGAAATTAACATCGAAGCCATCATTCAGAAAGAACCAAAAGAAGGCCACAACATGGTGACCTTGGTAATGCTGACGAAGGCAGTCAAAGAAAAACGCTTGAACAGCGCTTTGGCGCAACTAGGCGACATGCCACAAGTGATGGAAGGCGTTACGCGCATCCGTGTGGAGTTGCTGGAAGGTTAATATGAAATACATCAGTACTCGTGGCCAAGCGCCAACCCTAAACTTTGAAGACGTGTTGCTCACTGGCTTAGCCAGTGACGGTGGTTTGTACGTGCCAGAAACGCTGCCGCAATTCTCGTTAGACGAAATTCGCGCGATGCGTGAACTGCCATACAACGAGCTAGCATTCAAAATTGTGCAGCCATTTGTTGGTGGATGCATTGCCGATGCCGACCTAAAAGCCATTATCGATGATACCTATGGCTCGTTTGCCCACAAAGCGGTTGCACCGGTAACGCAAATTGACCATAACGAATATGTATTGGAGCTATTCCACGGCCCAACACTAGCGTTTAAAGACTTTGCACTGCAGCTATTGGGCCGTTTACTTGACCACGTATTGGAAAAGCGCCAAGAGCGTGTAGTGATTATGGGTGCCACCTCTGGTGATACCGGCTCGGCAGCGATTGAAGGCTGTAAGCGTTGTAACAACATTGATATCTTCATCTTGCACCCGCACAACCGGGTAAGTGAAGTACAGCGCCGCCAGATGACCACCATTGAAGGTGACAACATCTACAACATTGCCATCGAAGGCAACTTCGATGACGCTCAGGCAATGGTGAAAGCGTCGTTCGGTGATCAAGGCTTCTTGCGCGGCGAGCGCCGCCTAGTGGCCGTTAACTCGATCAACTGGGCGCGCATCATGGCGCAGATTGTTTACTACTTCTACGCTAGCCTAAACCTAGGCGGGCCAGACCGTAAGATGTCTTACTCGGTGCCAACCGGTAACTTTGGTGACATTTTCGCAGGCTACCTAGCCAAGCGCATGGGCTTACCAATCGACCAGCTGGTGATTGCTACCAACCGCAATGACATTCTGCACCGCTTAATCTCGACTGGTATCTACAAAAAAGAAGCCCTTGAGCACACTTTGTCGCCAAGTATGGACATTGTGGTATCAAGTAACTTTGAGCGTATGTTGTTCGACCTATACGACCGCGATGGCAACGTGCTGGCTGACCTAATGCAGCGTATGAACAATGAAACCGTTGAACTCGACGCTGATAAGCTAGCTAAAGCACGCGAACTATATAGCTCGGCAGCGGCAGACGATGAAGTGACATCAAAAGTAATTAGCGATGTGTTTAACGACACCGGCTACTTGCTCGACCCGCATACGGCTATTGGCGTACATGCCGCGCGCACCACGCGCTGGAACAAAGACGTTCCTATGATTACGCTAGGTACCGCACACCCAGTGAAATTTGCCCCAGCCATAGAAAAAGCTGGTTTGGCATCACCTGAGTTGCCACACCACCTAGCCGACTTGTTCGAACGCGACGAGCGCTACACAGTGCTACCAGCCGAACTCACAACCGTGCAAAGCTTCATTGCTGACCACGTATTTGGCTGATAACAACCAAACACTGACTCTCTCTCAGTGAGCCCACCTCTGGTGGGCTTTTTTAATTGTGTTGGTCATTCCCGCGAAGGCGGGAATCTATTTGCTATATTAAACCCTTCAAACTAGACACCCGATAAGACCACTCGGGTGTGACGGGGTTGAGTCATTCCCGCGAAGGCGGGAATCTAGTTGTTGGACAGACTACCAGCTGGATCCCCGATAAAATCACTCGGGGATGACAAACTCGGTCACACCCACGCCATGCTGTGCCAGGCGCATTGGGGGCTAGCGAAGGCGCGGCGGATGTAGGCGGTGCACTCATCAACAAAGCCTTCGCTGGTATCAGCCCTCCAAAACTGGCGCCCAGCTACGTAGGCTGTGGCATATTCCTGCCACGAGCGATATAGCGGTTTGGCAAGGCTGGCAAGCTTTAGGTGTTGCTGGGTAGCCACTTCTGAGCTAATCCAACCACAGCGATGCGCACACTGGGTCAGCCAGCTTGCGCGGCCAATGTCCCAGGCTTTAATGCCGCCTTGGGCTAGGCGGTGGCGATAATTTAGGACTAGCTCAAACTTGGCTTGGTCGTTGGCATCAAAACGGCTAATAAACGCACGAGCACGCGTGTCAGTCATGGTGCGCAGGCGATGGCAGTACTGCCAATAAGAGTCGGTATGGCCGCTGTCGATTAACCACTGATAGGTTTCAAAATAGTCATCGCCCGATTCAATACCCCAATCACGTTTTAAGCTTTGTTTGGTACCAGTTAGGTCGTTGTCGTTTTCTTCACTTAGCAGCTGGTTGTATGGGGTGTTGTTCTGCGAGGCCAGCACGGCACCTAGCCCGATGGCCCATGTTAGTTGGTCGCTCATGCGGCTTCTCCTAGTGCATCTACTTGTGGTTTAAACGCAGCGGCGGTTTCGGGCGCTAGTGTATTCAACTGTTCCCAAGCTTGGTTTGCGCGCTCGCTGTCTTGGCGCTTTATTGCTAGCTCTAAAACCTGCTGCCAGCACGCTGGCATGCGCTCCTGTACCCGTGCGGCTTGGTCGGCCGCATCCTGTGCTTTGTCGAGTTCGTTTAGCGACTCGTAGCAGTAAGCAAGGTTGCGATAAGGTTGGGCGCTATAAAGGTTTTTACTGGCGGCAAATTGAAAGTGCGGCAACGCTTCTAAATGCTGATTTAAGCGCGAATGCAGCACACCCAAGGTGGTGTGGTAATCTGCTTTACTTGGCGCTAACGCCACGGCTTGCTTGGCAGCGGCTAAGCCAGAATCAAATGCGCCCGTTTGAATGCTCAATGTAGCAACTTGATAAAAGGCTTCGTCGTCACTTGGCTGGTGCTTGCATACGGCTTGCCAGCGTTCTAAAGCTTTCTCTTGCTCACCTTCACTGGTGTACATCTCGGCCAATAGGCGGGTGGGTAAGTGCACCGGTACCTTGTGATGCCACTTTTTCAATAAATACTTCAGCTCGAACTCGGGCTTTTTCTGGGTGCCCAAGCGGTACTCACACAGCGTGCGATAAAACAGGCGCAATGGCCCGCCTTGGTAAAACTCGTGACCAGGTTTTTCATGTTTGCGCAGCCCCCGCCAAAATTGCAGGCTAAAGATACTGGCGCTTTTAATGTAGCGCAGCGCTTCCTCATATTGCTCGGTGGCTACTAGACTTTTCACCAATTCTTTTGCCACCACGTCGCGCTTGGAACCCTTGGTTTTTTGGTAAGCTGCTTTTAGGTTGTTGATCATGGCTTGGTGGCATTTTAGCTGCAGTACACGCAGTTCCACATCATAAGGCGCGTGGCTTGCTACGGTTTCAAGAATAGCGAGCGCTTCGCTAAACAACCCTTTTTCAATGTAGGCATTAGCCATGCCCCGAAGGGCATCAATGTTCTGCTCGTCTATTTCAAGCACCTTGCGGTAGCACTCATTACGCTCGTGGTTATTACTGGCCAGGCGCGCTAGGGCAAGCCAGGCATCGGCATCCTCTATTTGCTGATAATGCACCTTGGCAGTGGCGATATTATCCTGGCATTCAAACAACACACCGGCTAAGCGGTGCAGCTCTGGGTCGGTATTGGTAAGTTTGAGTAGGTCGGCCAGCACCTTTTCGCCCTCGGCCCATTGCTCGCTTTGAATGCAGTGCTCTAAATATTCACGCCCATTTAAGTAGTGGTCGAATTGGGCTGGGTCGGCAATAGTCGCGTGCAGGGGTAACTGCCATTCACTCATTTGAATGCGGCGTAAGGTGCGGTCGATAAACTCGTCGCTAAAGTACTTACTCAGCGCCACATAGTTTTGCTGCCAAGCAAAGCGCTGCTCAAAAAATTGCCACACTTGCGCTGGCACGTGCGGGTGCTGGCCTAAATAGTTAAATACATTCAACGCCAAACTTTGCAACGCACCCATGTGTTGCAGTGCTGGCGAATAGAACAAGTTTTGCCAATCGGCTTGTGAAGTACGCTTGCTGGTATCTTGATACAGAGCGTCGAGCTGGCTAAGGAATCGTTTGGCGAGCACGTCGGCTTCGCTTTCTTCTGGGGCTTGGTTGCTGGCTTCTGTCGTACTGGCTTCCGTATGGTCTTCTTTAGTGGTAGAAGCTGTTTCGGTGCTCTCTGCCTTGGTACTGGCTGTTTCAGTCTTTGCAGCGCTTTCGTTTGCAGTCGTTTTTACTGGCGCTTTTTGCATGCCGGCTAAAGCGGCTTCATACGCTTGGCGCAGGGCAACAAACTGCTCTGGGTTATCTTCTGGGTTACAGCGTTTTAGTTTGCGCGCATACGCACGCTTAATTTGTTTGCTGTCGTGCGTTGGTTCAATCTCTAAGTGTTGCCAACAATCCATGCTTATACTTCCTCTAAACTATTAAGCGACTGACTGACCAGTTCGCGCACTTGCTCAATAATCTCTGGATCTTGCGAGGCCAGTGCTGATTCAAACTGCTTAAGCCACTCATCAACCCGCTCGCGCTCATGCCCACGCAGTTGGGCATACAAGCGCTCACCTTTGGCAATAACCGAGGCGTTTAACTGTTGGTCTTTGGGGTGAATTTTTAGCGGCGCTAAGGCTTCTAGGCGCTTGGCAATCTCGGCTTCACTCAGCTCTTCACTGCTTTGCACAAACACCTTATTGGCTGTTTCGCTGCCTACCGACGCTTCTACCTCTAACAAACCATCGATGTCGTAAGTAAAACGAATGCTCACCAGTTGGCGCTCATCGCGTGGCGCAAACTGCACATTGAACTCACCTAAGGCAAAGTTGTCGGCAAGATTGCGTGACTCGCCTTGAAATACCTCTACCTTAATCTCTTCCTGGCCGGGATAACTAGTGCTGTATTCGTTCATTCGGCTAGTAGGCACCACGGTGTTGCGCTCGATAACAGGCGAAAAGCGATTGCCAAATTCGCCTTGCACTGCCACCCCTAACGTGTGTGGACATACATCGGTCACCACCACATCTTTGAGGGCTTGATTACGCGCTTTCAGCCCCGCCTGAATGGCTGCACCACGCGCCACAACCAACTCTGGTGCGGTATCGATGCGAGCAAAGTTGCCTAGCCACTGGCTTGCCGCCGAACGTACCAGCGGCATTTGACTTGCGCCACCCACCAGTACCACGTCGTCTAGCTCGCTGGCTTGCAGCTTGGCATCCATCATAGCTTGTTGAATGGGGCGTTGCAGGCGCTGCATAAGGGGCGCGCAAATATCGCTGAAGGTATTGCGGTTAAGCTGCCAAGTAAACGACGCTTCAGCCAAATTTACCTCCACGCTTGCTTCAAACTCATTGGTGAGCTGGCGCTTTAACTGCTCGCCCAAGCGGCGCAACTGCGCCTGGCTTTGTGGTGATAAGTTGGTTAGCCCTTGTGTGTGTTGGCAATGCTCAATGATGGCATCGAGGAAGTCTTCACCACCTAGTTGCTGGTCGCCAGCGGTGGCGGTAATTTCCATAATGCCATCAAAACTATTCAGCACCGAAACATCAAAGGTGCCGCCGCCAAGGTCGAGTACCACAATATTGCGCTCGTCATCCTCGGCAAGTAGGCCATAAGTGAGCGCGGCAGCGGTGGGTTCATTGATTAAGCGCTCCACCTTAAACCCTGCTAACTTGCCAGCAAGCTTGGTCATGCGCCGCTGCGCTTCATTAAAATAAGCTGGCACACTGATAACCGCCTCGGTGACCGGCTCGCCCAAAAACTGCTCGGCATCTTGCTTAAGCGACTTCAGCACCATAGCCGAGAGCATCTCGGGCGTGTAGGACACATGATTCAGCACCACAGTGCGCTGCGTGCCCATTAGGCGTTTAAACAAATGAGTGGTAAGGGCAGGGTGGGTAATTAAGCGCTCTTGCGCAGGCTTGCCAACCAATAAAGTATCGCCATCCACACTCACCACCGACGGCGTTAAAAAATCGCCATGGGCATTGGGAATAAGCGTGGCACCGGCATCGGTAAATACAGAAATGGCACTTTGGGTAGTGCCCAGATCGATTCCAACAATCATAGCTGTCCTTGCAATGGTTTTTAGCTAATGTAGCAAACTCTAAAGATTAGGATCAATCGTGCGATAGGTGGTTGCGACGGGCGTCTAGCTTATAGGTTACCGCCATCACACCCGTCACGCCCGAGGGTTTAATCGGGCGTCTAGCTTATAGGTTACCGCCATCACACCCGTCACGCCCGAGGGTTTAATCGGGCGTCTAGCTTATAGGTTACCGCCACCGCACCCGTCACGCCCGAACGTTTTTATCGGGCGTCTAGCTTAGGTAAAAAATCCCGTAGGTCTTTAAATAAATCCGCTTGCGGATTTTTTGAAGACAATAAACGCTATAAAAAGCACTAATTTATAAAAATTAAATAAAATAAATAAATTAGTAATAAAAAATCACAAAATAACTAAAAAATAAAATAAAAACTACGAGTTCCTACCCAAGCCAACAAGCACGACAGCCAGCAAGCATTTCACCCCAAGAATCGCCACCAGATTAAGTACCTTCAACTCGGCAGCTGACCGGTAAACTTCGACACCAACTCATCAACTTTCGAGGCTGGCTTGTGCTTCAGTTGCTCACAACCACATTTTGGGCACTGTGTGGGGGGTGCTTCAAACACTGCATCGCCAGGTGGTGCATATATTCCCGACCATCTGCATTGCGTACACGAAATCTTTCTAGCCATCGGCTTTATTGGCATTGTTACCTCCTTGAAGCCGCCCTATGAAGGGCGGCAGCCTTTTTAAATATTAACGTCAACAATCGACAGCAGATTTGTATTCGTTCTTGTCCACCATTCTTCTTCATCGATACTCATTAGATCAAGTGCTTTCATTAAAACTGGCACTGCTTGTTCATTATCGCCAAGTTTCATAAGACACTCACCGCGCATCGCAAATGCTATATTGCGCTTTCTCTTATAATCATTGGCTAAGCTTTCATAAGGAATAAGAGCGCGAAGCTTGTTTAATGGGAACTCTTTGCGGTCGTCATAACTAGCTCCATAATAGGGTTCCAGTGTGCTCGTTATTATGTTCGCTAGGTAGTTGGCTTTCTTGCTATAGTCTTCCAAAACTGGTATCGCTTCTTTGCATTGCTCGTTAGCGAATAGCTGTCTTGCGCTCTCCTCAAGAGCATCTACTGCAGGCTGTGTCACAATGCCAAGCTCATCTGCATCCTCTTGCAGGCTAGAAAGGTTAAACGGGTCCTCGGCTATAGAGAATGTAGCCAAAAACAGCAAGGCAAAAATAGAAAGGTTTTTCATAAATGATCCTTGTTTATTTAGGTGTTGGTGAAACAAGAACCAGATTAATAGCCAGTAATCATCAAAGCGATACTGGCCAAAATAACATGTCGCAATAACAGCCAGAGCTAGCCAAAAACATATCCTTTTATTTCATCGGCATTGGCGAGCACTATCTGTTGGGCTTCGGCTTTAGGTTCAATTTTATGAGTGTCGATACCGTAGGCCTGCAGTACATACTTTACCAATGCAGCGCGAGTGGTGATCACCAACATGCCAGACTTCATACCATAATCATGCTCAATAACGGCTTGCTGTGCCTTTGTTAGCCGTGGATCTGGCGTGAATACAACATCTACCTCGGTATTCCAGTCAACGTCTTGCTCCACAGTGTTGTCGCTTGGAAGCAATACATCCGATTCAGCCCGAAAGCGGCTAAGCACAAAGTCTCGGTAGTCCTTGTTCTTTTCACAAAACGCCCGAACGTGCCATCTTAGCGGGGTATAAACAATGCTGTGGGGTGCAATGACGCGTGTTTCCACATCTGGCGAGCTAAGCGATACATAGTCAATTTCTACGCGCTTTTGTTCGCGAATGCCTTGCAGAATAGGGCGAAGCACTTGTGGTTCAATGGATCTTGAAACCGGTGTCAAAATTTCACTATGAGCAAAACCTAAGTCCAGCCCGTGGAAAGTCTGCCGTAAATCTTGGCTGCGGCTCATTACATGCAAGTACTCATCTGCCGAACCGGTTGTGAGTACCGGACTAAAGTGTTCGGCAGGTTTGTAGCCTTTTAGCGACGAGTCGTACTCAAGATTCCCTGGCGCAACATCTTCGCGGTAGTTGCGAATATCTTTCGAGGCCTGCTGGCGACCCATGCCAAAGCTATTCATTAAGTGATTGGTGGTTAACCGCCCTTCCCATAGCGCAACAATTTCTATCAACCGATACCGCGCTAGCAAGTCCCACTTCATAGGCCAGGTTTGCATAAAATTCCCAGTGTTCCTTTTGTTGTATTCGTTTGGATACCACAGTTGTACTTTTCAACAAAGTTACATTTCGAACATTGTTTAGCCGTTGACGAATCTTTGATCGGTATCAAGAAAACTAGTACCTGGAGGGATGATTTTAGGACATGCCGTTCTAGGCGACATGTTAATTTGTACAGGCTTGTATGCTGCGGTAAAAATGTGAAATAGTTAACATTGTAATGCTTTTTAAGAGCTCTAATAGGCAGAAGTTATATGAACTTCAGAAAACAAGGAAGCTTGATAAGCTGGATTGGCACAGCAGACCTTAATGCAATAGACAGTTCCAGTGAAGGTCAACCAGTAGGTCCTATAGCGGCAATGTTACAGGAGTATGATTTTGACAGAGTTTGTTTGCTGCACTCCTACTCTAAACCCGAAGACAAAGCTAGAGTTGATAGTTACCTAAGCTGGCTTCGCGAACGTGTAACTACCTCAGTTGATGATCATGATGCTGGGCTGACATCGCCCGTAGACTTTGGTGAGATTTACCTAATTGCAGATAAACACCTAAGCCAGCTGGCGAAGCTAAAGCAGTCAATATCAATACTTTTGAGCCCGGGTACGCCAGCGATGCAAGCCGTATGGATTTTGCTCGGTAAAACCAAGTACCCCTGTGAATACTATCAATCGTCGCCAGAACAGGGTTTGCAGAAAGTACAGATTCCTTTTTCGCTATCTGCTGAGTACGTGCCATCGCTTAAAAGGATGAGAAATAGTCAGCTGTCCAGGCTAATCGACACTTCCGCGCCAGTAAATGTCGCCTTTGACGATATCGTCACTCAAAACCCACACATGCTGAAGCTGAAGGCGCAAGCTCAAGTTCTCGCCGAAAGAGAACTTCCAGTACTCATTTATGGTGAGACAGGTACTGGTAAAGAGTTATTCGCTCGAGCAATTCATGCTGCAAGCTCTAGATCTAGCAAAGATTTTAAGGCAGTAAACTGTGGAGCGATTCCAAGTGAACTAATTGATGCTGAATTGTTTGGCTATAAAAAAGGGGCGTTTACTGGGGCTATTGCCGACAAGCCCGGCTATTTCGACCAAGCGGATGGTGGAACGCTCTTTTTAGATGAGTTTGGTGAACTAGAACCTAGTGCACAAGTCCGACTGCTTAGAGTGCTAAATGATGGTGAGTTTACGCCAGTAGGCAGTACCACTTCTAAAAAAACGGATGTTCGACTGATTACCGCAACACATCGGAATCTAATGGAAGATGTTGCCAATGGCAGATTTCGCGAAGATCTGTTTTACCGTGTCGCTGTGGGTGTCTTACATCTTCCTCCTCTAAGAGAAAGGCAGGGCGATTTACTGTTTTTGGTCGACAACATCATGCAAAGCCTGGCCGAGGAGGATGTGGCTTTTAAGAATAAAAAAATTTCCCCAAATGCAAAAAATCTTATCCTTTCTCATCCTTGGCGCGGCAATGTCCGTGAACTTAGATCAACTTTACTGCGCGCGTCGTTATGGGCTCACGAAAATTTGATTACCTCGTCTGATATTCAGCAAGCGCTCTTTCAAATGCCGGAAAAAGAAAACGCTCTACTACATAAAGATGTTGCGAACGGTATTGATTTGAAGGCAATGATCGGTGAGTTTGCGGCAAAGTACGTCAGAGGTGCAATGGTTGAAAGTGGTGGTAAAAAGGCCAAAGCCGCTGAAATGTTAGGGTTCAATAACTACCAAACGCTCAATAATTGGATGAAAAGATACAAGATTTCTGACTAAGAAAAAAACTTGGCACGCCTCTAGCTTATGTACTGTTAAGTGGCCTCGCTAGAAGCCAATTAGAAGAAAATTAATTATCAAGGAGAGTCATTATGTCTCAGTTGAAAAAATTCCAACACGAAACAGCCCGCCCGTTACCGATTATCATCCTTGCCGACACCAGTGGCAGCATGAGTGTAGATGGAAAGATCGAAGCGCTTAACTTGAGTTTGCAGGAGATGATCAAAAGCTTCGCCACGGAAAGCCGGGTTCGTGCAGAACTGCAAGTATCGGTCATAACATTTGGTGGTTTGCAAGCCGAAGAGGTTTTACCTTTAACGCCCGCTCACGCAATCGAAGCAATGAGTTCGTTCGATGCAGCAGGTCCAACCCCGATGGGCGGTGCCTTTCAGCTAGCCAATGCTCTAATTGAAGACAGTGAGCGCATCCCATACCCGCGCGCATACAAGCCAGTTGTTGTGCTCGTATCCGACGGCTATCCAACAGATGATTGGCAATCTGCATTCGAGCAGTTTAACCAGGGCAAGTACTCAGCCAAAGCGACACGCTTCGCAATGGCAATCGGTAATGACGCCGACGAAACCATGCTAAGCGAATTTGCCAATGACCCCGAAGCACCGCTTTTCCGCGGTCAAAATGCCCGCGATATTCATCGCTTCTTCCGTGCCGTTACCATGTCTGTCACGACTCGTAGTCGCTCTGCCACACCCAATCAATCGGTTGAACTGGTGGTCGATGAGGCTGACGACGTTGAGTGGGAATTTTAATGAGGCTACTTGCTTCCAGTGCAACAGTGATTGGGCCTGCTCACACGCAAGATGGACTACCCAATCAAGATGCGCACGTAGCAAAAGGATTCCGCGGCGGTTGTTTCGCCGCGGTTGCAGACGGGCTCGGCAGTCGGCCGCTAAGTCATTTGGGTTCTGCAGCGGCAGTTACTTTAGCCAGAGAGCTCTCGCCTCATAACTGCAAGCCAAGCCAGTTAAGCGAAGCGTGGAAGGCTAGTTTTGAAAATGAGTTCGACCTGTACGAGACCACATGTTTATGGGCTTGGGTGAACGACCAAGGCTATGGTTCTGTGCACCAAGCGGGCGATGGACTAGTGCTCGCCAGAACTGGTGGCAAATTTCAGGTGCTTTCGCCTGAAAACCAACTGTTTGGTAACCAAACAACAACGCTCGCACAGGCTACAAACGAGCTAGCTATGAACGCAGATATCAAGCTGACTAAGGCAGGTGACGGTCTGCTGCTAATGACAGATGGCATTTCGGATGACCTAGTGGCCGAGCACCTAGAAAGCTTCTTTGAGGTCATTTATCAATATCAAAAGAGCCGAAGCCGCCGCAGAATGAAACGCTGGCTAGCAAGCGAACTTGAGCAGTGGTCAACACCATTGCATGGCGATGACAAAAGCATCGCTTGCATACTTAGAATGGATTGAACGAATGAGCAAACAAGAAAAGCCAAGAAAGCGCATTGTCGAAGACACCAAGGGGACACGCTATGAGCTTGGTAATGAGCTAAGCAAAGGTGGGCAAGGCGTTGTTTTCCACACCAACTACCCTGGTGTACTGATCAAGGGCTTTACTAATAAGAACGAGAAAGCAGCACAGCGTTGGCGTAAGCAAATTGAATGGTTAACTCGCCAAGACTTCACCGAGCTAAAGATTGCCAAGCCTGTTGCTTTGCTAAAAGAACCGCGTAACGGCTATGTAATGGAGCTTATGGACGGCTTAATTCCCCTACAGAGCTTGTTAGAAAGCTTTGTCGAAGCCGAAGAAAATGCTGCCGAAGACTACATTCGCCAAGGCGGCTTACGACGCCGTATCCGTATTCTTTGCCAGTTAGCTAACACGCTAAACCAGCTACATGCACAAGGTATGCTTTACGGAGACTTGTCTCCATCTAACATCTTTGTTTCCGACGATCCAAATTTTGCCGAAACCTGGTTAATTGATTGCGACAACATCAGCCTAGAATCGCACAACGACCACGCTCTATATACCCAAGATTACGGCGCACCAGAGGTCGTCAAAGGTAAAGCATTATTGTCAAGCTTAACCGATGTCTGGAGCTTTGCAGTCATTGCCTATCAGCTGCTAACGCACAACCATCCGTTAAAAGGCGATATGGTGAACTATGGAGACCCAGAGGTTGAAGAGGCGGCAATGCGGGGCGAGCATCCCTGGATTAATGACTCTGAGGATATCGACAACGAGTGCATGCAAAACTTACCACCTCATGTAATTGAGCACTCTCGATTACCACAGCTATTTGCCCAATGTTTTGAGCAAGGCAAATCGCAACCACTAGAACGGCCAAGTATGGCGCAGTGGCTAGAGGCGCTTACCGAGTGCGATGAGCGCTTGGTACTGTGCGAAAGCTGCGGCGCACATAATCTGTTTGCTGAAAATTCAGATTCAGAATGCTTTTTTTGCGAGGCGAAGATTGACCCAAATTTAGTAGTTTTTGAAGAGTTTATTGTTCCCACTTCAGAAGACAATACGCCAATAGAAAGTAGTGATTGGATACCATCGGGAAGAAAAGTGGTTCTACAGCCTGGTGTTGAAAAAGAGCTTAAACGATTGCTGCCAAGTTATGCTTATAGCTATTGGCCAAGTGACCATCTAAAAATTGAGTTCTTGGATAAAGGCTTAAAAATCAATGCGACTGAAGATGACTGCGTTACCTTGCAACGCGGGTCAAAAACCAAGCTCCTATCAAAAGGGCAAGGTATTCCCTTGGCCAAGCGTGGGCAAGATGAAACACCGTTTTGGTTGCATATAGGTGAGCTCGCCACGCAACACATTGTTTGGCAGTTTAGGTGGTGAGCACTATGGACTTAAAAGATTTTCCTTTTTTTGATGAAACGGTTCTAACACTTAGTTCAAGCGATAACCTTGACCAACTTGTCGAAGGCCAGAAGGTAGCGATTCAGAAGTATGGTGATGACTGGCTACTTGTGCAAAATGACCAGCGCGTAAAAGTTAGGCCTACCGCAAATAATAGAGGCAATTTTGAATTGCTGGTGGAGCGCGACCAAACACAATGGTTATTAACTAAAGCAACAAAAGGCAAATTATTATTAAGATATTGCGCGCCAGTTGAGTTGCAGTTCTTAGACATCGAAGTGGGTATCGATGAGCTCATTATCGACGATTTGTATAGCAAGCAAGAAATTCCCACCCAAGATCCAATTAAAGCTAGCGCTTGGTTTGCAAAAACTTTCATCGTTGATGCCGCTAACAGCCAATGGCTGGTCGTGGCCAACCATGTTAACCACGCTAAAGCTGGCGCTTTTCAGTTGTTAGGTAACGGCTGGCGCGCCGATATAGAGGAAACGGACGACGCCAAGTTGCTGGTGAAACGACTCACTCGAAGAATCAAAAGAGACGGTGGTTTTGCACTAATCATAGGTACTTTCAGCTTTGTAGATGCTTCGGTAGCGCAAGCGCTACAAAGTGGCACTGAAAAAGCCATGCTCGACGCAGCGCTGCGCAGTAATCAAGGCTATCTAGATTTATGGAATCTTTATAACAGTAAAGAGTGGGATCAAGCTTTAGATCAAGCGAGTACTCTAAGAACACTAAGAATTACTGAAATCGAAGGTCGGCAAGAAGGGCGAACCAACTATTGGAAGCTAACACCTCGAACGCTCGATGACTTAAAAGAGTTTAAAGAGCGTTGGCAAGTGCTTGAACTAGAAAGTAACCAGCAATACGACCTTGGTACTAACCCGCCTGATTTTACTGAAGAGCTCGCAGTGACTGCTTTGCAAGCCGGCGAGCGACAGGTACCAAGAGGCACGATTAGATTTAGACCAGATCATGTTGAGTTTCGGCCAGCAAGCACAGGTCAGCACTCACAGCTCCGCCAGCAAGATGGTTGGTTGTACCTGTCTTTAGCAGGGCATAGAACAGCTGGTAAGCGTAGGCTCGCTGCCAAACAAACAATCGACTCGGGCAAGCGTTTAACACAGTTAAAATGGTTGCTAGAAGGTGTTGCTGTACCCCCAAGCCGGCGCAGAAAAATAAAAGCATTAACACCCTACGCAAAAGAAACGTTTAAAGGTGGCAAGCCCACGGCAAAACAAGAGAACGCCTTAGAAGTGGCACTCAATACCCCTGATCTTGCCATCATTATAGGGCCGCCAGGTACAGGCAAAACTCAAGTGATCGCTGCACTACAGCGTCGTTTAGCCGAAGAATCGCAGGAGCAGAGCTTATCAGGCCAGGTGCTTATTAGTAGCTTTCAGCATGATGCAGTGGATAACGCGCTTGATCGCAGCGACGTCATGGGTCTGCCAGGCACTCGCATTGGCGGCAAACGTGGTTCAGCAGATCAGACAGCATTACTGGAACCTTGGATTGCCCAACGAGTCGACTACTTAAATGACCAAGTCGCAGCCGAGTACGAAAAACACTCGGAACTTAAACTGATTAATAATCTTGCTGATCGTTTAGCAATGGTGCGCTTAGCTGGTTATCAACAGAATCGCCTAGCAGATGAACTCGAAAAGTGTCTAGAAGATATTAGAGCCTTGCTTAATAACGGCATCTCTGTGAATAGTGAGCTGGAGTTTGAACTAGAAGACTACATCAGCGAGCTGCGTAGTAAAGGTGGCGCACAAGCAGCAAGTATTGAGCAGGCTGATAAGCTAGTGAAAAAAATCCGTGCTATGCGCATTACGGCAGAATCATTTGCTGACGATGGCAGCGAGCGAGCATGGGATTTGTACAGTACGCTCAAGCGTACAAATCACAATGTTGAGCCTGGTCTATTAGCCGTATTGGAGGACCTAGCAGAATCTTCGTCAGATAATATTGAATCCTTTGATGGGCTTGCCCAGTTAAAGCACCAACTACTCGACAAGTTCTTACCCGACTATCGCCCGCCTGCACTAAAGCAAAAAATAGATGACCAAGGTTTGGCCTTAATCAGCAAGCTCGAAATCCAAGTCGAAAAACTGGTACAGAAAAGCAAGCAAGGTGCTGCATGGGTACTCGAACAGCTAGTTGCCAGTCTTAGCCAAGACCAAAGGGCGACCAAGTCAGTAATCGATGAGTATTCAATGGTTGTTGGCGCTACCTGTCAGCAAGCAGCTGGTAAACAAATGGCTAGCCTCAAAGAGATCGCCGGGTTTGACAGTACAGAAATCGAGTTTGAAACCGTTGTGGTCGACGAAGCCGCGCGGGCAAACCCGCTAGACTTATTTGTGCCTATGGCAATGGCTAAGCGCCGAATCATCTTAGTAGGCGATGACCGCCAGCTACCACACATGCTTGAACCTAGTATCGAAGAAGCACTACAACAAGAACTAAATTTAACCGATCAGCAGCAAGAAGCTTTTCGTTCAAGCTTGTTTGAGCGGCTAAGAATTAAGTTGCAAGAACTGCAGAAGCAAGACGGTGTTGATCGAGTGATCATGCTCGACACTCAATTTCGCATGCACCCCGTGTTAGGCGACTTTGTTAGTCAGCAGTTCTATGAATCAGAAGGGCTAGGCAAAGTTCATTCGGGCCGCTCAGCCGAAGACTTTGCTTTTAGCGAGAGTTTCTTAACCAACATAGCTGCTCAAAAAGGTAACTATGAGGATAAAGTTTGCCAGTGGATTGATGTAGCTGACGCCAATAATCCGGCTCGTCGAAATAACGGGAAAAGCCTTAGCCGAGAAGCCGAAGCAGATGTCATTGTAAATGAAGTCCAGCAGCTTTTAGCAGCGGGTGGCGAAGCCATGTCAGTCGGCGTGATTACCTTCTATGCCGCCCAGCGTGAACTCATTATGCAAAAACTCGCTGAGCGCAAAGTAAACAACACACCTTTGATGGTCAAAACCGATCAAGGCTATGAGCCGCATGATGATTTTAAATGGACCAAAAAGACCAATAAAGACGGCTCAATTACCCGCGAAGAGCGTTTGCGCGTTGGCTCAGTTGATGCCTTTCAGGGTAAAGAGTTTGATGTTGTATTGCTCTCGGTAGTGAGAACGTTCAATGCTAAAAAACCAGCGTCAGAGCCAGGTATTAGCGAAGAAGAAAAAGAAAAAAGGTTGCGCAGCCAATTTGGTTTTATGCGCTTAACCAACCGTATGAACGTGGCAATGAGTCGCCAGCGCCAAATGCTTATCTGTGTTGGCGATGCGCAGCTGGCGCAAGGCCAGGATGCACAAACGGCTGTGCCGTCTTTGGCCGCATTCTATCAACTTTGTAAAGGGGATCACGGTGCAATTCGTTCATACTAACTTATTCCTCAACTTCGCCCCATTCTCCTCTGGCAAAAGGCAAACCGTACTCTGGCCTGTGCGTGTTTATCGGGTGTTATATCCAGAGCCACGCCGCACAAGGCTAAACTTGTTCGAGCGAGCGATTTTAGGGTTGATACGTGCCAAACGTTGGCAAGTTACTGAACTGCAGACCCTAACCGGCCTGCATCCTGATCTAATCAAACTGATCATTGCCAATTGCATTAGCCGCAATTGGCTTGAGCATTCAGGTGAAAAATTGACCCACGAGGGTGCTAAAACATTAGACGACGAAGAAGTGGATAACCAAGATCTTAAAGCTGGATATTTATTTCAAGATGCCATCACGGGTCATTTTTGGCCAAGAATGAGCACCACGTTAAATGAAGTAGAGCCAATTAACCCGCATGCCAAACAGCTCAAATTTAGCCTTAGTCGCAAAGAGGGGAGCTCAATAACGCCCTATCTGCTTGAACCGGTGCAATCAGATTTACCTAGCTTAACACCAGAGCAGTTAAACCGAGCATACCGTGAATACCGACGAGACGTGAATGCCTACAAACAACTCGAAGGCAGTTATGGCAGTAACGACCTAACACTGCCAGGCGTGCAGCAGCTAGATGATTCACCTGAGCAAGCTTACATGTTGCTCGATATCACAGCAGACCACTATGGTGAGCAGCTTTTTATGGTGAAAGACCCATTCGAAATCCGCGAACATGCCTGGTGGTTAACAGAAGGGTTAAATGACTTGCTGGCTCGTGACAAGCAATTTTGTAAAAGGTTGGGAGGGTTAGTCGGCAGGGCTGATATGGCCGAGCAAACCGCTGCTGAATGGATTAAGAGCCTGCAAAACGAAACTGAGCTCGAGCTATTAACCAGCTACCCTTGGCTAGAAAAGCAAGCCAGCATAAGCCGCTACTTCGCCAGGCTAATTGAAAAAGAAAAGTCCGTTCAACAAGGCAATCAAAGCCCAGCAAACCTCGAAGCAGCGCTTAGCGAATGCCAAATGTTGCTCGAAGTGGTTATGCAATGGCTAATCAAAACGTATCCCATTGCCAAAAACGCAGTGCCACACCAAGAACGCCACAGCTTCAAGCTTAACCGAGAAATATTAAAAGGTCTGGGTATTCCTGCTGCAACTGACAGCGTAATCGCAACGCTTGCTGGCCAAAGATTAAGTCAGGTTGCAAGAGCGGCGCAAAGCCCAAAAGCGTCGCTTAAAGCTTTGTTATTCGCGGCAGCGTTAGGTGTATTCGAGCACACGGGTCATCCATTACTGCATTTAAGCGCAGAGCAACTAGCGCTCGAGGAGCTGTTAAAGCTTGCCAATTTGCGTAACCAAACCAGTCACGCACAGAGTGAGTTTAACGCGGCTCAGCTCCAGCAGGTCACCGCTGACTTGGTACTCGGCTACATCAATTATTGTAAAAAATTTACTGAACAATTTAAGGATTGGTTCTAATGGGCAAAAGAAAAACAACGCCAAAGCCAACATCACCGGCCACTCAACTGACAGGACTCGCGAGTACACTAGGTGCTTCATTCGAGAACGCCTCAAAGTTTTATAATGCGAGCAGTGCCGCATTCACTATTGATTTTGAAGATCAATGGCTTAAAACAGTTCTGGGTTCATTGGAGAAACATGACGAAGCGCCGAAAATTAAATCTTGGCTAAACCGCTTTTCAGATGTCTGCAAAGAGCTCAATAAATACCAAGAAGCTCTAAATAAGGAACATGAAGAGCGCTGGAATCTAGTAAATGAAATGGGTGCCAACAACGAAGAGTTAGGTCAGCTACACGAAGAAAAAGCTCAGCAACTAAAAGCACTTGAAGATGAGTTGACAGAAAAGCAGAACGAGCTTGAAACTGAAGAAGCCGAGCTGGCTAGCTTAAAAGCGGAGCTGACTAGAAGAGAGAAAGAAGTTAAGAAGAAAGAGCTAGACGCAAAAGTTGGATTTACAATCGAAAACGAAAATGCCTTAAAACAGCTCGAAGCAAAACAAAAAGAGCTAGTTGCCCAGCACGAAAATGATCTAAAGGAGTTGCGCGAGGAGCAACATCGTCTCGACAAAGCAATCAGAGAGGCAAAACGAGAACTAGAAACCGTTCAACACGAGTATACAAAGGCAGAAGTAGATCGACTTGAAGCGCTCGATATTCGAGAAAGCAAACTAAAAGCTGAAGAAGCTCTTGTTGCCCGTGATAAAAATCGCGTGGGTCGCGAGTGGCGAGAAATCAAAGCCGAAAGAGATGATCTCGAAAATGTAATCGCCGAAAAAATGGAGCTTGAGCGCCAGGCGCATGAAAAACAAGTAGAGCGCCAAAAACAAAGACTAGCCGAAGTCTTTGAGAGGCTAAATACAACAAAAGAACAGTTTGCCGACCTGGCAGCATTGCAACAAGAGTTAGGTGATAAAGCACCTAACGAGCTGCTTGATGAGCTTGAAACACTAAAAGCGCAAAATTTTGAACTAAGAAGAGAGCTTGACCAGTCTGATTCCGAAGGACTGCGCGAAGAAAAAGACTACCTAAGCAAGCGAGTGAATGACCTAGAAAACGACCTCGCAACGCTAAGGCCAGAACTCGACGCTGCCCGTCGTGAACTAAGTACTAAAAGACTTTCAGCTACTGACCTGGAAACCGTAGAGTGTGAAAGGAAGGTTCTCGAGCACCACAAAAATGTTCTAAAGGTTCATATCGACGACCTCGAAAGCCGAGTTACACAGCTTACCGACGCCCAAAAAGCCAAAACGGCTTTCCCAGCCATGGCAAAAATGGATCAAGACAAGGCGTATACGGCGCCAATTGAACTTGAGCATGTACCCGAATTAAATGCCTTCGCTGGCGAGCTGCAGCACCGCATTGCCCAGGCCGAAAAGCATGTTGAGCTATTTTACCCACTCGAAGACATTCAGGTGCTACTGGGTGGTTTGGCCATGAGCCAGCTGCATGTATTCCAGGGTATTAGTGGTACAGGTAAAACCAGTTTGGCCAAAGCCTTCGCCAAAGCCATGGGTGGTTTCTGCCAAGATATTTCGGTACAAGCAGGCTGGCGTGACCGCGATGATTTACTAGGTCACTTCAATGCTTTCGAGCGCAAGTTCTACGAAAAAGACTGCCTGCAAGCCTTGTACAAAGCTCAAACAACTCGCTGGCAAGACTCTTGCAACGTCATCTTGTTAGATGAAATGAACCTATCGCGCCCAGAGCAGTACTTTGCCGAGTTCCTGTCTGCATTAGAAAAGAACAACCCTAGCGAGCGACTAATTAGCCTGGCCGAAACCGAACTGCCTGGTGCGCCACAGTATCTGCGCGATGGCCGCCAAATTTTGGTGCCAAATAACGTTTGGTTTATCGGCACCGCTAACCACGATGAAACCACTAATGAGCTGGCCGATAAAACCTATGACCGCTCACATGTGATGACATTGCCGAAACAAGACGCGAGTTTTGACATTACACAGTTAGAGCCTAAAAAGTATTCTTTCGAATCACTGATGAAAGCATTCGATAAAGCCTGTAAAGACCATTCCAAAGAGGTAAAAGAATTATTGGCTGAGTTAACGCGCAACGATTTCACTGCGAGCTTAGAAAAAGACTTTGGCCTGGGTTGGGGTAACCGTTTTGAAAAGCAAGCGCTGCGCTTTATTCCCGTGATGATGGCCACAGGCGCAACCAAGGGGCAAGCGCTTGATCACCTACTAGCAACTCGCGTTATGCGCCAAGGCAAGGTGACTAGCCGTTTTGATGTAAACAAAGACGCGCTAGAAAGCCTACAGTTAGCGCTCGATAGTTTCTGGCAATCTGCCAAGCTCAACAATCAGCCAACCAAATCACTAGAACTACTAGAAAAAGACATCTTGCGCAAAGAAGGTGGCTTTTAATGTGGCAAGATCGGCTATCCGGTAGCAATGTAAAAGTGCTCCCTCCCGAGCTTGAAGCTGGGCGCTACTTAGAGCAGAAAGATGACTCAACAGCAGGCGAAAGCCTGCTAGTTGATGCCGCTGGCGCACCCATACTAATAAATGACGAGCGCAAAACGTTCGTAAAACCAGCGGCAGAAGTGCTTCAACGAGCCGAATTATTTGAACGCATTCTTACCACCATCGAAAGCACCTACGATGAGCAATCTACTGAACTACCATCGCCTTTAATGCCGGCAGGCGTGGTGACAGACGACTGTGATTTAAATACCTTTGAACACACATTGCTTAGCGTGCTGGAGGCGGGGCATTTGCACCAAATTTCTGCCCGACCAAGACTCGATCTGCGCTACAGTGAGCAAATTACCGACGTTGCTAGGGCAAAAAAACTGGCCAAAAATGCTCTGGTGCATCTAGCATCGCACTCGGAATGTTGGCAACGGCAAACCTTATCTGGTGTTGTACCAAAGCGCGTCAGTGCCCGTTTTAGTGAGGATGATTATCAAATATACGAAAACATCGTGTTCGCCCGGCTGATAGACAAGCTCGACAACTATCTAAGCAAACGCATCGCTCTGTTACACGAATTGAAATCAGCGGTGAACGAAGCACTCGAATTCTATAACGCGACCGATGTTCACCATCGCTTATCGCAAGCAATCTGCAAGCTTTGGGGCCAAGCATTTAGCGAAGAAGAAACCAATAAAGCCTCAGAAAAGTTGACCAATACCCTAGCGCAGCTAGTGCAGGCACAATCGACCGTGCGCGGGCTAAAGCAAAAAGGCCTTTATGGTTTAGTGAGTCGTCATTTGCAAGTGACAGATAGCCTGCACCTAACCAATATTCTTACCCACGATCAGCACTACCGCCACTTAACCATTTTGTGGAACGAACTAAGGGCTGTAATCGGTGGTAAAAAACTCACCGCCGAAGAACGACGAGCGCAAACCCTAGCCAAACACAAAGCCTATTCGCGCTATGCTGGTTTGGTGTTAAAACACGCGCTATACCCATACTTGAAGGGTGAATTGGTAGCAAACTGGGCCGGTAACACTCTAACGCTTGAGCAGCACGACCTCGACTGGCAATTAGTGATAGAAAGCCCAGGCAAAAAGGCGGTTCTATTGCATATAACGCCTTGGCTGGGTTTTGTTGCCAAACCAGATATTAAGCAAACCACGAGTACAGCCCAGCACATCATTGCTTGGCCAAACCTAAACAAAGAAGATCAACCAGCAAGCGACCAGCCATACTCTGGCAATTGGCTACAGCTATCGCCGTTCGATCTATATGGAGTAGAACGATTTGGCTACCTAGTAGACAAAGTATTGCTCAATGTATTGATGCAAAACTACAGCCAGCCGATCTGCAAAATACCAAGTAAAGTGGAAGTGCAGGCTAAGCAGATAGGTCAGTTAAAGGTATTGCCTAACCATCAGCTATCTGTGCTGGAATGGCTGCCCAAAGCAGAGGTTCAAGCTTTGAAACAAGCGCTAGTTCGTGACAACGCCCGTAAACAATCCGAGGAGCTTGTTAAAAGAAACAACGAGCTGGCAGCATTGAATCAATGCCCCGTTTGCCAGGCAACAGCTGCGATTACGAGCCAGCAAGCAAGCGGTTTTCGCAGTACATGTCGAACTTGTGATACCTCCAGGTATTTACGAAGCGAAAACGGGCATAAGGTGTATCAGCAAACGGCCAATCAGTTGGATCGCTTCTCACAGGTAGGTCGGCGAAGCATGCAGTTCATCGTAGCCTAAAGCGAAAACCAACATAAAAAAACAAGGAAAAACAATGACAATTATTGTGCAAAATAGCCAAGGAGAAGCCTCATTAAAAGGCTTGCAGTTGCAATGGAGTAATCACCTAGACTTGGTTAAACAGCTGCTAACGCATTGTGATGAATGTTTGATTGTGTCGCCTTTTTTGGCGCAAGACAGCCAGGTACTACTTTCAGAACTAGAGCTGACAGGCAAGCGGTTCGAGTTAATCTCTACGTGCCCAAAAGCAGGTAGTGAGCAGTTCACCAAACCACAAGCGCTAATGAACTTTGGTCAATATATTGAATCGCAAACCGGTCACTGGCCAGTAATTGGGTTAGATCAAAAACTGCACGCTAAAATCTACATTTTTAGCAAAGCAGGCTCAGATTTTTGCGGCATCGTCACATCTGCAAACTTCACCATGAATGGCCTTAAGCACAATCACGAAACGGGTGTGCTAATCACCGATGAGCATGCTCTGCAACGACTAAAAGAAAGCGCTCGTAACGGCCAAGACTTTGTAAACCTTGCTCAGTGGCAGCTAGACAAGCTGGTGCTAGTCGCAGACATGCAAGAAAAAGCGAACAGCCACGATGAAGTTGGTGATATAGGGCTGCACAATATGCTCAATAACCATTGCACGCCGAGCGAAGGTAATCGCTCAGTTAAAATAAACGCAGCAGCTAAGTACTTTATAAAGGTGTCAGGCTACAAAGAAGAACCAATTTTGCCCGCCGACCAGCGAGTAATTGATGAGCCGCATGCAATGCTAACGTTTGCCAAAGCGCCAAAGAATATTCGCCAAGGCGATTGCCTGCTAGAAGTTGCCGTTGGCGGGCAATGCTTCCTCAGCTACTATGCTTGCGCATCAGCGGTCGCAGAGTTTACCGAAGAAGAGCAACGCACCGATAGCCACAAAAAGCGCTGGCCGCATTACATGTATGCCAACAATCTTTCTCTGCAATACGGTAAACAATGGTTCAAAAATCCACTTTTTTACAACGACGTGATCGAAAGTTTTAAAGCAGCAAACCCTGGCGAAGCAGTAACAGCAAGCGGTGGGTTTGATATCAAAGGCACCATTCAATTCGGTAGCTCATACTTCGAAGTAACCAAAGCATTCGCTGAGTTTGTTATTGAGCAAATCAATCATCAGTTTTCTAATGAAGAATCAGATGTTCTTGTTCAGACTTAATCGGCCAGCCGATACCAGGTACTACCTCGCTTCTTTTAAACCTTGCTGTTAACATTCAGCCATAGTTTCAACACTCTTTTACAAAAGGTCTGCACATGAAAATCGAATCGTTAACGCTGACTAACTTTAGGCGCTTCGAGCACCTAACGGTCGATTTTCATGACCAACTTACCGTTATTGTGGCAAAAAACGGCCAAGGTAAAACAACATTACTAGACGCTATTTCAATTGCCCTTGGCCCTTTTGTCGGCGCTTTTGATTTGGGCAAAAACAAAGGAATGGAAAGAACAGATCCACGTTTTCAAAGACGAAAAGAGCTGTCTGATAACGAACAAATCTTTCCCGCTCTAATTACGGCTGAGTTTGATGGTTTCAACGGCAGTGTATATCGGGAAATGAATAGCCCCAAAGGCAAAACCACAACAAAAAATGCTAAGTTATTGTCCAACTATGGCGCAAAGTTGATGGAACAGGTTCGTGCGCTTGAAGATGTAACACTTCCTGTTGTGGCGTACTACGGCTCAGGCCGACTTTGGAATGCTCACAAGAATGCTAAACGCAAAGCGGTATTAAGTGAGAGTAGAACAATGGGCTACGAAGACTGTGTTACGGCGGCTTCTAGCTTTACCCAAGTTCAGCAATGGATGAGCAAAGCCGAATATGCCGCTACCCAGCAAGAGCGCGATTCAAGCTATTCTGGTTACACATTGCGAGAGCAAATTGACGGTATACAAAATACAGTTAACGCCGTGTTAGCTAGTGAAGGTTGGTACAAATTTCACTACAGCATAACCCATGAAGAGCTAGCGATGTCGCACGACGATGCCGGCATCTTACCGGTGTCGATGCTTAGTGACGGCGTACGAGCCATGGTAGCCCTAGTTGCCGATTTAGCCTGGCGCTGCGCCAAGCTAAATCCACACCTACACGAAAATGCTAGCCAGCAAACCAATGGTATTGTACTGATCGACGAAGTGGATATGCACCTACACCCAGCGTGGCAGCAAAAGGTTATTCAAGCACTGCAGCAGGCCTTTCCAAAAGTGCAATTTATCTTAACCACGCATAGCCCACAGGTGCTCTCGACGGTTAAAAAAGAGTCGGTTCGAGTTCTGTCTTCAGACCTTGCTGGTAACTCAATTGCCTCAACGCCGGTCTCAAAAACTTATGCGCACCCAAGCAATGAAGTCATGCAAGCGGTAATGGGTACTAACCCAGTACCAAATATCAATGGCATAGAACTGCTACGCAGCTTTTTGGTTGAGGTAGAGTTGTGTACCGACAATAGCCAGCTACCAGAGTTAAAAAGCCGTTTAGAAGACTTAACTCAAGACTTTGGCAATCATGACTGGTTAACCAAAGCTAAGCGTGTATTGGCTCGCAAAGAGGCATTGGCCAATGCACAAAATAGTTAAGCGCGACTGCAACCGGCCCGAACTGCGCACCGCCCAGCAGAGCCCTCCAGAAGACAGCTCAGAAGCGGCTTCACGCTGGAGGCGCATGCGCAAAGACCTCCTAAGCAAGTTCCTTTGGCAAGAGCAGCGTGGTTTATGCGCCTATTCCGAAATTCAGCTAAAAATTGAAGGCGGTTTAGATGAGCGGCCAACCAGCCTAGCAGTTGGCTATCACATTGATCATGTGCAGCCAAAAAGTGCGTACCCAAGTAGAACCTTTGATGAGTACAATTTGGTGTTGAGCGCTTTTGCGCAAACCGACCTAGCTCGTTTTCCCAAAGATGCCATATTTGGTGGTGACCCCAAAGACAACCATTATGATGAACACCGATTTATTTCACCGCTGCAAGATAACTGTCGTGGCTATTTTCTGTTTTTACCCAATGGTGAAATGACACCGCATCCATCGAAAAGCATAACCGATCAGCAAAACGCCCAATATACGATTGATCTGCTTAACCTAAACGCAGAGCCACTAAAACTTGAACGAGAAAAGTGGTACGACGAGATTGAACAAGCATTCGATGTACACATCGAAAATGGCGATTGCCTGACTAGTTTAATGGGCTGTGACCTAGTGCCAAGGGGCGGCCAGCTCAGTCCGTTTTTTAGCTTAACCAGTCAAATATACGGTGACTTGGCGCATACCTTTGTAACCGAAGTTGAAACTACCAGCGCCTAAAACCCGCCTTAAAAAGCGACCTATACAAACATACAGTATCGTAAAGGTCGCTTAACCCTGCCAATATCAAGGCTATCAGCCATTCGCAACAGCGAAAAAGCAATGAAAACAGCATCATAGTCATGCGCGCAAAAGTGTGATTTGGTAGACTTTTTGTTTTCGATGCCTAGGGTGAACAGGTTGGAGACTAAGGTGTTAGAAGCATTTGGATTTAAATACGGCAAAAGTGGGGCGCATTCGGCGCGCAGCATGATGATTGCCGAGCTCACCGAGCTACTAACCTTGCACCCGCAAGGTGCTGCCTTGAGCACCTTTAAAGACGACATCATCGACTTTAATGTGCTGCACAAAAACACCGCCAACAGTCGCAAACTGACCTACCGCCACCTAACCGACCTATACGGCCTAGACGACAGCATTTGTTTGTATCGCAACTTTTTAGCCCTATGGCAAAACACCAGCGAGCAAAGCCGGCCCCTGTTAGCCCTGCAACTCGCTTTTTGCCGCGATGCACTACTGCGAATTGCCATACCAATGCTGCAAGCCGTAAAACCTGGTGAGCCATATAGCAAACAGCACACCATGGACTTATTAGAGCAACATAACCCTGGTGGTTATAGCCCAGCCTCGTTGAGCTCGTTTGCCCAAAACATCAATGGCAGCCTAACCCAAGCTGGTTATTTGCAAGGGCGAACAAAAAAAACACGCAGCCAGCCGCATGTTAGCGCCACCAATGTGGCATTTGCCTTATTTATTGCCCACCTGCACGGCGAAGATGGCAACATTGGCCTAAATAGCCAATGGCTCAAACTACTAGGCATTAATCGCGACGAACTCATCGCGCTTGCCCATAACGCCCATAGCCGCGGTTTAATCAAGTTTTCACATGCCAGTGAAGTGATGGAAATACGCTTCCCAAATTGGCTAACCGAATCAGAAAAGGAAACCCTAAATGGCCGACCGCATCAGTAATCTGCTAAAAGAATACGAAAGCCATATTAGCCTCTCTTGGCCTGCCGTTGCGTCGGGCGAAGAGCGCTCAATTTTTGCCATTTATAAACCCGAAGACGAACTCAAACTACGCGCCAGACTCGAAGCCTTTGAGCAAGCCACCACGGCCCATGGCCACCAATGGCAACTGCTCAACATTACCCATGCCTTCGAAGCCTGGTTAGCTGGGCAAGAATACGCCGAAGCCTATTTTGAAAACCCAGAATACCTAGAAGCCAATTACGAGTTTTTTGCCGAAGACCTCGTCAGCCAACTGCGCCAAAACATTCAGGCGCAAAGCGAAACCGCCAATACTGTCGTTGCATTATTAGGCTGCGGCACACTTTTTGGCATCAGCTCGGTGTCAGACCTGGTTCGCCAACTCGCCGACACAATTGAAGGACGTTTGTTAGTGTTTTTTCCGGGCGAAAAAGATGGCAATACCTACCGCCTGCTCGACGCAAAAAACGGCTGGGGCTACTTGGCAACCGCATTAAAAGGATAAAAATAAGGATCGCTCATGTTAAACAAAGACATCTACCATAACGACCCAACCACCCACCTATTAAAAAACCAAGGGGTGGCCAAAGTAAGTGATAGCCGCGACGCGGAATCGCTCGCCACATTAGAATATGAGCTAAAAACCTTCGTTTGCGATGGCAAATACCAAGCAGGCATCGAGGACATTTTAAGCCAGTTTATCAACTGCTTTAACGGCCGCGACGAGCAACCAGGCGTATGGATTTCGGGCTTTTTTGGCTCGGGTAAATCACACCTAGCCAAAATGATGGCCGCACTGTGGACCAACGATAGTATTGGCAATCAAAACGCCCGCACGCTAGCCAACTTACCAAACAGCACGCTAGAACTATTTAACCAACTAGACAGTATTGCTCTGCAAACACCTGGTAAACACCATGCATCGGGCACCATCGGCAGCGCTGGCACCAAAAACGTGCGCTTGTCGGTTTTAGCCGTATTATTCCGCTCGCTGGGTTTACCCGAGCAATATCACCTAGTGCGCTTTTGTGTTTGGCTCAAGCAGCAAGGCTTGTTAAACACCATTCAACAAGAGCTAGGCGAAGAGCAGTGGCAAAAAGCACTGCGCAACCTCTATGTTGCGATCGACCTACACAAAGTACTTTTAAAACACATGCCAGACCTAGCCGAGAGTGTACCGGCAGTTGGTAAACTGCTTGCCAGTCAGTACCCTAAAATCACCTCAGACATCAGCGATGACGACCTGCAGCAAACCTTCTTTGATGTTCTCGAAGATAACGGCGAAGTGCCGCTCACGCTAATCGTGCTAGACGAAGTACAGCAGTTTATTGGCAACGAAGTAGACCGCGCCCACGACATTCAACACGTTGTCGAAAAACTCTGTTCGGCACCCAAGCTAAAATCGCGAGTAATCTTTGTCGCTACCGGCCAAAGTGCACTAAGCAGCAACGAAAACCTACAGCGCCTATTAGGCCGCTTTCAGCTAAAAGTACAGCTAGAAGACACCGACGTTGATTCGGTAATTCGTAAAGTGATTCTGCAAAAAAAAGAATCGGCCCGCTCGGCCATCGAAACCGAAATAAAAGGCCACCTAGGTGAACTTGCGCGTCACATGCATGGCACCGTGATTGAGCACAATGCGGCCGACGAAGAGCACATGGTTGCCGACTACCCGTTGCTACCCGTGCGCCGCCGTTTTTGGGACAAAGTTCTGCACGCACTGGATGCCACCGGCACAGTGTCGCAACTACGTACACAGCTACGTATTGTACACGACGCCTGTAAAACCACCGCCCATAAGCCGCTAGGCCACGTATTACCCGCCGACTTTATTTACGACCAGCTAAAAACTCAGCTGGTACAAGCGCAGGTGATTTCCAAAGACATTCACGAAACTATTTCGCGCAAAGCCGATGGCAACGAGCAAGAACAGCAAGAAGCTCGCGTGCTGGCGCTCGTGCTGCTCATTGGCAAACTGCCAACCGACGTTGACCACGGCATTGCTGCCACGGCCGACTACCTAGCCGACCTAATGATTGAAGACCTAGCCGGCGAAAAAAACAGCATGCGCCGCGACGTGCCTGAACTGCTCGATTCATTGGCCAAGCAAGGTCTACTAATGTCGATACAAAATGCCCAAGGCCAGCTTGAATACCGCTTACAAACTGCCGAAAGCCAGCAGTGGTACGACCAATACATCAACGAGCGCAACCAGTTAACCGGCAACCCTGGCCGCATTGAAAACCTGCGCCTCGATATGCTGCAGCAATATGTCCGCCGACTCATTGGCAATACGCGCCTGACCCAGGGCGACAGCATGGTGCCACGGCCACTGCATGCTTGTTTTGAATCGTCACTGCCGGCCGATGCCAAAGAAAAACTCTATGTGCATGTGTTAAACGATTCAGAAAAGAACTTCTTAACCGAAGCGCGCAGAGCGACCAGCGACCAGGCCACCATTTATTTATATGTGCCAAACCTGCACCAAAGTGACTTATTCGACGCCATGGTCGAACATAAGGCTGCCGAGCTAACACTCGAAAGCCGTGGCACACCCAAAACCGAAGCGGGGCGCGATGCCAAAGCCGCCACCCAGCTACGTGTTAGCCATGCCAACGGGCGCATCGACAGCATCACCAAAGAAATCTTCGCCGCCATTCAAGTTAAAATGGCCGGTGGCAGCGAGGTCGATGGCGACACGCCAGCCGAACAGTTAACCAGCGCTGGTCGCAAAGCCATTGAACGCCTTTACCCAGAGTTTAAAAAAGCCGACGACAGCAAATGGGGCCAGGTATACAATGCCGCCCGCCGCGCCGGTGGCGAAAACGCCATTCAGCTGCTTGGCGCTAGTAACGAAAGCAGCACAGATAACAGCTCAGGCAATAACCACCCGGTGACGGATGCCGTCAGCCGCTTTATGGGTGTTGGCAAAACTGGCAAAGAAGTACAGCAGCACTTTGGTAATGCGCCTTTTGGTTGGCCAACCGATGCCATAGACGGCGCCCTAATGGCCATGCTGGCCAACGGCCAGCTTAATGCCACGCTTAACGGTCAAATGACCGATGCCAAAACCCTAGAGCGCCGCGACATTGCCAAAGCCACCTTTAAGCCAGAAAAAGTGCAGCTAACAACAATGCAGCTGCTGCGCATTAAAGGTACTTTGCAAGCGCTTGGTGTGCAGGTGCAGCCCGGTGAAGAAGCCAGTAAAGCCCACAGCGCTATAGACATGGGCCTTGCCCTTGCGCGCCAAGCCGGTGGCGATGCACCACTGCCAGCCAGCCCTGTGCCAGATTACCTAGAAGACATCTCGATGTACGCGGGGAACGAACTGCTACTAGAGATTTTTGCCAACGCCGACAAAATTAAAACCGACGTTGCCGACTGGCAAGCCAAGGCCGAGCTGATTGGCCAGCGCAAAAAAGACTGGGCCGAGCTGCAAAACCTATTGCCACTGTGTCGCGATATGGGCTTTTTTGCCGAGCTGCAACAAGAGCAACAAGCCATTATGGCCAATCGCAGCTTGCTGGCCTCGCCAAACCCTGTAACACCGTTGATTACCAAGGCCATTAGCTCACTGCGCGATGCCATTGTGCACCACCAAACAGAATACCAGATGGAATACGACAAATGTTTGGCCGAGCTAGAAGGCGACCAACAATGGCAAAAGCTAAAACCAGCCGAGCAAACCGAGGTATTGCAAGCCAACCACATTAGCGCCATGCCACCGCTCGACTTAACCAGCAATGGCCATGTGCTCGAGAGCCTAGACCAATGCAGCCTAAGCCAATGGCGCGACCGGACCGCCTCGCTGGCGTCTAAGTTTGAGCGTGCCCGCGCCGAAGCCGTGCGCCGCCTAGAGCCGCGTATGCAAGTGGTACACGCACCACGCAAACTAATTAAAACCGACGAAGAGCTTAGCCAATGGCTGGCCGAAGCCGAAGCCAACATTCGCGAAAAACTGGCCTCTGGTCCGGTTTCGGTTTCTTAGTGGTCTGCCTAAAAGGCGCCCAGTAATAGGTAAAAATGATGACAGTTGAACAAACACGCCAAGCACTGAGCAAAACCCTGCGCAACCAGCTTGAAAGAACTGTGACCCAGGGTAGAACCCTGGTCGAAAAGGCCGCCCGCGAAGAAATAGAACGAATTGGCGTGGGCGAAAGCAGTGCGCCGGACTATTTACAGCCAGCTGATGCCAAATTACGTACCCAGCTGCGTGCCCATGGCCGCAGCCTGGGTGATGTAAAAGCCAGCGATAGCAGCCAGCAAATCGACCATCTGGTCAGCGAGGTGGCCTACGAGCAATGGCACCGCATGTTGTTTGCCTACTTTTTGGCGCAAAACAATCTACTGATCTGCGAAGGTTACCCCGTATCACTGGCCGACTGCGATGAACTAGCCGCCGATTTAGGCGCCCGCAGTGGTTGGGAGGCCGCCGGTTTTATTGCTGCAAGCATGCTACCGCAGGTATTTCGTGCCAGTTCACCAGCGCTCAAAATTGCCCTGCCGCGCGATGCCATTCAGCAACTCGAACAGCTGATTAAAAGCATTCATCCCGACACGTTCCAGGCGCAAGACGCCCTCGGCTGGCTCTACCAGTTTTGGCAAAGCGAGCGCAAAGAGGCGGTAAACGCCTCTGGGGTTAAAATTGGTGCCAGCGAGCTCAGCCCAGTTACCCAGCTATTTACCGAGCCCTACATGGTGAGCTTTTTGCTCGACAACGCCTTGGGCGCTTGGTGGGCCAATCGCCAACTCAGCCAAAACGACCTAAGCACCACCACCAACGAAGCAGCACTGCGCCGCACTGCCAGTGTGCCGGGTGTGCCACTCAGCTATTTGCGTTTTGTTAAACCCGATGCCGAGCAACCACCCAGCGAGCAAAACCCTTGGGCACCTGCCGCGGGCACCTTTGAGCAATGGCCAACCCAGTTAAGTGAACTAACCGTTATTGACCCTTGCTGTGGCTCGGGCCACTTCTTGGTGGCGGCATTTTTAATGCTGGTGCCCTTGCGCATGGCCGACGAAGGGTTAAGCGCCAAACAAGCAATCGACGCCGTACTCAGTCAAAACCTGCATGGCCTCGAGCTAGACCAGCGCTGCGTTGAGCTAGCCGCGTTTGCCATCGCTTTAGAGGCCTGGCGCTACCCAGACGAAAACGGCAACCCACTAGGCTACCGCCAGCTACCCGAGCTACAACTAGCCTGCAGTGGCGTTGCCATTGGCGCGGCCAAAGGCGAGTGGAAACAACTGGCCCAACAAATTGCTGCCCACGCCAACCCAGATAATTCAGCAAGCTCAGGAAACTCAACTAGCTCGGCACAAAAAAGCAACCTCAGCATTGCCCTCGACTGGCTACAACAAACCTTTCAACATGCTCCAGTATTGGGCAGCCTAATTAACCCTCAGCGCAGCGACGCTGCCAAAATTGTTAACTGGCCAACTCTGCAAAGCGCGTTGAATAATGCCCTAAAAGCCGAAGAAGCGGCAGAAAAGGGCGAATTAGCAGAAACAAGCCAAACCTTCGAAGCCCAGGTGGCCGCCCAAGGTTTAACCAAAGCCGCCCAGTTACTCAGCAAACAGTACAGCTGGGTCATCACCAATGTGCCTTACCTAGCCCGTGGTAAACAAAGTGATGTGCTGAAAAACTACTGCGAAAAACATCACCCGGCTGGTAAAAACGACCTAGCCACGGTGTTTTTAGACCGCTGCCTACAAATGAACACCCAGGGTGGCCATACCAGCGTGGTATTGCCACAAAACTGGCTATTTTTAACCAGCTATAAAAAGTTCCGCCAGCAGCTCCTCACCCAAGATACTTGGAATATGGTGGCGCGATTAGGGCCGAAGGGCTTTCAAACGCCTATGTGGGATTTTAATGTGCAACTATTAGGCATTACCCGTGGCCAAAATGCCGCAGAAGCAGCCCTCACTCTGGGCGCTACCACCAGTGATAACAACGACCACCAGCTCCGCGGCCTAGACGTCGCCGACTACAAAACCGCCGCCGATAAAGCCGAGGCGTTATTGGTTGAAGAGATCAAATCGGTTAGCCAAGCAGGGCAGTTGGAGAATCCGGATTTTAGGGTCAATCTTGATGAAGGATCTGATCTCGAGCTCTTGTCTGAAAGTGCAGATTGTTATGTTGGAGTGCAAACTGGTGATGACCCTAGGTATGTTCAGAAAGTTTGGGAACTGGATCGCTTGAATGAAAATTGGGAATGGTTCCAGGGTACGCCGTTGTCAGATGGGCATTTCGAGGGGCAGTGTGAGATTATCCGGTGGGAAAATGGCATAGGCGGCCTACATTCATCGGGTAGTGCACGTATCCAGGGCATAAAGGCTATTGATAGCAAAGCAATAGCACTGCAAAGGATGCGTGTAATTCAAGCCTATGGGTACTCGAAGGGTATTTTCCACCAGAATATTGCTGTTATGGTTCCTCAAGATGTAAGTGAACTGACTGCTATGTATTGTTATGTAAGCTCGGAGGAATACTTTACAGAGATTCGTGCCATTGACCAAAAATTAAATGTGACTAACGGCACGTTGGTAAAAGTACCGTATGACAAGGCTAAGTGGCATTCTGTAGCTGATCAACAATATCCTAACGGCCTACCTCAACCCTATACCAATGATCCAACCCAATGGATTTTCCATGGTCATCCATGTGGTTCGGTGGTTTGGAGCGAAGATAGCAAATGGACTGAACCCGGTGATCTGCGTGTTGACGACACCGTTTTGCAAGTTGCCACGGCCAGGTTATTAGGCTATCGCTGGCCAGCCGAACTTGACGCTTTATCAGACAATGAAATGGAATTAGCAGTCGAACAACGTGAGTGGGTAAAACGCTGTGATAAGTTGTTGGGTGATGATTTGGTCGACGACGATGGCATCGTTTGTTTGCCAGCTCTGCGCGGCGAAGCCGCGGCGGCACGCCGATTAGAACTAATGCTCGAAGCGGCTTATGGTGAGGCTTGGTCAAACACCGTACGCGACCAGTTATTGGACAGTGTCGGTGCGAAATCGCTAGAAGCCTGGCTGCGCGATAAGTTTTTTGAGCAGCACTGCAAGCTATTCCAACATCGCCCATTTATTTGGCAAGTGTGGGATGGTCTGAAAGATGGTTTTAGCGCCCTGGTTAACTACCACAAGCTCGATGCCAATAACCTCGACCGGTTAATTTACACCTACTTAAACGACTGGATCAGCCAGCAAACCGAAAACGTAAAACAAGGTGTCGACGGTGCCGACATCCGCCTCGAAGCTGCCAAAACCCTGCGCACCGAACTAGAAGCCATTAAAGAAGGCGAAGCCACCGGCAATTCGGCAACCGACACTGGCTACGACATCTTCGTGCGCTGGAAGCCCCTACACGAGCAGCCAATTGGCTGGAACCCCGACCTCAACGATGGCGTGCGCCTCAACATTCGCCCATTTATGAGCGCCACCGACATCGGCAAAAAAGGCGCCGGCATCCTTCGTGCCAAACCAAACATCCACTGGAAAAAAGACCGCGGCAAAGACGTACCAAGCGCCCCATGGTACCACCTAGGCCTGCAATACGGCGGCAAAGAAGGCGATCGCATCAACGACCACCACCTAACCCGCGCCGAAAAACAACAAGCCCGCGACGACTTTGCCAAAAAGCAGGCCAAAGTACAGACGGGAAAACTGACTGAGGCATAACCAACGGCACCAAAGCGCCCGCCCAACCAGGCAGGCGCTAAAAACGATAACAACAAGTATAAAGACTAGGGAATTTATGAGCAGTAAAAGGCATTTGCGCTATAAGGACATTACCCAAAGCGGCTGTTCACAAAAAGGACTAATATGCAATGATTTTTAATAATAAGGCTGGAAGCTTAATATGGGGATCAGTCACAGGGAAAAAAAGAGAGAATCTAGTTGACGGTACGTTAGATGAATCTTTGCCAGCCAGCGAGGATATAGTGCCGGAACAGCAGTTCTCTGACCTGGACGAAGAACCGATGATTGAAGAGCACACCATAGAGCAAGTAGGTAGCGAAACACTTACTGCTAGTTCAAGGGGCATATGGCTTGGGTTTCATCGCGCGCGTTCTGAAAGGGCCGCGAGCCAGCATGCGCGTGATGTTGAAGAGCCCCTTGCGCCTCTGCATAACAACCTAGCAATCACAACACGCCCGAACAAAGGATTTTTTGGGCTTTGGGGTCATTCAAGGCAGCCAAAACCAATTTTGATTGCCGCCTCAATGAGTGCTGGTAAGTCTTCTTTAATTAATGCTTTGTTGGGCATGGAATTAATGCCTACCGGCAACGAGGCGACCACTGCCAAGATCACGCGCATCACTGTGGCTGCCGACCAACCTTTCGAAGCCAAAGCCTATTCTCAATCTGGGAAACTGGTAAAAACCAGTTCGAGCCTTTGTGCCGAACAAATCAAAAGATGGAATAGCTGGCGTTATATTGGCGAAATTGAAATCACCATCCCACACATAACCAATCAATCTTGCAGGGGGTTAGTAGGTTTTACCTTAGTGGATACACCAGGTGCTAACAATAGTATGGATGAGCGGCACAAGGCGCAGTTTACTCGTGCGCTCGAGACCTACCCTAATGCACCAATGATTTACCTATTAAATGCTGAGCACCTTGGCACCAATGACGACGTTGAGATTATTCGCACTATTGGCAAGCGTCGGTCACATCGCAGAGTGATCTTTGCTTTGAACAAGATAGATCAGCTTGATGAGGAGCGTGGTGAAACCGCGGTGCACTATATTCAACAAGCACGTTGCTACCTTGAGGGAATGGGGTACAGCAATGCCACCGTGATCCCTTTGATGGCGCAGCAAGCGCTCATAGCGAACAAAAAGCTGAGCCAGCAAGAACTATTGCGCCGAGAGCGAAGCAGACTCAATGCAGAGCTGGAACGTTTTCGAGAAAAGCCATTTCACTTGTACACCGCAACCGATATTCAAACAGCCGATGGGCAACTATTAAAAAGTCATTTACGGAAAGAGCTAGTTAAGGTGAAACAGAGCACCATGGCGACACACAGCGACGACGAGTTGACTACGTTTATCGAGTACACAGGTTTAAGTACTGTGCGTGCTCTGGCTACTAAAGCAGCTCGGCACAATTAAATACAACAATAACAGATAGCGAATAAGGATTTTTCTATGGAAACCATCCATATTACTCACAATCCATTTTTGATTGAGACTGAGTTTTTGATTAATGGTCAGGCACCGGCGGCGGGGTCAAAAATTAATGCATTCAGTAAAAAGCGTTTACAGCTTTGGGTCGAACAAATATTTGACGAGTTGGTTGAGCTTTTTAATGGTTGTAAGCAATTTCAAGTCGAGTTTAAAGGCGTTCAAGCCGACTTTGAAGATGTGAAAGAAGCTGCCGAAAAAGCCACAGCAAAAGGCCTGGAGATTGAGCTGTCGTATACGCTAGTGGAAGGCGCGCAGGAGCGCTTAACAAAAATCACCGAATTTATGACTCGGTTAAGATATGAATCGGAAAAGTTTGCTTCCTACCTTGAACAAAGCGATCAGAACGCTAAGAAAGACTTTGAAGAGGCCCTCGACAACGACTTTGATGCTTATGTTGTCGCGACTATGTCGTCGGGTAAGTCCACGTTTATTAACGCTTTGTTGGGCCAAGATCTACTGCCAGCCGCCAACCAAGCAACCACCGCGACAATCGCCAAGATCTATGATGATAAAGAAGTTGGTGACACGTTTATAGGTGAACGCTTTGACCGCACTGGTCAGTTAGTCGAAAAGGTCGAAGAAGTAGATCGCGAGATTCTGCAAAAGTGGAATAGCGATAAAGAGACCAAAACCATCGAGCTTCATGGGAATATTCGTGCAGTAAAAGAAAATGCAAACATTAGGCTGGTATTAACCGACACACCAGGGCCGAACAATGCCCAAGATGCTGAGCATCAGCGTACAACGCTAGGTTATATCCAAGACTCCGCTCGTAATCCTCTGATCGTTTATGTGCTCAATGCTACCCAATTGGGCATTAATGATGATCAGCAGCTGCTGCGACTGGTTGCCGACACGATGGAAAAAGGCGGCAAACAAAGCAGAGACCGTTTTCTATTTGTGATAAACAAAATGGACGAGTTTGATCCGGAGAAAGGGGAGAGTGTTGAGAAGGCGCTTGAAAATGTTAAGGCATATTTAGAAAAGAACGGCATCGTCGACCCGATTATGTACCCCGTTTCTGCTCGTATGGCTTATCTGCTTCGCCGCCAAGGTAGTCTGACCCGCTCGGAGCGCAATGACAAAGCCTGTATGGCTGACTTGTTACTCGAAGAGCCGAGTATGGCAATGCCGCAATATATGCGGGTAAGTTCGAGCGTGCGCCAAGCCATGGAAGATAAAGCGAAAAACGACCCAGCGCTTGTAGACGCTACCTTGGCGGAGGCTCTACTAAATAGCGGTATCACTGGCGTTGAAGCTGTTATCGATGAGTATATTGCCAAATATAGTTTTCCAATGCGTTTAAACCGGGCTCATTTAGCGATGAAGGCCGCGCTAGAAGAAGGTTTGCAGGAAGCGGAGCTAAACAAGCAGCTTGATATGAACGAAAAAGAGTTGGAGCAACTTAAAGCCCAGATACAAGACCTTATGCAGCGCCGAGAGCAAGGTTTTAATACAGCTGCTTATCAAGAGACGCTACGAACAGAAAGGCCTGATTTACCTGGCGAAGTGCAAGTGCAGCTAGATGAAGCCGAAGCGCGGGTACTACAACATATTGCGGATTTAGGCAGAACTTACAAGGGCGAAGCGAGTGAAAGTGAGGCGAGCGCAAAGTTAGATCGCTCGGCACAAGATATACAGTTCGAGTTTAACCGAGTAATTAACGAGTACGAAAGAGCCTTTAAACGCTCACAAGAGCTGACTAAAGAAAGATTACATGAGGAATATCTGCAACAAGTGAAGGCACTGTTCCCCGATAGCTCGAGTTTGAATCTACCAGCATTCAAGGTGCTAAAAAAATCGATTGATGATTTTTCACTAAATATTGAGCTGCACAGTAATGAAATCCAAACCAAAGACGTTGTTGTTGATTCATATACTGTGAGTGATTTCACCTGGTGGAAACCATGGACCTGGGGTGATACTCGCACAGTAGAGGTAAAGGAAGAGCAGTCCTATGTTGACCTTCACGACCTATGGAAAACGCGCGTGATTAATATTCGCAGTCAGTTTAGCACGCTTAAAAGTGGCGCAATTGAGCGAATAGAATCAGATATCCAAAAGCTGGTAGATAACTATTTAGCCTTTTTAGATAACGAGTTTGCGCCAAAATTTAACGCCTTGCTTGCTGATCTAGAGCACAAGATCGAGCATACGGAAGAACGCAAAGAAGCGATTGCTAGGGCTGAAGAAGAAATTGCCGAGATCGAAGGGATCAAAAGGGAGTTAGACAGCATTTTGCAGATCTAATGGAAACTTGGGCTTATTTAGCAACAGGATAATGCGTTATGAATACAACAAATGAACTGCTGAGCTCAGAACTAACACCAGCGGCGTTTAAAGATCATATTGTAGACTTTGTGAAGAACCCTAATTGCTCCGCAGAGTTGCTTCGCCAGGTCATGGCAGAGCTGCCCTCTGATAAACAGGCACTGTTCGAAGAGTATAAAACCAGTGTTGTCATTGATGAAATTGGCACTGACAAATATGAATGGGAGCGCCCTGGATACTTTGAAAAGCAGTTGTTTGCGGCGAAGAAAAACTTCTGCCAGCGGCGTCTCAACCATTTATTAGAAGTAAAGAGTTACCTAACACAGCGTGGTGTCGCTGGGTTTTCGAAACCAGTGCAACCGAAGCAGAATAGTACAGGTGGTGCTGAAAATAATAAGGATAACCCGATGAAATCGTCCCTCGCTTCAGTGAATTTGCAAGGCTTTACGCCGTCTCCTTCTCTAGAAAACTGTGTGCAGAAAGGTGACTTGTCGGCGATACGCGTCGCGTTGTTTATGGAACTGAATGACGAGCGTTTACCGACCGAAACGATTAAGCAAGCTTTTGCCTGGGTGCGCTCTAAACAGCCTAATCTTTTTGTTGCCTACGAAGAAAATGCTTATGCCAAGGCAATGAGTGAAGACAGCTCTAAATGGACTGACGACTACTATCATTTGCAAGAAGTGTACGCGTCTTCCAACTTTAGCGAAGAACGTATCAGCCACATGATTGAGGTGCGCGAGCATGTCTTTAAGCCTGCCAAAGCAATGCCACCTATAAAAAGCATCTCAAGGCCTGCGCAAGTAACTGTTGCTGAGAATGCCAAACCACAAACGACACGAAGGTCTAGGTCTGCTCACCCTGCACCAGAAAAACAGCCAACGGGCAATAACTCTTTACAGGCTATGTTGTTAGTTGGTGGCGCTGCCGCTGCGCTAGCTATAGTCGTTCTTGCAGTGTTAATTTAGAGGAGTTTGCTATGGAAGCAACAGGGAATCGATCACAGGAGCTCACAGAGACTGATGAGTTATTACCATTGCAGAAGCAAGCGCTTACCACCTTGGCTACAGCCAATGTGCTAATTAACAAAAGCTACTTGGCTGAGTTAGGGCAGTACGATGTGTTACCTATGGCTGGCACAAGTTCTGTGCGGCTTAGTCCTGGTTCGGATGTGCGAATTTTTCAAGTTGAGCGATTAGTACAAGAAAACAAACAATCAGTGATAGAAAGCATGACAGCTGCTTACACCGCAATGGGTGCAGCGGGTTATACGGTGTTTTTGTACTTAACGTCAGATGGGCAAGATACCTTGTTTTATATAGGCACGCGTGGCGAGCCTGGAAGAATGCTTGGGCAAAACTCTGGCGAGTTATTGCAAGAAACATTTAAAGGTCACTTTCCTGGTAGTAAGCTTTCAAAGCTCGATGGTTCTAAGACAACTGCGCTACTAAATAAGTTAGGCGACAACAAAGCTGGTAATACAGTCACTGCGGTAAGTAGTGTGCCTAGTCTATCGACCGAAGATCAAGAGCACTTTATGCAAGGTCTTGAGCGTTTTATTGATGCAGCGGAGGAGCGAGTTTACGAAGGACTAATTCTGGCAGAGCCTGTTTCGATGCAAAACTTGAATGTGGTCCGCAGTGGTTTCGAGCAAGTGTCGACGCAGCTATCTACTTTAGCAAAGCGGCAATATAGCTATGGCGAGCAAGACAGCGAGGCGGTAAGTACAAGCATTAGTGAGGGGATCAGTCATTCGTTAGGCGAAAGCCTTGGCTTAACCGAAACGACGGGCACCAACTCTAGTAGCACCACCTCTAAATCGACCACCCATTCAACATCTAGTAGCACTAGCTCACCAGATTTAATTTCAGGTATTGCAGGTGCTGGCGCAATGGGCATTGGTGCTCTTGTTGGTGGTCCTATAGGTGCTTTCGCCGGGGCACAAGTGGCAGGCATACTTCAACGTAGTAATACCCAAGGTAAATCTGAGTCAAAGACTGATAACTTTAGTGAAACCAAAGGGCACTCTCATTCGGCCGCATCGTCTAATACCAAGAATGAAACAGAGACTAAGAGCTTAAATAGTACCGAAGGAAAAACTCAAACTCAGGGTACCTCACGCCAGCTTAGTTTTGAGGTCGTTGATAAAGGAATTGTTAACTTATTAGACAAGATAGATCACCACTTAAGGCGCGTGGATGAAGCCAAAAGCCATGGTGGCTGGCAAAGTGCTGCCTACTTCATTGCTGACAGCGCGGCGACGACAGAAGCATTGGCTAGCCAGTTTCTAGGTTTAACTCGTGGCAGTGATTCTTCTATGGAGGAACTGGCTATGACAACCTGGGACAGCGACAAGGCAAATGATGTGCGGCACTGGCTTAGCCAGCTAGCGCACCCAAGGCTAAAACCGAGCTTTGCTAGCAATGCGAATCTTTCGTTTTTAACGCCAGCAACCTTTGTTTCAAGCAAAGAAATGGCAATTCAACTGAGCCTGCCAAGAAAATCTACCTCAAACGTTGTGGTAAAAGAAGCGGCTGCATTTGGCCGAAAAGTGCAGCGGCTAAATGCCAATCAATCATTGGATTCCCGAGAATTGGAATTAGGCGTTATCCGTCATTTATGGACAGATTCAAAGCAAAGACTTCATTTGGATTTAGACCAGCTTGCCAGCCACACTCTAGTGACTGGCTCTACTGGCTCGGGTAAAAGTAACGCCATTTACTCGCTGCTTAGCGAAATAAAAGAGCAAGGTATTCCATTTTTGGTCATAGAGCCGGCAAAGGGTGAATATAAACATGTACTAGGCAATGACCCCAATGTGCGAGTATTGGGAACCAACAGCAAATTTGCCGAACTGCTTAAGATCAATCCGTTTTCATTCCCTGCGCAAACCCATGTGCTTGAACACATAGATCGTTTGATTGAAGTATTCAATGTGTGTTGGCAGATGCATGACGCCATGCCTGCATTGCTGAAGAGCGCTTTGTTACAAAGTTATGGGTCATGTGGCTGGGATTTAAGCAGCTCGACCCAAGATTTTGAGCCTAATCTGTTCCCTAGTTTTTCTGACGTGCTAATTGAACTTGAGTCTGTCATTGCACACTCAGACTATTCTGACGAGGTTAAGGGTAACTATACGGGTGCTTTAGTTACGCGAGTACGCTCGTTGTCGAATGGCCTCAATGGCGAAATATTCACTGCAGATGAAATGACTAATCAGGCACTATTTGACCATAATGTCATTATCGATCTCAGCCGAGTCGGTTCTCAAGAAACCAAGTCATTAATTATGGGGTTATTGATCATAAAACTTGCTGAGCATCGTGCTGAAAGCAATGAGATGAATCAGCCGCTTCAACATGTGACGGTTTTAGAGGAAGCACACCACCTGTTAAGCAGTAGCCATAGCGATCAGCATACGCAGAGCAGTACATTAGCCGCAAAGTCAGTAGAGCTTCTGTGTAATGCTATTGCCGAAATGCGAACCTATGGTGAAGGCTTTATTATTGCTGATCAGTCTCCAGGCGCTTTACACAAGTCTGCCATTCGCAATAGCAATACCAAAATTACCATGCGTTTGCCTGATGAGGCGGATAGGGTGCTAGCTGGTAAGTCAGCTGCGCTGAGCGATGACCAAATTGATGAGTTAGCTCGCCTGCCTAGCGGTGTTGCCGTTGTTTATCAAAGTGATTGGTTAGAGGCTGTGTTGTGCAAAGTAAAATACTTTAAACCAGAGTTTAAGAGCTATGATTATTGTGCAACAAAGACCGCCTTTTGGAATGAGGCCGAGTTCCGCATTCGGTTGGCGAAATGGTTGGTATCTCCTAGATGTGCTATCGACGCTAGTGCAGAGCATCAATCGGTGACTGAAGACTTGATGAAGAGCACTCTGCCAACTCAAACCAAGGTTAGTTTATTCAGCATTCTAAATGCTGGGAATGGCAAAGCACGGCTAGACATTCATAAAGACGAGCATTTTAGCTCACTAGCCAAACTTGTTTTATTGATTTTGGACTGTGAACAAGCGATAACACGTTTGACAAATGAGACAGCAACGGTTGCTGAATTTAGCTCAGCCTTTGAAGCCCTCATATCCAAGAAGATTGGCTCATGCCATCGGGTCTTGCTGCTTCAGATTTCCCATTCGGTGCTAAAGGCGCTTTCTTTGAAGAGCAAAGACTATTTTAATCTGTATGCCGCGTGGACAACACAATTTCCGAGGGAGGCGCAATCGTGATTGATATTCCTAATATGAAGGAGCTGCAAGCCGAAGTTAGACCAAAGCTCTTTGATTCACTTGAGCAGCGGAAGTATTCGCCCGAAGAGCTGCGAGACTTAGATAAACCAATCATCGAAAGATTGGCAAAACGCGAAGCTTTTGAGCCCCTCGATGACACAAAGAAAAAGGAACTAAAAGACTTAGGTTATTCGGAAGATGTGATCGAGGCAGTTGGTTCCAATGAAGAAGCTGATATTTATATGGGCGCAGATCTTGAGTCAAAAAGCCTGAATGATCGCGAAGTGTTGGTTAAGAAAGACATCGACCTTGAACAGCAAGATGATTTTGGCGCGACTAACCTAGAGCGAATGGAAAATGGCAAGCCACCTTTAGATAAAGATGGAAGGCCGATTGAGTTGCACCATATAGGGCAGAAAAATGATGCCCCATTGGCTGAGCTAAGTAAATCGGAACACACCGGCGATGGCAATGATAAGGTTCTTCACGACAAAACTAAGGAATCGGAAATCGACCGAACTGGCTTTGCCAAAGAGCGGGCGGAGCATTGGCAAGCTCGAGCCGAAGACATAAAGCAACAGGCAGGTACTGAAAATGGATAAGTTAGCAAAATTGCTTGAAATGAATGGCGCAGATACCCTTCCAGCAACAGCGGAACAAGTTGAAGCAGCTGAGCAGAAGCTTGGCCTATGCTTTGCACCTTGCTACAAAGAGTACTTGCGCCGCTTTGGTGTGATTTCAGTGGGTGCTAATGAGACATATGGCCTAGGTGTAAAAGAATCGTCATTTTTGAACATTGTTAATGCTTTGAGTGAGTTTAAGAAGAAGGCTGGTTTTCCTGCGAACTTAATTCCTTTGTCGAGCATTGGCGATGGTCATTATTATATGTTCGACAATGATGCGCAGAAAGTTGTTGTGCTTACTCTACCTGACCTGGGGACAAGGGACTTTGCCAATAACCTAGAACTCTTCTTAATTGACCTGTTGTTAGCCTAGTAACTCATGGCTATTTCAGATGAGCAAATAGCCGCAGTCTATGAAATCGCCAAGCGCGCCTATGCGCAGGCGATTTCATTTGACGACGCGGTTGTAAAGCTTGAGTTGGTGCATGGTTGGAACAGCAACTCAGCTCAAATCTATTTGAACACGTTCAGTTGTATGATGAGCGGTGAACAGTATCAAAGGACCATCAATGCGGGAGCTACTGAATACTTTTTAAGGAGTATTCATACTGACTTTGGTGCTGACGCTTTCTACTCGGCGGTTGGCTCAGTTCGAAAGCATTTGGACTACTACCGATCTAAAGGTAAATCAGCGCAGCCAAAAATTCAGCTACTGGTTGATCGATTAGTAATTGAGGTTCGCCAGAAATCTGAACTGGAATTACTTAACGAGAGTTTTTCCCAGCAAGTATTGCGGTCGCTAGCGCTAGCAGGCACTGAAAGGCAAAAAATACTGAGTAGATCAAATAGTCTTCCACGAAAGGTATCGGTAACAGCGACAGTCTTTATTCGTAACCCACACGTCGTGGCAGAGGTACTAGCTAGGGCAGGCGGAATATGCGAACAGTGTAATTGCCCAGCACCTTTTAATCGGGCCAGTGATGGTAGTGCTTACCTTGAAGTCCACCATGTTAAACCACTAGCTAGTGGCGGCGAAGATACGGTTTGCAACGCTATTGCACTTTGCCCCAACTGTCACCGAGAAGCGCACTACGGCTAGGATTCTTCTTTTCAAGTGTGGCTTGCCTGAGTTGCGATTGGCCGTTACTGTTCTTGGTAACAAAGGAACGACCTACCTCTATGAAGATCATTGATTGTTTAATCAGCAATATTCGCCAGCAAGCGCACAAAACCGACTTGTTAGGTGTTGAACCGGCGGCCATTTTATGGACCGACAAAGACGGCGCTTGGCAGAGTTCCATGCCGCTACTCAAGGCAGCCATGCCAGAACTGTTGGAGCTTGGTGACTATGCGCCAGAAAAGCGCACCGGCCCGGCGGTGTGGCTAAAATGTGTGATTGCTGGGCTTACCAGCAAGCTCGAGAGTGACAATGTACCGGTTATTTATTTGCCAGGAGTTTCGCGCCGCGAATTACGAGCAATTGAAAGTTGCCCCGCTGAGTTGGTTCAGCTGGCCGAGTTGCAGTATCGGTCCCGCTGGTGGGCAACGCCCAATAATAATCGTGACTGGTCAGTATCCGCCTTTTTAACAAACAAGAGGATTGGCCTAGAACTGGAAGTTGGTAAAGATAAAACCACGCAAGAGATGCTAGCGCAGGTACTTGAGCCGCTGCTCGAAGCCGATGCAAAAAGCCTACAGGGTAAGCGAGTAACCAGTGCCGAGCTTGCCGCTTTGGTTGTAGACGACCCAATTCGAGACCTATTGCATTGGCTGGATAACCCAACGATTGTTGCAGACTGGCCAGCCATGCGGATGCAAATGCTCGACCAGTATTGCCAGCAAACTTATGGCTTGCCAGCTAGCGAGCAAAGCAAAGCGAGCTTGCTGGCAAATATGTGCGAGCAGCCATCACAGGTATGGCAAGCGCTTTGGCATCGTTTTGAAGACATGGCCGAGCGGTTGCCTGGTTTATTAAAGCAGTTAGAGAGTATTCAGCCAGAGGCGCTGGCGCTTAATTCTGAGTGTTATTTGTCGATTACGCTTGATGGCGAGCAAAACCTGGCGAGCGCATTGCAGAGCTTGCACACAATGAGCGAGCTAGAGGCTGAGCAGCATGTGACCGATTTACATGTTAAACATGTGGCTAGTGGGCACCCATTGTGGAAGCGCCTAGGTTATACGGCCTACAGTTGTGCACTGGCGCATTTAGCAAAAATTGTTGAGCTAAAAGCCAAACCATTAGGTGGCCCTAGTTGCGATGCGATGGCCAAGGCATATCAGCGAAACTTTTGGCAGCTAGACTACGCGGCGCTTCAGGCGATGGCATGTGCTCAGCATGATCAACAGCGAGAAGTGATTGCAGGCGTTCTGAAAGCCATCTATACACCTTGGCTGGCCGGCACCGCTGAGCATTTTCAGCAGCTAGTAAAACAAAATGGTTATGCCAATGCGCCAGGCATTGAGTTTAATGACCCACAAGCGAATGAATACCAACGTGCTAGTCAGGTAGTGTTTTTTGTTGATGGTCTGCGCTTTGATATTGCCAGTGCTTTTGTTGAAGCGCTAAAAGCTGATTACCACGTTGAGCTAACAAGCCAGTGGTCGGCGCTTCCATCGCTGACTGCCACAGCCAAAGCAGCCGTTACACCAATCAAGCATTTGCTCGAAGGCGATTTTGATCATGGCAGCTTTGTACCCAGGGTGAAAGAAACGGGTAGCGAGTTTGGCTCGACAGCCTTTAAGAAGCTGTTAGATCAAGAAGGGTGGCAGTATCTTGATGGTGTAGAAACTGGTGACCCGAATGGTTTAGCTTGGGTGCAAACTGGCGATTTAGATAAAGCAGGGCATAAAGAGCAGTTGCGTTTGCCAAGCCGAATAGACACCATTTTGGCTGAAGTAAAAAGCCGAATTGATGGGTTAAAACAAGCGGGTTGGCAACATATTCGCATTGTGACTGATCATGGTTGGCTATGGGTACCCGACAAAATGCCTAAAACCGAGCTTGCCAAAGCTGCCGCCAGTGATAAAACACCGCGCTGTGCCATGTTAAAGAACACATCAGATGCCGAACACCTAACCTCCCCTTGGTATTGGAACGACGATGTGCGCATTGCTTTTGCGCCTGGCATCAGTGCATTTAGGGCTGGACTACACTACGAACATGGTGGGTTAAGTTTGCAGGAGTGCTTAACGCCGGTGATCGATATTCGCTAACAATAGCTTTTCTCTAACAGGGGGCAACCATGAGGGACTGGTTTTTTAAGGCAACAGGATGCTTGCTTGAATCGGACCTAGATGTTGCCCTATTGCTCTGCCCAGAAATTCACAATGTTGTTGGTTTTAGTGAGGGTATGCCGTGCATTCGGATCGATGGCCATACGGTAAAACTGGCGCTATCACTATGTGGGCGCCAGGGCCAGTCATTTGTGAGCCAAGGCGATCAAATATTACTTGCCCGCAACAATGATGCTGAAGTGCTATTTTGGCTACCGGCCGCAGAATTTTATCCCAACAAAATTGATAATAAAGCCTACGAAAAACATCGTAGCGCTTTCTTTGCCCATGTTTCTGGTGCACAAGTCAAAGCAGTCATAGAAGGCAAGTGGCTAACAAAGTCTCGTGCTCTTCTCATTGAACCTGTTGATTCTCTAGCAGACCCTATGCTTGCTGGCACTATTGGTCGCAAGCAAGAGCTGAAAGGTGCCGTGCAGAGGCTTGCTAGCTTTTGCCCAGGACAGATTACGCAAATCAGTCGACTCGACTTAATAAGTTTGATGCCGAGTAAGCTTGCCGCATGTAAACCGAGTAAAAATACCGCTATTGTTGAAGCTCGCCAGCTATTGTCTGCTTATTGTTCGCCGAACCGCACTTTACTCGATGAGCTTTGTTTCTATAAGCATGTGGATGGAAAACTCACATTAGATGAGTTTTGCTGGGTGACTTGTTCGCCGTTGATTGCTAATCAGATTTTTCGCTTTCGTGACATGTTAGTGGCTCTAATATCAGCGAAGCCACAAGACAGTCGTGAAGTATTGAGATTAAAACAGAAAGTACAGGGTGACGATTGGCAGCAAGCTGAAATTGATATTTTTGCCAACGCGGAGTATCGAGAGGCAACAGAATATTGGTTAGAGCAAAGTAAACAGGCTATTGCTTTTTACGAAGAAGTATACAAGAAGGCGTCGCTTTTATTACCCAAATTTCAAACGGCGCAAAATGCAATTGCCAAGGTTGTTGAAAGTTACCAGTCTGGTTCAAGGTTGCAGCCAACCTTTGAGCGCCAAGATCAGTTATTGGTTGAGCATTGGCTAAATGAAAAAGTGGCATGGCAGGGTGAGCTTGAGTTTGTGCCGGCAAAGCTAATGTCGGCTAGGCGAGCTGAAACAGGCGTGCTGAAGCTTTTTCCTGGTGCCGTTGATACATCGGTGTCGCAAATTTCAGATACGCCTGGAGATTGGCGTAATACAGATATTACTTTTGGTGATGTCTGCATTGATGTGAAAAATGCTCGGGTTAGTTATGCATTTCATCATTGCCGAGACGAGCATAAAGTACGTTATTCAGAGTTTTGTATTCCACCAGAAAAATCCCGGCGCAGCCAACGATCAGGGGTGGTTTATGTTGGTGTGCTGTCGGAATACAAGCGTGACTTCGTAGAACTAAATAACGTGAAGCCGCGCTTACTTGGCGCGTATGAGCCCAGTTATATTGATGCAGTGCAGCAATCTATCAGCCAAGCCGGTTATGGCAATCATCTTAATTTTTACCAACGAGACAACAAGCGCGTGCCAGGATGGTTGTTTTCTTTTGAGAATATGCCGGGTTTCATCTGTGCTGATCATAGCTTGGTCGTTGATTGGTTTAAAACGATCAAACCAATAGCCAAAACAGAAAGAAGCTTTGTTAGTTTTTATCTAAGTTTATTAAGCAAACATAAGCACTCACTTACCAGTTTGTATATGGCTGTTGTAGCTTTTGTTTTGCAAAGCCCAGCAGAGTTGGTGCAACGTGCGCAGGCCTTGCATCGGCTTTTGGTAAGCGATGTGGTAGAGACTAATGAATCTGAAAAAGACGCTCGAACTTGGGCTGGGCAAGAAAAATACTATGGCAGATCTGACTCAAGGACAGTGCTTGTTACCTATGATCCTCTTGGCTTTTTAATAGGTATGCTCGATGCATTGGTTAGAGTGGGTGAGGCCATTCAAAATTTAAATTACCCGGTTACATATTTTAGGTATGAAGGGGTAGGGCTACTAATTGGGCATACCCAAGCTCGTAAGTCGATGAAGCTGTTAGCCTATTGTGGAGGTAAATCATTGGAAGTTCCCCTAGCAAACTGCGGTTATGAGCCGTTGGTGGTAGGCGAACACCAAAACTGTCCCGCCTGTGGCTATTTAATTTGCCCTAAATGTGGCACTTGTTCACCAAGCTGTGCTGTCGGTGCTTTGCGTAGGCAGCAACTAAATTGAACCTCTGCCTGCTAGGGGCTGCGGTCAACAAGACCATAGCCCCTGGTAGGCAGAGATTTAGTCAAAAACTGATGTGCCTGTTGTACCTCTTTTCTCAACTTTTTCGTGTTCTGCAATTGCAGCGCCACGTTCAAATAGCACAACGATGCTATCGTCATCTTCTATACCAAGCTCTCGACATAAGTCTTCAACCTCGTAGGCTTCAATTGCTCGTTTATACTTTTCTTGCTGAGCCGACAAGTTATAGATGCTAAATACAACGGCAAACACTTGTTTGTCTTCAACACTTTCACCACCCCCTGGTGTGATTAGCGTCTCGTAGTCAATGATTTCGCCCGCTTCTAGCTCAGCCAGATAGTGAAGTGTTCGAAAGCGCACTGAGCTCATGCTATGGCTGTAATCATCAAATGTGACGCCGTTTACCCACTGCGCTTTGATCCAGTTTTTATCTGCTCCGCGCAAAGAGCGATTAGCTTTAATTATGGGGCCTTCGTCGGCAAGTAAGCTTTCACGCACTATGTTGGCAGCTTTGATAAGCGTTTGATTAGTGGTGTATTGTTCAAAATCGCTTTGCTTGCTTTTTAACTTCAGTGGCAGCACTGCATAGTCACCAGTTTGGTAGCGAGTTATGGTTTCTTTTTCTCTGATAACGGCCGGTTGCAATAGACTTGGTGTTTTTAAACCACGATCGAACCCTTGTATCTCGTACCTAGTGCAAATACCTTCAAAGGTGTCGCGGATGGCTAAGAGGCTAGGTTCGTCGTTTGCTAATTCTAGGTGGCTTAGAATCTCACTATAAGCGCTGATGGCATCAATATTGGTGTAGTGAATGGCATTCAAATTGTTGTGATAACCGCAAGCTCGGCCAATATTTGCTTGCACCACTGCGGCGATATTGGCAATGGTACTGTCCCAGGTAGCTAGTAGGTGATTCTTTAGCTCTTGGCCAAAGTTGATGCCAGCTCGAAAGCTTGCAACGGTAATGGCAATTACCTTTTCATCAAACTCGATTGCGCTTTCGCACTCGCGTTTAAATTCTGTTAGTGACGTTAGCTCGCTTTCGTCTACACCTTTCAAGTTTTGTCCAATAATGAAAACCTGATCTTCACTAAATCCCGCGTCGATACATACGGCTCTGGCTTCATGAGCATTATTCGGAGGCACTCGAATTAATGCCCAACCTGGGCCGTTATAGCTGTGTAGGTGATCGAATAGCCTGCGGCGCATGATCGAGTCGGCACAGAAATTTCGTTGGTCCGCCGCAATGCCGGTTATTTGTCGGTCGCGGTGCATTTGGCGAATGCCACGGTATTCATTACTGGCTTGGTGAAAGACAATGCTGGTATTGAAATTGTGCTTTAAAATGGAGTCTTCGCCACTTGCAAACAACGCGCTAAACGGGGTTGCAGAAACAAACACAACTCGCCCAGTGAGGTTTTCTTTTTCTAAGTAATTAAAGATATCTCGGTAGCGAATGGCCGACTTGGCGGAGCCGTAATGGCACTCGTCAATAATAATGAGCTTGGGCGGCTGGTGCTTAAAATCGCGCGCTATGGCTGAGCGAAAGTGAGTAAAGTTACTGACAACAGCATTGCGAGCAGGGAGAAGATCTACTTGTGCCTGCTCGAGCAGAGCGGTGTCGGCCATAGTCACTAAATAGAGTGTATCTTTGAGCTGGCGTTTGTCGCAAATTTGCTCATCACTTAGGTTTGTGCGCTGCAAACAGGCCAGCGCTAGTGAGATACCTGATTTACCGGATTGCATTTCTGCGGCCAACACGACTGCTCGTGAACCCTGATTTAGTTTATCGAAGGTGCGTTGAGCAGCTTCGTGTTGGTGCGAGAAAGTGTTGTTTTGTAGCGCGCTTTCCATGCGCTGCCTATGTTTTATTGCGTTATTCATTCGTCGTCAAACGTTACATCTGGGAAGCCAGTGAACTGACTCTCGTCGTTAATGATGCTTTCGCTGTCTGGAAGCTTGTTAAGGTTAATCTTTATTTGGGTTTGCTTATTATCGAACTCACCTTGTGCGTATAGTACAACTATGGTGTCGTCGTATGGCACGTTCAATAGTTTTGCAATCTCCTGCAGATCTTCGTCGTCCATCTGTTTTTTGTCGACCTTACGGCGAGACAAATTGTAACGGCTAAAGATGGTCGCTGTGACGGTTTTATCAGCAGAGGCTTCCCCGTTACCTGGCGCAACAATGTGGTTGTACTCAACTTCCTCACCAGCTTTCAGCTGCTCAATGAACTTCACGGTCCGGTCTTTCATTGTACCTAGGCGGCCAGCCTTCTCTGGGTTGTCGTAGCTATCACCGTTTACCCACTGCGCCTTGACCCAGTTCTTTTTGCTACCGCGCATTGCTCTGTGCCCTTTAGGGCGTGGGCCTGCATCGCGTAAATACTCTTCGCGAATTAGATGAATAGCGCGTAAAAAGTCAGAATTGCTAGTGTATTGCTCATAATCAGGTTCTGCTTCTAATAGTTGCAGAGGTAGGGCTACAAACTCACCCGTTTTGTAGGTTTCGACGTCGCCAATTGGGCGGCGCTTTTTGTGTTTAACCGTTAAACCAACATCTAGGCCTTGAACGTTATATTCGTCACACAGTGAATCAAAGAATTCACGCAGGCCATCAAAGTCAGAAGCTCCGTGCTCGTTTGTGTTGTTCTCTAAGTAATCTAGCGATTCGGCATAGGCTTGGGTGGCAGGCAGGTTAGTAAAATGCAAGGCAGTGTCGTTGCTGTGGTAACCACAACCACGCCCAATGTTTGCCTGTACGACCGCTGCCACACTGGCAACCGTGCTATCCCAGGTCGAGATTAAAGTGTTTTTCATACCACCGAAGTTGATCCCTGCACGACAACCGGCAACAGTGATGGCGATAAACTTTTCGTCAAAACCTTCGGCATTTTCATATTCTCGCTTAAAGCGTTCTATTTCAGTTTGATCGTCTTTTGGAATGCCTTGCAGTGATTTGCCAATAATAAAAATATTATCTTCATCAACGCCTTGGCTAATGAAAAATGACTTGGCATCCATTACTGTGCCTGCAGGTACACGTACCAGTGACCAACCATCACCTTCATGCTCATGAAACTTTTTCATAAACAAATCGCGAGCGCCCGACGGGTTAGCGAAGTTGCGCTCTTCGTCTACCAAAGGTTTTACCATGCCGTTGTTTAGCATTTCACGCACACCAAAGTATTCGTTACTGGTGCGATGGAAAACTAGCTTGGTACCAAACGCACGTCGTAAAATGGAATTTTTTGCGGCGTTTTCTGCTAATGCCTTGGCTTTTGCAGCAATCTTTAAATCTCCTATTGCCTCGGCACTCTCAGCAAAGTCAGATGCTTCTTCAAATGCTTGTTCGGCTGCGTATAGCGCACCAAAAGGTGTTGCAGAAATGAAGATAACTTTGCAGTCGGTGTGTTCTTCAAGGTAATCGAATACGCGGTTATAGCGAACCGCTGTGATATTCGAGCCGTAATGGCACTCGTCGATAATAATTAATTTAGGTGGCACACCCTTAAAGTTACTCTCAATGTCCCGTTCAAAACGATTAAAGTTAGTTACGACAGCATTGCGGGCATCTTTTAGGTCGTCTTCAGCTTGTTTGAGCAATGCAGTATCGACCATGGTTAACATGTAAAGTGTGTCTTTAAGCTGAGCCTTATCTTCAATGGCGATGTCACTTAGACTAAGCCTTTGGTTGCAGGCTAGGGCTAACGAGATGCCTGATTTACCTGCCTGCATTTCTGCCGCCAGCACAACCGCTCTTGTTTCACTGTCAAATGCTTCAAACGTTTTACGCGCAGCCTCTCGCTGATGCTCGTGCATGCCGTTGCCATTTAGTACTTTACGAACTTTTTGGCGCATGCGGTCAGCGCGAGTGATAGATGCTTCTGTCATCGATATCTTCCTTAAATGTATCTACACATCCTACCTAAATTTATGGCTAATCCAAACGGTGTTTCCCCTGGAGCGAAGACTTTAAGCTAACAGGTGAGTTAGCCGATGCCTTTGAGCAGGCCAAGCAAAAAAACGGTGATAACGATGATGGGTTTTATAAGTGAACGCCAGGCGCGCTACCAAAAGTGTTGCTCAAGAAGGAGGTTTTAAAGCCGTATATATTCTTTTATGATCAGCAGCTACACCTTGAACAGGTGGCAGCTGAGCTACCATCTGTTCATATTCCCTTTGGTGTTAGGAATCGAGCTTCTTGAGTGCATTGGTATAAAGGTAAAGGGCACTGCCGATTATCAGTGTTGCCACAGTGAATGAGCTCGTTGTGGCTCTTGGCTCTGCCAGCATGTATAAAATTAGCAACGGAAACGCTGTTCCAAGCAGTTGTGCGGCAATTTTAAGTTGGAAATTAGCGCTAGCTTGCTGTTTGGTCTTCATAGATCACTCCTCATGTAGGTGAGTATTCAAGCTATCACTGTTTTTAAACATCCCAAGGTTTGTTCATTAATGCATTTAGTTTTGCTGTCGATAGCCCTTAGTCTGTCGCTAGCCGAGTTTTATTCCCATATTGAAAACTTGGCTAAACTACCTTGGCATACAAAATAATCAAAGGATGAAGTTGCCATGGCAGAGTGGTCAGATTGGTTTAAAAAGTCGCTGCGTGAGATTGATCGTGATGGGGATGGTGACCAACTTAGTCATATTCTCGCGCTTAGCAGCGTGCGTGAACTATGGATTCAAGGTGAGCTGTATCTTCGAAGTAATGATGTGCAAGGCTTAACTGTTAATCATGACTTTGAAACGCATAAGAGTTTCGGCGATAGTGTGAAGGTCGATTTGTTAGCAGAGCCAACTAGTGCCGCTTGGGCACCTATGTTGTGCGAAGTAAAAGTCATCACGAATGACTTTCAAGGTAAGGTTGTTGGCTATTGGCAGAAGGATATCGAGCGCTTGTATTACGCAATTGGTAAGCAATATGAGCGATACTTTCTGGCAGTGGTAGGCAACTTTAACCGCAATACACCTGATTGGTCGCAAACACCTGATGAGCAAGACAAAACAGTTCAAAAATGTATTCAAACGCTACACGACGAGCAAAAACAACTAAAAATTAGCGCGATTGAAACCTTCAAAATCCGGCCAAGTGAGCCAGGAAAGCCGGCATGGGTAGAAGGCATTTTGTGCCGAGTAAATTCTGCCTAAACAAGCGAAGCCGAAAGCTTGGTGGAGTATTGAGTAACTGGGTTTAAGGCTTGGTAGTAAAAAACAAAATTAAACCTCTACATAAAAACAGAACATTGGCTGTTTGCCCGTATAAACATGGGGAGCTGCTTGGCAAATGGTTTCTGGGGACTCTAAAACATCGCATAGCTGATGAAACACAGCTTGGCTGATGTTTCCTAGTGCTTGTACTGCCACTAAGTTTTTGGTGGTTGCAAATCTAAGCGCCGCTTCCCAGTTGCTACAAATGGTTAGGTTCAGTTGCTTGCCCGCTAATGCAGTTTGCCAGTCGGATAGATCGATACCGGTTATGCCGTGGTGAAATAATGCGTTCACCGCTAGCCATTGCTGCGCCTTGGGTTCTGAACTCGATATGCTCACACCTATGTGGTTGGTACCACCATTCACCACGATGCTGAGCTCCGCTGGAAGGCGGGGCTGTTCAATGCACCCCCATAAAATGTGAACTGGTAAGTGAGGGTGTTTGGGCTGTTCGAACACACTGTTAAGTAGCCGCGCTGCGCTCAAAGTGGATTGCGCTTTAGTTCTGTCGGCCTTGTCTGCAAATAAGTTTATCGGTGCTACGTGTAGCATTAGTCTAGCCAGCAAGAATTGAACCTTTAGCTTACTAGTTGCGCGCTGCAGTTCTATAAAAAGCTCAAAAAAAGCATTATATTGGCGCGTGGCTAGTCTTCCGGTAAGACATTTGATTTATATCTGTAGTTTGACTGAATGTTTTTTATACAGTATTAACTTCCGAACAGTATTTGGTAATCTGGTTGTATCGCTCAGCTTGCTAAGGATTTGCCATGACTGCCCAGTACGCCGAATTAAAACAACAACACCGCGATGTGCGTGATAGCTACCCCGAAAACCTAAACCTGCGCGTGCACCGCGCGTTGAGTTGGTTGCATCGGGCTGAGTTGTGTGACGATGTAGACGGCAAGTTCGTTTTCTTATGGATTGCCTTCAATGCAGCCTATAACAACGATTACGTTGACCAGCAGGTCAGTGAGCGCTCGCAGCATGAGCAGTTTTTGTGGAAACTGGTGAAGTTAGATAAGCATAAGGTGCTCAGTAAGCTGGTTTGGCAGCAGTTCTCAATTGCTATTCGTTTATTGCTGCGTAATCGTTATGTGTTTCAAGGGTTCTGGGACCACATAAACGGCCAAATAAGCGAGGCCGAATGGCGTGAGCGTTTTAGTAAAGCCAAACAGGCGGCTAACTTGGCGCTGGCGCGCGATAACACGGCTGATGTATTAGCAATTGTATTGAGTCGTTTATATACCCTTCGTAATCAGCTAATGCATGGTGGCGCCACCTTTAATAGCAAGGTAAACCGCCAACAAATGCAGGATGCAACTCGGTTAATGGAGCGCCTAGTGCCGGCGGTTATCCAAATTATGCTCGCAAGCCCAAACGAGCATTGGGGCGAAGCGAGTTATCAGGTAGTAGAGTAGGGCTGCTTGATGTCGTTCTTGTAGGGAACCGCTAATAACCCCTTTTTCTCATTTCTACTCGCTGAGCGCAGCCCGGTTAAAATCGGCTCGTGTGCGAGTCCAATCAAAATGCTCATTTACTACAGTAAACTGCGCTTTCTCGCCGATTTTTGCCTCGTCGAAATTTCGCCTGCTAGGTTCTTAGATGCTCCCTGTAGCGATAGGGGTTAACGGATAAGCAGTGTTTGTTTGGCGAATCGTTGTGATAGTATGCCGAGTCAAATCGACTACCCGAAGTATGTTCACCGTCAATGAATAACCAAGCGCCTATTCCAACTTTATACGGTTTAACTGAATCGCAAATTTCTAATTGGCTAGAGGGCGACTGGCGCTCGTTAACCAATATTGAAGTTAAAGAACCGAGTAGCATACCGTGCAATGCCGAGGTGTTCTGCTACTTGGAGGCATTATGGTTGTATTGGTCTAAGCATGGCGACATTAAGCTAACAGGAAAAGGTAATTTACCGCGCAAGGTCGTTGAGTTTGCCAGTAACCACTTTGAAAAATATAACCCGCAGGGTGATACTTGGGGTTGGGGCGTAAAGAACGAAGAAGACGTTGCCGCCTTGCACTTTTGTCATATTTTGCTGCGCGAATGTGGCTATATCGCGCCACTAAAAACCAAGCTGCGCTTTACTGCGGAAGCGCAGCAACAGATTATTGAAGCTGGCCTGATTTGGCTATTTATTGAGTGCTTCAAATATGCCAGCACGCAGTTCAATTTTGCTTACCTAGATTGGGGTGAGGAGGCTGTTGCTCAGCTGCAAGCCTTTTCTATCTATGCCCTCTGGCGGTTAAGTTGCCATGGTAGTCAGCAGCGGTTGGCTGAAGACTTGATGATTGCCGAACCATCGTTAATCGATGAAGTTGATGACTGGGTGCCATCCATATTCGAGTTTGACCTGTCGCCTATGGAACTATGGTACAAGCGCTTAGGCAAGCAGTTTTTTGGCAACTTTTTGGCAATGTTTGGCATGGCAGAGCGTGTTGGCGAGATCACGGCGTATAAGTATCAGTTAACGCCGCTTTTTGCTGAGATGCTTAAGTTTAGCGTTACTGAGGGTGAGGGTGTTGAGTTCTCTAATCCGTGGTTAAACGATGGTGCCTATGACGACAATGAAATGTTCAATGAGCATGTAGAACTTGCTGTTGGCGAGATCGAGGCTTTACAAGAAGGGTTTATGGACTTTCTTGATCAGTCGCAAGCTCGGGTCGATAATGCTGTGGATCTATTCAAAAAGCATCAACCACATCTGTTTAAACTGATGGGTTTGCTCACGCCTGTTTTCGACGATCAAGACAAGCTAGGCTTGTTTTCGCGGGCCTGCGTTTATTTGTGGCACCAGCACTCCAGCGATTTGTTGAAGATGTTGCCTGCTGATATGGAGACGCTTCAGCAAGAATTGGACGAAATTATGGCTTGGTATCCGCAATCCGGGCCTCAACGCGACCAACAGTTAGCCGAGTTTTTCTCGCAATCGCCCAACGCTGTAAAGCCCATGTTTTTGTATGCGGTATCTTGCGAGTTGAGCGAGCATGACATGCACGAGCCAGCACAGATCACCGCGCTGGTGATAGGGAATGCTTTGGCAGCGATGTAGTGATACACGTTGCCCGGCGCAAAAACGCGCCGTACAACCTACAGGCGATGATTTGTAGGTTGTACGAACCGGAAGTTCGGGAAACAAGTATTACAGCAATACATGTTGCCCGGCACGAAACCATGCGCCGTGCAACCTACGGTGATCATTTGTAGGTTTTACAAACCGTAGGTTTGGGAAACAATGCACAATTGATCTACTGCCTTACGTTTAGTTACTCTTTTCTGTAATTATATACACTTATTTTGGCGCGGTGTTTAAATATACAGCTATAGTTAAAGCAGGCTCGTCAACAGGGTTTTGAAAGAGGTGTCGCTCAGGAGTGAAGCAAGGTAAGGCAAAGGTAGCAGAAGTGATTCAGTTGCATTGATTTTGTTGTGTGGGCCAAATCATGCGCCGTGCAACCAACAGGTGATCGGTTAACGTGGTTTACAAACCGAGGGTTTGGAGCAACTAGCAAGCGTTCAGTGAAGGTGTGTTGAGCAAGTTATTATTGGAAATTTACGTCTAAAAGAATAAGAGAGCGTGTGATGAAAATTGGTCGCAACGATACTTGCCCTTGCGGCAGTGGAAAGAAGTTCAAGAAGTGCTGTATTAATGTGTCTGCTGGACCAATTGAGCAGGTTGCTGGGCGTATCGAATCTGTATTGGCAGGTCAGCCTGATATGTCGATGGCAGATATACAGCAACTAGCCAGTAGGGGAGTTGATGATTTCAATCATGCCCCGTTGCCAGAGCTCTTTGGTTTAAGCCCACATCTAATGGCCAATTGGCAAGGAGGTGACTGGGGTAGCTTTGAACACGTCTCGCTCCAAATCCCGAAAGAGCACCTTCACTATTCTGTGGTTTACGCTTATATCAAGTCGCTTTGGCAATACTGGCTAATTGAGGGTGATTTTAAACTGACAGCGAAAGGCAACTTGCCACGCAAGTTGGTGGAAAAAGTAAATTATGACGTCATGGTTTACATGCCAGATTACGCTGAGGTTCTGCAGTCTATTAAAGAGCTTACGCCTGGTAATGCTGAAGATTTCCCAGAGCTATCACTTACCCATAAGCTGCTGCTCGATTCGGGTCTTCTGCGGAACCTAAAAACTAAGTTTTCTTTTAGTGCCAAGGCTTCACTTGCGTTTCATGAGCATGGCATCAGCGCCCTTTATATTGCTTGTTTTGAGTTTGCATCGCGTAACTTTAACTACGGCTACTATGATTACGAAGATGAGACGGTACTCGGCTTAATAAGGCTCACACCGTTTATCTTGTGGCGCCTTCAGCAACATAAAGATATTGATTTGGCCGCTCGCGAGTTGGTCACGGCGATACCTGCGTTGGCTAATGAATTTAAACCAAAATCTGGCGATGCAATGGCTGCCTGGATTAAGGTGTTTAGAAAGCAGTTCGTTGAGACCTTCCTGAACTTGTTTGGGCTTGTGAAAATAAATGGCTGGGGCGAGTTTGGTCATCGAGACTGCGCTATAACCCCTCTATTCGATGAAGTTCTTCAGTTTAACGTACACTCTAGTTTTGAGGTGCCGTTGGTCGACCCATGGTTAGAAGGCGGCGGTGAAGCATTTTTTAATGGTGAAATTGATTTAGGCAGAGAGCAACAGGGCGAATTAGAAAAAGAATTCGAGCAGTTTATGAGTGCTGCCAATGAAGTTGTGGCAGATTATGCAGAGCAATTTATTGAGCGTCGAAACGATCTTGCTGAGTACGTACTCAGCGAGTTATCTGGTAAATCAAGCGAGGATATGGTCAGTTTGATCATGGCGACAAGTACCTTTGTATACCATCGCCACAGCGACGAATTGAACCGGCGCCGCAAAGTTGATGGAAAGCAGCTGGATCAACTAGTCAAAGATGCCAAACGATTGTTTCAAGGCAGTGAATTGCAGCAAGGTAACCGACTCGATTGGTATTTATCGAAGAGCGCGAACCCAAAGACTATATTGTTGGCGTTGTCTTTGATTGAATCAATTGATTCTGATCGCCGCGACCTTTACGCCCGCGCCGTGCAAGTGGCGGTGCTGAAAGCTCTAGTTGGATAACGGATTTTGTTGCTCGGCTCGTTATGTAACCATGGCGATTTTGTCTGCAAACATTCGCTTCGCAAATGATTTGCAGACCTACATTTCATTACGCTTTTCTGTAAATATATACATATTTTCTCTGTAACTGTTTAAATATACAGCTATCTTTAGAGCAGACTCGTAAAGGGGCTGCTTATGGCGAAGATCAATAATCCGCACGACAAGTTTTTTAAGCAGAGCATGCAGCAGCCAATTTTGGCTAAACAATTTATGCAGCAATATTTGCCGACAAAGATTGCTAGTGCCTTAGATCTAGAGTCTTTGGTGTATCAAGATGGCAGCTACATAAACAATCAAATGCGCAGCGTTTGCTTGATCGTGGATTTTCGGTAAGCGAAGCTGCTCAGATTGCCGATTTAGATGAAGCCATTGTGGCTGAGTTAGTTCAGTCGCATTGATTTGTTGCCCGGCCAGTGTGGCCCAGCGCGAAAACGCGCCGTTCAACCTACTGTAAGTTGAAAAACGCTTGCGAAATATAGTCGGCGTCAAGCATTTCTTGCTCTAGTCGGTTGGGTTGTTGATGTAGCCGCTCAAACAACAAGGCTTCTTGCTCAGTTAAATCAGTTGGCACCGCGCCACACGAATTGCCCTGAGTAGCGCGGTGGTTGAATTGCTCGAACGTGTTCACGTCCATCATTACACTGACTAGATTAGGTTGCATTGCACGAGCGCGGGCTAGCAGGGTTAGGCCATCACTGTCTATGTCACCCCAGTAAATGACTTTTTTATCTTTTACCCAATCGGCGCCTAGCCAGTTAAGGTGATTGCCTGTACCACACACCACTACGGCGTGTTCAATATTGGGTACCACCAAACCAGACTGAAGATTTTCTACCACAATAAGCGTGTCGCCAGGTAAGGGGTAGGCCGCGAGTTGCTGGCCAGTAAGCTGCAGCAATTCTAAGCCAGCGAAAGCTTGTCTTGTTTTCTCGCAAAGTGGGCGAATGGTTAGCCAACCGGCAGGTTTGTTCATGCAGCCTAGCCAACTAAGCAAACCATCTGCCTTGTTAACGGCCTGATCGTGTAAGGCGTTCAATAATGCGCTAATCAGTTTTTCATGTTGCTCAATAAACTTGCCATGCACGCCAGCAAGCGGCAAGGCGCGCAAGTATAAACCCACGCCCATGCCGGCTTGTAGCTGCGGCAGCAGTGCTTGCAGCATGGTGAGTTCTGTCGTAGTTAACTGCATCAACGCTGCTAACTGTTTTTTTAGCTCGGCTTTGAAGTCCGCCGATTCAGGTGCCAAAGCAATTAATGGCTGAACTCGTTCAAACCATTGTTCAAGCTCGCCGGTTACCTGTAAAAAATCGGTGAGGCTTTTTAAGTTATGAAACACTAACTTTACTGGCACTTGTTGACTGCCAAGGCGCTGCCAGCGTTTGTCGGCCCACTCAACACCGCTCACGTTGCGCCAATCTTGCTGCCAAACAAATAGCTTTTCTGCATCGCTGCTGGCTTGCTTATCGCTCGGTGGCTTTAATCCTAGGCTAATTGGAAAGGTGACCGAGCCATTTAACAGGCGCTGGCATTTGGGCCAATTTTGCCAATAGCGGCTATAAAGAACTGCTCGCGCATCGTTAACACTTATTCCCCAGTCGCTCACTCGGCCTCCAAAGCAGCGTTCAAGGTGGCTTGGGCTTGCGCGGCGCGTTGTTCGTCTAGTTCTTGCCAAGTAATTTCGAGTAAACGGCTTTCATGCTGTTCGGCGTCGCGTTCGGCAATTATCAACGAGCGCGCTGATTCGCGTGCCAAGTTTAGGTTTTTATACGGCGTAATCAGGTTTACGTGAATGTTCAGCGCTTTAAATACTTTTAATACTCGCCTGCTCACCGACTCGGCGGTGTTGGAGAAGGCTTCGTCCAAGAAGACCGTGCTGTAAATTGGCTTGTGGTAGCCATCTGGGGTGAGTACGTAGGCGAGTGCAGCTGCCACAATGGTGCCGGCGAACGACTCTTTTTCGCCACCCGACTTGCCACTTGACGACTTTAACACATCGATGGTTTCACCATCTTCGTGGCGGTATTCTTCGGCATAAAATGCCATGCGATAGCTAGGCTCTAGCAGGCGCAGGCTATGTTTGGTCTTGGCGGTGCTTGGGTCGCAGGCTTTTGCCAAGGTCGAGATCACTTGTGCAATGTGCTTGAACTGCACCTCTGGATCGGCATCGCTGCCTTTAGCACTTAGCGCCTGTTTAAGTTGTTGGTCAAACTCGCGCACATGCACATAGTTTTCATTATCCCATTTTAAGCGCAGTGAGCTGCCTGCGCGAAACTCGGTACGTGCTAGCACCTGGTTAATTTGCTCAATTCGATCGGCAATATGTTCGCGCTCATCGTGCAAGCTGCCTTGCAGGTGTGCCAACGATTGGCCTGTGTGTTTGTTGAGTCGCTCTTTAAACTGCTCCACTAGTTCGGGCAGGCCTTCATCAACTAAGCTTTGATAATGGCCAATGTAGTCGTCTAGGCCATCTAAGCCAGTGCCCCAATCAACCGTTAGTGGTGCCCATTCTGGGTTGCCGCGAAACTTACTAATAATGCCAACTATGGTGCTTACCGCTGTGCCGATTTGCTTTTGTAGGCGGTTTAGCTGCTGCTCGTACTGTTGTTGCAGCGCCGTTTGTTTGGCTTCAGCTTTGGCTAGCTCGGTTTGTTGGCCAAGTTGTTTGTTTACCTGTTCAGCAATGTCTTGTGCTAGTGCTAGCTTGGCCAGTTGATTTAGCGTGGACAGCTTGTTTTGCCGTTCGGCTAACTGTGCTTCTAGGCCGCCTTGGCGTTTGTCTAGCGCACTCAGGGTTTGTTCCAGCTGCTCAATGGTTGCAAGGCTGTCCTCGTAGGCTTGTTTGGCTTTTTCGATTTCTCCACTTTGTGCTTGTAATCGAGCAAGATCGGCTTCAATTGTGCTAATGGCCTGTTGCCAGTGGCTAACATCAATTTGCGGCCAACTAAACTCAACTAGGCGCTGCCATGCGTTTTGTTGCTTGTTGAGTTGTTTTTGCTCTGCCAAGAGTTGCTGGCGCCGAGCGCCCCAGTGGCTAACTTGCTCGCTAATATCGCTCGCTTCGCTCTCCAAGGCGGCTAAGCGTTGTTTGTTGTTAAAACCCAGTAGCCAATGGCGGCGGTCACCCACTTTTTGTTGATCTTTTTTCTCAAACCGGCCGCGCTCTTTGTGAATTAAGCCGGCTAGGGTGATGGAGTATTCGGTTTTATTGAGTGTTTCCACCGAGTCAACGCAGGTGAGGTCAAACTTAGCTAAATGTTGTTTTAGCCAATCGCGATAGGGGTGTTGTTGCCAGTTTAGTTTGCGCAGTATACCGCCTGCTAAAAACTCTACCGGCTGGCTTGCACCTAGGTTCACCACTTGCGCGCGAACAAATACGCCAGTGTGGTGTTCATTGAGCCAGCGAGTCGCCTCGCGATAGCTGGCTTGTGGCAACAGTAAGGTGGTGCGCAGCCCACCAAGTGAGCGTTCTATCGCGCCTTGCCAAGGTTTGTCGTGCACATCAATGAGCTCGGCAATAAAAGGGCAATCGCTTTTATTTAACCCCAGCGCATCACATAGGTTTTCGCGCATGGTTTGGTAGTTGGCTGGCACGTTGGAGTCGGGCCGGGCTTTAATTTGGCTGATTTCTTCATTAAGCGCCACGAGTGCGTCATTGGCGTTACCCAGTTCTTTGCCGGCGTGCATGAGCTCGTCTTGTAGCTGTTGTTCGCGTTGCTCGATTTGCTGTTGTGCTGTTTGTTGCCTGGCTTGTAGTTGTTCAAATGCTTGCCTTGTGAGCTCGTCATTTTGGCCAACCAGCTTTGCTAAGGTTTGATAGGTTTGGGCGTTGGCACTGGTTTGGCCAAACTCTTGCTGGGCATGCGCGAGGTCGCGCTTGGCCTGCTCAATTCTATCGCCACCTAGTTGCATATAATCGTTATGTAAGCGCTGGCTACGCTGCTGCTCGGCGGTTTTTTGCTGCTTGTTGCTAGCTAGTTGCTGAGTTGTCTCACTAAGTTGCTGCTCAAGTTCGTTTACTTGCGCCTGTACTATGCTGGCTTGTTGGCGAGCGGCAACAATGGGGAGTGCTTCTTTCTGTGCCTGGGTGCTGGTTTGCTCTGCTATGGCCGTTTGGCGAAGGCTGGCTTGCTCGGGTAGGGCGCTTAGCGCCTCAGCTTGGTTGCGGGCATCTAGCAGCTTTTGATGCGTGCTGTCTAAATCAGCAAACTCCAACACCGCCTTCTGTGCTTTGTCGCGAATGTCACTTGGTTCGAGTACTAGTTCGCGGATTAAGCTCGTTAGGTCATCAATCTTTTTAAGGCCTAGCGCGCGAGCCAGCAAGTTGGGCGCGTTGCGATTGTCCATGTGCATCAGTTTGCGAAAGGCATCGCTAAAAGCACTGTGGTTGCCATCAAAGCCTTCTAATAGGGGCTGTTGCTTCACATGTGCTTTCAGTGCACGAACGTTGCCACCATCAAATGGCTCTAGCAGCTCGGTGAGTTTTAAATCGCGTTTGCCCAACACATATAAGCGCTCAACATCACTTAAGCCTTTACCCGTTTGTTTTACCCAAAACAAAGCGGCCAAGGTCATTTTGCTGCCGTCTTCAGCTTGGTACATGGCGCGCAGGCCGGTTACCACTGACCCTTCACGTTTACTGCGAATGCGCGTGGCACTGCCGCCATCGTGCACCGAGCCAAAGCTGCCACGCATATAGCTAAGCAGGTTACGGTCCGATTTATCGCCTTGGGCGGCGGCAATATTAAAGCTAGCTTTGCCTGGTGGTAGCAACAAAGCCATAAGGCCGTCAACGAAGGTTGATTTGCCAGCGCCGTTGTCGCCTGTGACCAGTGTGCCTTGGGCGTCTATGTTGGCGGTGTGCAGGCCGCTAAACGAGCCCCAGTTATACACCGAGAGCTGTGCTAAACGAATTTGGCCGCTGGCGAATAGCTGATCTAGGTTACTCATGCTCACCCCCAGCCATGCGGGTGTACTCGCTTAGTAGTTGCTGCAAAAACTCAGCGCTGACGACATAACGGATTAATGGCGACACTTCATAGCGCTCTTCGCTGCCCCGTATGGTGAGCAGCAGTTTTTTCTCGAGCAATCGTTTAACGGCGGGGTTAAAAATGCGGTCGAAGTCTTTATCGCGATTAAACAAAGGCATAAATGGGCTAAGAAGGTCGGCCATTTTATCATCGTCGATGGCAATGGTTTGCTCACCTTGGGTTTCACGCTCTTGGTAATATTTGCGCAGCACCAACAGCAATAAGGTATCGATGAGCAATAACTGACGTTGGCTAATCAAAGAGAAGCTTTCGGCGTCTTCATCATCAATTTGTTGATTCCCTATAAAGGCAACGCCGTTGTGTTCATCCAGCGTTAGGTCGATGAAGATTTGATTAAGGTAGCTGCGAATATCGCGCTTACCCGCCACAATATCGGCAAACAATTTAGGCTTTTGGCTTGCGAGCAGCACGCCGTTGCGTAGCAAATAGGCAATGGCCTTGCGAGTCGGTAGTGGCAGTAAACCTTCTTCTGACGATGGTTCAAACTCATTTTCTTCGTTTGTGTCCGATGCCTCAGTAGTTTCATTTGCCTGTGGGGTATCGACTAGCTCGCTGGCCAGTTGTTCGGTTTCGCTCAGCTCTGCTTCCGGTACTGTTTCGGGCTGAACTGGTTCAGGCTCAAAAAAGTCGAAGGCCGATTGTTTATCGCTCATAGGTTTAAATCGCTTAGCTGGTCAGGAAAATCTTCTGCCCGCAGTAAAAAGGTTGGAATCTGAACTTCTAAGGTGGCGCCGGTTTTATCGGATATCTGCACGGTTTCGGTTTGCTCTAGGCGCACGGCATTCACGGCTTTGGCAACTCGAATATGTGCCACCAACTCTTCGATGCCTGCTTGCACTGGGCGGTTTTGAATCACTTCGCCTATGCTGCCGCGCTGGTGCTTGATGAGCCAGGCGCGTTGTACATTTGCGACATCTTGCACGCGCACAGCACTCAGATGGCCAAGCATGCCTTGACTAACTTCTCGTTTTGCCACTTGTTCAATCACCGCACCGGTTTCTATTTTTTCATCCGGGGTGCGCAGGCGCATAGACTCAGGTGACTGGATATTGGCGTGACCATGGCGAACCATCAAGGAAGTGCTGGTGCGCAGGGGCGTTTCTTGCTGGCGTAAACGAATGGCTTGCTGCTCAATTTGATTAATTAGGCGCTTAACTGCGCGGTTTTCGTTAGCACTACCGGCTTCGATGTATTGGCGCAGGCTTTGTTCGGTACGGCGGCGAATTTTTAATACGCGGTCGCTTTCTTTGTTGAGTTCACGCATGAGGTTGCGCAGGTAACGCTGTTGGCTATCGCTTAGATGCTTGGCAATGGGCTCGCTCAATAAATGGCGAAGCTGTTGGCGAAACTCGTTAGCGCGGTCACTGTCGCTTAATAATTCAAAGAAGCCTTCAAAGGCTTGCCCAGCCTCGGTTTTGCCCAACAAGGTTTCCTTTTCGATTAGTGCCAGCAGGGTATCACCACGGCTGCCTTGGCTGTCGATCATTTGACTGCGCAGGTCTTTATCTAGTTGGCGAATGGTGTCTTCTACTCGGCGAAAATCACTGGTGAGTACCGAGGCGATTTGGTAAACCTCACGAATACGCTCGCGTTGTTGCACATCGGTAAGTGGCTCAAAGTGGCCTGCTTCTAGTGCAGCAATTTCATGCTCTAATTCTTGTTTTTTGCGTTGCAGAATCAATAAACGTTGTTCAGCATCTTCGCTAACATCAATGGTTAGATCACGCACGGCGTCTTGAACAATTCTTAGGTGCGAGGCCGTGGTGCTGGCTCCGCGCTCATCAATGCTTTGGCTAAAGCGCAGTGCCATTTCACAGGCGTCGGTTTTACTCAGTTGGTCGTCGAACTCACGCAGCCAGCCGGCACGTAACCACTGGGTAAGATAATCACCAGCACCAATTTTGGAATCGAATAGGTCTTGTTGGCGCAAACTGTCGAGCGTGTCTTGCAATTGCAGCTTGGCACGACTGACCGATACCTCGCTGTCTTCACTAAATAGGTCGGTGATAAAGGCCAGAATTAGCGATGCGTTGTCGGCGCGTAGTAGCCTCCACGCTGCGTGCTCCTTGGCCAAACGACTTTGCACGGCAAAGTGGCGATCAAATTTCATTGGGGTTTATCGTGTAGGTGTTTTGTCGCATTGTATTGGTGCAGCTGGGTGTAGGCAATGGTACGTCATTTGCAAAGGGCCTATGAGCTGAAAGTATGAGAAACCAATGTTCGGTGGCGATACACGTTGCCCGGCTTCGCCGTGCAACCTACGGGTGATCATTCGTCGGTTTTGCAAATCGAAGATTTTGGAAACAATACTGCAAAATTGTCTAACTGGTAACAGTTCTCAATAACATTAAGTTTGACATATCTCAAAATATAATGAGAATGCATCGCAAACGCATTCAGTGTGAAAGAGAAAAGGTTATGACAGCAGATCTTTCCAAGGCTTGGGCACAGTTGCGTGCCGAGCAACCCAAACTACGCATCCGCGATGCAGCCAAAGTACTTAACGTATCTGAGCTAGAGCTTGCACTATTGGAGCCAGGTACAGAGCTGTTAGTGCACCAGCCACATGTACTGCTAGGCAGCATGCATAAAGTGGGAAAAATTATGGCGCTTACCCGTAACGAAGCCGCTGTACATGAGGTGAAAGGCACCTGTGGCGAGTTGCGAGGCGGTGAACAAGGCGGCTTAATGCTGGGTGAAATCGACACTCGGTTATTTTTTAAGCGTTGGGCGTATACGCTTTATATCAACCAAGGCGAACGCCAAAGTATTCAGTTCTTCGACGGCTGCGGCGATGCCATTCATAAGGTGTTTGCCACCAAACAAACGAATCTTGATGCCTGGCATGAGTTGGTCGATGAGCACCGCTCAGCCAATCCACTCATGTTTGAGAAGCATGCCAAACCTCGCCCAGAGCCGCTTGCCGATACCACAAATGTTGATGTGCTACGCCAAGAGTGGCGAGCCATTACCGATGTGCACCAGTTTATGGCGTTGCTTAAGCGTCACAACATTAGCCGCTTGCGTGCCTTCGAGTTGGCCGGCAGAGAGTTCGCTCGCCAAGCCGACGTAGGCAAGTTGGTAAGCTTGTTTGAGGCCATTCGCGACAGTAGCCAAGAAATTATGATTTTCTGCCACAACCAAGGGTTGGTGCAAATCTACTCGGGCCGGCTAAGCAAGCTGGTGGCCATGGGCGACTGGTACAACGTGCTCGATCCAGATTTCAACCTGCACCTCAACTTGAGTTTGGTTAGCCAAGTTTGGACATCGGTGCGCCCAAGCGCTGATGGTGATATCCACTGTGTGGATTTATTCGACGCCAACGGTGGGCAGCTACTGCAAATTTTTTCTCGCCGCAGCGAAGGCAATAGTGAGCCCACTTTCTGGTCTCCCCTAATTAACCAAGTTTTACATGGAGCCTAATATGCGCCTTTTTTCTCGCACGCTAGCGGCTGCTAGTTTAGTAACTGCCATGGTTTGCAGTAGTTTTGCAAGCAACCTAGTGACCATCGACGGTGCCATTACCGAAACCGCTTATGCACTAGGTGCAGGCGATCGCATTGTGGCGGTCGACACAACCTCTAGCTACCCAGCGGCCGCCACCGAGTTACCCAATGTTGGTTACGTGCGTGCTTTAAGTGCCGAGGGTGTGATGTCGGTGGCGCCAGATATTATTGTGACCAACCAAGATGCAGGCCCAGCCGAGGCCATTTCCCAGCTAACTGATTTAGGGGTGACCGTTTATCAGCTGCAGATGGATTACAGCGCAGAAGGGGTCGCCACTATGATTCAGCAAGTGGGCGAGGCCATTGGCGAAACAGCTGCTGGTATTGAGTTGGCCAATGAATTTCGCCAGCAAATGGCTGAAGTGACCAACCAGCAGCACAATCAGCGGGTAATGTTTGTCATGAACTCAAGTCGTCGTGGGCTAATGGTCGCTGGCAGTGGCTCGCGTGCGCATGCACTTATTGAGCTAGCCGGTGCCACCAATGCTTTTGCCGATATGCAAGGCTACAAGCCTTTATCTGCCGAGGTGGTCGCCATGGCCGATCCAGACATGATTATGATCATGCACAGCGAAGAAGGGCCTGAGTTCTGGCAAGACCACATTGCCTTAAAAAATACCAAGGCCGCCATTAATGGCCGCATTCACATCATCGACGGCCTAGACCTACTAACGTTTGGCCCTCGTTTACCGCAAGCGGTGGCGCAAGTGCAAACATGGTTAGGTCAATAAAGTTTTGGCTGGTGCCAATCAGTGCTGCCGCCATGGTACTGGCCTCATTAGTGGGGCCAGTGCCATTAAGCCTAGAGCACTGGTTTAGCGCCATTCAGCTACGCGGCGATGCCACGGGTGCGGCAGCGGTCGTTTGGCAACTGCGCCTACCAAGAGTAGTTTTGGGCTTTTTAATTGGCGGAGGCCTAGCGGTAAGTGGCGCTGCTATTCAAGGCATGGTGCGCAATCCGCTTGCCGATCCTGGGCTGATTGGGGTAACTGCGGGGGCCATGTTATTTGCTGCTTTGTCTATTGTGCTGGCTGGTAGCTGGCCTATGGGCATTGCACTGTCGGCATTTTTGGGCGCGGTCATCACTACCTATTTGGTAATGGCCTTGGCTGGTAGAGAAGCACCCGTGGTCACTATGATTCTAGCTGGCGTTATTATCTCTGCTTTGGCCGGTGCTGTGGTGGGTGCCTTGAATTACATCGCCGACGATAACGAACTGCGGGCATTAACCTTTTGGACCATGGGTTCACTGGCCAATGTAAGTTGGTTTGAAGTGGCCATTATGTTGCCTGTGGTGTTGCTGGCGCTGGGGTTGCTTTGGCGGGTGGCAAAGTCGTTAGATGCTTTGTTGTTAGGCGAGGGGCCTGCTATGGAGATGGGCGTTAACCCTCGGGCGGTGAAACATCAGGTAGTGATTGCCACGGCATTGTTTGTTGGGGTAGCGGTGGCGTTTGCCGGCATTATTGGTTTTGTTGGGCTGGTAATTCCGCACATGGTGCGCTTCGTGGTGGGGGCTTTGCATCGGCATTTGTTGCCAGTCAGCTTTTTTGTTGGCGGCATTTTTATTGTGCTCTGCGATGCGGTTACTCGGGTGATTGCCCCACCCGCCGAGGTGCCCATTGGCATATTGACCAGTTTTATTGGTGCACCAGTGTTTATTTATTTGCTAATGCGCGCTAAGCGCCACGGCAACTTATTCAACTAGCAATTTGTTATGTTAGGCAGCAAAACAACACAGTAAAACCACTCATTGATAAAACATAGCGAGGACAGCCATGATTAACGTTGAGCACCTGCAATGGTTAGATGTGATTCACCGCATTAATCTCACCTTAAAACCTGGCCGCTTTTATGCGCTTGTTGGCCCAAATGGCAGTGGCAAGTCTTCGCTATTAGGTTTGCTGGCGGGTACGCGCAAGCCTTGTGCTGGTAAGGTGAGTATTAATCAACAAGCGCTTAGCCAGCTAAGTTTGGCGCAGTTGGCTTGCATGCGCGCGGTAATGCCACAAAGTGTGGCGCTCAATTTTCCGCTACCCGTGGTAGAGGTGGTGAAGCTGGGTGCCATCCATACGGCCTGCGACAGTAACGAGTTGGTAGACAATTGCCTCGAGTTAGTGGGCATGCTGGCGGCAAAAGATAAGTTATATAATCGGTTATCGGGTGGTCAACAGCAACGGGTGCAGCTGGCTCGCGTGCTTTGCCAACTAGGCCCTTTGGCGCAAGCGAAAGGTAAGTGGTTGCTGCTGGATGAAGCCACTTCTAGCCTCGATCTTCAGTATCAGCACCAAGTTTTTGCCATTGCCAAATATCTAGCTCGTTTAGGGGTTGGCGTTGTTAGTGTGGTACACGACGTGAATTTGGCAGCAAAATATGCCGATGAAGTACTGGTGCTTAAAAATGGTGAACTTGTGCAGCAAGGGTTGGTAGAGAACGTGGTAAACCACCAACTGGCAGACAGCCTTTATAATTTGCCGGCAGCAACCCTTAAAGATCCACAGTACACGCCCGTGATAAGCGTCGCACGCCAAGAGGTTGCCTAAAGCGAATCGTTAAATATCAGCCTGTGAATAACCTGTGAGTTATGTGGATAACTTTTTAGGAGAGTAGTCACTGCTACCAGTAAACTTGGTATTTAACGATTTAATGTTCTAGGTTTCATACATTGGAACTTGGGGGTAGCATCATGGCTTCACTTGCTAATAGGGTACTTGTTGGATTCGCAATTATTGCGCTGTTTGTCATTGTTTTGCTGGTGATTGCCTTACGTGGCACGGGTAGTTTAGTCAATGGTGTACAGCAAGTTACTGGCCCCGCTTGGGATACTGCCGATGGTGCCATGGAATCGACCATTGGTGTCCAGCAAGAAATTATTGCTATTGAGCGCTTATTAGCTGGTGCCGATCCACGGCGCAGCCTAGCCGACAAAGATTCAGCGCAAGCGCTTACCACAGAAGCATTTTCTCGTTTAACCAACGCCAACTTAATGGATGCACAAGCTGTTGAAGGCTTTCAAAGCCGGTTGCAAGCCTACCGAGACCTAGCCAATTCTGTTACTCAGTCTTACCAACAGTACCGCCAAAGCAAAGCTGAGTTTGACGTCCATGCCAAGCAGTTTGTCGAACTAAGCCAAGCAATGGAAGAGGCTGGTGATAGTGTGTTTGAACAATTTAGTGCGAATCCAGACCAAGTGCAGTTGCTAAGCTGGAATAGCGGCTTGAAAGATAAGTGGCAAACCGCTGACGGCGCTATGGAGAGTAACATAGGTATCTTAGGTGCCTTTTATTACTTGGAGTTGTTTGTTCAGCAGTCTATGCCTGCTGACGAGGCGGAGGCCAAAATTCGAGAGTACCTTGGCTTTAAAAACGAAGCCATTGGCGAACTTAGCCAAACCGTTTTCTTTTCTGGCTATGTACCTGAAGCGCTAGGGCAGGGAACTTATGCTGAGGTCTTTCCGGCTATGTCTGAGACGTTCGATACCCTGCTTTGGCAGGTTGTGGACGCAGCTAGAGCTTATCATCAGGCAGCTGCTAATTATGAAACCCTTTCCTATGAAATTCTAGAAACGCTCGAGCAGTTTGAAGAAGAAGGCGACAGCAAAGTGGAAGGCTATGGTGTCGAAATAGCTGGTTCTGCCGTTGGTATTCAATCACGGTTAGTATTAGTGGGGATCGTGGTATTAGCCGTGGTATTCGTCCTAATGGTTCTACTATTTCGCAGCGTGATGCTACCCATTCGAAACCTGAACTCCTATATGCATGGCGTTTCCAGTGGAGCGCGCGATTTAACTCAGCGCTTACCAGTTAAAGGCAACAATGAGCTGAGTCAAACGGCAAGAGCATTTAACGGCTTTGTTGATCAAGTTCAGCAGGTGGTGAACGAGGCCAAGCTTACTGCTAGGGCAGTAAGCGAGCAGGCGTCTATGCTGCAAAGCCATTTGCGTGAACTGGCGCAAGAAAGCGAAGCGCAATCTCAGGCAATTACTGAAATTAATCACGTATTTACCCAGCTCGATGACCTAGTTGGCCAAACGGCTGAAGCAGTGGAAGCGGCTGTAGCGGCGACGCGCGAAGCCGAACAGTTTGGCAGCAAAGGCATTGAAACTGTACAGCAAACTCGCGAGTCCATTCAGTCGTTAACCGCAGAAATCTCGCAAGCTGAAGGCGTAGTGACGCAACTTTCCGATGCCGTTGCGAGTATCGACAGTATTTTGCAGGCCATTCAAACAGTTGCCGAGCAAACTAACCTGTTGGCACTCAATGCTGCCATTGAAGCAGCGAGGGCTGGTGAGCAAGGACGAGGATTTGCAGTGGTGGCCGATGAGGTACGGGCCCTAGCAGGCAAAACCAGTGAGTCCACTGAGCTCATTCAACAAACCACACAGTCACTGCGCCAGCGTGCTAGTTCCGCGGTTAGTACAATGCAGGGTTGTGTGAACAATGCAGGCAGCTGTTTAGAGCTTAGTAAGGGTACAGAGCAAACTCTGCACAGCACTGGCGAGGTGCTGCAAACAGTGCTTGCGCGCACCGCTTCCATTGATGATGTGGCTCAGCACGAGTTGAGCATGAGTAAAAATAGTATGCAGTCAATTGCACAGATGGTTGCCCATAACCAGCGTATGAGTGAGCGTATGGCGCATTCGTCGCAGTCCGCTTCGTTGTTGGATGAGCACATCAACGAGCTGGAAGTTGTGGTGTCGAAGTTTAAGAGCTAGCTTTGCTCACACCCTTGCATGCAGTGTAATCTTGTGAAGATATTTGTAACAAATAAACCAAGTGATTTAGTCAAGTAATTTGTAAGCACTTGATTTACATAGGAAATTTTGTTTCCTTATGTATGTAATTGTTTCGTCTATAAGCGCTTAGTTAGATGGTACATACGATGATGCCTGCAATTGATGATGCTTGATCTATTCTAACTTCTATCCATAGCGAAGGAGTTAGCAAGATGTCGCAAGAGCAAGAGCTTGAACGCTTGTACGAGTTTCTCTACGTTGCGCCAGTGGCACTCGTTGAGTTTGGACAAGACGGCACAATTAGAATGGCCAACCCACGTCTTGCACAGGTGTTTAACCGTATTTCAATGGGCGCCTACTTTCCGAACTTTTTTGATTTTCTCGACAAATATATCCCTTCTTTGCTAGCAGTCATCAAGGCGTTTGACGCTGATAATGGCGAAATTCAAGAGAACGTGCGCTACAGCGTCGACGTACCCGCTGAGCAGGGTAGCGAGCGTTTGTGGTTCGACATTACCGTGGCTCGCCAGGAACAAGACCGTTACTTTGCGTCGTTAAACAATGTAACGCAGCAGATGAAGTTAGCCGAGCAAAACCACTACCGAGATCAGTGGTTGTCGGCTATCACCAATCACCTACAGCACCATGTATTTTTTACCATTGATGCCGTCGGTATCGTCGACAGCTGGAATCGTACCGGCGAGGTGGTACTCGGTACGATCTCAACGCATGCAATCGGCATGTCGCTGCTCGAAATAGTCGAGTGTGATGCCAACGAACTAGAAAAATGCATGTCACTGGCCGCTAAGCGTGGTGTTGCAAGTTTCAGCGCCACAATGACCGACCGCCATCACCAACGTGTGAGTGGCCAAATTAACTTACAAAGTATTCTTGATATGAAGGGCGACTTGCAGGGGTATTCCGTTGTGTTGTCGCTGTCATAAACCTGGGTAACCAGACCACGTTAACCTGTGAGGGAAGTGAAATGAACTTTGCAAATGTTTCTGTTGCAGATCTAGATAGTGCATCCACCAGTGCAATGAATGGGGCGGCCTTTGGCATTGTGAAAATGTCACACGATGGCAAAGTAACCGACTATAACGACTGGCAGTCGAAGTTTACCGGTATGTCAAAGTCTGCCGTAATTGGCAAGCACTTCTTCAGCCAAGTGGCCCCTTGTACCAATAACTTCATGGTCTCGCAAAAATATGATGCGGGCGCCACACTTGATGAATCACTCGATTACACCTTTACTCTTAAGATGGCACCAACGCCGGTAAAACTTCGTCTGCTTAAAGGTGCTAATAGCCAGTACCTATTATGCAATAAATAGCGGTTAGCGAGTTAAGGAGTAGAGCATGAGTCGTATTCAAACCTTAAGTGCAAGCGCGTTGTTTGCGGCGGTTAGTCCGCTCATTATTGCGGGTTTGTCATGGTTTTCTACGACTCTTGCTTTGTTCGTTGCAATACTGCTTACTTTAATTTTTGTTGTGCTGTTCTGGCAAGTAAACCAGAGTTTCACACAAAAACTAATAGCCTTGTTAGGCGCCGATCATATTGCTGATGCCGTTGAAAAAGGGCCTAAATTTATGCAGCCAATCTTGCGTGCTTTGCAGGCTCAGTACACCGAGATGCAAGGCAAGTATCAAAGCGAAACGGCGCGCATAGACGAATTGCAAAATGCTTTCAAGGGCCTCAGTTTATATTACAAACACATCGACGCGATTGACTCACAGCACCCCTTCGACCCAGGTCAAGTGCGCAATGCCTTCACCCAATCTAGTCAGGCTTCGGATTATGCTACCGACAGCTTTGCCAAAATTTATCAGTCGGTGAGCCAGCTGGGCGGTGGGTATAACAACATGGTTGAAAAAGCCAACGAGCTGCAACAAACGGTGCAGCAGAACGTTGATGTTGCCCAAACTACCAGTGTGGCAATGAAGTCTTTGCGAGAGCAGGTGATCGAAATTGCTGATGTCACCAAGTCAATTTCAGATATTGCTAACATGACCCAGCTACTAGCCTTGAATGCCTCCATCGAAGCAGCGCGTGCAGGGGAGAGTGGTCGCGGCTTTGCCGTTGTCGCCGACGAGGTAAAAAAGCTCGCTCAACAAACCGATGAAGCAACCCAGCGCATTAATCAAATTTCTAGCTCTATTGATACCAGCAGCGAACAATCGGTAACGGCCATTGAACAAATGGATTCAGCCAGTCAGCAAATACGCGATGAGCTTGAGCAAGTGTTGCAAGAAGTAGAAAGTCAGGTGTCGGAGGTGAAATCGTTAACCGGCACCATGGGGATGGCAGCAGGCACCGTGAGTGGTTTAAAAGGTATACTGCTGCAGTCGCAGGATGAGCTAGAAGGCCATTTTGCTATGCTTGAAGGCTTGTTTACTTTTGCCCAGCAGGCTTCATTATCGGTGGCTGAGTTAGCCGACCTATTCGGCATCGAGTTAGAAAAGTCTAGTGTAGATGCTTAAACTGAATCCTGGCGCTATTGATTATCGGCTTTGGCAACAAGTCGCTGTTGATCAGTCCTCGGTCAGCTGGCAGCCGAGTGAGCAGCTGCAAGCCAGTATCGATGAACTCAACAAACGCTTGCGCCTAGGGGAAGCCATTTATGGCGTGAACACCTTATTTGGTAGTATGGCCGACAGCGCAGTGGCCGACCATGAAGCATTGCAGAGCCAGTTAATTAGAGATCATGCCTTGCACGTAGGCAAGCCGCTGAAAATCCAGCATGTACGTGCTGCCTTGCTACTAAGAGTAAACAGTCTAGCGCAAGGCTACTCAGCTATCCGCCCCGCGCTTCTGCAGCGCTATATTGACTTACTCAACGCCAAACTCATTCCCCAGGTTTTCGATTTAGGTTCTATTGGCGCCAGTGGTGATTTGGTGCCTTTGGCAACAATGGCGGCGGCGGCACTGGGGTATGACGATCAGCATCTAGTGAATGAGCACGGCGAGACGCTAGACGCTAAGAGAGGTTTGCAGGCGCATGGGCTTGACCCGCTCATCTTAAAGCCGAAAGAGGGCATTGCGCTGATAAATGGCACTTCTTTCTCTACGGCCATTGCAGGCAACGTTATGCTAAGCGCTCGCCACTTGGTTAATCACCAGTTGCAGCTACACGCCTGTGTGGCCGAAGTAATGCACTTTAACGCCTCTACACTCGCCAGTGAGTTTCAACAATTAAAACCCTTTCCATATCAGCAATCGGTCGCAGCTTGGCTTGCTTCATTGCTAGCTGGTAGCCCGTGGGTGCAGTCAGATAATGATCGGCAACTGGCTTTCAGCCACGGTTCGTTGCTGCAAGATCGCTACAGTTTGCGCTGCTTACCTCAGTTTTGGTCACCCATTTTGGAGCAGTTTAACCGCAGTCGCGATGCGGTTTTAATCGAAGCCAATAGCGTCACCGACAACCCTGTGATAATCAACTCACAGATTTACCACGGGGGCCACTTTTTAGCTCAGCATATTGCTTGGGCAATGGATGGTATGCGCCAAGCTTTTAGCCAACTGTCGAAACATATGGAAGCACAAATTAGTTTGTTGGTCGAACCCGCATACAGTCGTGGTTTGCCGGCATCGCTTGCCACGTCTGGCTTTTCGGTTGCAGCCAAACCGCTGCAACTGATCAGTAATGCGATTACGCCACAAATTCAATTGCTGGCGAACTCGATGACGAACCTATTCCCAGTTCATGCCGAACAATTAAATCAAAATATTAATAGCTTGGCATTTGGCAGTGCGAATATGGCGGATCAGTCGGTTGATTGGTTAGCCGAGCAAACGGCTGTCTTTGCGCTGATTACCCTAAGAGCCATGACCATACGCCAGCAACAATTGGCAAGCGAGCCAAACGGCTGGCAGTATTTTGAGTGTTTGGCCAAGCAAGTTGAAGTGCCGCTAGGCCAATGGGCGGCGCAGCAAAACCAAGTGTTGCGCCGTTTAAAAGCTGTACTACTCAGCGCTAGTCAGCCTGTTGCATTAGATGAGCAACTACTCCCAGTCAGCCACTTTGCCTAGTTCATTTTTAGGCAGTTGATCGGCAAGGCGCCATTGACGTGGGCGCTCGTACTCTGGCAATTGTGCAAGCAGGGTTTGCAACTGTGCTTGGGTTGCCTCGGGTTTGAGCACAAATAACGCCTTTAGGTAAGTACCCATTGGGCCGTCAACTGGGCGCACGGCAACTTCCTGTACACCTGGTAGCGTGCGCAGCTTTTGTTGCACATTGCTTACCACAACGTTGTAGCCATTAATTTGAATGGCGTTGTCTAGGCGTCGTTGTATGGTGAAATGGCGAGGTGAGGTGAATTTGAGCTCGTCTTGCAAGGGGAGTGGACGACGATTTCGTTCAAGTCCATCCGTTATATCTGGCATCAGTTTAAACGTTTCCTCGTCATTTTCGCGCCAGCCAATACCCGCCGTTTCAGTGCTGCCATATACATGAATATGGCGATTCACCCCCAGAGCCAGTAGTTGCTGACTCATGGACACACTAGCCGGTGCCGCCGAGGTTATAACGATTGGCCCGTTGGCAAGAGGCTGATTGGCGTGTAGCCACAAGCGCATCACTTCTGGCGAGCTAATCAACACGGATTCACTCGGCAAGGTGGGCATATAACTGATGGGCAGGTTGTCCCTTAAGTCTGTGCAGCTGTGTTTAAAGTGGTTCGGCAGTAGCACGGTGAAAATGAAACCATACAGGTGATGTGCCGGAATGGTTCGATAAAACTGTGCGCCACTTGGCAATAGGGTTGCCCAATAGCTGGCTTCGGCAATTAAGTCAGCTGTATTGTGTATTACTTGTTTTGGCAGGCCGGTTGAGCCGGATGTGGTAAAGCACAGGCGCTGGTTATGGCTACCTAGGTGGCGCATCACAACATCTGTCCAAGCAGTTAAGCCATAGTCTTCTAGTAACTCAGTTTCACTGTTGGTTTCGTGAAGGCAGAAAAATACCGCTACTTCGGTTGCTACCTGGTAACGGGTAAGCGAATCAACAAGATGTTCATCAAACAATTGTTGCCTTGGAACTCGGCTTTGCGGCATTAACTTAGCGATGTTCGCTTGCACGATGTCGCTAATTACAATTGATACTTGCGATCTGGTGAGTTTCATTGGCTACGCCTCCTGCTACTGCATCAAAAAGTGTAGCCAATGATTATCTTATGCGCGTTTTTTCGGCATGTGTTTTAGGCTGTCGTGATACGGTCCAAAATCAAAGTGACGAACGAAATGATGCGGGCTGATTTGTACCGTGGTCAGCTCATGCTGGCATGGCCCCTCACAGTAGTGGCTGTGGGTACAGCCCCGACCATTCGGGTTCCATATTTGCTGCATTAAACTGGTTTGCCTGTTTTCGCTTAGATGATGGTCTGGGTTGGGGATGGCTTCTAGCAATGTTCTGGTGTAGGGGTGGCGTGGGTCTTCGGTCACCGCATCACTATTACCCCACTCAACGATTGTCCCCCGGTACATCACCGCTGTTCGCTCGGCAAAGTAGCGCGCTGTGGCGATGTCGTGTGTGATGTATAAAAAGGCGATGTTGAAGTCGTCTTTTAACTGCTTTAACAGGTTTAAAATGCCGGTACGCAATGACACATCAAGCATAGAGGTGGGCTCGTCGGCTAAGATTACCTCTGGCTCTACGGCTAATACACGCGCAATCGCAACCCGCTGACGTTGCCCGCCACTCAGCTCATGAGGGTAACGCCTTGCCCATGCACTGGGCAAACCAACAAGTTCAAGTAGCTGATCCACCCGTACTTGAACTTCTTTAGTACTATAGTGCGGGTGATGTATTTGTACTGGCCGAGCCAATTGATAACCCACATTTAGTGTTGGGTTCAGTGAGCCAAAAGGGTCTTGAAAGATCATTTGCACGGCTTTTCGATAGGCTTGTTTGGATGCCTTTTCTTGCCAAACATTTTTGCCGTGAAACAATAGCTCGCCACTTGAGGGCGCATAGACTTGGCTGAGTATTTTGGCGCAGGTCGATTTACCACTGCCAGACTCGCCAACTAATGCCATGGCTTCACCAGGGTTGAGTTCAAAGCTCACATTGGTCAATGCATTGAAGGGTTTGCTGCGTAAAAAACCTGCCTTAGTTTTGAATTGTTTACTTACTTGGTTTAGTGCGAGGATTGGCTGATGATGAACATTCGCCCGAGCACCGCCGGCACTGGCGTTGTTCATCGACATGAAGGCTTTTGCTAACTGGCGAGTGTACGGGTGTTCTGGTTGTCGCCATATTTGTTTGGCTGGCGCAACCTCTAGCAGTTCGCCATCTTTCATGACGCCGATACGATCACTAAACTCGGCCATCATTGATAGATCGTGGCTTATATAAAGTACTGCAAAGCCAAACTGCTCTTTCAGTTGGTATATTTTTTCAATAATGTCGCGTTGTACGACCACATCTAGAGCGGTGGTGGGCTCGTCCATAATGATAAGTTTAGGCTTAAGTGCCAGTGCTAACGCAATACCAATACGTTGGCGCATACCGCCACTAAACTGGTGAGCATATTCTCCCATTCGAGCGGGATCTATACCGACAAGTTCCAGTAGTTCACTGGCGCGCTCACGCGCTTGCTTTTTATCGATTTTCTGGTGTGCAAACAGCGTGTCACAAATTTGCTCTTCAATACTTAATACAGGGTTAAGTGCATCCATGGCACTTTGAAACACCAAGCTGGTCTCAGCCCAGCGGTATTGGCGCAAGGCCTCTTGGTTCAACGACAAAACGTCGATGCCTTGATAGAGAATTTCACCACCCGTGATTAGCCCTGGTAATTTGGTTAAGCGGCTAATGGCAAAAGCTATGGTGGACTTACCACAGCCACTTTCGCCAGCCAAGCCAAATACCTCGCCAGGGTGAATATCGAAGCTCACCTTGTTTACGGCGGGCACAATTTTATCTTCGCTAATGTAGTGAATACTTAAGTCTTTGATCGACAAGATTGCTTGGCTCATGCGCTGGCTCCCTTAAGAAAGCGGCGAATTTTGCTTTGGTTTTTCTGGCTTGCTAATTGAGGGTTGGTGATTTGATCAACGGAAAAGTTGATTAGGGTAAGAGCGGCCCCAGTCCACATAATGGCAACTGCCGGTGGCACCAGTTCCCACCAGGCGCCAAAACTAATGGCTTGGTTGCTTTGTGCCCAATACAACATGGTGCCCCACGTCACTGCACTGGGGTCGCCAATGCCGATAAATTCAAGGCCAGCTTCGGCAAGAATGGCGTAAATGGTTCCTAGAACAAAGCCTCCAACGGTGAGCGAGAGCATGTTTGGAAATATTTGAATCAGCACAATGCGCCATTTACGCTCACCAATGAGCTCGGCGGCGGTAATAAACTCCTTATTTTTTAAGGTGAGCGTTTGCGTTCGCAGCACCCTTGCCGACCAAGCCCAGCCGGTTATGGCAAAAACTACCCCAATCACAAACGGGCTAGCGCCGCCATCAAAAAAACTTGCCATCACAATAATTAACGGCAATCCTGGAATCACCAGCATTACATTGGTTAAGAATGTTAGTAGCTCATCTACTACACCACCAAAGTAGCCAGCGCTTACACCAATTACGATCGCTATGGCAACAGACAATAAACTTGCAGTGAAGCCAACCAATAATGAGGTTCGACCCCCATATACCAGCTGAGTGAACACATCTTTGCCCATGCGTGTGGTCCCTAAAATGTGCTCGGCCGAAGGTGGCTCATGCGAGCCACCCGCGCGGCGCTGAGGGTCGTAGTCACTCAACAAAGGAGCGCTTAAGCTCATTAGTAAAATAGCGAGTAACATCAACAGGCCAATAGCGCCTTTACTGTCGAGCAAAAACATCCTCAATGGCGCCGGTAAGCGAGCAAATTTTTGCTTATTTTTTAGGTTGAGTGCGGTTTCTAGTTTTGCGGTATCTATTTGGTTCATGCTGCCTCCGCATATCTTAGGCGAGGATCAAGAAGCACATTGGCAAAGTCGGAAATTAGATTAGCCACCAGTACGCAAGCAGTTACTAGCAATAGTTGGCTTTGAATAAAGGCGTAATCGCGCGCTTGAATGGCAGCCAGTGAAAACTTGCCCAGGCCTGGGTAGTTAAACATTACTTCCACAATGTAGGCGCCCCCTAACACATAACCAAAGGTCATGGCCAGTGAGGTTATCTGCGGCAATATGGCATTGCGTGCGGCGTAGCGATACACCACGCGCCGCTCGCTTAGACCTTTGGCCTGTGCCAAGGTGATAAAGTCCTGATTAATAAGGTTGATCATGTTGTTGCGCATACCCAGATGCCAGCTACCGATGCCAACAATAATCATGGTTAGCAATGGCACCACAGCATGGTAGGCAACGGCTGAGATAAACTCCCAAGTAAAACCAGGTATGACCATTGGCGGATGAGCGCGCCCAAGTGGAAACCACTCTAGTTGGTAGCACAGACCGTAGAATAGCAACAGCGCAATTACTGGCTGTGAAAACGCATATAGCATGACGTTAAATGGGGTGAAAAATGAATCAAAAAACTTTCCCTGGCCCCACGCGGCTTTAATGCCCATCAGCATGCCTAAAGCGAAGCAAACACTGATTGAAATGCCTACGAGGAAGAGTGTCCATCCCATCGCGTAGAAGAGGGTTTCAGCCACAGGGGCAGGGAAGTTGGTTGTGGAGATGCCGAAGTCACCGGTGAATATCTTACCTAGGTAAGCGACATACTGGTCCCATAGTGTGCCATCAAAGCCGTATGCCACCTTGATGGCCGCTAGGGCCTCTTCGCTCATCTTGCCACGTAAACTAACAAATAAATGCGTGGCTGGGTCGCCAGGCATCCATCGTGGAATAAAAAAGTTTAGCGTAATGGCAACCCAAAACGCTGATAAATAAAAGCCAATTCGAGTGAGGAGAAATCTCATTGGGCAGTACCTCTTGTGGGGGGGCAATCTCTAGCCCATGTCTGCATCAAACATGGGCTAGAGACTGAGCATTACACGCGAACCAAAACGTTTATTTTTGAGCCATCTGATCGCTGCGTAGATGAAGATTCAGCACATGCTGCCATCGTTCTGGCGTACCACCATGCACCATAGGGCGCACATACGGGTTATCCGCATTCGACCAACCTTCAAAGCGGGAGGTGTTGTATTGGTACCATTCTGGATTCGCAAAGAGCGAGATCACCGGTAGATTTTGTGCCACCAGCTCATGTACATCACCAATGTGCTGCAGCTGCTCTTCACGATCAACCGTGCGGGTAAAGGCGTCTAACGATTCCATGATGGCCGGGATCTTCATCTGGTGCATGGCTTGGAAGCTTAGTGCGCCGGGCTCCATATCGGCTGGGTTGAACAAATCATTATAAGTGCCCCACGGCACAACGTTAGAGTGGGTCCACATAATGTAGGCATCAAAGTCGCCTGTTGGCACTGCTTCAAACCAAGCATTCTCATCCGGTGTATGAGCGCTAGCGTCAATTCCGATATCTTGCAGGTTTTCGGCAATTTGCATGACCGAGTTCACCCAGTCTGTCCAACCACTTGGTACCGAAATTTTGAAGTCGATCGACTCTCCATTTGGCATATCGCGCCAGCCATCTCCATTTTGGTCAACAATGCCGGCCTCATCGAGAATTTCCATCGCCAGCTCTGGGTTGTACTCCATCAAGTATTTATAAGGCTCTAGGCGCTCTTCGTTGTACCAGCTGGCATAAAACTCACCAGTGCCAATTGGATACTTGGTTGGTGTGGTTAAGCCGAAGGTTGCGAAGTCGTGTAAGTCTTGGCGATTAATGGCAATGCTCATGGCTTGGCGGAAGGCTAGATTATTGAATGGTGCTTTGGTTGTATTAAGTTGCAAGTTAGTGTTGCCGCCGGCCGAGTACCAGTACTTGTTATGCTCACTTTTGCGGCTATAGGCCTGCACATTGGTAAGGCCAACGCCTAACCAGTCTACTTCACCCAGTGACGCAGCTGCTTGCGCTTGTTCATTGCTTGAGTACTGTGGAAACTTTATGCAGTCAATATAAGGTTTATCGCCTTGCCAGTAATTCTCGTTGCGACAAACCTTCACCATGGTCGGTGAAAAGTGCTCTACATTAGTGAATGGCCCTGTTGCGACTGGGTTTTCATTGCGGAAGTTTTTCGGGTCATCAATCTTTTCGAACACGTGTTTAGGCAGCGGATACATCTGCCCCAAGCCTAAGTAGGCAAGGCCATTAGGCTCGTCTATGTAAATGGTCACACTATGGTCATTATTTTTCTTAACCCCAATAATACTGCCCTCGCCGGTGTCTTCGTTGTACCAGTTAATACCGCGAATATTGTAATCAGGGTGTGCTTTGGCGTATTCAACGGTAAATACAACGTCGTCAGCGGTGAATGGGGTGCCATCGGACCATTGCACGCCCTGGCGCAATTCGTACGTCACACTTTTTAGATCATCGGCAACATCAAAACTGGTAGCCAGTACGGGAATTGGTTGATCGGGGTGCATGATGTTGGGAATCCACAACATTTCATAGATAAAGTCTTGGGCAAAGTACAGGCCGACGGCATCGTTGTAGGGGTTGAAGTTGCGCACATGAGCATCGGTCAATTTAGTGATAACCGATAGTTCACCACCCTTTGGAATGTCTTGGGCAATGCTGGAACCGGTTGCAAGTGTAAGGGCAGTTAATGCCAGGGTTGAGAGCTTTTTCATTGAGTGCCTCGCGTTCTTATTGTTGTTAAGTTCCTTTAACGTCTAGATAAAAGTTAATTGGGAACGTTACCAATTTGATATTACCTAAACGTAATGTCAAATATTTTTGGCTAAAAGTTGAAAAAAACTCTGACCCGTACGTTGTCAGAAATCCGACGCTTGAAAACTTGACTGTATGAATTGAGTAATTTAAAGCGGCAATTTCTGGAATTTTTAGGGGGTTGGGCTTTGCTGCATTTATAGATGCGCGTTGCGCGAGCAAACACATAGGTAACACTCATGGCACTAAAAAATAGCAATCCAGCCCCTGAATCCCATGATGATCAAACAAGCAGCGCAGCTGAGCGACGTGCAGCAGAAGAGAAGCGTCGCAGAGCTCGAACGCTAGCTAAGCAGCAGCAGGCTGCTGAGCGTATTTCAACGGCGGCTGTGGAACTAAGCAGCGGTATTACTCAAGCGGCAGCGGCGCGTGAGCAACTGAGTACTGCGATGACCGAAATTGCAAGCGGTGCTGAGGAGTCTGCAGGCGCCTCGCAGGAAAGCTTAAGTGCCATTACCCTAATTGCCAAACAGCTCAAACAACAGGCCACAGCGGCGAACGATGCTGAAGTTAAAACGGGTTCAATGAAGCTTATGATGGAGCGCTTGGGTATCGAGGTCACCTCGGTCGTCAATAACGTGAAATCTTCGGTACAAACCCAAGAAAACTCAGCCAAGATGATGGATGACTTAGAGAGCCAGTCGGTCACCATTAGTGAAGCGGTTAATCAAGTTAGCCGAATAGCTGATCAAACTAACTTGTTAGCATTAAACGCAGCCATTGAAGCAGGACGAGCGGGGAAACATGGTAAAGGTTTTGCTGTTGTCGCTGATACGGTGCGTTCATTAGCGGAAGTATCCGAGACGAATGCCTCGAACATTGGCGAGCTGATTAGCCAAATTCAAGAACAATCACGCAAGGTTGCTGAAGCCGTGCGAGGCTCGGCGGAACAAGCAAAAGTTGATGCAGAATCGGCTATGCAGGTTACCGAGCAGCTTGATGCCATTAAGGTACAAGCAGAGCAGATCAATGATCGCGCCCGGGCAACAACTCAGGCAAGCGCCGAGCTGGAAGTTGCCGTAAGCGACAGTCAAAAAGGGGCTGAGGCGATTGCAGCGGCAGCAGAAGAGCAATCATCGGCAGCGCAAGAAGTAATGAAAACCCTTGAGCAACAAGGGGTAGCGTTACAAAACGCTGAACAAGCATCATCTATGCTGGAAGACCAAACCGACGAACTAAAACGCTCAACCGAAATTACCAAGAGCGCTGAAGAGGTGGCTGCAGCCGCAGAAGAATTGTCGGCTTCGGTTGAAGAAATTAGCCGTGGTGCAACCGAGATTATGGCTGCCGTTGGTCAGTTAAGCCGGGGGGCTGAGCAAGCTGCGACTGCATCGGAGCAAGCATCGGCTGGCATCAATCAAATTGAAGCAGCGGCAACCAAAGCAGGTGAAGATGCCAAAGAATCGGTTGAAGCGAGCAACAGCATGAGTGAAATGCTGCAAGAAAATGCGGAGAGCGTCGAAAAGCTTATTCAAAGCATAAATGCTGCAGCAGAGATGGTGCGCGGCCGACAAGGCGATGTGGAGGCACTCGTTAAGCTAGCCCGCCAAATAGACAAAATTACCGATTCCATTGCTACCGTATCGATTAAAACCAGTATGTTGGCGGTGAACGGCGCCATCGAAGCGGCTCGAACCGGTGAGTTTGGCAAAGGCTTTGCGGTTGTGTCATCCGATATTCAAGCCTTGGCAGACGACGCTAGCGAGAATATTGAGCAAATTAAAGATCAGGTCAAAGCGATTCAAGATCAAGCCGAGCGCACGATGGCCGACCTGACATTGTTCGCCGAAGCTTCAGCACAGGAAGCAGAGAAAGCCAAGTCGGTGCTAGAAAACTTAACGGCAGCAACGCGTGAAATGGTTTCGGTGCAAAATAGCAACGCCAGTATTGCCGCCAGCTCCGACGAAATATCCGTCGCGATCAGTCAATCGAAAAAAGCCATTGAGCAGATTGCCGCTGCCGCTGAGCAGGCAGCAAGCAATGCGGCTGAGTCGTCTGCTGCTGCGCAACAGCAGTCTCAAGGTGCTGAGAGTCTTGCAAGTGCCATCGAGAGCATTGCCTCAATTGCTGATGAGTTGCAAAGCTTATAAAGGGGGCTTGCTATGTCTGAAGTAGACGAAGTGCAGGTTGCGGCAGATAGTGATCAGTTCGTCACGTTTTTTGTGGGGAATGAAACTTTTGCGTTGCCCATGGCATCGGTAGCCGAAATTGTTCGCCTGCATTCTTTAGTAGAAGTGCCATTAACGCCACCTGCTTTATTAGGTCTGAGTAACCTTCGAGGCGCCTTGCTCCCTATTTTGAGTTTGCGCAGTTTATTGTCGCTTGCTCCGATGCAGGCAACCGATTCAACACGTGTACTGGTTGTGGATATGAACCCAATGGTGGGCTTGGTGGTCGACAAGGTATCGCGAGTGACCCAAGCACAGCTCGACGAGGCATCACATGATGACATAAACAGTATTGCTGACGCGAGCCAGTTGGCGGGTGTGATCAATCAAGATGGTCATCTAATTCAAGTTCTGTCAGCAAGTAGCTTATTGGCTGGCCAGTTCAGCGAAAATATGCTGATGGTGGGACAAGCCAAGCGTCAGTCTGGTGCGTCATTGGGCACGCAAGAAGCCGAGATCGAGGAAGACGAGCTCGTTGTAACCTTTATGCTCAACAATGAGGAATACGGTATTGATCTTGCTAGTGTTGAAAGCATCGTTCGTGTTCCTGAGCGCATTAATGTCATTCCTCAAGCAGCGCCCTACATTATTGGCGTAATGGAGTTACGAGGCGCCATTACGCCGGTTGCCAGTTTAAGGGCGCTTTTTGCTCAATCAGAAGGCGAGTTAGGCGAGCATCATCGAATATTAGTGTGCAAGGTTCGTAACCGTTCCGGCCATCTTGTCACCCTAGGTCTAGTTGTCGATTCGGTACGCGAGGTGATCAATCTACCTAGCGCAATGCGTGAGTCTGCACCTGAGTTATTAGATGCTGGTAATGGCGAGTTGGCGTCGCTGGTAAAGCTAGACCAAGGCAAGCGGTTGATCAGTTTATTGTCGTTGCCACATTTACTCGATCAAGGGGAGGTGCAACAAGTGCTGCAAGAGCAAGAGCCAATCGATGCCGATGAGGACGCCTCAGAGGATCAAGACGATAGCAGTCAGTTAATGGTGATTTTTAAGCTTAAACAACAAGAATACGGCATCACCATTGCTAATGTGCAGGAAATCACTCGTCTACCTAAAGACTTAAAAGCAGTGCCAAAAACCCCTGACTTTGTTGAGGGCATGGCGAACCTGCGAGGCATAGTGCTGCCAGTAATAGACCTGCATGTTGTGTTGGGAATGCCTCGATCACAAGCAAGTGATGCCCAACGTGTACTTGTGCTCAATATTGGTGAGCAACGGGTAGGGTTTATTGTCGACTCAGTGGTTGAAGTAATGCATATCGATGAAGAGCATATCACCGCGGCGCCTAATTTAACCGCTGACAGTAGTTTGCTGTTAGACAGAGTCGCTAACCTCGTCGACGATTCGCGAATGATTCAAATTGTCAATCCTGAGTATCTATTATCTGAGCATGATCAAGGTGTGCTCGGCGACCTTTAGGAGAAACATATGGCGAAGACAGCTCTGGTTATTGATGACTCAGCTTTAATGCGGCGCACTATTGCCGAGGGGTTGCGCAAGGCAGGCTACGAGATTATCACAGCCCGAAATGGCGAGGAGGGTGTTGCGCAAGTCAAAAAACATCAGCCAGACGTTGTGACGCTCGACATCAATATGCCGGTAATGGATGGCCTGACATGCTTAAGCCTAATTACCGAAATTTCCGATGTGCCCGTGGTCATGGTCTCATCATTGACTGAGCAAGGCGCTCTGGCAACGTTTGAAGCACTAGAGCTTGGTGCCGTTGATTATGTGGGTAAACCTGGTGGTACTGTGTCGCTCAATATGGCGGACGTTGAGGAAGAGATCATTGCCAAGGTTAATGCCGCTGTGGCGGCTAAAAAGGTTAACCGTGTGCTACCTGTTTCGGCCTCGGCGAAACCAGTTGAGCCGGTTGCAGCCATTAATAAATCGGCCAATGTTGATGCCGTTCTCATAGGGGTGTCAACCGGTGGACCTGGTGCAATTGAAGCGCTCGTTCGCCAGTTACCCGCAGGCTTTGGGGCGCCCATTATCATTGCTCAACATATGCCAGAGCGCTTCACCGGCGTGTTTGCTCAGCGACTCAATGGTGTGTGCCAGTTAGAAGTCATAGAGCTCTCTCATACGATGGCACTAGAGCCTGGTGTGGTGCATATCTGTAAAGGTGGCGCTGACGCCAAGTTGTCGCTGCGTAGCGGCAAGTTGTTTGGCTCTGCCATCCCAGCAAAATCAAACTATACATGGCACCCTTCAGTTACGCATTTAATCAACTCGGCAGAGGGTGTTATTCCCGCCAAACGCCTTGTTTGTGTGCAACTTACCGGTATGGGTGACGATGGTGCACAGGCCATGGCCGAAATGCATAAACGCGGCGCGCGCACCATTGCTGAGTCGCAAGCGACAGCTGTGGTGTTTGGTATGCCTAAGTGCCTAATCGATCTTGGTGGGGCGAGCGAGATTTTACCCTTGGATCAAATTGCGCAGCAGCTTACGAAATGGGTGGGTAAATAATGGGGCTAAAAAAATCGACAGACAAGACTGATGAGCCTCAAGATTCAGTCAGCTTTGAAGCGCTTGTAGAGCTGTTAAACCATGGCAGTATGGCAGAGAAACGCTTAGCTGCTAGAGATTTAGCCGACCATCCCAATGGCAGGTCTGAGCTCATTTTGGCACTGCAAAATGAAACTGATGTGGCAGTGCTGGAGGCTATACTCGATTCGTTGCAGCAACATTTTGACGCACAGCTGGCAAATGACCTACTAGACTATTTGCGCTCCGAGAATGTGTTTGTGCGCAACGAGGTGATCGGCATACTGCAAAACTATCCCGATTTTGTTGGGCCGCATATTCTTGCCTTGTTAAATGATGTGGATTCCGATGTGCGGATTTTTGCCGTTGATATTCTGCAGCTACTTGCTCACCCCGACACGCCGCAATGGTTGCTGTCCGTAATTAAAGACGAACAACACATAAACGTGGTTGCTGCCGCTGTAGACCGCCTTGCTGAGGTGGGCACACCAGAGATGATCCCTGAGCTACAAGCACTAACAGAGCGTTTCCCAAATCAGCCTTATTTGTCGTTTGCAGTCAAAACAGCCATTCATCGAATTGCCGAGGCTTCGTGATGCCTATGGCCAATGATCACATCACCGAAGCTGACTTTGAGCGTTTTAGAGACTTCTTTTATCGCAAAACGGGCATCCATTTTGATGTAAGTAAACGTTACTTTGTTGATAAACGCTTGCAAGCTCGGATGGCAGCAACAGGCCACCCAGACTTTCGCAGTTATTTTACTGAGCTGCGATTTAACCCAAAAAATTCGGAAATTGAACAGCTGATCAACTCGATGACGGTTAATGAAACCTACTTTTTTCGAGAACAATATCAGTTTGAGTGTATGACCGAAGAGGTTATGGATGAGTTAGTACGTAACAATATTAACATGCGCGTGCCAACCAAAAGCCTAAAAATCTGGTCTATTCCGTCCTCGTCCGGCGAAGAACCATACAGTATCGCCATCTTTTTACTCGAGCATTGGCCTGGAATCGAAGAATATGATGTGGAAATTATTTCTTCGGATATTGATACCGCTATGCTTGCAAAGTGTAAAAAAGGCATATACAGCGAGCGATCTGTTCAATATTTGCCAAAAAATATAAAAGATAAGTATTTTAAGTACGACGCTTTAACGAAGTTTTATCATTTAAGTCCAGACATTAAGAATGCTATTAATTTTACCCAGGTTAATCTTGCTGATATTAAGCAAACAAGGTCATATAGAAACTACGATTTGATCTTTTGCCGTAATTTATTGATTTACTTCGATGATATTTCAAGAAGAAATGCAGCCGAAGTATTCTTTGATGCACTCAAACCAGGTGGCTATATATTTTTGGGCCATAGTGAGTCAATGAGCCGAATAAGCTCTTTATTTACCGTTAAAAAGTTCCGCAAGGCGATTGCCTATCAGAAGCCATTGGAAAGGGGGCTGTGATGAAGCGTGTACTGGTGGTTGATGATGCCGTAACCGTGCGGCTTTATCACTGTGATTTACTAAAAACAGCGGGCTTTGATGTATGCGAGGCCGAAAACGGTGTTGAAGCCCTTGAACACGCTATGCAACAGCCGTTCGACTTAATGCTTGTCGATGTCAATATGCCAAAAATGGATGGCTATCGGTTAATGTGCGAGGTAAGGCGTCAGGAAGCACTACGCGGTATCCCAATTGTCATGATTAGCACAGAGCAGGAAGAGCAGGATCGCCAGCAAGCGTACGCGAAGGGGGCAAACTATTATTTAGTTAAACCAGCTGAACCAGAGTTATTGGTGAATATTGCCTTGGTGATGACGGGAGGCAGTCAATGAATCCATTGTTAGAGTCTTTTGTACAAGAGTCGAGGGAAAACCTTCAGGAAGGCGCACAGGCTTTATTGAAGCTGGAAAAGCAACCACAAGACGCTGAAATTATTAATGAAGTGTTTCGATCTATACATACAATTAAAGGGTCTTCTGGGCTGTTTGATATACATCCATTAGGCAGTCTCGTTCATGCACTTGAAGACTTGTTTGATGCATTACGCAACGGCATAGGGGTAGTAAGCAGTGAGGTGATCGACCTTGCGCTCGATAGTTTAGACCAGGTAGGCAGCTGGCTTGACAGTTTAGAAAAAACAGAGCTATTGCCATCTGATGCAGAGGCAACGGCACAATCGTTTATTGCTAACATACGCCAGTTAAATAGTGCCGATTCGAATATAGCAGTCGCTGAACCGGCACCTGAAAAAACGGCCGCACCCTTGCCTGCGATGGTAGAGACCATTGCTCACGAAGACAGAAAAAAATGGTGGTTAGCCAAACAGAGCATTTATTGGCTTGAGTATAAACCGGATCCACAGTGTTTTTTTAACGGTGAAGACCCGCTGCGAACTATACAGTTGTTACCTGGGCTATACGATTGGCAAAGTGCACATTCGCTTAGTGCGTTTAATGAGTCTTATGACCCGTTTGTTTGCGCTTTGTCGTTTGAAGCCATTAGTACAGCGACAGAGAGCGAGCTGCGAGAGCATCTAAAATACGTAGCGGAGCAGATCACTATTCTTGAGGTACAGCCCGAACAGTTGTTGTTCTGTCATGGTAGTGATATTGAGCACGATGCCTTGCAGGCAGTTAAGGAGCAATTAACTAGCGATACCGAGCTGTCGAAGTTAGTGCAACCTCTGCACAGTGTGTTAAATCCCGATAGTAAGGCTTGGCAGGCCGTAGACTGGTTTATCGACCTTGGTGATGACGCGCTTGAACTACTGCAAGAGATGCTAGCGATTGACGTCAGTACTGCTGCACACAAAAAGCCACTAGAAAAGGCGTCATCCGAGGCACCACAAGATAGTAATGAAAAATCCTCTGCTTCCAACAAGTCACTAGAGGTTCCTGTCGATGTCGCTAAAGCAGTTTGGCAGACGCAAATTGAGTTACTTGAATCTGTTGCCGACGACCAACTGATTGCCGGTGCCATTGCATCGGTCGCCAATGTGTTGCGCAGCAGTGTGGGCTTGGTTGCACCAAGCCAAGTTGCTGAGTTAGACGAGGCAATTGCACAAGCCAAGGCAAAAGTAAGTGTTGAAGCGCTTATTCAGTTTATTGTCTCAGCACTCAGTAACAATGAGCTTGACGTGTTGCCAACTGTAGAGCCGCAAGAAACGCTCGCGACTGCGTTACCAGCGAGCTCGGTGGCGGCTGATAAAGCTAATGAGTCAGACAGCAAAGGCAATACGATGTTACGGGTTGATCAAAGAAAAATTGATCAACTCATGGACCTAGCAGGAGAGCTAATTGTTGCTAAAAACGCGTTGCCATTTATTGCTGAAAATGCGGAAAAGCAGCACGGAAATCGCCAAATAAGCAAAGAAATTAAAGCACAATACCAAGTACTCGACCGGCTCGTGTCGGCGATGCAAGAGGGCATTATGTCGGTGCGTATGGTGCCGGTATCGTCTGTGTTTCAGCGTTTCCCTAGATTAGTGCGGGATATTGGACGCAAGATTAATAAGCAGATCGATCTAACGTTGATTGGTGAGTCGACAGAAGCAGATAAAAATGTGATTGAAAGCTTGGTTGACCCATTAGTCCATATGATTCGCAATAGTGTCGACCATGGCATAGAGGCAGCTGATGAGCGCGTTGCAAAAGGCAAGCCTGCGGTTGGCAAGCTTATATTATCAGCCACCCCGCAAGAAGATCAGGTACTCATTCAACTTCAGGATGATGGTAAGGGCATTGATCCGGCGGTAATTAAACAAAAAGCGCTTGATAAGGGTGTTATTGATCAAGAGACTTTTGAGCGCCTTACCGACAAAGAAGCGCAACAACTCATTTTTGCCGCAGGTTTTTCAAGCCGCGATACGGCCTCCGACCTCTCTGGCCGCGGTGTGGGCATGGATGTAGTAAAAAATGCCGTCGAGAGCGCTGGCGGCACAGTAGAGCTTTCCTCCACAGTTGATGTCGGCACTACTATTAGCCTACACCTGCCATTGTCGGTCGCCGTCTCACGGGTGATGCGTATTGAAGTGTCTGGGCAACAATACGGCATTCCAATGGATATTATTAACGAGACGGTTCGCATACCAGTTGACCGAGTACAAACGGTGCGAAATAGGCGAACCATTGTACTGAGAGATACGCTGGTTCCGATTAAAAGCTTAGCGGACTTGCTGGCGATCGACACGATTCCAGAAAGAGACGAAGTTTCGTTGCTTATTGTTTCCACTCATCGAGGCGTGCTTGGCTTGGAGGTTGATGATTTCCTCGGTGACCTAGAGATTATCCAAAAGCCGATGGTTGGGTTTATGCGTGAGTTTACCGCTTACTCAGGTGCCACCATGCTTGGCGATGGCAGTGTTCTACTCGTTTTGAATTTGGAGGACTTGCTCTAATGGCTTGGCAACTCAAAAAAACGGTCGCGGTCGCCGATAAAACGCTAGAGGTTGAGGATGCAGAAACGCTAGTTGACTGGCTGCTAGAAACACCCAACGGAAAGGTGAACCTAAAGGACAATGAGTATATGCACACCGCCGTAGCCCAGGTGCTGATCGCAAGTGGCGTGGTGATTAGTGTTACGCCGAGTTCAGCAAGTCAGCAGCAAATTCTGCAAAAATTGCGCCTAATATGACGGTACTCACGGTCTGTAACCGCAAGGGTGGTACGGGCAAAACAACAACGGTTGTTAACCTTGCCCGCTATTTGAGCTTGGCGAATCATTCTGTTCTGGTCGTCGATTTAGATAGCCAAGGGCATGTGAATCAGGGGTTTGGTGGTGTGGCATCTGCGCAGTCGCCTTGGCAGTGTGATGAGGCGCTTAGCGAGCATAATGATTGGCCTAGGTTAACGCTATGCCAAATTGCTGATGATGAATCATTTGATTCGGTGCGTTTTATCACTTGGTTGCACCAGGTAAAGGCTCGATTTCAACATGTGATAATCGACACGCCGCCTACCAATGATGAAGCGCTCAATACGGCAGTGCGAGTAAGTGATGCACTCTTGGTGCCATTTGCTGCCACACCTCTTGGGGTTGCTGGTGTGCACCAACTAACGCGATTGTTTATGAAGGTCGCGGCAGCGTATAACCCAGACCTGCGATTAATTGGACTATTGCCAACGATGTTTGACCGCCGGTTAAACATCCACCAACAAGTGGTCACATCAATGCGTGCAGAATACGGCGAAAAGCGGGTGCTACGGCCAATTCGAAGTAATATTAAATTGGCAGAAGCCTTTTCAGCGCATTTGCCAATCTATGACTATGCTAAAGACTGTACAGGCGCGATGGATTACCAGCTACTCGCCGATGAAATTTCTGCATTGTGGGGGCAGGCATGAAAAAAATTCTCCTCGTCGATGACTCGAAGACTATGCTGATGAGCCTTGAAAGCGTTTTAAAAAAGGCCCAGTTTGAAACCAAAGCCGTCACGAGCGGGCAAGAGGCACTGACTACTGTGCAGCAGTTTGCGCCCGATTTGGTGATTACCGACTTGAATATGCCAGGGATGGATGGCATTGAATTAATTAAGCAGCTTAAAGCGCAGCCTAAAATGCGGTTTAAGCCCATCCTTATGTTAACAACAGAATCACAAGCTAGTAAGCGTGCGGAAGCTAAGGCCGCTGGTGCCACAGGTTGGTTGGTTAAACCCGTTGCACCAAATGATTTATTAGCAGTACTGAAAAAAGTCTTACCGGGCGTCTAATATCATGACGAATCAGAACGTGCTGGATGAGGCAGTCAATAAAAAACGTTTGAATCTGCTGATCTCGATTGTGATTGCGGCGACCTTCACCGTCGTCGTGATGGTATTGGTTGGTTGTTTCGCCTATGAGAGGCAGTCAATCATTAACAACTACACGACTCAGCTTGAAAACCAGTTGACGTCGGCTGCACAAGTTATGCTTTTTATTGCTCAACAGCATGAAACGCTAGATGCCGCGCAAGGGCCGCTTACAGCACTGGTTGAATCGATAAATCTATCGCCAGCGACGCAAATCGATATTAGCCAAGGCGGCACTAAACTAACCATTGGTGATCCCTTGTCGGCGAGTGCTGAGCGGTTAACTGTAAACCTGCAAGAAGGCAGCCTCAATGTTAGTGCATCTGTGCTGCATGCCGACATTAACGAAAGTGTTTCTGGCTTTATTTCAGAGTTGCAAGTTAGCTTGCTTGTTGTGCTGTTAGTGATCGGTCTATCGTTTTTGGTTGGAGCGTGGGTGCTCATGCGCTCTAACGTTCTGCCGTTTAGTGAGTTTGTTTCAAGCCGCCAAGCCGAAGACTTTTTGCGCAACCGGCTGCAAATTATTACTAAGTTTGCGCGGCATTTGAGTGAAGCCAATGAAATCAATCAAATACTGCAAAAACAAACCAATTCAATTGCGGATGTAACCGAAGAGGCGTCTAACACTATTGTTGCTCAAGTCACTCGATTAGATGAGCTGGTTCAACAAATGAGTGACGAGCTGCACAAGGTTGTTAATCAGTCATCGGAGCTGCGTGACGATGGTGACAGCGAGTTGTCTGCGGTGACCGATGCGCTCAATAATATGACCGGTTATATCGAATCGCGTCGAGAATCCGTTGCAGCGCAGCAGGCACAAGTACAAGAAGTCATGAATAAAGCCAAGGAACTTGACTCTCTCATTGAACTGGTTCGCAACATTGCTGCGCAAACTAACTTGTTGGCGCTTAATGCGGCAATCGAGGCCGCAAGGGCCGGTGAGCATGGTAGAGGCTTTGCGGTGGTGGCTGACGAGGTAAGAAGCTTGTCTGCTCGCTCCGATAACGCAGCAGAGCAAATCCAAGAGGGCATAGGCACCTTGATTGACACGGTCGATACGTATTTGTCTGAAATGAATCAAAGTGGCGCTGAGAACGACCTAGAGCAGTTGAATCGCTTGAGCGAGCAGATGTCTGGTGTCACCGACCTCTATCATAGGTACGAGGCGTTAAATAGCGAAGTGCTAGAAATCATGGAACGTGAGAACAATAGTTTCGCCGAAGTTATTTCAGAAGCGCTTGGGTCCATTCAGTTCCAAGATATAACCCGCCAACGCCTTGAGCAAGTGAGCGCTACGCTAGCAAGCATTAACGAAGGCGCATTAGCATTGCTTACCGCAATGGATGACTCGCAGGCTTTGACTAACGTTGAGTTGATTAATTCCAAACAACTCGCTAGCCAGTATCACATGCGCTCGCAGCGAGAAGTGCACAATGATGTCACAGACGAGCTTGATACCAGTGATGATAACAGTAATAAAATTGAACTCTTTTAGTGGACGCAGCTATGAAAGTTAACATGCCTGAACGTTTTGATTTTAGTGCTTTTCAAAAATTTGAAGAAGTGGAGCAAAGTGTATTGGCGCAAGCCGGTACTGTAAGCCTTGACTTCAGTCATACCATTTACATTGATAGCGCTGCGCTTGGCATGCTGGTACAGCTGCATGAAAAAGCAAGTGCTAATGGTGTGCAGGTTGTGTTGACCAACCTTGCTGGGGCGGTTGAAAAAACGATGAAGATTGCCAATATGGAACGCTTGTTTACCATTCAATAATTCTTTATTGCACCATTCATTAGCTGATTCAGCGTTTGTCACGCTGAATCAATCATTTCTGCAATGTCGATGATATATAGCGATGCATCGTCATCATTTTTACGCCCTTTGCGGTGGCCATTGAAGGCGGTTGCTATGGCATCGCAGGCAACGCGGGCAGAGAGCGTACAGAGCTGGAGAATCTGGTCATCGCCAAAAGGTTCTCCCGCGCTATTTTCTTGTTCGTTTAAGCCGTCCGAATAAACAACGATGTGATCTACTTTTGCCAATGGGTACTTGGTCAACTTAGCCTGCATTACCTTCGAGGGCAAAATGCCAAGTGCCATGTCACTCGATTCAACTTGTTCAATGTTCTCGTCGTGTGTTACTACTAGTGCATCGGGTAAACCACCGTTCCATATGGATACCATTTTCTCATCTGGATCGATTTCGAGCAGTATGGCGGCAATAAATCGATCGGCGGGCGTTTCACGCGTTAGGCGATCGTTAATCGCAATAATGATGTCGTGTGCATTGGCATTGTTGTGCACTAAATCTTGAAACATCGCAGCAGCAGGAAATAATGTAATGGCGGCAGCCAGAGCGTGACCTGTGGCATCGGCAAGCAAGATGAAATAACGCCCATCAGGTGACTGCCGGGAAAGCAATAAGTCGCCACTAAAAGCACTCGCTGATAGGTGAAAGCTGTAAACGCCACTAGCAACAAGCTGGTTCTTGCGTACAAAGTGATTATAAATCGTTAGCGCCATTTGCTCCTCACGCTCGCGTTCAAGTAGCAACTGCTCGAGCGTGGCTTTATTGGCTTGAATTTGATCCTGTGCGGCCTTCCAGCCAAGCATCGCTTTCACTTTGTGAATAAGCAAATCAACGTTAAATGGCTTAATGATGTAGTCTGAAGCGCCAGCATTGAAGCATTCTGCCAAGAAGTCTTGATCATCATCACCACTCACCATAAGCACTGGCAAGGAAGAAGCGCGATTACCAGACAAAAGTTGCGGAAGTAGATTGATCCCTTGACCATCGCCAAGGTGGTTGTCTAGTAAGACTAGGTCTACCGGCTTTTGCTCGTCGATCGCCCGCTTGGCTTCATTGAAACTCGCCATCGCTCTTGTTTCAAGTAGGCTTGATAAGCGCACAGTAAGCGCTTGTTGAATGATAAGCTGGATGGTTGGGTCGTCGTCGACGATCCAAACATGGATGCTTCTATGCTTCGACCATTCTTTGAACAAAGTACTACCCATAAGTTTTAAACTACACTCTTCAGTTTAGACGTTATGTCCTGATTACAAGTACTCGGATTGGATTATTTCTTAGTACTGATGTAAATCAGATGGTCTGAAGTCATTTCCTGTTTCACTGGTACTTTTTTGGGAGGCAAGATGCAAACACATAAAATTGAAGAAGTATGCCAACTACTGCAGGAAGCGTGGCTAGAGTCACCCAACGACAGTCTACTGTCGTTAATTGCTGGCTTTGCTAAATCGGCTAAGCATGAGGGGGCGCTCGATCAACTCTCTGATGATGTGCTGTTTTACCAATTGAAAATGCGCCACCACGCCACGAACGATATGATTCCAGGCATTGCCAAGGATTGTGAGGATGATTTTAAAGCTGCCATATTACGCGCTAGGGGTATTGAAAAAGATGCCTAGCCTAATGGCTTTTATACTCATCAACAAAACTTAAGAAGGGCACTGGACGGTAGTGCAGAAAGCCCTGCACTACCTCGGCCCCTGCATTGGCGACAAAGTCGTTTTGATCTTGTGTTTCGATTCCCTCTACAACTACGCGCTTACCAATGTTTAGAATGATACCAATGATACCAGTTAGAAGGGTGGCGGCATGTTGGGTCTTTTTCAGCTCTAAGATGAATAAACGGTCAATCTTCACCGTTGATATTGGAAGTCTCAACAAATAATTCAACGATGAGTAGCCAGAGCCAAAGTCGTCTAGGTGAATGTCCCAACCGGCATCCGACAGTCGTTGCAAATTGGTCAAAGCAGAGTTGCCTTTTATCAAACAGCCCTCGGTGACCTCTAATGATATTTGCTTGGTGGTGATATGAAAGCGCTCCATAATGCTGGCAAAATCGTCGAGTAGTTCGCCGCGGTCTAGCGACATGGCTGATAGATTAATTGAAACGGGCGGCAGGTCGGGGTGCTGGCGCACTAAACTGCAACTGTGACGTAAAACATACAGATCTAGTTCGTATGCCAGTCCTGAACGTTCGGCAAGTGGCACAAATACACCGGGTGATATATTGCCCAGTATTGGGTGGTGCCACCTGAGTAACACTTCCATCCCCACAACTTTACACTGCTGGCTAATATCAACTTGCGGCTGCACGTAAAGCTCAAGCTCATTACTAGATAATGCACGACGCAGTTCGGATAGTAAGTTTAGTCTTTCAAGACTGCCAGCATCTAGGCTCTCATCGTATGTTGTTGCAGAGCCTCGGCGCTGTTCCTTTGACTTATTTAATGCCACTTCGGCATGGCGAATGAGTGACTCAGGCGTGGTGTCTGCCTGGGTTCCCTCTTGATGAATCGATAAACCTATCGTGACGCCTAGGCGCAATGCATCGCCATTTTCTAAAATTAACGGCTGGTTTGAGCAATGCTCAATTAAACGCTTGATCGGTGGTTGGCCGTGGCCGGGCACGATAACAGCAAATACATCACTGTGCATGCGGGCAATCATTGCATCACTTGGAAAGGCATCCTTGAGTTTATCAGCAAAGCTATTGAGCACACGGTTGCCATACTCAAAACCCAGTGCTTCGGTTATTTCATGGAAATAGTCGATATCCAGTAAGTAGAGCACCGCATGATCATTTGAATCGATCACTTCCGGAATCGCGCGCTCCATTAAACCGTTGCGATTGTAGCAACTCGTTACATCGTCTTTGTAGGCAGTGTCGGCCAGTTGGGTTAGAAACTTCGTGTTCTCGAGCCCTAGCGCGATATTGCTGGCAAAAACTTTCAAAATTTCGTGGTCAACTTTGTCGGTAATATCTTGCTGGCTATGCAAATAAATACAAGCCTGCCACGTAGAAGGCGTATCCAGGTAAAGTGCTATATGATGATCTTCAATAACATGGCTTTTGGTGGTTAATGCACGGTTGATCAGCTGGCGTACCTCTTTTTTTGGAATCTGCTGCAATGGCACGCCAAACAGGTCTCTATAGCCAGTGCTCGTAGCAATTACGCGAAAATCATTGTCAACCTCGCTTAGGTCAACGTGTTTGTGCTGTGTAAGGTACTGAGCCAGCTCGGGAGACGGATTCTTAGGTGCCGAAGACACACAAAAAATACCATCAGAGTTAATGTTAAACAGAGCATTGATTTGCTCTAGCGCACCTTCTGAAAACTTTGCAATCGAGCGCTCCTGAAATAATGTGGAAGCGGAATCAATGATCTTGCGCAAACCCTCGCGCCCAGCCGCGAGGCTAGTTAAATTTTGATAGGCCCGCACAGCCGTATACACCGCACTAAAGAGCTTGGTGCGAGTTAGCTCACTTTTGGTTTTGTAATCATTGACTTCGTAGTCGGTAATGACCGACTCTTCTGGTGCATAGCCGGGTTGGCCTGTGCGCAAAATGATCTGGGTGTGAAAGTTACGCAGGTCATGTCGAATAGCCTTCGCAAGCCCCAAACCGGCTTCAGGTGTCTCCATCACCACATCTAACAAGACGACAGCAATGTCTGAATGCGCCGACAGCAGCGCTAGACCATCTTTTGCTGAATACGCATTGAGAAACTCAAGCTTGCGACCCATGATGTGAGTGTTGGCAAGGGCAAGTTTCGTTGCCTGATGCACGCTTTCCTCATCATCAATAACCGCTACTTTCCATACTTTCTCTGGACTAAGCGCCTGAGGCTCGTCTTCTACAATATTTAAGAAAAAATCCGACATTCAATCGCTACCTGAGTGCTTAACGGCTTGATTCTGATAGGGCTACCTTTAAGGTATAGAACACTGTGAGCGACTTGTCAGGAAATGTCTGGCAACTTAAGCATCGTATTTAAGGAGGTGGGCATTATGAAGATTGTTATGGTGGGTATCGGCGACATCGCTAATAAAGCATGGCTTCCTGCTGTAAATGAACTGACACATTTGGATGCCTGTTTAGTCGTAAGGAAAGCTCAGCATCACGATGCCATACGCCAGCGGTGGCATTTACCAGTGTACCAATCCTTGCAAACGGCAATAGCTGAGCATCGGCCGAACTGGGTAACAATCCATGCCGCTACAAACGCACACTTCGATCTTGCTTATCAGGCGCTCAGTGCTGGTGTATCCGTACTGGTAGACAAGCCGATCGCTACGTCTTTCGAACAAGTACAGACGCTGCAAAACTTAGCCAAGCAGAATAGCTGTTACATCGTTTGTGCTTTTAATCGGCGAACCGCTGACTTGTATCAGCAGCTGAAATCTTTTGGCGGTAATGCCTGGCAAATTAGTAAGCATCGACATAATTTACCGGGCGAGATACAAACGTTTCTATACGACGACTTTATTCATGTGCTAGACACCTTGCTGTGGTGGACAGAGCAGCCTACGTTTATGCAGGTGACGGTTTTACGAGATGATAATAATCGTGTTTTAGACCTTGCAGTGAACTGGTTGCAGTCCGATCAGCGAGTGTTTGGCGAGATGTCTCGCCGCGCTGGGGGTGATCAGGAGTGGGCGCGGGTGGTTGGGGCGAACCGTCTATGCTGGTAGACAACATTCGATCAGGAGAAATTGTAGAAGCGAAGCAGCGCCGGCTAGTGAGCACAGGTGATTGGCAATCTGTTGCGAGTCAACGTGGCTTTGTGCAATTATTAGAAATGTTAAGCCATGCTGGTGATTGGATTGAAAAGTGGCGAATGTGCGACTTAATGACTCACTATTGGCTGAGTGAGATTGAAAGAGAATTACTTTGTAATGATGCTCAACACTACCAATTTACTATAACGAAGGAAGTTTTATCTTGAAACGTGCTTTGATTGCGGCTATCGCTGCCTTGGCGTGGTCGCCGCTGTTAGCGCAACCAGCTTCTCCTGAAGTGGTGAGCGAGTTCTGCCAGCAAGTTGATGACCGACTTGCGAGTGTTGATTATAAAATGTGCACGGACTTGCAACTAGATACCTTGCTGGGCGAGTCAGTTGAGGGAAGACCAATACTAGGGCGCCAATTTGAAGCGAGTAAAGATGACGCAATCAAGGTACTCTTTCTTGGTGGCATACATGGTGATGAGTTGTCATCGGTGAGTATCACCTATATTTGGATGGACACTTTGCGTCAGTACCACTCGGGCAATTTTGACTGGTGGGTCGTGCCAGTCGTCAACCCGGATGGACTTTTGCGGCAAGAGAACGGCCGTTATCAGTCGTCGCGCTGGAATGCTAATGAAGTTGATCTAAATCGGAATTTTCTCCCTTCCAATGACGACTATCTTGCTAGTGAGTACCGTGATCAGCAAAAAGCACAGCGCCCACGCTACTATCCAGGGCCAGAAGCGGTGAGTGAGCCGGAGTCGAAACTGGTTGACCGCATGATTTTGGGTTATCGGCCCGATATTATTTTTAGTGTCCACGCACCACATGGCATTATTGACTTTGACGGCAGTACCGCACCACCGCCGCCACGCAGCTTCGGGTCATTAAGTCATAGGGCCTTGGGAACTTTCCCAGGCTCGCTTGGCGACTTTGCTTGGAACCGTATGGGCATTCCTGTTGTGACCATAGAGTTGGCGAGCGCAGGCTCTATGCCTACTCAGAGCGATATCGACCAAATGTGGCGTGATATTGTGCGCTACTTGTATCAGTTCGACCGTAATCGCAACCAATAGTACCTGCTATTAACGCTGACTAACTCGAATAGACTTGGTTGGTCGGCGTCCTATTTGTCCACCAATATGCTGATACTTTTCCCTTACCATTGCGCGCTCGTGCGTCTTGCGTTCCATAATTCTTTGTCGGTAGAAGAAGTTTTTCATTTTGTTACCTAAAGTCGATTCATGGGCGAAATATGTTTTATTTTGTCTCTATCAGTGTTAAAAATATATTGTTTTGCGTAATTTGATGTAATTTTGGCGGCTTGGTCTACAGTAAATTACAAGTGCATTAACAGTAAAGCTGCGCTCAAAGGCAGTTGTTAAGCAAGAAATATATTTTTTTCTTCATTTTTGTACACGAATGTGTCGCAAGCGTCTAAAGTTGTAAAAGGACGCATAATTTGGAACGGCAATATGGTTAGCTCGCTAGGACAAAATTCACGTATCTTGTTAGTCGATGACAACGAATCTGAAACTCAGGCATTGGTCGACCATCTTGAGCAACACGGTTTTATTGTGTCGCGTGAAACCAATGGTGCGACAGCCTTGTTACGAATACGTGACGAGCGCCCAGACCTGGTATTGCTTGAACTCGACTTACCAGGCGAAAACGGTTTAACCGTTTGTAAACTCTGCCGCCAGCATTATGCTGGTCCGGTTGTATTTCTAACCCATAAGGCAGATGAGTTGGACCAAGTTCTTGGGCTTGATATGGGAGCCGATGACTACATTTGCAAGTCGGTTGGCCCGCGCCTTGTGCAAGCCCGCGTTTCTGCCTTGCTGCGCCGCTCTGCGCGCTTAAACCGTCGCCAGACGGAAGCCGATAAACTACGGCTGACCTTTGATGACCTCACCATAGATTATGGCATGAGAGAGGTGTGGTTAGGGGGTGAGAACGTTGATATGACGTCGGCCGAGTTCGATTTGCTGTGGCTACTGGCTAGTAATGCCGGCACTATCCTGACTCGTGAAGAAATTTTCCATAAGCTGCGTGGCATAGACTACGACGGGCAAGACCGCTCGGTAGATGTTCGAGTATCCAGAATTCGCCCTAAAGTTGGCGATGATCCAATTCACCCACGACGAATTAAAACTGTTCGCTCGCGGGGTTATTTGTTCTGCGCCGATATTAATCAAGGTGTGTAATAAAGGTTGGAGAAAGGGCGCAGTTAGCGCCCTTTTTTACTTTTGAATGTAGGGCGCTTGAGCGTGTAAAATTTTGAACCCTGATTCCCTAGCAATGGGTTTTACCATTTTAAAGTAATGATTCAGCGTTTCTTCATAGGCTAAGAACTCATTGGCAACGGCCCATAGCTGACCTTTTAAATGCATAAGTTTTGCCATATCCGATAAGAATGCCTTGCTCATATCTATGTTGGTCCGCAAGCCTTCATGAAATGGCGGATTCGTAACGATATGGCGAAAACGGGCTTTAGGATGATTGCGCAAGCCATTGCGGGCAACAATGGTGATGTTGCTCAGTTCGTTTTGCTCTGCATTCCGCCGCGCCGACAAAACCGCCATTAAACTATTATCAACCAGCGTCAGATTTGCATCAGGACTTTGTTTGGCTACTGATAAGCCTATTACCCCACAGCCACAGCCAAAGTCCATTACGTCGCCTGCTAACGTTGGCAAGCTTGCCAGTAGTAGGCTGGTACCCTTGTCGAGTTTATTGGCACTAAACACACCGGGTAGGGTAGATATACGTAGCGAATCAATCGACCAAGATTGCCACCAATCATCCAGATTAAACTCGCCATGAGTGCCGTCAATACGTAACAACGAGCAGTGATTAGCGCTTTCTAATTTATCAGCAGATAACTCAGATTCTTTTAATCGTTTGGCAACTGATTTAATGCCACCCTTATTGCTACCAATGACCAAAAGCTCACCGTCTGGCGCTAATAATGAGCCGGCAAAGGCTACTAGCAGCTCGCCTAATCGTTTGGCTTTCGGCCAGTCAATGATAATGCGTTGATAGGTTTGGCGAATATCAAAACTGAAATAGCTTGTGCGCCCTAGTTGTTTGGCATGTTCATGATTGTGCTGATGCAAGGCCATTACATCAAAGTTGCCCGCTAGGTTTACCAAGCCCTCTGCATCTTCATCAAGAATCAGTAGGGTTTGATCACTCGCTAGCCATTCGGGAAAACGGCAGAGAAATTCGAACGTTTGTTTCACGATTGTGGCTCACTATTCATCACAACGGTTTGCTGATTCATCGTTAAATAAAAGCAGCTGCGGCGGTTGGTGTGACAAGCAGGGCCGGTTTGATCGATAAGCGCCAGAATGGCATCACCATCACAGTCTAATCTTAGTTCATGTAGGTGCTGGGCATGGCCAGAGGACTCACCTTTGCGCCAATAGCTTTGTCGTGATCGAGACCAGTAGCACATGCGCCCGGTGGACAGTGTTTCTAGTATGGCTTCTCTATTTGCCCAAGCCATCATCAATACTTCTTTGGTGTCGAATTGTTGGGCAATAACGGGTACCAGGCCATCGTCGTTGAATTTGACTTGATCTAAAATCTCGGACAACGGCCACTGTGCGCCAAGTTTGGCTGTTTCTATCGCTTTCATGATGCGCTCCTATCTTGGCGCGCATCATAGCAGGAGTGACTATACGGCGCTAATCTTTGCCTTCATGTTGCTCAAGGTTTTGCAACTGGATGTTTAGCGCATAACCCGATTGCAAAATTTCGACCAAGCTAATGCAAAGTGAAACAAACAGCATAACAATGCTGGCAGTTAGAATAACGAATCCAGTCTGTGTCCAGCCGATCAACAGCGCTGCCATGGAGGCCGTGCAGGCCATAAATGCGCCCACACCAAAAGCCTGCATCATGCGAATGAGAAAAATACGGCCCCGCAGGTGCAGCAGTTGTTTCTCTAGATTCTTAATACCCTCTTCGCTTTCGTTTAACTGTTTGTATAGCGAGCGAATGAGTTGACCAATGGTTAAAAACCGGTTGGTGTAGGCCAATAGCAACAAAGAAATGGCAGGAAAAATCAGTGCAGGGGTGCTTATGTTTAACGATTCAACCACGTTTGGGTCGATTTGCATGAGTTGCTCCTCTAGTGAAAACGGCTCGAGCTAAATAGGTGGCCAAGCCAATACCAATAATAATGGAACCTAAGAGGGTGAATGTTGGCATAGATTCACCATTCAATGTATTGCCTAAGATCACGGCAAACACAGGTGAAATTAAAGTGATCATGCCAACTTGTACGGCACTTAGGTGTTGTAGGGCAGTAAAATAGGCGTAAAAGCCAACCACCGAACCAATAGCGGCTAAGTACAGGGTGGCCAAAATTGCCCGAGTACCTAGTTCACCTTGCCACTGACCGGCAAGGCTTGTGTTGAAGCTAAACCCTATTACTACTACCAGTAGCGTGCCAGTGAGTTGCTGCATAGGGTGTAGTGGTGTGCTCGCGAGTTTTTTGATTAATACTGCGCCAAGCGCTTGTAAGCTCACGCCAAATACAATTAATAAAATCCAAGGCGCTTGTTTTGGGGAAACCTGTAACTCGCTAGCGAATACGAAAGCAAGGCCTAGCGAGGCAATGAATAGCCCAGCAATGCCAAACTTTGACGTGCGCTGCGATAAAATTGGCCAGGATAATGCTGCTGCGAGCATGGGAATAAGACCATGAATCACAGCAACTAACCCCGAAGACACGGCATGAGAGGCGACGTATACACAAGTCATTGTGCCATAAATACCCAATGACCCTGCCATATATTTAATGATTGCAGCGCGTGTCAGTACCAAGGGCAAACGTAAGGCTTTTAAGGATGCATATGAAAGCAGAAACCCGATGGCCATGCGCAACCATGCAGCAAACTGGCTGCTGCCATCCGCCACACTCCAATTGATGGCTAATGGTGTGGTGGACCAAACGATTACGACGATGAAAAATGCGACGACGGCGCTGCGCATACTAAGCCATATCTGGGGAAATAGGGCGCTATTGTGAGCTTTTTTTACTAAATGGCAAGGAACGTAAGTGGTTAGATTAGAAAATTCGTGGCAAGGCTCCTAGAAGAACGCTCCTACTAGTAGAAGCGTTCTTCGCAGAGGCGGTTAGACTTTAGCAGGTACTTTATCGAGCTGCCAAATATTGTCGCAATAGTCCTGAATAGAGCGATCAGAGCTAAATTTGCCGAGCATTGCTGTGTTCAGCATCGCTTTTTCAGCCCAAAGTGCCGTATCTTGGAACCATTCATCCGCTTTTTGCTGCGCTTGGCGGTAACTGCGATAGTCTGCTAACACCTTGTAGCCATCGTCGTGGATTAAGTTCTGTTTAATATCACTCAATGCGCCTGGTTGCTCCGGTGTGAAAAAGCCTGTATCGAGCCAATCTAGAATGCTTTTTAGCTCTTCGTCTTTTTCGTATATGCCGTATGGGTGGTAGCCATCACGGTTTAGTGCTTTCACCTCGTCGACGGTCAGGCCAAAGATCAAGCAGTTGTCTTCGCCAACTTCTTCGGCGATTTCTATATTAGCGCCATCTAGGGTGCCAATAGTGATGGCGCCGTTGAGGGCTAACTTCATGTTGCCTGTGCCCGAGGCTTCTTTACCAGCCGTGGAAATTTGCTCTGACAAGTCAGCGGCAGGGATCATTTTTTCAGCCAAGCTCACTCGGTAGTTCGGCATAAACACAACTTTCAGTTTATCGCCTACCAGAGGGTCATTATTGATTTTTTCTGCCACACGATTAATCGCATAGATAATGGTTTTGGCAAAGTGATAACCGGGTGCGGCTTTAGCGCCAAAAATGAACACGCGCGGCACCCGTGGTTTGGCTGGGTCGAGTAGAATCTCGCGGTACATCGCAAGAATGTTCAGCAAGTTAAGGTGTTGGCGTTTATATTCATGTAAGCGCTTAATTTGCACGTCGAACAGGGCATCTGGGCTAACTTTAATGCCCATCTCTTTAAAAATGGCATCAGCTAAGCGCTGTTTATTATTGCGCTTAATCGCCATATATTGCTTTTGCGCAGTTTTGTTCTTCGCTTTGGCTGCTAGCTTACTTAGTTGTGGCAGGTCGGCAAGCCAGCCTTCGCCAATTTGCTTATCAATAAATGCAGCCAGCTCAGGGTTGCAGCTTGCAATCCAACGCCTTGGGGTGACGCCGTTGGTAACATTGGTAAATTTGCCCGGCCACAGCTCGTTCATTTCTGGGAACAAGTCGGTTTTAACCAGCTGCGAGTGGATCTGTGCCACACCGTTTACTTTAAAGCTGCCGACAGCACTCAAATGACCCATGCGCACGAGTTTTGGCTCACCCTCGGCGATAATCGACAGTTTTGCCAATTTTTCAACATCACCTGGCCACTTTTGCGCCACTTCGTTCATTAAGAACCTGTGGTTGATTTCAAAGATGATCTCCATATGGCGCGGCAATACGCGCGATATTAAATCCACAGACCAAGTTTCAAGGGCTTCTGGTAGCAGGGTATGGTTGGTGTAGGCAAATACTTTGCGACAGATACCAAAGGCATGATCCCAGTCTAAGCCTTCTTCATCGATTAAAGTGCGCATTAATTCAGGCACGGCAATGGCTGGGTGAGTGTCGTTAAGCTGCACGACTAATTGTTCTGGTAGCTCGTCTAAGTCGGTACGCGTGCGCTTAAAGCGGCGCAGAATATCTTTTAATGAGCAAGCACAGAAGAAATACTGTTGGATTAAGCGCAGCTCTTTACCGGCTTCGGTTTCATCATTTGGGTAAAGTACTTTAGAAACGGTTTCGGCTTCGAGGTTTTCACGATGCGCATCAACATAACCACCTGCGTTAAATACGTCGAAGTTAAAATGTTTCGACGCCCGTGACTCCCACAAGCGCAGAATGTTAACGTTTTTACCACCAAGGCCTACAACAGGTACATCCCACGGAACACCTTGCAACATACGGCCCGGGTGCCAAACCTTGTGCATTTTACCCTTGCTGTCGTAGGTGGTTTCTACCCAGCCATAAAGGGGAACTTCTTGTACCGATTCAGGCCGGCAGATTTCCCAAGGGTTGCCGAACTCGCGCCAAGTATCTGGTCGTTCAACCTGTCGACCTTTGTGAAACTCTTGGCGGAACAACCCATGCTCATAGTGAATGCCATAACCAACGGCAGGCATATTAAGTGTAGCGAGTGAGTCGAGGAAGCACGCGGCTAAACGACCCAAACCACCGTTGCCAAGTGCCATGTCAGGCTCTTCTTCTAGAATGTCTGTCAGCTCAACGCCAAGTTGTTTTAAGCCCGCTTCGGCAATGCCAAATAATTCTAAATTATGTAGGTTGTTCGATAATAAACGACCCATCAGAAACTCAAGCGATAGGTAAGCCACTGAGCGAGTGTCCTTGGTCGCATGAGTCTTGCGGGTATTGGATACACCTTCAAAAACCAGTTCGTTTACTGCCGCGCAGGTGGCTAACCACCAAGCATGTGAGCTGGCTTTTTCTTCATAGGTGCCCAATGACGCGCGCAATTGATGCACGACCATGTCGCGAAAGCGCTCTGGGGTAATGGTTGAATCAGCTTTTTTTGTCGTTGCCATGGTTAGCGGTCCTCTTGAGGCTGACAAACAGTCATATTATCAATTTCAATAAAAGCATAACTTGCACCGGGTAGGTTGATCGTCTGATCAACGGGCTGCCAAGGAATATCATTGGCAAGCGACGAAACAGATACGGTTCGGTTATGAATGGTGACAAATTGGTCGCTATAACGATTAGCGTTAATCAATAGCCAGCGGCTGCCTTGCTCGATGTGGAGGGTTTGTGGCTTGTCATCCATATTAATCACTAGCAGCATAGCCTGTTTTGCCAACTTTGCATGGCAATGCGCAAAGACTCTGGTGCTGCGATTTGGTGTCATATTGGTGTTGAGTACTTCCTCACCCATGAGTTGGTTGAATAGCAGGGTGGCGTAGTAATCAGGCCGTGCTCGATACTGCTCATCCATCAAGGCGTAATCAGACCCTAATAGTGACTGGCGTATGATTCTATGGTTGCCCGTTCTTGCCATTAAACCCGTGTGTGAAAGCCACCAAAGTGCCGAGCCGGCGCGGTCGGTAACACCTGCTTGGCCGCCACACTGAGCCGGGCCTGTCTCCCCTAGCCAAACCTCGCTGCCTTGATTCCAGCGTTGAATTTTTTCCGCCATCGCCTTGCTCTGTTTGAACAAATCGAGGGACTTGAGGTGACGTTGGAACGCGTTCTGAGTTGCAACACCACAGCGTACGGACTGGGTAGGGTAAAAATGCCAAGTGAAAATATCTGGCTGCAGTGCGAAAAGGTCTTGGCTAGAGCCAAATAAAAAAGCGCCGGGTTCACCAAGGTATGGCCAGAAGGCATTGGCAGGGCCGGCAAGTCGATGTGATCGGTCAGCCAATAGCGTGTCTGCTTTGGCATAATCAAGCATATATTGGTCAAAATGGGCTTGCTGGCGCCAACCAAAGAATATCCAGTGTGCGTTGAACTCATTGCCTAGTTCAAAGTCTACGTTTGCGCCCTGAGGCGTCCAGTTGAGCAAGCGCTCAAATTGCTCACTCTGCCATCTGTGTTGGTCGTCTCGTGTGGCGGGGCCGGCATTGGCGCTAAATAAAATGCGTGAGTTAGTTGCATTGCCAAGGTCAAGAATTTGCTGCCATTGCTCGCTTGTAAGATGGCTGTCGAACCCTGGCGCAACGTACTCACCAAGATATAGCTTGTCGGCTTCTGTGCCACCAATGCGCAGCAAGTCGGTACCTGTTTGGGTAATGGCTTGTATGAGGCGAGGGTCGGTTAAATCTAGTGGCGAGCGATTAGAGCGGGTGCCTAACCCATCCCACCATTCGCCACCAACAACCAGAGCGGTATCAATGGCAAGGCCAATATAAGGGGCATGAACGGTGTCGACAATCGTGTTGTCTAGTGCAATGGTGACGTCGCGCTTTGGCCCTGAAGCCGCAAGCGCGACTAAAACAAACATTGCCAGAATCCAAAGTCTGTTGTTGCGTAGAATCATAATTGTTGTGTCGTCGCACGGCTTGGCGGCATGTTTAATTGAGACTGACATGAGTTAATGACAGTTGTGAGAAGCCTAGCCTCTGTGAGCAGATTTGGGCTTTCTAAATAAACTTTTTCCGCTATGATGGCAAAAACGCGTACGAAACTAGGACGATCAATGACTCAGACAATTGCTATTATTGGTGGCACCGGGTTGACCGAACTCAATGGCTTGACCATGCATGATGTGCACGATATGCACACCCCATACGGTGCCGTATCTACACCAATCCTGGAAGGTAGCTTTGGTGGTGCTCGGCTGTTGTTTTTGTCACGCCATGGCCGGCCACACAAAATACCACCGCACAAAATTAACTACCGTGCCAACGTTTGGGCGCTAAAAGAGTTAGGCACAACCGATGTGATTGCGGTTAATGCGGTTGGCGGTATTACTTCTCGCATGGCAACGCGTGCAATCTGTATCCCAGATCAAATTATCGACTACACCTACGACCGCGATCATACCTTTTATGATGGTAGTGATGGCAAGGTCGTGCACGTTGATTTGAGCTATCCATACACCGAGGCGCTGCGCAGCCAGTTAGTCGAAGCGGCACGCTTAGCTGGGTTGCCGGCAATCAATGGCGGCGTTTATGGCGCTACGCAAGGCCCGCGCTTAGAGACTGCAGCCGAAGTGACGCGCATGGAGCGCGATGGTTGCGATATCGTAGGTATGACCGGTATGCCAGAAGCGGCACTAGCACGCGAGTTGAAAATGGGCTATGCCTGTTTGTCGTTAGTGGTGAACCCAGCCGCTGGTAAAAGCAAAGGGGTGATTACCATCAAAGAAATCGAAGCGGCCTTGGCGTCTGGCATGACAGATGTGCGCGCCATTTTGGCAGCTTATATGGAGCGCTTCGCGGGTAAATAATGCTTGGCAATCGCTGGTAAAAAAGGGCTCATTGCGAGCCCTTTTTTTGTTTGCCCAGCGAAGCTGGCAAACCCGTCAGGTTGCAAGAAACCTGAATCACCCCGACCAAGGGGAAGATAATCCGACTGGCAAGGGCGTTGCTGGCCAACGGCAGGGTCTGAAGGAAGCCATAGGAAGTAAAGTGTACACAGCGAAAGCGAACCTGATTCGGCAAGCTAGGTGGGTAAGCATGCGAAAAGTTGCGAAGCCCGATACTTGGTCAAACCTAGCTTGTGCTTGAGGGTGGCATACTTTGCAGGGAGTCAGTGCAGTAACTGGGGAAGCCTGGCACTTTGCCTAGCACTAGGCATCATCATAGCAAGAGGCGACTCAAGCATGGTGTGAGTGTGAGGTGGCAGATGAATCCGTAGTAGTGTCGAAATCTTGGCCTGTAAAGCCCAGTAATGGTGTGGAGGACAAAACCAAGACGACCATTAGCAATGCGTCTAATGGAGGGCTTGTGCATCAAAAGTGCATCAGTTCTGCGAAGGGAGGAAGCATACTTTAACGACTGTTGCGCATGATGGTCATTGAGGTTGGTACACAAACCGAGTCGCGTTCGGCGTCTTTA
>NZ_QPEP01000008.1:0-79898 GCF_003577475.1 Salinibius halmophilus
TGTCTGCAAACACTCGCACGCTCGTGATTTACAGACCTACAACCTCGTGATTTACAGACCTACAACCTCGTGATTTGCAGACCTACGTTTCTTTAGGCAAAAAAAAGCAGCCGGTCGGCTGCTTTTTTGATTGCGTTTGCAATTACTGTTTTGCGTCGCGTACTGCGCGTAGCTGACCGAGTGCACGAGCCAGTTGAATTTGCAGTTCAGCAAATTCGTGATCTTGCATGTGCACAGCGATGGCTTTTTCGGCACGCTCTTTCGCTTCGAGCGCCGCTTTTTCATCGATGTCATCAACACGCAATGCCGTGTCAGCCAGTACCGTAATGCTGTCAGGTTGCACTTCTAAGAAACCGCCTTCCACATAGAAAACGTGTTCTTTGTTGTGCAAGGTCCGAACTTTGATTGGACCCGGCTTTAGTTTGGTAAGCAAAGGTTCGTGACCGGCCATAATACCGAGCGAACCTGAAATGCCTTCTGCTACCACAACTTCAGCAACACCAGAGAAGATGGCCTCTTCTGCACTTACGATGTCACAGTGGACAGTGATATTAGCCATCACACACCCCCTGATTAGCTAGCTGAACGTGCTTCGTGAGCAGCAACTACTTCGTCGATTGAGCCCTTCATGTAGAAGTCTTGCTCTGCAACGTGATCGTAGTCACCGTCCAAGATACCCTTGAAGCCACGGATTGTTTCTTTTAGCGAAACGTACTTACCAGGCGCGCCGGTAAAGATTTCAGCAACGTGGAACGGCTGCGATAGGAAACGCTCGATACGACGCGCGCGACCTACGATCTGTTTGTCTTCTTCAGATAGCTCGTCCATACCCAAAATCGCGATGATGTCTTTCAGCTCTTTATAACGCTGTAGTACACCTTGAACGCCACGCGCTACGTCGTAGTGCTCGTTACCGATGATTAGTGGGTCTAGCTGACGTGACGTTGAGTCTAGTGGGTCTACCGCAGGGTAAATACCAAGTGCTGCAATGTCACGGCTCAGTACAACTGTCGCGTCAAGGTGAGCGAAGGTTGTTGCTGGCGACGGGTCAGTCAAGTCGTCCGCTGGTACGTATACGGCCTGAACCGATGTAATAGAACCAACTTTAGTCGACGTAATACGTTCCTGTAGCGCACCCATCTCTTCTGCAAGCGTTGGCTGGTAACCTACGGCAGATGGCATACGGCCTAGCAGTGCTGATACCTCAGTACCCGCCAAGCTGTAACGGTAGATGTTATCTACGAAGAATAGAACGTCACGGCCTTCATCACGGAAACGCTCTGCCATTGTCAAACCAGTTAGTGCAACACGTAGACGGTTACCAGGTGGCTCGTTCATCTGACCGTAAACCATAGATACTTTTGATTCAGGCAGGTTATCAAGGTTGATAACGCCTGAGTCAGACATCTCATGGTAGAAGTCGTTACCTTCACGTGTACGCTCACCAACACCAGCGAATACCGAAAGACCAGAGTGCTCTTTCGCGATGTTGTTGATTAGCTCAAGCATGTTTACGGTTTTACCTACACCGGCACCACCGAACAGACCAACTTTACCACCCTTAGCGAATGGGCAGATTAGGTCGATTACCTTGATACCAGTTTCTAGTAGTTCGTTACCACCAGACTGCTCATCATAGGTAGGTGCTTGGCGGTGGATTTCCCAACGCTCTTTTTCACCAATAGGACCACGCTCGTCGATTGGGTTACCCAATACGTCCATAATGCGGCCTAGTGTTTCTGGACCAACTGGTACAGAAATTGGTGCACCTGAGTTCACTACTTCTAGGTTACGCTTCAAACCTTCTGAAGCACCCATTGCAATAGTACGTACTACGCCATCACCCAGCTGCTGCTGAACTTCTAGCGTTAAGTCTTCTGCTGTGACCTTAAGGGCATCATAAACCTTAGGTACACTGTCACGCGGGAATTCTACGTCAATTACCGCGCCGATGATCTGAACAATGCGTCCGCTACTCATCGTTGCTTTCCTCTTGAATTCTGCAAATGGTTACACCGCCGCAGCACCGCCGACGATTTCCGAAAGTTCCTGAGTAATCGCAGCCTGACGGGCTTTGTTGTACTTCAGGTTCAGTTCGTTAATAAAGTTACCGGCGTTATCCGTCGCGGCTTTCATCGCCAACATACGCGATGACTGCTCACAAGCGTTGTTGTCAACGACTGCTTGGTAAACCTGCGCTTCAATGAAACGCACCATCAGTTCGTTTAACAGTTTCTCGGCATCTGGTTCATAGATGTAGTCCCAAGAGTTACGCTTTGCGGTTTCGTCGTCGGCATGTTCCAACGGCAACAGCTGCTGCACGCTAGGCTCATATGACATCGCACTAATGAAGTCGTTGTATACAACGTACAGGCGGTCAATTTCGCCTGCTTCGTACTGATCTAGCATCACTTTGATACCACCAATCAGCTCACGAACTTCTGGCTTGTCACCCAGTGACTGGATAGAAGCGACAACATTGGCTTTGCGAGATTTGAAGAAGCCGGTACCTTTTGCGCCAATGGCACAAATGGCAACTTCAACGTTCTGCTCTTTCCACTGCTTCATTTCCTGTGACATTTTCTTGAACAAGTTAATGTTCAAGCCGCCACATAGGCCACGGTCGGTAGAAACCACAATGTAACCAACGCGCTTAACTTCGCGTTCCTGTAAATACAGGTGGCGATAGTCCGGATTGGCGTTTGCCAAGTGACCAATGACTGTGCGCAATCGTTGTGCGTACGGTTTACTGGCCTGCATCCGGTCTTGTGCTTTACGCATCTTACTCGCCGCAACCATTTGCATTGCAGACGTAATCTTTTGCGTATTTTTGATACTGCCAATTTTGGCGCGAATCTCTTTTCCGGCTGCCATGATCCTGTCCTATTGCCTGGTGATAGCCCGCCCAAGCGAGCTATCTAGGTTACCAAGTCTGGGTAGATTTAAACGTTTCAATCGAAGACTTCAATGCGTCTGCGATTTCGCCGTTGTAGTCACCCGTTGCGTTGATGTTATCCATCAACTCTTTACGCTCGGCTTTCATCCAGGCCAATAGCGCAGCTTCGAATGGCAGGATATCTTTTACTTCGATATCTTTTAGGAAACCATTATCCGCTGCGTACAGTACCACTGCCATGTCAGCAACTGACATAGGCTTGTACTGATCCTGCTTCATCAGTTCAGTCACTTTAGTACCGTGATCAAGCTGCGCACGCGTTGCCTCATCTAGGTCAGATGCAAACTGAGCGAATGCCGCCAATTCACGGTACTGAGCTAGTGCAGTACGAATACCGCCAGACAGCTTTTTGATGATCTTGGTCTGAGCCGAACCACCTACACGAGAAACCGAGATACCCGGGTTAACCGCAGGGCGGATACCAGAGTTGAACAAGTTAGTTTCTAGGAAGATCTGACCGTCGGTAATAGAAATTACGTTAGTCGGTACGAACGCAGAAACGTCACCCGCTTGGGTTTCAATGATCGGTAGCGCTGTCAAAGAACCAGTTTGGCCTTTCACTTCACCATTTGTCAGCTTCTCAACTTCTTCTGCATTGATGCGCGACGCGCGCTCAAGTAGACGAGAGTGGAGATAGAAAACGTCACCTGGGTAAGCCTCACGGCCTGGTGGACGCTTAAGCAACAATGAAATCTGACGGTAAGCCCAAGCTTGCTTCGTCAAATCATCGTAAATGATTAGGGCATCTTCGCCGCGGTCGCGGAAGTATTCACCCATTGCACAACCAGCGTATGCTGATAGGAACTGCATAGACGCAGGCGTCGACGCAGAAGCCGCTACAATGATTGTGTGCTTCAGGGCATCGTGCTCTTCAAGCTTGCGTACAACGTTAGCGATCGAAGATTGCTTCTGACCGATTGCAACGTATACACACTTGATGCCTGAGTCTTTCTGGTTGATGATCGCGTCAACTGCCATGGCTGTTTTACCAGTCTGGCGGTCACCAATAATCAGCTCACGCTGACCACGGCCGATTGGGATCATCGCATCTACAGACTTATAACCAGTTTGCACTGGCTGAGATACACCCTCACGAGCAATTACCCCTGGGGCAATTTTCTCTAGCGGTGAAGTCTGCTTGTTATTTAGCGGGCCTTTGCCGTCAATTGGGTTACCCAAAGCATCTACTACGCGGCCAAGTAGCTCAGGGCCAGTAGGTACTTCAAGAATACGACCTGTACACTTAGCAGTTTGACCTTCTGCTAGTGATAGGTAGTCACCCAATACAATGGCACCAACCGAGTCACGCTCGAGGTTAAGCGCCATACCAAATACGCCACCTTCGAACTCGATCATCTCACCGTACATTACGTCGGCAAGGCCATGAATACGAACGATACCGTCAGATACTGAAACGATGGTACCTTCGTTTTGTGGTTGTGGTGATAGATCAAGCGATTCAATTCGCTTCTTGATCACATCACTAATTTCTGATGGATTCAGTTGCTGCATGCCTTTTCCCCTTAGGAATTCATTGCTTCAGCCAGCTTCGCCAGTTTGCCGCGTACAGAGCCATCAAGTGTCACATCACCCGCGCGGATGATTACACCGCCAATAAGGCTGGCATCTACTTCTGAACGCAGAACAACTGGGCGACCGAAGCGGGCCGTCAGTTTTTCGTTCAAAGCTTTCTCTTGTGCGTCGGTCATGGCAAAGGCAGAGGTCACTACCGCTTGCACTTCAACACCAAGTTCAGCTTTTAGAGCTTCAAACTGCTCACGCACATTTGCGACAAGCGCCAAACGACCATTCTCAGCTAGGGCCAACAACAGGTTCTTAACACCAGCATCGTCACGGCCAAGCAACTCCACCAATGTATTGGCTTTTTGCTCAGCAGAGACCGATGGCTTACCTAGAAGCGCTGCAACCTTGTCTTCTGCAACAATCGCAGTCAACTCTGCTAACGCAGTGCTCCATAGCTCAATAGTGTTCTGCTGCTGGGCTAACTCGAAAACCGCCTTGGCATAGGGACGGGCCATAGTGCTAAGTTCCGCCATGGTTCCCTCCCCTTACAGGTCTGCCGCGAGTTTGTCGAGTAGCTCGCTATGTGCTTTTTCGTCGACTTGCGTCTGCAGAATTTTCTGCGCGCCTTCGACAGCTAGGGCAGCAACACGTGCACGTAATTCTTCGCGCGCACGATTCACTTCTTGCTCAATTTCAGCTTTTGCAGCGGCAACCAAGCGGTCTCCCTCTGCTGCAGCTTCCGCTTTCGACTCATCGATAATCTGAGTCGCGCGCTTATTAGCTTGCTCGATGATCACCGCTGCTTGCTGCTTCGCTTCGTTCAAAGACTTAGACGCATTTTCCTGCGCTAGTTCTAAGTCTTTGGCCGCGCGATCAGCTGCATTCAGGCCATCAGCGATCTTCTTCTTGCGCTCTTCAAGCGCTGCCACGATTGGGCCCCATACGAACTTAACGCACAGGTACACAAAGATGGCAAAGATGATCATTTGGACGAGCAGCGTGGCATTAACGTTCATGCCTGCACCCCTTTTTTATGTAAATGATTCAACGTTTATTGCTGTCTTGTGACTGGCGATTAAGCTAGGCCAGGAGCAACAACGAAGATCAAGTACATAGAGATACCAACACCGATAATTGGCACAGCGTCGATTAGACCAGCTAGTAGGAACATCTTAGTTTGTAGCATTGGTGCAATCTCTGGCTGACGTGCAGTTGCGTCAAGCAGCTTGCTGCCCAACATACCCATGCCCAAAGACGCCGCTAGTGCGCCAGCTGCCAAGATCACTGCTGCTGCGATGTATACCAGTTCCATTATGAACTCCTAATTTCTAAGGTTGGTTATATTAAGGTTATTAAAACTATTAATGGTCTTCGTGCGCTTGGCTTAGGTAAACCAAAGTTAGCGCCATGAAGATGAATGCTTGCAAAGGTACTACCAACAAGTGGTAAAGCGCCCAAGCTAGCTGCGACGCACCGCCTAGTACTGTGAAGAAACTAAAGCCAAGTGCAGTCATTGTTGCGATCAAGATAAAGATCACTTCACCTGCGTACATGTTGCCGAATAGACGAAGACCAAGTGAAACAGGTTTTGCGATCAGGCCAACTAACTCCATGAATAAGTTCACTGGAATAAATACAGCCTGAAGCACAGGGTTCTTGAAGCTAAATGGGTTGCAAGAAAGCTCTTTGATAAAGCCGAAGCCTTTCACTTTGAAGCTATAGAACAACACCAAGAAGAATACTGAGAACGATAGACCTAGCGTTACGTTAGGGTCAGTTGTTGGTACGATTTTCTGGTAAGGAACACCGAATACAACTTCTAGCGTGTAAGGAATCAAGTCTACTGGTAGGAACTTGAGTGCGTTCATCAGTAGTACCCAAACAAATACTGTTAGGGCAATCGGTGCAATCATAGGGTTGCGACCGTGGAAGATGTCTTTTGTTGTGCTTTCAACGAATTCAATCGTTGCTTCAACAATACCTACCAGCTTGCTGTTTGGCACGTCGGCTGTTGCTTTACGTGCTACCGATGCAAACACACCGATAAACAAAGCACCCATCAAGATCGCCCAAACTACTGAGTCAAAGTGGATCGCCCAGAAGCCAAGATCAGCGACTTTGTCGCCGCCGTAGAAGCCCCAGCCATAGTCCGGGTGGTTACCCAGAGCAAGGTTACTGAGGTGGTGTTGAATGTAATCGCTCGGTTGTTCGTAGACTCCGCCAGCCATTTATCCGTCCTCTTTCTGCCGTGTTACCGGCGTTTGAAGTTGCCAATGAATACAGACCACCCCCGATAAAGAAAGCACAAACAGCGAGACAATAAACACTTCCGGCTGCACGCTTGGGAACTGAATAAAAACGAGCGCGCAGCAAATTGCTGTTAAGACTAACTTTTCTATCGAGGCTTGGTAAAAACTTTGTACTATCTTGGACGGCTGGAAGCGTCCCCGTCGGCGCCAAGCTTTCAACTTGAACCAATACGTGGGTAACAACCAACACACCCAACCTAGCAGCACAGATATTGCCCAATCTGTGCTTGCCATTAATGCTAGCAGTGTCGCCCCAACTGCTAACAAAGAATTTGCGATAAACGCTTTCTGCAGTGACGGTGCTTTTACTGTTGATGGTCGATTGGAAAGCATCGGTCCATCCCCTTTGTCATTATCTCAGTCACTACAGTCAAAATTAACGCCGGACAGTATATTGGCTGACCTTCACGGGCGCAATAGAACAAAGCAAGAGAAATTCCCCTAACCTAAGTCAACGTTATGACTGATTGGCCTGACGAAGTAAACCATTCATTGATCAAACTTACCAAGTTGAAAGCTATTGGTTGTACTCATTCGCTGCCATTTAGATCTTGAACAATAATAACTGTGATTAATCTCACAACAGATGGGGAACCTTAATGACCATTTTGTGTTACGGCGAAGCATTGATCGACCTTTTAGGCGATAAAAACAACCACAAACAATTTTGTGCTCAATCAGGTGGTGCGCCTGCAAACGTAGCCGTTGGCATCGCCAAGCTTGGAGAAAACAGTGTATTTTTAGGAGGCTTTGGTAACGATTTGTTTTCAAGGCGACTAAAACAAGATCTGGCGGACTTCGGGGTTGAGGTGATTGCCGCCGATACCGACCGCAATACGGCACTTGCAATCATTAGTTTGGATGAAAACGGCGAGCGCAGCTTTGCCTTTCATCGACACAATACCGCTGACCTTATGCTAAACCAGCAAGCAATTGATTCTGCCATAGCATTAGCGCCGCAAGTGGTGCACTACTGTTCCAACACCCTTACCACAGAAGATAGCCGATACTGGCATGGGCAAGTGATACAGTCGTTACCTGGCTATAAGTCATACGATGTCAATTTGCGCCTTAACTTATGGGAAAGTGAGTCTCAAGCCATCATTGCAGCCAAAGAAGCGCTTAGCACTGCCGATTTAGTGAAACTTTCTGATGAAGAACAGCTAGCTTTAGCGCTGACTGACGATGATTTACTTGCCATGTCGAGTGACAAGACCATTCTGCTAACCGCCGGTAAGGCTCCCATTCATATTTTCTACCAAGGTCAACAAGCCAGCGTTGAACCACCGGTAGTCACCCCAGTTGATACAACAGCCGGTGGCGATGGTTTTATTAGTGGCGTGCTCGCTTGGATAGCCGCCAATCAATGGCCTGAGTCGATCGTTCAATGGCAACAGGCGGTGCAACAAGGCGCCCAAGTAGGTGCAAAAACAGTTACTCGCTATGGGTCGTTTGATGCATTGCCAGGGTTGGGGGAGCTGTGACCTGTCTGCAAACACTCGCTACGCTCGCGATTTACAGACCTACTAGATGTAGATGTTTGGGATTTTCCGTGCTGGATTTTGTCTGCAAACACTCGCTTCGCTCGTGATTTACGGACCCACCAATCGTCGGTTTTTGGTAGGTCCGTAAATAATGGCGAAGCCATTTTTGCGGACAAATCCTAAGGGATTCGCCTATGGCTATTCCTGCAAAATTGAACGTAGCATCCACGCCGTTTGCTCGTGTACCGAGATACGCTCAGTTAGTAAGTCGGCGGTCGGCTCATCATTCGCTTCGTCTAACAAGTCGAACAATGCTCGCGCTGTTCTCGCCACGGCTTCGTGGCCTTTAGCCAGCGCATCGACCATTTCTAATGCTTTAGGAGGATTAGACGGCGCTTGCTCAATGCTGGTCAGCTGGCCGAACTCGGCATACGACCCCGGTGCGTCATGACCGAGCGAACGAATGCGCTCCGCTATCACGTCAATGGCATTCCACAGCTCGGTGTACTGCTCTTCGAACATGGTGTGCAAGCTGTTAAACATTGGCCCTTTTACGTTCCAATGATAGTTGTGCGTATTTAGGTACAAAGTAAACGTATCTGCCAACACATGGCTAAGACCTTTGGCAATTTGTTCACGGTGCTGATCTGAAATTCCAATATTGATTGTCATACTTCACTCCATTCGTTGAAAAACACTTATCCAAGTGTAGTGTCCAAAACCATCATTAGTGCAAAACCGGCCATTAACCCCGTTGTAGCAAGGCTTTGATTGCCGTTGCGGTGCGTTTCGGGAATCACCTCGTGGGAGACCACAAATAACATCGCCCCGCCAGCAATGCCCAAGCCAATTGGGTAGCTATACAGCGAACCACTGCTTAACCCTACGCCAATTAATGCACCAACAGGCTCTAAAAATCCGCCAAGCGCAGCAATACCGATACTAGCAAGCGGCTTCACACCAATTGCTATCAGCGCTAAGGCTACTGCTAACCCCTCAGGTATATCTTGCAGCGCAATTGCGGTTGCCAGCGGCACCCCTACGCTCATATCGCCTTGGCTAAAGCCAACACCCACCGCCATGCCTTCCGGCAAGTTATGCAGGGCCATCGCCATCACAAACAGCCATACTCGGCTTAAGCGGTCGCTGCCAACACCATGCACCCCAGCGGTTTCGTGCTCATGCGGCATAAAGCGGTCGAGGCCAAACATCAACAACACGCCTAGCCCCATACCCCCAACAACCATTAGTGATGATAACGCTGGCGACCCCGTAATCTCCTGACCCGCCTCAATACCTGGGAGCAGTAGCGAAAATGCTGCTGCCGCCAGCATCATACCGGCAGCAAACCCCAACATAATATCGGTTGTGCTTTGTTTTACCTTGCGAAGCACCAAAGCTGGCACAGCACCTAACGTGGTTGCCACAAAACCAACGGTACCACCGGCTAGGGCATACAAAACGAAGCTATCACCCGTTTGCGACACGTTAATGATGGAGTCAACTAACAGCGCCAGAATGACCGCCAGCGCAACAATTAAACCCGCGGCAGCAAAAGGATGACGATGCGCTTGGGCAGACAGCTCATCCGTCAACTTGATATAGGCATCGACCATGGTGTACCTCGCTTGCAGAAACAATATGAGAGTAATATGGCACCTAAATGAGAATTATTCCAATTAAATAATTGATCCAGATCGATCAGATTATTAAATAATTGGAACTTTAACCGTGAGTACGCAAGAAGTAGAGTAGGCGATTAGTAGGTTTTTCAAACCGCAGGTTTGGGAAACATTGATCGATGGCGATACACGTTGCCCGGCGAAAAACTACACGCCGTGCAACCTACGTGGTCATTCGAGGTTGTACAAAGCGCAGCTTTGGGAAACTTGGGTTAACGACGACATGTCTGCAAAAATGGCTTCGCCATTATTTACAGACCTACTTGATCTTATTCAAAATGCCGTCGAGCTCTTCGAGTGAGCCGTACTTGATGGTAACGGTACCCTTGTTGCCTTTGCCATTTTTAATGGCAACAGGCGAGCCTAAGCGTTCGCTCAGTACTGTGGCTAATTTGCGAATATCTGGGTCTACCGCTTTCGCGGCTGGCTTGCTTTGCTGACCCCAGTTTTTAACCAGCTGCTCAGTTTGGCGAACACTTAACCCTTTAGAAACAACCTGTTGTGCGGCTATGAGTTGATCATTTTCTGACAAGCTCAATAGCGCCCGCGCATGGCCTGCTTCTAAATCACCGTGCTCGAGCATTTTGCGCACATCACTATTGAGTTTTAGCAAGCGCAACAAGTTGGTGACGGCGGTGCGAGATTTACCTACCGAATCGGCAACCTGCCCCTGCGTCATATCAAATTCTTCAATCAAGCGGTTCAGCGCCATGGCCTGCTCGATTGGGTTTAGCCCCTCTCGCTGCAGGTTTTCAATCAAGGCTAGCGCTGCAGTTTCTTCATCCGACACTTCGCGTACTAGTGCTGGAATGTTTTCCAGCTTAGCCAGCTGAGCGGCGCGCCAGCGACGCTCACCGGCGACAATTTCATAGTGCTCACCGACCGGGCGGACAACAATCGGCTGCATGATGCCATGCGCACGAATGGATGCTGCGAGCTCTTCAAGTGCTTCTGGCGCCATATCGCGGCGCGGTTGAAATGGGCTGACAACTATTTGCTCAACAGCCAGTTGTTTGAGGGTGTTATCCTGCGACTTGCTCTGCGGTTCAGCCGATTTTTGTACCGCCTCAATCGATTGGTGGCTGTGGCTGATTAAGCTGTTAAGGCCTCGTCCTAGGCCGCGTTTTTTTACAGTCATAATTTTAATATTTCTCAGGCAACACTAACAGGCTTGCGCTCGACACCATCGCGGCGGCGGATAAGCTCACCGGCCATGGCTAGATAAGACATCGCACCCTTGGAAGTTTTATCGTACATCAACGCAGGCAAACCATAACTTGGGGCTTCGGCTAGGCGAATGTTACGTGGAATCACGGTGCGGAAAAGTTTGTCGCCAAAATAATTACCCAGCTCAGTTGACACATCATTGGTTAAACTATTGCGCGCGTCGTACATGGTGCGCACAACGCCTTCTATTTCGAGCTCTGGGTTTGTGGCTTGCTGAATTTGCTCAATGGTATCAATCAGTGACGCTAAGCCTTCTAGGGCATAATATTCACACTGCACTGGCACCAAAACCGAATGGGCTGCCGTTAACGCATTCACCGTTAACAAGTTTAGCGATGGTGGGCAGTCGATCAGAATATAGTCGTAAGGCAAAGACTCATCACGCACGGCATTTTTTAAGCGATACTCACGACCCATTTTACTGACCAGCTCAACTTCGGCAGCGGTAAGGTCGCCATTACTGGCCACAACATCATAAAGCGATGGGCCTTCATCGCTGTCGGTAGCAGGCACAATGGCATCGGCTAAAGCAACTTCTTCCATCAGTAGGTCGTAACTGGTGTGCGCGGCCGAGTTTTTATCCACGCCACTGCCCATGGTGGCATTGCCCTGTGGGTCCAAATCAATCAGCAACACACGACGTTTGGTTGCTGCCAACGACGCTGCCAAGTTAATTGCAGTAGTAGTTTTACCCACTCCGCCTTTTTGATTGGTAATGGCAATGATTCGAGCCACGGTCGGAATCCTTCTCACAAACCCTAGGGGGCTTGTTAAGCGTTATCGAGTAATATGAACAATATGACGTTCGCCGTCGCTTTGCGGCACATCAATTTCGGTGACCTTAGACACTTTTGCCCAAGCAGGTAGGTCGGCGATCTCGTCGTGTGGATACACGCCTTTCATTGCTACCCATACACCAGTATCAGCTAAAGCTTGCTGCGACCAATTCACCATATCACGCAAACTAGCAAATGCACGACAGGTAATCATATCGAACTTTTGTTCTGGCTCATATTGTTCTAAGCGCGTGTGCTCAACAGAAAAGTTGTCGAGCTGTAGGTCAATCTTCACCTGCTGCAAGAAGCGGGTCTTTTTTCCATTGCTGTCCAGTGATACGACTTGTGTATCTGGCTGGCAAATAGCAATCATCACGCCTGGCATGCCACCACCAGAGCCCACATCGAGTACGGTCTTGCGATCGATAAAGGGTAAAACAGACAAACTATCGACCAAATGACGGCTGACCATTTCCATTGGGTCGCGCACTGCGGTTAGGTTATAAGCCTTGTTCCACTTTACCAAGAGCGCGTGGTAACGCAATAAGGCGCTCTGTTGCGCCTCACTAAGAGTGATATCTAATGCCTTGGCACCAGACATCAAAAGTTGTTGCTCATTCATGCAATTTTTGCCGCTTTACGTTGCTTTTTAATCGTAATCATCAGCAATGATACCGCGGCTGGCGTCACACCACTAATGCGGCTTGCTTGCGCTAAGGTGCCTGGCTGTACTTCTTTAAGCTTTTGCTTCACTTCGTTCGACAACGACGTCACCTGGTCGTAATCAAAACCAGCTGGAATCTGCATGCTCTCATTACGTTTTAGCTGCTCGATATCCTCTAACTGGCGAGCAATATAACCTTCGTAACGGGCAGAGATTTCAACCTGCTCGGCTTCAGCGAAGCTCAGTTCTTTTTCTGGCGCACCTTTTAGCGTGCCTACATCTTGATAGGTCACCCCTGGGCGCTTGAGCAAGTCGCGCAGCGACGCCTCTTTGCTTAGTGGCGCTTCTAAGAACTCATTCGCGGCTTGCGCTTCTTGTGAGCTTGGCGCAATAAAGGTTTGCGCTAGGCGCTGTGATTCTTTTTCGATGGTTTCACGCTTTTCACAGAATGCATGCCAGCGAGCATCGTCTACCAAACCAATGGCACGGCCTTGCTCGGTTAGGCGCAAGTCGGCATTGTCTTCACGCAGCACCAAGCGGTATTCGGCACGCGAGGTAAACATGCGGTACGGCTCTTTAGTGCCCATGGTAATAAGGTCGTCTGTTAACACACCAATATAGGCTTCATCACGACGAGGTGCCCAGCTGTCTTTATCTTGGGCACGCAGTGCAGCGTTGGCACCGGCCAGCAAGCCTTGTGCACCGGCTTCTTCATAGCCCGTGGTGCCGTTAATTTGACCAGCAAACCAGAGGTTTTTCAGGTACTTGGTTTCTAGCGTATTGTGCAAACCACGAGGGTCCATATAGTCATACTCAATGGCATAACCCGGGCGCGTAATATGGGCATTTTCAAAGCCCTTAATCGAGCGAATAAAGTCCATCTGCACATCAAACGGCAAGCTAGTAGAAATGCCATTTGGGTAAAGCTCATAGCTGTTTAAGCCTTCTGGCTCAACAAACACTTGGTGCGATGATTTATCGGCAAAGCGAGTAATTTTATCTTCAATCGATGGGCAATAACGCGGGCCAATGCCCTCGATTTCACCGGCAAACATAGGTGAGCGATCTAGGTTATTGCGAATAATGTCGTGTGTTTTTTCACTGGTGTGGGTAATCCAGCAGCACACCTGCTTAGGGTGCTCGCTCACAGAGCCCATGTAGCTCATGGGTGCTTTGATTTCATCGCCCCACTGCTCTTCCATGACCGAAAAGTCAACCGAGCGGGCATCGATACGAGCAGGTGTACCCGTTTTTAGGCGACCAACACTAAATGGCAACTCACGCAGGCGCTTAGATAGCGCATTCGATGGCTCATCGCCCATACGACCGCCCTGGTAGTTATCCATACCAATGTGGATCACGCCACCGAGGAAGGTACCTGTAGTAATCACCACCGACTTAGCCGAAAACTGAATGCCAGTTTTGGTCACCACACCACGCACTTCATCCCCTTCAACAATTAAGTCATCACAAGATTGTTGGAAAAAGTCTAGGTTGGGTTGGTTTTCAACAATGCTACGAATGGCTTGGCGATATAACTGGCGGTCGGCTTGGGCTCGCGTTGCACGCACAGCAGGGCCTTTGCGGCTATTCAGTACGCGCCATTGAATGCCCGCTTGGTCGGTTGCATGCGCCATGGCACCACCAAGGGCGTCGATTTCTTTTACCAAGTGGCTTTTACCAATACCACCAATGGCTGGGTTGCAAGACATAATGCCCACAGTTTCGATATTGTGGGTGAGCAATAGGGTGCTCGCCCCCATACGCGCACTGGCCAGCGCTGCTTCAGTACCGGCATGACCGCCACCAACAACAATTACATCATAGGCCTTTGGGTATCGCATTCGCTTGCTACCTTCTCTGCTTAAAATCTGTTCAAAAACTAACCAATCGGGCGCGCTATTATACGCAGCCAGCACACATTTGCACCTGCCCAATCGCAAAAATTAACAACAGGTAGGTCCGTAAATAACGACGCAGTCGTTTTTGCGGACAGAGGCACCAAGACAGCATTAATCAAAAGTACAAATAGGAATGAACTTGCGGAAGTACATTTGCGCGCGTTCAGCCGCCTTAGGATCGTCGGCTTCCCACACAGCAGCAATTTTGAATAGGTAGTTTTCGGTTTGGTATAAAAACACTTCCATTTGTTTGGCTGGCGTGCCGTCTACATTGTAATTCTCAAGCACATAGCGCTGACCAACAAAAGGCATCATCACCTTTTCATCAACCAGTACTTCACCTTCAAACGCTGCCACATCTTGTTCAAAGATTTTTTGGCGCTCTAGTGCAACTGGCGTACCCATCTGATCTTCAGGAAAGGTAAGGCCCTGCACCATCGCAGACATGCCACGGCGATAGGCATAATACACTTCGGAGGTGATGCCATCACGCTCAGCCGTCTCATACTTAGGTGCTTTTTCAAAGCTTACTTGAATATGATCAGATAACTGCACTGGGTGATTGAACTCAGGCTTTTTATCGATGGTTGGCCAATTGCGCCAGGCAAATAATGCGAGCAATGCACCTACGATGATTGTGACAATGATTTTTTTAGCCATGCTACCCCTCCAATGGTGGAATGATAACATGTTGCCCGAACAGGCAAAGGATTAGCGGTGTTAACTAGAGCACAGGCAAAGCAAACCGTTCAGTTAGTAGCCAATACACTGTGCATCACCACATACCGACAGTTCGGACACGTTTAACACAGCGGGCACCAGATCATCGGTCGAAAAGTAGTAGCTAATTGCGATCAACGCAGAAGCTTGAATGACAAAAAACGCCAACAAAACTAGCAAAAAGCGTTTTACGTTGTAACGAGGAAAATCCATTTCACTATCATCATTCATGTTCATCTTGTCCTCTCAATAAGCACCGCTATCTTAGTGTAGTTATCGGTTGCAGTGCCTAATTCCATCAGCAAAAAATTGTAGACATTGTTGATCAAATTGTAACCAAATGCGTAGTTTTACCAGTATAGTGGTAACGTTTCCAATTTTATGACGTTATTGTGTTTTTTTGCAAACTTGCATACCAATTCGGTAACTAATTATAGCCTTTTGGGTAGAGGGAGCGCCCTAGTATGCTGCTAGCGCGATAACTTCAAATCAATCACACGCGTTCCAGCAAGGTAGTCGTGCAAGCAGCGGCGTTTGTAGAAGATCGGTAGGGCATTGGCGAGAGATAACAATGGCACCAAGTCGGCAAATAACAGCAATAAGTAGCGGCGGGTTACCATTACATTCATTGCAACCGGGCTGCCGTGCATATGAGTAATGCGAATGTTAAACAAACGCTTACCTATAGTTTGGCCATGCTGAGCTAACAACTTGCCGTTAATGATGAAGAAGATAGCAGCCCCTAACACGGTAAACAGCACTTGCACCTGAAAAGGTAGAATCGCCACACCGTTTTCGACAGAGATAGGGATATCTGGCACAAACACCACAACCACTATGGCTGCTATTAGCGATCGGATAAGTACGTCAACAATGAACGCGCCAAGGCGTTTACCAATAGATGCGTCGACTAGATGCTGTGGAATGGGTTGCTGTGTCATAAATTACCTCGAAACAATGCTGCGCATAATAGGCAGCCCACTAACATTACGCAACTTAGACTAAGTTAAGACTATGACAGATAGTAAAACGGCAGCCTCAGCTGCCGTTAATCATGCTTGTATAAAGACGCTATCAACCAGCACCTAACCAGATGTAGCGCGCTAATAAAATAGCAGCCACACCATAAAGCAATGGATGCACATCTTTATGGCGCCCGGTTAGTACTTTTAAACCAACGTAAGAAATCACACCCCAGCTCACACCATTGGCAATAGAATAAGTGAGCGGCATCATGATGACTGTTAGAAATACTGGAATAGAGCTGGTGTAGTCGTCCCACTTCACGCTGTTTAGGCCAGACAACATCATGGCACCAACCAAAATAAGCGCTGGTGCGGTTGCTGCACCAGGCACCGCTGTTGCCAATGGCCACAAGAACATAGCAAGTAGGAACAATATACCCACTACAACCGCTGTGACACCAGTACGGCCGCCTTCATCAATACCTGAAGCAGATTCGATGTAGGCAGTAGTCGTAGACGTACCCATTAAGGCACCAAACATGGTTGCAAAGCCATCGGCAGCGAATGCACGGCGAGAGCGTGGCATGTCATCTACACCGTTTTCTTCCTTCATATAACCAGCTTTGTTAGCCAGCGCCATTAGCGTGCCGGTTGAATCGAAGAAATCAACGAAGAAGAATGTAAAGATCACACCCATCACACCAAGCTCGAACGCTTTACCAAAATCGAGTGCGAATACCAGATCAGATGGCCAAACTGGGGCGGCGAAAATACCCAAAAACTGGCCATTAAAGCCAGTAAAGCTTCCCAAACCTTCAGCACCAACGTAAACAGGCGCTTTTGTTACAATGGCTAGCAATGTAGCAGCAACAATACCAACCAAAATAGCACCGCGAATACGCAACGCCATCAAGGTACCCGTTACCACTAATCCAAATAGCGCGATCAGTACCGGGCCTGCTGTTAAGTCACCCAAGCCAACTAGGGTAGCTGGGTTATCAACAATAATGCCGGCGTTTTGCATGCCAATAAAGGCTAAGAACATGCCAATACCGCCAGTAACGGCAAACTTTAGGTCGTGTGGAATAGCACGAACAATGGCCTGGCGAGCACCAAAAATGGCAAAAATCGAGAACAGCACACCAGAAATAAATACCGCCGCCAAAGCAGTTTGCCATTCAATGCCATCGCCTAATACAACGGTAAAAGCAAAGTAAGCGTTTAGCCCCATGCCTGGCGCCAATGCAAACGGATAACGCGCGACGATACCCATAAACAAAGAGCCAACACCGGCAGCAATGGCAGTCACCATCATTAGCTGCACAAAGGCGTTGTCGATGCCAGTAATGGCTGCGCCTAGGATATCTGGGTTAACGAATAAGATGTAACTCATTGTTAGGAATGTGGTTACACCGGCACGGATCTCTTGTGACCAAGAGCTATTGGCGTCTTTAATGCCAAAGTACTTTTCAATGCTTGCTAACACGCGCGCACCTCGGATTTTAGTTGGAGAGAATCGAAGAACACAGCTAGCGCTGTGTGGCCTTTAATTTTTAATTTTTGTTATTTAAGACCAATTTGGCGCAAGCATAATCGTTTCTGAATAATTTATGAACATGTTGGTAGGGATAATTTGGGGATACTCTGTAAACTACCTGTGATAGATCAAGTTATTGAATGTTAGCAAGTGACAAGTCACAGCTGTTCATAAGCTGCTGCCATAACGCGACATGCTGGCGGTTTAGCCTGTGGAAATCTTTGTGAGTTTCTGTGACTAAATCCATAAACGCCACAAACTCAGAGTTTTCCACAGCTAATAAGCTTTGCACAGCTTGTACATCAGTTACTAACACCGCACCAAACCGATTTAACATGGCAAAGTGTGGCTGAAGCTCGCCAACAAAATATTTCACCATCACGTTTTGTGCATTTCGGGCAGCCGGAATCGTGCCGCGCGGGCAAAGCGGCTTAGCTATGGCTTGCTCAAGCATGGCATTGGTATTGGCAAGCGTTGCGTTCGCTTGCAAGGTACTGCGCAGCCAGCTCATACCAACATTCATTTGGTACAAGGTTTGGTTGTTGGCCTCGAACTGCTTAAGGGATAAGACGCTAGGATCAACGATGACCTTCTGCCAATCCATCAACACCTTGGCCAAGTCACTAGTTGGTAATACCTGCTCAACCGTTACTTCCCCTTGGTTGCGCCGCCAAAACTGACGAAATTCTTCACTGGCAAGCGTCGCATTCCACATACGCGCTGGCAGCTGAGCTTGTTTTTGCGCGATGATGGAGCGAATTAAGTCTTGCTCGATGTCTGGGTTATCCACACAACTATTTAGCTGTGCTAACAACCTTACTTCATAATCAAGCGCCAGCGAGGGCAGCATCACTTGCCCAAGTACTGAGTTACGCTCACCTATAAAAGGTAGCAAGCCGCACTCACGCAACGACCAGGCGTCGAGCACATCAAGGCGAATAGAAGACAGCTCAATTGCTAAGTTGGCTTGGCGGGGGAAGCTAATGATCTCGGCAGCAGGCATGTTTGGATTGTCGACAGACAACACCCGCGCCACGCGTGCTTCGTAATCTTCAGTAATGTTTGAGGTTGTCTGCTGACAGGCAATAAGGGTTAATGCAGACAATAAAACAAAAAACGCACGCATAATGAATCCAAAAACTAGCACTATTATGCGTACGTTTTACAGAGCAAAGTCGATGAACAGGGGTTTTTAACCCAATAGTTCTGCGAACTGGTTACCATGCTCTATCAATACATCATGCGCATGCTTAACCGACGGCCACATAATGCCAAGGTCTTCCAGCAACTGCACAGGGAAGTGGGCCGGCGGCGCTTCACCATATTCAATGCCTTTGTCTTTCACCACCTGCATTGCCACACGTAGCAACTTTGCCTCTATCAGTTCGGGCTCATGCTGTTGCCCAATCGCCTCACAAACAAACTCAGGCAAACGCCAGCGGCGCACCATCTCAGAGCCGACCTCTGCACTGGTTACCCCCATTTCCTTGGTTTCTGCCGCAGCTCGTTGGTCACCGTTAGCAACACAAGCAACAACGACCAAGGCTTGCTCTGGGGCTGAATTATGTAGCGCTACCTCACCAATGTTATGCAACATGCCAATGGTTTTCATTGAATCGGGTTTAATGCCAGCCGGGCCAGCGAGTTCCCCTCCAACATCGGCGACATCGAATGAACGTGTCCAGAATTGTTTTAAATCTAAGTGAGGTACTTTGGTTACTGCAGCGGTAAGGCCACTTGCTAACACTAGAGTACGCAAGCTATCTAACCCCAAACGAACTGAGGCATCCTGCACACTAGACACCTGCCTGGCACTACCAAACTTTGATGTATTGGCTAATCGCAGCACCTTAATGGCAATGCCTTCATCGTGTTCAATTAGCTTGGCAATTTGCACAATATCGGGAGACGGGTCATTAAATGACTCGATTAACTGAGTAACCACTTTAGGAATACTTGGGATGGTTTGAGGCTTAGAAAGCACATCATTTACTGTTAGCTGCATGGCGGAGTCCTGATGAAATGGAACCTACATTGTTAACCTTAGACAGCAACCCAACGCTTTGCGTACCCCAAAAATATTATTTTTGTGCACTGTCCAGCCAAGCCTGTAATCGCTTTGCCGTAATAGCCCCGTGAAAACGTGCTACTTCTTTGCCGTTTTTAAACAACAGAAAACTAGGTACCGCACGTACCCGCCAACGCTTGCTCACGGCGGGCGCTTTTGCAGCATTCAGCTGATACAAGGCCACCTCGCCTGCTGCAAGCTTTTGCCAAATTTGTTTGGCAGCGGCGCAATGTGGGCAGTTTGGGCCCCAAACCTTTACCGCCACATAGCCTTGCTTGCGCATGACTGCGGCCACATTTGACTGATTCAACTCTAAAACGGCCATATCGACTCCACTGAAACTAACCACAGAAATTAAGCGTATCGAACTTCTAGTGAAAAAGGGGAAAAAAGGGGACATCCATGCGCAGTTTCATTTGGTTACACGACAATATACGCCAGCACAACAACCCCACCCTCGAACAAGCACTGGTTCAATCGCAGCCGCAAGGGCTCATTTTATTCACCAACCAACAGAACTGGTTATTAGGCAGCGGCGAACAACCAAAATGGCTTGAAGCAAGGCGCCATGCATTACACGCTTTACCCTTAGACTTACCAATTATTGAAGTAAACGATGCTAAATCACTGCGAAGCGTCATGGATGAGCGGCAAGTTGAAAAAATATACTGCGACATTACCAGCGACTTTCAAATCAATGAGCTGCGCCAAGGATTTCCTTGCATTACTAATACCCACAACATGCTGTTAAGCATCGAAAACATGGCACCGAAATATGCTGGCAAATTTACGAAGTTTTATTACGGAAACAAGGAAAATATTGAATTTTTACTTGCAGACAAAACACCACCTACCAGCCCCTTCAAAACCAGAGTACCAATCAGCGAGCCAGAAGCACTAGGTTGGTTAGATACCTACTTAAACCACGCCATTCAAACATACGACAAAACCCGTAATGACCTACTTGGCGACCACAGCTTCTCGCGTTTAAGCGCTGCGCTCGCTATAGGTAGCCTATCGGTTACCCACCTAGCGGCGAGCGTGAACAATCTTGGACAAAATAAAGCTACGCAACAGTACATCTACGAACTTGTTTGGCGGGAATATTTTCAGCGACTAGCGAGTTTATTAGGCGCCCAGTTGTTTACTCACCCACAACCATTAACGCCTGCGCAGCAGAAAAACTTTGACCTCTGGTGCCAAGGAAACACAGGGATCGACATTGTTGACGCTGGCATCAAAGAGCTCACCACAACTGGTTTTGTGAGCAATCGCGTGCGGCAACTAATGGCTTCAGGGCTTGTTCACAATTTACAGGTGCCTTGGCAATATGGCGCAGCGTTCTTTGAGCAGCATCTATGGGATTATCACCCCGCCCCAAACTACGGAAACTGGGGGTATATTGCGGGGTACAGCCCTGTCAGCAAAAAGTCACATGAGTTCGACCTAGATTGGCAAACTCGCCGCTACGACCCTAATGGGACGTACCGCGAAACCTACCTTTAAAGCGTGTTCGATATCACAATTAATGTGACTTAGTCGAACTTTTACTGTGATATGAGTCAACATATTGTACAATCGCTGACCTATTTGGGCTGGTAACCCGTAGTGACCCGGTTTTACCAGCGTTAGGATGACGTTTTTTCTTAACACAAAGAAACATGTTAGACATAATACTTTGGTACAGTGCTGTTTAATATTTGCGCAACAATAGTCTAACTATCATGGAACCCCGCTGGCAGGGCCAGGAAAATGTGCAACCAAAGGACTTGACCGAAAATGGATGCAACCAATCAAATTCATGCGCTAAGCATAGACGTGGAAGACTACTTTCATGTTGCTGCATTGGCCAATGTTGTTCGCCCAGACCAGTGGGATCAGCAACCATCTCGCGTGGTGCAAAACACGCAGCGCCTAATAGATCTTTTTGAGCAAAAACAAGTCAAAGCTACCTTCTTTGTATTAGGTTGGGTTGCCGAACGATTCCCCGAATTAGTCAAACAGTTAGATCAAGCTGGGCACGAAATTGCCTCGCATGGTTACAGCCACCAACTAATCTACCGGCAATCGCAAGATGTCTTCCGCGATGAAACCCTGCGTTCTAAACAAATATTGGAAGATATCATCAGCAAGCCTGTTACCGGTTACAGGGCGGCGAGCTACTCGATAACCGATAAGTCATTATGGGCACTGGATATCTTAGCTGAGCTGGGGTTTACCTGGGACTCGAGCATCTTCCCAATTCGACATGACAACTATGGCATTCCAAGCTCACCGCGTGCACCTTACGAAATTCGCACTCGCAGTGGCGAAATTATCAAAGAGTTCCCACTCACCACTGCCAAGTTAGCTGGTCTACAAATCCCGGCGGCCGGTGGTGGCTATTTCCGCCAGTTCCCGTATCCAGTATTCAAGTACTTGTTTGCCACAGCAAGCAATCAAGGCCAAGGCCCACAGATGTTTTATTTGCACCCGTGGGAAGTAGATCCAGAACAACCACGCTTTAACAACGCTAGTTGGTTCTCGCGCTTTCGCCACTACACCAACCTAGATAAGTGTGAAGCGCGTCTAAGCAAGCTACTTGATGACTTCCGCTTCTCGACAGTGAGCGACAGTTATCAACAATACGCTGGTGAACTCGCAACAATAGAGAGCCAAAACTTGGTGACAGCGAATGTATCTTGAGCACTTTTCACTAAAAGATCAGCCATTTAGAACAGCACCTGAGGGCTCGGCCGTTTTCATGAGCCAGCAGCACTCTAAAGCTTTTGTTTATATGGACTCCTCTGCTTGGAGCCCAGAAAGCTTTGTGGTCATTAGTGGCGAGGTAGGTTCAGGCAAAACGACCTTGCTGAAAAAGCTGATGCATAGCATCGATAAAAACCTAAAGCTTATTCATATTCCCTATACCAACCTTGAAGCAGCAGATCTTTTCTACTTAATCGCCCGCCAAGCTGGCATCGAAATTCAAGACAACAACAAAATTGCCATGATGTTCGCCATTCGCGACTACTTGGCAAGCATGACGCGTCGGCGCATACCAGTTGTGCTGGCGGTAGACGAAGCCCAGAACCTAAGCTTTGAAAACCTCGAAGACATTCGCATGCTAGCAGGCCTAGAAGATGGCAGCGGCGCCATGATGCGGGTGATTTTATTAGGCCAGCCAGAACTGCGCGAAGCCATCAATGCAATTCCGCAACTTGCCCAACGGGTGAAACTACATTTTCACTTGCATGGCTTGTCAGAAGAGGAGACTGGCAGGTATATTGCGCACCGCTTACATGTATCTGGTTACCGCGGCACCCCATTGTTTGAAGGCGAGCTGATTAGCCGGATTTATCAGATTAGCCGCGGCATTCCGCGGTTAATCAACAAAATATGTGATGGTTTAATGCTCTGCGCCTACGCGGAAGGGCGCTCGCATATTGAACCAAACGACATTGAAGAGATTCGCGACGACATTATGGCGTCGGATATCGCACAGACACAAGATGACGTTGTGTCGACTACTGCGCAAGTAGCTCGCCAAGGAGACAATTCCGAGGCATTAGAGCGTATTGCCAGTTCGCTTGAGCGCCTAGAGCAGCGCTTTGAGCAATTTTTTAATCGCATTGATCGCAAGGATAGCAAACAGTGACCTACATACGTTTTGGCAAACACTATCTGCATACTGCCTACCTCGCACTAGGCAGTGCTGAGTTCGTATTGTTTGCTGTCTCACCCCTGCTCTTTCAATTGTCGTTAGCCAACCTACTTGGCCTCGACCCAAGCATGCCAAGCGTTATTCACCTAACAATTTTTGCAACGGTTATGAGCTTGGGCACCTTGTCTATGGGGCTCTACACAACCATGTTAAAAGATGGCTTTAGTGCCATGTTTTACCGCTCGTTGGTGTCGTACTGTTTCTTAGGTTTAATTGGCCTGATCTTTCTATATCTACTGGTGCCATCTATTAGCTTGTTAGGCCCGAATGGCAAACTGGCATGGATTATCCTTATTGCTATGGTGCAGCTCATGGCACTGCGCTGGTTGTTTGTTCGCATTGTTAGCCAGCGTCATTTTGCCAAAAAAGTATTGGTGTACGGCAGTGGTCGGTTCGCACAAAGCATTGGCAACTTACTAAAGAGCGACGGTGAAAACGTTGATTACCGCATCGAGCATTATGTTTGCGATGGGCATACTAAAGTCATCGACAACAAACAGTTGATAGAAATGCCTGAATGTTGGTGGCAGTACGCCGTCGACAACGACATTTCCACCATTGTGATTGCCCCTGAAGATCGCCGCCAGCAATCACCAGAGCTTATGCAAGAGTTTATGGAATGTAAGTTGCGCGGCATCGAGGTGACTTCTGCCATCGACTTTTTAGAGCGTGCGACTAAAAAAGCCCATTTACCACTAGTACACCCTTCGTGGATTTTATTCTCGGAAGGCTTTAAACCATCACGCCCACGTGACTTTACCAAGCGCGCCATCGACTTAATCATTAGCCTAAGCCTGGCCATTGTGATGTCGCCATTTATGCTGCTCACGGCCATTGCAGTGGCCATAGAAACCGGTCGGCCAATTCTTTACAGCCAAGAACGTGTAGGCGAACTAGGCAAAACCTTCCGCATTTACAAATTTCGCAGCATGCGCCAAGACGCCGAAAAAGGTGGCAAGGCAATTTGGGCAAAAGCCAATGATGACCGCATTACCAAAGTGGGTGCGTTCATCCGCAATACGCGCTTAGACGAGCTGCCGCAACTATGGAATGTAATCAAAGGTGAGATGAGCATTGTTGGCCCGCGCCCAGAGCGGCCACAATTTGTTGAAGAGCTAAAACAACAAATTCCGTTTTATGATACTCGCCACTACGTTAAGCCAGGCCTTATGGGCTGGGCACAGTTGAATTACCCATATGGTGCATCGGTAGACGACGCACGTGGCAAACTTGAATACGACCTGTATTACTCAAAAAATCATAGTATGTTGCTCGACCTACTCATTATGGTGCAAACCGTAGAAGTGGTACTGCTCGGAAAAGGAGTTCGATAATGTTGCACACACTACGCCAACTTACTTTGTTACTGGTGGCTGCTGCGTTGTTAGCAGCTTGCGCGAGCGGTGTAAAAACATCGCAGTTACCCACCTCATTAGATACCGAGTCAATCGAAGTTGCGACGCAGCCATATGTAGTAGGCGTGGGTGACGAGCTAAGCATTCACGTATGGCGCAACCCTGAACTGAGCCCGTCGGTGACCGTGCGTCCAGACGGCTACATCACCATGCCCTTGTTAGGCGACATTGAAGCCGTAGGCAAAAAACCAGAAGCACTTGCTGCCACCATCGACCGCTTGCTTAGCCGTGATGTGCGCAACCCACGTGTAACAGTGATTGTGAATAATCCGGTTAGCGTGCAGTACTTAAACCGAGTCACCATTACTGGCGAAGTCAACCAACCAACGGCGCTTGCCCATAGTGCTGGTATGACCGTTTTAGATTTATTGCTTGCCGGTGGCAATAACACCGAGTTTGCTGCTCGCAAACGCGCCACGTTGAGCCGTTTAATAGATGGCGAATACCAAGAATTCAAAGTTGACCTAGCTGCCATTACCGAGCGAGGCGACATGACCACTAACTACCTTCTGCAAGCGGGCGACGTTTTAAACGTGCCGCGTAAAAGCATTTGGCGAGGCGAGTTGTAATGGACTTACGATTTATCTTCGAAACCATCAATAGCGTAAAGCACGAGCTTTACCAGAAACGCTTTCTTGCTAGTTTCGTTTTTGTGGTAGTAACCTGCGCCATTGTCGCGGTGGGTTTTTTCACCCCAAAAACCTACACCTCTAGTGCCATGCTAGTCGCCGACGTGACCAATATTCTCGATCCAATTTTGGGCAATAGTGCGGCGATGGCTCGCACCGAGCATACCGCTAGTGCTCGTGAGATTATTTCGAGCCGCTCGGTATTAGAAGCAGCGGCACGCGAGTCTGGTTTGATTAAAGGTTTTGAAACCGACGCTGAGAAGTCGTTTATTGTCAGCAATGTGGCGCGCTCGATGAACCTGCGTACCCGCAGTGGTAACTACATTGAAGTTAATTATCGCAGCGACGACCCGAACCAAGCATTTCGCACACTCAATGCCTTAATGAACGAATTCTTGGATGTATCACAATCACGCAAACGCAGCGAAGCACAAAGCGCCTTTGATTTCACCCAAAACCAAGTGAATACCTTTGAAGCACAACTGCGTGAAACCGAGCAGCAAGTTGAAGCATTTAAATCGAATAACACCGATGGCCAAGAAACTCAGGTACTGGCGCAAATTCAGCGCTTAGAGCGCCAAATAGAAGACCTAGAATTAGACATTGAAGCCAATGAGAGCACCTTGGCAACGAGCCGCCAGCAGCTCAACAATACGCCGCGCTTTAACGAGGTGGCCATCGACAGTGGTCAGTCGGCTAGCGAAGTGCGCTTAGCCAATTTGCAGCAAGAACTAGACAGCAAACGCTTGCTGTACTTTGATACCCACCCAGATATCGTCACACTGCTCGACCAAATTGCCAAACTAGAAGAGCAAATTGCCAGCGAAGGCCAACGTGCACGCGCCACAGAACAAATTGAAAACCCAATTTACAACGAGCTTACCGCTCGCATTGCTAGCACAGAAAGCCGCTTAGAAGCCCAGCGCAAAACCTTGGTATCGTTAAATACGCGCCTAGAAGAAGAGTTTCAGCGCAAAGAGCGCATAGCCGCCAATGCATCTTATTTCTCGGAACTAATGCGTGACTACGATGTCATTCAACGCAAATACACCGAAGCGCGCAACGACCTAGAAAAAGCACGCACCTCGCTCACACTTGAAGAACAAGGCCAAGGTGTAAACTACCGTATTCACGAAACGGCTAACCTACCGAATACCTACGACGGTCTACAGCTGAAGCAGTTCACCATGGCTGCCCCGGTGTTAGCGTTTGGCTTAGTCATTGGCCTAATTACTATGTTAGTGCTGTTTGATAGCAAAATTCGCTCGCCGCATTTATTGCGCCAGCAACTACCAAGCGACATTCAACTGCTAGGTGCCGTGCCGCACTACAACTCTACGATTAAGGCGCGCCTGTTGCGCACCGACATCATGATACTGGCGTTCTTATTAGGCCTGTTTTTATTCGCTTATGCCTGTTTCTTCGTGTTTTTCGTCATGGGTGTTGAACCAAGCAAAATTGCTGAAAAGCTAGCTGAGTTAATGGGGTAAGTAGTATGGACCAAGGAAAACTCTACAGCGCGCTTTTAAAGTCGCAACAACGCCAGCAAGCCAGCACGCCTACACCACCGGTTGAAGAAAAGCACCGAGTGGAGGCGCCGTACACGGTTACCGAAGAAGAGCGCTTAGACACCGAACGCATGCTGGCTAGGTCGTTAGAAAAAGAACGCCCGCCTGTGGTTTACAACCCAGCTGATACGCTGAGGTTAATAGCGAACCCATCACCTCTGAGCAATAGTGAGCGCCAAACACGCAAAATTATTTATTCTGGCATGGCCAATAAGGCCATACTGGACGTGTACCGCACCATTCGCATTAAGCTGCGCAAGCGCATTGATGACGACAAAAACTTCAGCGTACTGATTACTTCGTTGAGCAAAAACACCAACGCGACGCTCACTGCTTTTAACCTAGCAACCTCGTTTGCTATGCAGCAGCAATCGGCAGCGTTGTTTATTGATTGCAACCCGTACGACAGTGGCTTAGCTGAGTTGATAGATACGCCGTTGGACAAAGGGGTGACCGATTACATAAACGACCCCGAGCTTAAAGTAAAAGACATCATGTACCCAAGTGGCATTGATCGTTTATCGGTTATTCCTGCAGGCACGCTAGCCGATGCTGCAACCGAGTTATTTACCTTGGCGCGCATGAACGACCTAATGGAAGACTTGAAAGAGCGCTACCCAGACCGCTTTATTATTGTTAACGCGCCATCGTTATTACAGGGTACCGAAGCCAGTGTGCTTGAGCGCTACATGGATCAAACGGCGTTGTCTATTTTACCGGGCGAAGTGACACGCGAAGATATTTCAGCGGCGGTAGACACGCTCAACCCGAAAAAATTTGCTGGTTTAATTTTCCAGCAATAAGAGGGTGTGATGCGAAGGATCGTTTTGATGACCAGCCTACTTACAGCCACAATCGCGCATGCTGAATGGACAGCGGGGCTTGGCCTTGCCGCACAAACAAGCAGTAGCAGCGACGTGAGTGCCAAGCTAAACCTTGATGCTGGTTGGCAAAAACAATGGCAACACCAGCAGTTAACGCTTGGTTATAGCGCCAGTGTGGACCAAAACCAAGACTGGCAGTTAACGGGTGCAACCAACTGGGCGTATCAGCGCCAATGGTTAACGCTCAGCGGTGGTCATCAACGCAGTGTAAGCGCTAGCACCAACGACATTTTAGATTTAGATACCGAGCTGACTGATGCGGTAAACCTTGCTGCCAACTTCATCGCCAATGTAAGCAGCACCACACAGCTCACCTTGTTTAATAGTGCCTCGGCAACGGGTGCAAGCAAACGCTGGCCACAATCTAGCAGTTGGCAAAGCGGCATTAGTGCACAACGTAAAATAAGCCAATACAGCAGCACCAGTGTGCAGGTGCTGCGCAACGAAGCTTTCTTGGACGGCTTTGAAAAAACGCTCAGCGTAGCCCATACAGCGCAAGCAAGTTTCAGCCGCACACTTGGCGAACGGTCGTTGTCGATCAGTATTGGCAACACCTGGGTAGCCAACACGACGGCACTAACCGGAAGTGCGAATTACAGCCGCCCGCTCGCAGGTCTGCAGCAAAGCTGGACGCTACAACATGGCATTAGCCAGAACGAAGCCATTAGCCGCGACTATTTGGCTAGCTGGCAGGTTAGCAAGCAGGTAAGCAGCAGAATTGGCTGGCAAAGTGGCTTATCACTTAGTCAATCAGAAGGTTTTGCAGAAGAATACACCTTGCCAGGGCAATTTAGCGCCAGCGTTAATCTTGGCACAACATATAAGCTTAACCGGCGCAGCCAAGTTACCCTAACGGCTGACTACCAACAGCAGCGTGATGACTGGCAGCAAAGAATTGAGGCAGCCTTTGTGGGCTTAACCACAGGTTTTAGCCATCAAATTAACCAAACGCTTACGCTTAGCGGCAACTTTAACCGCCGTACCGTGTTAGCGGGCAATGCCGAAGACAGCTGGATGTCGAGTTTGTCTTTGCGCCAACAAATTAGATAACAGGCAGGGAAACGCATGTTTAGCAATGTACAACCCGCAGTATTAAAGGACTCACCGCCTTTGTTACAAGTGGTGATTGATACCGAAGAAGACTTCGACTGGAATGCGCCGCCAGATAGGCAGCAAACTGGCGTTGACTCAATGAATTATATAGACCGGGTGCAAGACATTTTTAATGCCTACGGCATAGTGCCTTGTTACGTGATTGACTACCCAGTGGCCTCGCAGCCCGATGGTGTGCGCTTGCTTAAGCATTACCACAGCGCCGGCCAGTGCGAAATTGGTGCCCACCTGCACCCTTGGGTAAGCCCACCACACGACGAACAAGTGACCGTTCGCAACATGTACCCTGGTAACCTGCCAGCCGAGCTCGAACGTGCCAAGCTAACTCAGCTGCGCGACAAAATTACAGAGCAGTTTGGCCAAGCACCACGAGCTTATAAAGCAGGCCGTTATGGCTTTGGGCCAAACACGCAAAGTACGTTACAAGCACTCGGCTTTGATATCGACCTGTCGGTTAGCCCAGCGTTCGACCACAGGTACGACGGCGGCCCAGATTTTAGCGATTACAGCGCCGAACCATTTTTCTTTGGCGACAACGCTCTTGAAATACCCATTACCGGCGCTTTTGTGGGCTGGACCGGAGGCTTGCGCAAACCACTGTTTAACCTTGGCCAAACACTCAACAAAGTAAAAGCGCCAGGTATTTTTTCGCGCCTAGGGCTTAGTGATCGCATTGCGCTCTCGCCAGAGGGTTACGGCTTTAGTGAGCACAAAAAAATTACTCAGTTCTTGCGCCAGCAAGGGGTAAACACCTTCACATGGAGCTTTCACAGCCCAAGTGTAAAACCAGGGTGCACACCTTACGTGCGTAGCGAAAAAGACTTGCAAGAATTTTTAGATAACTTTCGTCGATACTTCGACTTCTTCTTTCACGAACTAGGCGGGAAGCCAACGTCGCCGACCCAGCTAAAAACACTTTTGGAGACAAAATAATGAAAGTTTTGGGAATATCCCCTCTCGATAAGGACGCGACCGTCTCGGTAGTGGTAGATGGCAAAGTACTATTTGCTGCCGGTGAAGAGCGCTTCTCGCGCGTAAAACAGCAAAATGGCTTCCCTAAGTTAGCGCTGCAAGCCGCATTAGATTACACCGGCTTAAAAATGGAAGACTTCGACCAAGTTTGTTACCCATTCCTAACTTGGGAAAACGAAGAAAAACTCTTCGAGAAGAACCTCAAAGACGAAGCAGAGTTCATTGACCGTTTCGAAGAAACTGACATTAAAGGCCAAGTAGACGAAGCCCTTAAGAAAGTGCCGAATCGCGACAGCGCTATTCATGGTTTGAAAAACCCAAATGAAACCATGGAAAAAAGTGTACTGCACAAGCTTTACTACAACTTCCAGACTAAAACGGCGTCTAAACAAGCAGCGAAAAAAGGCTCGCGTGTTTGGGCCGACACTGCTCGTGAAGGCTTCCAACAGTGGGAAAAAGACCTTAACGAAGGCCTAAAAAGCTTTGGTTGGGACAAACCAGCCAAACGCATTGACCACCACCTATCACATGCCGCCAATGCCTTTTTAAGCAGTGGCTACGAAAAAGCGCTGTGTATTACGCTGGATGGCTATGGTACAGGTTTAGCAGGCTCGGTAAGTGAAGCCAAAGATGGCAAAATTCACCGCCTACATGGCATTCAATACCCGAACTCGCTAGGTACCATGTACGAGCACGTAACCTCGGCGTTAGGCTTTAAACCAAGCCGCCACGAAGGCAAAATTGTGGGCTTGGCGTCTTACGGCGACCCTAAAATTTTAAGCGATATTCTGCTTAGCCGCATTGAGCAGAAAGACGGCGACTTCCAGATTTATCAGTCGAATAACGTGTTTATGTCGCGCTATTTGGCGTCTAAGTTCCCTAAAATTGACGTAGCTGCCGCCTACCAACATGTACTAGAAGTGGTAGCAACCAAGTTCGTTAAATACTGGGTAGATAAAACCGGCATCGACACTGTGGTACTAAGTGGTGGTGTAACGGCCAACGTAAAACTCAACCAGCGCATCTTCGAAGTAGAAGGCGTGAACAATATGTTTGTATACCCGAACATGGGTGACGGTGGTTGTGGCACAGGCGCTGCCCTATACGAATGCTGGAATGGTGAAACCTGGCCTACCTTGCACGCGCCATACCATGGCCCGGATTACAGCGAAGCCGAACAAGAGCAAGCACTAAAAGATGCTGGCCTTACCTACGAACGCCCAGAAAACCTAGCTGCCGATGTTGCTGCTCTGATCCACAGTGGTGAAGTAGTAGCGCGTTGCGATGGCCGCATGGAATACGGCCCACGAGCCTTAGGTAACCGCACCATTATGTACCATGCCCGTGAGCCAGAAGTGAACCAATGGCTGAACAAACGCTTGGGCCGTACCGAGTTTATGCCATTCGCCCCAGTAACCCTGTTTGAAGCACGCGAAAAGTGCTACCACAACATAGCTGGTGCCGAGCATACCGCCGAGTTTATGACCGTGACCTTCGACTGCACCGAGTTCATGCGCGAAAACTGCCCAGCAGCCGTGCACATTGATGGCACCGCTCGCCCGCAGTTGATTCGCCGTGAAGTAAACCCTGGCTACTACGACATTCTGAAGGAATACGAGAAGCTAAGTGGCATTCCAAGCTTAATTAACACCAGCTTTAACATGCACGAAGAGCCGATTGTTAACAGCCCAGTAGATGCTGTGCGCGCCTTCTTAGATGGCAACCTAGATTACCTAGTACTAGGCCCATTCTTAGTTAAGCACCCAACCGCGAGCAAATAATAGTGAGTATTGCTGTAAGCCATCATTCCCTCGCTAACTACCCAGGCCTTGCCAATGACTGGCAAGGCCTAGAAGCACGTGCGCGCAACGACGTGTTTTTAAGTTGGGCGTGGATGAGCACCTGGCTGCAGCAATACCAACCCAACGCCATAGTAGTAAAAGCAGAACGCGATGGTGTTGTGGTTGGTTTGGGCATACTAGTGGTATACCAAAGCAAGCGTCGACTTGGCCTATTGCAAAGTAAGCAACTGCATTTGCACCAAACCGGCGTGCCAGCGCAAGACCAAATATGGATTGAGTACAACGACTTCTTAACCAGCGAACCATGCCAAGCTCAGATGCTGGCTTATTTACAGCAGCAGGTTGAGTTTGACGAACTGGTATTGGGTGCCATTCGTGATGAAGACCTTGAGCGCTTAAACCAACAAGCACAAATGCCACAACACGAACTATGGACAGCGCCAAGTTTTCAGGTGAACTTGGCAAACATGCCCGACTACAAAGCTTGCTTGTCGCGCAATACTCGCTACCAAATAAACCGCAGTGCCAAACGCTATGAACAAGCCTATGGCCCTCTGCATATTGAGCGACCTGAATCTTTAGCCCAAGCACTCCAATGGTTTGACGACATAGGCCCATTGCACCTAAAACGCTGGGGCACCGGCAATGCCGGCAGTGGGTACGCCAACCCTGAATTTATTGGCTTTCATCACCGCCTAATAAGGCAAACCTGGCAAGTAGGCTTAGTCGACCTAGTACGGGTGTATGCCGGCGAAGAACTAATAGCCACCTTTTATAACCTAGCCTACCGCGGCAAGGTTTATTTCTATTTAGGTGGATTAGCAGAACCAACAGACAACCAGCTTAAACCGGGCCTACTAGGCCATAGCCTATGTATAGAAAATTATCGCCAGCGTGGTTACCACACCTACGACTTTATGGGTGGCAACGAACGCTACAAAACCCAAATGGCCAAAAAGCATTGCCAATTGCATAAGGTTGCCTTGCAGCAACCGCACTGGGGCCTTGCTCTAGAGCGCCTAGCACGGCTTGGCAAACAACAACTAGGTAAGCAACAAGCGTTGCGGCAGGGATATGACTGAGATTATTTTACATAGTGGCGCCGCCACCGAGTTAGATACTTATGTTCGCCAACATAACAACGCCAGCGCCTACCATTTAAGTGCATGGCGGGCAGCGGTGCAACAAGCCTATGGACACAAAGCCTTGTGCTGGCAAGCCATAAACGAACAAGGCGACACCGTGGGCGTTTTACCCGCTAGCGAAGTGCGCAGCCCATTGGGTAAACACCTGTGTTCACTTCCGTTTTGCGACCTAGGTGGCCCGTTGGCAGATAGCCCAGAGATTGCCACGCAGCTAGCCAAAGCAGCTGCCAAGTATGGCAAAAAGTTAGATCTACGCTGCGACGCTGGCCATGTAAACAGCGTAAGCGAAGGCACCAAGGTGCGTATGATCGGCGAGCTAATGGATAGCTCCGAGGCACTAATTGCCAGCTATAAGCCAAAACTGCGCAGCCAAATTCGCAAGTCAGAAAAAAATGGTTTAACCGCAAGCATTCAAGTGAATAGCGGCGCAGCCATTGCAGACTTTTTTGATGTGTACGCACAAAACATGCTGCGCCTTGGCTCAATTCCACACGCTAAACAGTGGTTCCAAGCCGTGCAGCAACACTATGGCGACGACAGCTTTGTTGCCTTGGTGTTTATGGACAACAAAGTTGTTGGTGCTGGCTTAGTACTGCGAGTTGGCAACAATGCCGTGATTCCTTGGGCTTCTACCCTAGCTGACTACAACAAACTGGCACCAAATATGCTGCTGTACTGGGCAATTCAAGCCTATTTATGCGACAGCGGTGCGACCCAGTTTGATTTTGGCCGCTCAAGCTACGGCGAAGGCACCTTCCGCTTTAAAAAACAATGGGGCGCACAGCCGCACGTTTTAGACTGGCAAACCTGGACTGCCAGCGGCCAACAGCCAAAAGCTGAAACTGGCCCTGGTTTGGGCGCAAAAGTACGCCCAATCATCGAGAAAACATGGCAAAAGCTGCCGCTTTCTGTGAGTAACTCACTAGGTGGCACACTGCGCAGGTACATCACGCTATGATTACAGCACTCAATGCAGTTACACTAACACTAATATTTATTTGCTTATATGTTTATTTAGGCTACCCGGTACTCTTATATTTTTTTAGTAAAATTTTTAATAGAAAAACAAACTATGACGTAAACCATAGACCATCAGTAACATTAATAGTCTCAGCCTTTAATGAAGAGGAAGTAATAGGATCAAAAATAAAAAACTCGATTAAGTTAAACTATCCAAAAGATTTATTAGAAGTAATCGTCGTGTCAGATGGATCAACCGACAAGACAGATGAAATCGTTTCTTCATTTAACGAAAAAAACATTAAACTTTTTAGACAGGAGGGGAGACTAGGGAAGACCCTTGGCTTAAATTCAGCACTTGAGATAGCAAAAGGTGAGATCATAGTATTCTCCGACGCTAATGCCATTTACGACCTAAACGCAATAAAAAACATAGTACCTCATTTCAATGACCCTAAAGTTGGATACGTTGTGGGAGCTGCGCTATATAATGATGACGATTCGTCTTCTGCAAGTGAAAGCATATATTGGAATTATGAGTTATTAATAAAAAAATGGGAAAGTCAATTACATTCTGTAGTGGGTGGCGACGGTGCTATCTATGCCATAAGGAAGGACTTATGGACACCACTAAATCAACATGACATTAATGACTTTGTGAACCCTCTCCAAATTGTATCGAAAGGCTACCGAGGAATCTTTGAAGAAAAAGCTAAATGCTTTGAAAATACTGCTGGAAACCTAAGCCTTGAATTCAATAGAAAAAAAAGGATTGTTGGTAGAAGTTTCCGTGGGCTTTTGAGTGTCGCAACAGTTTTAAATCCTCTTAAACATGGAATATTTTCAATACAAGTAATCTCCCATAAACTTTTAAGATGGTTAGTTCCTTTTTTCCTTATATCAATATCCCTCATAAATATTTCAATGTCGATTATTGGATTGAATTACTATCTGCTGGCATCGACTGCTGAAATTATCGCCTACATTATCTGCCTAGCTTGCATTATTACAAAGGAAAAATATAAAGCGTTATGCATACCTTATTACTTTGTATTAGTTAACATTGCCTCATTACTAGGTGTAATTTCTGCCGCATTTGGAAAAACGGAAGCCACATGGAAAACGGCGAGAGACACCAAAAGAGATAGCAAGTCACATATAAAGCCTTCAATAATAATGCTAGCAGTAATAACATTGAAGATAGCTACAGTATATATTGGTATAAACAATGTATAAGCTAGCACTATTATTCATAATGATATTTATTTCAGGTATTATAGTAGCACTTACATATGCTCCTATTTCAGCCTACCTTACTTATCAGCTAGTCTATTGGGTTAACCCAGATATACGTTGGTGGTCAGCAAGCATTCCAGGATTAAAATATTCCTTTATCACTGTAATAATAATGATGCTAGCATTATTCATAAACTATAAAAAGCTTGGACACGACTGTAGGTTTAGAAACCAAAAAGCTACATACGTTATGATGCTTCTACCAATAATTTATATGTTAACAGCACCTTATGCTCTAGATCCTTATGTCCATGATAAATTCACCAGTGACTTCACAAAACTTATTATTATCTGTTTAATAATTTACAAACTGCTAAATTCAGAAGCTGCACTTAAAGCTTCTTTGTATGCTTATATGGCAGGATGTGCATATATAGGACAACAAGCACATATTACGGGGCGCGATTGGCAAGGTAGAGTTGAAGGCATAGGAATGGTCGATACAGGAGGTGACGGTAACTATACTGCAGCAGCGATGGCCCCTGCTCTTGTTTTTTGCATATACTTTTTTTGGACTGGCACCAAAAAAGTAAAGCTCTACTCAGCTTTATGCGGCGCTCTAATAGCAAATGGTATTGTACTTATTAATAGCCGCGGTTCGTTTTTGGCTGTGGTAGGAGGTTCAGGGCTATTTTTTTTGCTAATGATGTTCTCAAAATACAGAGAACAAGGCCAACGTGCGATAGCAATTCTCCTGATTGTACTCGGATCAAGTGCAGGATTAGCACTTACTGACCAAGAGTTCTGGGACAGAATGTCTACTTTAAGCGAGGTCGATGAAGGTGGTGGTGGCGCCCACCGAACCGATTTTTGGTTCGCTGCAGTACGAGCAATTCAGGATTATCCGCATGGCTTAGGTGTAGGTGGCTTTCAAATTGTTAGCCTGCAGTACATCGGTGAAGAATACCGAAAAGCTCACCCCAATGGAGCAGCGGTACACTCAACGTGGTTTCAGGCGATAGGTGAAATTGGCTATCACGGATTTATAACCTTTGTATTGTTACTGGTATTAACATTCCGGTCTGCCTACCTAACAAAAAAACACCTTATTGAGAAAAAGGAATACAGAAAATACTTCCTAATACTAACTTTAGAGTGTGCTCTGATTAGCTATTTAATTGCCGCTACATTTATCAATAGACTTAGAGCAGAAGTTCTGTTTTGGCTTATCACCTACATAATTTGTTGTTCTAATATTTACATAAGAAAAGGATCACAACTGTGAGAGTTCTACAGTTTATTACCCCTAATGGCTTTTACGGTGCCGAGCGCTGGGTCGTTGCATTCGCAAGAAACATTGAAAGTGGCTTTGACACCTGTGATCTAGTAGTAACCAAAGAATCTGAATCACAAGATTTGTCTATACTTGAGTATTACCCTGAAAAGGCTGGAAAATCTCATGTGATCAATTTAAAAAATAAGTTTGATATTCTCTCTGCTGTCGATCAGCTTTCCAAGATTATAAAGCAACAAAAAATAGACATTATTCATACTCATGGATATAAGTCAGATATCATCGGTCTATTGGCCGCAAAAAAAACAAAAATAATAGGAGTTGCAACTCCTCACGGATTTTCAACGCAAATGGATTTTAAACTAAAACTATATACCACACTTGGTAACTTTAGTTTAAAACACTTTGATGCAGTAGCACCTTTATCAATGGAATTAATGAACGACATGGTTCGACTTGGTGTAAACACTGATAAGACCACTTTTATTGAAAATGGCGTTGACCTTACCGAACTGAAACCTATGGTTCAGGACTCCGTAACTATAAAAAATGAGAACAATTACACCATTGGTTATGTTGGCCAACTTATACCTAGGAAAGGTGTAAAAGACCTTATCAATGCTTTTTCAAAATTTCATGAAACCTACCCTCAATCACAGCTACAGCTAGTAGGAGATGGGGAGCAAAAACAAGAACTTATTAACCATGCCAAGACATTAAAATGCTATGAGAGTATTCACTTCCTCGGATTTCGCACCGATCGACTTGAACTATTAAAGAATTTCGATGTCTTCTGCCTCGCATCTGAGTTAGAAGGTATTCCGAGATGCATAATGGAATCACTAGCTATAAAGACTCCTGTTGTTGCATACAACATTCCAGGAGTAGATCAGATTATTGTCCATGGTAAAACAGGGCTGTTAGCCGAACATGGAAACGTCGACGAACTAACAACTCACTTACGTAAGATGGTTGAAGATAAAGCACTTCAACTTAAAATAATTGACGAAGGATATAAGTTAGTTAATAAAAGATTCTCAGCTTCGAGAATGGTTAATGAATACAAAGACTTATTTAACAAGCTAACTTGTGCTTTAGGATAATTTTAGGCTATGTGTGGAATTGCTGGATACTTTCTTCAAGATCATAAGCTAGAAACCGTTACCCAATTACAAGAAATGGGTGCAAAAATCTTACATCGAGGACCAGACGCATGTGCAACCTGGTCAGACGAAAACATAGGCTTAGTTCACCAGCGCCTTAGCATTATTGATCTTTCTAAGGCTGGCACACAACCAATGACCATTGGACACTACACTATTGTGTTTAACGGTGAAATATATAATTACCAAGCACTAAAGAAGGAACTTATTTCTAATGGTGTTTCATTTACTACGAAGACAGATACAGAAGTATTACTAAACCTCTTTATTAAGGAGGGCGAATATTGTCTAAGTAAACTAAATGGTATGTTTGCATTTTCAATCTGGAATTCAAAAACTAGAAAGCTATTTTGTGCTAGAGACAGACTAGGGAAAAAACCCTTTTACTTTTATAAATTTGGAAGGGATTTTGCTTTCTCATCTGAAATCAAGTCACTAATTGAACTTCCTTTTATAAAGAGGTCTATTGATAAAAGTTCAGTTAAAGACTATTTTTTCTATCAATATGTACCCGAACCAAAGACAATATTTAACAACATATACAAATTGAAGCCAGGACACTTCTTCGAAGTTGATGTCGACCATTATGGTGAAATTATCCAAAAGAAGTACTGGGACTTAAACTTTACTCAGAAAACAAGCCGAACAGAAACACAGGTATCCGAAGAGCTATATCATTTAATAGAAGATGCTACCAAGTTACGAATGGTTAGTGACGTTCCTCTTGGAGCCTTTTTAAGTGGAGGTATAGATTCATCTGCAGTTGTTGGCATGATGGCAGAAAACAGCACGAAACCAGTTAAAACATGTGCCATCGGATTCAATGACAAAAAATATGATGAAGTTGAACATGCAGAAACCGTGGCGAAACACTTTGCTACTGAGCATTATGAGTTAACAGTTAAGGATAATGTTCCCAGTCAATTCCAAAAAATTGCCAACTACTTCGATGAACCTTTTTGCGATCCATCTTTTATTCCAACATACTTTGTTGCCAAACTAGCACGAGAGAAAGTGACAGTAGCCCTTGCTGGAGATGGTGGAGACGAGAGCTTTGCTGGCTATTCAAAATATACTGTCGATATGCGAGAAAATCAGTTAAGAGCATTAACACCGGATTTGGCTAAGACTCTGTGTATACCACCTATCCAAAAAATATTAAGAAAATATAGCAGCAGGCCGGCACAAAAAGCTAGATCGCTTCTTAACTCCATAACCAAGGACCCAAATCAAGCATTCTTTACTACCAATACATTTTTTAGCTCAGATCTGTGGAATTGGCTTAGTACAAATGAGTTTGAAAGATCTATCTCAGGCTACTGCCCATCGGTACATACATGCAGCTACTACAATGATGCTCCAGCTGATAATCACCTCGATAAGGTGCTTTACACAGACATAAAAACCTATTTACCAGGAGATATCCTCACCAAAGTAGACAGAATGACCATGGCAAACTCACTAGAAGCTAGAGCTCCTTTATTGGATTATCGCGTTGTCGAGTACGCAGCCAGCTTACCACCTGAATATAAACTAAATGGGACTAACAAGAAGTACATCCTAAAAAAGTCACTTACAAAAAAGCTTCCTAAAGACATTTTAAATAGGAAAAAGATGGGATTCTCTGTCCCTTTGGAAAGTTGGCTCAGGAATCAGTTAAATCCTGCACTCTCAGAAGCAATTGAGTTTTTCCCTGAGGGTATCTTTTGTAAAGAAAAGCTAAAAAGGATTTTTTCAGACTTTAATAATGGAAACACTAAACACACCCATGAATTGTGGTCAATACTTTGTTTCTATAGTTGGTATTCAAAGTATGGCGGTGCTGAGTAATTAAACATCATGAACAAAGTTTTGCACATAACCTTCAACATGGGGATTGGCGGTACTGAGTCTGTCATCGAAAACATCATTGAAGGAACACGAAGAATCGATAATTGTTTAGTCCATGAGATTGTATGCTTAGACAACGAAATTGGGGACAAAGGTAAACAGTTACAAGAACGTGGCGTAGTTATCCACCAACTTGATAGAGGAACCAAGTTTAATTTTGCTACCGTTTTTAAATTAAGACAACTAATTCGCAATAGAGGGATAACTCACATACACTCTCATCAATACACTCCTTTTGTTTATGCTGCATTTTCTTCGATCAGGAATAACGTTAAACATATTTTCACTGAACATGGTAGGCACCACCCTGACAAAAAACGCATAAAAGCATACTTTATAAACAAAGTACTTTTTAGTTCCACAGACCAAATAACTTGTATATCTAAAGCAACCAAAGAAGCTCTGGCAAAATATGAGTTTGTTGATGAAAAGAGAATTTACGTCATTTATAATGGTGTAGCACCTGTATGCGAAAAATTAACAACAATTAAGCAGTTACCTGACAAGCATATTCGGATCCTCTGTGTTGCTCGCATGGACGATAATAAAAACCAAAGTATGCAACTGCGGGCGTTTGCAAAACTAATTAAAGAATTTCCGTTTGTTACTTTGAACTTTGTAGGAGATGGGAAAAACCTTGATAAACTTAAAATAGAATCGGAGCAATTAGGAATTAGCTCCTACGTCACTTTCTCTGGATTCCATAAAGATACGAGTAAATTCTATATAAATTCAGATTTATTCTGGCTTACAAGTTTCACAGAAGGCACTTCCATGACGATTCTTGAAGCTTATTCTGCTGGCATTCCTGTTATCGCAAGTAACGTTGGAGGAACACCTGAAATACTCCAAAATGAGGTAAACGGGTTTCTAGTCACCCCCCACAACCCTTATGAACTTATTGAGAAAACTACAAAGCTAATAAAGGATAAGGCTCTATACTCAAGGATATCAAAGAACAACAAAGCATTATTCCAAAAACATTATAGCCGCGATAAAATGTCAAATGACTATGCGAGGCTATACAAATGAGTGTCAATCTAAACTCCCTAATTAAGTCTTCTAGCATACTACTATTTGCTAAGCTTTTTCAAAAGATAATTGGTTTAATAGTCCTAATGATATTAGCCAGGGTGCTCACACCTGACGAGTTTGGAATTATAATCTTCTGTACCATTGTAATTCAACTATTTAATATATTGGCAGTATCAGGCAGTGATCAGTACATTATTTCAAAGGATAATCCGAGCGAAAACGACATAAATAGCGCCTGGACACTTGATATAGTCTTGAAAGGATCTTTATATTTTATTCTTTTTATTACAGCACCATTTATAGATTTGATAGTAGAGGACACTAATTTAACTTTAGCAATAAGAGTTCTCGGACTAATTTTACTATTTGAGGCATTGCAAAATCCTGGCCTATTCTTACTCAGGAAACAGCATAAGTATTTAGACATTACAAAGTACCAAGTGATAAGCAGGCTATTTTCTACAATTATGTTGGTTTTAATTGCTTTGAAATATAAAAGCTATTGGGCTTTCATTGTGGCAGACATGACATATTGGGCGTTTTTTTTGCTGTCCACTTATAAATTCTCTAATTATAGACCTAGGCTCGATATCTCTAGGGTACGAGAGCAAATGAATTTTAGCAAATGGATGCTATCAAAAGGAATACTAGGCTATATTAGATCCCAATCAGATTCATTTTATATATCCAAAATCATAGGAACGGAAGCTTTAGGTGAATATGGAAGCATCAAGAACAACGTACTTTTAATAATATTAGAAATATTGCGCCCTATAACGGAGCCACTGCTAGCTTCTTTTAGTCACGCTAAAAACAACATTACTGAGCTGGCTACCAAAGTTAATATAACATTAACATTTATAGCGAGTTTAACAGCCCCTATTGCTGCATACATATATTTCTTTCCTGAATTAACCGCATACATTCTACTAGGAAGCAACTGGCCGAGCGCGCCAGGCATTTTGCAAGCAATATCACCTGTTATTTTCCTAGCAGCATTGCCATTTGTAACAAATGCAGCACTTACTTCAGTAGGGCGAGTAAAAGATATATTTATCTGGGAGCTATTAAGTTTATTTGTGGTTCTATTAATAATACCCGTATCCGTTATATTTACTACTGATTTAGTAAAATTAGCATGGGCAAGGTTTCTTTCAGAAGCAATATTAATACCTACACTTATTATCATATGTTATGTGCGTCTTGGGATCTCAGCCGTTCGATTAAAAGTTGTAGTTTTCCCAATTATAGTTTCTTCGGCTTGCGCCTATGCAGTTAAATATTTAACAGACTATCAATCTTTTTACGTAGCCAAACTTGATAATTACTCAGAACTTTCGAACATTGGCTTTTTTCAATGCTTAGTAGCATCATCAATCATATTTTTATTTACACTAACATTATATTCTTCTGTATACATAGCCATTATTTTGACATCCCAAAAAACCGAAGAATATAAATTCATTAAGAATAAAATTCTTCTCCGAATACCAGGATTAAGAAATGAATAATATACTACTAGTTTCAGAAATCTTCCCACCTACTCATGGGGGTAGTGGGCGTTGGTTCAAAGAAATATACAGCAGAGTATCTAATGCTAACGTACATTACTTAGTTGGATGCCATGAAAGAAGGATTAATGAAGGTAACATAACACCATATAATCTTGGCTCAGACCAGTGGGGAGTAATGAATTTTAGAGGCCTGGTTTATTATATTCGATCATCTTTTAAGGTTCTATCGGTTTGCAGAAAGCACAAAACCAAGCAACTACATCTCGGTCGGGCAATACCTGAAGGAGCTATGGCCCTTTTAGCAAAGAAGTTTCTAGGTATCTCTATGGTATCTTATATCCATGGTGAAGATGTACTTACCGCGAGACAGAGCCGAGAACATAGTGCAATAGTAAGTACTGTATTAAAGAACTCTGATACTATTATTTGTAATAGTAAGAACACAAAATCAATCATTGAAAAACATTGGCCTAAATTCAGTAAGAAACTGGTAGTACTTAACCCCGGCGTGGATACTGACTATTTCAGGCCCAGCGAAACTAATATCAACACTTGTAATAAATTCAAAATTCTAACAGTCGGTAGGTTACAACAAAGAAAGGGGCAAGACTATCTTATTGAAGCCATTGCTCACCTTCGTGATTTTCATGGCATAACGGATATACAATACGATATTGTTGGTGATGGTCCTGATCGAGCGGCAATTAAGGGCGCAATCGAGAAAAATAGCGCTCACGAATTAGTTAATCTTCACGGTGCGTTAGAGGATAGTGAAATATTGGCTCATTACCAGGCATGCGATCTATTTGCTATGACTAACCGGCGTATTGGTAGCGATGATGAAGGGTTTGGCTTAGTTTACTTGGAAGCTCAAGCCTGCGGGAAGCCAGTTCTATCCGGTGAAAGTGGCGGTGTCCTAGAAACTTTTGAAAGCGGTAAAACTGGCTTTTCAGTCAATGCAATCACCCCTGAAAATATTTCTGAAAAACTTCTGGAAATTTACAAAAATAGGGCAACTCTTACTGAAATGGGTATCGCGGCAAGGGAACATGTAGAGCGTACTTATGACTGGTCAATTCTTGCAAAACGTTTAGAAGATATTATTGAGGAAGTGAAATGATTAAAGTTGGTATAACTGAATATCACGGCATAGCACAAGAATACACATCCTTACCGCCTGCTGGAATAACTTATTCCCCGGTAGATATGAACACTAGATGGACTAGCAAGATATTTAAGACACCGGCGAAAGGTGTATACGGTTATGTTAAAGGGGATGAGCACGATGTCATTGAAGCTCCCATATTTCCAGTATTAACCAATAAACCTTGGATTTTTACACCAGCTCGACTTTCCTCTGCCGGCACTTTTGACCTATTTGGCATCCCTACACCTCGATTTGCCAAAATGCTGTTTATCGAATCGCTGCTAAAAAGAAATAATTTTAAAAACTTATTATTCAAAAGCCAGCACGGTATGGAATCGCTAAAATCATACGGTTCAGTTTCTAATGAATTAATCATCCAGAAATGCTCCGTCGTTTACCCTGTTGTTCGCCGGGTACCTGATGAAAAGATTAAATTTAATAGTGAGGTTAAAAACCTTCTTTTCGTTGGTGAATTTTTGCGAAAGGGTGGAGCCAATGTGGTGGAGGTGTTTTTGGAACTAAAAAAGGAGTTCCCACAACTGAAGTTAAAAATTTGCGCACCTCGTGTATTCCAAACAAATAATAAGGACCTAGAAAAGAAGTATATAGAACTTATTGATAGCTCGGAAGATATGGAAATATCTTTTGTACCACGCGACGAGCTGATGAATTCGATCTTGCCAGAGACAGACATCTATCTTTGCCCAACTTACCAAGAGTCATGGGGTTTTTCAATTCAAGAAGCAATGGCATATGGCATCCCAGTTATAGCAACAAATATCAGCGCAATTCCTGAAATGATTGACAATGGTGAAAATGGAGTGCTTTTGGATATCAAAGATTCTGATTATATTATTAACTCGAAAGGATACATGATTAACGAGCTAAATACGCAATTTCATAATAATTTGAATGATACTCTTTATCAGGAGTTACGAAAATTAATACTCGATAGTGATTTTAGAAAGAAAATAGGATCTGGAGCACTGCAAACTGCTCGTTCTAAGTTTTCTATAGAATCACGCAACGCTATTATGAAGCCTATCTATGAAGCAGCGGTCTCCTAGAATGAAGCCTACTTACTCTATTGTAATACCTTGCTTAAATGAAGAACCGAATATTGAGCGTACAATCCAAGGGATTAGATCGCAGTTGAATCAACCGAAGGAAGTAGTGGTAGTTGATAATGGCTCCACAGACAACACTATTGACATTCTTCGACGTTTAGACTGCACCTATTACATTAAGGAAGGTTATAATATCTCTCAGCTTAGAAACTATGGTGTTAATAAATTACTTCCGACAGACTATATTGTTTTTATAGATGCTGATATATGTCTAGCTAATGACTGGAGTGATGTTTTCTTTGATTTTTTGAAAAATAACCAAGGAGTTGAGCTTACTGGAAATAGAGTCAAAGCTCCTGGTGATACCTGGATTGATAAAAATTGGTTTTGTTTATTAGAGCTAGAGAATAGCCCAAACTACATAAATTCTGGTCATCTTATTGTAAGCTCTAGTATTTTTCAGGAGCTAGGTGGCTTTAATGAAGAGCTGATCACTTCTGAGGACTATGACTTTTGCCAAAGATACCTAAAGCTCGGTCGTAATATAAGTCACGCCCCCAAAAATATGATCGCGCTTCATTATGGATACCCTAGAACAATTAAAGACTTTATCCACAGAGAATCTTGGCATGGAAAATCTGACATAAAAACTTTCAATAATTTTATTACTAGTAAAGTCGCGATATTGTCAATTGGTACATCTATAACAGTGACCCTAGCATTCACAATGCTAACTCTACACAAGTGGGTTCCCTCGTTTGTTTTCATATTAATTTACGTTATTACATTATTAATCGCAACCAAAGTAAAATTTAGAAGCCAATTCAGATTAATAACCAGCTCAATAATGAGCATATACTTATTATCTAGGACACTCTCTATTTTCACGATATCACGAAATAGATCTTAATCTAGAAACAAGAATAATATTTCTTCGTAAATATTTTTCAATATTAAGGCATAAATATGCTATAAATATTGAACACAGCACTGGTAAAGCAAGGATTATAAACTGTATATCCGTAATTTTAACTACACTTGATATAACTAGAGACCCAATATTTTCATGCAGCAAATACAATGGGAATGTTATAAGGCCTAACAACCTTAATAATTTGGACAATCTCGGTGACCTATAACAATGATTCGACAGCTTCACTAGGAAAAGCAACCCAGAAGTAAAAACAAAGACAGACACAAGAAATATACTTAGAGGGCTACTTTCAGCGTGAGTGCTAATCCTTAAACTACGGTCCAATATCTCTATAATTGATAGCAATGAGAAGATGAGTACTAACGAAATACCTTTACCAGAGCGAAGAAACTCTGCCATGAAAAAACCAATCGAAAAGTATATCCCATGACGTAGAAGGGTTATATTAGCCAATCCTGTTTCGAAATAAATATCGTACAACTCAGTTTGCAACCCTAAATAATTACATAAATTGTAAGCACCACTAACAAGCCCCAGCATAAAGATATAATTTTTGGCGTTTATATTTTGCTTAAAAAATATTATTGCGATCAATGTATAAAACGAAATCTCTACTGGCAAAGTCCAATATGCACTTGCAATATAATCACTATCAACAAACAGAATTATACTATTGATTGAAAGACTAAATGACTTAGAAAAATCACCATGATAAAGGAGATACAATATTGAGTTAGTAAGAGTACATACCACTAAGGTAGGATAAATTCTAATAATCCTTGACTTAACAAATCCTCTTAAGTCTCTTCCAGTGATAGATTCGCTTATTACAATTCCTGAAATAATAAAGAATATCTGCACGCCTATCCAACCAGAATCAAAAAAGCTAGTTAGCTCATCATTTTTCCATGAATAGTGAAACAGACACACGTAGACAGCACAAAAGAACCTTAAAATATCAAGGTTTTGATAGTATTTCCTTTCCATAATAATAGGGGCGGTTTTCCGCCCCTTTTCTCCTTTTTCACGATATAAAGGTTACCTAACCACTGGCGTGGGTGGAGGGGTTGCAACAATCGGTGCTTTAGGCGGAGACATAAACTTCCCTATAGGGCCTAAGGTGCCATCTTTAATAAACCCACCGTATATACCTAACTGGTTCTCAGACACATCTGGCACGATGGGATCACTATAGTTTTCAAGAGTTATGGATTCTTGAGAATTTTGTTCTATATTTTCAATTTTCGGCTTAGCAGCATAATTCAGATAATACCCATCTTTTTCAATATTAGGATTGACATAGTTCTCTATATTTATATCGCCCATATAAGTATTCAAGTTTTCGCTACTTAATTCTGGGTGAGGTAGTAAATACCAGTTATTATTTTTCCTAATAGCAGTAGGATCATCTGTTTCTAGCAATGTCATGGGGTAGTCAGCAACAAAAACATTATTCTTAACGGTTAATGTAGAAAACCCTTCTCCCGAGTGAGCGACAATAGCTGGGCTAGAAGTCCACACTTCCCCATCCCGAAGATATGACCTTGAGCCCTCATCGGAAACGCCAAAAACAGCATTGTTGCGGACTGTGAAATTACCACCTACCGTACCTCCAAGGCTAATACCGTAGGGAGCTGTACCATTTAACACTTCTGCTACAGGCCCTAACCCAACATTGATCAGAACGTTGTTCGCAATATCAAAGTCTGCTGTCCAGCATGGAGGATGACTACCATCTTCTTGTATTCTGGAGCTAGTGCCAACAAATATTCCAGCACCACGTTGATTGACCACAACATTATTGTGAATATTAATTTTTGAACCACTTACAAAGTCACTGCACTGCGTGCCACCACGTACTTCATCGTACATGTGTATCCCATTACGGGCTTTATTGTCTTCAAGAAAGTTCCAAGAGAACTCCCAAGGCTCGATTTTGATATTATTTGGGTTTCTAATAGTCCAGTAAATTGTATGTTGAAAGTGTGAGGTTTGACGACAACCTACATCAAATATGTGATTGCCTAACGCTTTCAATCCTTCAGCTTTTTCGCTACCTGCAACAATAGCGCCAGCTGCGCCGTTAGTGCACCAGCCCTCTTTGTCAATCATTAGGTTGCCAACGATTCGGCCGTGTTGTATTCCACTTATTTGGTAAGCAGAAGGTGGTTCTGTTCTAGTTGGGCTATCATCAAGAGGGTCTATGAATGAACCAGCTTCAAGCTGGTATTTTGAAACAACAACATAAGAAGATTCGTATGAATCGATTCCAACGGCATCACCTCGTGCTATTGATCTTGTGTTAGGGTAAGACACGAGCGCCATTCTATTTTTGTCAGACCCTTTCCAACCAGTCAGAACGATAGCTTCTTTATCGAAGCCGTCTGCATGAGGGTAGTTGGCAACCGATTCGACAACACCATGTGTATAGACAATGTCTCCTTCCTGAACCAACCCTCGTGCGAATCGGCCAGGAGTCAATGCTTGATGAGCACGACCATTTACAAACTGCCATGGGTTAGAGAATGACCCTTCACCTTCATAGTTGTTTCCGTCCGGCTTAACGTGTCTAATACGTCCGGGCCTAACTTCGAAATCAAGTGAGTTACTAGTAAACTTCCCGGAGTCAGTTTCCAGTACAATTTTGTAGCTACCTAAAGGTGTGTCTGCGCTGATTGAAAATGCTACTTCGTATAGGCGGTGACTTTTGTACAAGTTGGCAGGGCCTCCTGGTAAGTTGCCGTCAGCTTTGCGCCAGTAATATATATGGCTCGCTTGGTATTTAGTTCCATCATTTCCCTCTAAGAAGGCCTTGCCTTCAATTACACCCAACCCATGCCCCCAAACTGTAATGATGGTACCATCTCCAAAGCCATCTCCTAGTCCATTGTTTGGACCATCTGTTAAGTCGGAAAAGGCTAGCGTGGGGCCTACTGCCAACGCAGACATAGAAAATAGACAGATGTATATAACACTGAACAGCGATATAATTATCGATTTACAACTTGCTTTCATATTAATCTCCAGGTTATCAACTCACTCACAACTAACTTAGCCTATATCCACTGATTAACACGTTTAGAATATTTGAGAACTTTACAAATCTACTTCGTTGCCAGAATGACAGCATATAATTGACACTACCTTGTCATAATATTGGCTATAGTCATATTCTACTTTTTATCTTGCGTGCTGGATTACCTGCTACAATATCACCAGTTTTGAAACTACTGTGTACCACAACTGAACCAGCTCCAACTACGCAATCGCGCTCGATATTATCAAGCACGGTGGCTTGGTTTCCTATCCAGCAGTTGGTACCGATAGATACTTTTTTATACTGTCCTTTTTGCTGTTGAATTGGTACATCCTTTTCCTCAAAGGAATGCTGCTCTTTACCACTTAAAATATGCACACCACTTCCCACTAATGCATCTTTTCCTATCCTGCACATTCCAATGTTGCACTGGGGCCCAATGTAAACACCTTCTTCTATCTCAATATCGTAGTGGGAAAACACTGTGAGGAAGCCAACCACTATGTCTCGATGCACGTTTTTACAAACAGTGGAGTAAAACGCAGCTCGGTAGTACACGCCTATTTTTCCTGGAATTAGGCTTAAGGCTTGTGAGAATCCTGCAAAGGTAGCGTCTTTGTTCGAAACGGCTGCTAGTAGCCAGAACATAATGCACACAGGGAGTGCAAGTAGAAAGAACAGGCCCCTAAACAGCAGTTTTAGGTACTTTTTCATGATTTTCTCGCTTCAATCCATTTTTTTTCATTAGCAATCGATACATTTCTAAGCCCCGTCAGGAGTTTTCTGGCAGCCGCTTTCGTTAAGCTAGCTTGGGTGGCAAGTTGGCTTGTTTCCCTTTGAGTTAGAGTGATTGCTTGAACTTCTTGCCAAAACTGTGCACTGAAGTGATTTTGCAGCAGTAACACGATTATCCGTGCAAAGTGCTTTGTTTCGGAGCTTAGTAAGTGGTTCAGTACGTAACTTTTAAACTCTTCGCCACGTTTATTCGGTACGAGCTTAGTTTCGTTTAGGTAGCTAAAAATGAATGCTTTACGAATATCTTGCGCTGCCCAAGTATCGTTTGGAAACTCAAGCTGTTCGGTATCACTTAGGAAGGTGGTTTCGTGCTTTACCATCCATTCGCCGTAGTGTTTTAAACATGCGTTGGCATACTGTTTTGTGTCTGCATGCTCTTCTGCCAGGGTGTCTACAATACGAATGCAGGCAGCAAGCAGTACAAGGTAGTGCCAACCCACTTCAACGTCTTTAAGGTTTCTTGCGGCTATATCGTCATATGGGCCAATGGTCTGAAAAAGCACCTCGCCTATTTGTGTAGCTCGGTTTGTACTTGGGTCTAATAAGTAGGCGTCGAGTAAAGTATTCAAATAGTTACCCGTACCCCGGGTAAAGGGGTACTTATACTGCAGTACACTTTCACCGCGTTTAAGCTTTTTGATTTTGGTAAGTTCTTTTTTCTTTACCGAAAGTAGTGCTTGTAGAAAACAATAGGCTTCATCGTGAGTAATGGTTAGCCAATCCGCTAGTTCATTAACGGCTTCTTTTGAACTGGTGTTTCCAGTAAGCAAATAGTGGTACATCAGCCCCATGCTGTAGCAGTGTTCTGCCGCAGGCCCTCCGCCCGTTTGCCCAGGGGTAGAACTGGTATCGTTATGTTTACTGAAAGTTCTATGCGTAACAGTGTGGGCTGGTAGGTAGTGATCGGTGTGCCAGAACAGGCCGTTGTTGTACTCAACTCTGTCTTCGCTAGTGTGGTAGATATCAATATCTACTACATGTTTTGCTAAGTCGTCGTGCAGCTCAAACCACCTAGGGTCACCGTTTAAGGCAAACTGGCGAACGAAGCCATAAATTGGGTCGTACTGATTGTTATAGTGGCTGACTAGTGGCGGTTCGCCTTCCGGTTGGTAGAGCGTTTCGTGGTCGGCATATAGCTCGCCGAAATTGCGCCAGCCGTACTCGTCTATAATGTCTCGTTTAGCAAAAAAGTTATTGTCACCTTCAATTGCTTGGTCAATCAGTACTCGCCATCTTGGGTCTTCGTCTTCTGTACTAAACCAAGGGAACGCCTGTGTTTTTTCGTAGTACTCTGGCGGAATCTGTACTGGGTTAGTTTGCTCTACCCAGTCTAGGCTAGTGCCTTCAAGGCTCAGGTAGGCAGTTTGGTACTTACGCTCACCGCCTTGAAGTTCATGAAGGTCGTTAGTTTTTGGAAATAAACCGAGCGTAATGCCGTTATTGTTAGCAGTAACCTTGGAAGGGAAGTTTTGCCAAAACTTTTCTTGAGTAATGGTTAAATTGCCAGCTTTTACTATTGGGCTTGCTTGCCCTGCAATTCGTTGGGTTAATTGTTCTTCATTGTTAACTGAACATTCGTAACCTTGAAATGGCAACACAACTTTGTTGTGCCGGTTAACGTGGTTAACACTATTCCAGTTTTGCTTGCCACTGCTTGCTTGATATACCGATACATCACTACCCGTTAACCATTCACTAGCGCTATCTAGTTTTAGCTGGTAGTGATCAGTCGGTTCTTTAAGGTTAAAGGCTAAGTCTAATGATTCGAATAACACAGAACCTTCATCACCTAAGTCCCACAAACCACCTGGGTGCCTTGCACGTTGCGGGTTGTGAATGCCTACCGTTGCTTTAAGCAGCTTTTGTTCGTGCCAAAACTCATAAACTTGGTGAACATTTAGCTTGGTGTTCTGGTTGGTGCCTTTTATTTCAACGCAGGTAACTATGTCGCCGTATCGTACCGTTTCATACTCTGTAGGCGTAATTGTTTGAAGCTTGTCTTGTGCATGCAGCAATATGGAAGTAGTACCATAACTATCAAGCTGTAGCCCTGTTTTGCAGGCGGTTAATTTCACTGTTGAGCCGTGAAATTCAAATTCTGGAACATCGCTTTGGCGTTCAATCTTTGTTTGCACAAGGGGATTTGTTTCTGAGCCAATTTCGACATCAATCTTGTTGAAGGCATTAGTGCGAATGAGCAGCCAGCGAATGCTGTCGTCGGGCCAACGCATGGTAACTTCCGCATGGAATTTAATGCATTCGTCTTGCTCTGTTCTTAAGTACAAATATTCTGGAGATCGCAATACCCCTTGCTCGAAAGGCACGCCAAATTGACTGAACTGCGAAGGGTTCACGGCCAGAGGGCGGGTCGCTGAAAATAATGCTGTCATTTCGATCCCTGATAATAGTGTGTTTACTGCAGTTGCAAACTGTTAAGCGTTTGCGTGATGCGCGCTGCGGTTTGTTCGCAAGTAATTATCCTACATTCTTGTTTTACTACCAACAAAGCAAACCTTTGGTCTAGTGTAAATGAAGCCGGAATTTGCCAAAGCTTCACATCACGGTAGCTATTAAAGCGCCTCTGCTCTAGTTGATAACCTACCGTATACACTTCACGCTTATTGGTTACTCGGTTCATCATCACATCTACTTTTGAACCATTGATGACGAAGGTTTCTAAGCGCGTCCATTTTTTATCGCTATAAATCGGCGCAACATAGGGCACTAGCTTTTCAGCTCGTTTACTTCGCTGGTACTGCCTTACTTCAATTGTTTCGCCAGTTGGTGCATTAAATATTTGGCTAGTGAACTGGTCATCGGAAGTACTGTCGAGTGCTACGAGTGGTGTTGTAGTTTGTAGCTGAAATTGCGGCTTTTGGATGGTGGGTAGTTGTTCAATTACTAAAAGAAAGCAGCTCAGTACAATCGTTGAGCTTAATAACCAAATTTTAGGTTTGGTAAAACGTACTCCAGCATAGGTTGCCAAGTTACTACTTTTGGCAGCAACATGCGGTGCAAAATACAGAGCGGGCAAAGCAATGACAGCAAATACCACCCAGCCAAATAGTTCGTGATCGGCCACTAAGCTACTTTGCATTTGTGTGTAGTAGCCAATTAGCACTAGGGCAATAATACGAACCCAGTTGATCAACAACCCTAACATTGCACCAATAGCCAATGTTACTAACCAACCTTTCAGGCGATAGCTATTAAGCACAGCAATGGTATTTGCTAGGAGTAATGAAATTGCAAAGTACCTTACACCCGAGCAGCCATCGGCAATGTAGAGCACGCCATACGGCAGCTCGATATTACTGCCCTGAATGTAGGCCGTGATATTAAGTAAGCCCACAACATTCGTTACAACAAAGGTAGCTACTAATACTAGGTAAGGAATTAGGTCCTGCCAGATTGGCATCGCCAGCAGCAATGTGAAGATGTGAGCTTTGTATGCCCAAGCGGTTTGCCAGCCTAACAATGCAGCAAACAGCATAAAAAGTACGGCCGGTAGCAAAACATACACAAGGGTGTCGATATTAGCGACACTTACCACAAACCATGCCACATAGAATGTAAAGAATCCCAACACAGCTAACAGTGAGGTTGGCGCTAGCTTAGTTTGCTCAGCTGGCCGCTTCACCAACAAAAACACGAACATCAGCGCAGCAAATAGTCCGTGTGCGATGTTTTGGTCGAAGGTTAACCAAACTGGTACTAAATCTAGTAAAGAAGGAAAAAATAGTAGTGTCGGAATAACTAACAGCAGTGAACTTTGCCCAATGGCATTGGTAGAAAAACGCGTTGTCATGGCTGGGTACTTTGAAGGTTTGCACTACTGTAAAGGAACTTGCTAACAGAAAGAAGGGTAGGCAAGCCTACCCTTCCGCATCATTTTTAACCTGAGTTAAAAATTAAGCTGTTTTCTTAGTGCGACGACGTGCAACACCAAGACCAGCAAGGCCTAGGCCTAGAAGTGCTAGTGTACCTGGCTCTGGTACCGCAACGATGTCGTGAACACCAACTACTAGATCTTGGAAAGAGTTGTTTGCGTCAAGGTTAGTTTCCCAAGCAAGTACAACGTCTAGTGAGCTAGCGTTAGGACCATTAGTGCCTTGAGTAGTGTAAGAAGCTAATGCATCAACGCCATTGTTCAGGCTAGCATGAGAGTAGAAAGTTTCATTTGCAGTTCTTACGTAGAAACCGAAACGCTTGCCAATGTTCGCTTGTAGAACAGTGCCGCCGTTGTTTACAGAAGCAGTGCCATTAGCTAAATCGAACTCGACTTCTTCGAAAAACTCGCCTTGCTCAAGAACGTCAAGCGAATCTAGAACGCTTACAGTGCCCAAAGCATCCACGTCGAAAGAGTAGATACCTAGTACCTGATTGGTACCCAATGATGCATCTAAACGCAAAGCGAAGTAGCTTTCTACCGCTGTATCAGCTAACTCAAATACTTCAGCGTGGTTATCGCGAACTGCGTCTTCGCCAGGTAGTACCTGGTCAAGAGTAGGACCCGCAAGTGCAAATGAAGATGCTGCTGTTAACGCAGCGCCTACAAGTAGAGATTTAATGTTCATGTTTGAATTCCGTGTAAGGTGGTTGCTTTCCGTGCAGCTCGGCTATCTTCGAGAGACCCGTGGCTTTCCGTCCCACACTCGCATGTGGTTTGGCACCCTTTCTATGCATTTTCTATGCCATTTATTTATCACTAGACCGAAATAATTTACATGATAGAATCCGCTCAAAAATTAATCCAAGGGATAGGACAATGAGAACAAAATCAGTTCCGCTATACGTCGATCTAGACGGCACATTCATTAAAACGGACCTACTTTATGAGAGCCTAATCTCTGCTTTCAAAAACTATCCTTTAAAGTGCCTGCTAATACCCGTATGGCTAATTAAGGGCATTCCACATCTAAAAAAACGTTTAGCTGAATTATCAACTGTCGATTATTCGTTATTACCTAAAAATGAAGAGTTCTTTAGTTACTTGGAGGCTGAGAAGTCAAAGGGCCGAGAGATCGTACTAGCTACAGCGAGTAACCGTTTACATGCTGAAGGAATTCTCAATTCATACAAAATATTTAATCACTCTCTCCACTCGTGTGATACAGTTAATTTAAAATCTAAAAAAAAGCTAGAAGCAATTCTTCAAGAAGCCAAAGTGTTTGACTATGCAGGAAATTCAAAAGATGACCTTGTATTATTTGAAGAGTGCAGGAAATCCATTTTAGTAGACCCAACTAGATATTACTCGAAAAATAAAACCAAAAATATAAACATTACATTTAAAAGCAATAATAGTGAAATATTAAAACTCTGGATTAAACAACTTCGAGTCCATCAATGGATAAAAAATATCCTAGTTTTTGTACCTTTACTAGTATCGGGTTTATTCATTGATTATAAATCTTTTACAAGCGCCTTATTAGCTTTCATTTGTTTTTCTACTATTGCCTCTTCAACATATATACTAAACGACTTACTAGATCTAAACTCAGATAGAAATCACAAGAGCAAGCGTTTTCGTCCAATAGCAGCTGGATTAATAAATATCCCATCGGCTATATTTATTATGGCGTCGTTACTCGCTGTATCGTTAACACTATCTTATATTTTGAGTTTTAATTTCTTACTTTCAATTCTGTTTTACCTTGCTGCAACCGTCTCCTACTCTTTTAAAATTAAAAAATATTTTGGCATGGATGTAGTATTACTTGCAGTCCTATACACTTCAAGAATTATATCTGGCGCCGTTGCTATATCTGTAACCCCAACATTTTGGTTAATAGGTTTCTCAATATTTATATTTCTATCACTCGCTTTATTAAAGCGTTCCTCTGAGGCCATTGATCTTCGTGAAAATAATAAAAAATCAGCATCAGGGCGAGATTACAACGCAACCGACTATGAAATACTAAAGAGTATCGGCACAGCCTCATCTATGGCTTCAATCATGATGTTTTGTTTATACATTAATAGCAATACGACATTATCTACAATTGGCGAACCAAGCATATTGTGGCTAGTAATCCCTGGGCTATCTTATTGGCTAATAAGAATGTGGATAAAAACCCACAGAGGAGAAATGCATGATGACCCAATTGTTTTCACTCTGAAAGACAAGGGTAGCTTAGTAACAATAGCTTTCTGCGGTTTTATGGCTGCAATAAATCAGGTGATTTAATGAGATCTATATTTAGCAAAAAACCCAAAGAGTTACTTTACTTACTACTAATCAGCTTTGCATACAGTGTTTTCGCGCTATTTCAGGCATTTCAATGGTACGATCTTGGATTACTAAAAGAGTATGATATATTTTTTGATACTGACACTCCCTCTAACCTAATGTCGTTCGCTCACGGCTGGGGTCGATATGCAATTTCACACGCATTTATTGAACTAATAACCATTCCAGTCAGGTTGCTAGAAGCATTACTGTCAATATTATTTCTTGGTCATCAGGACCCAATGGTCATTAGAGAGTATATTGCGCTGAGTATTGCTCCAATTTGCACAATGGCTAGCACAATAATTATCTTTACCATTTTACGCCAACTAGAGTTCAAAAAACCTGAGAGCTTTATACTTTCACTAGTGTTTCTGATGGGCTTTTCAAATGTGGTTTTTTCGCGCCTACCTGAAACCTTTCCTATTAGCCAACTATTACTACTATCATCATTATTAGCTTTGCTTACAATAAAGGAAAAATATAAATACTTTGTACTTTTCATAGTCGCAATTCTGGCAACGGGCACAACAATAACAAACATTATCACTATATTTATATTTTTATTTTCCTACCAAAACACATCAATTAGAAGCGGGGTAAATTCTTCAATCTTCTGTATTTTTGTAGGAATAATTGTAATCGCTTCATATAAGTTATTGCAGCTAGCAATGGGATTTGAAATGGGCAATGAAGGAAAACCCAACTGGATACTCCAATATCTAAACTTTGATATCAAGGTGATTTTGCAGAATTCTATAAATATGCTAGCTGCTATAGCAAACTCGTTCTTTAGTTTCGATTATCATTTAAATACAGGAACAGAGTGCTTTGATGGGAATGGTTGCTTGAAGCTATCACTACAAAAGCCTATTAACGATCTGAGTACAATAATTAAATCAATTGCCTCATTATCCTTTATATTATTTTGCTTAAGCAGAATAAAATCCCAAAGCGAAACTGAGAAGAAAATATCAACAGCATGCCTTTTAGTTATTTCTTACAACGTCATATTACATAGCTTCTTTGGCGTTGAGGCTTTCCTTTACAGCCAACATTTCTACTTCGCAGCCTTCTTGCTATTAGCAATGTGTATTAAGAATAACATTAAAATTCAGCTCACATTCTTATTCATTTGCACCTCCTCCGCCTTGCTGTATAAACTAACAAGCACAAACCTGTTAATGGGTTAAAAGAGTGAACACTATAAACGCAATACCCCATCAAATAGTAAAATTTCTTGACCTTCAGTCCAGGAAAAACATTTCAGCACTATTTCTAATATCAGCAATCTACTTGATATTTGTGACACCTATCATAGTAAGCAATACTTACTATGAAGATGACATAGAGAGAGTATTTTCAGGGGCTTTTGCATGGCATGAGTTAGGGCGATATCTAGCAACTATTACATCTGTTTTTCAAAGTAATAACATCGAACACGCCGTGGATATTGGTGTGCTTACATGGTTTTTATCCGGGGTCTTAATAATTTTTGGTGCTTACGTTCTATATTGTCATTTTAATCATATTATATATAAAAAAGAATCGATAGTAATATCAATTTTCACTGTTGCTAATCCATTCCTTCTGCAAAACTTACTGTACAAGTTTGATAGTATAGGAATGAGTCTTTCATTGTTTTTTTCGATATTATCTTTCAGCATCCCTATAAAGCACAGGTTTAGCTTTGTCATCCAGTCTTTACTACTATTCCTTGTATTAAACCTTTATCAACCGTTTATAAATTTTTATATTGGCTTGATTGGCCTGCAAGTCTTCTTAAAGTATTTGAAAAAGTCTGGTATAGATAGTGTAGAAATATTAAAATCATTAATTCCATACGCAATCGCTATAATTCTTTACCAGTTACAATCAATAATTCTTCCGGCAGGTGGAAGTAGAGCCACTATAATAAATTTAGATCATAAAATATTTATTACTATAATCGAAAACATTAACCTCTCATACATTCCTTTTATTGAATTTTTCTACCCTTTTTGGTTTTTTTCAATACCTGCTATCATTTCATTTATCTCTATCTTAATATTTGCATTATTCAAAAATAGTGAAAACGGAGTCTTTGGCATTTTAGGACTTGTACTTATCTATGTTTCTTCAATTGGCGCAATGTCATTACTAGAGAGCCAGTTCAATGAACCTCGCGGTCTGCCCTACTTCCCAATAATTGCTTCATTGATAATATTAACCTATTCTTCTATTAGGGAAAATTTTATTTATTTATCAATAGTACCTCTGATATTTATACTTTCTTTTAGCAGTAAAGTTGCAATCTCTCACAGAATTCAAGCAGATTTTGAGAGACCAATTTTTTATGACATTTCCACTAAAATATATAAATTCAAAGAACTAGAAGTTTATAGTATTGGCAGTGTTCCTTTATCGCCATTCGTGTATAAAATTACCGAAAACACTCCTTTTAATGCTTACTTAAATAGAGACGCCTGGAGAACATCAGGCAGACTTAGAGAGTATGTCCAAAATATAAATTTTGAGTGGAGTGTTGCTACAGGAAAAACCACTGAATACTTTACGAATAACTACCATGAATTTACAATGTATGAAGAAGAAAACCCATATTACAGAATTTACCTAAGCGATAGCAGCCTCTATATTCATTGGGTAGAAAGTGACAAGGAGTAAAATTTTGAAGGTATCTATTGTAGCTTTATCTTGGAACTCTGAGTCTTATATCCAAGAATTTCTTAAATCGCTATTGCTAAGCAAGTCAGATATTAAGGAAGTCATCATTATTGATAATGGTTCGTCTGATAAAACAACCGATCTTATTAGATGCTTCAGAGGGAACAACCCAAGTTTTTATGTGGAACTAATATGCTTGGACAAAAACTATGGAACCACTATGCCTAGAAACTTAGGGCTTAAGAAGTGCACAGGAGATTATATTGCAATACTAGATTCAGATATCATATTACATGAAGGAGTTTTAAATCATTTAATAACAAAGCTAATTAATGACTCTAGTATCGGAATCATCGCACCTGTTCTCTTTTATAAAAATGGCAGGCAACAACTATCTTTTGACCGGTTCCCTAGCGTTGGCCATAAAGTATACCGGTATTTCAACTTACGGAAAATGGAGGACAAAATCAATTCCACACAAAGTAGCAAACTAGCACAGGTTGATTACTTAATTTCTGCATTCTGGCTAATGCCAAAAAAAACTATACTGTATGTAGGCTTTTTAGATGAAAATTTCTTTTATGCTCCAGAGGATGTAGATTTCTGCAAACGAGTTTGGGATGCCGGACTTAGTGTAAATATTGACTATACAGCTAGTAGCACACATGACGCACAAGAGATATCTAGAAACTTCAAGTTTAACAAGGCGTTCAGAGAGCATGTTAAAGGCTTGGCATATTACTTTTTAAAACATAAATACCTATTCAAAGCTCCGAAACGTAAATCTAGTACCTAATTTGGTTAAATAAACCAAATATACTTCCAACTCCTCTTGCGCTGAAATAAACCACATAAAACCCTAATATCTTATTTAATGGAAGTGAACCAGGGTAGATTTTTAGTCTTCTTACAGCAACGAGAGCATATACTAAAACTAAAAGCACGGGAAAAATGGTAAATAGTAGAAAATAGGCGTTTAAAATTGAAAGTACCGTTAGTAAAGGTGTGAGTATAAATAAAACTGGCACCAACAAACTAGGCCACTCCTTTAAGCTTACCTTTCTGCCTTTCACACTTACGAAGTTTGATTGCCCGCGCCACATCTCTTTCTGAAAAAGCTGTCTTACACCTTTGTCTTCACCTAGGTGGACGTAGTTAGCTTCACTCGTTAGGAACACCTTGCCTATAGATTTAAACCGCTCACAAAATACATAATCTTCACAGGTGGCCAAGTGCTCTGGGAAGCCGGCTGTTTTGAAAAAATCAGTTCTACGGATAATCATGTTTTGACTAGAAACAAAATCGACCTCAACAGTTTCAGAGACCCATTTCAACCCACATCGAAAATTATCAATAAACTGATTCTCTATACCAGGAACTTGTCTTGTGGCTAGCAGCGAATTAGTACCAAGTTTATCTAACGTGCAATTAATATTCACAAGCCAGTTACTATCTAACTCTATATCTGAATCAAGAAATACTAAACAATTACCTTTTGACTTTTCTGCGCCAAAATTTCTTAATTGCGATATCTTGAAGCATTCATCTAGAAAATAAACGTTTGAGTTATGCGCCACATAGTCACATACTTTTTTATTTTGTGTGGCCACAATGATTTCATAAGAAAAATCTCCTGCCTGCTGATTAATTGATGAAATTGTATTTATCAGCAGCTCCTCTCTCCCTTTATGAGGAATTATAAAACTAAAGTCACACATAAGCTTCCGTTATCATATCAGCTAGCATAGAGTCGAAAAATTATAGCAAGGCTGCTATCAATTAACTAACTGATATTTAGTAATCGGTTTACTTTCCATTTTGCTTTTGGGCACCTCTAAAAATCCCCACAAATCAACGTATATCGAATATGAAATGCTAAAAATCCAAAAAATGAGCTGATTCGATGCTCGAATCAGTACTTTCTTAGCCATTTCTGGCTATTTTCTGCTCATTTCAGAGCAGTTCGCCTAATTTTAGGCGCACTTACCCCGGTGAAGTGGCGTTTTGTGTTTGAGTAAATGGCTAAATCTGCGCACGTTGTACACCAGGTTGCTCATCGTGATGGCAAGCGTTGCCCGAGCAATGCCTACCGAGCGAATACCAAACTTGTTGCCATGACGCTTGATGTCGCCAAAGACGTGCTCAACTCGCACTCTGGTTTTCGATTTGGTGTGATTGCCTGCTTCAATGCGCCTATCGTTTTTGCCTTCTTTTGTTCTACGGTTGCGCTTGTGGATTTCGCTTTTGAAACCACGCCGAGCTAGCATCTCTTCATTAGCTTGGCTTTGATAGGCACTGTCGGCATAGACTTTTCCGTTACTATTGTTGGCATCGACTAGTTCATCCAACTCATGTCCATCATGTTTGTTCGCAGGCGTCGTTAACTGGCTGCGAATGATCTTGTGCTCGTTATCAATTGCAATGTGATTCTTGTACCCGTAATAGCTTTTATTGTGCTTTTTGGTCCAGCGGCTATCTGGGTCATGTTGCTGGCGAACCTATAGTGGCAACTCGGCGTCTTCCTCAACGCCGTGGCGCTTTTTTAAGCGCTCCTCCGATGATCGCTTGGGTGTTTCGATGATGCTTGCATCGACGATTGTGCCACCTCTGGCGTAGTAGCCTGCCTGCTCAATTTGTGTGAGCAACTTATCGAACACGCGGTCTAGTAGTTTCGTCTTCGAGAAGCAGTCTTCGTAGTGCCATACTGTTTTGGCATCTGGAACGTTCTGATCGATCCCAAGTCCTAAAAAGCGCCGGAACGACAAGCGATCAGTGACTTGAAACTCAGTCTGGTCATGCGATAAACCGTAATAGTGGCGCAAGAAAATGGCTTTAAACATAACAACCAAGTCTTGGGGCGGGCGGCCACCTTTGCGCGGATCATGCGACTTCCTAACTTCGGCTAGGTCAGCACGAAAGTCTTCCCAGTCAACGATTTCATTTAGCTTTGCAAGTGGGTCGTTAAGCTGATCAAGCTTAAGTGCGGTTTTGTCTTGGAAAAACAAGCTAGATTGTTGCATGGGTATCGCATCGCAGGGTAAATTTGGATTTTGGTACATTCTACCAAATTTTTAGGGAGTTTTTAGAGGTGCCCACTTGGTTAGCTTCCTTGCCAACCTTGCAACTAGCCCTAGCGAATAGCGCGTCTACGCGCAAACGCCAAACCTAGCATCCCCGCCAAAAGTAAACCTAGCGTACCTGGTGCTGTTACAGCGGTAATCACGCCACTTCCTAGCGAGATATCTACTGCGCTCCAGCCAATGGTGAGTGGGTCAATTTCCCAATGCAGAACTGTGTTGCCGTTTTGGTCTTGTTGCACACTGGTGTGCTCGTAGTCTGTCCAGCGGAAACGAGTCATGTCGTTGTTGGTAAACACGTACCAAGACGAACCTGCATGGCTCATGTTCTCTGCCATGTACCAGCCAAACTCGTTACCAATATTTAACGACTCACCAGCGGCGTTAGTGGCTACACCGGTTAAGGTGTTGATGGTAAAGCTAGCAGTGTTACCAACAAATATGCCGTTCAATACAGGTAGTTTTTCAACATTGTGTGAGAACGGGAACATAAGTTCTGTGCTGTATGGGTAAATGCCCAACTGCTTTGGTGCGAACAATGGGTGGTGGTTGTCTACATTCACCACCTCGATGTTAATAACAATTTGGTCGCCATATTGCTCTAACCCTAGCGCGTTGCCATTGTTATCCCAGTTAATGTCGTTTGTGGTTGCGGCAAAACTTAGGGTTGAAGCTGCTGCAAGAACGAAACCCAATAAAATTTTTTTCATGTGATACTCAGTCTGTATTTGGCTGAACGCTAGTTGGTTCCTTTGGGTAATTTTGTAAGCAATTTTCAAGCCAGTTTGAATGGTGATCAGATAAAATGAATGAACGGTGTTTTGGTGTGTGCGAAGAGTAGAGTGGCGCGTGGTTGAGTTGGTTGCTGAGCCGTATATGTCTGCAAACATCCACTACGCGGATGATTTACAGACCTACTTTTGCTACGGTTGTAGCTGTTAAGAAAACCGACAGCTCACTTTACATTGTGAGCTGTCGTTAAGTTTTCCGACACCTTGTTAGCTGCCAGCAACACGCTGCTGATTGGCTTTTATCGTGGCGTTGTTTGGCTCTATTTCTAGAGCTCGTTCGAACACTTGTAGGGCTTCTTGTTTGTTGCCAGATAAGTGCAGTATCCAGCCTAGTGTGTCGAGAATGTTGGCATTTTCTGGTGCTAGCTCAGCGGCTTCGCGCGCTATCTGTTCGGCTTTGCTTACGTCTACTTCACGCAGTACCCAGGCATAGTTATTAAGCAGGTCTGGGCGCTGGTTATCTAGCTGGTAGGCGCCTTCGTATGCTTGGCGCGCACCGGCTTCATCCCCAGCGCGTAGTGCTAGGTTGCCCTTGGTGTGCCAAGCCGAGGCATTGCCTGGTTCTCTGGATGTCCAGAGCTGTACCAGTTCGGTAGCTCTCGCTGTTGAGGCACCAGCGTCGGCCGCCACAATTAAAGCTGGCATTGCCTCAAAGTCTTTGCTGCGCTCGAAGTAGTTATTTAGCACTTCATACTCGGCCGAGTCGCCATTTTCGCGTTTCGCAACAAAGGCGCGTGTTAATACAGTGCGCAGGTTTTCGCCCTGGCTTTGCTCTATGTTGGTAAGTGTTGCGCGAGCTTCGGCGAAGTTTTTCTGTACGGCCATTAACTGCACCATTGTCAGCTGCAGGTTAAGGTTACTAGGCTGAATGGCAATGGCTTGCGCTATTTTTTGTTGGGCTCTGCCAAGTTCGTTTTGGTTTAGCAACTGTTGGCCTTGTGCCAATAAAAGCTGTACTTGAATTTGTTCGGTGGCGTCAATTGGCGTTTCGATGCCGTCTAACACTTGCTCTGCTTCATCGAAGCGGCCTTGTGCTGAGTAAACCTGTGCCACTAGCGTGTGCGCCGCTGGTTTAAGGTTGCGGTAGTCTTGTGCAATTAACTGTAAGAAACCAATGACTTCTTCTGGGCTATGGTCTTGGGCGTATAAGCGCCCTGCTTCTTGCACGGCACGAATATCCGTTGGGTTTAAGCGGGCTGCTTGAATGTAGTTGTCGATCGCCTTGCTGTTGTTGCCTTGGGCTTGGTAGATCATCGCTTTGCTCATCAGCGGCGCTGCCCATTGTGGCTGCATATCGGCCGCTCGGTCTAAGCGCGCGATGGCAGGCCCTTCTTGGCCATTGCGGTAGTCAATTAGCGCTACAATCAACTGCGCGTAGGCTTCGTCGGCAAAGTTGGCAGCTAAGGCATCGCGTACATCGCTTACTTGTTTGCGTGTGCCGTAGTCTTGTAGCAGTGCCACATACTGTTGAGTGACTACCCAATCATTTGGCTCTAACTCGTACACTCGGCGCAAGCGCTGAATGGCGGCTTCTGGCTGGTTATTCGCTAGTTCGTATTGGGCAATCGCAAGGCGCAAACGGTTGCGGGTGTTGTCTACCGCTAGGGCTTTTTCTAGTGCTTCAATGCCTTTGCGCTGTATGTCTTCGCGACTATCAGAAAGTGCTAGAATGCCGTACATCGACAGCAGCTCAACGTCTGTTGGCCGAGCAAGCATGGCTCGCTCTAGGTTAGCAAGTGCTTGCGCACGTTGCCCTTGGTCTACTTTAGCTATGGTGGCTAAGCGCAAAAACTCTGCAGGGGCGCGCTCGGCGTCTATACGGTCAAAGTAGGCTGTAGCCGTTTCGGTATCGCCTTGTTGTAAGGTAATAGAGCCTAATAATAACGACACCAACTGGCTATCGGGTTGCTGTTCAATAAGGTCTTCTAGTGTGGCTTTGGCGTCTTCTAAGTCACCACTGTTAATCGAGGCAATGGCCGATTCGGCCTTAGCATCAAACTCTTCGTTGCGCCGCTCGCGTAATATGCGGTTATAAGCGAACGCTTCTTCTGAGCGGCCCAATTCGGTAAGAATTTGGGTTAGCATGATTAACGAATCACGGCGCTCAGGCAAGAATACATCTGCATCGGGCAGCGTTGCTAACCCAGCCGTTAGCGCATTAGCGCTTTCTTCTACTTTACCCTGCTCGTATAGCGCTTGCGCTTTGGCATAAGCAAGGCCAGCGGTGAGCTCGTGTTCAGCAACAAACCGGTCAACGGTTGTTATCGCAAGCTGATACTCAGTTAGGGCAACATAAATGCGTGCTAACCCTTCGGCAGCACTGGCACTTTCTGGTGCTAGCCTCACTGCTTCTTGGTAGCTTTCGTAGGCTTCAGTGTATAAGCCACTTAGGCGTTGTGAGTCACCCCGCAGGCGGAATTTTTCGGCGTTATTGTCGCCATTGTACTGAGCCAATACTTCACGGGCCGATGCGGGTTTACGCTGCCCTATGTAGGCTTCGGCTAGTTCAAGCGCAACGTTGTATTCACCTTGTTCTAACCACGGCTCGAGCAATTCAACGGTTTGTTCATAGCCGCCTACTTCGTTGAGCATTTGAGCAAAAGCGCGGTAGGTATCTACGTTTTGTGAGTCGGCTTTGATGGCGTTGCGATATTCAATACTCGCCGCTCTAAACTGGCCTTGCTGCTCAAATATATCAGCTTTTTCAAGGTTGCTTACCGCATTACTTTGCTGTGAATTACAGCCAGCTAGGGTGATGGCGGCAACCAGTGCGGTGGTGGTGAAGAGTTTTTGCATAGGTCGTTTCATGGTACTTCCCTGTGGTTAATTTGGTTGCTGAATGCCGTGTTTTTTTATTAGGTCGTAAAGCGTTGGCCTCGACACACCCAATAACTTAGCTGCCGCACTCATATTGTATTTACAATGCTCAAGCGCTCGCTCTATGGTGCTGAGCTCTGCCTGATCACGAATGGCTTTAAGGTCGAAGTTCTGCGAATCAGGAATATCAAGACTAGCAGTTTGGTCAGTATTTGTTGCAGGCACTTTACGCTCGAACTCAGGCAAGCCTAAATCGTTTACCGTTATAAGCTTGCCGTCGGCCATAATCACCGCTCGGTTAATGGTGTTTTTTAGTTGGCGTACATTGCCTGGCCAATCAAAGTTTTCTATCGCTGCTTTGGCGTCCTCGCTAAAGCCAGTCACTTTGGCGTAAGGGCCGGTGGCTAGCTCTTGGCGAAAGTTCTCGGCTAACAATAGTTTGTCGCCTTGGCGTGCTCGCAATGGTGGAATATGCAACTCAATCGCGCAAATTCGATGATACAGGTCTTCGCGAAAGCTGCCTTCAGCTACCATTTGGCGCAGGTCTTTGTTGGTAGCGCATACCACTCGCACATCTACGGCAACTGGTTTAGTTGCGCCAACAGGCTCTATGGTGCCTTCTTGTAAAAAGCGTAACAATTTAGCTTGCTGTGGTTCTGGCAGGTCACCTATTTCGTCTAAAAACAGTGTCCCTCCGTTAGCGCTGGCTATTTTACCTAGCTGCTTTTTATGGGCACCAGTGAACGAGCCTTTTTCATGACCAAACAGCACACTTTCTGCCAAGCTGTCGGTTATGGTGGCGCAGTTCACTTCAATGAAAGGGCCAGTGCTCACAGCACTCTTTTTATGCAGAAGATTGGCAAATAGCTCTTTGCCAGTGCCACTTTCACCAATAAAGGTACAGGTTAAATCCGACGGCGCTAACTTGGCCACTTTTTGGCAAATAGCCAATAAATCTGGGTCGTTACTAACAATGCCAAAGCTGTCTGGGTTGCTGGCAGTTGGCAAAATTCTGTCGCGTTCAATTTGCGCCACTCGAAAGGCGCGCGCAACGAGCTGGTCTAGTTGCTCGGGTTCAACTGGCTTGGCAAGAAAATCCACCGCGCCATTACCTATGGCCATTTTGGCACTTTCTTTATCGCCACGGCCAGTGAGCACAATTATTTGGCAATAGGGTGCCATGGTTAGAATGTCGGAAATGCAACGCAGGCCTTCACTCACCCCTTCTGGGTCGGGTGGTAGGCCTAAGTCTTGAATAACAACCGCCGGCTGGTGGCGCTGCACCGCTATCAATGCAGCTTCGCGATCGCTTTCGGTCAAAATTGTGGTGTCGAAGTCATCGAAGTGCCACTTCAGCTGACTTCGAACGCCGTCGTCATCTTCAATGATTAAAATTGTTCTATCCACAAGCCGCTTCCATAGTGGTATCCATACTGCCTAGCTCAATCGTAAAAGTTGTGCCTTGCCCAGGCTGGCTCTCAACTTGCATTTGACCATTTAGTTCAGCAAAAAACTCGCGTGTTAAATACACACCAATGCCCATGCCTTTGCCAACCTTGGTAGTATTAAATGGCTTGAACAACTGCTTGTTAATGAAGTCAGAAGTCATGCCTTTACCAAAATCACGTACTTTTATCACAAAAGTGTGAACGGTGTCATAGGTCTGCAGTTCAATGTGCTGACCCGGTTCGCTGGCCTCTTGTGCATTTTTGAGCAAATGTTGTACAGCCATTATAAAGCTTTCTCTATCAGACTGCACTTTTTGGTCAGCTGCGTTCAGTGTCACATCAATTGGAAAACTTGCGTTTGTGCATCTTGTTATCGCTTCTTGCAATGCGTCATTTATCGAAAAGCTTGCAGTGGTGCTAGTTTGCGGCTGGTTAAAGCGTTGAATAAGTTTTTGCATTCGTCCCGCTGAGTTACTTACAGTCATTACCATGTCGTCAACAAAGGCAGGATTGGTTTTATGCTTTTCGGCATTTTTACTCAGTAGCCGTAGTTGTGCTGCTACGTTGTTTAAGTCGTGCATCACAAAGGCAGTCATTTTGTTATAGGCGTCTAGTTGCTTTCTGTCGCTCATTTCGTCTTGTTGCTTGTATAGCAGCATGTGGCTAGCTATTTCGCGACCCAAGGTTTTCAACACATCCAGGTCTTCCCAGTTTATGCCATAAGGCATTTTACAATTGCTTAGTAAGGCAATGCCAATCACCTGACTATTGGCTCGCAACGGCACAATTAAGTCTGGGCAAGTTTTGCCTTTTAACCAAAATGGCAGCAACTCGTTGCCTTCGGCCAAAGCGTTGTTGTACTGCTTGGGTGCGAATACCCAACCTCGCTCTTCCATAAACCGCACCATGTCATCGCTCGCCGGCAGGTTTTTGGTGGCGTCTTGGTTATGGGTAAATACGGTTTTAAAAGCTTTGCCCGTGCGCAGTTTAATTTCGCCTGCATCGGCGTGTACGGCATTGCTAAGTACCATAAAGGCACTTTTTTGTAGGCTGTCGAAATCATGTGCACAAGACAGCACCCGGATAGAAGTTATCCACTCTTTGCGATAGTCGTACTTGTGCGAGAAGAAGTGCTTACTCACCCACACTCTCATATTGGTTCTAAGTGTCGACGAGAAGAACAAAGCGGCCATCGCTAACAAGCAGCTACCTAATAGTAAGGCGTAGAAGTATAGGCTCCACAAGCCACTGAATAACTGAACATAGTAGCTACCCACGCCAATCACCACCAAACCAATCGAAACAATCAGTGTTGAGGTGCCATAGAACATAACTGGTCTCGAGAAGCCAATATTGGCGTGGTAGTCACGTTCGCGGTGGAACAGAACACCTGCTAATACAATAAAGCAGCTGCTCAACATAATCATGGCGGCGCGGGCTAACCACAGCTCCTGTAAGCTTTCTTGCACTATTAGCGACACCGCATAGTAGGCAATATAGGAAGCCAGCAATAAACTCAAACTCACGGAAATAAGTTTGATAAAACGGCCAACGTTGGAGTTGCGCACTAGCTGCTCAAGGCTGCCAAGTGCCATGGCCGACAGCACCAAGAAGTTAAAGTATGGCCAGTAGCTTTGCGGCAATGGCTGCCACCATATTTCTATTAGCGTCCATATAAAGAAGCCAGTAGCGCCAATGGGCACCCACTTTAAGCGGCTCTTTAATGCCTCCGGGCGCAATGCGCGTAAATAACACAGCGTGGCGTATACCCAGGCCAACAACTGAATGGCTTCAAGCGAGAAGTAAAGGTTTACTGGTACCCAGTAACGCAACGACGCCACTACGGTGACTAACCATATCGTTTGCCAGGCTGCGGCCAACGCCAAATATCCGCGTGCTGGCTCCCGTCTGGCGCCTACGGCTAAATAAACAGTCAGTAAAAATGACAAAAACGTAGCGCTACTGTAAGCCAGCAGCGTAATGGCTTGAAAGCTAAGTGAAGACATCGGCCTCTCCTCTCCTTGAGCAGAGGCCAGCCTAACAGGTTTTAATTACTGTTGGGTAGCACTAACAAAGTCACTATATAGGCCATCATTATCTATGGCAGCTATTTGGAACTCGTAGCTTGCTATTGGCAAGTCGGTAATTGGTAGCGATGTATTAGCCGCATCGACTTGTACTACCTCGAAGGTTTCTTCGCCTTCGGCCCGGTAGCGAATTTCGTACAGGCTTAACTCAGACTCTGTAAGTAAGGTGCCATCTTCGCGTTGATTCGGCGGCGTCCATTGTAAGTTGACCGACATAGTAGTTGGCACACTGACTACAGGCTCGGTTGGGTCTATTACAATGGTTGGCAACGTTGTCACTATTGGCGTGGCGGCCACTGGTGTTGGCTCTGCCACGGGCGGTGCTTCTGTTGGGCTTGGGCCCACCGCTACAGGCACATCAATGTAAACATTACAGCCAGTCATTAGGCTTGCCGCTAGAACGAATACCCCTAATTTGCTTTGCGCTTTCATTATTATCTCCTAAAGCGCTACGCCCCTTGGCTTTCGACATCAGCTTGGCTGAGTCCTGCACCTGCAAATAGGTTGTAGAGTTGTTACGAATGTGGTCAACGCCAACATTCGCTTAGCTAGTTGTCATGATGTTGTGAAGTTGCAATAGGTAATACAGATTGTGTGCCAAGTTATTGGCTAGGGGGTGTCAATAACATTTTGTTACCGGAAGGCCAGTAAGCGTCGGTTTGAACACTGGACGGGGAGTTCAATACCGCCAAACACCTGTATTTTTATTTCAGTAAATTAGTATATTTATTATATTTATTTCAATTTATTCGTTTTATTTAAATTTTTAAATACATATATTTTCAGTTAGTGACGAATTTTGTCAGGCAGTTGCTGGTTTTATGTCCGCAAAAATGGCTTCGCCATTATTTACGGATCTACTTGCCGATACAGAATGAGCCGAAAATTTTGCCTAATAGGTCGTCTGGGGTGAACTCGCCGGTGATTTCGTTGAGGTAGTTTTGCACATGGCGTAAGTCTTCGGCTAATAACTCACCGGCACCTGTGTGAATAAACTGCTCATAAGCTGTGTTTAGTGTGTTAGCAGATTTATTCAAGGCATCTAGATGGCGGCGGCGGGCGGCAAACCCTCCTTCGGCTTGGCCGGTAAAACCCATCTGGTCTTTTAAGTGTTGGCGCATAGCATCGAGGCCATCGGCAGATTTTGCCGAAAGGCGAATCACAGGCACCCGCCCATCGTTATGGATACCTGGTTGTTCACCGGTAATATCCACTTTGTTACGCACAAGGGTTAGGTGATCCCACTTTTCTAGTTGGTCAACAAACTCTGGCCAAATGTCATGCGGGTCGGTTGCATCTGTGGTGGTGGCGTCAACTAACAATAAAATTCGGTCGGCTTGTTTAATTTCATCCCATGCCCTGGCAATGCCAATGCGCTCTACTTCGTCAGGCGCGTCGCGCAAACCTGCGGTATCAATTAAGTGCAATGGCATGCCATCAATGTGAATATGCTCTTTGAGTACATCGCGCGTCGTACCAGCAATATCGGTGACAATCGCCGATTCGCGCCCAGCTAGTTGATTTAACAGCGATGATTTACCCGCATTTGGTCGTCCAGCAATCACCACTTTCATGCCTTCACGCATAATCGCGCCTTGATTAGCGGTATTAAGCACATCAGCTAGCTCTTGCTTTAACGCTTCAAGGTCGGCTTGTACTTTGCCATCACCTAAAAAGTCGATTTCTTCTTCCGGGAAATCGATGGCGGCTTCAACATATATGCGCAAGTGAATCAGCTGTTCTACCAATTGATGCACTCGATTAGAGAATGCCCCTTGAAGGCTGCGCAAGGCGTTTCTCGCCGCTTGCTCACTCGACGCATCAATTAGGTCGGCAATGGCTTCTGCTTGCGCCAAATCCAGCTTGTCGTTCATAAAAGCGCGTTCCGAGAACTCGCCAGGGCGTGCCATACGCGCACCAAACTTTAGGCACTCGCTAATGAGCATATCCATGATCACCGGCCCACCATGCCCTTGAAGTTCTACGACGTCTTCACCAGTGAATGAATGAGGGTTGGGAAAAAACAGAGCGATGCCTTCGTCGAGCACAGTGCCATCGCTGGCAATGAACGGACCATAATGGGCATGCCTAGGTTTTGGGGTGTAACCCAGCATTTTCTCAGCAATGGTTAGGCTAGCTTTGCCAGACAGCCGAACAATACCAACGCCACCTCTTCCTGGTGGCGTGGCAAGTGCGACGATGGTGTCATTGCTGATCGACATAGTGAAACCTTGTTGAAGTAAATGCTTAGACGAGATTATACAGCATCTATGTGATTTACCGACATACGCGGGAATTTGCTGATACTTTTGTCCGCAAACATTCGCTGCGCGAATGATTTACGGACCTACGTGGGAGTTTGTAGGTATGTAAATAATGGCGAAGCCATTTTTGCAGACACGATCCAAGCAAACAAAAAAACCGGCGAACCTCTCAGTTGGCCGGTTTTTTCTCAACACGCTATCTACATGGCGCCTTTCACAGACTTGTTAATAAAGTACTGCTGGGTGCCCGAGAAAATGTTGTTACATAGCCAGTAAAGTACCAAACCACTTGGGAACCATAAGAACATGAAGGTGAAGATGATTGGCATCATCTGCATAATCTTCGCCTGCATTGGATCGGTTGGCTGAGTACCAAGCTTCATGGTTACCCACTGCGAGGCGCCCATCAAAATTGGCAAAATGAACAATGGGTCCATGGCACTCAAGTCGGTAATCCACCAGAAGAACTCAGCGTGGCGAAGTTCTACGGCTTCTAACAATACACGGTATAAACCAATGAAAATTGGAATCTGTAGCAGAATTGGCAAGCAGCTACCCATAGGGTTGGCGCCTTCTTTCTGGAACAGTTTCATAGTTTCTTGGCTCATGCGCTGGCGGTCGTCGCCGTAAAGCTCTTTTAAACGCTGCATTTCTGGTGCAATGGCACGCATTTTAGCCATCGACTTATAAGCTTTTGCCGTTGGGTAGAACAGAATCAGTTTAACCGTAATGGTTAGCAAGATGATCGCAATACCCCAGTTGCCGACAAAGCTGTGGAAGAACGACAATAACCAGTGCAATGGCTTGGCAATCCAGAAGAACATACCGTAGTCGATCGCTAGGTCCATGTGTGGCGCAATGTCAGCCAAGCGATCTTGGTCTTTCGGGCCTATGTATAAGGTAGTAGCCGTATCAGAGGTTTCACCAGGAAGCAAGGTACTGGCCGGTTCAAACATGCCAATACGGTACATGCCATCAGAGGTTTGATTACCATAAATAGTGCTCGTCCCTGGGGTTGGTACCACAGCCGTTAGGAAATAGTGCTGCGAGAACGCTACCCAGCCCTCAGCAGTACCAATATTCAGCGAGCGTTTTTCCATGTCACGGAAGCTATACTTCTCGTACACGTCATCTGGCGTGCTGGTAATAAAGCCTAGGAACGATGTCATACCGAAACCAACACCGTCGGTTGGATCAACACTGCGATCACGTTTAATTTGCGTAAACGGGTAACTAACGAACTCAGTATCTGACTGGTTGTTAATCACAAAACGTTGAGTTACCTGGTAGCTGTTGCGAGCAAACTCAAATACCTTGTTCACCACCACACCGGCATCGGTAGTGGTCGTCAGCGTTACCTCAAGGGTATCACCGGTTAGCTCATAGCTTGCTTGCTCTGAAGTATAACGAGCGCGATTACCACCACGGTCAATACCATCGCGGCCATCTAAGCCCGACTGAATGACAAATGTACGCGCATCCTGCTCAAGCATTACAAAGCGCGCTTCGCTATCAAGCTCGGCGGCAAAGTCTTTTAGTTCTACGCGAACAATGTCACCCCCTAGGGTATCGATGGCAACATCAAATACGTCGGTCGACACGGTAATAACGCGCTCATTCGATGCACGGCTACCTGGCAGACTTTGTGGCGCTGTTGATTCGTTTGATGGTATTGCATCAACCGTATTGTTAGCACTACTTGTCGAAGTGTCGGCGGCCGGTGTTTCGGCTGGGGCAGTCACTGCGGTTTGAGCGGTGGTTTGTGGTTGTTGCATAGCTGAATAGTTTATCAGCAGCAAATATGAGGTGATTAACAAACCACCAATAAAAAATAATCTTTTAAGATCCATTAGACGTTCCTGGATTGAACAGTCGACTTCTGAATCGGCAATGCTACCTGCACAATGCCAATTTGACCAGTTTCAAGATGTGAAGAGTGCAGGTAATTTCACCCACGCTTAGATTTGTCTGCTTTGTATCAGCTTTTTGCTTGGTTGCTCGCCACACGCTGGGCTATTTTGCGCAGCAATTTGGCGCTTTGTTTACTCAGCACTTCGGGCGGTAGTTCGCCGGCACCTTTTTTTGCCATCACAATAATATCGATATTTGGCAGGTTGCTCGCTAAACGAAATTGCTCGCGGAAATGGCGCTTAATACGGTTGCGGTCGACAGCCAGCTTGACAGCTTTTTTGCCAACAATAAAACCAATGCGGGGAGAAGAAGAGGCTGACGGCGTAGCAAGCAGAAGTAGTTCCGGGGTTCCGGCTTTTGCTACTACGCCATCAAAGACCGTTTTGAAGTCGCGGGCAGTAAGCAGGCGCTTGCTGCGAGGGTAGTCAAAACGGCTCATATGAAACAGTCTTAAGCAGACAGAACCTTGCGGCCCTTGGCACGACGACGAGCCAAAACTTGGCGGCCGTTTTTAGTAGCCATACGGGCGCGGAAGCCGTGTGTACGCTTACGTTTCAGATTACTTGGTTGAAAAGTGCGTTTCATGGCGCGCTCTCTCTATTTTGAATCAGGTTACTGACGATGGTTAAACCGTCACGCTTGAATTTGGATGGCGGATCATATGAGAAAGCTGTTTGTTTTGCAACCAGTTTTTTTGCTAGCTGATTAGCCTGGTTGAAAGATGAGAATGAGTTAAAAGTAATTATTGTTTTTTATTTTTTTTTTCCGTCATCGTAGTTCGTTATAGGTAACGCCATTTTCTGTGGAAACAACGCGCTAAGCCTTTCTCTGTAAGGCATCAGCCAACATAATAACCCTGTTTGCCAACTGTTCGGTTGTTGCTGATAGCATGCGTATTAGTTGTGTGAGAAGTGCCCTTTTTTACACAGCCAAGTTATGCTCATAGTTACTCGACTACCTAGGCACAGGGTTATTCGTGAGTTACACACAGGCAATTTTGAACAACCTCTAAATGTAGCGGCAAAAAATCATCATTTTTTTATTCACACAAGGGTCTGCTTGCTGTGAACAAATCGAGGTTTCGGGTACACTAATCCGTCTACTTCAATAAAGGAGTAAGCCGTGGGCGCGGTTGAAGAAATCTGGGCACAATGTTTTGACGTGTTGGAAAGCGAAATTCCAGCCACACAGTTTAATACATGGATTCGTCGACTTCAGGTAGATACTAGCGGCGATGACATAGTGTTGTACGCTAAAAACAAGTTTGTTAGCCAGTGGCTACAGAGTAAGTACCTTACAAACATTCAAACCGTGGTGCGTGAGCTAGACCCAGATCTAGACGTTCAGGTTCGCATTGCGATAGGCCAACCCGGCAGTGCTACATCCGTGGCAGCAAAACCAGCGCCCAAGGCAGCGGTTGAACCCGTTGTGGAACGTCAAGTCGATCGCCCAGCTGAAAGCCCAATTATTAAAAAGTCGCCGATCAAGAAAAAAGCACCGGCTAAACCGGCGGCCCCAGCTAAACAGGCCGCTAAGCCAGTGAGCAAAGCAGCGGCAAAGCCAATAGCTAATTCAGCAACGCCAATTAATACGGTACAAAAGCGCAGTCAGCAGTCGGTTGAAGGTAGTGTTCGCCACCAATCATTTATTAACCCACTGTATACATTCGACTCGTTCGTGCCAGGTAAGTCGAATGAACTGGCCTATGTGTCCGCTCAGCAGGTGGCACAGGCACCGGGTGGCTCTTACAACCCGCTTTATTTATATGGCTCGACTGGTTTGGGTAAAACCCACTTGATGCATGCCATTGGTAACTATGCATTGCAGCAAGACCCAAATGCGCGTGTGCTTTATGTGCACTCTGAGCGTTTTTTCGCCGACATGGTGAAAGCGCTTCAGCAAAAAGCGATTAACGAGTTTAAGCGCTTTTATCGCAGCCTAGATGTACTGATGATCGATGACGTACAGTTCTTCGCTAAGAAAGAAAAAACCATGGAAGAGTTCTTCCATACATTTAATGCCTTGTTAGAAGGCCAACAGCAGGTTGTGTTAACGTCGGACCGCTTCGCCAAAGACATCGATGGGTTAGAAGATCGCTTAAAATCCCGGTTTAACTGGGGGCTTACGGTTTGTATTGAACCACCCGAGCTAGAAACCCGTGTGGCCATTCTTAAACAGAAAGCCAGTGAGTCGAATTTGATGCTGGCCGACGATGCTGCACTGTTTATTGCTCAAAAAGTGCGCTCCAACGTGCGTGATTTAGAAGGTGCATTAAAAGCTGTGGTGGCAAAGGCAAACTTTACGGCCCGCAGCCACATTGATGTAGCCTTTATTCAAGATGCGCTAAAAGACTTGTTGGCTTCGCATGATAAACAAGCCAGTATCGATAATATTCAACGCGTGGTAAGCGAGTATTTTAACCTTGGCATTAATGATTTATTGTCGAAACGCAGAACGCGCAATATTGCTCGTCCTCGCCAAATGGCAATGGCATTGTCAAAAGAGTTGACGAATCATTCGTTACCCGAAATTGGTCAGGCCTTTGGTGGTCGAGACCACACAACTGTTCTACACGCCCATCGCAAGGTGCTGCAACTACGCGACGAAAATGTAGACTTTGCTAACGATTACAATCACTTACTCAGAATTTTGAACAGCTAATGAGGTGGTCATGAAATTCACCGTATCTAGGGATGCTTTAGTTTCTGCCTTGCAATTGGTTGCAGGCGTAGTGGAACGTCGCTCAACCATGCCAGTACTATCTAATGTGCTTTTAAAGGTAGAAGGCCAGCAGCTTACTCTGGTTGGTACCGACCTTGAAGTTGAGTTGGTTGGCCGGGTGAAGTTGATTGAACCAGCGATTGAAGGGGCAATTACTGTACCGGGCAAAAAGTTTGTTGATATTGCTAAGTCTTTACCAGACGACGCAATGATTAGCATGATGAAAGAGGGCGATCGCATGGTTCTGCGCTCAGACCGTTCGCGCTTTAACCTTGCTACCTTGCCAGCAGACGAGTTTCCTGCCAGCCAGGATATGGAAAACGACTTACGTGGTGCGGTGACCTTAGTACAAAAAGATTTGCGCCAGGTGATGGATGCTACTGCTTTTTCTATGGCGGTGTCTGATGTACGTTATTACTTAAACGGTATGCTGTTCGAAGTACATAACGATCGCTTACGCACGGTTGCCACCGATGGCCACCGTTTGTCTACAGCCGATGTGATGGCGCGCTCTGATGTTGAATCGCCTGTACAAGTGATTGTGCCGCGCAAAGGTGTTATGGAACTGTCGCGTTTAATCGCACCAAGCGAACAAGAAGTGACCGTGCACATTACTCAGAATCACATTCGTGTCGACTCTGGTGATTTCACCTTTACCTCTAAGCTAGTAGATGGTCGCTTCCCCGACTACCAGCGGGTAATTCCTCAGGGTGGTGAGAACGAGATGGTTGCCGATCGTCAAACGCTGCGAGCCGTGCTAACGCGGGCGTCGATTCTAACCAACGAAAAGTTCCGCAGTGTGCGCTTTATTATTGAAGACAATAATCTGCAAATTCTTGCTAACAACCCAGAGCAAGAAGAAGCCGAAGAAAACATGGCAGTAGATTACCAAAATGCTCCAATGGATGTGGCTTACAACGTTGGCTATATTCAGGATGTGCTAGGTGCCGTGGAAGGTGAGCAAGTAGTGTTCACGCTTGATGCGAACGCTAGCACCATTATTCGTGACTTCGATGCACCTGAGCGTGCAACTTATGTTGTCATGCCTATGCGTCTGTAGGATTGCGCTAATTAATGACGCAAATTTCCCAGTTATCCCTGCAAAACTTTCGCAACATTGCCCAGCTGAGCATTTCGCCTCAGCCGGGTATTAATGTGATTTATGGCGAAAATGGCGCTGGTAAAACCTCACTGCTTGAAGCCATTCATTTTTTGTCGTTGGCTCGTGGCTTTACCCGCTCGCGCAGCAAGCATTTAACGCGCTTAGGTGAAGAGCAATCTGTGGTGTTTGCTAAGCTAAATGGTGGCGATAAGTTAGGCATAGAGCGCAGCAAAGATAATAATAGAATTCGCTTAAACGGCGACACCGTTCGCTCGGCCGCAGAGCTTGCTGAACTGTTGCCAGTGCAAGTGTTTTCTTCCGACGCGTTTCAGCTGCTTGAGGGCTCGCCACAGAATCGACGCGCTTTTATGGATTGGGGTGTGTTTCACGTGGAACATGGGTTTTTAGCCAACTGGCAAACCTTTCGTACCACGCTAAAACATCGGAATCAGATGCTAAGATCTGGTAATATAAATACCGATGTTCTTTCAGCATTTGATGAGCCGCTTGTTCGCTCTGCAATCGCAGTGGATGAGGCGCGTCAGCGTTGGCTGACTGGATTTATGCCAGTATTTACCGAGTCATTAGCTCAGCTGACCGAGATTTCAGATATAAGCATTAGTTATCGCCGCGGGTGGGACAAAACCAAACCTTACCCACAAGCGTTAGCCGATATGCGCCAACGTGACATTGAACGTGGTACCACGCAGTCTGGCCCTCAACGAGCCGATTTAGTTGTTCGTTATAAGGGGGTGCCCGCTGCCGACGCGTTGTCACGTGGTCAGCAAAAATTACTGGTGGCTGCAATGAAGTTGGCGCAAGCCAAGCTGTTTATGCAGCAAACCAAACAAAAGTGTGTTTTTTTAATCGACGACTTACCGTCGGAACTGGATGTTCGACACCAAGCCAAGGTGGCGCAACTGTTAGAGAACCTAGCATCACAGGTATTTGTGACCGCTATTGATAAGTTAGATCAGAGCAATCTTTGGTCTAACTCAGAAGCAATCACTTGGTTCCAGTTGGCAGATGGCCAGCTGGTTGCGTCGGGTGAATAGGAGTAATCATGAGTAACGACTACGATTCATCGAGTATTAAAGTCTTAAAAGGTCTAGACGCTGTTCGCAAGCGCCCTGGCATGTACATTGGTGATACCGATGATGGCACTGGCTTGCACCACATGGTGTTCGAGGTAGTAGATAACTCGATTGACGAAGCGCTGGCGGGTCATTGCGACAAGATTACCGTCACCATTCACCCTGATGAATCTGTAACGGTTGAAGATAATGGCCGTGGTATTCCAACCGAGATGCACTCAGAAGAAAACCGCTCTGCGGCTGAAGTGATCATGACGGTACTTCATGCCGGTGGTAAGTTCGATGACAACTCCTACAAAGTTTCAGGTGGTTTGCACGGTGTAGGTGTGTCGGTGGTGAATGCGTTGTCTGAGATGGTGACGCTTACCATTCGCCGAGACGGCAAAGTACACGAGCAAATCTATCGTCATGGTGTGCCAGACGAGCCATTAAAAGTAGTGGGCGAAACTGACCATTCTGGTACTCAGGTACGCTTCCTGCCATCTAAAGAAACCTTCACCATGACAACGTTTAGCTACGATATTCTAGCCAAGCGTTTACGTGAGTTGTCGTTCTTGAACAGTGGCGTGAACATCAACCTAAAAGACGAGCGCTCTGGCAAAGAAGAGCAGTTCTTTTACGAAGGTGGTTTGCACGCATTTGTTGAATATCTCAATATCAATAAAACGACACTCAACCCAGTGTTCCACTTTGAAAGCACCGAGCGTGAAGATGGCATTGGTGTAGAAGTGGCGCTGCAGTGGAACGACAGCTACCAAGAAAATATTCTGTGTTACACCAACAACATTCCACAGCGTGATGGCGGTACCCACCTTGCTGGTTTCCGTGCTGCATTAACGCGATCTTTGAATACTTATATTCAAGATGAGTTTAGTACTAAGCAGAAGAACGTTGCGACAACAGGTGATGATGCTCGTGAAGGCTTGGTAGCCATTATTTCGGTAAAAGTACCAGATCCAAAATTCAGCTCGCAGACCAAAGATAAATTGGTGTCGAGCGAAGTGAAAACTGCGGTTCAAGAAGAGATGGGCCGTTTGTTCTCAGATTACTTGATCGAACGCCCACAAGAAGCTAAGTCGATTGTTCAGAAGATGATTGACGCAGCGCGAGCGCGTGAAGCGGCACGTAAAGCACGTGAAATGACACGCCGTAAAGGTGCTTTGGATATCGCCGGTCTGCCAGGCAAGTTAGCAGACTGCCAAGAAAAAGACCCAGCGCTTTCAGAACTGTTCATTGTGGAGGGTGACTCGGCCGGTGGCTCTGCCAAACAGGGTCGAGATCGACGCACGCAAGCAATTCTGCCGTTGAAAGGTAAGATTCTTAACGTTGAAAAAGCGCGCTTTGATAAGATGCTGTCTTCTGCGGAAGTGGGCACACTCATCACTGCGTTAGGCTGCGGCATTGGACGTGAAGAGTTTAATATCGAGAAGCTGCGTTATCACAAGATCATCCTAATGACCGACGCCGACGTCGACGGCTCGCACATTCGCACACTGCTGTTGACCTTCTTCTTCCGTCAAATGCCTGAGCTAATTGAAAACGGCTACATCTATATTGCCCAGCCACCACTGTTTAAAGTGAAACGTGGTAAGTCTGAGCAGTACATAAAAGATGAGCTGTCGTTGAGTGAATACTTGTTGTCGAACGCTTTATCCGATGCGTCGTTGTACTCTAATGAAAGTGCACCAGCGATTACAGGCGTGGCGCTTGAACAACTTGTAAAAGACTACACAGGTGTGATGCATCGCATTGATCGTTTATCGCGCGTGATTCCTAAACAAGCTCTGCTGGCCATGATCGACCTACCTCGGGTAACCGAAGAGCTTATGGGCGATCAAGATGGTATGGCGGCATGGGTGGACCAGCTTGATGACATGTTGGCGCGTTGGGGTAATGGCTCACTAGAATACCAGTGTGAACTAGTACAAGATGAAGAGCGTGGTTTGTGGTTGCCAAAAGTCAATGTCATCGCGCACGGCTTGGCAACACCATATGTTGTTCAAAGCCAATTCTTTATAGGTAACGACTACAGCGAAATTGCTCGAGTTGGCGAAACCCTGGGTAACCTAATTGAAGATGGCGCGAGCATTAGCCGTGGCAACCGCTCAATTGAAATCACTCACTTCGGTCAAGCTGTTGATTGGTTGATGAATGAAGCCAAGCGTGGCTACAGTATTCAGCGCTATAAAGGTTTGGGTGAAATGAACCCAGATCAGCTGTGGGAAACAACGTTAGATCAATCTGAGCGTCGTTTATTACAAGTTTCTATAGACGATGCTATTGCAGCTGACCAAATCTTTACTACGCTTATGGGAGACGACGTGGAACCCCGTCGCCAGTTTATCGAAGATAACGCCCTATTGGTTGAGAACCTAGACGTTTAATCGATAAAGCCTCATGCAAATTATGGCACCCTCTTTTAGGGTGCCTTTTTTTGCATGTTTCACGTGAAACATGGGTAGGTCCGTAAATAATGGCGGAGCCATTTTTTCGGACAATGAATCACCATCCTTGTCCGCACCGCAATCATGCTCCTGCGACTTGCTCTGTACGGACATCCTTGTCCGCAAGCAT
>NZ_QPEP01000008.1:80127-204065 GCF_003577475.1 Salinibius halmophilus
CCATCCCTGTCCGCACCGCAATCATGCTCCTGCGACTTGCTCTGTACGGACATCCCTGTCCGCACCGCAATCATGCTCCTGCGACTTGCTATGTACGGACATCCCTGTCCGCAAGCATTCGCTTCGCGAATGACTTACGGACCTACGGTTAAATGCTTTACAATGTTTCACGTGAAACATGGAGTGCGAACTTGTGAAGCTTGCTGATATTGACCTTAACTTATTGATTTTCTTAGATGTTTTGCTGGATGAGCAGAATGTTTCGCGGGCAGCTGAGCGGATGAATATGACTCAGCCAGCAATGAGTAATGCGTTAAAACGGCTGCGGGCATTATTGAACGATCCTCTGCTCGTACGCACGCGCAATGGCATGACGCCAACTCCAAAAGCGATTGATCTCGCTCCTCAGGTTAAGCAAATCGTAGAGTCGTTGGAGCATATTCTCAGCCCCAGTGGTGAGTTTGAACCGGCTGCCAGTGACCGAGTGTTTCGCATTATGGCGAGCGACTATGCAGCTTCAACATTGATGCCGCCGATCATTGAGCGCATCTCCCCTATCGCACCTAATATCGCCATTGATGTAATGACCCCAAGTGATGTGTCGGTAGCAGACGTTGAGTTGGGCAATGTTGATTTGGCCATTAACCGATTTGATGCGCTACCTGGCTCGTTTCACCAGCGACAAATCTGGCATGATGATTTTGCTTGTGTCATGTCGGCAAACAACCCGATCAGCTCACTTGATTTAACCACCTATTTGCAAGCACAACACGTTTGGGTGTCGAAAACAGGCTATGGTGTTGGTGTTGGTATGAAACGCGAGTCGGTGCAGCAGCAGGGCTGGGTGGATGCCGCGTTGCAAGCACTAGGTCATGAGCGCCATATTCAAGTATTTACACGTAACTACCAGGTGGCCATTCATCTCGCTCGTACTACCAATATGATCGCGACACTTCCCTATCGTGCGGCGATGCTAGTTAAGGATGATCCGGCGCTAAAAGTAGTTCAGGTTCCCTTTACGATTCCTCAGATTGAGTTAAAAATGATTTGGAGTGAGTTGCTTCATAAAGACGCGGGACACCAATGGTTACGTGGTTTAATCATCCAAGCAGCGAACGAAATATCCTTTTAAATTAACAACTTGTCGCACTTTTTTCGTACTCGTCATAAAGTTCTCAAACAGCACTGATACATATTGACCTAATCTTAGATTAGCGATATTAAGATGGCATACCGCCAGCATAAGGTTGGCGCTGTCATCGGTGTGAATTGGAGTCCTCATGACCGTAGATGAAGTGATCGCGCAGTTACAAGCGAACGGCGACGAAAACCATATTGAACAGTTTCAACGCCAAGGGGTTAAGCTTGAAACCTTTGGTGTTTCCTACAGCAAGTTAAAGCGAATTGCTAAAACCATCGACTGCGATCACGAACTGGCGGAAGCGCTCTGGCAGGCGCCAGTTCATGATGCGCGCGCGCTGGCTTGTATGATTGTTGATTTACAGGCAATTGCTAGTCAACGTGAAGCCTGGGCCGATGCAGTGGATAATATTCAGATCTGCGACGCTGTCGGACGTATGTTATCTAAAGTGGTGGCTACGGAGTCTGCCGAGCCGTTGCCTAACTGGCGACAACATGAGAACCCATGGCATCGCCGTATGGGCTGGCAAGCAGTGTTGCTCTCGGCGCAAAAGCATCAGATGTCGGATGATGATGCTGAGGCGTTCCTAGCGGAAATTCATCGCACTATTCGAGGTGAACAAGGTGTGGTGCAAGAGATGCAGCTGATGGCGCTGATGGCGATTGGTTTAATCGACCCAACCTGGCGCGCTGAAGTTGAGCAGGTTGCCGAAGATATTGCTGATTTAAAGATCAAGCACCCAGACAGTAAGTTTCGCCAGCCAGATCCAATTAAGTACCTAGAGAAAAAATGGGATCGCGAGGACTTCTAATCAAAAAAGCCGCACTGAGATGAGTGCGGCTTTTTATTTGGCAAGTATGCTTGCAACTGTTAAGGCTCTATCGCCTCGCACACTTGTTTTTCAATCTGTTTGATGTGTGCTGCAAGTTTGCCTTCTTGAATGTCTACAGCAGGCAAAATTCTCACTACAATGGTGCCTGGGCGTTTGCTAAAACCCTTGGCCGGCCAGAACTTACCAGCATTGTGCGCTACGGGTAGAATTTTTGCGTTGGTTTTTTTAGCCAGCATAAATCCACCTTGTTTAAAGTCACCCGCTTCTCCATGCGCTTTGCGCGTACCCTCAGGGAAGATCAACACGTGAAAGCCTTGTTTTAAGCGTTCACCACCTTGTTCGATGATTTGGTTTAATGCGGCACGGCCATCGGTGCGATCGATCGCAATAGGGTTCGCCATTGCAAAGGCCCAACCAAAGAATGGAATCTTTAACAGGCTGCGCTTCACCACTTGCGTTTGTGGTTGCAGTAGTTTTTGTAAGAAGAAGGTTTCCCAAGCGCTTTGGTGATTAGCGGCAATCACTACTGGTTCGTTTGGCAGGTTCTCTACCCCTTCTATACGATAGTTAATGCCTAGCACCCAGCGTGCTGCCCAAGCAGAAAAGCTCGCCCAGACGCCAATAACAACCCTATAGCGTTGCTGCGGTTTTAGCGGCAGGGCAATCAACAATGAAATGATCGACCAACTGATGGTGAACGGCCCGTAAAAACAGGCGTAAAAAATGAACGTCCGTAAAAAATTCATAGCTCTACTACTACAGTTATCTCAATTGTGATAAGCATAAGGTATTAACTGAACGGGAAATATACAGACTTAGGCAAAGGCGTTATGCCTTAACGACATAGGTAGCTGCACTACCTGAAAAGTGGGTATATTACTCTCCAGCACCCCCCTACTTGCGGCGAAATCATTAAGGAGCCAAAGATGAGCGAGCCAAATCCATATCAGACACCAGAAGCTGAACCTACCAATACGGTGGTAACCAAACATAAGTATCCGCTACTTTCGTCGTTGTTAGATGTCTTCATCGCCCCGAACAAGGTGATGTCGCAAGTCGTAAAAGGCGGTTATGGCTGGTGGTTGCCAACCCTAATCTTAATGATCGCTATGGCAGCTCCCCTCATATTACATCCGTTGTCGATGACCAGTGGCCAGTATGTAGAGATGCAGGTTGAGCAGTTAGAAGCCATGGGGCAGGAAGTGACCTCAGATGTGGTTGCTGGAATCCAGATGACAGCCGATTTCGCCGTTTGGATGAACTTGGTTGGTATTATTATCTTCCCTATTGTGTTTGTCATAAGTGCGCTTTATTACTGGCTAGCGGGTTTAGTCGTCGCAGAAGACCGGCCTAAGTTCTCTATGGCTTACAATCTGACTGTTTGGTCAATGATGCCGGTAGTTTTCACCTCATTGTTGCAGGTGATTAACATTCAATTGAGTGGCGCCCCGCTGAATCAATTCGAACTCGATCCAACAACATTCTCAAACCTATTAGCACTGCCTATGGAAACCTATGCTGGTGCGTTAGCGGCCACACTTAACCCGTTTTCTATCTGGGCTATGGTGCTAGCATTTTTAGGGTTCCGTTACTTAAATGGCGGCGGCACCGTCAGTGCAGTTATTGTTGCATTCGTTTTGCCACTACTCTTAAGTGCAAGCATTGCTGCCATTCCATTTGCCCTGTAAGGACCTGATAAATGGCCAAACTATTTAAAACCCTGCTGCTATTGGCAGTGATTGCCGGCGCGGTCTTCTTTGTGTACCAACGCAATCAAAATGCCAGTGCTGAAGCTGCTGCTGGTATCAGTGTCACGGTTGAGGAGGTGTCGGTGCGCGATATCACACCACTTACGCTTTCTAGTGGCACGATCATTTATGGTGACGTGCGCCGATTGCGCCCAGATATCACTGCCCAAGCCGAGCGAGTGGCCGTGGAAGAAGGTGACCTAGTTGCGCGTGACCAGCTGTTAATTGAGCTAGACACCGAAGATTATGAAACCGAGTACGAAGGTGCGGAGGTTGCTGTGTCGTTGCAACGTCTTGCTGTTGAACGTGCTCGTTTAAACATTAGCCAAACCGAAGAGCAGTTAGCGCGGCAACGTGAATTGGTAAGCCGAAATGTGGTGGGTCGCGATACCGTCGACAGCATTGAGCGTCAGTTAGCCTTTGCTCGCTTAGACTTGCGCACGGCAGAACAACAGCTAAAACAGTCGGAAACTCAACTGCAAGCCATTCAAGATAAACTAGACAGGGCAGAAATTCGTGCCCCAATTGCTGGTATTGTTTCGGCACTGGATATCAAGGAAGGCGAAATGGCAGTGGGTAGTACAGGCCCGGCTGTTATTAGTGTTGCCGACCCTGGCGATGTGCAAGCAGAAGTGCAGGTTAACGAAGCTAAGATTGGTAATGTAGCTGTTGGCCAAGCAGTAGACGTGTATGCAGTGGCCTACCCAGATACACCAATGCGCGGCACGGTTGAGCATATTGCTACGTCGGCCCGCCCTGCGGCTGGTCGTAATGGTCTAACGTTCACTGTCAAAATTCGTATCGACGATGACTCGGGTTTGCCAATTAAACCAGGTATGTCATGTCGGGCGGAAATTAAAGGTGATACCCGCGAGGACGTGATCTCGGTGCCAAGCATGGCGATTCAAATTGATGAAGGCCAGCCGATTGTTTGGGTGGTGGAGAACGACCAAGTTGAGCGGCGAGAAGTAGAGCTTGGCGAGCCAGACTTAAACTACCAAGAGGTGCTAAGTGGCCTAACTGCGGGTGAAACTGTGGTGACAGGCCCAGTAAGCAAGTTCTTGTTATTGGCCGACGGCGAGCCCGTTGCGGTACAAGCGACAGAGGAGTAATGCCTGTGAGCAACGTTATTGAGTTGCGTGGCATTGGTAAAGACTACGCGATGGGCGGAGAGGTATTCTCTGCCCTTAAGTCTATCGACTTGGATATTGGCCAAAACGAGTTTGTTGCCATCATAGGGTCGAGTGGTTCGGGTAAGTCGACACTAATGAATATCATTGGTTGTCTGGACCGCCCAACACGCGGTGACTATACCCTGGCTGGTGACGATGTCGCAAAACTGTCGGCGAATCAGCAAGCGGGTATCCGTAACCGCCAAATTGGCTTTATCTTTCAAAGCTTTAACCTGTTGCCACGTATCAGTGCGTTACATAATGTAATGCAGCCGCTTATTTACCAAAAAGTCGGCCTTAGCAAGCGCAAGAAAATGGCCAAAGAGATGCTAGAAAAAGTTGGTCTTGGTGACAAACTCGGCAATCAGCCCAATGCTATGTCCGGTGGCCAGCGCCAGCGTGTGGCGGTCGCTAGAGCGCTGGTGACTCAGCCGTCTTTGTTACTTGCAGATGAACCTACGGGTAACCTAGATTCAAAAACGACTGAAGAAATTATGCAGTTGTTTGAGCAGCTACATGCCAGTGGCCAAACCATTGTGATTGTTACACACGAGCCAGATATCGCAGCTCGCTGTCAACGGCAAATCACACTGAAAGATGGTGCCGTGGTGTCGGATAGCAAGTATGGAGGGGCGATCTAATGTTTATGGTATTAGAGAGCGTTCGTTCGGCCTTCTCTGCCATTCGGGCAAATAAGCTGCGCTCGGTGCTGACGTCACTGGGCATCATTATTGGTGTAATGAGCACCATTGCCGTGATCTCATTAATTCAGGGGCTGCGCGCCTCGGTGTTGTCAGAATTTGAAGGTTTTGGTGCGAATCAGGTAGTGGTTTTCCCATCTCCAAGTGATGCGGCCGCCTCGTACGGGTTGCCACAAAATATCACAGTTGATGACTATGAGGCCGTATTAGATGCCATTGATGGCTTTGCTGAGGCTACGGCACAAGTTAGTGTTTGGGGCGATCGCATCCGCTTTGGTGAAGAAAGCTCAGGCGCCTCAGTTACAGGTGTTTACCCAGAGCAATACATTATTAATGACCTGAGCATTGCTTATGGCCGCCCTACCGTAGCCGGTGATGGTACGGCCCGCAATCCTGTTATGGTAGTGGGGCAATCGTTATTAGAAGACCTAGAAATAGCGCCAGATGAAGCCGTGGGTAAATACGTTGAGTTTAATGGTGACTGGTACTTAATTGTTGGGGTGCTAGAAAAGATTGGTGCAGTATTCGGCCAAGACCAAGACAACGTTGCCTATGTTCCATTCGAAGTAGCCGCTCAGCAGAGCGCGGTGGAGCCATCCGTGGTGATCTTCGTGAATGTGTTTGAAACCGACAACGTGCCTTTTGTATTAAGTCGTATCAAACAAGCTTTGCGACTTCAGCACGGTATTTCGGGCGATATGCCAGATGACTTCCAAACCTTTACGGGTGACCAAGCCATCGCCCAAATTGACACTATTACCGGTGTGCTCACCGCGGTGTTTGGCGGCGTTGTTGCCATTTCATTATTGGTTGGTGGCATTGGCATTATGAATATTATGCTGGTGTCGGTGACCGAGCGTACCCGTGAAATTGGCATCTGCAAGGCACTCGGTGCTACGCGGGCGCAAATACTGCTGCAATTTTTGATTGAGGCGGTAGTGCTGTGCTTAGTGGGTGGGGTGATAGGTATTCTGCTCGGCTCGGCGATTGGTTTGGGCATTGCGCCATTGATTCCTGGGTTTGAAGCACAGGCCGTGATCCCATTGTGGGCCATCGCCTTGGCACTTGGGTTCTCTACTGGTGTTGGCGTGATCTTTGGCATTTTGCCAGCAGCGAAAGCGGCTAGCCTAGACCCAATCGACGCACTTAGATACGAGTAGCGTTAACCTGTTTCATATAAAGTCGGTGCGCTTTGCACCGACTTTTTTTTGGCTAAAAAAAAATCGACTATGCTTATTAGACGATGCCAATAATTAGGGTATGGCTGTGTCAGATCAATACCGCAACGAGCACTTGCAAACGCTGGGGCTGTTAACGTCCGGCGTAGCACATGAGTTGAATACGCCATTATCGGTGCTACGCAGTAATAGCAAGGTACTCACTGAGCTGTTGGAAGAACTTCGCGAGGCTGAGTCCGACGAGTCTCGAGCGGAGTTGCTAGAAGAATGCCGTCAAATTAATTTTGATGCCGAGCGAGGTATCGAACAGTTAATCGATATTGTTGGCGCCATTTCTGTGTTCAATAAAGACCAAGCCGAACTCGATACCTTCGATATTCGGGTACCCATCGAATATGCTTTAAAACTCGTTTGGAACCGTTTCAAGTACGATGTACAAGTCGTCACCGAGTTTACTGAAAATGCGCTAGTGAGCGGCCAGCTTGGACAGTTGGTGCAAGTGTTCGTTAACTTATCTGTCAACTCCGTGCAGGCCATGCAGGACGTGCAAGAGAAGCGTTTTCAAATTACCACCAAGGTAGACGATAAAACCGTATTAGTGGTGGTATCGGATAACGGGCCGGGTATCCCCTCCGACAAGAAAGATGAAGTATTTCAGCCATTTTTTACCACCAAAAAAGATGGCACAGGCACAGGGCTAGGGCTTGCCATTGTTGCCGATATCCTTGCGAAGCATCACGGCTCGGTTGCAATTAGTGACTCGGTACTGGGTGGTGCAACATTTGAGCTTCGTTTCCCTTTAGGGGGTGAATAATGAGTTTCGTGATCGATCAATTAACGCGCATTTGGTATGAGCAATCAGCAACCCCTATTTTGGCGCTTGAGGATGGCATCATCACCGCGATGAATAATGCAGCAGCCGATCAATTTTCTGATTGCTTGGCTGTTGGGCAAGCTGTTACCTCGTTATTACCCAAGTTCTCCCCGTCCATTACTGGCTTGCAGTTGCTGAAAACCGAAAAAAACCAGGATTTTATGGCAGAAGTGATTCGCCATGGTGATGACCAAATGGCGCTGCTTATTCTGCGCCCGGCTGAAGAAACGGACTTTAAAGAGCTATCTGACCGATTAGCGAAGTTGCACCTAATCAACAAAGGTTTAGCCGAGTGCCAAACGGCCAAAGAGGTCTATCGCTATGCCATTGATTCTTCGCGAGAATACTTAGGCATTGACCGCATGGGGCTACTGTTAATTGACGAAGGGAAAAACGAGTTTACCGGTACTTATGGTACGAATGAGCAAGGCGAAACCGTTTCCGAGTTTGACTATCGTGAACCCATTCCAGATAGCCCATGGGTGGCTGAAACTCTCGCACGTAAAGACTCGGTTGCCGTATGGGAGAACATGCCTTTGTTGCATTTTGGCAAACAAGTCGGCCTTGGCTGGAATGCGATGGCAGCGTTATGGGATGGCGATAAGGCAATAGGCTGGATAGCCTGCGATAACTTGCTCAACCGCCGGCCCATGACACCGGCGTTGCGTGAAACCATTCGATTTTTTGCTTCGTTGCTGGCGCAAGCGATCATTCGCAAGCAAGCCGAAGAAGATATTAAAAAGCTAAACGAGAGTTTGGAAGATTTAGTTAAGGAACGCACTCAAAAGCTAGAAAGCAAAATCGATGAGCTAGAGCGCACGCAACAAAAACTAAGTGATGCGGAAAAACGTGCTGCGCTAGCAACCTTGGTGGTAGGCGTGGCGCATGAGGTCAACACGCCACTGGGTGCTGTCGTCAGTAATATTTCATCGCTACAAGAAAGCAGTGCCGATATTCTCGAAATTCTGCAGGAGTATCGTGAAGCTGCAGAGTTCTTGCCAGCTGAGCGTAAGTTAGCCATTAATAGCAAAGAGCAGGAATTTGCTGTCGATGAAATCATCGAAGATTTTCCGATCCTGGTATCGGAAGTGAAACGCAGCCTAAGTCGAATTCAAGCCATTACTCGTGATCTGCAGGGTTTCTCGGATACGGAATCCGTTGCTGGGCGGTCAAATTTTGATCAGGCGTTAAGCAATGCATTAAAAGCACTCGAGAAGCGAGATTTCCATACACGAGTGATCAATGACGTGCCGCAAGTGCAGTTCAATTTGGAATCAAATCGCCTGGAGCAAATACTCATTCAGTTGCTTAGCAATGCAGAACGAGCCATTGATGAAGCCAGCCGCGGTGATGCCGGTGAAATATGCCTGATGTTGGCCGAAGAAGGCAGTGGCATGGTGAGTTTAATCGTGGCAGACAACGGTATTGGCATGAGCCAAGAAGTCGCTAAGCGAGCCCTCGATCCATTTTTCACTACTCGCCAAGAAGGCTCTGGCACCGGGTTAGGTTTGTCGGTTGTGGCAAGCCTGGTTAATGCGGCGGAGGGCACCATTGAAATTAAAAGTGCGCCAGCCGCTGGTACTGAAATAATCATTAACATTCCAGGGCGGTTGGCAACCGATCAAAAAAGTGTTGGCTGATTAAGTCGCTAAACGAAAAAACCGCCCAGATGGCGGTTTTTTATGGCGCATGACAAGCTGTCCACTACTCGGTGCTGTCATCCTCTTCTTCGGGCATTGGCGCTACGTAAACAATATAATCTTCTTCGTGTTCTTCAATAATACCTTTTAGCCGCTCTATCATACCTTCAGAAAGTTGCGTGCCCGCTGTAACCAGCATAAAGCCGTCTTTACTGATTAGGTTGCGGGTAACAATGTTACCTTCAACCAAATCAGACACGCGTCGACGCCCAGCATCTAGCTCAACTCGATGTTCTTCTAGGGCCTCTATTGCTTCATCAAGTTGCTCACATAACTCGGGGTCAAAGTACTTATCGGCCAGTTTTTTAACGCTCGAAAGTGCCTCGTCATTCGACATTGGCGCGCCAGTTCTAGTACCAGCTTTGAAAGCAAAAAAGGCAATGGCAATGGCTGCTATGCGGGCCTCAATTTTAATGTCTTCACTGCCTAGTCGGTTAGGGAAGCCATTACCGACCCAATGCTCGCGATGTTGCAGAATAATACTGGCAGCATCGCGCAAATAGTCGATCGACATAAGCATGTTGTAGCCATTGCTTGGATACTGGCGGTAAAGCTCTAGCTCTATTTTGCTCAGCGCCGCTTCTGGTTTACTGACTACTCGCTCTGGCATCATGATTTTGCCAATTTCGTGTAGCAATACAGCATGTTCAATGTGAATCATTTGCTCAGCTGAAAGGCCCGCGTGCTTGGCTAGAATACAAGCTAAAGCTGCCGCATTATCGGCAATGCCCGCCACCATGCCATCACGCGACTCCGCCATTTGGGAGAACAGTCGAACAAAACCATGAATACTGTCGCGCATGGCATTATATGAGGCGTCTACCATCAACAGGGACTGTTCCAGTTCGGCACTGCTTTGATTTACTTTCTCGGATAACCCCTTGTTCATTTTCGCCAACAACTGGTTTTGCCGACGCGTTAGGGTGAGTAGTTTGTCGCGTTCACGCTTGGTTTCGATGATTTCTAAGGCGGCTTGAATCGATGCCTTTAATTGCAAATCATCCCAGGGTTTCGACATAAAGCGGAATATGCCGCCACTGTTAATGGCATTAATGGTATCGCTCAAATCAGCCTGCCCAGTCAACAGTAGGCTAATAACTTCAGGTTTGCGCCGCCTTACCTCGGCTAATAGCTCGGCACCATTCATTTGTGGCATGCGCATATCCGACACCACTATGGTAATTTCATGTTCGTCTAAAATCTCTAAAGCTTGCGCACCCGACTCGGCGATATGGATACGGTACGGCTCCTTACGCATAGCACGGCGCAAAGCAGCTAATACCATAGGATCGTCATCAACAAACAGTAGCTCGGCTCGATAGGTTGGTGTTAGTTCTGTCATAACCGTTCACTCAAGGTTTTTTTTAAGTGTAGACGCCTAGCGAGAGACTGAGTCACATCTGCTATAATTTCGCTCATTTTTAAGAAAGGCCAATGCCTAATGCACGCACTTAACCGTTACCAAGACATCGTGGATGACTGGCAGTTGTTTATGGCGGCTTGCGAGCAGCCACTACCTGCCACGATTTGGACCAATCCACTGCGTACTTCTGCTGATGAACTGGAAGGCTGGCTCAAGCGCTACCAGCTTGATTATCAGTCTATTCCCTATATTGAAGGGGGCTTTGAGTTTGCGCACGATGCCCCGGTTGGCCGTTTATTTCCTTGGCATGCCGGCTGGTATCACGTGCAAGAGGGGGTTTCGATGATGGCGGCGGCGATTCTGGCGCCCAAATCCGGTATGCGCGTATTAGACATGTGTGCCGCACCAGGCGGTAAAACTGCGCAAATGGCCACCATGATGGCTGGCGCTGGCATGGTGTTCGCCAACGACTTAACGCTGGCCCGTATTAAAGCATTGCGCGGCACGCTGAATAGAATGGGCATTGCCAATGTTATTTCTACTGTGCAAGATGCCAGCAAAATCGCCGACGATTGGCAGCAGTTTGATGCCATCATGGCGGATGTCCCCTGCTCTTGTGAAGGCAACTTAAGGCGTAATGCCAAAGTGTTGAACAAGCGCCATAACCGCAAGTACCTCACCCAGTTGCAGCAAAAAATATTGTTGAATGCATTTGCTCGCGCCAAAGTGGGTGCCAACATTGTTTATTCCACCTGTACTTTTGCGCCAGAAGAAAACGAATGTGTGTTACACGAAGTGCTTACACAACTTGAAGGCAAGTTAGAGATGACAACCATTGATTTACCTGGCGCACAGGCACAGGCTGGGCTTACCTACTGGCAAGGCCAGAGTCTGCATCCAGACATCGCCAAGGCGTGGCGAATTTGGCCGCATCATAACAACTCGGGTGGCTTTTTTATCGCGAAACTAACCAAGGTGGCGGCATGATTAACTGGTTAACTGAAAGTGAAGCGTTGCACTACAGCGAGCCGCTGCAAAAGCGCTTTGGCATGGCGGATGATTGGCTTGGTGAGCATAGGTTGTTACGCTTTGGTTCCCGTCGAATTTACATGGCGAATCGCCATTTACAGCTACCTGAGTTTCAAGATGATACGGAAATAGAAGGCATTGGCATTAGTCTATTGCGCGTGCATAGCCAGGCAGTGCCTAAACCCACCTTCGAAGGGTCAGCTTATTTACTGCAACATGCCAGTAAAAACGTGCTAGCACTAACTACTGAAGAGGCTGAACTGGCCCGTTCGGCAACACCGTTTTCGTTGGCAGACGAGCGGGCAGAATCGCTGGAGCGAGGGTTTATTTTAATGCATTTGCATGGGGTGAGTTTTGGCTGCGCCACGTTTAAGGATGCCACTGTTACGAGCTACTTTCCCAAACGGTATAGCCACTACAATGCGATGCCATTAACTTAAGATATTGGCGTCCACTGAACTCGTCGTTACGTACAAGTTTGCATAGTTGGTTAAAGGCCTTTGCCTTGGAGGCACTATGCGAATTCTATTGGTCGCCCTGCTGCTATCATTCACTAGCTTGGCTCAAGCCAGCGCGGAAGCAACTGTGCTAGCGCAAATTAAAGCAATGCAAAACGAAAGCTGGCAAGAAGCATGGACCTATGCCAGCGATGGAATTAGACGCAAGTTTGGTAGTGCTGCCAACTTCCGCACACTTGTAGAACAGCAATACATAGAAATATTGGAAGCGGTGGAGACTGACGTAAAATCGACTCGTGCTAGTGAGCGTGTTGCTTTGGTCGTGATAGAATTGCTATCTCCGCGCTTTGACCTGACCGAGGCATATTACATTTTGGCGCGAGAGTCGGATGAGTGGCGCATTATTTCGGTTGAGCTACGCCCTGGTCCGCCATCAATTTAATGAGGATGTCAGTTAATGTGGCAAGTCAGCGAGCCTTATCATGCGGGTCTTTTTTTTCGCAATGCGCATGTCAACACGGTGGCGCCAACCCTAATGCGCAAGCTAGCGTTGCCACCGTATCAGCGCCATATGGTATGGCTGCCCGATGGCGACCGGCTTTGGTTGGATCAACTAAGTTTAGGTCGCAAACGCTGCGTTATTGTTAGTCATGGCCTAGAAGGGCACTCTCGCCGTCATTATGTTACTGGTATGGCGCGGGTATTTAGCGAGGCTGGCTATGATGTGCTGGCTTGGAACTTCCGTGGCTGTGGCGGTGAACCCAACTACCAGCCTAGATTTTATCATAGTGGTGCCACCGAAGACCTAGATGCCGTGGTGCGCTTCGCTTTGCAAAGCGGCTATGAGGAAATTGCTATGGTTGGCTTTTCCATGGGCGGTAACCTAACTTTGAAATACCTCGGTGAGCGCCAAGTTGATTCAGCCATCAGTTCGGCCGTGGTGTTATCGGTTCCAACCGACCTAGCCGGCTGCGCCCACAAACTCGCGGAACCAGAAAATAAGGTTTATATGAAGCGCTTTTTACGAGACCTCAAAGATAAGGTTATGCACTTAAAAAGACGCTTCCCGAATTTGGTTGACGTCTCTGATTATGACCAAATCAGCACCTTTGCTGAGTTTGATGAACGATTCACTGCCCCATTGCATGGTTTTGCTAGCGCCGAGGACTACTGGCAGCAAAGCTCCGCCAATGGTTTTCTTGAGCACATTAATACGCCTGTATTAATGATTAATGCCCAAGACGATCCTTTCTTAACCGACGCCTGTTTCCCTCGGCAAGCTTTCGAGCAAAACCCAAATCTGCAGCTGCTAACACCAGAGCACGGCGGCCATGTTGGGTTTATGCAGCGAAAGTGGAAGCAGTCGCTGTGGAGTGAACGCCAGGCGATCAGCTTTTCTTTGGCGCATTGCCAACGCTGCCCCCGAGCAAAAGCCGCTTAAGTTACTGGCATTGCCCCAAACACTGATAAACTTAAAGTAAGCATGGTAGTCTGCGAAGTGTTTGGGTGAATAGGGGAAAACCTTGTCGATTGCTGAATTAAAGAGCCAACAACGCCAATTGCTCAGTATTGCAGTGAGTGATCGGGCGATGTCTGTGTTAACGCAAGAAGCTGTGCAACTATTGGCTAACGACGCGTTGCTTAGTTCAGTGTGCTTAACCGACAGCCAGCTTTTTCGCCATCAAGCTCATCGCCGCAAATTGTTTGAGTTTCTATTGGATCGCCCTGTTAGCCTATGGCTGCAGCGATGGTTTGGCCAGCAGTTGTACTTCCATCATTTAGCCTTGGTTGACGGAGCTCGCCACTATGGTGTCAGCCCAAAACAATGGGGGCTGGATAATGAGCAATGGCAGCAGATTTACCAGCAGCAAAAGCTGCTGACGTTGCGCATTGTGTTAGCCGATGGTGAGTTTGGCTTGCCTAATCAACCACGGTTGCCTGCTAGAGCGGGACAATATTGGTTATTAAATGGCTGTGCTGATTGGCAAAATGAAACGGGTCGCTACTTTGATATTAAGCTCGCCACAGCGCCTAGTGTGTTGGATGGGTTAATTGCTATTGAAGGGCTACCAACGCCCAAAGACCTACCCTATTTGAGTGCGCCCATGCTTTATCGTCATGCCTGGTCGGCTTGGCAAGCTGCGTCGCCAGATTGAATCAAAGCCAGTTTTTCGCCACGGCTCAACTGTTTAATTTGCCATTCTCTTTGGCAAGCTTGCTGACGATTCTCATAAGACTGCTGGTATAGCAGTGTGACAGGGCGGCGAATACGGGTGTATTTCGCCGCTTTAGTCGTGTGGTTATGTTCGTGAATACGCCGCTCAACATCAGTGGTCACCCCTGTATATAAGCTGCGATCACTGCACTGCACAATATAAACAAACCAACTCAAAAGAACGCTAATCCACTAGCAAGTAATAAGGATAGTGGCACCACTTGCCATATCGGCCGTTGCCACCAAGCAATCGCGCTAAAGAGTATCACAGCGGCCGCGACTTGCCAGACATCCGCCGCGATAGGCAACCATAACGACTGATAAAACACTGCCGCTAACAAGCCAACAACCGCCGCATTAATGCCCGCAATAGCACCCTGGGCTCGGCGCCATTGCTGGAGCTTTAGCCGTGCGGGCATCCAAGCAAGCATCAGCAGAGCGCCAGGTAGAAAGATAGCAAGCAAGGCTAGCCAACCCGCTGCCCAGCCACCAATTTGACTAGCGTACAACATGGCAATGCCAAACATTGGTCCTGGCAAGGCCTGTATAACCCCATAGCCAGCGATAAACTGTTCATTGGTCAAACTGCTCATCACCGGCGTGTATTGCAGCATCGGCAACATGACATGGCCACCACCAAATACCAAGGCGCCTACTTGATAAAAGCCACTAAACAAGGCTTCTGGCCAAATAAAACTGGCTGCGAGTAAGGCAAATGCAAGCACGATTGGCCACATCATCAACCTGCCCGACTGTTTTTGGCTTTTTGCTGGCGCTAGCCAGATTGCACCGGCTATGGCACCTAGGGCTATTACCAAGTACTGCGGGTAAAACCCGCTCATTACTAGGGTTAATAGCAATGCGGCAATAAGTAAGGTGCGCGGAATGCGTTGGTTTAACTGGGGTTTGGCCATTTTGACAATGGCATCGGCGACTACGGCAACGGCTAGTAGCTTTAGGCCTTGAATCACTATGGTTAACTGGTCGAGTGCGTTAAAGCCGAAATACACCAAAGACAGTATGAGTGCCACGGGCAAGGTAAATCCAACAAAGGCAGCGAAAAACCCTGCAATACCAGCTTTTTGATAACCAATGGCCATGCCTAGCTGCGAGCTGCCAGGCCCTGGCAATGCTTGTGATACGGCCAGCAGTTCGTTAAATGTGGCTTGATCGAGCCACTTGCGCTGCTCTACGAACTGACGTTGAAAATAGCCAATATGCGCGGCGGGCCCACCAAAGGCCACCCAACCGAGCAAAAAAAAGCGCCAGAAAACTTCAAACATTATGCCACTCCGTCAATAGAACACCGCCAACACCAGAATGCTGTTCACTTAGGCAATGTCGGTTTGAATCATTTGCTTTTTCGGCACGGCGCAAGAACGTCCCTGTAGCCTCGACACCGGCTCCCTGCGGGTGACGGCCTTAAAGCAAACAATCCAAACCAACAAATACTTGCCTAAGTGAGCAGCATTGCGCCAACACGAAACTGTTATTAAAGAGATATAGATCGTGCAGGATGCATGCTATGACAATTTTATGAAACCCGTATTGCAAGGCGAGCGTGGATGATTAAAAAGGAAGTGGTGTGCCGTCCCAGTTATATAACAAACCACTTTCGGTAGCGGTGTTCATTACGGTTTCGATGCGCTCAGCACTGACCTCTGCTGTCCAGTACTTGTTCGGGTCGATGTTGCCGGCAAAGGGCTCTGTCAACGGCGACTTGGTAGTGCCAGGATGAATAGCGAGGACTTTGTGTTCGCCTTTACGGCGCCACTCAATGGCGATGTCTTTTACTAGCATATTAAGCGCCGCCTTGCTCATACGATAGCTATACCAGCCGCCTAGTTGGTTGTCGGTTATTGAACCAATCTTGGCCGACAATACGGCTAGGGTCAGTGGTTGCTGGCGCTTGAGTTGTTTCGCTAGCGCTTGCGCGAGGGTAGCGAAGCTGAGCGCGTTCAGTTGCATGCTATGAAGTGCCGCGTGCGTTGAGAGTTGTTGTAATGATTTCTCTACCACTAAGCCGTCGCCATGCAAACCACCAACACAGCTAATGGCTTGGCTAACTTGATACTGGTTAAGGAAATTTGTTAGCACGCTCGGGTCGTCGGCTAGCGGGTTGAACGCTAGTACCTCAGCATTAGGAAACTGCTCAGCCAACGGCTGTGGATCTCTTGCCGTTAATAATAGTGGTTCGTGCTGCCAGCGCTTAGCGATCGCTGAGCCAATCGTTGAACCTGCTCCGTAAACTAGGCGATAACCAATATGATTAGATGACATAAAATGACCACTGCGGTTAATTGACTGCGTAAACGACGATACTCACAAGAATAAACTTGCTTGAATGCATGGGTCTGCTCAAAGCGCCAAAGCCCTGCAAACGCGGCGATAAGCAATAGTAAGCTGACAGTTGTGGGCAGTAATAAAGCCACCCAGCCTAAGATGGTGAGTGCCACGGCAACGGTGAGCGCTGGTTTTTCTTTAATGCCGGAAACGAATAGTGCCAACCCCCATATTATGGCCGCCATAAAAGATAAAATGATGGCGCTCCAGTAAAGGAACAAGTCAACCGGCTGCAAAGAAAATGGCAGAGTAACAGAGGCTGCGGTCAAAGCTGTTAAGCCAACAAATGGAATCAACCCTCCGTAACCGTACCAACGAACAAACTCAGTTATACGCTCAGACATCACTTCCACTCCAATGCAAGGGGATGCATGCCGGTTCAATGCGTTTCTCTTCAAGGCCAATCATCTCGTTGTATGGACTTTGCTGAACTAGCCAAGCTGCCGTAATGTTTGTACCAAGGAAGTGCTGGCGCACTGCTTCTAGTGAGCGAAATTTTTTTGGTAAACCGCGCTCATCCCTTAACCAATCTTTATTTGTTTTTTCACCGGTTTTGGCCAGGTAAATGCCACCCTCGCAACTTTCAACCCAAATTTGCATCGTACTGTCTCCAAAATGGTACCTTGTGTACGAGCTAAGCCGTGGATTGGTTTTTACACTTGTTCAAGAAATAATCGCCAGTTTCTGCCAAGATATCTACTCAGGCACTATAATTACCGTCAATACATGCGTACAATACGCGCCCCCGCATTCGCGGACTGCCATACATCTATCCGAGACCACAAGATGACAACTGACGCCCAGCCAACGATAAAGTTCGCCGACCTAGGTTTACCTGAATCACTACTCAAAGCGATTCAAGAACTTGGTTACGAGACGCCTTCGCCAATTCAAGCGCAAGCAATTCCCCACTTACTTGCAGGCGACGATGTTGTTGGTCAGGCGCAGACTGGTACCGGTAAAACGGCAGCGTTTGCCTTGCCGACATTGAGCCGCATCGATGCAAATAAGCGCAAGGTACAAGCCTTGGTGCTTACCCCTACGCGAGAACTCGCTCAACAGGTCGCTGAAGCATGCGAACGATATGCACGTGGCGTGAAAGGTATGTCGGTATTGGCAGTTTATGGCGGGGCTGCTTATCGACCTCAACTACGTGCCCTAGAGCGTGGCACGCAAATTGTTGTGGGTACGCCTGGTCGTATTATGGATTACTTGCGCAAAGGGCATCTTAAACTAGATTCGCTGCAAACGCTGGTGCTCGATGAAGCAGACGAAATGTTGAAGATGGGCTTCCAAGAAGATGTTGAGTGGATTCTTCAGCATACGCCAAGTGAGCGCCAAACGGCTTTGTTCTCAGCGACTATGCCACCGGAAATTCGCGCCATCATTAACAACTATCAGCGTGACCCGGTTACCGTTCAGATTACCGGTAAAAAAGTAACCGTTGATTCAGTTAAACAAAGCTATTGGATGGTTCAAGGCCGCCACAAAGACGAAGCGCTTGACCATGTAATGGACCGTGTGGAGTTTGATGCGGCGATCTGTTTTGTGCGTACGCGCGATCGCTGTGAGAGCATGGCATCGCATCTTCGTGGTCACGGCATTGCCGTCGCTTCGCTGCACGGTGATATGGCACAACGCGAACGTGAGCGCACAATTGAATCCCTTAAGTCGGGCGATATTGATGTGATTGTAGCGACTGATGTTGCCGCACGTGGCCTAGACGTGCCTCGTATTACCCTAGTCGTGAACGTTGACATTCCACACGACAGCGAAGCCTACGTGCACCGCATCGGTCGTACCGGCCGCGCCGGCCGTACCGGCCAGGCCATTATGTTGTGCACACCACGAGAGCGCCGCTTATTGCGCTCTATCGAGCATACTGTTGGTCAAAAGATTGAAGCATTCAAGCTGCCGTCGGTGGACGATGTTGTTGAACGTCGTACCAGCGAGTTGGTGGAACAACTTGCTGAAGTGCAAGCCGATGGCGATCTATCGGAGTCTTTGTCTCTTGTTGAAACGTTTTCTGAGCAGTTAGAGATACCAATTGAAGAAGTTGCTGCACTGCTGTTGAAGAAACTGACCGATCAAAACCCTCTGCGGCCACAAGAGCGTCCTGATATCACCGCTAGTGACCGCCCTGATCGAGGTGATCGAGGTGATCGCCCTCGACGTGAACGTGGTGAGCGAGGCGGCAAGGGCAAAGGTCGCCGCGAACCAGATGTTGCCTTAGTAACTTACCGTGTTGAAGTAGGTGCCCAAGATGGCATCAAGCCAGGTAATCTAGTGGGTGCTATTGCCAACGAAGCAGGCTTGTCGAGCAATAATATTGGCAATATCCGCATTCGCAACGGTTTTACACTAGTCGACTTGCCAGATGAAATGCCAAAACAGATTGAGTCACACCTAGCCAAAGTGCGCGTGTGTGGTAAACAGCTTAAAATCTCTCGCGACAAAGGCCCCCGCAAAGGCTAAAACGCTGATTTCAAAACAAAAAAAAGCGACCTAACTGCTTAGGTCGCTTTCGCTTTTCTTACGTATTCTTCTTATTCGGCTCTATCAAACTTAACACTGGGTTAAGCTGATTGGTACCCTCGACGATACCCCGCTAGCGTGAATGCCGCAAGTTTTTTTACCGCCTAAGACCTACTCAAAAGGTTAGTTATGATAGGTCGGTCTCGAAATTTTGTAACGTAATGTAAAAATTGTGGTTACAAAAACATATACCAATTTTTTTAGCAGTTTTTTTTTCTTTGACTATCTTTGTGTTTAACCCTTTTTTAAACCGGTTTAAATGAGAACCGGTTGGTTAATCGCTAACTTGAGGTAGTGAGAAAATGAAAAAGTTAATACTAGCCAGTGCAATCAGTTCATTAACCATCGCTGGTGGCGCACAAGCTGCCGAGATCTCAATTTCTTGCGGTGCGGTTGGTGCAGAGCTTGAGCTTTGCCAAGAAGGTGTCGCCGCATGGGAAGAAAAGACTGGTCACACAGTAAACATTGTTTCCACGCCTAATAGCTCAACAGAGCGATTAGCCCTTTACCAGCAGTTGCTAGCCAGCGGTGCTGATGACATTGATGTATTCCAGATTGACGTGGTGTGGCCAGGTATTCTAGGCAGCCACTTTATCGACCTAAGCCAATATACTGACGGTGCCGAAGACGCGCATTTTGACGCCATTGTTGAGAACAACTCAAAGGATGGTTCGCTTTTGGCAATGCCTTGGTTTACTGATGCTGGGGTCCTGTACTACCGCACGGATCTTCTAGAAAAGTACGGTAAAGACGTACCAGAAACTTGGGAAGAGCTAACCGAAACAGCTCGTATGATTCAAGATGCCGAGCGCGAAGCCGGCAACAGCAGAATGTGGGGCTTTGTTTGGCAAGGTAAAGCATACGAGGGTCTAACCTGTGATGCGATTGAATGGGTAGCGAGCTACAACGGTGGCACCATTGTTGAACCAGACGGCACCATCTCGATTAATAACCCGAATGCCGTAAAAGCCATTGAAACCGCTGCAAGCTGGGTAGGTACTATTTCACCGCAGGGTGTACTCAACTATGCCGAAGAAGACGCACGTGGTGTGTTCCAGTCGGGTAATGCGGTATTTATGCGTAACTGGCCATATGCTTGGGCACTAGGTAACAGTGACGACAGCCCAGTAAAAGGCAACATTGGTGTTGTCGCTCTGCCTAAAGGCGGCGAAAACGGTTCAAACGCTGGGGCACTTGGTGGCTGGCAGCTAGCGGTATCTAAGTACTCAGATAATGCGGAAATTGCTGCCGACCTCGTGATGTACCTCACATCATACGAAGAGCAAAAACGTCGCGCTATTAAGGGTTCTTACAACCCAACCATCGAAGCACTTTACGAAGATGAAGAGGTTCTCGCTGCGGTACCGTTCTTTGGTTCGCTATACGACACCTTTGCCAATGGTACGCCTCGCCCTTCAACTGTGACTGGCGAGAAGTACAACCAAGTATCGAATGCGTTCTACAACGCCGTACACCAAGTGCTATCTGGTCGTGAAGACGCTGATGATGCAATGAGCTCACTTGAGCGTGACTTGAACCGTTTAGCTCGTGGCGGACGCTGGTAAGTACTATGACTGTTGAAAAGTCCCAACTAACCCGGCGGCGCGTAAGGGTCGCCTGGTTATTCCTAACGCCAATGTTGGTGACGATTGTAGCAGTGGCCGGTTGGCCACTGTTGCGCACCTTCTGGCTGTCGCTGACGAATGCCACGCTCAGTGGTAATTCAGTCACTGAATTCATTGGATTCGCCAACTACCTAGAGATTTATGACGGCGAGTTCTATGGTGTGTTAGCCGACCCGCTCTGGTGGCAGTCGGTTTACAACACACTTTATTTCACCGTTGTCTCGGTTGGATTAGAAACTGTGCTGGGCATTTTGGTGGCACTTGCGCTCAATATGAAGTTCCCAGGGCGCAGTATTGTGCGCGCTGCGGTGCTGATTCCTTGGGCAATTCCAACAGTGGTATCGGCCAAGTTGTGGGGCTGGATGCTGCACGACCAGTTTGGCATGGTCAACGATCTATTGATGACGCTGCATTTGATTAGCGAGCCACTAGCTTGGACAGCCGACCCGGACTTAATGATGACATCCATCATTATGGTTGATGTGTGGAAGACCACTCCGTTTATGGCTCTGCTGGTGCTTGCTGCACTGCAGATGTTACCAAGTGACTGTTACGAAGCCGCAAAGATTGATGGCATTCATCCGGTGAAGGTGTTCTTTAAGGTGACCTTGCCTTTGATCACCCCTGCTCTATTGGTGGCAGTCGTTTTCCGAGCCTTAGATGCGTTACGTATTTTCGACCTAATTTACGTGTTAACGCCGGCCAGCGAAGACACCATGTCGATGTCTGTTTATGCGCGGCAAAATTTGGTCGATTTCCAAGATGTTGGTTATGGCTCAGCGGCTTCTACCCTGTTGTTCTTTGTTGTGGCGCTTTGCACCATTCTTTACCTATATATTTCGCGTCGCAGCCGAGGAGGTTTGGCATGAAGTTAAAATGGTGGCAATGGACCCTATTTTATATTGGCATTGCGATGATCGTTCTCTATGCCGTGTTTCCTTTCTACTACGCGATCGTCACATCGATGGAGTCTGGCTCTGAGCTGTTCACCGTTGACTATTGGCCGTCGCGTATCAACTTCGATAACTACGCACAGGTGTTCGATGGACAGCCATTTGGACGCAACTTATTGAACTCAGCCGTCGTCTCGATTGGTGTGGTGGCGTTGTCTTTGTTTATTGGCTTAACCGCATCGTTCGCGCTAGGGCGTATCAAGTTCCGTGGGCGAGGCATTCTGCTGTTGGCAGTCCTTGGCGTGTCGATGTTTCCCCAAGTGGCAGTTTTGTCAGGCTTGTTTGAATTGATTCGCTTTATGGGGATCTATAACTCTCTGCCTGCGCTTGCGTTTAGCTATATGATCTTCACTCTTCCGTTTACTGTGTGGGTACTTACTACCTTTATGACACAGATGCCTATTGAGCTAGAAGAAGCCGCGATTGTAGATGGAGCATCGCCATCGGTCATCTTATTTAAGGTGTTTATGCCATTGCTGTGGCCTGCACTGGTTACCACTGGCCTGCTCGCATTTATTGCAGCGTGGAATGAGTTTCTATTCGCTTTGACCTTCACACTTACTAATGAAATGCGCACGGTACCTGTTGCCATCGCATTAATTTCTGGTGCTGGTCAGTACGAATTGCCATGGGGCGTCATTATGGCTGCGTCGGTCATTGTAACCGTGCCACTTGTTGGTTTGGTGTTGATCTTCCAGCGTCGAATTGTATCTGGTTTAACTGCAGGAGCGGTGAAAGGATGAGTACATCTACAACAACAAAAGAATGGTGGCGTGGTGCTGTCATTTACCAAATTTATCCACGCTCTTATTACGATGCCAACAATGATGGCATTGGTGACCTAGCTGGTATTCAGCAGAAGCTGCCGTACATTGCGAGCCTTGGCGTAGATGGCATCTGGTTATCGCCATTTTTTAAGTCGCCAATGAAAGACTTCGGCTACGACGTGTCGGACTACCGCGATGTGGATCCAATGTTTGGCACCGTAGCCGACTTCAAAAATCTTGTGCGCCAAGCACATGATCTTGGTTTGAAAGTGATGATTGATCAGGTGCTGAGCCATACATCAGATGAGCACGATTGGTTTACTGAATCACGGTCGAGCAAAGACAACCCAAAAGCAGATTGGTACGTGTGGGCTGATCCTAAACCCGACGGCACGCCACCTAATAACTGGCTATCGATCTTTGGGGGGGCTGCTTGGCAGTTTGATAGCCGTCGTCGGCAGTACTATATGCATAACTTCTTGGTCAGCCAGCCTGATTTGAACTTCCACAACCCAGAGGTGCGCCAAGCCTTATTAGAGGAAGTGAAGTTTTGGTTAGACCTAGGGGTGGATGGTTTCCGTTTAGACACGGTGAACTTCTACTTTCACAGCCAGGGGTTGGAAAACAATCCGCCTGTTGGCGAAGGTGAAAAAACGAAGGGCGCGCCAGAGGTGAACCCGTACTCGATGCAGAAGCATTTGTACGATCTGTCGCAACCAGAAAACCTTGGCTTTTTAAAAGAGTTGCGCGGCCTGCTCGATCAATACGGTGATATTGGCACTGTTGGTGAAATTGGCGACGACGAACCGCTCAAAATTATGGCGCAATACACCAGTGGTGGTGACAAGCTGCATATGGCTTACACCTTTGATTTATTGAACGTGTTTAATCAACCAAGTTACGTGCGCGATGTGATTCAAAGCCTGGAAGCCAGTGTTGGGGATGGGTGGCCATGTTGGGCGCTATCCAACCATGACGTGGTACGCCACGTAACACGTTGGGGTAAAGGCGAACACCCACCGCTTGCTTACGGCAAGATTTTGTTAGCCATGTTGACGAGCTTGCGTGGCTCCGTTTGTTTATACCAGGGGGAAGAGCTGGGGTTGCCAGAAGCGGATGTCCCCTTTGAAGCCTTGCAAGACCCATATGGCATTGAATTCTGGCCTGAGTTTAAGGGTCGGGATGGCTGTAGAACACCTATACCATGGCGCAATACAGAGCATGGTGGCTTTAGCAGCGAGCAGCCTTGGTTGCCGGTTGATAGCAAGCACTTGCCACTAGCCGTGGCTGAACAGGAAGTTGATGAACAAAGCATGCTGCACCAATATCGCCGCTTTTTAGCCTGGCGTAAGCAGCAACCTGCCTTAATAACCGGTGACATTGAGTTTATTGATCAGTCGGATGTATTGCTGTTTTGGCGACGGGCCGATAGTCAGCAGTTGTTAGTCGCAATTAACCTGACCGGTGAGCAACAAACCGTTAGCCTGCCGCAGTCGATTAATGCAGTCACCGGGCATGGTTTGGATGCAGGCAATCAGCAACAAGGCGAGGTGCTAACGCTGGCACCCTATTCAGCCTTCTATGGCGAGCGCTAGGGGGAATTATGGCGAAGGTAGAGTTGCAATCGATCAATAAAGTCTTTGGCCGAGTGCATATTATTCATGATGTTGACCTAGTGATAGAAGATGGCGAGTTTGTTGTATTTGTTGGGCCATCAGGTTGTGGTAAATCAACGCTGTTACGCTTAATTGCTGGGCTTGAAGACATCAGTAGTGGTGATTTGCTCATTGATGGCGAAAAGAAAAATGATGCCACACCACCCCAGCGTGGGGTTGGCATGGTGTTCCAAAGTTATGCCTTATACCCGCATATGACGGTGTACGAAAACATGGCGTTTGGCTTAAAGCTTGCCAAACATGATGCAGGTACCGTTGATGAGCGGGTGCAAGCGGTAGCTAAAACGCTTCAGCTAGAGGCGTTGTTAGACCGCACACCAAAGCAGTTATCTGGCGGTCAGCGTCAGCGCGTGGCAATAGGTCGGGCGATTGTTCGCGAACCAAAAGTATTCTTATTTGATGAGCCATTATCGAACCTAGATGCTGCGTTGCGGGTGCAAATGCGTATGGAAATCGCGCGCCTGCATGCCCGCCTGAAAGCGACCATGGTTTATGTTACCCACGACCAAGTGGAGGCCATGACGTTAGCAGAAAAAATTGTTGTGCTGCGTGATGGACGCATCGAGCAGGTTGGCAGCCCGTTAACGCTTTACAACCAACCGGCTAATACCTTTGTAGCAGGCTTTATCGGCTCGCCGAAAATGAACTTGCTACAGGCAACCGTGGTTGAGCCAGGTGGTACCTGGACTAAGGTCAAGCTAGACCAAGGCCAAGAAGTTGCCATAGCGGTAGATGGTTCACGGTTAACGACGGGTGATGCGGTGCAAGTTGGTATTCGACCAGAGCACCTGGTGTTTGGCGAAGCTGACTTATTCAATGGCGACCAGCCATCGGAAGTGCATGTTGTTGAGCAACTCGGCAATGAGTCGCTGCTTTATCTAGCCAACCCACAAGAGCCAATGCCGGTCGTGCTGCGCTGCGAAGGGCAAACTGGCTATAAAATGGGGTCTATGGTGAAGGTTCAAATACCTGGCCATCGCGCCCACTTGTTTGATAGCGACGGCAACGCTTTACCACGGTCAAGCGAAGCGGAGCAAAGTTCTATTATTAGTTAGTACTACTACAAGTTTTATGCAACACGACTGGGAGTCGTTGCCCAGCCGATATCGGCTGGGCTTTTTTATAGGCACAAAGCGCGCTGTCCGCTCAATGCCATAAACTTAAGCAAGCAATAAGGGTGGTTGTGGTGTTCGATAAGAGACCGTCACCTGCAGGGAGCGGGTGTCGAGGCTACAGGGAGGTACGCCCGGGGTCGCGCACGACCCGTGTCGATTATCGAATTCCGCGACCACCCAAGGTCCTGAAGTTTATGGCATTGGGTGCCAGCCAGCATTCTTTAGTCAGCGGGCTTGCATCCGTGTCAAAAATCCGTACCTTGCCTCGCTCAATTGATTGCAAGGTGTTTGCCACAATGAGTAAATCTACGCCTATTCTCTACTCTTTCCGCCGTTGCCCCTATGCGATGCGAGCTAGGCTAGCGATTGCCTATAGTCAGGTCGCGGTAGAGCTGCGTGAAGTGAAACTGGCGAGCAAACCACAAGCACTCATTGATGCGTCGCCAAAAGCTACTGTGCCGGTACTGGTTGTAGGGCAGCAAGTGATCGACGAAAGCCTTGATGTGATGTTATGGGCGCTTAAGCAAAAAGACTCACGTAACTGGTGGAAGCGTCAAAAGCCTGCTGTTCAGCAAGAGATTATGGCACTCATTCGCCACAATGATGAAACATTCAAGTATTGGCTCGACCGTTATAAGTACGCCGACCGCCACCCAGAGCATAGCCAAGATTATTACCGCCAACAGGCCGAATCGACACTCGCTGAGTTAGACATTCGAATTGGCCTACATGGCAACTTGGTGGCGAGCCAACTCACCCTTGCCGATGCGGCCATTCTGCCGTTTATCCGCCAGTTTGCCAGCGTTGATAAACAATGGTTTGCCCAAGCGCCTTACCCAGCTCTGCGGCAGTGGCTAGAGAATCATTGTGAGTCGGTTTGGTTTAATAGCGTGATGGAAAAATACGAACCTTGGCAGCCTTCCAATAAGAAAAAGATCATTTTTCCTAACGAGGCAACTAAATCAAGCTACGCTGCGTAAGAAGCCAAGATTGTTAATCAAAGGAGCAGACCTATGACCACTATTACTTTGCAAGGCAACCCAATGGAAACTGTTGGTACATTGCCTGAAGCTGGTCAACAAGCACCAGACTTTACTTTGGCAGGTGCCGACCTTAGTGATATCAAACTAGCCGACTTTGCCGGCCAACGCCTTGTGCTAAATATCTTTCCAAGTGTTGATACAGGCACCTGTGCAAGCTCGGTGCGCCAGTTCAACGAGCGTGTTAGCGGCTTGAGTAACACCACAGTGTTGAACGTGTCACTTGATTTGCCGTTCGCGCAAGCACGCTTCTGCGGTGCGGAAGGCCTAGACAAGGTGCAAAATGGCTCTTCATTCCGCTCAGGTTTTGGCGAGGAGTACGGCGTGACGATCAAGAACGGCCCAATGACTGGTCTACTGTCTCGTGCTGTTGTAGTGATCGACGAGAAAGGCAAAGTACTGCATAGCGAGCAAGTGGCTGAGCTTGCCGATGAGCCCAACTACGACGCTGCGTTAGCGGTTCTTTAAACAAGCGCTTCAAATAAAAACGGTGGCTGATTGAAGCCGCCGTTTTTTTTTGTCTGTCATTTAAAGCACGGCCTGTGGTTTGCCACTATAGTTACCAATGGAAAAGATTTTTTGGAGTGACTAGTGGCTGAAGATTTGCTGCTCAAACAGTTCTGCCAAGTTACCAGTGAACTGGTGCTGATGATTGACTGTGACCAAACGGAGCCGTTAATGGTTTCGGATGCACTGATTCGCCATTTAGGTGGTGATATCCAGCCGCTGATCAATTATTTGCTAAAGAGTCGTAAGTTCGGCCTGAATTATGAGGATTTGGCTTCTGGGTTCAACTGCCAACTCGTTGAGATTAACCAAATTACTGATAGCCGCTGGCTCTACCGATTCATCTCGGATAGTCAACAAACCGCCGAGATGCAATTGTTCATCGAAGCGATGAAAACCATGCAGGAAGTCGCGGTACGACTGAGTAAGTTTCATGACCCTGATGAGTTATTAAAAGAAGCCGTACGCGAGGCGAGGCAGAACCTGTATTTTGATCGTTTAGGCTTTATGTTACTAAACGACGCACAGGATTATGTGGTGGGCTCATGGGGTACCGATCGATTTGGCAAAATTGTTCAACACAGCCAATACAATGGTCCAATAGAATACTTTCATTGGGTTGAACCCATCTTAGACCCGAACGTAATGCAGGTCTTTATGCCCAACACCACGCTATATGATGATGGTGAAGAAGTTGGTTACGGCTGGAACCTTGCCGTGGCAATTTGGGATGGTGAGAAAGTTTTAGGTTGGATCGCTTGCGATAACCTGTTTACCCAGCTACCAATTGCCGACTGGCATCGTGAATTGTTTTCCCAATTTGGCCGTGTTGTCGGGCATCTGTATGCCAAAGCTCGCTACGAACAAAGCTTGCGGCAGTATAGTTCTTCGCTGGAGGATCAGGTCGAAAAGCGCTCCCTCGAACTTGCCGAGCAAATGGAGCTATTGCGCAAATCACAGCAAGAGTTGGTCGATAACGAAAAACTTGCGACTCTGGGTAGCCTAGTGGCTGGCATTGCCCACGAAGTGAATACGCCCATTGGCATCAGTGTGACGGCCGCTTCACATCTGGAAGCCGAGGCCAAACAAATTAAACAAGCTTATGATGCCGCCAATATCACCCGCTCAGCGCTTGAGCAGTTCATCGGCACAGCAGTTGAGTCCACCGAGATTATTCTTGGTAATTTGAATCGCGCTAGCGACCTAATGTTTAGTTTCAAACGGTTAACAGCAGATCAAACAAGCGACTTTGTTGAAACCTTCAATGTTCATGAGCTGATTGATCATCTAGTACGCAGTTTTCAGCATCGGGTTAAGAATAAACCCATCACTATTGTTAATGGCTGCAAAGAGCTGCTCTTTGCCTCTAGTTACCCTGGTCATGTCAGCCAAATATTCACCAACTTACTTAACAATGCTTTGGTACACGCATTTGATGATATGCCGGATGGCCAGGTAGAGCTTAATGCGGCGATTGAGGGGGATAACCTTGTGTTGTCGGTAGCAGATACCGGCCGTGGGATTGATGAGCAAGCTTTGCCTCATATCTTTAAGCCCTTTTACACCACAAAGCGGGAACAAGGCGGTACAGGTTTAGGGTTAAATGTTATATACAACCTAGCGGAACGTTTGAATGGCACTGTTACCGCTGAGCCAGTAATACCTCATGGCGTTAAATTTGTTGTGACCTTGCCTCTAATGGAGTCGACTCATGAGTGATGATTTACTCGACGACGGTTTTTTTGCCCCAGAAAATGAAACTACTGCCAGTATTGAGGCACAAGACGCTTGGCAAATTTTGATTGTTGATGATGAACCAGCAATCCATGAAGTCACAACGATTGCCTTAAGCGGTTTTACCTATCGCAATCGACCGCTGGCATTTATGCATGCTTATTCAGCAGCCGATGCAAAAGCTTTGTTGGCGAGTGAACAAAATCAGTTTGCCGCCGCCCTCATTGACGTGGTGATGGAAACCGACCAGGCAGGCTTAGACTTAGTCGACTGGGTGCGTAACGAGCAAAAAAACGAACTCATTCGACTAATTTTGCGAACTGGCCAGCCAGGCCAGGCGCCAGAACGCAAAGTAATAAGCGATTACGACATCAATGACTATAAAGCTAAAACTGAGCTAACCTCACAAAAGCTATTTACCTTGATGTATACCACGTTGCGCAGTTACGAACTCATTGCTCGCTTAGATGCCAGCAAAAGAGGCGTAGAGCGGGTCATTACGGCTACTCGCGAGATAATGCAGCATCGTGGTTTTATCGCTTTTGTTGATGCCTCTCTTGAGCAGCTAAGTTTATTGTTAGGTGTGCAGAATACCGTGCTAATGCGCCAGCCGCGTGTTGCTATGGAGTATCGAGATGATGGCTTTGAATTATTATCGTGTTCCGGGCCGTTGTGCGAGAAGTTGCAGGCCACCAGCAAAATCTCCGATATGCCATTTGCTGCATTAGCTGAAGAGGCCATTGAAACAGGCGGTAGTGTTTATCGTGAGCACGAGATTTTGGCGCTTATTCAAGATGATGACCATCGGATTCTTTTCTACCTCACCGACGTTCCCAATACCGATGAGTTAGATCGCCGCCTTGTTGCGCTATTTATTGAAAACGTATCCATTGCGCTGCGCAATCTACATTCACAGCTGGCGCTAACAGAAAGTCAGCATGAAATTATTCACCGGCTGACCGAAACCGTTGAAAAACATTCGCAAGAGACAGGGCATCACGTAAGGCGAGTATCGGAAGGCTGTGCGATTCTTGGTAAGCATTATGGCTTATCAAACGACGACGTTGAGCTACTTAGGTTGGCTGCGCCTTTGCATGACATTGGTAAAGTTGCTATTCCAGATGAAGTACTTAAAAAGCCAGGCAAGCTGAATGACGACGAATGGCAAATCATGAAAACCCATGCCGAGCGGGGCTATGAGATACTGGCCTCATCATCACAACCTTTACTCAAAGCCGGCGCAGAAATTTCTCGATATCATCACGAAAAGTGGAATGGTCAAGGCTACCCACTTGGCCTTAAAGGCGAAGAAATTCCAATATTTGCTCGCATTTGCTCAATTATTGACGTCTTTGATGCCCTACTATCGAAGCGTGTGTACAAGGACGCCTGGTCACTTGATGATGTACTTGCCCTGTTAAATGAAGAAAAGGGCAAAAGCTTCGAACCCAAGCTTGTTGAGTTGGTCGAGGAGCATTTAGACAAGCTCCTCGAGCTGCGACAGCATTATCCAGACTGATCGTGCGCAACTAAGTTACTGCATTGCCGCGATGACCGCCGGATGCATTAATTTACCTGCTGCCACATTGAGTCCATTGGCTAAGTGCTTGTCTTCGGCAAGTGCCTGTTGAATCCCCAAGTCTGCTAGCTTCTGTACAAACGGCAGCGTTTGATTGGTTAAGGCGTCTGTTGCTGTACGAGCCGCCGCCGCTGGCATATTGGCCACGCAGTAGTGCACAACGCCATCTACAACATAAGTAGGCTGATCGTGTGTAGTGGCTTTGGAAGTAGTACTGCAACCGCCTTGGTCGATGGCGACGTCAACAAAGGCACTACCGTTTGGCATGCTAGCAATCATCTCGTCGGTGATGATTTTAGGGGCACTAGCACCGGGCACAAGCACCGCACCAATGACCAGATCGGCTTGTCTCAGTGCATTGGCGAGCACCTGCTCATTGGCAATACAGGTTTTAACTCGGCCTTTATATTCGCTGTCCAGCTTCTGCAGTGGGGCAACATTCAGATCAAATACGGTCACGTCTCCCCCTAAACCAACCGCCATGGCGGCGGCATTTTGGCCAACTACCCCAGCGCCAATGATGGCGATATTGGCAGGTAAGGTGCCCGGCACGCCGCCCATTAATACTCCGCGGCCACCGTTGGCAGTTTGTAAACAAAATGCCCCAGCTTGTGCCGCCAGGCGTCCAGCAATAGCAGACATGGGTGCTAGCAGCGGTAGCTCACCCTTATGGTTCGTGATGGTTTCGTAGGCAATACCAGTACATCCAGAAGCTTGCATACCTTTAGTCAGTGATTGGCTAGCGGCTAGGTGAAGGTAGGTAAAGAGCGTGTGGTGGGGTTTAAGCAGTGCTAGCTCCTCGGGCTGAGGCTCTTTCACTTTAACTATTAGCTCTGCTTGAGCAAAAACTTCTTGGGCGCTGAAGAGAATATTCGCGCCGGCTGCTAGGTAATCTTGGTCACGAAATCCTATTCGCTCCCCTGCAGCTGCTTCCACTAATACGGTATGCCCAGACTTGACGAGTTGCTGAGCGCCACTAGGGGTCACGGCAACTCGGTACTCATGGTTTTTTATTTCTTTAGGTACCCCAATAATCATAGTGCTCACCATTGTTGTTATTTAGCAGACACAAGTAACGTTACGTCAATTTGATGCAGCAAGCATGCTGGTTATGGTCTTAACTTAGGAAATATATGTTGACAGAGTACTGTTATGAGGCGCTATCTAGCCTTGGCATTGTTTCTGGCCTCCGCGCTCCTCTCTTTATTGTTGGTGCTAGTCATGCATCGACAAGAAAATATGCGACTAGAACAGTGGCAAGCTGTACAAGCTGAGTTTGCTGAAAACTACCGCTTGGTATCAGGCTTAACCGATACTGAGCTGACTTTACAGGCACGTGCTGCGCTGCGAGCAGAGTTGTCTCTTATGCTGCAAGCACAACAATGGCGCGACCTACTGCAAAGCTTTCGGTTACTGCCAGCAGAGCCACAGTCGAGCAATGATTGGTTGGCTTGGTTGGAATGGAGCAATCGAGCACAAGTTGAACTACTACAACGCCAACAGCGCCGGCTTGACGAGCTAAGAGTCCAGCAGCAAAGATCACAGCAGTTCTCGCTATTGCTCGCGATTTTAGCAGTTTTATTCCTTGCTACTGCTACAGCGTTGTATGTCCGCCAGCGCAAACTTCAAAATCTGCAAGACTCCATTTCAGGCTTTTTTGCCAATGATAATAGAAACCCAGTCACCAGAGTATTGGATGCTGCACCGAATGGTGTGGTGACCACTACCGGTGATGGCACCATTGTCTATGCCAATCCAGCCACGTTTGACTTATTTGGCTATACGGCAGATGAGCTCATTGGTGAAAACATCGCTAAACTCATGCCCCCAGAGTATGCCCGCATACATCCACAGTTGATGCAAGATTCAAAGCCGGGTAAGCATTCAAGTATCATGAGCAGAGCTCGCCAGTTAACGGGCCTGCGAAGTGACGGCGGCCAGTTTCCGATAGAGGTTACGGTGAATGAGTTGTTGGGCGACCAGCAACGCTATTTTGTTGGTGAAATTCGCGATCTTTCTGTTGTCCGCCAAGCCGAACAACAAGCCGCGTTAGCGAAAGCCAGCTTGGCTGCCTCGCAGCAAGCCATGATGTGGTTGACGGTTGACGGCGAGACCTTTGAAATCAATAGTTTTGCGCAATCTCTAATGCGCCACTATCAGGTGAGTCTTGCTCAGTTACAAGCGGCCATATTGGCAAAGATCGACCCTATGCTGCCTTGGTCTGAGCTATGGCGGGCGTTATCTGAAAGGTTGTTATCTGGGCAAGTCATGGATTTAACGGCAGTGGATATGCCAAACGGTGCCAATATAGTTGTTTTCTTTGATGTGAGCATTTTTGCCGTTTCTGAGGGGCAAGGCTTAATTGGTTTGCGTTTGCAAGACGTTACCCAACGAGAGCAAGAAAGCATCAAACTAAAACAATATCAGGCAATTTTTGAAAGCAGCCCTGATTTGGTTATCGCACTATCGCCGGATGGTCATGTCACCCTTGCCAATGAGCCGGCACAAGTTCTTTTTAAAGCACTCGTACATCCAAATGCTAAGGCCGAAAACGCGCTACCGGAAAAGCTATTTAACCTAATGCAGTACGAGCAAAATTCGGTGATTGATATCGACGAGCGATCATTTGGGGTGTCCACGTTTAGGTATCGAGTAGCGAACAGCTTTGGTGTAATTGCTGTACTGCGTGATATGACCGAAGTGAAGCAACAGCAGCGGCTAGTGGATCATTATTTAAAACGCCTGCGCGATGTGATTGACCATGTACCAGTTGCGCTAGCTGAGCTAAGCACGTCAGGTGAGGTGAAAATGCATAACAGCACCTGGCAGAGCTTCACTGACACCAGTGAAGGGCAGCATTGGTTAGCTGGGGCTTTATCGATAGCCAAAGATGAACTTTTGCATGCCCTAACGCCAAGCTTATCTGATTACAGCAAACAAATTACGTTGGCTCAAGCGCCGGGCAAACGCTACTACAACCTGTCTGTTACCCCAAGGTTTACCAACGATGAGGCGGAACTGGTTGGCTACCTACTCACCATGACTGACAACACTGAGTTGGTACTGACTAATGAGGTACTACAAGCTTTATTCGAAGCAGATGTTTCCGCACCAGAGCGAATCGATCTGGCGATTAACAATGTGCTTCAGCAGGGATTGCAGGCTTTATCGATGGATATGGCGATTGTTGCCAATATCGATGGCGATGATTATGAGGTTGTGCACAGTGCAGGTCCTAAAGCGCCGCCGCCAGAGACCAAGTTTCAGCTCGGCGAAACGTTCTGTCATACCGTCGTGGCATCTCATGAACTGCAATCGTATCACCGTACAGGTCAGAGCGAGCTGGCTACCCACCCTTGTTATCGCAATACCGGGCTTGAGTCTTATATTGGCTATCCATTATTTGTGAATGGCCAGCTATACGGCACCGTTAACTTCTCCGGATATTATTATCGTGATGAAGCATTCCTAGAAGCTGAGTTTAAGGTAGTGCGGCTAATTGGTCGTTGGTTTGAATCGTTGTTAGAGCGCAACTACTTAAAACAAGAAGTGACGCGTCAACAAGCCTATTTGACTAGCGTATTTCGCAACGCACCAGACCCCATGCTATTAGCCAATAATACACACCATATTATTGCGGCGAATGCCGCTTTATGTGAATTGTTTGAATACCAACCTGAGCAGTTAACAGGATTGCCAGTGGCTGTTCTGAGCCCAGCTGACAAAAGCGACGAAGATAAAGCCATCACTCAAGCAACGTTAAATGTGATCAATCAGGCTCAGTTTTGCACGCAAGCAGGTGAGCGCTTTTCTGGTGAAGCCATTACCGCCAAGTTAACGGATGAACAGGGCAGTGAACTTGGGTACATGGCACACATTCGAGATGTGAGTGAGCGGTTGCAGAGAGAAGAGTCGCTACGTGAAGCAAAAATGGCTGCTGAAGTGGCGAATAAAGCCAAATCAGAGTTTTTGGCAACCATGAGTCATGAAATACGCACCCCAATGAATGGCGTGCTGGGTACTGCGCAGCTGTTGGCCAGCGAACCGCTTAACAAGCGCCAGCAAGAGTATGTCGATACTCTGATCAGTTCTGGCAGACTTTTACTCAGTGTAATTAATGACATTCTCGATTTTTCTAAAATTGAAGCCGGTCAGATGCATTTAGAAAACGAGCCATTTCACCTGCACAAGCTCTGCCAGGAAACAGTGCAAGCTTTTTATTCCTTAGCACGTGAAAAGCATATTCACTTGGCCCTACAGTTAGCACCAGACATCCCTACCTGGGTGTTAGGAGACGAACTACGACTACGGCAAGTGCTGACCAACCTCATTGGCAATGCCGTTAAGTTCACTGAAGATGGAGAAGTCTTACTATCGGTAAGTTTGTCGAATGACAAACTAGTATACGCAGTGAGTGACACGGGAATTGGCATATCGGAAGCAGCACAAGCCAAGTTGTTTGAACGCTTCACTCAAGCCGACTCATCAACTACCCGAAAATTTGGTGGCACTGGGCTTGGCCTGGCGATTTGTCAAAAGCTGGCGGCATTAATGGGCGGTGAAATTCAGTTAACCAGTGAGCCTAGGGAAGGGTCGGTGTTTGCCGTTGTTTTGCCATGTAGGGCTAGCGAACAACCCAAGGTAGCAGTAGATAGTTCAATGCTTGCCGGTCAAACCGTATGGGTGGTTGACGACAATCAGCGTAACTTGGAAGTGCTAGGCGAGTTGCTTGCTCATTTAGAGGCCAACACAGAACTATTTTTGAGTGTTGAAGCGCTATTTGAGCGTTTTGACAATAGTGACGATATGCCGGATGTTTTGCTAATGGACTACCTAATGCCCGATCAAGATGGCATCAGTGCAGTGAGTGTGTTGCGCGAACGTGGCGAACTTAAACAGTTGCCTGTGTTAGTGGTCTCATCGGTTGATTCAACCGAAATACGCGACTTCACTGATGGTGACGCTTATTGTGAGTTTCTCGCCAAACCAGTCATAGTCGACAAACTGCTCTTGGCCTTGGCTGCACTGTTTGAACCATCTAACTTAGCTACGTCCGACGCCAAAAATACGACTGACAAAGAGGAAAACCTGATGCTTAACATACTGTTGGTCGAAGATAATCAAGCCAACCAGTTGGTTGCCGATGCGGTGCTCAAGCAGATGGGGATCACCGCAAAAATTGCCAACAATGGCCAAGAAGCACTCGACATGTTGACAGACTTCCAACCTGATATGGTCTTAATGGATTGCTTGATGCCGGTAATGGATGGCTTTCAAGCTAGTCGTGCCATTCGCGCATTGCAAGCAAAAAAAGAAGTTGGCTATTTCCCTATCATTGCCTTAACTGCGAACGCCAGCGATGCCGACAGACATCATTGTCTGGCAGCTGGAATGGACGATTTTGTCAGCAAGCCTTTTAACTTTGACCAACTAAAACAAAAAATAATCCAGTGGCAACCGAAAAAGAAATTGGAGGAAACCATGTCGGAAGAAGTAGAGATTAATATCGATATGCAGCAGCTACAGAGCATGCAGCAGTTGCTAGGAGACGCCTTTCAACAGCTGATTGATGCGGCCGTTGAAGTGGCTACGTCGGCATTAGAAGCGCTCGAAAGCGGCGATCAAGCACAAGCAGCGAGTGAGGCGCATCGGCTTAAATCAACAGCGGCAAATATGGGTGCTAAAGACTTGGCTGCGCTACTTAAAGAGGTTGAACTAGCCGGTAAAGCTGGGCAGTTAGCAGACGCAGATCGCCAAAAAGCTGAGCAACAGGTTCAGGCGTTCGTCAAAACAATGAATGAGTTATAGATGCGAGTACTGGTTGTAGATGACAACAAAGCCGATCAGCTAATACTAAGCAGTATTCTTCAGCGGTTGGGTCACGAAGTTATCTTGGTTGATAGTGGCGAAGCGGCGTTGACCTTATTGAATGAGCAAGACGTTGACTTGGTTATTATGGATGAAGAAATGCCGGGGTATTCTGGTCATGAAGTGGTGTTGCTCTTGCGAGAACAAGCCGATGAATGGCTGCCGGTAATATTCTTAAGTGGTAACGATACACCAGAGGCCGTTCTGCGCGGTATAACCGCTGGTGGCGACGACTATCTGAAGAAGCCAGTAGATATCACTATTCTGGAAGCCAAAATGTTGGCAATGCGCCGGCTGCATGAGATGCGCCAAGAATTATTATCGCTTAACGACGAGTTGCAACTAGCGAATGAAAAGCTAAAAGACCTATCCGAACACGATCCGCTAACGGGGTTGAAAAACCGTCGTGCACTTATGATCGCGTTTGAGACCGCCATTACTTGGTGTCGCCGTCACAACACTGAAATAGCCTTGTTAATGATTGACGTAGATTGGTTTAAAAAGTTTAACGACACCTACGGACACCAAGCAGGTGACGCCTGCCTGCAGGAAGTTGCCAGTCGCGTGTTAAGCGCCATAAAACGCAGTACCGATACAGCTTCGCGTTATGGTGGCGAAGAATTTTGTGTGTTGCTGCCTTCTACCAATACCAATCAGGCCGCGATTGTGGCAGAACACATCCATCAAGCCATTGGTGAGCAGGCGCTACCTCATGCGGCGAGTGATTTTAACCGCGTGACCGTGTCGATTGGCATTGCCGCATCGCCTGCTTCATATGCCGACATTGATCAGCTATTTTCAGATGCTGATTCGGCACTTTACGATGCGAAACGCCTAGGTAGAAACCAAACTGTGGTGCACTACCCAGACCTTGATGAAGAACTTGCAGACTAGTGTGCTGCTTGCCAGTTATCGCCCTGATCAATGCCAACGTCTAGTGGCACACTCAAGCTTGCCGCATGCTGCATTCTAAGTTTCACTTGTTTCGCTAACTGCTCAGCATCCTCTGGATGTACCTCAAATACCAATTCATCGTGTACCTGCATAACCATTTGTGCCCTCAGCTTGCTGCTACGCAGCCAGATTTGCACATCGGTCATCGCCTTTTTAATGATGTCGGCGGCGGTACCTTGCATTGGGGCATTAATGGCCGTACGTTGCGCCGCGGCTTTTACTGCCGGTACACCGGTTTTAATACCTGGTAGATACAAGCGGCGACCATAAACTGTTTCTACATAGCCTTTTTCACTGGCTTCAGCTCGGGTACGCTCCATAAACTGCTTTACCCCGGGGTAGCGCTCAAAGTACGTATTCACATACTTACTGGCTTCGCTGCGGCTAATGCCAAGCTGGCGCGCTAGACCATGTGCACTCATGCCATAAATTAAGCCAAAGTTGATGGCCTTGGCTGAGCGGCGCATGTCGTCGGTGACTTCCTCTTCGCTCACGCCCATGACTTCCGCGGCAGTTGCGCGGTGAATGTCACGATTATTGCTAAATGCATCAATCAATGCAGGGTCTTGGGATAGATGCGTCATAATACGCAGCTCAATTTGGCTGTAATCCGCCGCCAAAACCACCCAGCCAGGGCGGGCAACAAATGCACGCCGAATGGCTTTGCCTTCTTCATGGCGAATTGGGATGTTTTGCAAGTTGGGCTCGGTTGACGAAAAGCGACCGGTCGCAGCGCCAATTTGATGGTAGTTAGTATGCACCCGCCCTGTTTCACTGTTGATCAACAAGGGTAGCGGGTCGGCATAAGTGCTAATCAATTTGCGCAAGCGGCGATAGTCCAAAATAAGCTGGGCAATTTCATACTCTTCCGCCAGCTGGGATAGCACCTCTTCATTGGTAGATGCTTTACCAGTAGCCGTTTTTTTAATTGCTGGCAGCTGCAGCTTTTCAAACAACACTTCACCTAGTTGTTTAGGCGAGTCTAGGTTAAAAGACTGACCTGCTAGGTCATGTGCTCGTGCCTCTATTTGCTCGGCTTTGACCTTCATTTGTGCCGATAGTTCGTGCAGATAGTCGGCATCAACCAAGGTGCCATTGCGCTCAACCTGCACCAAAATAGGGAGCAGGCGCATTTCAATATCTTGGTAGACCATATACTGGCCGGTGCGTTGCAACTCAAACCTTAATTGGTAAAACAACCGCAATACCATGTCGGCACGCTCAGCTAGGTAGTCTAGGCTTTCGTTTGCTGGTAGTTCACTAAGTTTTAGCTGCTTTTTGCCGAACTTACCGGCAATGTCGACAATGCTCTTCGCCGGGGTGTTAAGGCGTTTGCGACTGAGATTGTCGATACCGTGCTGATCAAAATGCTTATCTAGGGCCTTGTCACGACTCAGAGTTGATTCTAGTGTTTGTGACATCAGCATCACGTCATCTTTCATGCGCGTGACTTTGCTGTCGCTTAGCCAGTGTAGAATTGGCTTTAAGTTATGGCACACCACTTCAATATTAAAATCTTGCCACAAAGGCTGCAGGGCTTGCTTTATATCGGCAAAATGATGGCAATGAATGACATATGCTTTACCCGGTTGGGTGGCAATACAGATCACTGCCGGTTGGGCTTGCATGTAATGCTGACCATCAAACTCAATAAATAGCCCTACCCGACCCTGCTCTTTTGCTTCGCCTAGCATGGTTTCTAGTTCGGATTGGTTTTCTAGCAGTTGATACTGGCAGTTTTCTGGGTGCGTTAACCTTGCCTCTGGTTTTTCCGCCGAATCGGTCGCTTCTTCCTGCTGTTCAACCGCATTCGCAATGGTTTCTGCAGCAACAGGTTTACCGCCTAGCTCTGGTGCGCCTGACTGTAGTGCACTCAGCCAGCCTTTAAACTCCAGGTCACTATACAGCTGTACCAATAGTTCGCGATCGGCTGGCTTTTTAACCAGCTCATTAAGTTTAAACTGCAACTCGCAATCACATTTAATTGTCGCAAGCTCATAGCTCAGGCGCGCTTGTGCTTCATGCTCAATTAGCTTTTTCGCCATTGATTTAGCGCCACGGAAACTTAAGTCGGCGATGTCATCAAGTCGTTGATAAATATCGTTAATGCCACCAATGCCTTCAATCAGTGCTTTAGCCGTTTTTTCACCCACACCAGGTACACCTGGAATGTTGTCGACCTTATCGCCCATTAACGCTAGGTAGTCGATCATCAGCTCTGGGCCAAACCCATATTTTTCAGTGACGCCGGCAACATCTAACAACTCATCTTTCATGGTGTTGATCAGCGACACATGCGGGCTAACCAGCTGCGCCATGTCTTTATCGCCGGTTGAAATAATCACATCTTGGCCAGTGGCTGTGGCTTCATAGGCTAGGGTGCCAATGACATCATCGGCTTCTACCCCTTCAATGCACAGTAGTGGCAGGCCTAGGGCATGTATAATGTTGTGAATGGGCTCAATTTGCACCCTAAGTTCGTCTGGCATGGGTGGACGATTCGCTTTGTATTCGCTGTACATGTCATTGCGAAAGGTTGGACCTTTGGCATCAAACACCACCACTACTTCGCTATTCGGATACTGGTCAATCATCGAGCGAATCATGTTGATTACCCCACGAATGGCACCGGTAGGCTGCCCTGTGCGTGTGGTTAATGGTGGCATCGCATGAAACGCACGAAACAAATAAGACGAGCCATCAATCAGTATTACTGGTGGTTTTTCAGCCATAACAACCTCAACAAATACAATGCTGGCAAGTCTAACGTATTTTTGTTGTCACTGCCCTGCTAGCAGACTTGTCAGCACACTCGTACAATAGCGATCACTAGACATTCACCTTGTGCCATTCGTGGCATAGGGTATCAACCGAAGGAGAATTCAGATGGCCATTGCTGTGTCACTTGCTACCACGGATAAACCAGAGTGGTTAGCCAGCCCCGTACTGACTACTAACACCGGTTTTCAGGTATTTGTGCAAGCGAATGATTTGCGGGCAGTGCAAGCTGCGGGCTTTGCTGTGCGAGCTCAAACGCAAGAACCGCTGCATTTGCAAGGCGAGTGGCCGCAGGAAGCTCAGTGGGCCTTTTATCAAGGCGCGGCGACTGCCAAGCTACCCAATGCGGTGCAGTTTACCGATGCTGAGAATAAAGAGTTGTTGGCCCGTGCTAAGGCAGTGACCTGGCTTAGGCAGGTGACCAATGGCACGCCGGAAGATATCTCACCGGTGGCCTTAGCCGATGCGGCGGTTACTTATTTAACCAGTTGCTCACCACATGTATCGGTGCGTAACCGTTGGCAGGGCGAAGCCCTAGTGCAAGCAGGTTGGCAAGGGGTTTGGCAGGTAGGCCGTGGCAGCACTCGCCCACCAGTGCTCATTGAAATTGATTACAACCCAACTGGGGATGATGATGCACCTGTCGCGACGGCTTTAGTGGGCAAAGGCATTACCTTTGATTCGGGTGGATATTCAATTAAACCATCGGAAGGCATGCTCAAAATGAAGTCTGACATGGGTGGTGCGGCAACCGTAACAGCTGCTTTGGGCGCTGCCATTGGTGCTGGGCTGCAAAAGCGTGTTCGGTTAATTCTATGTTGTGCCGAAAACCTTATTTCAGGCCATGCCTACAAGTTGGGTGACATCATTACTTATAAAAATGGTGTCACGGCTGAGATTGTGAACACCGATGCCGAAGGACGTTTGGTACTGGCCGATGGCTTGCTGCTGGCAAGCGAAGCTCAGCCTGGTTTGATTATCGACGCCGCTACGTTAACGGGTGCAGCGACCGTGGCCTTAGGACACGACTATTGTGCTGTGATGAGCCTAGATGAGTCTTTATGGCAGCAAGCGGTAAAGGTAGGGCGCAGTGCTCATGATGAGGTTTGGCCACTACCGCTGGCGGACTTCCATCTTGATTATACGCCATCAGCTTTTGCTGACACGGCCAATAGCCGCCCAGTTAAAGGCGGCGGTGGCGGCGGTGCCAGTGTTGCCGCCGGCTTTTTGTCTCGTTTTGTGGCACCGGATCAGGCGTGGTTACACTTCGATTTAGCTGGCGCTTATCAACCAACGAATGGGCTTTATAGTGAAGGTGCAACCGGTAAAGGCGTTCGCACCATCAGCGCTTTGATTTAATCACAAAAGAAGGCCAAGTTTGGCCTTGCTAGCGACTCGTGAGCTTTATTTCAATGCGACGGTTTTGCGCCAGTGCTTCGGCACTGGTGCCAGCCACTAACGGATGGTGCTCACCAAACCCGGTTGCCGCTAAGCGATTGGGGGCAACCCCCAATTGCTCTAGTTGGCGCACCACCGACACGGCGCGGGCGGTAGATAGCTCCCAGTTAGATGGGAATTCTTGGTTGTTAATAGGGATGACGTCAGTATGGCCGTCTACCCTTAGTACCCAGTCTATGTTGTTGGGTATATCAACCCGCTCTAGCAAGGTTGCCAATTCTTGTAGGGCAATCACCCCTTGTTCGCCAATGTCGGCCGAGCCGGTGGCAAAAAAGAGTTCTGCTGGTAGGACAAATCTGTCACCTTCAATACGAATATTTGGCTGCTCAGCTAAAGCTTGGCGCAGGGCGCCAAAAAATTCCGACCGATACTGCTGCAGTTCGTTGACCTTCTCTGCCAAGGCAATGTTTAAACGCTCGCCAAGGTCGGCAATCTCTGCCTTTTGGCTGCTAACGGTCTGCTGCTCAACCTCTAGGGCTTGGCTGATTACCTGTAGTTGCGACTCAAGATTATCAAGCTGGCGGGCCAACTGATCGATTTGCGCGCGAGCAGAAGCTGATAATGCTTGTTCATTAGCAAGTGCTTCCCGCCCTGCTGCTACCACAGCAACCAAGTCTTGCAGGCTGAGCTCGTCATTGTCTTGTTCTACCTGAGCAAGTAGTGTGCGCTGTTGACTGTCACTTAACTGAGCCACTAACTGCTTACTTTCGTCTCTAAGCTCTCCAATCAGCGCGTCAGTGGCTTCTTGTTGGGCGACTAACTGGCCAATTTCACTTTCGAGTTGAGCTCTAAGCTGGCGCAGAGCCAATATGTCCTGCTGTAGCACGCCAAGTTCGCGAAGCTGTACCTCGATGGTTTCACGATCTGCCGCCACTCTTTCTTCTAACGCCGCGATCTGATCTTCGAGTGTTAACTGGGTGCGAATGGCAGCATCGTATTGGCTTTGCAGCAGCGATAAGTCGCTGGCCAGTGTTTCATTGCGCTGATTGCTAAGGCGCAGTGCGTTGCTAATTTCTTCAATGCGTTGGTTGAGGTCGAATAATTGTGCGTCTTTGTCACTCAGGCTTTTGCTCAAAAACATCTGTGCCAAGGTGAAAATCAGCACCATAAAAATAACTAACAACAGCAGGGCCGACAGGGCATCAACATACCCCGGCCAAACATTCACCTGGCTTTGGCTGCGGCGGCGACTGGCTAACATAGCTTACTCCTTGTCAACTAGTTGCTGCTTTAACGCCTCGTTCTCTGCTATGAGCGCTTCGATTTGCTCATTTACCACTGGGTGGTGAGCATTTTGGGCCGGATCAATAAGATTAGTCAGGCCGGTTAACCACTCTTCTAGGCTGTCGTAAAAGCGGTTTTGCGCTTGCCCTGATTGGATATCTAAAAAACCCAATACCAGAGAGCCCCCCAAACCAAGCAGTGACGAGCTGAACGCAGTGCCCATGCCACTTAAAGGCTCTAATAAGCCAGCTTGCAGCTCGGTAAATACCTGCTCAAAGTTGCTGTTATTAATATCTAATTGAATGATGACTTTGCCAACCGCTTCAATGGTGCCAAGCAGACCCCAGAACGTACCTAGCAGACCTAAAAAGACCAGCAAACTGATGAAATAACGCGAGATTTCACGTGATTCATCCAAGCGAGCCCGAATGCCATCCAATATTGTTCTAAGCGCCATCGCCGACATGCTAAAGCGGTCACGCTTAGTGTCTTCGTCTAAGTGTTTGGCTAAAGATTTAAGCAATACAGGTTCAGTGAGTGACGTGCCTGAACGGCCAGTACGAAACAGTGCGATCCATTGTTGTTCGGGTTTTAGCGCCCAAACTTGCCGATAGCAGTAAAAAATGCCAACTAACAAGACTGAAGCGATCAAGGAGTTGAACACCCAATTTGCTAAAAATGCCGTTTTCAGAGCCGGGAAAATGGCGACTAATACTGCCAACACGATGGCTAAAAAAATACTCATCCACAACAGCGACTGCTTGGTACTTGTCATGATCACGTCTCGAGTTATTTAACATTGTTTTAGCCACGCTATCACATTTGATTGATAAAAAAATGACCAGAAGCTGAAGCAACCTCTTACACAGCCTTACAATTTTAATGGCAATGAATCCTGATTTTAGCCGATGCCATCTTAAGCACCTGCTAGTCTCAAGCTAGGTAAAGGAGTAATGAGATGAACAAAATACTACGTCGCATTCCCTTGCGTCAGGCATTGCAAATTTTGGTTGGCATTCCAACATTGTTGGCAGTGGTATTGCTCGTGTTGACGGTTAACCAATACAACCAAACAGTTGAAAAGGCGCGCGCTGCCCAGCAAGCGGTAGTACTCCTAGGTTATTTCGATAATGTTGCCCACAACTTTGCTGTTGAACGCGGTCTAACGGCTGGATTTATTGGTAGTGGCGGTGCGAACAACGAAGCGGCTATGCGTGATCAGAGGCGGGTTGCAGACCAGCAGGTGCAAGCGTTGGAGCAGTTGAACTTTTCTAATTACCCCGACTTGCCAACGGATCTACTAGAAACTCTGCGCAACCAGCTTTTTGCCCTCACCGATCAACGCCAACAACGCCGCCAGCTTATTGATAATCTCGATCCAGCAAGTAATGCATTCGGTTATTATTCCCGCATCAACAGCACGGCGCTTACCAGTGTTGAACTGATTGCCGACTACATCGACATCCCTAGTATTGCTGCCGCCACCAAAACTAAAATTCATTTGCTGTGGCTAAAAGAGCGCGCCGGCCAGGTACGCGGCAAGCTCAATGGGGTCATTGGTGTTGGTTATTTAACCTCGGCCAACTTTAATGAAGTATCGGGCTATATGACCGATGAAGCTGCGCGCATTGAGTTAGTGCGAGTATCAGGTTCTGATTCTCTTGTTGGCCAGTTGCGCCAGTTACAGTCACAAAGCCATTGGCAGGCGGTCGCCAACACCGCCAGTTCGCTAAATCAATTTATTGAACAAGACTACAGCGACCCAACGTCTGGCTGGTTTGCCGTAGCAACCAAACGCATTCAAGACATTAAAGCAATGTCTGACAGCCTAGCGGAGCAAGTCCAAAACGAAAGCATTTTGGTACTAGCAAATGCGCAGTCTGCACGCTTGCAGCTGCTAGTGGTTAGCATTCTGTTAGTTGGACTAGCGTTATTGCTGTCTATGGTGATAGGTCGCGGCTTATCAAAAGGCGTTAAGCAAATTGCCGAGGCCATGCGTGGCATGGCACTGAAAAAAGATTTTTCGGTACGTATTGATGACCAAGCGAGCCCAGAACTGCAAAGCATTGCCGACTCAATTAATCACCATTTGGATACTTTGGTTGATTTTTTAATGGAGCTGCGGGCATTTTCTTTGGTCACCGTTGGTGCATTAAAAGATTCCAATGCGTTTGGTCGAGAAATTCATCAAGCTGCCATTGGACAGCGAGATATCACTAATCGGCTCGCCTCCGCCATTGCTGAAATGGATCAGTCGGCAGGTAGCATTTCCGATTTGATGCAAGAAACTAAAGAAGAAATTATGCGCGAGCTAGAACAGGGCCACGAAAGTGAAAAGCGCATGGTGGAGGTGGCTAACTTAATGCGTCAACTGTCTGAAGATGTGGGCGCAACCAACCAGCGCATGACCAAACTTGCCGACGAAGTTGCTACTATTGATTCAATTCTCAACTCGATTAATGCCATTGCTGAGCAAACCAACCTTCTTGCTCTCAACGCTGCCATTGAAGCCGCCCGCGCAGGTGAGCAAGGCCGTGGCTTTGCTGTGGTGGCCGATGAAGTTAGATCTCTAGCTGGCAAAACAGCAGAATCGACACAAGAAATTAGCCAAATTATTAGTAAGCTTCAGGCTCGTTCGCACGAGGCGGTGCAAGCATCAGAGAATAGCCAGGTTTTAACCGAGCGTGCAGCTGGGCAGGTGGCGGATAATAAAAACCTAATTGTTGAATTGTTTGAAGGTATGAAAACGTCCACTAATCGTTTGGATGAAGCGGCTAGTGCTGCCAGTCAGCAAAAAGCAGCGGTAGCTGAAATCAATAGCGAGGTTCATCAACTCGCCAACGATGCTGACGATACGTCGCAAACCGCCTCGGGTGTGATTAATCGTTTAGAGGCGCTAGAGCATCAAGTGGACCGACTACCTGGTAAAGTGGCGGCATTTAATTTGGGCTCAGGTGCAGCGGCAAAAGTAGACGAAGTGATGGCCGCGATTGAAGCAGCTGCAAGAAAAGAATCTGCAGCGGACTGACTACATGATTAGCAAAACGGCGTGATGACAGCTCTATCAGGATTGGTTATGTTGTGGGGAGAGCGTTGAGAGAATGGACTTAGGGGTGTCATGCAGCAGTTTATAGAAGCTTATCTAGAGAAGTTGCAAGCCGAACATGACCTACAGGGCGTTATGCAGGTTGGGGCGCAGGGTGGTTACGTGTATTTATTTTGCATAGGTGAGCAAACTGTCGCACCAGAAACCCGTATTTTCCAAGGGAAAAAAATTCGCCAATCGGTCGCGTCATATCAATGGTATCAACAACAAATTGAAACTGACGACCTTGCTATCCGACGCTTTAGCCAAGCGGAAATCCTCTACGATCCAGAGGAGCTTGCCGCTCAGTTGGTGACGCTGGCTCAGGCTAAGCGAGCTGTGTATCAAGCAGACGTTCGTGATATTGAATTGATGTTGGCTTCGATTCAGTGGCGCAACGACGTTATTGCCGAGCTGTTTTTCAGCCGTCAAACCAGTGAGGCTTTAATGCTGTCTGGGTTATTGATAACTGACGTTGCTGAGGTGTTTCGCCGTTTTCATAACCAGTTACCACTGCAACCCGAGTACTTGTTGCAAGAGATAAAAGCCTTCGATGAAGCAATGGTGTTAATGATTGAAGGTTTTTGGCGTCAGCCAAGTGCTGCCCGTCTTGCCCGTATTGTGCGCTATGGCACCGATAGCGTCGCTAAATATAGTTAGCCTCATCCTCTAAGCCGCAACGCTGTAATAAAAAGTAATAGAACTGCAACCTACAGCGATGATCAACAGGTGACAAATCGATCACCTTGGTTGTGTTGTCGTTTAGTCTTACTTGCAAACGATAACTTCCAGGCCAATATGGCATAAACCATTGCAAAAAGAAGTTTGTGTTGTGGTATGGCATGGCTTCGACATGAATCACGTCTTGGTAGTAAACGGTATCTTGCTGCCAATTTGGACACGTAAAGTGATCTTCTGCTAGGTGAATAAAAGGCTTGCGGAACCAACTGTGTTGATAAGGAAGTAGTTTATAGAAAATAAATGCCAACACGCCCATTGGTAACAATATGAAAAGGTTTAGCGTATAGGCGATGAATAAGCTTACTAGCAGGGTGGTTGCAACGGCTATTACGTACAAGCGAATAAGATGTTTTATGAGTAATGCTTCTGGTCGAACGTAAAGGAGCGGTGCAGCTTGATTTGTCATGGTCAATCCCTGAAATAGACAACATTTCTAATGTATATCAATTAGCGTAAAACGTCCAATAACTAGCTCACAGTAGTACAAACGTGAATACAAGCAAAAAAAAGCGCAGCTCGAAGGCTGCGCAAGGGTAGTCAACAAAAGCTGCTGTTGAGTCTATGCCATTAACTTAAGCTGTTAGGTAATTGCGGAACTCGATAGTCGACACGGGGTCGTGCGCGACTCCGAGCGTACATCTCTGTAGCCTCGACACCTGCGTCCTGCAGGTGACGGTCTCGTATCGAACACCACAATCACCTAAGCAAAATGCTAAAGTTAATGGCATTGGTAAGTGAACTATCAACAAGTGAACAAGAAGTTACTCACCAATTCTTTACCGGCTTCGGTGGCAAATGATTCAGGGTGGAACTGGATTCCATGAATTGGATAATCACGGTGCACAACGCCCTGGATTTCAAAATCGCCGCCTGCCGTTACTTTGTTGTGGTCGTCAAAATCTGCAACGGCAAAATCCCCCGTCACAGCGGTCACTTTTAAGCAAGCGGGCAAGGTTTCAGGCTTAGCTACAAGCGAGTGGTAGCGCATAATGTCGAGTGGGTTAGGCACGTTTTTGAACACTGATTCGCCACTGTGAACAATTGGGCTAATTTTGCCATGCATAGGCACCTTGGCTTTTACAACGTCGCCACCAAATACATGGCAAATGCCCTGCATGCCTAAACACACCCCTAGCACGGGGATGGTTTTGCCTAGCTCGGCAATTACCTCGGCACAAACACCAAAATAGGCGGGGTCGTCTGGTGAGCCAGGCCCAGGTGAAATGATAATTCGATCTGGCTGTGCCGCTTTAATGTCCGCAAGGGTGACTTCGTTGTTGCGTTTTACCAAGACTTCAAAGCTTTCGACCTTGCCTTGATTGCGCGCGGTTTCGAGCGTTTCACCTATGTACTGATATAGGTTGTAGGTAAAAGAGTCGTAGTTATCGATGATATAAACTTTCACTGTGATGACTCCTTGATAAATCTTGCCAACACTTTTTGCGTGCCAGCAAACTTGCGGCGAATCTCTTCGTATTCGTCGGCTGGGTTTGAGTCGTAAACGTTGCCACCACAGGTTTGCACATAACCATCTTCACCATTGGCAAAAACGGTACGAATTGGAATGGCAAAGGTGCAATCGCCATTAAATGAAAAGTGACCTAGGGCGCCACCATAAGGGCCTCGGCCATCGTTTTCTTGCCCGTTAATAATCTTCATCGCTTCAATCTTTGGTGCACCGGTTAATGTGCCGGCTGGAAAATTCGATGCTAATGCCGAGAACATATCGTGTTTTTCGTCGATGATGCCGACGATTTCTGAGGAAATGTGCTGAACGTGCGAGAAACGTTTGATGTCCATCAGACTGCGAACTTTCACCGTGCCAAAGCGCGCTACCCGGCCAATGTCGTTGCGGTGTAAATCAACTAGCATGTTGTGCTCAGCGATCTCCTTGGGATCGTTTAGCAGTTTGCGCGCTAGCTGCATATCTTCTTCGGCGTTAGCACCACGTTTGGTCGTACCGGCTAATGGATAGGTTTCCATCTCGCCTTGGCGCAAACGGAATAGCAGTTCAGGGCTAGCACCAATGACCTTTTGTTCACCAAACTTCATGTAGTACATCTGTGGTGATGGGTTCACTTCGCGCAGTGCTTCATACAGGTTGATGGTATCGCCCTGCACTTTTAGTTTGCGCTTAAAGCCTACTTCACATTGGAAGATCTTGCCGTCAATGATGTTTTGTTTCACCTTGGCAACGGCTTCGGCATGCTCTTCACGCGTCATGGTATCGCCAAGGTCTTCAATGGCTAGCTCACCATTACCAGCGTACTCTTGCGCTAAAAGCTGTTCCACAATTTCTATGCGATTATCGTCGTAGTAGAAATAAAACAACTCTCCGGTCATCTTGTCGAACACTAGGCCGTCTTTGAACAAACCAAAACGGAAGGCGTCGAACATCTCAGATGATTGGATATCCAGCGATGGCTCAAAATAGTTCATCGCATCATAGCCTAGGTAGCCGGTTAGACCACCACAGTACATGCGGGAGATAACATCCTGCGGCATGATCTCGCGCAGCAGGTAATAAGGGTTGACTGAGTCATAGCTTTCAACGTTGCCATCGCGATGGGCAATGTTGAGCTGCTTGCCATTGGCATACAGCTGATATTCTGGATCAAAGCCAATGATCGAGTGGCGAGCGATATGACTGTCTTCACCTAAGGATTCTAAAATAAAGCAGTTATCGAACTGCTTCTCGATCTTTTTAAACAGCAAAAACACATCAATGTCGGCGGCAAGCGACACATAATGCGGTTTACGTGGCAGGCTAAACTTAGCAGGCTTCGTCATCTTACGGCTTCTCTTGATTCAAGGCGCGGGCACCACGAGATACTGTGGCGATGCCAACACCTAGCGTTTGGGCGATTTGACGTTGTGGTACACCAGCTTCGAGCATTTTAAAAATCTGCAAACGCTTAACCACTTCACTGAACTCGGCGTCCGTCAGTAGTTTATGTAAAGCACTGGTCATTGCTTCTGGCGTTTGTTGTGCCAAAAGGTGCTCTATTAACTCTGCTTGATAGCGCTGCATATCTATATTTGATGTACTCATGTACTAGTACGATATAGATGCAAATAGAATTTGCAAGTGATTTGTTTCAGTGTACTAGTACATTGTTGGTAGCGTGCGATGTCTCACAATTTTCGACTATTATTACTGAAGACTATTGCGAGGTACTCGTGCGTAGACTTCTTCTATATTTTGCCATTTTTTTAACGTTGCCTTGTTCAGCAGATCGGTTGACGCTGTCTAACAGCGAAAGTGCAGACCGGTTTAACCCTGAGGCAGCAGCGCGTGCCCAAGATATTTTCTCGTTGGCTGACATTGAGCTAGCCATTGAGGTACTGCCAAATCATCGAGCACTGATCGCAGCAGATCAAGGTTCAGTAGATGGTGTGCTCAGTCGAGTAAGCTATAGTGAGTCTTATACCAGCAATCTAGTTCGGGTCCCCACTGCTATAGAGGTCTTAAACTACTATGCGTTTGTTGAGCAAGGACAGGCTTGTCCACAGGCAAACGATGTGTTCTATCTGGATGCGGTTATTGTAAGAGGCCTACCGTATTTTGATTATTTAGCTCAACGAAGTGAGGCGAATCTTTTCGTTGCCAGCGATCTGAGCTCTGGTATTCAAATGCTTGAAGCCGGCAGAGGTCAGTTTTCAATCGCGCCCATTGAAGTGCGAGGGATATTGAGTCAGGCGCTAGGGCTTCAGTTCTGCGAATCAGAGCCAATTTATCAGCTCGAAAGCTATATTTATTTGCACAAGAAAAATGAACACCTTGTTCCCCGCATCAACGATGCGATTCAGCGATATTTTGAGCAAGCAGATGCGGGGGAGCAAAGCTAATTTATTGTGAAACAACTCTGCCGTTTAATGGCTGCACTGGTCGATTATTATGACCGCCCATAGCGGCTAGCAACTGTTTAACTTGCGCTTCTGATACCGTTAGCGTGTCTTTCATCACCATCCAGTTGACGCCCTCAGAGCACGGAGGTGTGGTTAATGAGCCGTCGAACGCGTAGTAGTCTCGGCTTTCTGGCAATAGGGCGTCGGCCATTGCACCGATAACTAGTGTTGCTTTGCCATCTTCCTCGGGCATTTGTGCCCAAGCTTTGGCAATGGCAGGGTTGGCGTCACCAAAATCAAAGAACACACCAATTACCGCGAGCTCTCCTTCGGCGCTTGCGTGCACTAAGTGCGCTTCCATCGGGAATAGTCGGCCTGCTAGAGTATTTTCGCTTGGTGAGTGGAAGTGGAATTGCTTGAGTTCAAATGTGGTGCCAGCTACTTCAATAGCGTTACCCGGTGCAAAGTTTACTTGCACGGTGTGGCCATTATTGATGACCTGTTCGCCCGCGACTTGGTAGTCGAACTGAATTGCAGGCAAATTGCCATCAACAAAGTCAGCTAAATTAACCGGTGACTGTTTGGCACCATTGCATGCTTCAAATTGTTCACCCCAGTGTTCGGGACTGTGATCGCCGTGATAACCCCACTCTGCGGCTTGCGCAGTTAATGTAGTAAGAAGTGTAGCGGTGCCGAGTGTTGCGCTTAATAGTAGCTTTTTCATTTACTTTTACCTGTTGGTGAATGATTAACAGGCAGGCAAGCTACTCTCTTTGTTTCATTGAACGTAAGTTGAAGAAGTTTCTGGAAGCGTTACGATTTGTTGGGCTGCGGTTGGGGCTACGTAGTGGTAACCCCAGCGAAGCACTTGGTAGTTCGGTTTATTCCGTAACCACCTGTGCATTCAGGGTTTCGGCAGCTTGCGCAACACTGCCTAGGTTGAATACTTTTTGGTAGCCCAACTCCTGTAGAATATCGACTGCGTAACCTGCCCGGTTGCCACTGCGACAGTACACGTAAATCGTTTGTTGTGGATCGGCGGTATATTCAATTATCTGATTGGCAACCTGTGTATGAGGTATGAGCACCGCATTTTCAAGATGGCCAGTGTCCCATTCGGCTTGGGTGCGCACATCAATAATTAGAGGCTGGCCTTGGCCAATTGCTTGGTCTGCATGAGCGCTAAGCGCTGTGAGTGCGAAGAGCACGGTCATTAATAGCTTTTTCATCTTGTTTCCCTAGCCGTAGTTGATCGTTGGCGCTTCATGAACATCAAGCTCACTTTTCAAGTGAATGTCATTGGCGGCATCGTACGTATATTTTAATAGAAATTTCATTGTTGCACTGTTGCAACCTGTCTGTGCTGGCAAAGTTTTGTAGCTTTGTAAGAATGTAGTTCGACAACGGTTCATAATTAGGTGGCTGCCATGCAAGAGTTCGAAAGCATTATTCGGCTAAGTGTTTTTTTTGGCTTGTTGCTAGTGCTTATGGCAGCGGAAGCGTTATGGCCCCGTAAACAGCGCCGCCTTGCTCGCGGACAACGCTGGCTGAACAACTTGTTGTTAACCTTTGGCAACACGCTAGTGCTTCGCTTGTTAGTTCCCGTTACTGGGGTGGCGGCAGCGGCCTTTGCTGCCAGCAATGGCATCGGTGTTTTTAATTGGCTTGCTGTGCCGGCATGGCTGGCGGTTGTGGCTTCGGTGTTGTTGCTCGATATGCTGATTTACTGGCAGCATGTTGCCTTTCACAAGGTGCCTGTACTGTGGCGTCTACACAGAGTGCACCACTCAGATACAGACATCGACGTGACAACAGGCTCGCGTTTTCACACCATAGAAATAATTTTGTCCATGCTGATCAAGCTCGTGGCCATTATGGTATTGGGTGTACCTGTGGTAGCGGTGATTCTGTTTGAAGTAATTTTGAATGGTATGGCGATGTTTAACCACGCCAACTTAAGGTTGCCTCATAGCGTGGATAGACTGTTACGACAGGTGCTCGTCACCCCAGATTTCCATCGGGTGCACCACTCGGTGCACCGCGATGAATGTAATTCAAATTATGGTTTTAACTTGTCGCTGTGGGATCGGCTGTTTAACAGCTATGTAGCGCAGCCAAGAGATGGCCACGACGATATGCAAATTGGCCAAAAGCAGTTTCGCGACCAGCGCAGCATTGGGCTGCACTGGCTACTCATTCAGCCTTGGCTTAAATAAAACAACTAGCGTAGGCGTATGGTTTGTGCTTCATAAGCTTGGCGGCAGTCGGTTGCATCACGACGCGCATTGCTGTCATCCAATGAACCGGCCATGCCTTCACCTACAAACCTTGGGTCGTCGCAAACGCCATCATTGGCCCACAAGCTTGAGTCGTTACCAAAATCGACGCCTGATGCTGGCGTTTGATTCGTTGCGCCTTTGCCGCGCGTTGCTTTAAGGCTGATACGGCCAGCTTCCATTAGCTCGCGGCAATCGAAGGCGTCTTTTTTCAAATCGTTGTCTGATAAGAAGCTAGCCATGCCTGGGCCTTCAAACCTAGGATCGTCGCACTCACCATCAAAGGCATAACTACTTTCGTTGCTGCCAAAGTCGATAGAGCTATCAACTGGGTTGCCGCCGTCTAGATAAACACGGCCCTCTTTATACAAAGCAACACAGTCATTGGCATCAGCTTTTAAGTAGCTATTACCGGCTAAACCAAGGTTCGAACTACCTGGGCCATCAAACCTAGGGTCATCACACTCGCCATCATCGGCATGGGCACCGCTGTTATTACCAAAATCAATATTGTCGAAAACAATGTTATCAAACTGATTGCTTTGATCGGTTAACCGGATAGTGCCCATTTTATAAGCGGCAATACAGTCAGCTGCGTCGGCTAAGCGGTGGCTGTCTGAGCTCAATGAGCTAGCGCCACTGCCGCTAAATCTTGGATCATCGCATTCGTCATCAAAGGCAAAGGCGCTTTGGTTATTGCCAAAGTCGATGCCATCGTAAACCCCTTCGGTTTGCGATTCCGACTTCAGATAAATTTCACCATTGCGGTAAGCACGCTCGCAATCGGTGCGGTCTTTGGCAACATGTTCGCGGTTGGCAAGTGATGATGCACCTGGACCAGCGAATCGATTATCGTCACATTCACCATCTTCTGCATAGGTTCCCGAGTCGTCACCAAAGTTGATGCTACCGTCTGGCAGGTAGAGCTCTGGTTCAACGAACACACTGATTAAACCCGACAAATACAACACGCGGCAGTCGGTCGCATCGGTTTTTTCGCTGCTGCTGTCGTAAACTAGGTCACCACTGAAACGGCGGTCGTCACACTCCCCATCCAAGGCTGCACCGCCGCTGTCATCACCAAAATCTATATTGCGATCAATATTTTTTAAGTTGCTTGCCACTGTTGGATTGATAAATGCTTCACCATTACGATAGGCGCGCATGCAGTCGGTTTTATCGCCACCTATATCGTCATAATCACCAGCGGCAGTTGTGCCAGGGCCTGCAAACCTTGGGTCATCACAGTCATCATCGTTCGGGTAATTGCCTGTGTCGTCACCGAAATTGATGCTGCCGTCGGCTAAATACAATGGCACAACTTTTGGCTGCTCACGTAGGCGGATATTGCCTAACGCATATTGTTCACGGCAATCATTGGCATCAGTGCCTGCGGTCCCCGCGCTCGAAGCGCCGCTACCAACAAACCTTGGATCGTCACACTCGCCATCATTGGTGTAACTGCCACTATTATCACCAAAGTCAATTCCGTCTGTGCCGGCAAGCGTGATGAGCCCTTGCTGATAAAGGTCACGGCAATCGTTGGCATCATGGAATCGATCAATAAGTTGTGGGTCGTTACTGGCCTTTCTGCCCTCAAATCTTGGATCATCGCAGATGCCATTGTTGGCATTTGGGCTGGTGTTATCACCATAAACTAGGTTGTCAGCATAACTGACAGACACGCAAAACAAGCATGTACTTAGCAACCAAAATAATTGTTTCATTGTTTATGTGTCCTTTGTTACTTAACTTGTTTGCCTATCTGGCAGCTCACATCCAATGCCGTTAACTTAAGCGGCTGAGGTGATAGCGGCATTCGATCTTAGACACGCCGCTAGTACATCCCTGTAGGCTCGACACCCGCTCCCTGCGGGTGACGGTCTTATATCGAACACCGCTACCACCTTTAGATTTGCTTAAGCTAATGGCATTTGGCTCACTGCGAGCCATTTTTTGAGTGAATGACATTGAGTGTAATAAGGTTTTCAGCGTTACCCAAATGATAACTAACGGTTTGTTCAGTTTCGTTGGCAGTGGTTTTGCTGATTTAGCTCTGCCGGTTTAGCAATAATGCCTGTTATGATGAGCGACTATTTTGAATTCGAATAAATTCTGGAGGATCTATGTTAGGTTCTGCGGGCTGCCCGTCAGCCAAACGTGTTTTACTGCTGGGTGGTGGTGAACTCGGTAAAGAGGTAGTCATTGAGCTGCAACGTTTAGGTGTAGAAACCATCGTTGCCGACCGTTATGACAACACCCCTGCCATGCAGGTTGCTCACCGTAGTGAAAGCATAGATATGCTCGACAAAGATGCGCTGCGCGGCTTAATCGACCGTGTGCAGCCACATTTAATCGTGCCTGAAATTGAAGCCATTGCAACCGACGTGCTCGTGGAGTATGAGCAACGTGGCGTGCAGATTGTGCCAACTGCCAAAGCAACCCAGCTAACAATGAACCGCGAGGGCATTCGCCGGTTAGCCGCTGAAACGCTGTCGGTTGCCACATCGCCTTATGTGTTTGCCGATAACGAAGAAGATTTTAGTGCCGCCATCGAACAGGTCGGTATGCCTTGTGTGGTAAAACCTATTATGAGTTCTTCTGGTAAAGGTCAGAGTGTTGTCAACGCGCCTGAGGATATCGCCACGGCTTGGGCATATGCGCAAGAAGGTGGTCGCGCTGGCAAAGGCCGTGTGATTGTAGAAGGTTTTGTTGAGTTTGATTACGAAATTACCTTATTAACGGTAAGCGCCGTCGATGGCATTCATTTCTGCGAGCCAATCGGCCATCGTCAAGAAAACGGTGATTATCAAGAAAGTTGGCAGCCACAGCCTATGAGCCAGGCTGCTTGGCAGCAAGCGAAAGCGGTCGCCGAGAAAGTGGTTAGCGAGCTGGGGGGCTATGGCCTGTTTGGTGTAGAGCTATTTATCAAAGGTGACGAGGTGATCTTCTCTGAGGTATCGCCACGCCCGCATGATACCGGGTTAGTGACCTTGGTTTCACAAAATTTGAGTGAGTTTGCCTTGCACGCCCGCGCTATTTTAGGCCTGCCAATTACTGAAATTGAGCAGCGTGGCCCATCAGCATCAGCGGTGGTTTGCCCCGAAGGCAACAGCAAAGACCCAAAATTTATTGGTGTAGACGATGCGTTGCGCGAGCCGCGTGTTGAGGTGCGTTTGTTTGCCAAGCCAGAAATTCAGGGTAAGCGTCGCATGGGGGTTGCGCTGGCACGGGAAAAAACCTTAGAACAAGCGATCAAAACAGCTAAAGCTGCAGCGAATAAAATCAAACTTGTCTAACTAGTCGTTAAAAAGAATCGTTCTTATTTATATGGAATTTAAGAACGATTCTTGTTATCTTTCCCCGCAGTTCAATGCTTGGGGAAAATTATGGCTGATATCCTACTGGTTTATGGCACCGACACCGGCAACACTGAAGACGTCGCCGACCGTCTGCAGGCTCGCTTTGCTGAGCTTGGCGTAGTGGTTGAGTGTGTCAATGTGACGGATGTGGATGCGGAAACGCTGCTGGCACACCAAACCTGTATTTTTGGTATTCCTACTTGGGACTTCGGTGGCATTCAAGCCGACTGGGAAGGGTTTGAGCCTGTTTTGCAAGAAATTGACTGGCAGCACCACCATGTTGCCCTGTATGGGTTGGGTGATCAGTTCGGTTATGGTGATTATTTTATCGACGCCGTCGGCTGGTTACATGAAATTCTGCAGCCACGTGGTGCCAACATTGTTGGTTATTGGCCAACCGAAGGTTATGAGTTTGATGGCAGTCGAGCTCTATCGGCCGATAAAAAGCACTTCTATGGCTTAGCAATTGATGAAGACCAGCAGTTTGAACTAACCGACCAGCGCTTAGATGAGTGGGTTGAGCAGTTAAAGCACGAACTGCCTTTGCTCGCCGCCGCAACCGCATAATCGGCGAACTCACCGACTAGGCGAACAAAGCTGCGCTTCATCGTTTTGTTCACATCATAGTCATAGATGCCGCGTACAATGGCAAGCCTGATTGAAGGAGAGAGCAATCAGGAAACGCTTTTCTAGTATTCTAGAATTCGGCCCGGCCAATTTGGCCGGGTTTTTTTATTGCCCAGCACAACCCGCCGTGCAAGCAAGGGTAGGTTTTACAAACCGAAGGTTTGGCAAACGATAATTGCTACCCAAGGGTTTTGGTCATCATCCAAGGGTTGGCGAAATCATCTGCTTCACCCTCACGCAAATCGTAACCTTGGTGTTGATAAAACCGCACTGCTGCCATGTTTTGCTTATTCACGCCAAGGTGAATGCCGGTAACGTTATGGCTAATGAGCTGATGCTCTAGCTCTTTGATTAATCGGGCGCCAACGCCTAGCCCGCGACAGTCGCTGGTCATATTAATATGAAGGTGGGCTGGGTAGTCGTCTAGTAGCTCTGTTACCGCCGGGTCGAGCTTGCCACCGTTTAAAAATTGATTGGCAAACGGGTGGCTGCCATCAATCAGAGTTTGCATCTCTGGTAGAATATTGCGCTCAAAGTTAAGCACTTGTTGTTTCGTGTCTGGCGTGCCCACAATGTAGCCAATCACTTGCTCGCCAATCACGGCGACAAAGCAAAATTGCGGATCATCACGCAAATAGGGCAGCGCCCAACGCAGGGCAAACGCATATTTACCTTCTTCTGCTATGTCGACTGATCGTGTTTCATAACAAATGTCGACAATTGCGGCTTCATCGCTGGGTTGCACTGGCCGAATTAGAACGTCGTTTGGATCTGGCATATAAAGCTCTCCTTCCTCGGTGATAATCATAGCTCAAAGAGAGAGCGCATTCTTGGGTTAGATTAAAAGTGAGTGCTTATTTGCACGTAGCTAGTACCAATCTTGGCGTGGCAATAAGCATTAAATTCTTCGTAGGTCATGGTTACCTATCCTGCATTCCCTTTCCCGCCATTACCTTATCTCGAACTTTGGCAATTCGGTTGCTACGGGTTGCGGCTTGTTTAGCTTGGTTAAAGTGCAGCAAATAACCTCGTTGTCGGCCGGGTGTTAGGGCTAAAAAGGCGTCTTGGTAATCTGGGTCAAGTTCGAAGGTTTTAACCAGTTCATCACAATAATCAGGCAAGTCATTTGGATCGTAAATCACCTGCTTCCCTTGTTTGGCATTGCTGATGGCTTGTTGAATAAAGTCTTCGACTGCAGCTTGGCGCTGCTCAAACTCGGCAATACTGTTGAACTTAACAACGCGGCCGTGGCGAACATTCTCACCTGGCTTTTCCAGCAAACCTTCAGGGTCGTCGAGAAAACTACCCTCCAAAAAACTGATTGCGCTGTAGTCTTTAAATACCGCAATCATGATTAGGTTTTTACCTTTAAAACCGTAGCAGGGCGCACCCCATTTAGCGGCTTCATCGAGCTCGGTTTGCTGCAAGAGTTGGCGCAATCGTAAAACGATTTCTAACCAATTATGTACCTTACACTCAGGCGTGCCGGCTTTGTCGCAGCGGCCACAACCTGATTCAATAAACTCATCAACTGTTGCTGCTTTTTGGCGCATGGCTACTTACTCGAATTTTGCTGCAGTAAGCTTAATACACCTGTTTGACAAAAGGAGTTTTAGCTTTTGCAAGTAAAAATTAAGTCGGCATATTGTTGACCTGCAATTTGGTAGTTATCAGCGACTCGCTCTGTTTGATAAAAACCGCACTTTTCTAACACTCGCACAGATGCCTCATTGCCTTCTGTAACTGTGGCGGTTAAACCTGTGATTGCTTCATGACTGAACAGCCACTTCCTTAGCGCAAATAGTGATTCTGAAGCATAACCGTACCCACTGGCACTGGGGTCAATTAAAAAGCCGACTTCAACCGTGAACTCGCCCGCTAGTTTCCTTGCTTGCCCACCCGTTACACCAATGATTGCATCAGTCTCTGTATTAATGATGGCGAGCATCAGCCAGTGATCTGCTTCAGGACTCCACGCAGGTAAGCTACTTTCAAAGCGTTGGCGAATATCTTCGCGGGTTTGAATGTCGCCAACAAAACGCATTACTGCTGGGTTGGTGGTTAAGGCTAAATAAAACGGCCAATCATCTTCAATAATTGGCCGCATGGTTGTTCTTGTAGTTTGAAGCATCTGTTTCCCTCAATTTAAGTTTGAGGGTAACAAGACTATTTATTGTTTAGAACTGAAGTTTTTAGCGGCTCTATTAGGCTTTCCAAATTAGGCATTGGTGGCAGCGGCACGCCATAGCCATGGTTTAGTTCAGTTAGTTTGTTGGTAATCAGGCTTTTAACTGGTGGGCAATATTGGCTAACCCGCAGCGCGGCATGGCGTAGTGGTTTGACCAATGGGTTTTCATTGTTAAACAAGGTGACCAAGGCATTGGTGCCATGGAAGGTTGGTAGCGTGGTTTTCATATGGGCTAGCTGATAAGGCATTAGGGTTCGCTGGCTACCCAATGGCCGGCCTTTTTGTTGCGCGCTTATAAGTTGTTTGGCGAGTAAATCGGCGCTGGCTAAGCCAAGGTTATAACCATGTGCCGTTACTGGGTGCATGCCAACGGCGGCATCGCCGATCAGTGCGGCTTGTTGGGCAACAAAGCGTTTGGCGTGAGTGGCCATCAGTGGGTAACGATGGCGGCTGCTGATCAGGCGCATATCACCTAGTTGATACTGCAACTGCGCTGACACTAGCTGAGCAAAGGCTTCTTCGCTCATATTCATTAGCTCATCGGCTTTTTCGGTAGGCAGAGTAAATACCGCAGAGCATTGTTTGCCGTTTAACGGCAAAATCGCCAGCGTATTGCCATAAAAGAAACACTCGCGGGCAATACCATCGTGATTTTGCTCATGCTGTAGGCGCGCGACAATCACCGTGCGGCCAAAATCGAGCATGTCGGTAGCAATGCCTACCTTCTGGCGCGTTTTTGAGTAGCGGCTGTCAGCGATAGCCAGCAAGTCGGTGCCAATGGTGTTGCCTGAGGCTAATTCAACAATTCGGGCTGGGCCATTGCTATGAGTATTGGTAACCGAGTCTTCGAGTAGCCATTCAATATTATCGAGCTGCTGAGCTCGCTGATAAAGCGCCCGGCGAATGGCGTAGTTGCTGATCAATACGCCAAGCTTGTCCTCACTTTTGGCTGACTGATTGGCATGAAAGTCGAGAATAAAGGGCGAGTTGCCGTTCTGCACCGCCGCCCCATTTAGTGGTGCAATGGCTTCCGGTTCAATCAGCTCCCAGATACCTAACTTTTGCAGCAAGTGCATCGACAAATGAGTCAAGGCAATCTCACGGCCATCATCTTTGGCATTCACTAACGCCTCAGCACTATTCGGATCAACGATGGCAACCTTGATGCCACTGTTGGCTAGCGCACATGCCAAACTTAAACCTGCAGGGCCAGAACCAGCGATAACTAAAGGATGATGACTCATTTTACCTAACCCCGATATTTATTTAATTGATCAACAAATCAAGCGCGGGCGCAGACCACCCCAAATGCCCAGCATAACGCCAAGCGGGCGAAAAACATTGATTAAATGCAATTGGTAGGCTTGGTTGCCGTAGGTTTTTGCCAAAACTCTGTAAACCAGCAGCGAAGAATGTTTGCAATAAAAGTTAAGCATGGCTGTCATATTTGACCGATAGGGTAGTGCGCCATAACTAGAAGGAGCACTCTATGTCTACATTTGCCAAACTACCCTTGTTAGCCGTTTCTGTTGCGGCGCTGTCTGCCTGCCAAACAATGGCACCAAAAACTTCAGATACGTTTTCTGCCAACCTAGTTGGCCGCGCCGTATTAGGCGGTGAAGGGGCGGCTGAGATTGTGCAATATCATGCTGCTAGCCAACGTGTATTTGCAATTAATAACTCAGGAGATGCAACGGTTGTAAATGCCATTTCTATTGCTGATCTAGCTGGTGAAGCCATGGCAAAAAATGCTGAAGGCGTGGTAACTGGCACTAACCTCAGCAGTGGACAAGTGATTGATATGCTCGCCGATGCACAAAATGTGGGTGGCATTAACTCAATCGCTATCAATGGCGATTTGATGGCCGTTGCTGCTGAGGCAGAAGAACATGCTGATGATGGTCAAATTCTGTTTTATGACCTAAGCGGTGAGCAGGTTACTTTTATCGCTTCTGTGCCTGCTGGCAACCTGCCAGATATGGTGACCTTTACACCAGATGGCAGCAAGGTAATTGCTGCCAACGAAGGTGAACCAAGTGATGACTACACCTATGACCCAGAAGGGTCTCTCACGGTTGTAGAAATTGATAACGGCCAACCTGGCAAGGTCACACAGCTGAACTTCCGCGCTTTTAATGATCAAAAAGCGGCACTGTCAGCCCAAGGCATGAGTTTCCCAAGCCCTGCAGCCGGAAGCAAAATTAATGGCGCTACCATCAATACAACGGTTGCCCAAGACCTTGAGCCTGAGTACATCACTGCGACCAATGAGCAAGCCTTTGTGGCGCTGCAGGAAAACAACGGCTTTGCCATTCTGGATTTGGATGACTACAGCCTGCAAGTGAAAGGCCTAGGTGAAAAGTCGTGGTCTGGCCTAAATATTGATACCCAAGAAGAAGGCAAAGCAGAGTTTTACAACTGGGACAACCTATATGGCTTATACCAGCCAGATACCATTGCTCAGTTTGAAATTAACGGTGAAACCTTCATCGCTACTGCCAACGAGGGTGATGCGCGCGAATATTTCTTTGATGTTGCCAATGAAACCTTCTGTGAGCTATCAGGTGGCATGGACTACGACGAAGATGATGGTTGTTTAGCGTTTATCGATGAGTTCAAAGTAAAAGACTTACCGCTAGATGCCAGTATTGCTGCCTATGGCGACGATGACCGCATTCGCGACCTGCGCGTTACTAGTGCCAAAGGCGATGTAGATGGCGATGGTGACTACGATAAACTATATGCTTATGGCGCCCGTTCGTTCTCAATCTTTAATGCCAATGCTGAGTTGGTATATGACTCGGGCGACGAATTTAGCGTACGCACCAAAGCCACACACGGCGATTTGTTTAACAACAATGACGACGAAAACGAAGGTGATAGCCGCTCAGAGAACAAAGCGCACGAGCCGGAAGCCCTAGCAATTGGCAAAATTGGCAAGCAAACCATCGCCTTTATTGGTTTAGAACGCATGGGTGGAATCTTTGCTTATGATGTATCTGAACCTGCCAATGCTCAGTACCTAGGTTATATGTTTAACCGCGGTTTAGAGAATGGTGCTGACTTATCAGGTGATTTAGCACCAGAGGGCATGGTCTTCATTGATGCCAAACAAAGCCCAACGGGTGAGCCGCTATTAGTAGTAGGCAACGAAATCTCAGGCTCTGTTTCAATCTGGCAGATTCAATAAGCAGTTGGTTGCCGTTACAAAAAAGGGTGCCCTAGCGGCGGAATGCTGTTCACTTAGACAAGCATTTGTTGGCTTGGATTGTTTGCTTTAAGGCCGTCACCCGCAGGGAGCGGGTGTCGAGGCTACATGGACGTACTTGCGCCGTGCCGAAAAAGCAAATGATTCAAACCAACATTGATTAAGTGAACAGCATGCGCCTTAGCGCGCCCTTTTTTCAATCAACCGCCATGCTTGTTGTATTTCAGTGCAGCGCTTAACATTCGCCTGCTGACTAATTCGGCTATACTGACAATTCAACTAACAGGTATAGATTGGAATTTGCTTTTGACCACAGTGAACTCAGACAATCCAGAAGTGTTACGCCAGAAGCTTGAACAGTTTCTGTGCGAGCAAGATGGTGCGACCTGGTGTCGTTATGGTCAGTTTGCTGTCGGTACCGCTTTTCAAAAAATATTCTCTGTTGACCATTCGGTGGTAGGTGTAGAAGCGCTAGCGCGACCATTTATTGATGGCCAGCCTTGCTCTCCTTTAGAACTAATCGCGACGGCTACCGACAAGGGTGAGAACATATTTTTGGATCGAATGCTGCGTGCCGTGCATTTACGCAACTTTGCCAGGCTCAATAAGCCGGCTCGCCAATTATATTTGAACCACGACCTACAAGCATTAATTGAAAGTGAAGCAAACATGGCTACCCGGGCACTATATCAGGCCCGCATTATGGAGCTAGGCCTCACTGACACAGAAATTGTGGTAGAAATTCTGGAGCACGAAGCCAGTTGTGAAGACGCACTTGCACTCGTGAGTCGTAATCGAAGAGCCATTGAGCGCGAATTGCTGGCGCTAGATGACGTAACCGATTGTGAGTTGGTGTATCAACGTTGCCAAAGAATTGAGCCAGACATCATCAAGTTAGACATTAGTGTTTTGGCTTACCCAAACTATGCTGCTTTTGTTGCGCAAGTTCGCCGGCCTGGCTTAGTAATTGTGCAAGAAGGCATCGAAACACAGGCCGAGTTGGAACGCGCTAGCCAGCATTGTGATTTGTTACAAGGTTTCTATTTGCATCGGCCGCAGCTTGCGACCGATTTTTAAGTCATCACTGGCGGCTACCGTGGGGCTGCAAACACTGTCGTCCAAATATGTTGCATGTTATTAATCCAGCCATTGCTATAGGCCACACCAAACTCACGTGCATTGGGACTCATCAGGTTGGCGCAATGTCCATCACTGGCTAACCAGCGGTTTACCGCGGTGTAAGCATTATCTGGGCCTGCCGCTAAATTCTCTGCGACAAAACTAGCGCTATAACCGCTATCGGCCACGCGCTGAGCAGGTAACCAACCATTGCTGCCTGTATGGCTAAAGAAATTGTACTGAACCATGTCGTTGGTATGCGTTAGGGCTGCACTCGTGAGCTGGCAGTTGTACGCAACAGGTGTAGTTGGAGGGTAATAGCCCATGCTGCCGCACGAGGCGCCACTTGCCCGTGCATTGTTGATGGCATTTAGCATGTCATTGGCATAACCCGGCGTGGCATACCCACAGTAGTTAGCCGCAATGTTGTCGTAACTTGGTGCTGTACCGGGTGCGTCGGTGCAGCCAGTTAGGGCAATAACAACTAAAACAGGAAGGCAAATTTTTTGCATAGCGGGTCACTCTGTTAAGAACGCGCGCAGCATAACAGGGATTTGATAAACAAATGATTAAGCTGTTCAAATTTTTAGCAAGTAAAAAAAACGGTGCCTGCAGGTTCTGCAGGCACCGTTAATGAACGATCTTAAAAGTTGGTGACTAGCCAATCATGGCAGGTATGCCTGGTAGCATGCCTACAACTGCTAGTGCTACCACGCAGACGATTAGCGTGATGCCAGGAATCACTATTTTGTCGATCGCGCTGAGCGACTCAGCGCGTTCTTTGTTACCAATTAGACCATTGTTATCCAAGAACATCGCCAGCGCCCAACCAAATACTGGGTTAACCACTGCCGAAGCAAAGATACAGGTGCCGGCAGCATTGGTATTAACATTGTCCTTCACCATCTGCATGCCCGCTTCTAGCAGTGGCATAAAAACGCCAACGAGTAGAGCAACACTCATCACTGGGCGCCAAACGGTTAAATCCATTGGGTAGCCAGTAACGGCGAGGATGATGCAAAGCACACCAGTTAAAATTGCCCCTGCTGGGATTGGGCGTTTAGCAATGGCAGCTGGGATCATGTAAGTGCCCCATGAGCTAGTAATATTACCGCCACCAAAGAACGAACCGACAGCTTGGCGAATAGAGCAAGCGGCAGCGGTGTCATCAACGTCCATCAATGCATTTTCCGATTTTTTCGGATAGTTCATTTCTTGGAAAACACGGTGGCCAAGGAAATCTGGTGACCACATTGCCACGGCAAGAATGGCGAATGGCAGTACAGCAATAAAATGCTCTAAATTTGGTAAACCAAGTTTCCAACCGGTTTCGGTACTACCCCACCAGTACGCTGGATTAAGGTTTGGCATGCCCGGCGTAGTTTGGAACTCAAACGGGGCGCCCATAAGCAAGGCAATGGCTAGCGCTGCAGCAGAACATAATGGAATGGCTAACCAGCGTTTGCCAATTTTTGCCAGCCAAGCGTAGATAATGACGGTCGCGCCCAATACTGGGAAGATCACTCGCCCCGCATCATTAGCCATGGCCCAGTCACTAAGCCCCGATATTTGGCCCATGACACCTGTGGCGCCTAAATAAACAAGTAGTCCACCGGTCACCCCTGCGCTGGTAAGATTGACGAGCCTGGAAGCACTCTTGGTGGCACTGAGCAATAGCCCAAAAACACCAATTAAAATACCTAATGCCAGTGGGTGTCCGCCTGCCGCAGCAATAAGGCCAATCAATGGAATCATTGGCCCATGGTTACCCGCTAGGTTCGCCCTTGGGTTTAAAAAGCCAGAGGTTAGAATAACAAACAAGGTTGCTGAAACCAGCAGCTCAACACGCACGTTTTCGATAACAAATGCTTGGTCTAAGCCAAAGCCTGCCGCATAGGCACTCATTACTGCCGAGTACATCACTGTAATCCCAATGGTGCCTGCCAGTGCTGGAACTAAATCCTCCCACTCAAAGCGGAAGTCACGGCCTGGTAAATTGAGCCGCCATCGTCGGGGGCGCATAATTTGCAGCTCATGGTTTAAGTAGTCTTCGCGCGTATCAAACTCAGACGCCGGACGGTGATTCTGCTGATAACTACCTTCAGCAAAATCTTCCGCTTCATTATGTGTGGTTTCGGTCATAGCAACATCTCTGCTTTGTCGAATAGGGAAACTGTGACTGGCTGACTTAGCCTATGCGGTAAAGGCTAGTAGAAAGCGCTCGAAGAACCATTGCGCCGAATCAAGAGTGTTGTAATAAACCTACGGGATTTGGCTGAAAAGCCCTTGATATCGTTCAGTTTTCAGCAAGGTTTGGTAATAAAACTACCAAATAGTTGGTATGCTGGTTGCGCGAATTTACGCGAGACAGTTAGGCAATTGCGCCAAAACATGGAATTTTGCCAACAAATGCGCGATAACTGCCTAATAATTGCAGTAAATGTGGAACAGGCAGTTGGCACACAGAGTTTTATTATTTGCCCATCCTAAAAGAGCCCGGTTTGGGCGCTTTAACCTAGATAATGTGCAGGCAACCTTGGTTGCATTAGGTCACCACGTGAGTGTGCTTTACAGCCTGGAAGATAGAGCAACGAGTATTGCTCTATTGGCGCGAGCGGCACAGTCGACAGATGAAGTTGTGGTATTGGGTGGTGATGGCACGGTGAATGCCGCCGCGAATGCGCTGGTGCACTCGGATGTTATTTTAACCATTCTGCCCACTGGCACAGGAAACGATTATGTGCGCAGTCTCGGTAGGCGCAAGGTAAGCCTCACCGATCGCTTGCTTGCTAAGCCTCGTTGGGTGGATGTAGGAGAAGTAAACGGCGACGTATTTGTGAATGCTGCTGGGCTTGGGTTTGATGTTGCCGTGCTGCAGCACATGGCAAGCAAATCAAAAAAGATGACACAGCTCGCCTACAAGTTTGCAGCCTTGTTGGTAATCGCTAGGTATTCTCCCAACACAGTGGTTGTTCACTATGGTCAGCGGCGACTTTGTTTACCAACATTATTGTTAGTGGTTGCCAAAGGTGGCTTTTTCGGTGGTGGCATTAAGATTGCCGAGCAATTTAACCTCGATAACAGCAAGCTGAGATTAGCTTGGTCGAGCCATGTTGGCGCACTTCAGCGTTGGCCATTTCTGCTTAATATTTTGGCTGGCAGAATCCCTGCAACCAGCGACGAACCACCCATCATTCAGCAAGACATTACATCGATAAAGGTTGTGACACCCGGCTTAGCCATGCAACTGGATGGTGAACTTATTCAGCAAACACCCGCCTACATCCGAGTATTACCAAGGGCGTTGCGAGTGAGGGCGCTTTAGCTTATTGGCTGGTCATGCACTGATAAGCACCCACTAGGTCGTGATAGATGGCGTAAGCATTCATCGTCATGCTATCTGCCTCATATTGCACCGATATCTTATCGTTATTGAGCATGCTTCCCAATAACTGCTGCAAGGCGCTTTGCTCGGTACCGTCAATTGCATAACTACTAATAAATGGGTTCTTGCCACGAATGGTGCCGTCACCGCGCAGATTGCCGGTTTCTAGCTCAAGATTAGCAAACATAATGCGCAGCTTGCGCGCACTAGCGGCATAATACTGAACAAACAACGGGTAGCGCCCACTAGCGGTTGGCTGATCGGAAATTGACCAGTTTATGCTGTTTTCGGCAAGCGTTGTGGTGTAGATGCTACGCAAAGATGCGGCTTGATCGCCAGAGAGTGAAGTTAAAATGAGTAGCTGGTTGTAGCCATACTCATCAATAACCTCACAATTGTCGCGTGCTAATGACATGGGTGCTATCATGAGCGAAGTTGCAGCGATCGCGCTAATTAGAACCGGTTTCATTGCCGGATTCTTAGGTTTGGCACCAAAGCGGTGCTCGGCATTATAAGACATAGTCATATACCGTTTTTAAAGTAAGAGAGACGGTGGTGAATTATCCATAAAACAGGATTGTATGACTATGAACATTGTTAGATTTATGTATCAGATCAATACTATGGGTGGTTTTTTGTCAATCTTGCCAGTTGGCAATCTTAGAACGTTGTTTCAGCTTTTTGTGCCAAATGAGACCTTGTTTGCTAATCATTATCAACAGCAGCAAATTAGCGGTGATGAGTAATACGGTAATCATTGGATCGTTGGCGAATACGGTGACACTCAGCCAGACAGTAAGGTAGCTAAGGCTCACTGCAAAAATGGGTAGCATGCCATAAGTGTAAATTCGGTTTAATAGAATCATATCTATCCGCAAAACTTCCTCCTAAGCATCATGCGCGAATACAATTTGAGGAGCAGTCCTTGCTGGCCTGATTAGCTAATTCCTAGCTGAGAGTGTGCCACAATTGTTTGCGGACACTACTGCTCAGCTGTTGCAGAAATGTTGCAGTTGTCTTGCGAAAACTTAGTAAGCTTCGTCGCCGGCAATCGATAGCTTGTCAGCCGATTCCGACAGCTGGCGCGCATCGGTTTCTTGCCCTAGTTTGATTAACAAGCGTAGGTCGTTGGCTGAGTCGGCGTGAGCTAGGGCGTCTTCGTAAGTAATCTCACCTGCTGCATATAAGTTATACAGAGCTTGGTCGAAGGTTTGCATGCCTTGCTCGTTTGACTTTTTCATCAACTCTTTTAGCAAGTGTACTTCGCCCTTACGAATGTGATCCGATGCAAGAGGTGTATTTAACATCACCTCAATGGCGGCGCGGCGGCCTTTACCGTCGGGTGTTGGCACTAGCTGCTGCGCAATAATGCCCTTCAGATTCAACGATAAATCCATAAACAACTGCTGATGGCGGTCGGCTGGGAAGAAGTGAATAATCCGATCGAGCGCTTGGTTGGCATTGTTGGCGTGTAGCGTGGCCAAGCATAGGTGACCTGTTTCAGCAAAAGCGATGGCGTGTTCCATGGTCTCGCGTGAGCGAACCTCACCAATTAAGATCACATCCGGTGCTTGGCGCAGGGTATTTTTTAGTGCGGTTTCAAACGAGTCACAGTCAATGCCAACTTCTCGCTGGGTAATAATGCTTTGCTCGTGCTGGTGAACAAATTCGATCGGGTCCTCAATCGAAATAATATGGCCATGACTATTGCGGTTTCGGTGTCCAATCATGGCCGCTAACGAGGTCGACTTACCTGTGCCTGTGGCACCAACAAACAACACTAACCCACGCTTGGTCATAGCCAGTTTTTTAATAATGTCTGGCAGCTTTAGTTCTTCCACGCGCGGAATACGGGTTTCAATCCGGCGTAACACCATGCCCACTAGATTGCGTTGGTGGAAAGCCGAAACACGAAAACGACCAATGCCACGAGCCGACAGCGCAAAGTTGCACTCCATGGTTTCATCAAACTCATGGCGCTGGCGCTCATTCATAATAGAGTTGACCACTTCGCGCGTTTTTTCTGGGCTCAGTGGCTGTTTGGTCACGTGTACCACCTGACCGTTAATCTTCATGCTAGGCGGCACACCAGCGGTGATAAATAAGTCAGACGCGCCCTTATCTACCATCAACTGCAATAACTTATTAAATTCCATGCCCTACCCCTTAAAAATTCTCTGGCATTTTGGCTTTAGAGCGAGCAATGTCTGATGCAATCACCCCTTTCGCGACCAAGTTGTGCAAGCATTGGTCAAGCGTTTGCATACCCACCGAGGCACCCGTTTGAATGGCTGAGTACATTTGTGCAACCTTGTCTTCACGAATTAGGTTACGAATGGCTGAGGTGCCAATCATAATTTCGTGCGCTGCCACACGCCCGCCAGTTTTGCGCTTGAGCAGTGTTTGTGAAATAACCGCTTGTAGCGACTCCGACAACATTGAGCGCACCATGGATTTTTCTTCGGCTGGAAACACGTCAATAATACGGTCGATGGTTTTGGCGGCACTGGTTGTGTGCAAGGTGCCAAAAACCAAGTGACCTGTTTCGGCAGCGGTCAACGCTAAGCGGATGGTTTCAATATCCCGTAGCTCACCCACCAGAATGATGTCTGGGTCTTCACGCAATGCCGAGCGTAGGGCTTCGTTAAAGCCATGGGTATCGCGGTGTACTTCACGCTGGTTAACCAAGCAGCGCTTCGACTGGTGAACAAACTCAATTGGGTCTTCAATGGTTAGAATATGGTCGTAGCGGCTTTCATTGATGTAGTTAATCATCGCCGCCAGCGTAGTTGATTTACCAGAGCCGGTTGGGCCAGTAACCAATACTAGGCCACGTGAGTTCTCTGAAACATCTTTAAACACCTGCCCCATTCCAAGGTCATCCATCGTAAGTACTTTTGATGGAATGGTACGGAACACGGCACCGGCGCCGCGATTGTGGTTAAAGGCGTTAACACGAAAGCGAGCCACGCCTGGCACTTCAAACGAGAAGTCAGTCTCCAAAAACTCTTCGAAGTCTTTGCGCTGCTTGTCGTTCATAATGTCATAAATCAGGCCATGCACCTGCTTATGTTCCATTTCCGGCAAATTAATGCGACGAACGTCGCCATCAACACGAATCATAGGTGGCAAGCCCGATGAAAGGTGTAAATCTGATGCGCCTTGTTTAGCCGAAAAGGCGAGCAAATCAGTAATGTCCATGACCAAAACCCCAAAAACTCTAGTATTCAACAAATGGCAGGCTGGGTTCATTACTGCGAGCGCGGTAAACTATCCAAGTGCCATTAAAAGGAACGCGTATGACAAGCATAGCAACTCAACTTGACACTGTTGTGGCGCGCATTCGCAGCAGCTGTCATCAAAGTAACAGAAAGCCAGACGGCGTCAAATTGCTTGCTGTTTCGAAAAGGTTCAAAGCCGATGCAGTTCAACAAGCATTTGCGCATGGTCAGCGAGCGTTCGGCGAGAATTATGTGCAAGAGGGCGTAGAAAAGATACAGCAACTCGCGCACTTGCCATTGGAATGGCATTTTATTGGCCCTATACAAAGCAATAAAACCAAAGACATCGCCGCCAACTTTGCTTGGGTACACACGGTTGAACGAGAAAAAATAGCACGCCGCTTAAACGACCAGCGCCCAGCCGATATGCCACCACTCAATGTTCTGCTGCAAGTAAATGTCAGTAATGACCCAGCAAAATCTGGTATCCTCGTTGAGCAAATTGATGCGCTGGCGCAATGTGTTGCTGAGCAGCCTAATTTACGCTTGCGCGGTTTAATGACCATTCCAGCTGTCGATCTGTCGCCAGAACAGTTAGCGCAAGATTTTAATACTATGCGGATGGCGTTTGAGCGCTTGCAGCAAGGTTTTGACAGTTGCGATACACTGTCGATGGGTATGAGTGGTGATTTAGAACTGGCGATTGCAAACGGTTCTACCATGGTGCGCATAGGTACCGCAATTTTTGGCCAGCGAACAAACTAAGGAATTTAGATGACAACAGTAGCGTTTATTGGTGCAGGCAACATGGCGAAGGCCATCATTGGTGGCATGCTAAACGGTGGTTTTGCTGGTGGGCAAATTATTGCTTCCGACCCAAATCCAGATCAGCTGGCTGAATTTGCTCAGCAGGGTGTGCGTACGGTTAGTGATAATGCAACCGCCATCAGCGAAGCCGATATTGTGATACTGGCAGTAAAACCGCAAGTCATGAAACAAGTGTGCGAGCCACTGGCAACGGTTGCCCAGCAAAAACAGCCGCTGTTTGTCTCAATCGCTGCAGGTTTACCGGCCGACAATATTGCAAGTTGGCTTGGCGGCGGTGTTGCCATGGCCCGTGTCATGCCAAATACGCCAGCGATGGTAGGTAAAGGTGTGAGTGGGTTGTGGGCACCAGAGTCAGTGACGCAGGCACAACGACAAACGTTAAGCGATATTTTCGCTGGTACAGGTTTGGTGCAGTGGGTTGCTAGTGAAGAGACACTGCATGACATAACGGCAATTTCTGGCAGTGGACCGGCGTATTTCTATTTGTTTATTCAAGCCATGGCAGAAAAAGCACAAGCATATGGCTTTAGCGAAGAAGACGCTAAGCTCCTTGCCGCGCAAACTGCATTAGGCGCAGCCGAGATGGTTTTGCAAAGCGATGACTCGCCAGCTCAGCTGAAGCAAAACGTAATGTCGCCAGGTGGTACAACTGAACGTGCTATCGCAACTTTTGAAAACCAAGGCCTGCCAAAACTTGTCGCAGATGCCATGGATGCCTGCAAAGCCCGCAGTGAAACCCTAGCCAAAGCACTGAGTGATTGAGGAACTAAATTATGGGAGCACTTGCTCAAATTGCCCAAATTATTCTAACGGTGGCCTTTTCAATTGTGGTGATCGCACTCATTGTGCGCTTGCTCGCGATTCTGGGGCAGGCCGATTTTCGCAACCCGCTCGCGGGTACCATTCTGCAAATCACCAACCCATTTGTTCGGCCGCTGTATAAAATCATGCCGCCAATCGGGCGATTCGACCAAGCTTCGTTATTAGTCTTGTGGATTGCCCAGGTGGTGTTTGCCATCTTATTGGTCGGTATTGTGCGCGGATTCGATGTGGCGTTTGCGAACATTCCGCAGCTGGTCATCTGGTCTATTTTGGCGGTTGCTGGTGCTATTTTAATGGTGTTGCGCTGGTCAATGATTATTGTTGCGATTGGCAGCTGGCTTACGATGGGGCAATACAACCCGTTGCTAGCTTTCTTGAGTCGAATCATTGAGCCGTACATCGGGCCGTTCCGCAAACTGAACCTACAAATTGGCATGCTAGACCTGTCGCTCATTGTTGGTTTTGTTGTGATTTACATTATCGAAATTGTTGTGATTGCCACCATTGCGCAAGCCATTGGCTACCCAGGCGGTTTGTTTATCGGTTTATAATTCGCCGCCGCGCTCAGTGCGCGGCGCTTCTGTCTCTTTCTTTTCCGGTTTGGAGAATTTCCACCCATGCCCGAGCAAATTCCTGCCAACTCAGTTGGCTTGGTGACCCCGCAAACCATGGCGTTTGATGAGCCATTGCCCTTGCGTTGCGGTCGCAGCATCGACCAATATGAGTTGGTATATGAAACCTATGGCGAGCTGAATGCAGATCGCTCAAACGCCATCTTGATCTGCCATGCACTATCTGGCCATCATCACGCGGCTGGCTACCACAGCATGGAAGACAAGAAGCCTGGTTGGTGGGAAGCATGTATTGGCCCTGGTAAAGCCATAGATACGGATAAGTTTTTCGTTATTGCGATGAACAACCTCGGCGGCTGTCACGGTTCCACTGGACCAACCAGTATTAACCCTGAGACTGGCCAGCCATTTGGCCCTGACTTCCCAGTTATGGCAGTGCGCGACTGGGTGAAAAGCCAGTATCGACTGGTAAAAGCGTTAGGCATTGAAAAGCTGCTAGCGGTTGTTGGTGGGTCATTAGGTGGTATGCAGGCCATGCGCTGGTCGATAGATTATCCAGATATGATGAGTGCGGTAGCGATTATTGCTGCAGCGCCTAAGCTGACGGCACAAAATATTGCCTTTAACGAAGTTGCCCGCCAGTCGATTGTTTCTGACCCAGATTTCCGTGCTGGTCGTTACTACGAGCACGACACCTACCCAGCTAAAGGTTTGGCATTGGCGCGCATGCTTGGCCATATTACCTATTTATCCGATAACGCCATGCGCGAAAAGTTTGGCCGTGACCTGCGCAACGGCAAACTTAATTTTAACTTTGATGCCGAGTTCCAAGTTGAGAGCTACTTGCGTTATCAAGGGGAAAACTTCTCTAGTAAGTTTGATGCCAACAGCTACCTGTTGCTGACCAAAACATTGGATTATTTTGACCCAGCGGCAGATCACGACGGCGATTTAGCCAAATGCATGGCGCAAGCGAAAGCCAAGTTTTTAGTTATTTCGTTTTCTACCGACTGGCGCTTTGCGCCATCACGCAGTGAAGAAATTGTGCAAGCGCTTATTGCCGCCGAGAAGCAGGTTTCCTACCTAGAAGTCGAAGCCGACCAGGGCCACGACGCCTTCCTGTTCCCAATTGATGATTACGTCAACGCGCTATCAGGCTTCTTAAACCGTGCGCAGCAGGAGGTGCATGATGCGGCCTGATTTAGCCATTATTGAAAACTGGATTCCAGCGCAAGCTAAAGTACTCGACCTTGGCTGTGGTGACGGCGAGTTATTGGCTCACCTGAGCACCCGTGGCGTTAAGGGGCTGGGTATGGAAATTGACCCAGCCAAAATCAACCGATGCATCGCGCGTGGCGTAAGTGTTGTACAACGCGACTTGAATGACGGCCTGACCAACATTAACGACAACCACTTTGATGTGGTGTTAATGACTCAGGCGCTGCAAGTGGTCGAACGCCCCGACGAAATGCTTAGAGAAATGCTGCGCGTCGCTGACCAAGCCATTGTTACGTTCCCTAACTTTGGCCATTGGAGCACGCGGGCCTATTTGGGTATTTTAGGGCGCATGCCGATGAGTAAAGCGCTGCCGAATAGTTGGTACGACACGCCAAACATTCATCTTTGCACATTCAAAGACTTTGAAGTGCTCGTGAATGACCTTGGTTTTAGGGTGCTGCGCCGCTCGGTGGTAGACCGCGAACACAACTCAGGTCGATTGATGAACCTAATGCCTAACTTGTTAGGCGAGATAGCGATATATCAATTATGCAGAAGATAATCATTGCCGCCTTGGCCCTGTGCTTTAGCCTGAGTGCTTTGGCTGAACAGAAAGTTGCAATACGTGGTTACGACGTACACTACATGGCTCTGTCGACTGCCGAGTTAACCGAAGACGTCGCCGCGGCTTATGGGATTAACCGTTCGAATAAGCAGGCCTTTTTAAGTATTTCGGTGCTTAAACCACAACCGGATTCAATTGTTGCTGTGCCGGTTGAAGCTAATGTGACGGGCAGCTTTCGCAATATGATCGGCCAAACTAGGCAACTCGAGTTTCGACAAGTGAAAGAAGGCTCGGCTATTTACTACTTGGCTGAGTTTCGGTTTTTGAACGAAGAAATTTTGCGCTTTACCCTTCAGGTTGAGCCCGAGGGTGGTGCAAGCCAAACAGTCGAGTTCCAACAGTCTATTTGGGAAGCGTTATGAGTAAAACCATTGTTTTAGCCACGGGCAACCAAGGCAAGGTGGCTGAGTTACAAAACTTATTGGCACCTAAGGGCTTTGATGTGGTGCCACAAAGTGACTTTGTAGTGACTTCGGTAGAAGAAACTGGGCTGACCTATGTTGAAAACGCATTACTCAAAGCACGCAATGTTTGTCGCTTAACTGGCCAGCCCGCTCTAGCCGACGATTCTGGTTTATCCGTGAAAGTATTAAATGGCGCCCCTGGTTTATACAGTGCACGTTATGCCGGAGCGCAGGCAAGTGACCAGGACAACATCGATAAGCTGCTTAGCGACCTCGCCAACGAAGAGCACCGCCTAGCTACCTTTCATTGTGTTCTAGTCTACTTGCGCCATGAACACGACCCGGCACCAATCATTGCGCATGGCCAGTGGCATGGTCATATTTTGCGAGCGCCAAGAGGCGAAGGTGGGTTTGGCTATGACCCCGTTTTTTACGATTCAAACCTAGGCAAAGCGGCGGCTGAGCTGACGCGAGAAGAAAAAGCAGCGGTCAGTCATCGGGGTAAAGCCTTAGCGCAGCTGATGGAGCAGCTTGCTTGAGTTTGCCGCCATTGTCTTTGTACCTGCACACCCCCTGGTGTGTGCAAAAGTGCCCGTACTGCGACTTTAATAGCCATGAAGGCAGTATTGATAGCCAAGGCTACCTTGCCAAGCTTAAGCAAGACTTTTTACAAGACTTGCCAAAAATTGAAGACCGCACCATAACGACGATTTTTATTGGTGGTGGTACGCCTAGTTTATTGTCGGCCGAGTTTTATCAAGACTGGTTTCACTTTTTGCGCCAGCATGTTGATTTAGCTGACGACTGTGAAATCACCCTAGAAGCCAATCCGGGTACCGCCGAAGCAGGTAACTTTTGCGGTTACCGTGAGGCGGGTATCAACCGATTATCACTTGGCGTGCAAAGCTTTGCCAACGAGCAACTTAACACGCTAGGGCGCATTCATAGCGCCAATGAAGCACAGCAAGCCTTTGCTATGGCACGTGCGGCGGGGTTTGAGCGCATTAACATCGACCTAATGTTTGCCCTGCCCAATCAAACCGTTGCACAGGCACTGGCCGACCTAGAGCAAGCATTTGCGCTCAATCCCGAGCATATCTCTTGGTATCAGTTAACCATAGAGCCGAATACCGCCTTTTATCGCCATCCGCCTGAGCTGCCCGATGATGAGCTGAGCAGTGATATCTGGTTGGCTGGTATGGATGCGTTGGCAAACCATGGCTATCAACAATATGAAATTTCTGCTTATGCCAAAGCGGGCGAAGCTTCGCGCCACAACCTAGCCTATTGGACGTTTGCTGACTATCTTGGCATCGGCGCTGGCGCACACGGTAAACTTACCATGCGTGATGGCAGTATTTGGCGCAGCCAAAAAACTCGTACACCCAGCAACTATTTGGCTGCCATGCCACAAACCATGGGCAAATGGACGCAAGTTGCGCAAGCGGACCTACCCTTTGAGATTATGCTCAATGTGCTGCGCCTTAAATCTGGCATCCAGCACAGCCCCATCCCCCTGCCGAACTGGGCTGAGGACACGCTGAATATGCTGAGAAAGCAAGGCTTAGTCCACCCAAATCGCTTACAGCTTACCGAACATGGCTGGCCTTATTACAACGACATCGTTGGCCAGTTTATCGCCGATTAGCGCTGGTCAGACCGGCCCTAGCCCTGCACCAGTTGTAATTGCTGGTTGAGTTGCTTAGTGAGGTCTAGCCAGTATTGTTCGGTGTTAAACCATGGAAAGGCTTGCGGGAAGGCTGGGTCACTCCAGCGCTGGGCGCGCCATGCTGCCTGTTGCACTATGCGCAGAGTGCGCAGGAACTCAATGTAGTTGAGCTGGCGGCGGTCAAAGTCGGCGACTTGTTCATAGCCTTCGATAATTTCGCTAAGCTGCTGCTGTTGCTCCACTTGCTCACCACTTAATAGCATCCAAATGTCTTGAATGGCTGGCGCCATGCGCGCATCGTCAAAATCAACAAACAGTGGTGCTTGGTCGTAGAGAATATTGCCGGTATGGCAATCACCATGCAGGCGAATTTTGTTTAGTTGTTCATAGCCATTATTGAGCGCTTCGAGGGGCTGCTCTAGCTTTTTGAACACTTCAGCTAGTGGTTGGCGCTGGCCGTTGCCAACAAAGTTTAATAGTACTTCCGCGGGTTGCTGGAAAAAACTGGTCAGAGTGAGGGCTGGGCGGTGATTGAACGCCTGGTCTCCACCTACTAAATGCAGCTGGGCAAGTGCTTCCCCTAAATCAAACAGCTGATCAGGGTTGGTGAACTCAGCTGGGCGGCCAACTAAGCGGGGAAATAAGCTGAATCTGTGCTCTTGGAAGTGGTGCAGCGTGGCGCCTTGGTGGCTTTGTGCCGGTGCTACGAATATGTCTGCATCAGCCAAGGCCTGAGTAAAGCTATGTTCTTCAATGATTTGCGCATCCGACCAACGGTTCGGGCGGTAAAACTTGGCAATCACACTTGGGGCTTGGTCGATACCAATAAGAAAAACGCGGTTTTCAAAGCTGTTTAGCGCCTGAACTTGGCCTGTGCAATATAAGCCAAGTGATTCGATGGCATCGAGAACGGTATCTGGGGTAAGCGTGTTGAAGTCAGCAGTCATCATGGCAGCTCAAAAACAAATGAGCTGCCATGGTAACGCACATTTGCCTATTTCGCTGCCTGCTGTTGTGCTTGGCGAGCTGCTTCTTTTTGCTGCTTACGCGCTAAGCGAGCTCGCTCTGCATCGGTGCCAATGTGGGCTTCGCCACGCGCTTTAGCCAGTTGAATTTGCCTTTGGCGCTGAGCAAAGCGTTGTTTTTGCTTGTCGGTCAACTTGTCGTAACAGTGGTGGCAACTAATGCCAGCTTGAAACTTGTCAGACTGCTTGTCTTCCGCTGTAAGTGGCATGCGGCAGCCCGAGCACATGTCGTATTTTCCTGGCTCTAGCTTATGGTTCACCGCGACACGGTTGTCGAAGACAAAACATTCGCCTTGCCACTTGGTGTTTTCTTCTGGCATCTCTTCTAGGTATTTAAGAATGCCACCTTTTAGGTGGTACACCTCTTCAAAACCTTGCTCTTTTAAGTATGCCGTTGATTTTTCACAGCGAATGCCCCCGGTACAGAACATCGCCACTTTTTTGTGTTTTACTGGGTCGAGGTTTTCTTGCACATATTGAGGAAACTGGCGGAACGACTCAGTATTTGGGTTGATCGCACCTTCAAAGGTACCAATCTGGTACTCGTAATCGTTGCGGGTATCAATTAAAACAACTTCAGGGTCGTCTAACAGCTCGTTCCATTCTTGTGGGTTTAAGTAGGTGCCCACTGTTTGTTTTGGGTCGATTCCTTCAACACCCATGGTGACGATTTCTTTCTTAAGCTTGACCTTGGTGCGGTAGAAAGGATGCTCGTCTACATAAGACTCTTTAAAGTCGATTGGGTTAAAGCGCTCATCGCTATTAAGGTAAGCTAATAGTGTGTCGATGGCTTGGCGGGTACCTGAAACCGTACCGTTAATGCCCTCATTGGCAAGCAATAAGGTGCCGCGAACATCGTGTTCGGTCATTACGTCAATCAGCGGCTGGCGTTTGGCCTCAAAATCATCAAGGCGCACAAACTTATACAGTGCACATACAACTATGCTCATTTTCTTCTCCTGCAAGCTAGGTCGTAAGCCTAGGGCAATTTGGGAGGGCGAATTTTACTGATATAAATCAATAAATACAGAGCGGCTTACAAAGCAATCACGTTATTAAGATTGTGAGGGCGCCTCGTGACGAGGCGCTATGCGATGCCTAGCTGGTTGTTATCGGCAATAGGTTGGCTTTGCAGTAGCTGCTGGTCTTGGTATACGCAGCGCTTGAGCTGAGAAATAGTGTGAGGTGGAATGGTAATCTGGCCATTCGCTGTTTTGATTTTGAGCGTTACATCGGATGGCAACAGTTTAACTAAGTGGCCACCTAGCGCACGATTAAACAATATTAGGTTTACACTGTTTTCAACAATTTCCGAGATTTCTAGGCTTTTTAATTCACCACGCTGCAACGCTCGCCAAGATGCCTTAGAAAAGCAGAACTTGCCGTTGATAAAAGCACGCCAGAAAATCTTCTGGTCTTTTTCAGCGGCCGCTTGGCTCGCCCCTGCTTCTAGTTCGCTGAATTTCTTCGCCATATTGCACCTCCATGCTGCGGCTCACGATGCTTGCACCTGCTTCTGCTCTAAGTCGCTTTTTTTGCTGCTACCGAGTTTGAACAAGTTGCAAAACTCATGTGAACAAAATTTAGCCATGATTATTAAATTGTGCCAACAGAGATTTGCTCTTTTTCTTGTAAGAGATTTGCCATCTTGATGTGCCAGACTCACGCAGTGATTTGATAAGCGTTTGAAATGAACGGATTTTGACAGAGATTCGTGTAATTTCGTCAATAACGCATTAATTGCTGCAGATAAGGGTCAAGTTGCCGGCAAATCTTGCTATGGTATAGGGACGTGTAATTTTTTGATTGCTGGCGTCAATAACAAGAAGTTACGATTTCTAGCGAATTATTGACACAGTAAAATTTGTATTCTGTTTTTTCACTGTTAAATTATGCGTCACAGATTGGCAGTATTCTGTCAGACCAGTCACAAAAATTGAATGAAGCACAGCGCTGCGCCAAAGGTAGGGAGTGTTATGAACGTCGAAATAGTAGTATTGGCTGCGGGTAAAGGTTCACGGATGAAGTCGAAGCTGCCCAAGGTGTTACACCGCCTTGCGGGCAAAGCGTTGGCAGAGCATGTCGTAGATACCGTTGAAGGGTTAGGCAAAATCCATTTGGTAGTGGGCCATGGTGCCAACCAAGTGGAAGATCACTTTAGCGAGCGTGCCGTTAGTTTTGTTACTCAAACCGAGCAGTTAGGTACTGGCCACGCTGTGGCACAAGCCATGCCTAATGTTGACCCCGAATCGATTGTACTTATTTGTTATGGCGACGTACCAGGCGTGCGCCGTGAAACCTACGAAGGCCTAATTGCGATTGCCGAGCACGGCGACGTTGGTTTGTTGACGATTCGTATCAAAGACCCTACTGGTTATGGCCGCATTATTCGTGATGAGCGCGGAAACGTAGTCGGTATTGTTGAGCAAAAAGAAGCCACCATCGAAGAACTAAGTATTGATGAAGTTAATACGGGTTTGATGGCGGTGAAAGCTAAGTATCTCAACGAGTGGTTGCCAAAACTGAGCGCTGCCAACTCAAAGGGCGAGTACTACTTAACTGATATTATCTCGATGGCATCTAATAATGGTGTCAAAGTAACTGCCATGATGGGTCGCGATGAGAAAGAAGTCGCAGGCATCAATAACAAAGAGCAGCTAGCGGTGATGGAGCGCGCTTGGCAGTTACGCGAAGCACGTCGTTTAATGCAGGCAGGTGCCACGGTCATTGATCCGGCTCGTATTGATGTACGCGGCACGCTCAAGATCGGTCAAGATGTATTCCTAGATGCCAATATCTTGTTTGAAGGTTTGGTGGTGTTAGGTGATGATGTGCAAATTGCCCCTGGCTGTGTCATTCGCAATTCAGTGATTGGCAATGGTGTGATTATAAAACCAAACACTGTGATTGATGGCGCCACCATTGGTGATGACGTATCGGTTGGACCATTTGCTCGTATCCGCCCTGGAACAGTATTGGCGCCAGATGCACAAGTTGGCAATTTCGTTGAAGTGAAAAACGCTACCATCGGCCAAGCCAGCAAGGTCAATCACCTGTCGTACATTGGTGATGCCGAAGTGGGGCGCAAGGTGAATGTTGGCGCAGGTTCAATTACCTGCAATTATGATGGGGTTAAGAAACATACCACTCATATTGGTGATGAAGCCTTCATTGGTTCAAATAGTACCTTGATTGCGCCAATTAACGTGGGCGACAATGCTTTTGTTGGTGCTGGTTCAACGCTAAGTAAAAATGTGCCAGCGCAAGATCTGACCATTGCACGCGCAGAGGCAAAAACCATCACGGGTTGGCAGTCGCCACTGGTGAAAGCGCAAAAGGCAGAAGCAAGCGAAAGCTAAGCACCGCTATCTACGGCCATAGTCGTTTAGGGCAATGATCTTCCGTCATTGCCCTTTGTTGTTATATATAGGGATGTATGTACTGTGCCGCACGCAGGAGCAAAGCGGCGGTTTTGGAGTCCGGCATGTTTGCCAAGTTCGTTTATCCCGCAAAAGCTTACATATTGTTACTTAATGCCTTGGTATTGGGTCTAAGTGGTGCTGCTGTATTTCCCGTGCTCGGGTTGTATCTGGATTCACAGCATAACGCGACGCCATTGCAGCTGGGGTTTTTCTTAGCGGTGAACGGCTTGCTGGCGGTTGTTTCTAGCCAAGTATTAGCGCGATTTTCTGATCGTGGCCTGAGCCGCAAACTCTTGGTACAAATAAGCAATATCGCCAGTATTGGCGCGTGCTTTTTGCTTGCAAGTGCTAGTAGTTTTTCGATGGCGCTTACCGCAGGCGCAATCATTGCCATTTTTAGTTCAACCGGCTTGCCGCAGTTGTTTGCCATTGGTCGCGAGCAGGTAACCGGCGATAACGCTCGCATGTTCCAGTCGGTGATGCGTACCATGATTGCCATTTCATGGGCATTTGGGCCAGCAACCGCTTTTGTGCTAGCTGAGGTATTTGGCTATGCCACGCTATTTACCGTGGGAGCAGGTTGTTATGCGGTGTCGTTAATCATTTCAACGCAATTGCCAAAAGCCATCTTGCAAGCAGCACAAGAAGTGGCTGAAAAAGTGAAAGTGCGCGATTACCGCCCATGGTTGCTAGTGGCGGCGTTTATCTTTTTGTTTGCTGGTAACAACCTCTACTTGGTTGGTATGCCCCTGTATATCACCAAAATACTAAGCTGGCCGGAGTCTTATGTTGGCTTTCTGATGAGCACGGCTGCGGCTTTAGAAATACCTGTGATGATTGCTACTGGCTTGCTAACTGGGCGGGTACGCTACAGTTGGATGATGCTGTGGGCGGCGTTGTCGGCGGTGACCTTTTTTGCCATTCTCATTAGTACCCAAAACGTTGTGTTCTGGTTTTTGGCACAAATTTTTAACGGTATGTTTATTGGCGTTGCCGCAGCGGCGGGTATTTCTTACTTCCAAGACTTAATGCCTGAACAGCTAGGCACTGCCTCTACACTCTATAACAACGCGATCAAAGTCGGCGGTGTGGTGGGGACTTTGTCGGTGGCTTTAGTGGGTCATTTTGTGACTTATGCTGGCGTATTACCGGCAGCGCTTACTACAACCAGTATTGCATTGCTGATCTTTATCGCGCTGCATTGGGTGCAGAAGCTTGGCAACTATGCTGTTTCTTGAGGGGGCTTGCTGAGCAGTTTGCTCGGCTGGGCACAGACTTGGTTGCGGCCATTTGCCTTGGCTTGATACAGCGCTTGGTCGGCAGCTTTAACAAGGTTGCTTACTAGGCCGAGTTGATCGGGCGTCGTGCATGCTACCCCGACGCTCACAGTCACCATACCTTGTTCTGTTACATGATCAATGGCCAACGCAGCCACCTGAATCCGAATCGATTCAGCAATAAAGCGCGCACAAGCAATATTCGTTTCCGGCAACACCAAAGCAAACTCTTCACCACCATAGCGAGCCGAACAGTCGGCAGCACGCTTGCTGTGTATGCGCAAAACCTTGGCGACTTGTTGCAGGCATTGATCGCCCGCAATATGGCCGAAATGATCGTTGTATTGTTTAAAGTAGTCTACATCCACCATGATCACGCTTAGTTCTCTGTGCTGGCGTGCTAGGCGCGCCCACTCTTGCGCCAACTTTTCATCTAGGTAGCGGCGGTTGTACAGCTGGGTTAACCCGTCAACGCGAGACAATTGAGCAAGCTTTTTATTGGCTGCTTGCAGCTGGGCCGTGCGCTGATTGATTTTTTCTTCTAGGTCTCGGTTGATATTAACGAGCTGGCGTTCTTGGCGAATGCGAATAATATTTTGCGACAACGCCGTACCGAGAAGCTTCACTGCTTCTTTTTGAATTGCCAGCAGTGGCTTTTGCTCTATTAGATTATCCACGGCGAGCCAGCCAATAGCGTGATTCTTGTGCCACAGCGCCACCATAGCATTCCAGCCAATACCCAGGGCTTCGCCATCATGGGTGAGCACGGCATTGTCTCGCACGACTACGTGGTCCTTACGTTTGATCGCTTCATTAACCAAAGGGTGCTTAGGCCAGCGGCAGCGATAATCAGACTCATCACTGAGTTCTCCTTCTGGCGTGGTCCCCCAGGTGCCACGCACATTTTCGCCGTCAATTAAAAACACTGCTAGGCGGTCCAGGTAAAGGGCTTTTCGCCCCCGCTGAACCGCCATTTTGATTGCATCTTCTTCAAAGTGTTGCGTTGCTAAACCAACGGTTATGTTGTGCAGGGCAATAAGTATGGCTTGCGAGTAGTCGGAGGCGTCTTGTGAAAGGCGCACGTGGCGAGTGCGCGAGGGTATGTAGTGGCTAATTTGTGGTGCTAGCTCGCGGCAGTAAGCAAAAGCGCGCTGCAAGAGCTGTTTGCTGATCGGTTTTTCAACAAACACATAAATACTGCCAAGGTGGCGATATTGGTCGATTAGCGGCAGGGCTAAACACACGCCTTGTGGCTGTTCTATTTGTTCAGGTTCAATGCGGCGCAAACATACTTCGTTGTCCCAGCCGGCGATCAGCTTTTTGGCTTGTGTGGGGAGGTCATGAATTTCCACACTCGGGTCAAAGTGCCCTGCTTGGTCATTGTTTACCCATGCACTGAGGCGACTTTCATGGTCTTGCAAAATAAGCAGGCAGCGCTTCGCGCGCAATGCGGCCGATAGCTCTAGCAACGCGCTTTCAGCGGTTTGGCATAAAGTTGCCATGCCCCCTATGGGCAATAGCAAGCTGCTGTAACAAGGCTCCCTCAGCCCCATATCGATGTGGCCACCATGTTGGGTTCCATTCAAATTGTCTATACATACCATAGTCCAAACTGGCGTTGGCGTAGATATTTTTACCTGTCAGTAACAAGTCTAAACATCTCACAACACCTGCATGGGCAATGACTAGTGAATGGTTAGGCAATAGTGCTAGCGCGAGCAGGATGCGTTTCAGCATGTCCCACAAGGATTCCCCATTTGGTGGGGCAAAAAAGAAGGGGTCATTAGCCCAGTTATCTAGTGCTGATTTACCGATGTCATCCCAGGTTTGCCCTTCCCAACTACCAAAACTACGCTCGCGCCACAGGGGGCTGATAACATATTGATAAGGCAATTGCTCTGCTAGTGCTTGGCATCGGTATAGGTCGCTGCTGATGACGTGCTGAACACGAAATGGGCGCAAAGCGCTAGTGAGGTGTTGTGCAACCAGCTGTAGATGATCTTCTTGCGCGTTAACATCAAGTTGACCGTAGCACACACCCGGCTGAATAACGGGGCGAGGGTGGCGGGCGATAATTAGGCGTTTCATACAAGCCAAATTAATAGCAGGGCAAGTTCTGTGAGTACCTGTAAAGCGCCAAGCGTATCGCCTGTCCAGCCACCTAAGCGGCGCTTTAGCCAATGGCGCCATAGCCAAACTAACGCAACTAGAATTGTGAGTGTCCAAACTGGATTAGGGGCTAGCACTAACCAGGGTAGGCTGATTAGGGTGGCAATGCTTAGGCCTAATTTGCTCTGTTGAGTGGCAGAGGGCTTGCGGTTAGCTTCGTTTGCTTCGGCATAAGCCAGCATATTCATTACCGCGACAGGCGCCCAGCGGCTAATCACCTGAGCAGCAATTAATAGCCAAAGCGCCTGCGGTAACAGCTCACTCCATAGCTGCCATTTAAGCAATAAAGCCAGTATGAGCGCGCTGGCGCCATAGGTGCCGATTCGGCTGTCTTTCATGATGATGAAGGCTTTCGCACGGTCTACATGACCCAATAAGCCATCTGCACTATCGGCTAAGCCATCTTCATGAAAACAACCCGTTAACCAAAGAGCGAAAAACAAAGTTATCACCGCGGCAATAGTGGGCGACCACAATTGCCAGGCTAGCCAGAACACCAGCGCCTGCAAAATCCCTAGCACTGCCCCCGCTAGTGGATACCAGCGGTTACTTGCCGCAAAAGCATGACTGCTGAAACGCGCGCCTGGCAACATAGGTAGGCGCGATAAAAAACTCAGTGCTAAGGCAAACTGCGAATAAGCAGCGCTAAGCATTTTGCTCACTTACGCCTGCGTCGGCAAAAGAGGCCATTTCTCGCATCATTAAACAGGCTGATTGCAGCAGCGGCCAAGCTAATACTGCGCCGGTGCCTTCGCCCAATGCTAAATCCAGATGAAGCAGTGGCTGTGCGTTGAGTGCTTGCAACGCCAACTGATGGCCTGGCTCGGCGCCTTGGTGCGCAAAGATGGCGCGTTCAATCATATTTGGTGCCATGGCTGCGGCTACAGAAACCGCCGCTGTGGCTATGATCCCGTCAACAATAAACGGCACATTTGCCGCGGCTGCAGTGAGCATTGCGCCAGTGAGCGCTGCTATTTCAAGCCCGCCGACCTCGCATAGTAGTTCGAAAGGACTGATTTGCTCTGGCAAACGCGCTAAGGCTTGCTCAATGACCTGTTGTTTGCGCTGCAGGCCTGCATCATCCACGCCAGTGCCTCGGCCCGTTGCGGTGGCAACGTCCAACTGATGCAATTTGGTCAACAAGGCGGTGGCCGAGGTGGTGTTACCAATGCCCATTTCACCAAAACTAAAGCATTTAATGCCACTATTAAGCAAGTGCGTAACGCGCGCTCCGCCTAGCATCAAGGCCGCTTGGCAATCACTGCTGGTCATCGCTGGTTCGTGGAGAAAATTGTTAGTGCCATGTGCTACCTTGGCATGGGCGACACCTTGAATAGCAGAAATGTCCCCTTTGACTCCCACATCCATGACTTCAAGGGTAATATCGTGCTGGCGACAAAAAACGTTTATCGCCGCGCCGCCGTTAGCGAAGTTAGCCACCATTTGCTGGGTCACTTCTTGCGGGAAGGCGCTCACGCCCGACGCCACCACCCCATGGTCAGCGGCGAACACAATATGAGCAGCAGGTGCGACCTTAGGTCGGCGGGTTTGTTGAATGCGCCCTAAAGCGAAGGCAAGCTGTTCAAGCTTGCCTAGCGAGTTAAGCGGTTTGGTTTTATTGTTGATGACCGCCATCAGGCGATCATCATAGGCTGAGCTAATAGGCTCAATATTTGGCGCTTGCCACGTCATTAGCGAAACTCGTCTAGTTGTTCACACATTTGTGTCGCGCCTTTCACCAAGCCTGGAACAGGGCGACTAATATCATCTGGTGCTATCTTAACAAATTGTTGGCTAGCAACGGCAGGGATTGACGTCAGTCCTTGCCAAACTTCAGCAAAACTATCGTCGCGAGCGGCCATTACAATGGCATCAGGTGCTGCTTCTACTACCGCTTCAAGCGATACCGGTGGGTAGCCACTATTGCCTTCGGTATCAGCAAACACATTTTCGGCACCACATACTTCCATAATGGCATGAAGGAAGCTGATGTTATTCACCGTGTAAATCGGTGCTGTTGGCGAGATCTGATAAAAGGTACGAACAGGTGCTTTATTAGCATATTCGGCACGCAGTGCTGCGATCGTGCTCGAAAACTCTTCGATACGGGCCTGAGCTGCTGCTTCTTTACCCGTGGCAATACCGGCATTGCGAAGGCTGAGTTCAATTCCCGTAAAGGTTTCTGGCTTCATATAAAGTGTTTGAATGCCCATGCCTTCCAACTGGTCAACTTGATCATTTCGCCACCCCCAAATAATCAAATCTGGGTTGAGCGCTAACACAGCTTCGGTATTGATTTTGCTTGAGTTACCTACACGTGGAATGGCTTTTGCTGCTTCTGGATAGTTCGACCACTCCACAGCGCCAACAATTAAATCACCAGCGCCTACTTCAAATAACACTTCGGTTGCCGACGGCACGAGCGAAACAATACGTTTGGCCGGCTGCTCTAGGGTGACTGTATTACCTAGGCCGTCGACCAGGGTAACGGCCAGTGCTTGACCGGCCAATATCAGACCTGCGAATAAAGCTATACACTTAGTTTTCATCATTGCATCCTATTTAAGTTGAGTTGGGATGCCTGCAACGACCCAGTGTACTTGGTTAGCAATTGTGGCCATGCGTTGGTTCATGCGACCGTGTTCATCAACATAACGGCGGGTTAGTTCGCCAAGTGGCACAATGCCTCCACCAACTTCATTAGATACCATGACTAACTGACCATGTTGCTGCCAATGCTGAGTTAGTTCAGAGGTTAATAAATCAAGTTGATGCATGGCTTGCTGATGCATTAGGTTGCTCAGCCACACGGTTAGGCAGTCCACCATGACCTTCTGACCACGCAACGCTGCAAGTGTGGTGGCTAAGTCAATCGGGCTTTCTATTGTGCGCCACTGTTGGTTTCGCTGTTGCTGATGATGGGCGATGCGCGACTGCATTTCACCATCAAGCGCTTGCGCGGTCGCAATGTAGGTTACGTCGTCACAGTTGTGGAACTGTTGTTCGGCAAACTGACTTTTGCCTGAGCGAGCAAAGCCCAAAACCAAGTGAATCAATGCAAATCCTTGTACTGGTTGCAAACATCATAGTTGTTTTCGCTTGGTGGCAGGCCACCTTAAACGCGAGGTATACACGCATTTCTAGTGCGTGACTTGGCAGGTCTTCGGGCTGTAGAGTGGGCTGGCTGTACCAGTTTGCCTTTCTGCACGGCTTCCCACATATCAATGCAGTGCCATGTGTACAGATTGTGCTCTATTACCGCTGCGCGACAGCTCCGGATTTGCACCGGATTCCCTTTTCATGCGTAAATCGCAACCAAGATGCGGGCAACTATACTGCCAGGCGGGCGACATGCAATGCTTTTGTTGTAGGGATTGGTTATGCACAGTACAGATTATTTATTTATTGGCTTTGGCGCGCTAAATCAAAATGTAGCAGCCCTACTAAAACAAACAGGTCGAACAACACTGGGCATTCGCCGCCGCCAACAGACTGGCGCTTTAGTGTTGGATGCAAGCTTGCCGTGGACCGAAACTGTGCACTGCAAAGTGGCAGTGGTTGCTGTGAGTGCTGATGAGCGCACACCAGATGGCTATCGAGCGAGTTATCAAGCCGTCGCCGAACAGGTTTCATCAGCGCTGTTGCAAGGAAAGCTAGTCGCTAACGCGCTAATCTGGGTCTCGTCGACGCGAGTACTAGGTGCGGCAACTGGCAATATTGATGATGAGACGGCGGCACAGCCTAATGATGAAGCGGGTGAAGTGTTAGCCCACTGTGAACAAATCGTCGCTGATATGCCGATTACAACAACAGTGGCCAGGTTAACTGGCATCTATGGCACGGGCAGGCAATGGATGCTGCGCCAGTGGCGTGAAGGTAAGCTGCATGGCGATGGTACGCTTACCAATCGCATCGAAGCAACCGATGCCGCTAGGGCACTGGCGCTGATTGCCCAGCGTTTAGCCGACGGCATGCCTGTGCCGGAAACGCTTTTGGTAACCGATCTAGAAAGCGTCAGTCGTGATGCCATTGCTCGCTGGTTAGATCAGCAAATAGGCCAGACGCCTAGCGATAGCATGCCAGTGCCTGCAACAGGGCGCATTATGACGCCAAAATACTTACAGGCCACCGGATTTCAATGGCGTTACCCAAGCTTTCGCTATGGTTATTTGCCTTGGTTACACAAACTCGACTGAGTCGGCATCCCAAAACTCGGAGCGTAAACGCTTCATCTCAAGGTGATCTTCAATGGCTCGCCGTGCAGCAAGCTTGCGATGGTTCGCTGAGCGCTTGCTCTCCGACGACTCGCCAGCTTTGTGTAAGTTGTCGTCTTCTAGGTTTACCATTTCACGTTCAAAAAGACCTTGTGCCATAACGATGACTCCTTATGTAAAACGCGTACTGCGCATCGTGTAATTGTCTTTCTTGTTGTTTTTTTGACTTGTCAAACTCCGTCGACGTCAAAATACTACGACGAATGCCAACTGATTCGCAAATTGTCTCTTGACCCTGTTGCATTTGTGTGACTGAGTTTTACTGGCCTTTTGGGTTGGTTAAAAAGCAAGCAGCCCAGTTACCACGCGGGTTTGGACGTTTTTTGAACGATGTCGACTCGGTAGCATTTTGTTACAAAAAAGATGATAACGTTTCCAGCAATTGATATCGGTCGCTGCGCTAAACGGTAAAAATGCTAGGGTTAGTGGTGGCTCTCAGTGCGCAATATGATCTGGTTTGTGTTATTTTATACAGTATTGGCTAACTTGGGATTGAGGCGGACATGGCGCAATTGAATCCAGCCCAGGCGGCAGCGGTTGAATCAGATGCTCAACATCTTCTGGTGCTCGCCGGTGCAGGCTCGGGCAAAACTCGGGTATTAACCCAACGCATCGCTTGGTTATTAGAAAATGGTTTGGCGTCCTCTTGGTCGGTATTGGCGGTCACCTTTACCAACAAAGCTGCACGCGAAATGAAAGGCCGCATTGAAACCATTCTTCCAGGCGGCACACAAGGTATGTGGATTGGCACCTTCCATGGCATCGCTAATCGCTTGTTACGGCAATATTGGCAAATTGCCAAACTGCCAGAGAACTTCATTGTTTTAGACTCTGATGATCAAGTGCGCTTGGTGCGTAGAATCATTGCTGACGCTCGATTAGACGAAAAGAAGTACCCCGCAAAGCAAGTAGCGCACTTTATTAATGAGCAAAAAGATGAAGGCCGTCGCGCCGCGCACGTCCCACCTTCATTCGACCCTTATGAGCAGCAGTTGGTGGCAATTTATGAGGCGTATGAGCAAGTTTGCCAGCAGCAAGGCGTCGTCGATTTTGGTGAGTTGTTGCTACGTGCCTTAGAGCTCGTGCGTGATAATCCTGATGTTGCTGAGTCTCTTCACAAACGCTTTCGTTATGTACTCGTTGATGAGTTTCAAGATACCAACGCTGTTCAGTTCGCTTGGTTGCGGTTAATGGTTGGCAACAGTGGCTGTTTGACTGTGGTAGGGGATGACGACCAATCTATTTATGGTTGGCGAGGCGCGCGCATCGAGAACATTCGTGACTTCAACCAAACCTTTGTTGGCGCTGATACCATCCGCTTGGAGCAAAACTATCGCTCCACCAACAATATTCTAAAGGCTGCGAATCACATTATTGCCAACAATACCGGGCGCTTGGGCAAAGACTTATGGTCTGAGTCTGGCGATGGTGAGCGGATTAAACTTTACACGGCGTTCAATGAGCAAGAAGAAGCCAGCTGGATCGCAGAGCAGATTCAAGCGATAGAAGAAGAAGGTAATAATTGGCACGAGTGTGCCATTTTGTATCGCTCAAACGCTCAGTCGCGTGTGTTAGAAGAAGCGTTGTTGCGCCGCCAAATTCCTTACCGAATTTATGGCGGCATGCGCTTTTATGAGCGCTCTGAGATTAAACACGCTACTAGCTATTTACGTTTATTGCATTACCGCCACGACAACGTTGCCTTTGAGCGCGTAGTCAACTTCCCTACCCGTGGCATGGGCGACAAGTCTCTGCAAAAGGTGCGTGACCTCGCCCAACAAGCACATTTGTCGATGTGGGATGCTGCTTGCCTTGCGGTGGATCAAGGTGTTGTGACAGGCAAAGCGCGTACAGGTTTACATGGGTTTATCCACTTGATTGACAGCCTTGCCGAGGCACCCGTGAAAAGCTTGGAAGAGCTGACCAAGCTGATGCTCGACCAAACTGGTTTGTTGGATGCCTTCAAAAAAGAAAAAGGTGAAAAAGGCGAAGCTCGGGTTGATAACTTGCAAGAACTTGTTGGCGCGACCAAATCTTTTGAAATTCAGTATGAAGACCCTGAGGGTGATGTATTAGCCGCATTCTTAGATGAGGTATCGCTCAATTCAGGAGATCAACAAGCAGAAGAAGACGAGTCGGCGGTGCAACTGATGACGCTGCATAGTGCCAAAGGCTTGGAGTTCCCTTATGTTTATTTGGTTGGCATGGAAGAAGGGTTGTTTCCTCATAAGATGTCGATGGAATCGCCAACTGGCTTAGAAGAAGAGCGTCGTCTATGTTATGTGGGTATTACCCGTGCCGAAAAGCAGTTAGTACTCACCCAAGCAGAATCACGCCGATTATGGGGCAAGGATCAGCTCTGTCGTCCATCGCGTTTTATCCGCGAATTGCCTAGTGAGCTGCTCCATGATGTACGCATGGGGGTGAACGTTAGCCGGCCAATGAGCGCTCAACGCCCAGTGGCGCCATCTGGCTTCGCTTATCATATTGGCCAAGCGGTACGTCACAGTAAGTTTGGTGATGGCATTGTTACCAATGTAGATGGCACTGATGCGCAAGCAAGAGTGGAAGTGCACTTTGATGATGTCGGCGCTAAGTGGCTGATGGTGCAATTTGCCAAACTCGAAGTGCTGTAATAACTGGTAGCCATAGGTGTTATGGGAAAGTAGGCATAAATCATTGTCAAATCGTTAGGATTGGGCGAACCTAGGTTTATCGCCCAATGCAGATTCGCCCAAGAAGAGGGATTAACATGTCGAATATATTAAAAGACGCGGGAATTACCGACGTTGAGAACATTGAAAAGTACACCTTGCGCCAAGAGGGCGACAACGATGTCTTAAAGATTTATTACAAAAAGGCACCGAATGAATTTTTTGCCCGCAGTGCCAAGTACAAGTACCCACGCGAGAAAAAACGCATCACAATTGATAGTGGCACTAATCGCAAAGAAGACATTTGGGAAATTAACCCGGTAGTGTCGTCTGTGGTAGACGAACTTGATCGCATCACGCACCGCGAAGTGATTGTGGTCGATACGAAGAAGAAAATTCTCAAAGATTTGCGTCATTTAGAAAAAGTTGTGGCAAATAAAATTGCCGAAATTGAGCGTGATTTAGAAACGCTTACCGAAAACCAGCGCTAATCTCTGCGAGCCCCTGCTACGCCTGCACTCCAAGGTGTGGGCGCCTTCTCTTTTTTTGCCCCTATCCATAGAGACAAGATTACATTTGTGTAATTTTGACAAAAATATTTCATCCAGATTGCTGATTGAAATATTTATGTAACATTCAATTCATAAAGTTGTCATCGGTCGCCCTTAGCCTGATCTGCGACTTGAACGTCATACGACAAAAACTTTTAAGAATAGCTTCTCTTTGGAGGTTCATAGTGAAACTTAAGGCGCTTTTCACAGCCGCAGCTGCTACAACAGCAATCATGGCTGGTACTCATGCTCAGGCTGCTTCTCGCGACTACATCAGCATTGTAGGTTCATCTACTGTTTACCCATTCGCTACTGTTGTTGCAGAGCGCTTTGGTCGTTCAACTGAATTCTCAGTGCCAAAAATTGAATCAACTGGTTCAGGCGGTGGTCTGAAACTGTTCTGTGAAGGTCTTGGTGAAAACACGCCAGACATCACAAACGCTTCTCGTGCAATCAAGAGCTCTGAAATTGAGCTATGTGCATCAAACGGCGTTGATGAAATCATCGAAGTTAAAATTGGTTACGACGGCATTGCTTTTGCGAACGCAAAAGACGCTGAGCACCTAGAAATTTCTCGCGCGCAACTTTTCATGGCGCTTGCGAAAGATCTTCCAGATGCAAGCGGCGAACTTAAGCCAAACCCATACAACAAGTGGAGCGACATCGATCCGTCTCTACCTGATTACGAAATCGAAGTATTGGGCCCACCACCAACTTCTGGTACTCGCGACGCATTCGTTGAGCTAGTAATGGAAGAAGGTTGTGCGGAAGTACCAGCCGTTGCAGCACTTGAAGACCAAGACGAAGACGTATTCGAAGCAGTTTGTAAGAGCATGCGTGAAGACGGTCGTTTCATCGAAGCCGGTGAAAACGATAACCTAATCGTACAGAAGCTAGTGGCTTCACCAGAAGCATTCGGCATCTTTGGCTTTGGCTTCCTAGAAGAAAACTCTGACAAAGTACAGCCAGCTCACATTGGTGGCGTGATTCCTACTTTCGAAACAATCGGCGATGGTAGCTACCCTGTTTCACGCTCTTTGTTCTTCTACGTGAAAAAAGCACACGTTGACGTAATCCCAGGTATGGCTGAATACCTAGCTGAGTTCACTTCGCAAGATGCGATTGGTGAGTTCGGTTACCTAACTGACCGTGGTTTGATCCCTCTAGATCAGCGCGAGTGGACTAAAGTTCGCAACGCTGTAGTAAACCTAGAGCCAAACCTTTAATTAAGAAAACCGCACCGAGCCTGCTTGGTGCAATCAGTAAGGTGGCTCATTTGAGTCACCTTTTATTTTGTAAAGAGGCAACACATGCAAACACCTACTTTGCTAACCGTTCTGGTTATCCTGGTGCTAGCTGGTTACTGGATTGGTCGACAACGATCGATTCAACTTGCACAGCCAGCAGGCGGGATTCGCTTTTTGCGCTCCCTACCCAACTATTATGGTTTGATGGCCGTAGTATGGGCTGGCGTACCCGCTGTACTCGTGTTGTTGCTTTGGGGCGCATTCGACTCGGTATTAGTTCGTGGCATGGTAATGGCTGGCCTGCCAGAGCAGTTCCAGCAGTTAACCGCAGAACGCCAAGGGCTTATTTTTAACCAAATTGGCAACATCGCACGTGGTGCCGATCCATCGGCTGATCCAGCGTTACTTGCAGCGGCCGAACATTATAAGAACTTGCTTCAAATTAGTGTTGTAGCACGCTCAATAGTTCTACTTTCTATAGTGTTTGCTGGTATTGGTATTGCGTACTTCTATATCAAGCCAGAAGTGCGTGCTCGTGAACATTTCGAAGCAGTATTACGCACGTCACTACTTACGTGCTCGTTAATCGCCATCTTTACCACCCTAGGTATTGTTATGTCGGTTTTGTGGGAGTCGATTAAGTTCTTCCGCATCATTCCACCAACTGAATTCTTATTTGGCTTGCAGTGGTCACCACAAATTGCTCTTCGCGCCGACCAACAAGGTGCGAGTGGCGCATTTGGTGCTATTCCATTATTTGCCGGTACCCTATTAATTGCTGCCATTGCGCTAATTGTGGCAGTACCAATTGGTTTAATGAGTGCCATTTACCTAGCTGAGTATGCTAAGCCAAAAGTACGTAACACGGTTAAACCACTGCTAGAAGTACTTGCTGGTATTCCAACCGTTGTATATGGCTTCTTCGCGGCACTGACTGCGGCACCCTTTATTCGTGATGTTGCCCATTGGATTGGTAACACCTTCGGCTGGGAAGTGTTTGCTAATGCCTCGGCGCAAAGCGCACTCGCAGCTGGCGCGGTAATGGGCATTATGATTATCCCATTTATTTCATCGCTGGCTGACGACGTGATTACTGCAGTGCCACGCTCGCTACGAGATGGCTCTTTAGCTATTGGTGCAACCCGCTCGGAAACCATTCGCAAAGTAATCTTCCCAGCCGCCCTACCAGGTATTGTTGGTAGTATCATCCTAGCTGCCTCACGAGCAATTGGTGAGACGATGATTGTAGTAATGGCGGCAGGCCTTTCTGCCAAGCTCACAGCGAATCCGCTGGACTCTGTTACCACAGTGACCGTGCAAATTGCCACGCTATTGGTTGGTGACCAAGAGTTTGATAGTCCGAAGACAATGGCAGCGTTTGCCTTGGGTCTAACCCTATTTGTGGTAACGCTTGGCTTGAACTTCATTGCCCTAAAAGTTGTTAACAAATACCGAGAGCAATATGACTGATATTCTTAATGAAATGGCGACGCGCCGGGAGCAAAAGCTCAAGCGCTCGCTAAGCAAACGCTATCGCCAGGAAGTGGTATTTAAAGCTTTTGGTGTGGCATCGATTGTGTCGGCATTGCTGTTCCTAGTCATTTTGCTTTGGACCATCTTTGCCCAAGGTCACACTGCCTTTCAAACGACTCAGGTGCGGCTGTCGGTTGACCTAGATCCGGTAACGCTTGGCTTGCCAGACAATCCAACTGAGCAGGACATCTTCCGAGCAAGCTTTGGTACAGTGCTGCGTGATGCCATCATGGCAAAAATACCTGAGGCATCTTCGCGTCGTGAGCGACGGGCTGTGATTGAGTTTATCTCTACCGGGGCGACATACGACTTGCGCGACAAAGTCATCGCTAATCCAGAGCTTATTGGCCAAACCATCGAGTATTGGGCATTGGCTGGCGACGATTTAAATCAGTTCAACAAAGGCAATATTGATCGCAATGTTGATGAGTCGAACCGTCAGTTCAAAGACAACCAAATTGCTTGGTTCGACAAACTAGATGCCAACGGCGATATAAAAACGACGTTCAATACTAACTTCTTCACGAATGGCGATAGCCGTGATGCGGAGATGGCGGGTATTGCTGGGTCTATTGTTGGTTCGTTTTATGTGTTAGTGGTGACTTTATTGTTGAGCTTCCCGATTGGAGTTGCAGCAGCGGTTTACTTGGAAGAGTTTGCACCAAAAAACCGCGTGACCGAAATTATTGAAATCAACATTAATAACCTTGCTGCAGTGCCATCGATTGTGTTCGGCCTGTTGGGCTTGGCCATTTTCTTAAATGTAGCGCATCTACCTCGTTCAGCTCCGGTAGTAGGTGGTTTGGTGCTGACTTTGATGTCGTTGCCGACCATTATTATCTCAAGCCGTGCGGCCATTAAAGCAGTGCCACCGTCGATCCGAGAAGCGGCGACCGGTATGGGTGCCTCAAAGATGCAGGTAGTATTGCAGCACGTATTACCGTTAGCGATGCCGGGCATGATGACAGGTACCATTATTGCCATGGCGCAAGCGCTGGGTGAAACGGCACCATTGCTAATGATTGGTATGGTTGCTTTCATTGTTGATATTCCAAGTGGGCCAATGGATGCAGCAACGGTATTGCCAGTTCAGATTTACACTTGGGCAGAAAACCCAGAATTAGGCTTTAGAGAAAACACATCGGGTGCGATCATTGTATTGCTTGGCTTCTTAGCCTTTATGAACGCAACCGCAGTATATTTACGCAAGCGCCTAGAGCGCCGTTGGTAAGACAGGAGTAACTCATGGATACCACTTTCAAGCATACATCTGTGGAAACCTCGACTGGGCCTGTTGCCAGCGAGCCGACTACGTTAGGAACAGATTTAGAACAAGAAGTAGGCGAAACCGTAGGTGACGCCTTTGTTGACGATCCAAGAATGAAAGCACGTAATGTAGATGTGTTCTATGCTGACAAGCAAGCCATCCATAATGTGAGCCTAGATATTGGTCGCAATGAAGTGCTATCGATGATTGGCCCTTCTGGCTGTGGTAAATCGACATTCTTGCGCAGCATCAACCGCATGAATGACACCATTGATATTTGTAAAGTCACCGGCTCGATCACACTAGACGGCGAAGACATTTACGATCGATCAATGGATGTTGTAAGCCTACGAGCGCGTGTTGGTATGGTGTTCCAGAAGCCGAACCCATTCCCAAAATCGATTTACGACAATATCGCTTATGGCCCACGCATTCATGGTTTGGTGGAGCGCCGAGCTGAGCTTGATGAAGTGGTTGAAACTTCATTGCGCAAAGCCGGTTTATGGGAAGAAGTAAAAGATCGTCTGGATCAACCGGCAACTGGGTTGTCTGGTGGTCAGCAGCAGCGTTTATGTATTGCTCGTACCATTGCCATTAGCCCAGAAGTGATTCTAATGGATGAGCCGTGCTCAGCGCTTGACCCAATCGCCACTGCGCGTATTGAAGAGTTAATAGCTGAATTATCAGAAAACTACACCATTGCGATTGTAACGCACTCTATGCAACAAGCAGCGCGTGTATCGGATCGTACAGCTTACTTTCACTTAGGTAAGCTAATTGAAGTTGGTGCGACAGATAAAATCTTTACTTCGCCAGATCACAAGCTGACTGAAGACTATATTACAGGTCGATTCGGTTAATTAGGGGATACGCATGGATCGTTTACAACTCGACAAGCACACGTCTAAAAGTTTCAATGAAGAGCTTGAGGCGGCGCGCAAGAACCTAATGCAAATGGGTGGCGTGGTAGAACAGCAAGTTCGTGAAGCCATCAAAGCATTGATTGAAGCCGACAGTGACCTAGCGGCTAAAGTAATTGCCAAAGACGAAAGGGTGAACGATGCAGAAGTATCGTTAGACGAAGAGTGTGTACGCATTCTTGCCCGTCGCCACCCAGCAGCCGGTGACTTGCGCTTTGTGATCGCGGTGACCCGAACGGTAAGTGACCTGGAACGCATTGGTGATCATGCCTCGCGTATTGCTAATCACGCAATCAACCTAGCTGAGTCTGGTGAAGCGCCGCGAGGCTATGTAGAGATTCGCCACATTGGTGAGCGGGTAAGCCGAATGGTGCAGAATGCACTCAATGCGTTTGCTCGTTTGGAAGTGGATACGGCGCTGGCTGTTTTGCACGAAGACGAGGCTGTCGACCTTGAGTACGCTTCTGCTATGCGTGAGCTGATTACCCATATGATGGAAGACCCACGCACCATTTCACGCACGTTAGATGTGATTTGGAGCTTGCGTTCTTTAGAGCGCGTGGGTGACTTAGCAAATAACATTGCTCAGCACGTGGTTTACCTTGTGGAAGGTAAAGATGTACGCCACAACTCAGCGGAAGAAGTCGAAGCGGCTGTACGCGATTGATTTTAAAGGAAAAAATTTAAAAAAAAGTGTTGACGCATAAAACGGAATCCCTATAATGCGTCCCCGTGAGCCGACATAGCTCAGTTGGTAGAGCAACTGACTTGTAATCAGTAGGTCCCCAGTTCGAATCCGGGTGTCGGCACCACAAATTCTAAAACCCCGCTAGCAATAGCGGGGTTTTTTCGTTCTCGCCTGAAAAATAGTCGAACACTGTTTGTTGTTTGTCACATTGTCATAGTAAATTAGCGCCAAGTCAGTTTTTTAGCCTAAGCTAACCTTATAGTACTAGTTAGTTGGATTTACTTTTGAACATTCGTAGTGCCAAACACCAATGGTTGACGCTATTGCTACCTACTTTTGTTGTAGTGTGCATGCTGTTTGCGATTGACTACCTTAGTCAAGCGTCGTTGATTTTTCGTGCGCAGTTGCAAATCGTCCCCTATTTTGCCGCGTTTATGACAATGGTGCTGGCTACCCAGTTCCATCAATATCGGTTTGTTTTTCTAACACTCGTGCTCACGCTGAGCTATGCGGTCTTTTCGCAAATCTTTCGTGGCGATGCGGCGTTGTCGCCCTTGGGTTTATATTGGGGTTTATCTGTTGTTAGCTGTTTAGCGTTTCTTTACGTAATTTTGATGCGTGAAACCTACCCGTGGCAGTTGTCTGGCATATTGCAGATAACCTTAATCATTTTGCCGTTTTTAGTGCTATTACAACCACAAACCACTCGTTTCCTTCGCACCCTTGTGACTGAGTTGCCAGACAGTTTATTCGATAGTATGTCGAGTACTATGTGGACCTCACCGTTAACCGCAACTATGTTCGCGCTTGTTATATTTCTAGCCATTCGGGCTTGGTGGGCAAACAAAGATGCCTCAAGTGGCGGCGCTGTACCCGCCATTGTTGCCTGCTTTGCTGCCATGACCTGGTTATCTGAGCCCCTAATTGGGCTTGCATTGTTCGTTGGTGCGAGTGTGGCGTTAATGGCAAACATATTCTTACAAGCCTGGGTGTATGCTTACCGTGATGAACTAACCGGTATCCCTTCGCGGCGTGCCTTCCAGCAGTATTGCCATCGTTTAAACCGTCGCTACGTTATTGCCATGATCGACATTGATCATTTTAAAGGTTTTAACGATACCTATGGTCATGATGTTGGCGATGACGTTTTGCGCGTAGTGGCCAGTCGAATGAGCCGGGTGAAAGGCGGTGGTAAAGTATTTCGCCTAGGTGGTGAAGAATTTGCAATGGTGTTTCCGCGCAAGTCAGTTGAAAAATCCTTGCCGTACATCGAACAGGTGCGCAAGCAGATCGCTAGTAACCCAATTACAATTCGCAACTTCGCTGCGAGACCAGAGAAAGACCGGCACGGCAAGGTTCAGCGAGGGTCTGCCGCGAAGCCCAAGCAAGTTCGAATTACTGTCAGCATAGGCGTAGCCGAACCAAACAACCTCAATCGCCGCCCTAAAGCCGTGCTGCGTTTGGCAGATCAGCTGCTTTACCGCGCCAAGGAACAAGGACGCAACCAAGTTGTGCATTGATTATTGTGCGCTTTAGTTCTAGCTCGATTTGGCATAAGGTTGGCAGCAAAATTCTTGAGTGAACTGGCATGGACCTAATACAAGACTTCTTATACCAACTCACTGGCTGGTTGCGCCCCCACCTCACTACCATTGTTTATGCGGCCATTGCTTCGTTACTAGTAATTTTTGGTAACCGTATCAACCGAGCTGTGTTTAGCTTTGTTAAAGATGCTCACTTTTTGCTGCGCACACTGGTGTTTATTCTGCTTTGCGCGGTGGGCTATGGCTTGCTATTGATCTTTTTTGCCGACTTGCTACGCCAAGGACTATTGATGATTCCATCACTTTGGCTAGGCTTGGTTATAGTGCTTGGCTTCTTGGTGATTGGATGGTTAGCGGAAAAAAACAGTCGATAGTGCTCGTTGCTCTGCTCTGGATAACTTCAGCAGCTTTTGCGTGGCAAGAAGGCACACACAAGCTCATTCAGTCGCTCGCTTACAAGCAACTCACACCCGAAGCGCTGGCTTTTGTGGAACCCTTAGTTGGCCAGCCACCGGCGCTGCAGTGGCTCAACCTAGATCAGCAGTTTTATCAACGACGTATTGATCCTAGTGCACGCTGGGAGCGGGCATTAGACCTAAACCTAATGCCCAAAAGTGATGAGGCTTTTGACCCACAAAGTCATTGTGCAAACCGTGATTGCTTAGTAGCTGGTGTGTTGTCTTCGTACCGAGTGCTTGAGGATGCATCACGTAGCAAAGCCGAGCACCAGCGTGCTTTGCTTTTTTTTGTAGTGCTGACCGCACGGCTGCATCAACCATTAAATGCTGGTTTTGTAGTTGATGAAGGTGGACGGTTAGTGGTTATTCCGGCCGCTGAGTCCGACGTAAACTTAAGGTGGATTTGGGAGCAAGGACTGTATCAGCAAGCTGGTGGTGACTGGCAGCTGCTGTCGGCCAACTGGCGTGCCCCTAGTGACCTGCCGGAATTTGCTGGCATGCAAGCCACAGACTGGTTAGCGGAGTCACGCACACTTGCGATAGAGCAGGTGTATTTACCCTCTCTCAATGCTAAATGGCCGGCTATTGCCGGTCGTTACGAAGATTTGTGGCAGCGCCAAGTGAGCCTAGCAGCCATGCGTATTGCCGAATCAATCAACCAGCTTGTCGCCCCCACTACGACCTCTCAAGATTAGTTTTTTGTGACAAGATTTTTATTGAATTGAGATTTGCGTCACATGAAAACGTTACCAAATGGCGTTAGATAAGACGTGCATCACATTACTATTCAGTTACCTCAAATCAAAGCTACCTAAAAGGCTAATATTTAAACAGTCTGAAGCAGGCTAGCAAACAATAACAATATTAGAGGTAGTCAAATGAAGTCGACTGCAATAAAAGCGCTTTCTGCCGCGGTGATCTCAGCATCAGTTGCGTCAGTGTCTTACGCTGCCACTGCATGGGAACAAGGCGCAGCCTATTCCGGCGGTGACCAAGTAAACAATGCTAATGGCACCTACGAGTGCAAGCCTTTCCCTTATGAAGGCTGGTGTGGCTTGTCAGCCTATGAGCCAGGTGTTGGTTTCGCATGGACCGACGCATGGATTAAGGTAGACGGCACAACCGCCACGCCAACACCTGTTGTAACAGCGACACCAACCGCTGTTGTAACCGCAACGCCAACCGCTACACCAACAACCGTTGTGACGGCTACGCCAACAGCAACACCAGTTGTTGGAGAGTATGAAGCATTTGAGCCAGGTGTTACCAAAGCAACGAATGGCCAAGTATATAGCTACGGTGGTAGCTGCTGGGAAGCGAAAAACAACCCAGGTATTTGGGAAACGCCGCGTGAAGGCTGGTTCTGGACTGAAGTTGCATGTGCGACAACGTCACCAACGCCAGTAGTCACTGCAACGCCAACACAGGTTGTAACGGCTACACCAACAGCGACTGCAACGCCAACAGCGACTGCAACGCCAACAGCGACTGCAACGCCAACAGCGACTGCAACGCCAACAGCGACTGCAACGCCAACTGCGACTGCAACCCCAACTGCGACTGCTACACCAACGGCAACACCAACTCAAGTTGTTACTGCAACGCCTGTTGTGACGGTTACGCCAACAACGCCTGTATCTAGCATTTGGTGCCCAACTGAGGACAGCTATGATGCTGCGGTTGCATACCAGCCAGGTGACTCGGTTATCTATGACGGCCACAGCTTCGAAGCAGGCGCGTGGACTAAAGGTAATACGCCAGTGAAAGGTGTAACCGAAACTAACTGGGAAAATGTTTGGAAAGATCTAGGCCCAATCGCTTCAGATTGGTGTGCAGGCAAAGCTGTTGACTCATCTGGCCGTGAGCTAGATATGACAGGTTGGCCACACCCAATGAAACGTATGTGGAAAGACTACGACACTGCGTCTGGTAAGTCGGTAGGTGCTTACTTCGTTGAGTGGGGTGTATATGGTCGTGACTTCATGCTTGAAGACACACCACTCGCATCACTAACGCACATGTACTTTGCGTTCTTCACCATTCGTGGTGATAACTCAACGGCACTGAATGCCGGTGCAGCGAACGACGGTTTTGCTGTTCGTGATTTTGAAGTGAATACCTATGATGAGTTCCCTCTGGCTCAAAAAGGCTTCCACCCTTCAGACCGTTACCCAAGTGGTGATGGCCTAGCGCCAGGTGAATTCGCCGGTATGTTGGCAGAAATGACGCGTGCTAAAGCTGCACACCCACAGTTGAAGATTCTTCCTTCAGTGGGTGGCTGGACATTGTCGCGTCCGTTCTACGAAATGGCTTCAACTGAAACGAATCGCCAGATCTTTATCGATTCAGTAGAGCGTTTATTGCGCACTTACCCAACAACGTTTGATGGTATCGACCTAGACTGGGAGTTCCCAGGTAATGGTGGTAACGACCCAGATATGGGCTGCTACATCGAGAACTTTGCCGACTGTCAGAACCCAGAACGTAAGAAAGACTACCGTAACTTCACGCTGCTTTCGAAAGGCCTACGTGAAATGCTCGACGCCTTGTCTAGCGAATACGGTAAGCCGTTTGAGTTGCATGCTGCCGTTGCGCCTAGCCCACAAATGTTGATGGGTCTTGAGTGGAACGAGTTAGGCAACTACTACGATGGCATCAACTTCATGACCTACGACTACGCCGGTGGTTGGAACAATGTAGTTGGTTATCAAACATCATTGTCTTACCCACAGGGTCCTACTTTCGACTTAGTTGGTGGTGGTGAGTTCAAAGCCAACAACTGGAACGCAACTGGCGCGATTCAAATCGCTCTAGACGGTGGCTTCCCTGCTGACAAAGTGAGCATGGGTGTTGGTGCTTACGGTCGTGGTTGGGATAATGTACCTAACGATGGTAACGGTGCACGCGCTTCTTTAGGCAAGGCAGTTGACGGCGCTGAAGCTTGGGCAACTGAACCAGATGTGGCTTACTCGCTTGGTGGTATCCAAGTTGGTAACACGGCTGCATGGGAAGCAGGTAACGTTGACTACGCTTATGCGCGCCAAAACTGGATGAGCGGCCCAACAACTGGTGCCAATGGTTACGAGTACCACTATGATGCACAGCATGGTGCGGCATGGTTGTACAACCCATCGAATGGTCGTTTTGTTACCTTCGACTCGGTTGACTCGGTTACTGCCAAAGGTAACTACGTTCGCAACAATGGCTTAGGTGGCTTGTTCATGTGGTCGATCGATGGCGATACCGGTGAACTACTGAACGCGATGAACGAATCTTTGGGTAACAACCAAGAGTAAGTTCTACCGCGATGGTTGCAAATGGACTTGCAACCTCATTCATTCCTTTCTTGTAGGGAATAAATAACGAGAACGATCCCAACTTACGATGTGTTACAGAATGTAGATTCGCCCTACACTTTTTCCTGCCCTTAATGTGAGGTTGGTCACGCCTTTCACTTATTTAACTTCATTGCACCCTGTTCGATTGTCTATTTTTTGTATGACCCTTAAAGGGTAACTCGAATAAAAACAACAATGAGGTAGTCAAATGAAGTCTACTGCAATGAAAGCGTTAACTGCTGCAATCGTTTCTGCATCAGTTGCGTCAATTGCTCAAGCTGCTCCAGCGTGGCAACAAGGCACGGCTTACAAAGCCGGTGACCAAGTAACAAGCGCACAGGGCACATACGAGTGTAAGCCATTCCCTTACGAGGGTTGGTGTGGACTGTCTGCGTACGAGCCAGGTGTTGGTTTCGCGTGGACTGACGCATGGATCGCGGTAGATGGTTCTGTCATTGTTACACCGACTCCGGTAGTAACCGCAGCACCAACAACTCAACCAACTGCAGCGCCAACTGCAGCACCAACTTCTGCTCCAGTAGTAGGTGACTATCCAGAGTTTGTTCCTGGTACAACCAAAGCAACCAACGGCCAAGTGTACTCATTTGGTGGTGCTTGCTGGGAAGCTAAGAACAGCCCAGGCACTTGGGAAACACCTCGTGAAGGCTGGTTCTGGACTGAAGTAGCATGTGGCACTGCGCCAACAGCTGAGCCGACTGTTGCGCCAACAGCTGAGCCAACCGTTGCTCCAACGGCAGAGCCGACTGTTGCACCAACAGCTGAACCAACCGTTGCTCCAACGGCAGAGCCGACTGTTGCACCAACAGCTGAACCAACCGTAGCACCGACTGCCGTACCAACCACTGCACCAACTGTGCCACCAGTTGCTGGTGATGTTTGGTGTCCAACCGGTGACAGCTTCGACGCAGGTGTTGCTTATCAGCCAGGCGACACAGTTATCTACCAAGGTAACAAGTTCGAAGCTGGTGCTTGGACACGTGGCAACGCGCCAGTTAAAGGCGTGACGCAAACCGATTGGGAAAATGTCTGGAAAGACCTAGGCCCTATCGCTGCTGACTGGTGTGCTGGTATTGCTGTTGATACATCTGGTCGTGAGCTAGACATGACTGGTTGGCCACACCCATTGAAGCGTCAGTGGAAAGACTACGACAACGCTTCTGGTAAGCAAGTAGGTGCTTACTTCGTAGAATGGGGTGTATATGGCCGTGACTTCTTGCTAGAAGACACGCCGCTAGCGTCAATCACGCACATGTACTACGCCTTCCTAACAATCAAAGGCGACAACTCAACAGCCTTGAACGCAGGTGCTGCGAACGACGGTTGGGCTGATGTTGAATTCGAAGTAAACACTTACGACGAGTTCCCACTAGCACAGAAAGGCTTCCACCCTTCTGACCGTTACCCAAGCGGCGACGGCCTTGCTCCAGGCGAGTTTGCTGGTTTGCTAGCTGAAATGACACGTGCGAAAGCAGCTCACCCACAACTGAAGATCATTCCTTCTGTTGGTGGTTGGACACTATCGCGTCCGTTCTACGAAATGGCTGATTCACAAGCGGCTCGTACAACGTTCGTTAACTCTGTAGAGCGCTTCCTACGTGACTACGCAACAACGTTTGACGGTATCGACCTAGACTGGGAGTTCCCAGGCGCTGGCGGTAACGATCCAGACAAAGGTTGCTACGTTGAAGGTCTAGCTGCGTGTCAGAATGCTGACCGTGCACGTGACTACCGTAACTTCACACTGCTTTCTAAAGAGCTACGTGAAATGCTAGACAAATTGTCTGCTGAATACGGTAAGCCATTCGAGTTGCACGCAGCAGTATCTCCAGACCCTCGTCGTCTAGAAGGCATCGAGTGGGCTGAGATTGGCAACTACTACGACGGCATTAACTTCATGACCTACGACTACGCGGGTGCATGGAGCAATGTAGTGGGTCACCAGACTTCATTGTCTTTCCCACAAGGTCCTGAGCTAGAGTTCACTGACGGCACAACCGTTAAGAAGAACGACTGGAACGCGATTGGTACAATTTCTGTAGCAATCGACGGCGGCTTCCCAGCTGACAAAGTAAGCATCGGTGTTGGTTCTTACGGCCGTGGTTGGGTAGGTGTACCAGACGACGGTAACGGTGCGCGTGCTTCGTTCGGTAAAGAAGTTGCACAAGGTCCATTCAGCAAAGAGCCTAACATTGCTTACGCTGGTCCTGGCATCCAAGCTGGTAACGTAGCTGCATGGGAAGACGGTATCGTTGACTATGCATACGCTCGCCAAGAGTGGATGAGTGGTCCAACTACTGGTAAGAACGGTTGGGAATACCACTACGAGCCAGAATACGGCGCGGCGTGGCTATACAACCCAAGCAACGGTCAGCTAGTATCGTTCGACTCTGTTGAGTCGGTAAAAGCGAAAGGTGACTACGTTCGCCAGAACGGCCTAGGTGGCTTGTTCATGTGGGAAATCGACGCCGACAACGGTGAGCTACTGAACGTAATGAACGAATCTTTGGGTAATAACCTAGAGTAATTATCGTTCACTGCTTCGAGAGAAGCGGCTGCACACGGAGGTGCAGCGCTAGTCAAAAGGCGAGTTTTAACAAACTCGCCTTTTTTCTTTTCAGTAAATGGGATCGTTCTCCAATGTGCTAATTCGAACGTTTTTCGAATAAATCTAATGATTATAGAATTAACATAACCTGTGATTTGTATCACAAATACCCTCAAGATCGTTACGGCTTTTCATTTCACTAGGTCTACCTTGAAAGTACCTCTGTTGTATCGAGGACAACAACAATAATCTGGAGGTAGTTAATGAAGTTCAGCTCAATTAAAGCTGTATCGGCAGCAATTGCGACGGTCACGGTTGCATCAGCTGCATATGCCGCGCCTGCTTGGCAGCAAGGACAAACTTATAAAGGCGGCGATCAAGTCAGCAATATCGACAACATCTACGAGTGCAAGCCGTTCCCGTTTGAAGGGTGGTGTGGGTTAGGTGCTTATGAACCAGGTGTTGGTTTCGCTTGGACGGATGCTTGGGTGCTGGTTGGCGACAATGTGGTCACGCCTACACCTGTCATCACAGGTATGCCAAGTGCTACACCGACTGTTACACCAACTCCGGTAGGCAATCCAGGCAACTACCCTGAGTTTGTGCCTGGTGTTACGCGTGCAACCAATGGCAGCATTTATAGCTACGCTGGTGCTTGCTGGGAAGCGAAAAACAGCCCAGGACCTTGGGAAACACCACGTGAAGGCTGGTTCTGGACATCAGTGCCTTGTGGCGATAGCAATCCAACGCCAACCGTTACACCTACATCTACGCCAACACCGGTGGTTACACCAACCAACACACCAACGCCTACCATCACGCCGGTTATATCAGGCATCATCACAGAAGTGCCAACCCCAACGCCAATTGTGAGCTCACAGCCTGGTGTTTGCCCTACTGACAATACTTACGACCCACGCCGTCAGTATGTTGGTGGTGACTTAGTCATCTACAACGGTCACCAGTTTGAATCATCTGGCTGGGTGCGCGGCAGTACACCTAAGATTGGCATTACCCAACCTGATTGGCAGAACCCTTGGAAAGACCTTGGCCCAATTGCCGATGATTGGTGTGTGGGTGTTGCCTACGACACCTCTGGTCGTATTCTAGATACCTCTGGCTGGCCACATCCAATGAAGCGTATGTGGAAAGACTACGACACGTCATCGGGCAAGCAAGTTGGTGCTTACTTTGTAGAATGGGGTGTGTATGGTCGTGACTTCTTATTAGAAGACGCACCACTCGCTTCCATGACCCACATGTACTACGCCTTCCTAACGGTGCGCGGTGATAACTCAACGTCATTGAACCAAGGTGCAGCGAACGACGGCTGGGCGCAGCGCGACTTTGAAATCAACACCTATGACGAGCTACCGTTAGCGCAAAAAGGCTTCCACCCAACAGACCGTTATCCAAATGGCGACGGCCTAGCACCGGGTGAGTTCGCTGGCCTACTAGCAGAAATGACTCGTGCCAAAGTGGCGCACCCACAGCTGAAGATTTTACCATCCGTTGGTGGTTGGACACTCTCGCGTCCATTCTTCGACATGATCAACAATGCCGGCAACCGTGCCATCTTTGTTGACTCCGTAGAGCGCTTCTTAACTGAGTACGTTACAACATTTGACGGCGTTGACCTCGACTGGGAGTTCCCTGGTGCCGGTGGCAACGATCCAGACAAAGGCTGTTATGTTGATAACCTAGCTGCTTGCCAAGACCCAGAGCGTAAGAAAGACCTTGCTAACTTTACTCTGCTGGCAAAAGACCTACGCACCATGCTTGATGGTCTAGAAGCTAAGTTTGGTAAACCATTCGAGCTACATGCTGCCGTATCGCCAGACCCTCGTCGCCTGCAAGGCTTAGAGTGGGCAGAGCTTGGCAAGTACTTCGATGGCATTAACTTCATGACCTACGATTACGCAGGCGCGTGGAGTAATGTTGTAGGGCACCAAACGCCTCTGTCTTACCCACAAGGCCCAGAGCTAACCTATCTGGATGGCACCACTGAGAAGAAACAAGACTGGAATGCCATTGGCACAGTTATGACCGCCATTAACGCTGGCTTCCCGGCGAACAAGGCAAGCATTGGCGTTGCCGCTTACGGTCGTGGTTGGGATGGTGTGCCAGATGATGGCAATGGTGCCCGTGCTTCAGTTGGTAAAGCAGTAGAGGGTGCAGCAGGCTGGCGTGGCGCTGAAGGTTTGCGTATCCCATACGCTGGCCCTGGCATTCAAGCAGGTAATATTGCGCCTTGGGAAGACGGTATTGTGGACTACGCTTATGCTCGCCAAGAGTGGATGAGTGGCCCAACACAAGGTGCTAATGGCTACCAATACCACTACGAACCAGAGTTTGGCGCAGCCTGGTTGTATAACCCTAGCAATGGTCGCTTTGTATCGTTCGACTCAGTCGATACCGTACGCGATAAAGGTGAATGGGTGAAAGCCAATGGCCTAGGTGGTTTGTTTATGTGGGAAGTAGACGCCGATAACGGTGAGCTATTGAACATGATGAACGAATCTTTAGGTAACCGCCTAGAGTAAACGCCTGGTGTGTTTTTATTCGAGAGAGCCAAGGGGTAGCATTGCTACCCCTTTTTTGTTTGATTCAATGATTGTCCGCAAAAATGGCTTCGCCATTATTTACGGACCTACTAGTGTACGTTTGTAGGTCCGTAAGTCATACGCGCAGCGGATGCTTGCGGACAGGAAGGTGCGCAGGAGCAAGGCCATGGTACGGACAGGAAGGTGTGCAGGAGCAAGGCCATGGTACGGACAGGAAGGTGTGCAGGAGCAAGGCTACCGTGCGGACAAGTGTTTATGCCCGCTGCTCATACAAGCGGCGAAACTCGCGAGGGGTTTGCTGCTTAACTTGGGCGAATTGGCGGTTAAAGTTCGACAAGTTATGAAAGCCAGTTCGCTCGGCAATCATGGCGATGGGTTGCTCTGTGTTAATAAGCAGCTCACACGCTTTGCCAATGCGATATTGCTTAATGTGCTCACTAAAAGATTCGTTAAAGTGCTTTTGAAACAAACGCCGCACCGAGCTTTCACTGGTATTTAGGTAGTGAGCAACATCGGCAATCGTGATCGGATGATCGTAGTTAGCTTCAACAAAGCGGGTGATCTTGCTCGCTTTTGAGCCATCTTCTTCGTTAGGCGGGCAAACGCTGACTTTATTGAAAGTATGGCGCTGCTTGGCTTGTGCCAAAATCTGTAATATCTGCAGCACATGAATAAGGCGTTGACCATCGTTTTGGCACTGGTCAATGGCGGCAAATGGCTCGGCCAGTGCCAGGCCTACTTCTGGGTCGAAGCCCAACCCTTTGCCACTCTCGGTGAGCACTTCGTGCAAGTCAGATAGCTCAGGCATGGCTTGAATAATATTGCTTACCCACTGATGGCTAAACCAAAGAATATAAGTGGTAGGCTGTTCGCTACTGAGTAGGCGAGAGATAATACTTGTATGCGGCAAATGAGGCGCTGCCATCATCACCGAGCCATGCTCAAAATCGCCAGTGTAGCCCCCCACAAACCACTTACCCTCGCTGCCAAGGGTGAGCACTAACTCGTATTCTAAATGGTAGTGCCATTCAAAGTGACTCTCACGGCAGTGAAACTGTTTTACTAACCAATTTAAACTTTGGTCCCGCGACACACGCTCGATAAAAGGCTTCATAATGCCGTCTCGCTTGCGAATAATGCCACTATTCTATCATTGCTATACCTTGAATTTATCTGCCACCTTAACCACTTCTTCTGATAATCGATTCACTTCTGCGAACTGATCAGTCGTTTCATGGGTAGCTATGGTCAGTGCTTGGGCAGCGTCATCTACTTCCTGTACGGTTGCAGCAAGTGTTTGGGCTGTTTGTGATTGTGCCATGGCGGTTTCATCAACGTCGTTGTTCATGCTGTGTAGTTGTTGTATCCCTGCAGTAGCAGTATTGACGAGGCTGCTAATTTCAATCATCGCTTGAGTAACACTTTCGCGAGCATTTGCCGAAGTATTAATTTCCGCTAGGGTTTTACTCGCGCTGGCGCGCAAGTTTTGTAGAACTTGCGAGATTTCTTCTGTGCTTTCTTGGGAGCGCTGAGCTAAATTGCGCACCTCATCAGCCACAACGGCAAACCCTCTGCCTTGCTCGCCAGCCCGTGCCGCCTCAATGGCAGCATTGAGTGCCAATAAGTTGGTTTGCTCAGAAATAGACTGTATCAGCTCTAGCGCGCTAACAATTTTATCGACATTGCCGCTTAACTCATTCGAAGCACTTTCAACATTTTGTAAAATACCACTAAGTGAGTCGAGCTCCTTGCGAGACTTCGTCACTTGCTCTATTACCAACTGAACTTGCTCAGCACTCTCGTTAGCGACTAAATTGGTGGAGCGCGCCGTGTTAGCAATTTCCAAAGCGGTTGACTGCATTTGTTCAATGGCACTGCTTAGCTTGCCCGTGGCGGCCTGTTGAGATTGAGCCTCTGTTTTAAGACCGCTTTGCTTGCTTACCGCTGTTGCTGCCATAGCGGTTAATTGCTGGCTGGAGTGCTTAAGTCGTTTTACATCTTTTGCCAGCGCTGCTAGGAACTGGTTAAAAGCACTGGCTATGTCGTCTAGTACCGTGATGCCGCGCAATGGAAGATTGCGAGTTAAGTCACCCTCTCCACGTGCGAGTTCAACAATGGCATTGCGAAGCTGCTGCAGTGCGCCATACACGCGGGCAACAGAAAACCAGGCAACTATCGCAATAATGATTGAGATGAGCAGCGTAACTAAAATGTTGTTGCGTAGTTGTTTCGTTTTCTCTTGTTGTACAAGATTATCAATGCGAGACGTTAGCGGTTCAATGCTCTCAAGATAAAACCCCGAACCCAACATTAAGTCCCACTCGTCGATGAAAATGGCGTAACTATACTTTTCTGAAGACTCTTGTTCGCCAGGCTTGGGGAAAAAATAGGTCACATAGCCGCCGCCTGCTTGCCCAGCCTTGATCAGCTCGCGAATCAAGTACTTGTCGTTAGTATCTTGCAGGTCGAAAAAGTTATCTCCTAAACCAGCAGAAGTATTGCCTTGCAGAACCCGGGTACCATCACTGCGATACCCAAACACATAGCCATCACCATCATCGTAAATATAATTGCGCAGTAAGTTCAGCGCAGCTTCTTCACCACCGGGCATATCGCCAGCTAAGAATGGCGATATCATTCCCTCAACTGATTCCATAACAGTTAGTAGGCGGCGCTTTTCAATACTGATGATGATCTCTTCAGATACGCCTTGAACAAATGAATTTAGTTCGTTGAACGCGCGCGCTTGCAAAAACTGAGAACTAATTGCAACAACTAAGAAGGGCACAAGAGCAAGCAACAAGATCTGAGCACGAAGTGATTTGAACATAATCATTATCCAAGTTTGTGACGAGCTGGTAATAGTTTAGTTGCATTTAGAGAAATTTTTTTCCTGCATTGATTTCTGATTAATATCAGCCAAATATTTTTTCAAAATTGGTTGATTAGTACCGCTATATGGTCGTTGCTCACCACTTTAACGTTCGCTAAGCGCCTAAAATGCGTCGATATGAAGCGTTCTGACTAGCTCAGTTGGCTGCTCTAAATGTTGGCTTTATTGCAGGTGATCTATGTTCAACAAGCACTCTATTCTTTTTATGCTTTCAACAACCTTTGCTGGGCTGGCGTTTGCATTCTTTCATCCGCTGATTAGCTTGTATTTGGTGGATGAACTTGGTGCGTCGCCATTGGCCATGGGCATCTACATGGCCATTGTTTTAGGCTCCGGTGTGCTGGTATCAACCTACTTAGGTCATCGCTCAGACAAGGGCATGGCTAGGCGCCCGTTGGTCATTGCTGGGCAAGTTGGTTTTACCTTGCTGGCGCTTACGCTTATTTTTACCCGTGATTATTGGTTGGCTTTGGTGGCGGGTATCGCGTTTTTGAGTGTGTCTACCTGCGCACTGCCACAGCTATTTACCTTAGGGCGTACTTACGCTGATGAAAAGTTAGATAAAGAAAAGGGCAGCACCTTTATTGCTTTTATGCGCGCCGGCATTGCCGTGGCTTGGGTGGTTGGGCCGCCGTTAGCGTTTATGACCAAGGCTCAATTTGGCTTTAATGGCGCCTTGGCGATTGCTGCCGTGACGTCTTTAGTGGTGGTCGCCATCACGCTATTGCTACCAGAATATGCGGCACAGCATCACGAAGACAATCGTGGACCAAACATGAAAAGCTGGCAGCTTACACGCCCAGCCTTACTGTTTTTATTGGCAACGTTAGCGATGTTTAGCGCTCTAAACATGTACTCACTCAATATGCCCTTGTACTTAACCAAAGTATTAGAGGTAAGCGACCAATGGGTAGGTAATTTAATGGGCATTGCTGCGTTTGTGGAAGTGCCGGTGATGATTGCCATTGGTGCCTTGTCGGTGAAGTTTGGCAGCCGGCCATTGCTGATTATTGGTGTGATTGCTGGTGGTGGCTTCTATTTTGGCCTCACTCAGGTGGATAGCATTGCCGCGCTGATTGCTTTGCAGTTATTAAACGGCATCTTTGTTGGCATTACGGCAAGCCTAGGGATAAGTTTTATGCAAGACCTAATGAAGCACGCGCTTGGTTTGGCGACCACCTTGTTTAGCAATGCCCAAACTGCTGCAATGTTAATTGGCAGCTTCAATGCTGGCTTGGTAGCCAACTACTTTGGCTACGAGTCGGTATTTTGGGTCTGCACCCTATTGATAGCCTTGGCCTTAGTGTTGCTGCTCATGGTGAAACCAAACAGCCAGACGCAACCGGCAGCACAATCGTAGGTTGCACGGCGCTTTTAGCGCCGGGCAACGTGTATCGCTAATGCTCAATGTTTCCCAAACCTTCGGTTTGTAAAACCTACTCCAGATTTTGAGCGATCGGCGTTCCCGTTATCGCTAAATAATCCCCAGCGAGCGGGCTTTTTCAATGGCTTGCTGGCGATTATCGCAGCCAAGCTTTTGCATGGCTTCGCTTAAATAATTACGTGCCGTGCCATAGGCAACGTGCATGCGTTCACTGGCTTGTTTTGCTGTAAGTCCCTCGGCTGCAAGCGCCAGTACCTGGGTTTCGCGCTCGCTTAGTGGAGAGTGAAACTGCATGGCTTGCCTAGTGAGCTGAGGGTCAATCACCTGAGCACCTTGCATAATTACCCTAAGTTTTTCGGCAATTTGATCGGCTGGTGTGTCTTTCAGTAAGTAGCCTTGCACGCCACTACTTAACGCCTTCTGCAAATAACCGGGTTTGGCAAAGGTGGTCAGTATCATCACTTTAATGGTCGGGTGGTGCTGGCTAAGCCATTGCGCGAGCGTTAACCCATCACCGTCTGGCATTTCAATATCGCTCACTACTATGTCTGGTTGCTGTTGGGTAATCACCTCTTGGGCGGCTAAACCACCACTCGCCGTACCGACTAATTCAATATCCGGCTCCAAATTTAGCAATATAGCCATGGCGCTTTGCACTAGCTGTTGGTCTTCCACGAGCACAACTTTCATCTTGCTTTCCTCACAGATCGCCAGCCTCATTAACAGGCATACATATTAGGGTGGTCCAACCTTGGCTGAACTCTACCACGCCACCTAGTTGCTCTATGCGAGCTTTTAAACCAGTCAGCCCAGTACCAAGCTGTGCGGGATGGCCGCCCCCGTTGTCGGCGATGCGAAGCTCGATCTGTTTATGGCGGCGAAGCTGCACAATAATCTGGCTGGCTTGGCTATGTTTAATGCTGTTGGTAATCGATTCACGCAGCGCTTGTGCCAAGGCATGGCTTTGCTTTTCGCTAAGGTCATCAAACTGACCGCTTACCCTAAGTTCAATGCCACGCGCTAGGCAGGCAATGCGGCTGCTCGCGAGGACTTCTTCAATGCTTGCTTGGTAGTTATTGTGCAGCGTATTGCGGGCATCTTGCAGGCATTGTTTGGCAAGTTGGTCGGTTTGTTGAATAAGTTGCTGCTTACTGGCCGCATCGAGTTCGGCGCGTGCCAGCACCTGCATATTAAGCGAAATCGTCGTCAGGCTTTGCCCTAGCAAGTCATGAATGTCGCCACGAATGCGTTCTCTTTCTTGCAGGCGAGCAATGGCTTGCGCCTCGGCTTGCGAGAGTTTTAGGCTTAGGTTTTTTAAGTCATTGCGCCGATGCACTAGGTTGCCAATACCCCACAGCAAGGCTGTCCACAGTACAAACAGCACAAACGGCGGCAAGCTCACCATAGCCGTTACTACGGCTGCGCATAAACTATAGAGGCCAAACAAATAATAACTATGGCGTTTGTGGGTGACAAAAGCGGCCATGCTAGCGCCATAAAACATGAGCACAACACCACCGGCGTAAATAAAACACACGGCTGTGCCAATGCCTAGCATAGCGGCCACAAGCCAGGCATTGGCAAGGCGCTGGCTAGCAAAATACAGCGCGAGTACCAGAATTCCGGCAATGATTAACAGGGTTCGTTGCCAAGTGGGCATGGGGTAAATAAACAGCGGTGCAAAGTACACCGCCATATAGCTCAGCCAAAGGTAAGGCAGCCAGTCGTACTGGTTATTAGGGCCTAGCAGCCATTGGTGTAGGCGCTGGCCCTGTTGTGTTAACCCACTTAATAACGGCACAGACGAAAACTCCCTATCGTTAATAATGCGCAGCCTACCGCAGTGGTGATAAGGCCAAGTGTTGGTTCACCATTACTCAGTTGTAGCAGCTGCATAGGTGGCAACCAAGGCGCTGCTTGCGCTAGCCAACTCGGCAGGCTGCTTAGTGGCACAGTAATGCCAGAAACAATAACTAGTGGAAAAAATATCACGTTTACCACGGCAATCGCACCGCTTTCACTTAATAGCATACCCATGGCGATGCCTAGCGAAGCAAACACAACACTGGTTAACAGGCTTAGCAGCAACAACTGTACAACTTGCTGCCAGCTAATCACTACCTGCCCGGTTAACGTGGCCAGCAGAATGACCAAGGTGCTCGCAACTAAAGCCGTGATAGCCAAGGCAACCTGCTTGCTTAGCCACCAGTTCAATTTGCCAAACTGCCACCTTAGATTGAGCCAGCCAGACTGACGCTCATTGGCTACATAAATAGCGCCACTAAAGGCACCAGGCGTCATTGAAGCAATGATTACAATGGCCATTAGCATGCGGTAATCCATTAGGTTAAATAACCCCAAGCTTACCCAATAAAACAGCAAGGGCATCAGCAAGGTTGGTATGCTGGCTTCGCTTAAGCGAAATAGGCGCAGGCTTTCCAAAAAGCTCTCTTTAATTAGGGCATTCATGCGGCAACTCCTTGTTTAAACTGACTAATGGCTTCATTGAGGCTAATTTCGCGCACACGCAAATTAGCTAGGTTTTGGTCTTGGTTAAGCAACCAGCGCACATCTTGCTCTGGCGTATTGGTTAATAAATTTAATTGGCCTTGGGCAACGGCTGGGTGCGCAAGTGAGGTGCTGGCTTGCACGGTAAAGCGTTTTAGCTGCTCAAACATTTGTTGTTTGGCGCCATGGAATACCAGTTCGCCTTGTTCCAACACTAATAACTGCTCGCCAAGTTGCTGAGCTTCGTCGATATCATGGGTGCACAGCACAATGGCGCAACTCAGTTCGGCTAAACCTTGTTGCAGGCGAACTTTGCTGTCGTAGTCCAGTGCATTGCTTGGCTCATCAAGCAGTAGCAGATCGCAGCTTTCCACCAGGCTTAACGCAATGGCCAAACGGCGATGCTGGCCGCCAGAGAGCCCATCCACTTTATGTTTAAGAAAATCATCGAGCTGGCAGGTGTTGATCAGCCAGTCGAGTGGTCGTGGCTGAAGTGCGAGTTGGTGAACAAGGTGCAATACCTCCTGCACGGTTAGCCCTTTGGGAAAACCAACACTTTGCCCTAACACCGCAATACGCGCTTGGCTGGTAATCACCCCATCACTGGGTGGCTGCATACCGGCAAGCGTGCGCAGCAGGGTTGTTTTGCCAGCACCGTTTTCACCGAGCAGCACAGTTCTGCTACCGCTGCTAAGGGTAAAGCTAATGTGCTTGAGCACTGCCGCCCCACCGAGCGTGACCGAAATATTCTTGGCTTCTAACATGCTAATGGCCTCCTTCTTTTGGCTTAGTTTGCATTGTGCTTGCTTTGGCAAAGTGCCATTAGATGCAGCTGTCATGAGTTGCGATGACAGGTGTCATAAATGTTTCACGTGCATAGATCGGCATATATGGATTAGCATATATATAAGATGTTTTTGAGGACCTCAGGTGCCCCTAGCTCAGCTTTTTAAATTATTGTCGGATGACACTCGCCTGCATTCAGTGCTGTTAATCAAGCAGCATCAGGAACTATGTGTATGCGAGTTAACCGAAGCGTTGGCTATTAGTCAGCCCAAAATCTCGCGCCATTTAGCGCAGTTGCGCCAATCTGGCTTATTGCAAGACCGTCGCCGCGGGCAGTGGGTGTTTTATCGTTTAGCCGATGAGCTCAGCGATGATTACCAGCAGATTATCGAGCAGGCTGCCAAGGCAGTGGACCTAACCGAATGCAATCAGCGGCTGGGCAACATGCAAGACCGGCCGTGTTGTTGAGCTTGGAAACCCAATGGCCGTCACGCCCGAGTGCTTTTATCGGGCGTCTAGTTTGTTGCTAGGTGCTGGATAGGAATGGCAGCTAGATTCCCGCCTGCGCGGGAATGACTGGTTAGTCAAAGAGCAGCCGTCACGCCCGAGTGCTTTTATCGGGCGTCTAGTTTGTTGCTAGGTGCTGGATAGGAATGGCAGCTAGATTCCCGCCTGCGCGGGAATGACTGGTTAGTCAAAGAGCAGCCGTCACGCCCGAGTGCTTTTATCGGGCGTCTAGTTTGTTGCTTGGTGCTGGATAGGAATGGCAGCTAGATTCCCGCCTGCGCGGGAATGACTGGTTTTGACCCTGAATAAATTAACAAGGTAAATATGGGAATTTTTGAACGATTTTTAACCGTCTGGGTGGCGGCAGCCATTGTTATAGGGGTTGCTCTGGGTAGCCTATTTCCCAACGTATTCGAGTTGGTAGCAAGCCTAGAGGTAGCCAATGTTAACTTGCTGATTGGGGTGCTGATCTGGTTAATGATCTTTCCAATGATGGTGCAGGTCGACTTTTCAGCCATTAAAGATGCGGGCAAGAAGCCTAAAGGCTTAGCGCTCACGCTCGTGATTAATTGGCTGATTAAGCCCTTCACCATGGCCGCACTCGGCTGGTTATTTTTTAAGGTGTTTTTTGCTGGCTGGGTGGACCCACAAACAGCCAACGAATACATCGCCGGGATGATTTTATTGGGCGTTGCTCCTTGTACCGCTATGGTATTTATTTGGAGTCAGCTGACCAAGGGTGATGCCAACTACACCTTGCTGCAGGTGTCGGTCAACGATGTCATTATGATCTTTGCCTTCGCCCCAATTGCCGCACTACTGCTGGGCATTACCGATATTCAGGTGCCATGGTCGACACTGTTAATTTCGGTCATTCTTTATGTGTTATTGCCGCTGCTGGCAGGCATCTGGGTGCGCCGAAAGCTGGCTGATGAAAGCAAGATTCAGCAGTTTCTGCACACGGCCAAGCCTTGGTCGATTCTTGGGCTAATCGCCACCGTTTGTTTGTTATTTGGTTTGCAAGCCGAGTCGATTTTGGCCAAACCACTAGCAGTGGTGATGATCGCCATTCCGTTAATGATTCAAACCTATGGCATCTTTGCCATCGCCTATGCCATCGCCAAGTTTATCAAGCTGCCGCACAACATTGCTGCACCGGCCTGCATGATTGGCACCTCTAATTTCTTTGAGCTGGCGGTTGCCGTGGCCATCTCGCTATTTGGCTTAGGCTCAGGTGCTGCACTGGCCACCGTGGTGGGCGTGTTGGTCGAAGTGCCGGTTATGTTAAGTATTGTTTGGTTTGTTAATAAAACCGGGCATTGGTTCACCTCGCACGAGCAATCGTTATGACTTCTGCAAACAGCGCTGTAGCGCACCACCCTTATGATATTTTGAACTTAGATGCACCAGGCAAACTGGTGTTTATGCCTTGCCCGGGTACCAAGGGGGTTAGCTTGGCGGACACCTTTGCTCAGCTCGCCGAGTTGGGGGTCAATGCGGTGGTGTCAGCGAATCCTGATGATGAGCTGCAAAAGCTTAACGCCACGGCCATTCCTGAGTTGTGCGAGCAACACGCAATGCGTTGGTTTCATTTGCCAGCGCCAGATGACGCGGCACCAAAACCAGCGTTTCACCAAGCTTGGTTAGCCAATCGCGTGGCAATTTTATCGGTTGTGGCACGTGGTGGCACAGTGGCGATTCACTGCAAAGGCGGCTCTGGGCGTACCGGCATGATTGCCGCTTTGATCATGCTAGAACTCAGTGAAATGCATGTGACCGAGCGTATTCAAGCGCTGCGACCGAATGCGCTGCGCCTTCCCGTGCAAATTGCCTGTATTCAAGAACATTTTCCTGGTTACCCTGAAAAATATTGAGGTGTTGAAATGAAAGTTGGGATCAACGGTTTTGGCCGTATTGGCCGCTTAGTGATGCGTGCTGCCTTTGATTGGCCTGGTGTTGAGTTCGTTCGCATTAACGACAAGCAAGGCGATGCCGCTACTTTGGCACACTTGCTCACCTTCGATTCAGTGCACGGCAAATTCCAGCACGAAGCCAGCACTGAAGGTGAGGTGATGGTGGTGAATGGCCAGCGCATTCAATGCAGCCAAAACGACACCATTGGCGCGACCGACTGGTCGGACTGTGATGTGGTCATTGAAGCCTCGGGCGTGATGAAAGAAAAAGCGCTGCTAGACGAGTACATTCGCCAAGGCGTGAAAAAAGTAGTGGTCACGGCACCGGTGAAAGATGATGGCGTGCTAAACATTGTAATGGGCGTGAACCACCACCTGTACACCGGCGAGCAAAACATCGTTACCGCTGCCTCGTGCACCACGAACTGCATGGCGCCCGTAGTCAAAGTGATTTATGAAAAGCTTGGCATTGTGCATGCTTCAATGACCACCATTCACGACATCACCAACACCCAAACCATCATTGATGCGCCACACAAAGACCTGCGCCGCGCTCGTGCGTGTGGCAGCAGCCTAATCCCAACCACTACCGGCTCAGCCAAAGCGATTACGCAAATTTTCCCTGAACTGAAAGGCAAAATTAATGGCCACGCCGTGCGCGTACCCCTCACTAACGCTTCACTAACCGACTGCGTATTCGAGCTGCCTAACCCTACCACCGCAGAAGCCGTTAACGCGTTAATGAAAGAAGCGGCAGAAGGCGAACTAAAAGGCATTTTAGGTTACGAAGAACGCCCATTGGTGTCGATTGACTACCGCACCGACCCACGCTCGGGCATTGTTGATGCCCCGTCTACCATGGTGGTAGATGGCACCCAGCTGAAAATGTACATCTGGTACGACAACGAATGGGGCTACGCCAACCGCACCGCCGAGCTAATGAAGCTTGTTGGTGAGTCTATTTAAACACGGCTAAACCGTCACTCCCGCGTAGGCGGGAGTCTAGCCACTTGGCTAAACCCTGTAACTAGACACCCGATAAAAACACTCGGGTGTGACATGCGGTACACCGTCACTCCCGCGCAGGCGGGAGTCTAGTCACTTGGCTAAACCTTGTAACTAGACACCCGAAAAAAACACTCGGGTGTGACATGCGGTACACCGTCACTCCCGCGCAGGCGGGAGTCTAGTCACTTGGCTAAACCCTGTAACTAGACACCCGATAAAAACACTCGGGTGTGACGTAAAGACGAATCGGAGTCACCATGCTCACAAATCTCTCGCCACAAATGCGCCAATACATGCTAGTAACCGGCAACTATTGGGCGTTTACCCTAACCGACGGTGCCTTGCGCATGCTGGTGGTACTGCATTTTAACCAGCTTGGTTATAGCCCACTAGAAATCGCCATGTTGTTCTTGTTCTACGAGTTTTTTGGTGTGGTGACGAATCTAGTGGGCGGCTGGCTAGGTGCTCGGATCGGCTTAAATAGAACCATGAACATCGGCCTAGCGCTGCAAGTGGTAGCGCTAATGATGTTGGTGTTGCCATCCAGCATGCTCACCGTACCCTGGGTGATGGCCGCACAAGCGCTCTCTGGCATTGCCAAAGACTTAAATAAAATGAGTGCCAAAAGCTCAATTAAGTTGCTCATTAAAGGCGAGGGGGCCTTGTATAAGTGGGTGGCCGCACTAACGGGCTCTAAGAATGCCCTCAAAGGCGTTGGCTTTTTCCTTGGTGGTTTGCTGTTAGTCACCCTGGGCTTTCAAGGCGCCATGTGGGCAATGGCATTAGTGCTGGCGCTAATCTGGGTATTTAGCCTTATTATGCTAAAAAAAGACCTAGGCAAAGCCAAAGCCAAGCCTAAGTTTTCGCAGATATTCTCGAAAAGCCCAGCCATTAATATTCTTTCGGCCGCGCGGATGTTTTTGTTTGGCGCCCGCGATGTGTGGTTTGTTGTGGCATTACCCGTGTACTTAGCAGCCACGCTAGATTGGAGCTCGTGGCAGGTGGGCGGTTTTATGGCCACCTGGGTCATTGCCTATGGTTTAGTGCAAGGCATTGCGCCAAAACTTACCGGTAAAATCACCGCTCGCTCAGCGCTGCTGTGGGCCAGTATTTTGGCGCTAATTCCTGCCGCCATTGGCCTAGTATTAACCCCTGCTACCCTGATTGCCGGCTTATTGGTATTTGGTGGCGTGTTTGCCATTAACTCGTCGCTGCACAGCTTTTTAATTGTGCATTACGCCGATGAAGATGGCGTATCGTTGGACGTAGGCTTCTATTACATGGCCAATGCCATGGGACGTTTGATTGGCACCCTGCTGTCGGGCTGGATATTTCAAGCCTACGGATTGGCCGCTTGTCTATTCGTATCGACCGCTTTTCTAGTGTTAACTGCGTTCATCTCCGTATTTCTACCAGATCACACATTTATCAACCGTTCGTCACAAAGTGAAAACTAGTTCCAAGTTTAGATGCTTTAATATGATCCAAGTTAGCCAAGGCAAGGCAGCTCATCTAAGGCAAAGTAGCGGCGCAGGGACGCCCAGTGCAAGGACGCACAATGCTTTTCTTCTAAGACATTCCATTCTTTATTCGTTAGACTCAACGAATGACCCAGCCCTTATAGAACTAAGTCGTGTCTAAGCAATAACTAGTTGTGACAGTCATTTATTTCACCCAGACATTTATCGTCTAGATATTTAAGCGTTTGCTGAACTTAACGACATAATCGCCGGTTTTTCACATCTCGTTCAGTTAGCTCGCGTACAAAGCGAGTTACTAATCATGGAGGTGGCACGTGGGTAAAAATAGTCAGGCAAGCAACTCAAATGGTAAAAACGCCTTAGTCGTCGAAGGTGGCGCAATGCGCGGCATTTTTGCTGCTGGCGTGCTGGATGCGTGGATTGAACAAGACTTCCAACCCTTTGATTTTACCGTTGGCGTTTCGGCAGGGTCGACCAACTTGCTGGGGTATTTGGCGGGCAACCATGGTCGCAGTAAAACTATTATTTGCGACTATGCCACTTCAGATAATTTTATTGATTGGCGGCGCTTCATTCGTGGTGGTCATTTCACCGATGTGTCATGGCTTTGGCATGCAAGCTACGATGAAGTAGAGCTCAACCTAGCGCATTATTTTGCCGGCAGCACAAAGCTGTATGTTGTCACCACCAGCTTACGTGATGGCCAAGCGCGCTATTTCCCTGTATCCGAAGACAATATGCACGAGATATTTCCAGCTTCTTGTGCATTGCCACTGGCGTTTCGTGATCAACCAAGGGTGGCCGATGAACCAATGACCGACGGTGGTGTCGCCGACTCGATTCCGGTGATTTGGGCCTACGAACAGGGCGCACGAGATATCACCGTTGTGCTGTCTAAGCCGCTTGGCTACCGAAAATACGAGCCTAAACTACCTAAATTAATTAAACCCTTAGTCGAAGACTTCCCTATTATGCTGGATGCTCTGGCATCTCGTGCCGAGCGCTACAACAAAGCGCTAGATTTTATTGAAAACCCACCGGCTGATTGCACCGTGCGCGTTGTAGTGCCACCGCAAAGTTTTAAAGTAGAGCGCTTAACCACAGACCGCGCCATCTTAGAAGAAGGCTACCAGCAAGGCGTTGTGGCAGGGCTTAATGCACTGAAAGTTTGGCAGCCAATTAGCATTGGTCACAAGCCAAATAACTCAGCCACTCAAAGCGCAAACCCAATCGAAGCAGCTAGCTGAGTAACCCTTGTGGATTGTTTGGTAATGGAGCAGGCTACTTGAACGGTCAATATCGTGACACGGCCGTTTAACATTGCCTCGTAAACTATGTTAACAGTTACTGCTTGCGACTGAGTTGTACATGAAATGCTTCAAGCTCAATCAATCTTAGCTAGTTCTTACGGCCACTAACCAAAGTAACGAGTGAAATGACTACCGCAAGAGTTGCATTAATTGGGTTAATTACCTCCATGCTGATACTTCGATTGTCTGACGCCCCAATAAGGGGCTGATAAATGCTTGGCTAAACTTGTGTAGCGAAGCGGAACCGAGCCAAGCTTTAGCAGTCCCGCACTTTATTGGCTTGTTATATATACCTCTAACTAAAGTTAGATAGAAAAGTATCTATTTGCTCATCAGATGCTTGCCAATTTTCTCCTTTACATTCAGCTAGCGTTACCACTCCTAAAAGTTCTACTAACCCGCTAGCTGAAAATTTATTACCGTTCGCTGTTGCAACCCAAAGCTCGTTAGGTTCACCTGAATTAAGTTTTTCAACTTGGTAACCTAGCTCTATGAGTAACTCGTATGCGGGAATTTCAGTGTTTGACGCTGCTGATAAATTCACTGAACCTCCGTGTGTATATAACGCCCGCTAGCATGCGAGGCTTTGTAGTGGAGGCGAAGCCGCAACGAAAAAGACTTCGCCGTGCCTGGCGTTGTTATACGCTTAGTCACAAATCATTGCACAACTTCAAGCATTTCATTGTAATGAACCTCATCGACTTCTTGAAGCCAAGCAAAAATATCACCAATCACATTTCGACTTTCACCAACAAGGTTTTCCGAAGATTCCTCATTAATCTCAATAACAATACTGTGAGAATATTTATTTATGAATCGGTAAATCTTTTCCTTTGTCGCCTCATCCGTAACTTCGCAACCCTTCAGGCCACGATCCATTAACTGGGAAATATCACTTCTATACTTTGGAAACTTGAAGCTAAAGAAAGATTCAAGCAATTTCCTCGCAAGATTAGCCGTCAAGAATGCCTCATCCCGTGATAATTCTGGGCTATTTCTGTATGCATAGAGCTTTGAAAAAATGTAATGGTATTCTGAATTGTAGTTCACTAAGCTGGGATCAGCGTCTTTGAATGTCGAATGACGGGGAATTGCTGTTGACGCCTCAATGGTATAAAAGAACGCATTTGGTTCTTTAGGTGGATGTTTTCTTCTCCTATTACGGTTTACCCCTTCGAACCAATCTCTAATTAATTTGAAGTAGGTGAAGTTGTGTGTAAATACAAATAACTGCTTTGCTTTATCACAATTATTTCTAAGGAACGAATATGCATGGAACAGGTGATTTGAATCAAAGCTTGATACTGGATCATCGACCACAACAATAGTGTTCTCCATTTTGTTGTCGTTTTCTTTTAGCTTGGTTATAAAGTAAACGAACGCAATGGCAGTTTTCTCACCTTCACTCAGATTCCCTTCCACCAGATCAGTATCATTTCGAAGTATTTCATAACCCTTTTTTGCCGGATTAAAATTAAGAGTTATTTCGCTACGACCAAGAAACTTGTGAAGCGATTCGTTAAACTGATCGGCCCCCAAACTTTCATTTGACAGAGACTCCTCAAGAGTTCGAATTTCGGTATTTCTATTATTTATCGCGCTTTTTAAATCATTGTTTTCGGCTGCGCGTTTAGCAACCTCAATTTTCTTGTCGTGGTAACCAAAACCCTTGACTTCAGTGGTGACATAATGAAGCTCAAGCTGTTTCTTGGCTTTGTCTGTTTCTTCTTTAAAGTTGGCTGATTTGTGATTGTGTTTTTCAACCGTTGCACTAATAGCGGCCATGGCATCATTGAAAGATTGTATGGACGATTCTTTGATAGCCTCTACTGAATGACCTGTTTCAAGCGGATTTTCAGTCTTTTTCTTCAGAGCAGTGTGCCAAGCTGATATTTCTTCGTTCAGGTCTATAATAGCTTTTTCCAAATCTGCACAGGCTTCACTGTATTTCTTTTTAAGTTCTTCGTAAAAGTCACTTGCCGCTGGAAGCATTGGAGCTTGTATGTATTGACCTGAAAGCCAGCTATCAGCTTTTACAAGCCGCTCTTGGAAGGCTTTGTAATCATGATTGAAATGGGCCTCAAGCCGTTTAATCCGCTCTTTAGTGATGGTGTTACCGCAAAATTCACATTGGTTTGTATCGTGACGCTTGTGAAGAGAAAGGCCGGTCTCCACCCAAGACTTTATATCTCCATGCTCAACAAGCCGTTGAATAGTTTTGCTCACCACACTGGTGTTTAAAAGATCATCAAGGCGATCTTTCGCCTTGGCAAAAGTCTCATGACTTATGCTCTGTTTAGTGAAACTGATAGGGTTCTTTTGATCTGGTTTAGCCGCATTGGTTAGTTCGACAATTTTCTCTTCATCAAGAAGCGGGGCTTCTGTTTTCGTTGCTTGAAGGTTTGAGGTGATAACGGATTCAAACTTTCTTCTATTATAATTAAGATAATGGCTATCGGACGTATCAATAGATTGGAGGCTCATTTTCAAGCGACGAGCGCTATCAGTTCCAAATTTTGAAATGGCGCCTTCCAGGTTCTTTATTTCTGACGCTTCTTTGCTATACGCTTCGGAATCGGTTTTTTGCGCTTTCTTCAACTCTTCAAGCTTTTTGCGCTCTTCAATTTTGGCTTTGTCGACAAGTAAAATACTTTTGACAACGCTATTCCATGAAATATTTTCGTCAATGAAGTCTTGATTGAAGGTGTATACGTTTAGGCTAGATTGAGCGATATTAGAATGTGTAATTGCGGTGCTGCCGTCGCGGAATCTGTCAACATAGTTTTCACGCTTAAATTTTAATCAGTTGCTACTTTTCGATCAGGGTTCAAGTGAACTTCGTTGTCTGGTACGAAGACTGCCGCATTACCCGACCACCTTTCAGG
>NZ_QPEP01000009.1 GCF_003577475.1 Salinibius halmophilus
TTGACGACAATAGAGCATTGGAACCACCTGACCCCATTCCGAACTCAGTAGTGAAACGATGCATCGCCGATGGTAGTGTGGCTTGCCCATGCGAGAGTAGGTCATCGTCAAGCGCCTAATACGAAGAACCCCAGCACAATGTGCTGGGGTTTTTTCGTTTCTGTAGGTTGCACGGCGCGTGGGTTTGCGCCGGGCAACAGTCATTCCCGCGTAGGCGGGAATCTAGTCACCACATTCAAAACAGAAAACTAGACACCCGATAAAAGCACTCGGGTGTGACGCTAAGTTGAAACAACAAACTAGACACCCGATAAAAGCACTCGGGTGTGACGCTAAGTTGAAACAACAAACTAGACACCCGATAAAAGCACTCGGGTGTGACGCTAAGTTGAAACAACAAACTAGACACCCGATAAAAACACTCGGGTGTGACGCAGAGACTTTTTTCCCAAACCTACGGTTTGTAAAACCTACACCCAACCAAAAAAATCACCCAAACAAAAAATCTCACACCATCTATGGCAAATCTCCTACAAACATCCGAGCTAATGTCTCTAACGCCGACACCAGCAATCCGACTATAGTTACTCACGTCGACAGGATGATGACACAGGGAAATGATCGAACTGGATGGTTCGCAAAGGAATATAGGAAAGCAAGGATGATTGTCTGCTGGATAGCAGAGTTTAAGGATTAAATAGGGAAAGGAACTGCTAGGACCCGCAGGGTGGATGCCACGAAGGCGCTGCTAGGACGCTTACCGATATGGATGATTGGGTAGAAAGCCAGCATTTTGCTGGTTTTTTTACGTTTGTTGCTCTGCATTTTTCTTGTAAATCTTATCTAGCGAAAAAATGTTGACCACTGCGCTAAATCAACCTTATTGGGCTGGCATCTTTACGTATCTTTGCTTTAATGTTGAGTGAACTTTTGTATTTTCAAGGAATTTGGCATGGGATTCACTCGGTCTGCTGCGTTTGCTCGCCTTTCTTCTCATAAAGATCGCTATACAAAGCCTGGTGCACTTAAATCACTGTTTTCTCAGGATCCCAATCGAGTTGAGCGATATAGCTTTCAAGTAGCGGATATCAATTTTGACTTTAGCAAACACTGGATTGATGCTGACGTGCATACTGAACTTGTCGCGCTTGCCGAGTCGCAAGGCGTAACAAGCAAAATAAAGGCACTATTATCTGGTGAGCAGGTCAACCCAACAGAAAAACGTCCGGCGCTACATACAGCGCTTCGCAGTAAAGAAAAGCTAGATATCACTGTTAACGGTGAGCAAGTATCTGAGGTGATCGCAGACACCCTTGCACAAATGCGTTCGTTCGTTAAATCGGTGCACGAGAATGTGTTTGTTGGCCATACAGGTAAGCCACTGCGCACCATTGTAAACATTGGCATTGGTGGCTCCTATTTAGGCCCTAAGGTTGTATCAGACGCCTTAGCGCCTTATGCCAAAGACGGGTTTGAGATTCGTTATATTGCCAATATTGACCCGAGTGATGCGACGGATGTGCTGAAAACATTAGATCCTGAAACTACCTTATTCGTGATTTGCTCAAAATCATTTTCAACGTTAGAAACACTCGAAAATGCAAAGGCATGTCGTCGTTGGTTTATCGATAATGGCGGCAATGATGAGGCGGTTGCCAAGCACTTCATTGCCGTGACAACTGCTATCGAGAAAGCAACGGCATTTGGTATAGCAAAAGAAAATCTGTTCCCAATGTGGGACTGGGTAGGTGGGCGCTACTCTCTGTGGAGCGCAATTGGCTTACCTCAGGCGCTTTACCTCGGTATGGACGTATTTGAACAACTGCTTGCTGGTGCTTATGAAATGGATGATCATTTTGCTAGTGCACCGCTGGCCGAAAATGTACCCGTGTTATCAGCTCTTCTAGGCGTATGGTATCAAAATGTTCATGGGGCTGGGGCACATGCGGTGCTTACCTACGATGAACGATTAAAAGATTTGCCGAATCATTTACAGCAAGTCGATATGGAATCCAACGGCAAGTCGTCAACCCTATCGGGTCACCCAGTTACCTTTGATACGGGGTCGGTCATTTGGGGTGGTGTTGGAACGAACGGACAACATGCCTATCATCAGCTTTTACACCAGGGTACCCGCTTAATCCCTACCGATTTTATCGTTGCTTGGAAGAGTCACAACGATATAGACAAACAACATCAATGGTTAGTGGCCAACTGCCTGGCACAGGCGCAGGCGATGTTATTAGGACGCGATGAAGAGCAAGTTCGACAAGAGTTGACGGCTAAGGGTCTTGCAGCGGAAGAGGTGGAGGCACTAGTGCCGCACAAGGTCATCCCTGGAAATCGTCCGTCGTCATTGATTAGTTTCGAGCGCTTAACACCAAAAGTGCTTGGCGCTTTGGTGGCCTATTATGAACATCGAATTTTTGTTCAATCCGCTATTTGGGATATTAACGCGTTCGATCAATGGGGCGTTGAGCTAGGTAAAGTGATGGGCGATGAAATTTTCAAGGCATTAGAAGGCAATGAAGCCGAGTTAGATCCTTCTACGAAAGCCGCTGTGGCTGCGTTCCGTCAAGTTCAGTAGTACCAACAGTTATGCGTGGGCTGGACTAGGCCCACGCAGCATCTCTATCTGGGAATCCACCAAAAAAGTTATCCATATGCCGTTGGTGCTTTTCTTCTGTGAGGCCTTCCTCGATCCACATGTGACTGCCTTTAAACGCCACTGTTAGGTGATCTAGATTCTTATGCTGGCAAATCTGCCAGGCGTGTTTTAACGAACGATTTTGAACATGGCACGCAAGTGCTGCCAATACACCCTTATGACTAACAACCAATACTTCGCGGCCATGGAAGTCGCGCACGAGTTTTTGAACGGCACTAACAGCCCGTTTTTGTACCTCACTAAATGACTCACCGCCAGGCGCACGAAAAACATCTGGTCTGTTAGCGTATTGAAACATTGCGATTGGTTGAATGCGCTTTGCTTCTTCAAGTGTTAGCCCCTCAACATCACCAAGGTGTATCTCCATCAAGCCTGGGCTGATCAAACTCTGAACTGGTTTCAGTTTGCTTGTCAGCAAGTTCCTCGTTTCGATTGCACGGCCAGATGTGCTCGCTACCGCAGCAGCAATGTCAAGGTTAGCCAAGCGGCGGGCAGCACGACTTACTTGTAGTTCTGCTGAGTCGAGTAAATGCGCATCACCACGCCCTAGCAGGCGGCCTTGTTTGTGCCAGGTGGTCTCGGCTGACCGGTAAATATGTAGGCGAGTAACTTCTTGCCTTATTGCAGATTTGTAGAAGTTTGGCAAGTTGGACAGGCCGGCGTTGCGTTTTATTGGTGCAAAGTTGCTTACTGCAGCACGCGGTATATTACGAGTGGGTAGTGGGTACTCTTCTCCCGATTCGCAATATGTTTTGCTTAACGAATTTGTGATGACAGCATAATCTAGCTGGACTAGAACGCTCGGCCCAGAAACCTTGTTTAATATACGCATGACTTGGTAGCTATAACAAAAACTACCTAGATCTTTTGACACCGGTTTCCCCGAAGCAGCAAATTCATGCCATTTGCTCATTTCAACAATTAAATAGATGAATTTAGTCATATGTAACACTGTAAGAAAATTGAGTTGTGCGCATTAAATACACAAATGTATCAGTGTTCAACGAGTGAAAAAGAAAGATTTTTGAAATGAGAAGTGAGTCATTATTGTCTTTTCTCTACTGTTACGAGTAGAAAAAAGGCGTCAAGTATGTGACGCCTAATTAGACTTTACGGTCGGAAAAACTCAAGATTATCAATCAGGCGTGTATCGCCTAAAAGCGCTGCTGCTAGTATGACTTGTGCTGAATGGTCACTTGGTTGCAGGGTGGTCTGGTCAACAACATTAAGGTAATCAATCACAAAACCAGCTGCAGAGAGTGTCGCTTTTGCCGCGGCAATAGCCTTCCCTTCATCTGCGCCTTTACTCAGGGCATGGGCAAGTTTTTTGAGGGTGTCGTGCAATAGAGGAGCAGTTTCGTGCTGTTGCTCGGTTAAATACTGATTTCGGCTTGAGCGAGCTAAACCATTGCTTTCGCGACTGGTTTCAACACCTAAAATTTGCACTGGTAAAAATAAGTCGGCGGTCATTTGTCGAATGACAGCGAGTTGTTGATAATCTTTTTGACCAAAGATTGCCACATCAGGCTGAACAATATTGAGCAGCTTGCTGACGACTGTCGCTACGCCGGCAAAATGCCCCGGCCGGCTTGCACCACAGTGAAGTTCAGTGATCTCAGAATTGATGTGCACGCTGAGCGTATTGCCGTTTGGGTACATCTCATCAACAGATGGGGTGAATAGATAATGGCAGCCCCTAGCAACAAGCTTGTCTTGATCGGCCTGTAGGGTGCGTGGGTACTTATCGAAGTCTTCGTTTTCGCCAAACTGGGTTGGGTTGACAAAGATTGAACTAACTACGATGTCGGCCCTGATGCGGGCGGTATCGATGAGGGTAAGGTGTCCCTCGTGTAGGTTACCCATTGTCGGCACAAAGGCAATTGTTTTGCCCTTAGCTTTATGAGCTTTAAGCGCCGCCCGCAGGCGGCTAATGGTTTCAATGGTTTGCATTAAGAGAACTCGTGCTCTGCAGCTGGGAAGCTGCCATTTTTAACGTCGCTAACGAACTTCTGAATCGCTTGTGCTGGCGTATCGCATTCAGCCATGAAGTCTTTGACAAACTTAGGCTTGCGATGGCTACCAAGGCCGAGCATGTCATAGCTGACTAGCACTTGCCCCTGGGTTGCCGTACCAGCGCCAATGCCAATAACCGGTAGGTTGACTTCCTCCACAATACGTTTCGCCAGTGCGCTTGGCACGCACTCGAGCAGTAAAATATCTGCCCCTGCTTCAGCTACAGTGTGGGCATCGGAAATCATTCTTTCGGCGGCATCGCGCTGCCTACCTTGAACCCTAAATCCACCAAACACGTTTACCGATTGTGGTGTTAAGCCCATATGTACGCAGCTAGGTACACCATTGCGACGTAACTGAGTAACGGTATCGGCTAACCAAGCACCACCTTCTAGTTTGACAAGGTTAGCGCCAGCTTGCATTAGCTTACCGGCGTTAATTAGCGCAGTGGCCTCATCTTGGTAGCTCATAAATGGCATGTCGGCCATGACTAGTGCGCCTTGATTGCCATTGGCAACAGCTTGTGTGTGGTAGCACATGTCTTGCATGGTTACCGGCAAGGTGCTCTCTTTGCCTTGTACCACCATGCCGAGACTGTCGCCGACTAATATGATGTCCACACCATTACTAGAAACAAGATCGGCGAATGTTGAATCATAGGCGGTTAAGCAAGTGAAACGCTCGCCTTCAGCAATGCGCTCTTTCAATTTATGCAGGTTGACTGCCATAGTGTCCTCTACCTATGCGCCTATTTGGCGCAAATCGCTTGTGTCAACTGCGGCTAGCCAGCTAGATACTGACTTGCCGGACAACTGCAACTCAGGTGCTAGCTCTGCTAGCGGTTGCAGAACGAAGCCGCGTTGGTAAGCAAACGGGTGTGGGAGTAGCAAACGGGGAAGGGTGGTGCTGAGCTCCCCGTAGACAATAATGTCTAGATCGAGCGTGCGCTCACCCCAATGACGTAGTCGTTGTCGACCATGCTTTTGTTCAAGCTCTTGCAGAGCATCTAGCAACGCCATTGGGCCAAGTGTCGTGTCGATTTCAGCTACGCCATTTACGAAGTCGGGTTGATCTTGTGGACCAACAGGTTTGCTTCGATACCAACTAGACGTTGCCACCAATACGGTTTCGGGGAGTGTAGCAATTTGCTCTACTGCTGTTTTAACTTGCATCAGCGGTTCGCTTAAATTGCTACCCAATCCTATGTAAACCTTGCTTGTCATGCGCTTTTAGGCGGTGTTTTCCGACGCTTACGACGGCGTGGTTTGCGCGGCTGTGTATTACGCATTTTTTCACGCAACTCGGGTGTACCCTGTTGATAAGACGTCCACCATTCACCTAGACCCTTGGTTTCTTCGCCTGCTGACTCACGCAGCACTAAAAAGTCGTAGGCTGCTCTGAACCTTGGGTGTTCAACGAGTTGTTCTGCTCGCTTGCCACCACGTCGAACGAGTCTTGGCTGCATATCCCATATTTCACGCATTGGAATGCCAAAGCGCTTAGGGATGGATACAAATGCTGATTGCTCCGCTTGCGCTTGCTGGGCAGCTTGGTGTAGCGCAGGCACTTCTGGTGTGCCATTGGCTCGAATCGCTGCAGCATTAACTGATACTGCAGGCCACAACAAGGCAGCATACAAAAACGCTGGTGTCACAGGTTTGTTTTGTGCAATACGCTCATCTGTATTGGCGATGGCCTGCTCGATTAAGCGTGCAAATGTGCCACTTTCGTCGTCAGCGATCGCTTGATACGTATGCGGGAAGATGGGCTGTATTAGGCCATAATCAACCAGCATCTGGTAAGTTTTGACACCCTGACCCGACATAAGCAGCTTAATGACTTCGTCAAACATCCTAGCTGCCGGTACGCCTTGCAGTAGGTTAGCGAGTGATTCAAAAGGCGCTTGAGTTGGACCATCAATGGTAAAACCGAGCTTGCCAGCAAATCGCACGGCTCGAAGCATGCGAACCGGATCCTCGCGATAACGCGTTTCGGGGTCGCCGATGATGCGCACCACTCGCTGCTTCATGTCGTTTAGCGCACCGTCAATGGCCGTTACTTCATTAGTTTTTAAGCTGTAGTACAAGGCATTAATGGTAAAGTCACGCCGAAATGCGTCATCTTCCATACTGCCCCAAACATTGTCGCGCAACAGCATGCCATCGTCACTGGTGATCGAATCTGCATCATGGCTACCACGAAAGGTTGCCACTTCAATGATTTCGCGACCAAAGCGCACATGCACCAAACGAAAGCGGCGACCAATGATGCGGGAGTTGCGAAACAAAGACTTCACTTGCTCGGGCGTTGCATTGGTTGCAACGTCAAAGTCTTTAGGGTGTAGACCAAGCATGGTGTCGCGAACGCCACCCCCAACTAAATACGCGTCATAACCACCATCTTGCAGGCGCGAGAGTACCTTGCGTGCGTTGAGTGCTACATCCTTAGTTTGAATGCCGTGTTTATTAGGCCCGATTGTGATTAATTTTTGCTCAGGTGATTTTTTCACCAGACCAAAGATTTTGTTAATCAAGGACTTTGCCATTTTGCCTGCCTTGCTAAAATTCGTCGCAAGTGTAACCAACCCTAACCGATTCGTCAGTAACCTATTGCTTGCAACCTAGGATTTATAGTTATTGTGCTTTCTTCTTTGGTCTTGGTATGCCGTAACGGTTGCGGCGCTCCCACAAGCACTTACGAGAAATGCCCAAGCGTTTAGCGAGCTCTGTTTCACTGAGCTCATTTTGATGTGCCAGTACAAACTGAGTGAAATAGTCGCTCAAACTTAAGTCTTTTTCATCAACCGCTGCTTCGCTGGTGCTCTGCGGTACTGCAACTTGCTCACTAGCGTGTTGAATGCCTAGCAAGTCGGCTGAAATAAAACCATCTTCGGCAAGAATCAGCGCCCGTTGAATCGCATTTTCCAACTCACGAACATTACCTGGCCATTGATAGGCTAGCATCATATCACGGGCGCTTTGGTCAAACTGAACTTCGTCTTCGCCTAAGCGCAAGCAATGTTTTTTAAGTAGATGCTCAGCAATCTCTAACACATCTCGATCTCGTTCACGCAACGGTGGTAGCGCGATTTCTATCACTTGTAGACGGTAATACAAGTCTTCACGAAAACGACCTTCGTCGACCAATTGGCGAAGGTTTCTGTGGGTGGCAGCAACCAAGCGGATGTCCACTTGTCTAGCCGAAACAGAACCGACCCGTCTAACCTCTCGTTCTTGCAGCACTCGCAGCAATCGCGCTTGTGCTTCTAGTGGTAGTTCACCAATTTCATCGAGAAACAAGGTGCCACCTTCAGCCGCTTCAACTAAGCCTGTTCTGGTGGTGTTGGCACCGGTAAAGGCGCCTTTTTCATAACCAAATAGCTCAGCTTCAATCAAGCTTTCAGGAATTGCTGCACAGTTAACCGAGACGATTTCGGCAGAGTTTCTAGCACTAAGTTCATGGATAGCTTTCGCAACTAACTCCTTGCCGGTACCGGACTCTCCTTGCACTAATACTGTCACATCCGCCGGAGCCACTTTGCGCAAGCGTTTGTAGAGCCTCTGCATTGGTTGGCAGCTGCCAACCAGTTGACCAAGCGGACTTTCGTCAAGCTCAACCGAGTCTGTTGCTGGGGAAGCAGTTGCTTGTGGGGCTGCGGCACGCACAGTTGGCTGCTGTTTGATTAGCCGCTTAACGGTTTTAAGCATTTCTTCATGGTCAAACGGCTTGGCAATATACTCCGCTGCGCCTTTTTTCATCGCTTCCACAGCCGAGCGCATCGAGGCGTAGCTCGTCATAATCAGAACCGGTACATCGCCTGCTTGGCTAATCAGGTCTGTACCCTCACCGCCTGGCAGTCGCAAATCACTAACGATTAGATTATAACCAGCAAGGTCCAATGCTTTTGCCTGCTCGATGGAAGCCGCCTCGTCCACCTCAAACCCGTTCCTTGTTAGCAAGCGCTTTAATGCTGCGCGGATGATGTCTTCATCTTCAATCACCGCAACTCGTTGCGTACTCATTCAATACTCTCCCGCTTCAGTGCGCCAGGCAGCCTTATGGTGAACTTGGTTCCCCGCTTAGAAAGCGGGTTCGCTGGGCTATCCACACTGATTTGGCCATAGTGTTCTTCAATGATGGCAAAGGTTAAAAACAGGCCCAAACCCGTGCCTTTACCAACCTCTTTAGTGGTGAAAAATGGGTCAAAGATACGATCTATCACCTCTCCCGGAATCCCGGTTCCTTGGTCTTCGACCGTGACAATGACGGAGTGTTCTTCTTGTTGGCTGCTGATGACGACATCACCACCATTAGGACTGGCGTCGGCAGCGTTGTTTAGTAGGTTAATGAAAACCTGTGATAACCGTTGTGGCTCGCAGCGAATTAGTAGTGAGTCCTCACAGCGGTTGATGAATAATACATTGTTTCGTTGTTTCGACAACGTCACGAGATGAATGGCTTCCTCGATCAGTTTTCGTATGCTGTAGTCTTCTGAGCCGCTACCATGTTGCTCTTGCCCTGCGTGGGCAAAGTTAGTAAGCGACTGCATAATACGGCTAATGCGGCGTGTCTGGTCAATAATTTGCCCAGAAACCTCTTGCACCTCTTGCATGTCTTGCGCGTATTTCATGTCTTGCGCTAAGCAGTCGATATTGGTCACAGGGTTACCAATTTCGTGCGCCACACCCGCCGCGAGGCTGCCAATGCTTGCAAGTCTTTCACTGTGCATTAGTTGGTTTTCTAATACACGAAACTCTGTTTGGTCTTCGATTAGGATGATTGTACCACGGGTGCCGGCTCGGTGGCTTAGCACCGCCGCTTTCTGCAAGTTTAACCAACGCGGTGACTTGTTCACCTCAAGGCGCTTGCGGTAACTTGCCTGTTCATTGCTATCGAGAAACTCGCTAATCACACTTTGCCATGGCTCTGGTAGGTCTTCCACCTCGTGGCCTAAAGCATCATCAATAGCTAAACCTGTAATACTTGCCAGCTCTGGGTTCCACAAAACAATCTCGCCATCATCGTTTAACGAGCAAACCCCTATTGGCATGCTTAGCAAGGTTTCTTTATGATGGCGGCGCAATAAATCAAGTTCGGCGGCCATGCCTGTTAAACGATCATGTAGCCCTTCTAATTCCTGTTCAAACTGGTTTAAGTCGGCAGCCCCTTGGTCAATCGCCTGCCAAGGCAGGTGCTTGTCGATGAGGATACGTGCCGCAGATGGCCCAAGTAAACCAGACAGGTTGGCTTCAATACGCTCGCGCACTTTGCGCAGTGCAAACGGCCTAAACTCTGTTCGCTTAAAGCCTAAGTCTCGCAAGGCTTTGCTGACTTCACGCTCAGCGACTACTTGCCCAAGTGGTTTAGCAAGCAAGTCTTCCATTTCATCAATGCTATCTACCGATAATGTGCGCTTGCGGGGCCTAACTGGCGTGTTGATCACACAGTTTTCAGCTGCCGCTTGTTCGGCGTCATTCGCTGGACGAAAAACTGAAATGGCGATAAAAGTGATTAAGTTAGCGGCTGTAGCAAAGCCTGCTAACCAAAATCTACCTTCATCACTAAACCCTGCGTTCATATAGCTTATCGAGTTAAAAATAAGCAACCGGGCGTCGGTCCAAAGTGGCACGAGTAGGGTTACGAACCAGGTACCTAAGCCGACGGCTAACCCAATAACAAAGGCTCTTGAACTTGCTTGTGGCCACAGCAGTAAGCCAATTAGGCCTGGCAATAGTTGTATTACGCCAACAAAGCTTACAAGCCCTAACCGCGTTAGTGGATGAATTTGTTGTAGCGCTACATAAAAAATATAGGCCAGAGTAATGATGGCAAATAAAATCCAGCGGCGTTGCCAAAGCAGCAAAGCATGAATATCAACTCGATCATGTGGACGATAATATGGCAGTACCAAGTGATTCATTACCATAGAGGTCAACGACAGGGTAAGGGTAATTAGCGCTCCGGATGCTGCCGATAAGCCACCAAGGTATGCCAAGATGCCCAGCCATTTGTCGTTATTGGCAATGCCAATGCCAATAGGAAACTGCTCTGGAAAACTTGGATGCGTTTGGGCTATGCCTGCCCATAAAATAGGCAGTACCGGCAAACTCATTATCAACAAGTAAACCGGAAACCAAACCGCCGCCTTGCGGATGTGAGCAGCCCCGTGTTGACCTTTAAACATGGTTAAAAACACATATGGCATCAGCAGCGGCGACAGCGCAAACATTGCCAGCATCGCCAGCCATGTCAACGGCGACATGCTGTCATATAGCGCCGCCGTTGACCTAGGATTGTTGGCAAGCCATTCATTCATTGGTGCAATGCCACCAAATACCTGCCAAACGGCGTAAATCCCTACCGCTACAAACGCCACTAACTTAAATACCGCCTCGGTTGCCAACGCAAGGCGCAAGCCATCATTTTGCTCATTCGGGTGCGAGTTGCGGGCGCCAAAGAGCATGGTGAAAATGATCAGCACAAAGCAATAAATAAATGCGGTATCGGTGGCGCTAATACCTGGTGTTGGGTCGCCTAAAGTAGGAGGTGGCGAGCCCAGTAGGGTAATGGAAGCGGTGACAGCTTGAATTTGCAGCACCATCAATGGCAGAGTTGCCAGCAGTAATGCAATGGTGGTGGCGAGCCCCGCGGCCTTGCTGTGATAGCGGTAAGCCATGACATCAGCTAGCGATGATAGTTGCTTGTTTCTTACAATGCGTAAAATGGGGTACAGCAATATGCCAGCAAACAAGGCGGCAAGGGTAAAACCAACATAGTAGGTGAGGTAAGTAAGGCCGGCCTCAAAGGCAAACCCTATCGACCCATAAAACGCCCAGCCACTACAATAAACACCGAGCGATAAAACGAAAATGCTGGGTTTGTTGGACAGTTTTTTAAGCGCACTGAAGCGATCAGCCGAGTAAGCAACAGCAAACAGAACAAGTAAATAGCTGCCGCCTAGCAGCAATAGCCACAACGGATTAATGTTCATCGTACGCCTTATGAATAACGAACGGTGATACGGCAAGCACTATCAACCATACCGCATGTAACGCGTAAGGGTGATTTAGTGCTTGTTCGGTCCATGTTTGCCAGTTTGGCGGCAAAATTGCGATAACTAGTACCAAGATTGCAATAAATAAGCTTTTGGTATTCATGTTGGTATCCGCTCAATGATTGGTCAATGTTACCGAAGGAAACACTCAGATCAAAGCATCAATCATGATTCGGTGGTATCAAAGTGTTAGCATATGTGCAGAACCAATAGGAGAAGAACGCCTTGAACCGCTGGATTAGTTACTTAGCAACTGCTGCATACAACACCGCCAACGCGCTGTTTAAGTATTTTGTTGATGTGTTACGTACCATGCTTCGTATGTTGCGCTCGCCAAAAAGTACAATGACACGCATAAAAGACAAGGCGAATCTTGGTTGGGGGGCCATCATCATCGTGTTGGGTGCTATCGCACTGGCGCAGAGTGTTTTTTATAAGCAAGCAGATGTTGACTACATTTTTTACCATTCCGTATTGCCAGATTTGCTACCCGATCAAATTAGTCCTACTTACCGCGATATCCAGTTTGAACTAAGCCTGTCTGAACTGGCGCCTGCAGAGCAAACCCAAGAGCTTCAGGACTATATTTTTGAAGAGGTTGACCGAGAAATTATTACCCGTCCATACGAGGCTTTTAAAGCAAACTACCAAGCAGGCTGGGTGATGATCGCGCTAGCGTGGAGCACTTGGATGATGATTGTGGCGACAGCGTTTAAAGCCCGGTTATTGCGCGCTAAGCGCATCAACAAACCAACCTATTTGCAATGGTTTTGCATGATTGGTTTTGTTATGACGCCGATGGTGCTACAGGCAATTTGGTTTGCGCTTAATGCATTGTTATCCGATGGCTACATTTTAGCCAATGAACTACAGCCCTTAACTTTTAGTAATTATCTACCTGAAGGCATTTTGGCGGGCATTTTGGGCTTGTTCTCTGTCTTTATGATTTGGGTATTAGTGCTCTTAGCTATGTTGTGGCGCTATGTTGCCAAGGTTGGCTGGCTAGAAAGCGTGATTTGGACGCTGGTTCTAGGCTTTTTTATGCTGCCTTTGTCGATTTATATGGGTGGGTAAAAAAGCAACAATTTAACTTGCGACCTAGCCAAAAAGCCGATTAAACTATGGTGGCTTAATAAAGTTAAGCCACCTAGGCACTGGTTACCTCCAGTGAGCTAGGTCAGCACCGAGTAATTACCGTTGCTCGGTCGCGAAGTACTTATCTGTACTGCGCTGGCACTCTGACTTAGTTTCCTCCCTGTTAAAGGCGCGGACCTGGTGGTGTTTAATCTATAACTCTAATAGAGGTAGACATTGCCATGACGGCGAACACCCCAGAAATGCTATCCGGCGGCGAAATGCTCATTCGAGCGATTGCTGAGCACGGAACCGAATATGTTTATGGTTATCCAGGTGGTGCAGTACTGCACATCTATGATGCCATCCACAAACAAGACAAAGTTAAACACGTACTTGTTCGCCACGAGCAGGCGGCTACACACATGGCCGACGCTTATGCACGTGCGACGGGCAAAGCTGGTGTTGTACTGGTGACATCTGGCCCGGGCGCAACGAACGCCGTAACGGGTATCGCGACTGCGTTTATGGACTCCATTCCTATGGTTGTTATCACGGGTCAGGTGATGAGTCACCTAATCGGTGAGGATGCGTTCCAAGAAACCGATATGATGGGGATCTCGCGCCCAATCGTGAAACACAATATGTCAGTGCGCCGAGCAGAAGACATTCCGATGGCTGTGGCTCGGGCTTTCTATATTGCTGAAAGTGGTCGTCCGGGCCCGGTTGTTGTTGATATTCCAAAAGATATGACGGCGCCGAACGAAAAATTCCCTTATGTGTTCCCGAAAGATGTGAGCATGCGCTCATACAATCCGGTGCAAAAAGGCCATACAGGGCAAATTAAAAAGGCTGCTAAAGCCTTGCTTGCCGCGCGTCGACCAATCATCTACGCCGGTGGTGGTGTTATCAGTGATCATGCGTCAGAAGAGTTAACCAAACTTGCTCGCACACTTGGTTGTCCCGTTACCAACACCTTGATGGGCTTAGGCGCTTTCCCTGGTACCGACAAACAATTTGTTGGCATGTTAGGTATGCACGGCAGCTACGAAGCTAACCAAACCATGCACAATGCTGATGTGATTTTAGCCGTTGGCGCACGCTTTGATGACCGCGTAACCAACAATGTGAAGAAGTTCTGCCCGAACGCCACCATTGTTCACATTGATATTGATCCGGCGTCCATTTCTAAAACTGTGTCTGCTCATATTCCAATCGTTGGTCCATGTAAGTCTGTACTGACCGAGATGATTGAAATCGTTGAGAAGAGTGCCAGCAAAATAGACCAAGAGGCTTTGGCTTTATGGTGGAAGCAGATTGACGAGTGGCGTCAAAAGCATGGTGGTCGCTACCGTAAAGACGACAGTGAAAAGCTGAAGCCGCAGCAGGTTATCGAAGCGGCGTGGCGGCAAACCAAGGGTGATGCTTTTGTTACCAGTGATGTTGGTCAGCACCAGATGTTTGCAGCGCAATATTACAAGTTCAACAAGCCAAACCGTTGGATCAACTCAGGTGGATTGGGCACAATGGGTTTTGGTTTGCCAGCAGCAATGGGGGTTAAGCTCAACTTCCCAGAGGAAGAAGTTATTTGTGTAACCGGTGAAGGCTCTATTCAAATGAATATTCAAGAGCTGTCAACTTGTTCGCAATATGGTCTGGGTGTGAAAATTCTTAACCTGAACAATGGTTACCTAGGCATGGTGAAACAGTGGCAAGACATGAACTATGAGTCACGTTACTCACAGTCTTACATGGATAGCTTGCCAGACTTCATTGCACTTGCTGAAGCCTATGGCCACATTGGTATCCGCATTACTAAGCCAGAAGAGTTAGAAGAGAAGCTGGCTGAAGCATTCTCTTATAAAGATCGCTTGGTATTCATTGATGTATTGGTAGAGCCAAAAGAGCACGTTTATCCAATGCAGGTGCCTATGGGTGCAATGAATGACATGTTCTTGAGCAAAACGGAGCGTACATAATGCGTCGGATTATTTCAGTACTAATGGAAAACGAAGCAGGTGCGCTGGCGCGAGTAACTGGCCTATTTGCTCAACGTGGTTACAACATTGAGTCTTTGTCGGTTGCACCAACTGATGATCAAACATTGTCTCGCTTAACGCTGACCACTATTGGTGAAGATCGGGTGATTGAGCAAATTACCAAGCAGCTCAATAAGCTGGTTGAAGTGGTTAAGGTGATTGATCTGACGGAAGGCAATCATATTGAGCGCGAAATCATGATGATCAAGGTGCGTGCCACGGGTGCAACCCGCGAAGAAGTGAAGCGCACTGCTGATATCTTCCGAGGCCAGATCATTGATGTAACGCCATCGACTTATACCATCCAGCTAACCGGTACGGGCGATAAGTTGACTGCATTCATTGAGGCAATCTCGATTGCTACCATTATGGAAGTGGTGCGTTCTGGTGTGTCGGGTATTGCTCGAGGCGAAAAAACGCTAGCGCTGTAAGCTTTAGTTAAGCTAACTAAAAATAGCCCGTTGATTCGTCAATTGGGCTATTTTTTTGCCTATTACAACAGTTTTGCTTGGGTTAGAGGGTGGCACGGCATTTGCTGTTACTGGCCTGTCCAACACACAACTCAAGGAAGCTAACCATGAAACGCCTTATCTTGGCAGTACCTATTATCGCACTTAGCGGCTGTGTGAGTAATGCCGTTGTGCACGGTAGTGGCACTGAAGTCGAAGTCAGTATGTCGTCAGCTGGCATAGAACACATAGAAATTAGTGGCATAGGTGAGCTGACACTTCAGCCAAACGACTCGCAATCGAGCACGCTGCTCATCTCTGGTGACGACAACCTAGTTGAACGCTTGCATATTGAACGCAAAGGTAACCGCCTTATTATTAAACCTAAAAATCGCTTTCCAAATACCTGGGTGCAAAACACGCCGCTAACCTACGCGCTAAATCACAATGTGAAGTCGGTAGAAATTTCTGGCTCGGCAGATTTGGTTGCTGACGATATTGCGCAGCCATCGTTCGAGCTTGATATTTCTGGTTCCAGCACTGCGCAACTGGGGTTGTCGGTTGAGCAATTAGACATTGATATTTCTGGCTCTGGTCGAATTTATGCCGATGGCAGTGCCCAGAACGTTGAGTTAGAAATAAAAGGCTCAGGCCGTTTGTACGCGCCTCGCTTGCAAGGTAGTGAGGCTGATTTGGATGTGGTCGGCTCTGGTCGAGTGGAGATTGGTGAATACTCGCTGTTAGACGTATCCGCTGTTGGGTCGGCAAAGGTCTATTATAGTGGCGAGCCGATGATCAATAGCTCCGCTGTTGGCTCGGCAACGGTAATGCCTATTTATTAAAAAACACCCGCAAGACGCCAATACTGCGGTTTAACAGTATTGGCGCGGGTGTTGTTACATTATGATGTGCCGCTATTAATTACAGCTGTGCTTCGTCCATACATACCATGGGTCTGTAGAGCCTGGCGTATCACCACGAGTCCACCACTTGGCCGTATACACCACACCGTTGTAAGACACGTGATTACCTTGCGTGTAGATCGAGCTGCTGCTCCATGCACTGGCACTTGGACAATCACCAGGTGTAACGATCGGCGAGGTGATCGGCGTTACAATTGGCGTAGGTGTCGGCGTTGTGTTGCCGGCATCATAGCTCACTGACAAGCTCACGCCACTGAAGTCAGTGTAGCCGCGCAACATAATGTTGTAGCTACCTGCTTGTGGGCTAGCAAATTCACACACTTCGCTGTTGCCATTCACATATGGTCGGCAATCCCAGCTTGCTGTGGTAGGTGTGCTGTCTTGTTTAACGTACAAGTCGGCGTCACCTGTGCCACCTGCAATGCGTATGCTTAAGTTCGAAGCGTTCGCTGGCACGACTAGTTCGTAAATGCCGCTATTTGTGCTTCGTGTACCCGATAAGCCGGTTACCGTGCTGCCATTCTGAATTGGCGTCACACTGCTTACTGGTTCATTCACTGTTACACGCTTAGTCGTAGTGTCCGATGCGCCATCGTCATCAGTAACCGTTAGGCTAACTGTGTAAGTCCCCCCTGCAACATAGGTATGGCTTGGGCTAGCCGCGCTAGATGTGCTGCCATCGCCAAACTGCCAGTTGTAGGTGGTGATGGTGCCATCAGCATCACGTGAGGCGTTATTAAAGCTTACTGTTAGCGCTTGCGCTGAGCTAGAGAATGACGCGGTTGGTGCTTGGTTGCTAGGCGTGCTTGAACCACCACTCACATTCGTTGTTGGTAACTGACCATTAAAGTAACCCGAAATTTCTTTCCAAATTTCTTCAATACGCGCGCCCTTGTTTGCTGATGAGCCACCTAGGTGGTGCAACGCGATAACCCGGTTATTAGCTGCATTGATAACCGGTGAACCAGAAGAGCCGCCTTCCGTGTCACAGCTGTACGAAATGTCGGTGGTGCGATAGTAGTCAGAGCCATAAACATTGTTGTCTTTGACGCGGCAAGCACCGTTGTACTGATCGTCGAATAAGCTGATATGTTTCTGCCAGCCTCGAGGGTGGTGCACAATATACAGCTCGCTACCATTGGCAGGGCGGTTCGCATCTAAACCAAAATGACCAAACGGCTTCGCCGCATTTAGGTTCTTCACTGTGAAGAGCGTGAAGTCCAATGGATCATTTGTAGCGATCACCTGGTCAACCGCTAGGCGTACTTGTGGACCCGTTGCATTGCGCTCGTAGTTAAACACAATCTCAGAGCCGTTTGCTTCTGATTGGTTGGCAATACAGTGGTTGTTGGTCATGAAGTACTCACCACCGCCAACTTTCCACGCCGTACAAACCGAGTTATTCATGTACAACTTACCAACTGGTGTACGATGCGTGTAGGCTTGGTTTTCACGCGTACCACTAGCCGCATTAGCATAAGTGTAAGCATGCTGATAATCAGGGCCGCCAACAGTTTTAAGCGGGTTAATGACCGCAAAATCTTCGCTATCCGGGTTTGGGTAGCCAAAATCATAGGCTGCAACATTCACTCTTGCCGCTTGGCTAGACTCACCCACTAAACGCAGTGTAAGTTGATCGGCAAAGAAAATTGTTGTCGCAAATCGACCCTGCTCATTCAAACTGGCGGTGTGATCGTATTGCACGACCGTTTGACCAACCACTTCACCGTGCTCGTTGCGAATTTCATCGTTAGCACGAACTTCAAGTGCCATGCCTTGTGGAATACTTAGCTCATTGAAGTGAACTCGCAAATAACTTGCACCTGGTTCCGCAATAATGATCTCGGGCCGTTCAATTGATAGCGACTCTGGTGTCGCACCTTCGCTTACTTTGCCGTTTAGGCTTAGCGCGATATCAGCTTCAACTGTTTGGCCTACCACCATAGGAGCCGGCTTGGCTTGTACGTCTGGTGTTGGTTCTACCTGAGGTTGTTCTATTGGCGAAATGTTGATCTGACATGCCGCTAAGGGCATGGTCGCAATCGCCAAGGCTAGTAGTTTTTTCATTTTTATATGCCTTTCCGTTTTGCATGTTAGCCTCAACAGTCTTGACGTCTTCTTGGTTTTAGTCTGTGATCTATGCACACATGCTTGGCTGTATGTAAGAAAATCAGTTAAACCCCGCATGGTTACTGGGATAGAGAGATTGTTAGGTAGGTTTTGAAAATGTTTTTTTTGTGTAGTGAGCGAGCAAAGAAAAGCCGGCGGTTCATTCGAACAGCCGGCAAAAAAAATTCGATCGGTGATTGGAGAGAGACCGTATCAAATCTTGGGGAATCACTACCAAAGTAGTGTTGCTCGCTAGTGTCTGAGAAACACACCAAGGTTACAAGTGTGTAACAGCAGAAAAGTAAAACTATTATTGCGCCCTGTGAACCAATCGGTACCATAGGCAGCGAAATCTTGTCGGGGAACTCACTGTAAATGTGAGTTGAGACCAAAGATGTGTGATTGATCGAAAGCGCCAATGTTAAAAAAGGGCGTTTTCCGGCACACATAAGGGACCCGTTGAACCTGATCAGGCTAAGACCTGCGTAGGGAACAAGAGACCTGTCGTGTATTCGTCTGCTTGCGCATTCCTGCGCCCAAGCCCTGTCTCTTGTTCTCCAAACTTATAAGCGGAGAAAGAACGGAGCTGCCGATTTTTCTATTCGCAATACAGCCGCTTTTTAATCGAGGTGGTGTGGTGATCGTTTCGAGGCCGTCACCTGCAGGACGCAGGTGTCGAGCATACAGGGATGTACTTGCTGCGTGCCGAAGAAATGATTGCCGCACCACCTCGGGTATCGGCTATTGGTTGCGAATAGAAACACGCGCTCCCGTTTGGAGAGCACAATGAAAAAAACTTTTGATGATCAGCAGCAAGTCGATTCGCTGCGCGCGCGAGCTATTCCTGGCTCAAAGAAAATTTATGTTGATGGCCCAACGCCAGATGTAAAAGTGGGTATGCGTGAAGTTGAGCTAACGCCAACGCGTTTGGCTGACGGCTCGACTGAAGAAAACCCACCGGTCCGCATTTATGACTGCGGCGGTGTGTGGACCGACGAAAACAAAGCGCTAGACGTTCGTGATGGTATCGAACGTATGCGCCAAGCTTGGATTGAAGCGCGCGATGACGTTGAAGAGCTAGAAGACTTCACCAGTATTTATTCGCGCCAGCGTGCGGTGAACCTAACGACTGAAAACAAGCGTTTTAACCACTACCACAAGCCATTGCGTGCTAAGCCGGGTAAAAACGTTACTCAGATGCACTATGCCAAAAAAGGCATCATCACGCCTGAGATGGAATACATCGCCATCCGCGAAAACCTAGCACTAAGCCAAGAGCTGGTTGAAGCACGTAAACAAAACGGCATGGGCGAGCCATTTGGTGCCAACTTGCCAGATTTCATCACGCCTGAGTTTGTGCGCCAAGAAGTGGCCGAAGGCCGCGCGGTGATTCCAAACAACATCAACCACCCAGAAACCGAACCAATGATCATTGGCCGTAACTTCCGCGTGAAGGTAAACGCCAACATCGGTAACTCGGCGGTAACGTCAAGCATTGAAGAAGAAGTTGAAAAACTAGTGTGGTCAACACGCTGGGGTGCCGACACAGTGATGGACCTGTCGACAGGTAAAGACATTCACGAAACTCGCGAATGGATTATGCGCAACAGTCCAGTGCCAATCGGTACTGTACCTATTTACCAAGCACTAGAAAAAGTAGACGGTGTGCCAGAAGATCTAACGTGGGAGCTGTTCCGCGATACGCTAATCGAGCAAGCCGAGCAGGGCGTTGACTACTTCACTATTCACGCCGGTGTATTGCTACGCTACGTTCCTATGACGGCCAAGCGCCTGACCGGTATTGTATCGCGTGGTGGTTCAATCATGGCGAAATGGTGTTTGGCGCACCACGAAGAAAGCTTCTTATACACTCACTTCGAAGAAATCTGTGAAATCTTGGCGCAGTACGATGTGACCATTTCACTAGGTGATGGCCTGCGCCCTGGTTGTATTCAAGATGCCAACGACGAAGCACAGTTTGCTGAACTTCGCACGCTAGGTGAGTTAACCAAGATCGCTTGGAAGCACGACGTACAGGTGATCATCGAAGGCCCAGGGCATGTGCCAATGCACAAGATCAAAGAGAACATGGAAGAGCAGCTTAAGCATTGCCATGAAGCGCCTTTCTACACCTTGGGCCCATTAATCACTGATATTTCACCTGGTTACGACCACTTTGCTTCTGGCATTGGTGCGGCGCAAATCGGTTGGTATGGCTGTGCGATGCTTTGCTACGTAACGCCAAAAGAGCACCTGGGTCTACCTGATCGCGAAGACGTGAAACAAGGTTTGATGGCCTACAAGATTGCAGCCCACGCAGCTGACTTGGCGAAAGGTCACCCAGCCGCAAAAATTCGTGACGATGCACTATCAAAAGCTCGTTTTGAATTCCGTTGGGAAGATCAGTTCAACCTATCGTTGGATCCAGAGACGGCTCGTTCATTCCACGATGCCACCTTGCCACAAGATGGTGCGAAAACAGCGCACTTCTGCTCAATGTGTGGTCCTAAATTCTGTTCGATGAAGATCACTGAAGACATCCGTGAAGAAGCGGCGCGTCAAGAAGCGATGAAAGAGAAGTCGCAAGAGTTTAAAGAGACAGGTAGTGAGATCTACCATGAAGCTTAATGGCTCAACGGTTGCCATTATTGGAGCTGGCCTTTTAGGCCGGCTCTTTGCTTGGCGACTTTCAGAGGCTGGCGCTGTGGTGTCAGTATTTGAAAAGGACAGTGAACAAGCCAATACAGCAGCAGCATTTACCGCAGCTGGCATGGTCTCGCCACTGTCAGAAGTCGCCGTCGGCGGCAAAAAACTGTTTGATTTGGGTGAACGTAGTTTAACCCTGTGGCAGCAGTGGTTAGGTGAGGATGCCGAGCAAGTTGAATGGCAAGCCAATGGCAGTTTGATACTGGCACACGGTCAAGATTTGCCATTATTGCAACAGTTTACCCGTGATGCCGAATACCAAGGTGTCGGCCAAGATCATTGGCAAAGATTAACGCCCATTGAGTTGGCCAACATTGAGCCACAACTCAACAATCGGTTTGCCAACGCCATTTATGCCAAAGGCGAAGCCGCGCTCAATGGCCGTAAGCTGTTGCCTTGGTTAGCGAATAAACTAAGCCAAGTAAACTGGCATTGGTCGACACCAATCAATGACCTTGAAGCCCTGCAAGCTGACTTCGATCTAGTTATCGACTGCCGTGGTAAAGGGGCTAAAGGTATTCGTGGTGTACGCGGCGAAGTCATGCATGTGCATGCACCAGATGTAACGTTAAAGCATCCACTTAGATTGATGCACCCGCGCTACCATATTTATGTGGTACCACGCGAAAATCATCACTTTGTTATTGGTGCGACCGAGCTTGAAAGTGAAGACCGCGGCGCAATGACCGTGCGTTCAACACTAGAGCTAGCCAGCGCGCTGTACAGCATACATCCAGGCTTTGGCGAAGGCCGAATCGTTGAAATGGACGCCAACCTGCGCCCAGCAACACCAGATAATATGCCAGTCGTCAGCCAACAAGATAACCTGCTAACCGTCAACGGCCTATACCGCCACGGCTACCTACTAGCCCCAGCAGTGATAGCAGATGTGCTATCAATGGTGACCGAACTACAGCAACCTTGGTTTTACAAAGAGGCATTATGAGTCAAGTTTCACTAAATGGAGAGTGGCAGCCATTAGAAAACGAAGTGCCACTGGTTGAAGCACTCGCGCTATGGGGATATGGCGAAGCGAAAGTTGCGGTGGCTGTGAATGGTCAGTTTGTTGCTCGCAGTCAGCACGGTGAAGTAACCGTTAAAGCGGGTGATCAGGTTGATGTGGTGGCGCCGGTGACGGGAGGTTAATGTGAAGGTTCTCGATTTAGACATTCCTGGTCGTTTATGGCTAGGTACGGCGCGTTATAGTTCACCTATGGTACTGGCGGATGCCTTAGCGGTTGATGGCATTGGTTTTGTGACGGTGAGTTTGCGCCGCCAAAACCCGGGTGACCGCTCAGGTGATCAGTTTTGGGATTTGGTTAAAAAGGCTAACAAGCCTGTTTTGCCAAATACCGCTGGCTGTCATTCGGCTGAAGAAGCGATCAACCTAGCCTTAATGGCACGTGAGATTTTTGCAACGCCGTGGATCAAACTAGAAGTGATTGGCGATGATTATACGCTGGCGCCAGATCCTTTTGCTTTGGTCGAAGCGGCGACCGAGTTGACTAAACAAGGCTTTCATGTGTTGCCTTACTGCACCGATGATCTGATTTTGGGTCAAAAGCTATTGGATGCCGGCTGTCCAGCGCTTATGCCTTGGGGCGCACCAATTGGTACGGGTGGTGGTTTAGCTAACCCTCGTGCCTTGGCGGCCTATCGTAATAAGTTCCATCATGTGCCTTGTATTGTAGATGCAGGCATTGGCGCACCGAGTCAGGCGTGTGAAGCGATGGAAATGGGCTTTGATGCGGTACTGCTTAACACTGCTGTCGCCAAAGCGGGCGATCCTGTGTTGATGGCAAAAGCCTTCAGCAATGCCATTCAAGCCGGCAATGATGCCTATCGCGCTGGTTTAATGACCCCATCAGATGTCGCCGTACCATCAACACCTGTGGTGGGTATGCCCTTTTGGCATCAGGAGCCAGTATGAGTTTATTGAGCATTACCGCAACCGATAGCCAATGTATCAGTGGTGTGTCGGCGGATAGTCGTGTTGCCCAGGCACTAGGTATCGCTCATCAGCAGGCGATTACTGCTGTGACGGCACAGGGGCTAGATAGGGCGGTTGAAAGTTTTGCTATACCTGCTCACAAGGTCGCAGCTCAGATCGCTCGTGCAAATGCGAAAGCCGTTCGTTTAGGTGTAGTTGCATCTCGAGCACAAGCCAAAATGCTGCGCGCCGAACTGGCCAAACTCGATGCGATTAAAGTCTGGGACCCTGTGTTGTTTGCTTCGGCTGGTGGTGAGCTGACTGCGATTGAGCATGGTGATGCCATTGCGCTAGCGCAGCAGTGTGATTTGATCACGCCAAACATCGATGAAGCCCAGTGGTTAGCTCAGCAATCTATTGCCAACGAAGCAGATATGCTCGCGGCAGCGAAAAAAATCAGCAGCTGGAAAATACGTGGTGTGCTGATTAAAGCCGGCCACCTAGCGGGAGAAGTGAATAAAGACCTGCTGTTATTAGATGGCGAGCATTACTGGTTGGAGCAACCAAAACTCGCGAACTCCGCTCGCGCAACGGGCTGCACACTTGCTGCTTATATCGCTGCATTTTGTGCCTATGGTGAGCCGCTAAAAGACGCGGTCGCTTTGGCCAACGCGGCCTTGTTTTCCGGTTTGAAACAAACCACACATGCGTCGCTGCCAGTCAAAGTGATTGGTTGGCCGAACCAGCTAGATGATTTTGCCTGTATCTATCGCGAGCAAAAACCCAACACGAATTTTGTAAGCATTGAGCAAGCTTTGGGGTTATATCCTGTAGTTGACTCAGTTGAATGGGTATCGAAGCTGGCTAAGGCTGGTGTAAAAACCATACAGCTGCGCATCAAAGATGTGCCTGAAGACGTTATTGAACAAGCAGTGATCGACTGCGTGCAAATACAGCAGCAATATGATCTACGCTTGTTCATCAACGATTATTGGCAGTTAGCGATAAAGCACAAGGCTTATGGTGTGCATCTCGGTCAAGAAGACATTCAAGAGGCAACCTTGTCGCAAATAGCTGATGCTGGTGTTCATTTGGGCATTTCTACCCATGGTGAGTTGGAATGGGGCATTGCTAGAGCCTATCAACCAAGTTATTTGGCGATTGGCGCAATTTATCCCACAGACACCAAAGAAGTGGTTGTGGTAGGGGAAGAACGTTTGCAACGCTGGGTGCATTTGCTGTCCAAACGCCACCGTTTAACGGCAATTGGTGGTATTAACCTAAGCAATTTAGCGACGGTGCTATCAACATCGATCGACTCGGTTGCAGTGGTCTCGGCGATTACCAAAGCAGAAGACTGGCAGCAAGCAGTCTTGGAATTGCAAGCTATGCTTAAGGAAGCTTGTTAGTACATAACTAGTGCAATTGCCTAGTGCGGTACAACTATTTAGGTACAACTATTTAGGTACAACTATTTAGGTACAACGAGCAAATAATTGGTTTTGTAGAGAAGGATAACCAATGCTGGCACGACGAACGATAATGTACATCGCGATTACCATCTTAGTCGTTGTGCTAACGATCATTCTAACCACTGCATTTCCAATCATGCCACTATCAGCAACCACTGAGCTGCCGGCGTTCCTTATTGTGCTGTTTATGATGCTCGAGGTTTATCAGCGAACCGGAAAGATTAGAGCGCTGCTCGGCTGGATGCTAATCGCAATTGGCATCGTGTTCGATTTTGCCGACGAGTTTATCGTTGGCGAGTTTTATTGGTTTATCTTTGATGAAATTTTCGTACAGGTAGGCTTGGCCATTGTGTGTTTGTACTTCTTGTCGACAATCAGCAAATTAAACCAAAGTATTTCGCTACTGGATGAAGAAGTTCTGCATAGTAAAACTTTGCAAAGCAAGCTCACGCTATTGGCCTATCATGACCAGTTGACTGGTTTGCTCAATCGGCGGGCGTTTTTTGAACGCTTCGAGCTGTTCAGAAAAAACAGTACGACACCTTATTTGGTCTATATCGACCTTGATAACTTTAAACAAGTGAATGACCGCTTAGGCCACAACATCGGTGATGAAGTGTTGATTCGCTTTGCTGGCATGCTTCGGCTAGGCACGCGCGATAATCCGCACGCTTTCCGATTCGGCGGTGATGAGTTTGTAGTGTTGTGTGAACAGAAAGAGATCGCAACAATAGAAACAGTTTTAAGCGAAAACTTTCCTCAGCTTGAGCATTACCAACTTGGTTATTCCTTAGGCTACGTTGCCATCGCGAGTGGTGTGTCTGCTGACAAAATGCTGTCTTTAGCGGACGAGCAAATGTATGAGCGTAAGAACCTGAAGCGGCGCAATGCCCGAAGCAAAGGGCGCTAGCTCCCACTGCTGCATTAAAAAACAAACTACTGACAATTATGTCAAGTCGACGTCTTTACATTTCTCTGCTTTAATGATCCTTGTCTAACACCATAAGTTAGAAGGAAGAATAATAATAGCTAAGGAGAAGTGCATGACGACGATTGACCGTTCGTTTGCAACCAAACAATTAACGGCTGATGATATTTTGGCAAATGCCAAAGCGTTACAGCCCTATTTAACCGAGCAAAACGCTCGCATTGAATCTAGTCGACGCGTTCCTCGTGATGTAGCAGACAGGCTGCTGGCTGAGGGCATGTATCGAATTTCTATGCCAAAAAGCTGGGGTGGGCCTGAGCTGACCTCAATGCAACAAGTAGAAGTGATTGAGCTGCTTTCTATGGCGAGCCCAGCTATTGGCTGGACGGTAATGATTGGCAGCGATTCAGGTATCTATTCTGGTTACCTTGAAGAAAGTGCTGCCCGCCAGCTTTACCCAAGGTTAGATATGATCCAAGCCGGTTGGGTATACCCAGTTGGCAGAGCGGTTAAAGTTGACGGTGGTTACCGTGTGAGTGGTCGCTGGATGTTTGGCAGTGGTATTCATAATGCAGATAACATTTGTGGTGGTTGTTACCTGTACAATGAAGACGGCTCGCAAATACTTGATGCAAAAGGTAAGCCAGTTTGGCGCATCATGGTGGCGCCAGCGAAACACTTCCAAATATTAGATACCTGGCATACCACAGGCATGCGTGGCACCGGCAGCAATGACTACATGGTCAATGACCTATTTGTGCCTGAAGCACATAGCTTTAGCTTTGACGAGCCAGCCCAGCGCGATGGAGTATTGTGGCAAGCGAATGATACTTTTTTGCGCAAAATGGTCGGCATTCCACTAGGGAGTTGCCGAGCGGTGCTAGAAGAAGTGAAGTCTATGATGCATGGCCGTGTTGATTATATTGAAGGTACTCGCTTTAAAAACAAGCCGCTTGTGCAGCAGGCGGTTGGCGAGTGTGAAATCAGATTAAATGCCGTACGTGCGCATGTCTATACGTCGCTGACAGATCAATGGCAGACGCTGGCCAATGGCGACAAGCTTAGCAAAGCGCAACGAGCCGACGTATGGGGAGCAAGGTTGCATGCCTTCCAAGAAACTCGAGCCATCATTCAAAAGCTTTATGATGTGGTGGGTGGCAGTGCAGTTTACTGTGAGAAAAGCCGGCTAGATCAAGCCCTAAGAGACGCCAATACTTGGTGCCAACACATTGTTGGCCAGCAAAAAGGTTACCAAGCTTTGGGAGCGTTATTAATGAATGCGCGCCCAGTAGACGGTTTCCCAATGCTTTAACGGCTTTGCAACTAACAAAAGCCTGCCGCTTGGAGAATGCTGTTCACATTATGTAATGTTGGTTTGGATCATTTGCTTTTTCGACACGGCGCAATTGAGTGTATTACCAAAGCATCCATGCGTAGGCTTCCAGCCAGTGCGTCCATGCACTGTCGTTCAAGCCTAAAAACGCATTTAATGCGTTTTTTGCAAATGCAACGACTTTCACCCCTGTAGCCTCGACACCCGCTCCCTGCGGGTGTCGGTCTTAAAGCAAACAATCCAACCCAACAAGTGCTTGCTTAAATGAACAGCATTCTGCCGTTTGGCAGGTTTTTTTTTAGGTAATATTGATAAGAGTTATCAATTAAATTACAGTTTGCGTCCTACCTTGATGGCTCTGTTACGAGCATAATCTAGTTACTACAGGTTTCCGATCAGGATTTATAATGACGCAAAGCATGTTGTCTCTCTCTGGTGTTTCGCTTGGCTATGATGGTGAGCTAGTGGTACACGACGTTACGTTGCAGATGCAACCGGGAGAATTGGGGTGCTTATTGGGGCCTAGCGGTTGTGGTAAGTCTACGCTTTTACGCGCCATTGCAGGCTTTGAGCCACTAAGCGGTGGTGAAATTAAACTGCAAGATAAAGTTGTTTCAAATCCGCGCGTGCACGTTGCAGCGGAAAAGCGTGGCATTGCCATGGTGTTTCAGGATTTGGCGCTATTCCCTCATCTCAATATTGCTGACAACATTGCTTTTGGTATTAAAAAATGGCCAAAATCAGAGCAGAAGGCGCGCATTGAGCGCTTACTCGAGTTGGTTGGCCTATCTGGCTACGAAAAGCGTTACCCGCATGAACTTTCGGGTGGTCAGCAGCAGCGTATAGCATTGGTGCGAGCGCTGGCGCCAAAGCCAGTTATGATCTTGCTCGATGAGCCTTTTTCAAGCCTAGATTCAGAGCTTAGAGAAGAGTTGGCAGAGCAGGTACGCGAAGTACTAAAAGCTGAGCAGGTCAGTGCGTTAATGGTAACACACGATCAAATGGAAGCGTTCGCCATGGCCGATAAGGTAGCCGTGATGAATCAAGGCCGGTTACATCAGTTCGACTCCGCCTTTGAGCTTTACCACCAGCCAAAAACGCGTTTTGTGGCAAACTTTGTTGGCCAAGGCAGCTTTATAAACGCCAAGGTCATTGACGATTATCGCATTGAAACGGGAGTGGGGTTGCTTGGTGCTACCACTCCGCATGGCTTCACAGCTGGCCAAAACGTAGATTTGTTACTGCGCCCAGATGATGTGCTGCATGATGATGCCAGTGATCGTTTAGCCAAAGTGAAGCGCAAGCGTTTTCGTGGCTCACATTTTTTGTATAGCGTCCTACTGAACAATGGTGAAGAAGTGTATTGCCATGCTTCATCACACCACAATCACGCCATTGGCGAGTTCATTGGTGTAGTGCCAGCAGTCGAGCATCTAGTTTTATTTCCTAGTGATGGAACAGGTCAATAATGATTGGGTCATGGTCTGAATAACGCGTTGCATCGAGTGGCGCGTTGACCGCCTGATAACTCCGCCAAGGTGCCTCATCAGCATTGATGTGCCATATGTGTGTAACCGCCGTCCAGTTATCTAGGTTGCGGGAAAATACATGGTCCAATGCTCCAAACCGGCCACGGTAGTGGTAGGTATAGTCACTCTCTGTTAGCAGGGTCTGCCATCCATGCTCAACTAGGTATTGCCAAGCTGGATCGCCGTAGTAACTATTTAAATCTCCTGCCACCAATACGTCAGCTTCGTTTTTTAGCCATGCGCTTACCGCCTGCGCGGCATTAAATCGTGCCGTTTTACCACAGTCATCATGGTTGCAGCGCTTAGACTTCCAATGTTGTGCCGACAGCAAGAGGCTGCCGCCTTGGCGGCTAGTGAAGCGTTGCGCCATTGGCACTCGGTTGCGCGTATCTAGGTCAGTCAAGTAGATCGCCGATCCAGTTAGCGCAATTGTGCTTGGCTTGTAAAGAATGTTAACAGCGATGGCATCCTCACCAGTGCGTTGGCGACTATTGACCAACTGTAACCCAGTAGCACTGGCTAATTCAGACAACGCACTATTGGCTGTATGAAAATCATTTTCGGCTTCACTCACGACTAGAATATCTGGCTGTAGTTGGTTGATCGCTTTGCTGGTTTTGGCTAGTTGGCGTTGCCACTGCTCGCTTGTATTAGGTCCACGCGAGCTTGAAAAGCTGCCTTGTTCACCATTAAAAAAATTAAATAAATTACTAACGACCAGCCGAATCGCACCCTGGGGTTTATCTGGTGCAGGTGGGCGCGGATTGCCAACTAATTCGACGGCTTGGGCAAACAATCGATACTCGCCGAATCGGTGAACTAGTATGGCGGGTGAGTTGGCTAACGATTGCTGTAGTCGCACATTGAGTTGCCAATCAGATAACTCCGGCCTGGTACTAAATTGGTTGTCGTCTAACCAATAGCCATTGCTCAGCTCAACGCTGCCATAGCGACTAAGTTGATATAGATTGCTAACGCTACCGGCGCTTAGCACGCGCATCGACTCTTGTGATTCTGCTTGCGAGATATCCCTGAGTGGTTGAGGGGCAGGCAATGCACGCTGCCCTATTAATTGAATTAAGTTAGGGCGAGTGATCTGAGTTTGTCCATCATATTCATCAACCGTGCCACGAATACGAACCAAATCACCGGTGTTTACCTGATGGCCACGGCGTCCCGTATAGACAAAAACAGCTTCTGATGTATTTGGGTTATTGTCGGCCTGCTCGCTTTGGATAAAAAAGCCAGACACTGCATCGACGGTTTGTGTGACAACGCCTTCAATGGTGACTTGTTGGCCAAGGTAGGGAGAGGTGTGGCCTGAACCTTGGACGTCAGCGATGCTCAGGCTGTAGGTTGGGCCAGTGATTAGGCACAATAAAAAAACGATGCTTCTCATGGTTCTCCTTCACCACGGCGATGCAAACTGGTCGTTCAACTTGCAGTGCCTGAATGTCTGCTAATCGGTGGGGGGCACTGTCAACCGGCGCTAGCCACTGTTGACGCGTTAAAATGCAATAGCACTCATTGGCAAGACTAGTCCGCTGAGCTTCGGTTATCCATTGGATTGTGTCAAACATACGGCCTTTGGCGATGGCAATCGCTTGCTCTGGTTGTGGCAAGCCCTGATTGGCCAGTAACTGCTTTGCCACATCTTGCTCAAATAGCTTGAGTTGTTTGTGCTGCATTTGTGCAGATTTTTTTGCCCAGCTGTCTTTCGCATTTGGGCCAAGCCAGCTGTTTTGCCACTGCAAATAAAATTTACAAGCCAGCTCTACATGAAATACTTTGCCACAATAGTCGAGTAAAAAATCTGCCTCGCCTATGGTTTGTTTACCATCAATGACTTGCAAGCCATGGTTAATGATTTGGGTGCTAGGGCAGTGCAACCAATAATAGTGCCAAAGTTGCTCAAAATAATGCCCAAGGCGGCGAGCGATCGGTTGTTGCAAGGTTTGCGTGAATCGCGTTTCGTCGTCTTGCAGCTGTTGGCAAAGCCAGTCGAGTAAACCATTGTCTAGCGGCCAATCATATAGCCAAGGCTCATTGGTTAGATTGCTACTACTGATTGCCCAGCGTAAATCGTTTGCTATGGTCATAGTAGGTCTCTTTCGATGTCTGGTACGTACATTCCTCGAGTTTGAGGAGTTACTATGAAATTTTATTCCACATTACCCATTACCGCGCTATTGGCGTTAACCATTGTGCAGCTAGCTATGTACTGGCAAGTTATTCCGCCGGGGCTAGAGATGCTTGAGGCATTGCAAGGGGCAATGGGGCAGTGGTTTATGCCATTGATCTTTTTGGTGATCCTAGCAGAGTCTATTATTTACGTCGGCTTCTATTTTCCGGGGCAGTTTTTCGCCGTTGTACTGGTTATCTTATCAAACCCTAGTGTGGTCGATATTATATGGCTTACCGTGTCTATGGTGGCCGCTGCCACACTCGGCAGTTTGATCAACTATCAACTGGGCAAGGCTATCAAGTCGCAGCCGCACGAAGATCGACAATTTAAATTGCGCAATTTGTTGCTTGCCATGATTCACATGAACGCGCTGGCGTTTTTTATGTTTAACCAAGGCGCTGAGCGCCGGTCAATTAAAATAGTATGGTTGGCGGGGTTGATAAACCTCCCTTACTACCTGCTGTTGATCACAGGTACCGCATTGTTGAGTGAGCAAATCATGCAGGTGGCTGAATCGCCTCGGCTAATTTTTGTGGCACTAGGTGTTTGGTTGGCGGTAGCAATCACGCTAGACGTGCGCGGGCTATTGCAGCGCCGTAAATCCGGCCAAAGTGAAGCTGGAAGGTAAGGGTTTTTAGTTAAACTTATTGGCTACCCATACTGCTAGCCTGGGTAGCCAAGCTCGTTAGCTAGTCTTCATTTGGTTTGACCAGAGGTCGAATAGCTAGGTTAACTAAAAAACCTATTAGCAAGCCAATAGGGAGCATGATTGGCGCCAAGTGCATCACGGTGTTTAACCAAATGCTGGTAAATCCCTCTAGGGCGCCTATTTGCTGATAGATGCTGACGGCAGGCATCAACAAAATCATCAAGCTCATCGTGAGTATGCCAGCCACCAAGCTAGCCAGTCTGGTAGGTATAAATTTCATTGCACATCCTTAGCATTAATTTTTCTTTGCCTGTTCACTATAGCGCCAGACTAAACGCCGTTAAAGAGCAAATTGATCAAAAAATACATCAATGATTTAGGAATTTTTGGTCGCTGCCGACTAGTCTTACTCTGTTAGTAGGCAAAGTCGGAGAACGACATGACATTAAAAGCAAAGGCCCTGATGGTCACCGTGATCGTCTTTCTGGCGCTGCTGGTGTTGACCGTTGCGGGGTTAACAGCTATCCGCAGCGCTGGTACACAAGACAACTACACGCGCATTACCCAGTTATTTAGCAGCACCTATAATACTGTGGTGCAGCTCGAAAAGGCTGCTGCGAGTGGCAGCCTAACTGATGAACAAGCGCAGCAAATTGCTATTCAAGTGCTGCGCGAAAACAAATATAGCGACAACGAGTACGTGTATGTGGCTGATGCTGATATGACGTTTTTAGCAACGCCACTCGACCCACAGCTACATGGCACCAGTTTTCATGATTTTCTTGATCCGGCGGGCAATAGTGTAGGGCAGATACTAATAGATGCTGTAAGAGCGCAGCCAAACGGTATTGCTGAGTATGAATGGCAGTCGGAGCGCGATGGGGTCATTGTTGATCTAACCTCAATTGCACAACGCTCCCCTCGCTGGGGCTGGTACGTTGGTACAGGTATTAGTCATGCCGAAATTGATAAACGTTACTGGCAAACCGCAAGCTGGTTGCTGGTGCTCGACATTGTGGCCTTAATCGTCGTAGTCGCTTTTTTATTCTTTGCCTTCCGTTCCGTGTTTAAAAGCTTGGGTGGCGAGCCGACCACAGTGCAAGAGATTGTGGCGCGTATTTCCGGTGGTGATTTAACTGAGCATAAAAACGAAAGTGGCACGGTTGAGCCGGGTAGTATTTTGGCGTCAACTTATGAGATGCGTGACTCGTTGCGCAGTATGCTCGGGCAAATCAGCGATAGCGTGACCACGTTGCGCCACGAAGTAGAGCAAGCAGATGACCGAGCTGTGCGCGTTAAGTCAGTTGCTGATACACAAAGCGAAGAAACCAATATGGTTGCCACAGCCGTGACGGAAATGTCGTCGTCAGCAGAAACGGTTGCGGGTAGTGCCGACAATGCTGCTCGCTCAACGCAAAAGGCCGACGAAGACGGGCGCCGAGCTCGGGAAATTATGAACTCTGCTGTTTCATCTATTGACCAGCTCGCAGATAAGATTCGCGAAGCCAATACAGTGATTGGCTCGTTGGCCTCTGATGTGGATGCCATCGTGTCGGTATTAGATGTGATTCGCGGTATTGCCGAGCAAACGAACTTATTAGCCCTGAACGCTGCTATTGAAGCAGCTCGCGCTGGTGAACAAGGTCGTGGCTTTGCTGTGGTTGCCGATGAAGTGCGCAACCTAGCACAGCGCACCCAAGAAAGTACCGCCGAAATTCAATCGATGATTGAGCGCTTGGAGCAAGGTTCTCGCAATGCGATCAACTCGATGGAGCAAAGCTTAAGCTCTAGTGATTCAACCGTGAACGAAACCAAAGAAGGGGCCGATGCACTGGTTGAAGTGGTAAATGCATTAAGTACCATTAGTGAAATGAACCACCAAATTGCTGGTGCAGCCAGCGAGCAGACAACAGTTGCCAACGACATTGCCGAGCGCATTAACCGGATTGCCGACACTGCCGGCGATACCCGTGAGCTATCGACAAGTAACCAAGAAGCATCGGTGAGCTTGCGCAAGCTATCGGATGCGCTAGATCAGCAACTACGTCGTTTTCGTATTAATTAAATAGTTTTTGCATAAACACCGCATCTAACCAGCGGTCGAACTTGTAAGCAACTTGATTAAGCCGGCCTTGCTCTGTAAAGCCGGCTTTTTTATGCATGGCAATGCTCGCCGTATTATCGGCATCGATCACGCCAATCAGGGTATGTACCTGGCTATTTTGAGCCCAGTCCATAATGCCACTTAGAAGCTGTTTGCCAAGGCCTTGACCACGAGCGCTGGCATCCACATACAATGAATGCTCGAACGTGCGGGCCGTTGCCTGTTGTGGGCGAAACCTTGAAGCCGTAGCAAAGCCGAGCAGCTCCCCAGATGAGCTCTCTAGCCCAATGATCGGAAGGTTTGCTGCTAGTTTTGCATCGAACCAAGCTTGCATGTCTTCTGGCGTTTTCTCAACCAAATCATACAAGGCGGTGCCATAGCGGATTTGCTCGTTTAATAACCGGCTAATCGTTGCTAAATGGCGATCCGCCTCACAGGTAACCCACTTAGCCAATGCTTAGCCCTTGTGCACGTTTTGCCATAAGAATGCCGCCGTGCTGTGCATCGAACTTGGGTTGCACAAAATATGGCTGCAAACTAGCTGGGAGCATGCTTGCAACACGTTGGCCAATAGAGCCCATTAGGGCAATCTGCGTTGCGCCACGGCGGATTAATGCATTGAGCAGCATTTCGCAATCAGCAAGGTGGCGCTCAATTAGGGTTTTGGCAAGTGGATCACCTGCATCGGCTAGGTCAAAGCAAGGGCGGGCAAACTGGCCATAGTCGGTTGGGCGAGCGGTTTTAGAGAAGCGTACGACGGCCTCAATATCATGATCGAAATGTGCCATAACCTGTTCGCTTAGCTGGCTGGCTGGAATAATGTCCTCTGCAGCTAATAAGGTGTGTCGTACGACCTCCAAGCCGAGCGTGGCACCGCCGCCATGATCGGATATAGGGAACTCATGGCCACCAACCGTGGTGACTTGTTCATTTTGCCAAAGCAACCCACATGAACCCGTGCCAAAAATCATAATAGCACCGTCTTGCCCGTCGAAGGCTCCTAAGACAGCGCCAAAGGCGTCTGTGTCTAGGGTAATGGAGGCAAAAGGATGGCTAAGCTGTAAAAAGGCTTTGGCGTATTCCGATTGCTCGGCGCCTGCCAGCGCCAACCCTGCGTGGGTTTGGTGGAGTACATCGGTGGATAAGCCAGCCTCTTGGCATGCCAACTCCGCCGCTTCAATAACGGCTGCTAGGGCATTCTCAACGCCCAGCATAACGTTTGCTGAGCCCGCCTTGCCATTTCCTAATACATTGCCTTGCTCGTCGACTAAGCGAGCGCGGCAGCTGGTGCCACCGCCATCCACTCCTAGCCAGTATTGGCTCATAACGACGCCTCCAAGCTAATGGCATAAAGGAACCACGCCGCATGCGGAATCCACTGTTCACCCCAGCGCCAGTTTTGCAGCATGTCTTCAGTTTCTTCAAGGCCAATATCGTTTTCGTTATACAGGCTTGAAGTAATACCGTTACAGATACCACCAGTGTGGCCTGGCCAATCTTTCAGATAGAATGGGTTGTTACGACCATAGCCTTGTAGCATACAAGCATCGTACGGATTGCGACCTAGAATCCAGTCGGTTTGGCGGAACGCAAGCTGGCGCCATTGCGTTTTATTTTCCTCACTGCTCGGCAGTGTTTCTGCTGCAAGTAGCCAAGCAGATGCCATAGAGCCCAGGCGGGCATTTTCACCTTGCCACCAGTAACCAGATTCGTTTTCGTGTGGGAAGAAGAACTTATCCGTTTTTTCGCTATTCACTGGGCGGCAGTAATGGCGTGGATAATCAAATGGATTATTTACCTTGTAGGCAATGCTGTGCCAGTAGCCTAAGTGGCGCTCTATTGCATGTTGAAGAGGCGCTAGCTCGTCTGTTTGCGCAACAAACTGGTAGTAGTTGAGCAATGCAACCACTGGTAAACCTTCATCTGATGCATGCGAGTATGGGCGCTCGCCAGCGTTGTCGGAAGCCAGCCAGCCGTCAAAGTTTTCATCGCTGCTCAGGCGTGCCAAAAGCTGCTGGGTGCGCTTGCTAGCAGCCTTTCGGTATACCGCCTCACTGGTCGTGCGATACAGCTCAATAGCGGCCATGAGCGCACAGTAATCATCAATAATGTTTTCCTCACCATTGTCTAGGTAAGAAAGATTGTTCGCTTCTAGGTGCTCGAAGCCTTTTATTGCCGTGGTTAAGTATTGATCTCGGGTGAACTCACCATCACCGTAGCGGGCAGCTTTGGCGAGTGCGGCAATGGCCATGCCACCACCTTGGCGATAGCCAGCTTGATAGGTGTCGTATTTATGGCCTTGCTGCGTCTCGTATGCACAAATCTCGCGCTGAGTTTTGTCTTTGCTCCATTTATCGAAGACGGTCATGTAAAAGTACCCAGCAGGGTCTTGCATGCGCACTAGGAAATCGGTTCCAAACAATGCCTCGGCCAGTGTATCGGCTTGGCGCTCGTGTCCTTGTGAACGGTCGTATGCTTCAAAAAGACTCCAGGTAACGAGTGGAATCTGCTGCGGGTTCATAAAGTTGGCAAACGACAAGTGCGATAAATATTTCGACCAGTCGCCTGATGCGTCGTACCAGCCGCCGTGCACATCGACGCGCTCGTCGCGATCACCAACGAAAGGCGCTTGTTTGTCCCACTCGTCTTGTTCGTCGGCGCATCGGTTTTGGCCATAGTAGTCCAAAATTGGGCCAAGTAAGCGCTTGTGATAAAGGTTGTGGGCAACCGGAAAACGATCACTTACTAGGCCTAATTGCGGAACATGAATTTGGTAGTCACCCTCGGTAGTGAGCCCACTAAAATCGGCTACGTAATAGTGAAAGTCTTTCCACTGATCTACTGGGCCTTTTTCTTCGGCTGTAGTGGTAAGCACAATGTCAGATGTACCCGCATTGATGATTTCCACTGTTAGCGACTGGCCCGCACTGGCATTGATTACCAGCGTTTTAGGTGCGTTAGGTTGGTAACCAAGATGGTTAAATAACAAAGTTGGCATATTAATCCTTAGCAAGTCCTACTGAGTGGCGCACCACTAGTGTGGGTTCTAGCGCGGCGATCTTTTCGACCGGCTGGTTTCTCATAAGTTTTAAAAGTCGTTTGCCTGCATGCTGGCCTAGCTCTTGAAGAGGCTGGCGCACGGTAGTGAGGCGAGGGTATAAATGACGAGCAAAAAACGAGTCGTCGAACCCAATAATTGAAACCGTGTCACCCAAAGCAATATTGGCTTCACGTAGCGTGCTGATCACCCCCGCCGCTATATCATCATCGCCGGCCATTATGGCACTAGGTAGTCCAGCTTTTAATAAGCGCTCGGCACATGCAATGCCATACTCTTCGCTGTACTCGCCGTACTCAATGGCAATGTTCGACCAATCTAAACCGAACGACTCGACTGCTCGGCGATACCCTTTCACGCGCTCTATGGTATCTGGGTTGAACTCGCCCCCAGCTAGAATAACAATGTCGCGGTGGTTCATCGACAGTAAGTAGCGCATGGCCACATATCCGCCATGGTCATTGTCGACAGTCAGCGTGTCATGAGTCTTTGAGTTGGCATGGCCAACCAATACCGTTGGTTCTGGTAACGTTTCCAATCTGCGAGCCAGAAAATCCGACAGAGGGTGGTTTAACAATAAAATCAACCCATCACAGCGTCGATCTAGCAGAGATTCGATCGCGGTTGCTTCCGATTCGGCTGTTGTGCCACCCGGCGCGAACATCATGGTATAACCAGTGCCAGCAAGCTCTTCATTTAAGCCTGTGACAAAAGGGTTAAAAAATGCTGATGAAGGTGTGGGAACGACTACGCCAATAAGGCTAGCTTTACTTGACTTAAGCGCTCGCGCAGCGGGGTTTGGTCGATAGTCTAACTGCTTGATGGCAGCTTCAACTTTAGCTTTGGTATCGCCTGCAACTAGGGAGGAGTTAGACAGTACGCGCGATACAGTGGACTTCGACACGCCTGCTAATTTTGCAACTTCGGAGATATTAGCCATATTTGCTCTTTGAAACCGATTTCACTGAGCTAATATACTAGAAAACTTAACACTGTTTTGCAAGTGAGCACAAGCAGTAATGTATGTACCTGCTTGCGCTCAATCAACTTGTCGCCTTGATTAACGTTCTAAGAGCTCAAGTTTGCCCTCTTTACCATTCCACTCATCGGCGTCTGGTAGTGGGTCTTTTTGCGCATCAATGGTTGGCCAAACTTGCGCAAGTTCTGCGTTTAGTTCAATCATATGCTCTTGGTCTGCTGGCACTTCATCTTCCGACAAAATGGCATCCGCAGGACACTCAGGTTCACATAGCTGGCAGTCGATGCACTCATCAGGATCAATTACTAAGAAGTTTGGACCTTCTTTAAAGCAATCTACTGGGCATACTTCTACACAGTCTGTGTATTTACATTTAATACAGTTTTCTAATACTACAAATGCCATTCCTATACTCCACTCTCTTGCCCTCGAGTTGGCGGGTATTCTAGGTACGCAAAGCAGTCACGGCAAGCTCAAAACTGTGTGATTTCACTAATCTTTAGAATAAATATCGCTTAATTCATAACTTTTGGCGCAATTCATACAATAATTCCAATGCTTGCCGTGGGGTTATTTCATCGGGATTTATTCCCTCTAACTCGCTTATTAATGGATGCGGTGTGGCAGCAAATAAGTCAAATTGTTGTGGTGCTTTTGACGCACTTGCTGGCTCGATTTGGCTTGGCTTTATTTGATGATCGGGTTGTTCAAGCGTGTGCAGCATAGACTGAGCGCGCTCAATAACTCGCTGCGGCACACCCGCCAATTTGGCCACTTGCAAACCGTAACTTTGGTTCGCTGCGCCGTCTTGAACCTTATGCAAAAAGACAATGTTGTCATTGTGCTCAGTGGCAGATAAGTGAACATTTACTACCGAGCCAACCTCGCTAGCAAGCTGGGTCATCTCAAAATAGTGCGTGGCAAATAGCGTCATTGACTTTGCCTGTGTTGCAAGGTGAAAAGCAGCCGACCAAGCTAAACTTAGACCGTCAAACGTAGAGGTTCCTCGGCCTACTTCATCCATCAGCACAAGGCTTTGCTCGGTTGCATTATTAAGGATGTTCGCCGTTTCGGTCATTTCGACCATGAAGGTTGAGCGCCCACTTGCCAAGTCGTCCGATGCCCCCATACGGGTGAATATTCGATCAACTGGGCCAATAATGGCTTCATCTGCTGGTACATCAGAGCCAATATGCGCCAATAAAACAATCAATGCTGCTTGGCGCATATAGGTCGATTTACCGCCCATATTTGGGCCGGTAATAATTAACATTTGTCTATCTTTATCTAAATGCAAATCATTAGCGACAAATGGGTCGGTTAACATATCTTCTATGACCGGATGTCGACCCTCTTTGATAATAATTCCTGTTTCGCTTGCTAATACCGGTTGGCGCCAATTTAATTGATCACTGCGTTGGCTAAGTGTGCTTAATACATCGACCTCGGCAATCGCTTGTGCAATAGGGGTAAGTGTTGGTAAATCTTCGGCTAAATCGGCCACTAGTTGCTCATAAAGCAGCTTTTCGCGAGCTAGGGCTTTCGCTTGGCTGCTCAGCGCTTCTTCCTCGAACTCCTTCAACTCTGGGGTGATAAAGCGCTCAGCGTTCTTCAGCGTCTGGCGGCGCACATACTCCGTTGGGGCATCTTTCGATTGCGCTTTGCTGATTTCAATATAGAAACCATGCACTCGGTTGTAGCCAACTTTTAAGGTGCTTATGCCTGTGCGCTCACGCTCGCGTTGTTCCATATCGGCCAAAAAGGCATCCGACTTGTCGCTCAATCCACGAAGTCGGTCGAGCTCATCATCGTAGCCTTCGGCAATTACACCACCATCACGAATCACTACAGGTGGGTTGTCGACAATGGCTGCATCCAAGCGTGCTTGCCAATCTGGCTGCAGGGCAATGCGTTGATCCAAGCTCGCTAGGTAGTCGCTGTCTAGCGAACTGTCGGCAAGGGTTTGCTTGAGCTCTGGCAGCGCTGTAATGGCTAACCCTAGTTTCAGTAAATCACGTGGGCGAGCGCTGCGCAGCGCTACGCGGGTAAGAATACGTTCAATATCACCGATGTTAGCCAGTGACTCGCGTGTCGCTTCAAAGCGAAAATCTCGGTTAAATGCTTGTACAGCGCTTTGTCTAGCGAGTAGTTGCGCTCGATCGCGCAATGGTCGGTGTAGCCAACGGCGCAATAAACGGCTACCCATCGCTGTTTGGCAGCGGTCCAATAAACTTAGAAGTGTTAGTTCGCTGCCACCTTGCTGATTGATGTCGAGTTCTAAGTTTCGCCGACTCGCGGCATCAATTTGCACTGCATCATCTGACGTTTCTGTCGTGAGGGCCTGAATATGTGGTAGGGCACCGCGCTGTGTGTCTTGTGCATAACTTAGCAAACAACCAGCCGCCGCGATGGCTGCGGGCATGTCGCTGCAACCAAAACCAGATAAATCGCGCGTGCCAAACTGATCATTCAATAAGCGCGTGGCACTGTCTATTTCAAACAGCCAAGGGCCTTGCATGCGCACCGCAGGGTGGTTTTTCACCACAGGCGGCAGCACCATGTCGTCATTAACAAGTAGTTCGGCTGGGTTAAGGCGGGCTAGCTCATTGGTCAATGCGGTTTCGTCGGCCAGCTGCTGGACAATAAAACGGCCGGTAGAAATATCCAAACTTGCTAAGCCAAATTGCTTGCCATCATGATGGATTGCACTAAGTAAGTTGTCTTGGCGCTCGTTGAGAAATGCCTCATCCGATAGCGTACCAGGTGTTAGTACACGTACTACTTCACGCTTAACTGGGCCTTTGCTTGTAGCAGGGTCGCCAACTTGTTCGCACACTGCCACCGACACGCCTGCGCGCACCAAGCGCGCAATATAGTTTTCCGCCGAATGGTAAGGGATACCCGCCATTGGGATGGGTTCGCCACCACTTTTACCGCGTGCGGTAAGGGTGATATCTAATAATTGCGCGGCCCGCTTGGCATCGTCGTAAAACAACTCGTAAAAGTCACCCATACGGTAAAACAGTAAATGCTCTTTTTGCTCAGCCTTTATAGCTAAGTACTGTTGCATCATTGGCGTATGCGTAGTGGCTTGCGACATGTTTAACCCCTTCCTCATTGAACCGGCGAATTTATCATGCCTAGTGAGCACTCGTCATTACTCGCGTCTGCACAACCTCATCACCAGCGGCATTATCACACCGTCATTGCCGCAGTCTGCTATCGAGAATCTAGCTAGCGGTTTAGAAAGTGGATACCTCCCAGCTGGCGCGAAAATATTGGGCTGGGTTAAGTGCCACATTCGCAGGGGCTGGGTAATTCAGCCGCGAACACGCCCGTAAATACATCCATGTAGGGCTCGACAGGCAACGTCCTGTTGCCTGACGGTTCGCTATTGAACCACCCATCCCCTTAGCTTAGTGAGACACTACTATCCGCCCAAATTTTTCGCGACTTGATTGACGTAGCTAAGTCGCTCGAATTACAAATTCAATACCACATCATCCCACCGTCATTCCTCAGGTAGGTCGGCAAACCCACAAAGCAATCCACCCCTCGCCAGTACTGTAAAACCCAAGTAACCTAATCCTAGTTTCTAACTTTGAGCCATTATTTATGGAGCGACCATGACTCAACTGATTGAGCAAGCAGAAAAACTTGCTAATTTATTAACGGCTAACCACCAAACCATGGTGACAGCCGAGAGCTGCACTGGTGGTCTAGTCGCCACCACGCTCACTGAGCTTGCTGGTAGCTCGGCTTGGTTTTTAGGTGCTTGGGTGACCTATGCCAACGAAGCCAAATCGGGGTGGCTAGGTGTGGATGCCAATGTAATTAAGTCAGACGGCGCGGTCAGTCAGCCGGTTGTGGCGCAAATGTGTGCTGGCGCCCTAGCCAATAGTGACGCTGATTGGGCGATCGCCATTTCTGGTGTCGCAGGCCCGGGTGGGGGCACAGCAGAAAAGCCAGTCGGTACTGTATGGATTGCAGTATTAGGCCGAGGCAAAGAAGTCATTGCGGAAAAATTTTTGTTTGCAGGCGATCGCGCCAAAGTGCGCCAGCAAGCGGCTTTGCAAGCGATGACAATGCTCGTTGCGCAACTTAGCAACAAATAATTTCGATCTGATACTTGGCGAACGAAAAAATAGTCGCTACTATGCTGTTATTATTTACAGTATTTCATTGAGGGCAGACCATGGATGCAAATAAAGAAAAGGCACTAGCCGCGGCGCTTGGCCAAATTGAACGTCAGTTCGGTAAAGGTTCAGTTATGCGTATGGGCGACCAGAAGTCGCTAGATATCGAAACGGTATCAACGGGCTCGCTAAGCCTTGATATTGCCCTAGGTGCCGGTGGTCTTCCAAAAGGTCGTATCGTAGAGATCTACGGCCCAGAATCCTCGGGTAAAACAACGCTAACGCTGCAAGCCATTGCCGAAGCGCAAAAAACAGGCGGCACTTGTGCATTTATCGATGCCGAGCACGCTCTAGACCCTGTATATGCTCGCAAGCTAGGTGTAAATGTTGACGACCTTCTAGTTTCTCAGCCTGACACAGGTGAGCAAGCACTAGAAATCGCTGACATGCTAGTGCGCTCAAACTCTGTAGACGTACTTGTCATCGACTCGGTTGCAGCGCTAGTACCTAAAGCGGAAATCGAAGGTGAAATGGGTGACTCGCACGTAGGCCTACAAGCACGCTTGATGTCACAAGCACTACGTAAGCTCACCGCAAACGTAAAAGCAGCGAACACACTAGTGATCTTCATTAACCAGATTCGTATGAAGATTGGTGTCATGTTCGGCTCACCAGAAACCACAACCGGTGGCAACGCACTGAAGTTTTACTCATCTGTTCGTCTAGACATTCGCCGTACTGGTACGATCAAAGATGGTGACGAAGCAGTGGGTAACGAGACGCGTGTGAAAGTTGTGAAGAACAAGATTGCACCGCCGTTCAAACAAGCAGAATTCCAAATCATGTACGGTAAAGGTATCTACCGTAACGCCGAGATTGTCGACCTAGGTGTAAACCTTGGCTTAGTCGACAAGTCAGGTGCTTGGTACAGCTACAAAGGCAACAAGATTGGCCAAGGTAAAGCCAATGCTTGTAAGTTCTTGGAAGAGAACAAAGAGATTGGTAGCGAAATTGAACTAGCCATTCGCAAGCACTACATGCCTGAGCAATACGCTGAGCAACCAGCTGAAGAAAAAGCAGGCAAGGCTGAAAAGGCTAAGTAACCCTTTTTGAGGGATATCGCACTAAAATTTTCCCCAGTAAGCGCCTCAGCGATCAGCCATCGTTGGGGCGCTTTTTTGTTTAGCAGGATGTTTTAACGGGATAGGTTAATGCAAACAGAAAAAAGCGCTTTTGAAGTAGGTGTCGATTTACTCTCTCGCCGTGAGCACTCACAAACCGAGCTTCGCCAGAAAATCGGCCAAAAAGGTTATGAAAGCGACGACATAGAAGCCGCCATTGAGCGCTTAGTTGAGCTTGGCTATCAAAGCGACGAGCGATTTTGTGAGCAGTTTATTCGCGCCAAAGTCTCGCGTGGCGACGGGCCAATGAAAATCCGCTCGGCACTCAGCCAGCGTGGCATCAAAGCGCAACTCGCCCAACCCATCTTTGCCGAACAAGACTGGTATGAAATCGCCCTGGAGGTTTCACGCAAACGCGCCGAGCAAGCCCGAGACTTTAAACAACAACAAAAATTCACCCGCTGGCTAGTTGGCCGCGGCTTTGACTTTGATACCGTGCGTAAGGTGATTAGTTATTGGCAGCGCAATGAAGAGTTCTAATTTCTTAATGCTTGGTGGCTCGTTCGTAGGTCGATAAATAACGCTGCGAAGCAGGGTTTTTGGCGACAATGCCCTAAAATAATTAGCGCTTTCTCTGCAGTATTGATTGCTCATCACCTGTGGTTGATCTAAAAATTGTACAATGTTTTGTACTTTTAAAGGTCTTTTATGAGCCGTATTCGTTTTGATCAAGATATCCAGCCACTATCTGAGTTTCGAGCTGGCGTTACTTCTTTCATCAAGCAAATTAATGAGACTCGTCGCCCGCTGGTGATCACTCAGCGTGGTAAAGGGGTTGCTGTAGTGCTTGATGTGGCAGAGTACGAAGCCATGCAAGAGAAAATCGAGTTGTTAGAAGAGATGCGCACAGCAGAAGCTCAGCTATCGTCAGGCTTAGGTGTAGCTAGTGACGACGCGCGAGCGCAAGTGCTAGGGCGCATTAAGAAGTGAAAGTCGTTTGGTCTCCATTAGCGCTTGAAAAGCTTGGTGATGTGGCAGAGTTTATATCGCTAGATAGCCCATCTGCTGCAGAAAAGTGGGTAAACGACGTTTTTTGATAAAACCGAACGACTTGCCAGTATGCCTTAAATGGGGCGCTTTGTTCCAGAATTACCCAATACAAACTTTCGCGAAATCATCTTTGGTCATTATCGTATTATCTACAGCATTGGTCGCGAAGTTCGAGTACTAACCGTTCGGAATTGTCGTCAAATGCTGTCGGATGGTGATGTTTAGGCGGAGTGGTTTGCAAAATTCTTGCTGTTCGTAGGTCGCTAAATAACGCTGCGAAGCAGGGTTTTTGGCGACAAGTGCACTGTTAGCGAGCCCCTATTAATTATCAGCTAAAGTTCTAACATTGGCGATTGCTTGACTAGCCGTCCGAGTCTTCCCTGTATCGATCTGCCGCTGTCCAAGTGCAAGCATCTTCAGCAGCATCATGGTTTCTATCTCTTGCGCGCAATTTTTTGAGGTTTCAGACTTTCTATCACCGTTTTGGGTGACAACTTGTAGCTCAGATTTTAAGAATGTACTCATAATATTTTCTCGTGTAGGAGTTTTTGCCGCGTAGAGCCAAGCTTTTTCCACTCTTTCAGTGCGCTCTTCTTAAAATTGAGCTTATAAGTCATCGATGTTAACCGAAATGCTCTCTTCTGACTCCCTCTCTTTGGCAATGGCTAAAAGTTCCAAATCTTCCAGCCTATCCATCATCATTTCGTAGGCTTCTGCAGGTACGCAATAAAAAGCGGGTTCATTTCGGTTTACTACCGCGACAGGTTCACCGTATGCACTGGTAGCCACTTTCATTGGATTTGCCTTTAGCTCGGTAATACTTGCAGCGACATCAGCTAGAATTCTAATGGTCATTTAAAAGCCCTCTTATTAGGTCTTTATAGTGGTTATTTCAGCGTCTGTCAGTCTGGTTCACAAGTCGCCAAATACTCCGCCACAGCGTCGTTTTTATGGTGAGTAATTACTTGGCAGGCTGATGATTTGGTTTGTTCTACCGCATTGGCAGTGGCAATCGCGGTATCGGCAATTGTGAACATGGGTAGGTCATTAAGGTTGTCACCAAAGCAGGTAGTGCTGTTCATGCCGGTTAGTGCCTTTAACTTTATTCGCCGCCTTATTGTAGATTTTGATAGTGGTAACAATCGTTTTGATCAACAAGGCGAGGCTTTGTTTGTCGTATTGGATGGCAGGCGCCTGGTTGCTATTGGTGGGGTGAATATCGATCCGTTTGAGTCAGCTAGTGGTGTCGGTCGAGTTCGGCGGGTTTATGTGTTGCCAGAATACCGGGGCAGCGGAGTGGGGCGGCTGCTAATGGATGCGATTGAAACCCATGCGGCTCAGCACTTTAGCCAGTTGAACTTATACACAGATACGGTTGATGCCGCTCTGTTTTATCAACGGCTTGGTTATGCAGCGGTGTCGCTTGCTGGGGTTAGTCATCAAAAACGGCTTATGGAGCCTGTGACATAAGAAAATATACAAACCCTGCCATAACTACTCCCAACCCAAGCAATGTGAACCGCAGGGCTCGGCTTTGCTTTAATGATTTCGCCAGCTCAGTTAGAAGCAATATACCTGTCGCTTCTTTGATGGTGGTTCGCAGCAGGCCTTTGGTCACCGGCTTTTGTTGCTCTTCTGGTGTCATTGATATCCATTTGGGAAGGTGCAATCGTTACTATATCTAGCCGGTTGATTTCTGTGTATTACTAGTGGTTAATGCATATGCGACAGTATTCGGCAGGCTGGCCTGTTCGACTAGCCGAAAGCGACCAGCGGTTACCGCAACTGGCAAAACACCGACGAAAGCGTACGCGAGTTTGCTGCGCGGGTTCAGATTGAGCAGGTTCGCTACAATGAAAATAATGGCCGAGCCAAAAATCACTTCGATGGTTTTGTTGTGCGCACCAAGGATGTTTTAAACGAGAATGGCAAGCTCAATACCACGATTAAAGAGTGGAAATAATATGGACAAAAAACTCAAAAAAATAATTGATACGCAAGCTGCGGACATGAATGAGCGTCTTTATCAAATGCACAATGAGTACGCTAAGTCACTCAAGGCTGAAGCGCATAGTGTACCTGGCTTGGTGGGTAGAGAGTATGCAACAACTGCAGCGCTTACCGCTCAGCTGTCAGAAAGCTTATTTAAAGTAGCTGCTGCTAAAGGGCCCTGTGCTGAAGGTATACAAGAATTTGTCTCTGGTTTGCTTACGACCTTTGTTGCCGACCAAACTGAACGTTTGAATGACCCTAAGTATCATGAAGCAATCCAAGATGAGTTTTTAGTCAATCATTGGTTGTTGGCGCTGTACTTTGGTTATCAAAAGGCCGAGGTATTTTACCGGGAAAAACTAAAAGCATTTTTAGCCGAGCCACTAGAAAACAGTCAGTTTAGTTTTCCCGAGCAATACGACCCTATCTACTTCGCCTTTGTGCATAACATGCTGGCCAGTGTCGGCAATCAACAACTCACCCTGGTGCAGCCTGGTTTTGCCTATGATGAGTTTTTCAGCCAACAGGTGCCGCTAGACGCCCTGCAAAAGCTGATGGACATTCACGTGCAGCGCGCGTCAAAGGGGAAAGGGGCCAAAGATCCTCTGGAGTACAACCCATGGACTGCCTTCCCGCTAGAAGTACTTGCTTGGTACAGAGTGGCACAGCTCGCTGGCGTAGAGGTGAAATTAGATGACAGCTACGCCAGTCAGTATATACAGGTGCCTTTTGAGCTAAAAATTACCAACAAAGATTGCCTGCACTTATTGGGTGATGTATCGGAATTGATCGGCTTCGATGTGGTGGAGCGGTATTTGTAGGATTGCTGGCAGGGTGGATTGTTGGCCAAACCTCTGGTTTGTCCAACCTACGCCCATTATTTGATTCGTCAGCTAGATGGGGGATGACGGTGTGGTGCCTGATTTGTCGGCAAACATGGTGCAAAAACACGCACCATGATTTACCGACCTACTTCCCGCGTTCGCGGGTAATGACGAGGTTTTGCCTTTGCCAGCAATAACGTGGCGCGATTTCTCGTCCGGTCGCGAAAAACGTGGGCGTGTGCTGGCGATGGATTAGGGATGTACCCGCGCCGTGTCCGCAACCCGATGCCTACCTGCTTTGACCGGTGTCGTCGCAGACGCCAGCCCATGTTTTCGCGCCGTCTCTGCCAAAGCTCCACAATTTCACGCCCGGCGCCAACTGCGGCGCTTCCACCTATGGGCAATGCCGTGTAATATCTTGCACCCATATAAATAGAGCAAAATTTATAGGATATTTCCGATGAAAAGCGCTGAGATTCGCCGCCGGTTTTTAGATTATTTCGTGACTAAAGGTCATACCGAGGTAGAAAGCGCCTCGCTGATTCCGCACAACGACCCTACATTGATGTTCACTGCTGCGGGCATGGTGCCATTTAAAGATTGTTTCTTGGGTGCGGAAAAGCGTGCCTACACGCGTGCAACCACGGCGCAGCGCTGTGTTCGTGCTGGTGGTAAGCACAACGACCTAGAGAACGTTGGTTACACTGCGCGCCACCATACATTCTTCGAAATGTTGGGTAACTTTAGCTTTGGCGACTACTTCAAGCGCGAAGCGATTCAGTTTGCTTGGGAATTCCTAACCAAAGAACTTGGTCTACCAGAAGAAAAACTTTGGGTAACGGTTCATATCTCGGATGACGAAGCCGAGAGGATTTGGAAAGAAGAGATTGGTGTATCACCAGAGCGTTTCTCTAAGCTAGACGAAGATAACTTCTGGTCTGCTGGTGATGTTGGCCCTTGTGGTCCATCTACTGAGATTTTTTACGATCACGGTGCCGATGTGGCCGGTGGTCCTCCGGGTTCTCCTGATGAAGATGGCGATCGTTACATCGAAATCTGGAACCTTGTATTCATGCAGTACGATCGTGACGAAGCGGGTAACAAGAACCCACTACCAAATCCGTCGATCGATACCGGCATGGGTCTAGAGCGTTTGGCAGCGGTACTGCAAAACGTTCACTCGAACTATGAAATTGATCTTTTTGTTAACCTAATTAAAGCTGCCAGCGAAGTAACGGGCTGCACCGACCTTGAAAACCGTTCTCTGCGCGTTATTGCTGACCATATCCGCTCATGTGCGTTCTTGATCGCTGATGGCGTATTGCCGTCAAACGAAGGCCGTGGTTATGTATTGCGCCGCATCATTCGCCGTGCGCTACGCCATGGTAACAAGCTGGGTGCTCCGGCGATTTTCTTTAGCAAGCTAGTTGACGCGCTAATCGCTGAAATGGGCGAAGCATATCCAGTGCTTAAAGAGCAGCGCGATAACGTTGTGCGTGCACTACACGCCGAAGAAGAGCAGTTTGGCCGCACGTTAGCCAACGGTATGAAGCTTCTTGAAGCAGAAATGCAAGCAGCTGAAGGCAAACAGATTGATGGCGAAACGGTATTCAAGCTATACGACACCTACGGCTTCCCTGCTGACTTAACCGCTGACGTAGCACGCGAAAATGGTTTCAGCATTGATGAAGCTGGTTTTGAAGCAGCAATGGACGAGCAGCGCCAACGTGCGCGTGAAGCGTCTAACTTCAAAGCGGGTGCCAAGGTTGACCTATCTGCAGCCGATGCGACTAAGTTCGACGGCTACGACACGCTAAGCCAGCAAGCTAAGGTTGTGGCGCTATTTAAAGAAGGCGCTGCGGTTGAATCACTAGCGGCGGGCGAAGCAGGCCGTTTGGTACTAGACCAAACACCTTTCTACGCTGAGTCTGGTGGTCAGTGTGGCGATACTGGTTTTATCTTTGATGAAGCCAATAACGTTCGTGTTACCGACTGCCAAAAGCAAGGCGATATTCACCTGCACAGCATCGAAGTGCTTAAGGGTGATATCAAAGTTGGTCAGGCGGTTAGCACCTCGGTTGATGCTGACGAGCGTGAGGCCATTGCTCGTCATCACTCTGCAACACACTTAGCGCATGCTGCGCTGCGCCAAATTTTGGGTGCCCATGTTGAGCAAAAAGGTTCTATGGTAACAGCGGACCGTTTGCGCTTTGACTTCGCTCACAATGAAGCAATGACCGTTGAGCAAATCGAAGCCGTAGAGGCCTTGGTTAACCAACAGATTGTTGCCAATGGTGAAGTAAGCACCAAGTTAATGAGCATGGACGAAGCAAAAGAGTCTGGTGCCATGATGCTTTTTGGTGAGAAGTACGGCGATGAAGTACGTGTGTTAGCGATGGGTGAAGATCGCTTCTCAGTAGAGCTATGTGGTGGTACGCACGTTAAGCGCACCGGCGATATTGGCTACTTCCGCATTATTAGTGAAGGTGGTATTGCCGCCGGTATTCGCCGTATTGAAGCGGTAACAGGTCCTGCGGCAGCGACTTACATCAACGACAACCGTCGTGCGTTGAACACCATTGGCGCTACACTGAAAGCAGCGCCGGAAATGGCGGCTGAAAAAGTGGTTGCGTTAACGAAGAAAACTCGCGAGCTAGAAAAGCAGCTAGAGCAGCTACAGCAGAAGCTGGCCGCGAGTGCTGGCGCCGACCTAGCAAGCAGCGCGCAAGAAATTAACGGTATCAAGCTAGTTGCTGCGAAAGTGGAAGCCCAAGGTGGTGCACTACGTGACATGGTTGACCAGCTAAAAGATAAGCTAGGCAGTGGTGTTGTGCTGCTAGCAGCTGACAACGATGGCAAAGTAAGCCTAGCGGCTGGCGTAACCAAAGATTTGATCGGAAAAATTAAAGCCGGTGACTTAGTTAAACAAGCAGCTGAAAAAGTAGATGGACGTGGCGGCGGTAAGCCAGACTTCGCCCAAGCGGGTGGTAAAAACCCAACTGGCATCGATGATGCCCTGCAAGTAGCGGTAAGCTTGTTGTCATAATAAATCCGGCAAGATAGTTCGGTGGCGGGCTGGATGCTCGCCACATTTGTAAGAAGAGTGGTCGCAAGTACTTTTTCGACACGCCGCAAGTACTTCCCTGTAGGCTCGGCACCCGCTCCCTGCGGGTGACGGTCTCAAAGCACTAGCCACCACCCTTCTGCGATGTGGCGAGCATTCAGCCCGGTCAAAAAGTTGAATAAGGAAGCCCGATGGCATTACTGGTTCAAAAATTTGGTGGTACATCGGTTGGTAGTGTTGAGCGCATCAATGCGGTGGCCGATCGTTTGGTGAAGCACCAGAAAGCTGGTGACCAAGTGGTAGTTGTTGTCTCAGCAATGAGTGGCGAGACTAATCGATTGGTGGCGCTGGCTAATGAGATTAGTGAGCAGCCAACGGCGCGTGAAATGGATGTGCTGTTGTCGACCGGTGAGCAAGTAACCATTGCGCTGTTGTCTATGGCGCTGCACCAGCGAGGTGTGGATGCAATCTCGATGACGGGCTCGCAAGTGCGCATCCTAACCGATAGCGCGTTTAGTAAGGCGCGTATCAAGAGTATCGATGAGCAAACAATCCACCAGCACCTAGATAATAACCAAATTGTTGTGGTAGCAGGTTTTCAAGGGGTAGATGAGCAGGGCAATATAACCACGCTCGGGCGTGGTGGCTCGGATACCACTGCCGTCGCCCTCGCTGCTGCGATTAACGCCGACGAATGTCAGATCTATACAGATGTGGATGGCGTGTACACCACAGACCCGCGCGTAGAGCCTAAGGCGCGGCGCATGGAGAAGATAACTTTCGAAGAAATGCTTGAGCTGGCTAGCTTGGGCTCGAAAGTGTTGCAAATTCGCTCAGTTGAGTTCGCTGGCAAGTATAATGTACCGTTGCGTGTGCTGTCGTCGTTTGAAGATGGCCCAGGTACCTTGATTACCATAGATAACGAGGATGTTATGGAGCAGCCGTTAATATCAGGTATTGCCTTTAGTCGTGATGAAGCCAAGTTAACTATGGTTGGCGTGCCAGACATTCCTGGTGTGGCTTCGCGCATTCTTGGGCCAATTAGCGCACAAAATATTGAAGTCGATATGATTGTGCAAAATATTGGTAGCGATCAAACCACCGACTTCACCTTTACCGTAAGCAAAGGTGAATTCGCTAAAGCTAAGCGTGTGCTAGATCAACTCTGCGCGGAATTAGGCGCACGCGAGGTGATTGGTGACGACGAAATTGCTAAAGTCTCATTGGTTGGCGTAGGAATGCGCAGCCATGCGGGTGTGGCATCAAAAATGTTTGATGCATTAGCGGCAGAAAGTATTAATATTCAAATGATTTCTACATCTGAGATCAAGATCTCAGTTGTGGTAGCATTGAAGTATTGCGAACTTGCAGTACGTGCTTTGCATTCTGCTTTTGCATTAGACGAATCAACTAGCTAGTCTAAGAGATAGGAAACACCCTCTTAGCGCAAGGATCGCTAATTTGGCATGCTAGGACGAAGTAAGAAGAAAATAATTTAGGAGTTAGGCTAAATGCTTATTTTGACACGCCGAGTTGGCGAAACCCTGATGGTCGGTGACGACGTTACCGTTACTGTATTGGGTGTAAAAGGCAACCAGGTGCGTATTGGTGTGAATGCGCCGAAGGATGTTGCGGTACACCGCGAAGAAATTTATCAGCGCATTCAGCGTGAAATGAATGGCGACGACGACGACCAAGGTTATTAAGTCGTTTTAGAAATCGGCGCTAATTCTTTGAATTTTCTAAGTTTTTTCCCTTTACAATAGAAAATATATAAGTATCATAAGCGCCGTGTTTGGAGAGGTGGCCGAGTGGCTGAAGGCGCACCCCTGCTAAGGGTGTATAGGAGAAATCCTATCGAGGGTTCGAATCCCTCTCTCTCCGCCACGCAAAGCGCCCGTAGCTCAGCTGGATAGAGTACCTGGCTACGAACCAGGCGGTCGCACGTTCGAATCGTGCCGGGCGCGCCATTTTAACTCTTCTGATGGTTAAAGTTGGTACTTGCAAATCTCAATCAGAATCTAAGCGCCCGTAGCTCAGCTGGATAGAGTACCTGGCTACGAACCAGGCGGTCGCACGTTCGAATCGTGCCGGGCGCGCCATTTTCTAACTCTCCTGATGGTTTAGAAAATTCCCACTTTAGCAACACCTGTTGTCATCAGACTTACGCGCCCGTAGCTCAGCTGGATAGAGTACCTGGCTACGAACCAGGCGGTCGCACGTTCGAATCGTGCCGGGCGCGCCATTTTCTAACTCTCCTGATGGTTTAGAAAATTCCCACTTTAGCAACACCTGTTGTCATCAGACTTACGCACCCGTAGCTCAGCTGGATAGAGTACCTGGCTACGAACCAGGCGGTCGCACGTTCGAATCGTGCCGGGTGCGCCATCTTCCTTTTTATCTTGTCTAATTTTTATTTCAAAATCATTTATTTTTATGATGGTTTATTCATATTTTTAAGTTTTCTTTAAACTTTTATACAGAAGAGCTAAGAATTGTCTGATCGTCCGCTTGTCCGGCTTGAACGCTCACTTCGTGGCTAATCCAGTCTAGGAAGCATTGAATGCGAGCTTGCTTGCGGGTTTGTGATAAATAATAAGCGGCGAAGGTAAGTTGTTGATCAAAGCAATGAGTATGCGCCTGCACTAGGTCGCCTTTAGCAATTAAGTCCTGTACGAGTTGATGCACACCAAAGCACACTCCGTGGCCAGCACATACGGCCGATAGGGCATTGTCTAGGCTGATCACCTGCAGCTGGCTAGGGTTGGCGAGGCACATGTCGATGCCTAGCTGTTTGAACCAGTTTTCCCAGCTAAAGTGTCGCTCGTTCTCTCGCTCTATTAGCCAGTAGTTAAGCAGTGTTTCTGGGCTAGTGATTTGTTTACCAATGAATGGCGAAGCAACTGGGTAGACAGGGCCAGTAAATAGATTGTGTTCAATTAGATTGCGCGTGTCGTCTGTTGCTAAGCAAATCTCGACATCTATTTCACCGCTTCCTAGTTGGCTGCGCGACTCGCTCGACATTCGCCGCGATGAAGTATGTAGCTGAATGGATATGTCGGGATGGGCCAGACTAAAGCGCCACATGCGTGGCATCAGCCAGCGAGAAGCAAAGGATGGCGACGATGAAACCCTAAGCTCGCCGGCAATGGGTTGTGGCTGTAATTGTGCAATGGCGCTGCTAATTTGCTCGATGGCTGGTTGGCATTGGCTCGCTAGTAGCTCTCCGGCTTGGGTTAGGGCCATGCTGCGGCCTTGGCGGTAAAATAGTGGTTGGCCAAGGTGTGTTTCTAATGTTCGCATCTGCTGACTAATCGCTGCCTGCGTAATGCATAGTTTTTCAGCCGCCTGAGTGTAGCTTTTACACTGCGCAGCCACTAAAAAAGTATGGATATAGGGAAGGTAGCGGGCAGTCTTTATCATAAGAATTACTTATAGTAGTCATCAGTTTTGATCGTTCGAAGTCTACTATTAATGCACCCATAATGCCTAGCGTTCAGTAGCACAATGAGAATGCATAAGGAAACGTTATGATGATTGCAATTTACTGGCAGCTTCCGCTTAAGCTCGCGATTAAGGTTAAGCATACCGCAAGGCCTGCAAAACAAACGGTTAAGCCTAGTGATTTGAGGTCATTGCCGCCCCATCTTCAACGCGATGTGGGCGTGCAAGATGGGACAGCAGTGCGCAGCCGAGAGTTAACCGATTAAGCGTTGAATGTCTTGGTAGTGGCGCAGGGGCTTTATTTGACTATATAGTGGTTCAAGTGTGCTTTGATGCTGCACCATATGGCTTAGCCACTGTTTGATGCGCCCGGCAATATAGCGTTCGGGCATTTGATTGGCGAGCAGGCGGTCTATCATTTTTTGCAGCAATGCCAATAATTGCTCGTTGCTTAAATTGCTCGTGCTGCGGTCGCGAATTTGATTCACCAGTAATGGGTTGCGGACCGCGCCGCGGCCAATCATTACGTCGCTGCAGCCGCTTAACTGTCGACAGTTATCATAGTCCTCAGGTGTCCATATATCGCCATTGGCCACAACATTGCAGTTGACGGATTTTCGAACATCATTGATGCGTTGCCAGTATACCGGTGGTTTGTAGCCCTGAGTCTTAGTTCGAGCATGCACGGTAATGGTATCGACACCAGCGCGATCTAGATGCTGCGCAATCACTTCGGCGTTTTGATCATCATCGAACCCCAAACGCATTTTTGCCGTTACCTTATGTTGAGGATCAACCGTATCACGCACACGTGCTGCCACTTCGTACATCACCTCAGGTGTTTTTAATAGTACCGCGCCACCACATGATTTATTAACGGTTTTAGACGGGCAGCCAAAATTTAAGTCGATGCCTTGACTTCCTAAAGAAATGGCTTTTTTGGCATTTCGTGCCATGATTTCTGGGTGGTTGCCTAACAATTGAATGCGCACCGGTGTGCCGTTTTCGGTTCGTGCTTGATTAAACAATTCTGGGCAGTTGCGGCGGAAGACTTTCGCGGGCAAAACAAGGTCTACGACGCGCACGAATTCGCTAACGAGCATGTCAAACTGTGAGGTCTCGCTCAAAATTTGCCTTAAAGTATAGTCGGCAAGGCCCTCCATTGGGGCTAAATAAATCATGCTCATTATCTTGAAAGTGCTCTAAAGTTGTTAAGTTCGGTTAAGTTCTTTGATTTTGTAGGCATCGGCATTGATTATGCCATTAAATATAGTGTCTCGTTTTTGTTCTTGAACTGCATAGCTGGCTTGCTGTATCGTAGTTAGGAATTTTGCTTAGAAAAAATGTAACGTCAACGTTCCGTTTTGGCGGGTCTTGATGTGACCGGAGAAAGTTATGAACGAGCTATTTTCCGATGCCTTTAACCTAATGGCATTAGGTATGGGCACCGTATTTGTGTTTTTAACCGTATTGGTTGTGGCAACAACTATCATGTCGAAAATCATTCGTTTGTTGCCAGAAAAACAAGAACCAGCAAGGCCTGTTGCCCGCCAGGCAACAGCGCCCGCCGCTGAATTAGACAAAGTGGCCGCGGTTGCAGCAGCAGTATACGCCACTCGCAATCGATAGTCTCTCCAATTACTTGTATAGAAAAGGCATACCTTTATGAGCGAAAATAACAAGCCACTCGGCATTACAGATGTCGTACTGCGTGATGCCCACCAATCACTGTTTGCCACGCGTTTACGCCTGGACGACATGCTGCCAATCGCTGCCAAGCTTGACCAAGTAGGCTACTGGTCAATTGAATCTTGGGGTGGGGCAACCTTTGATTCATGCATCCGCTTTTTGGGTGAGGACCCATGGGAGCGCATTCGTGAACTGAAAAAGGCGATGCCAAATACCAAGCAGCAGATGTTGTTGCGCGGCCAAAACCTGCTTGGCTACCGTCACTATGCCGACGATGTGGTAGACAAGTTTGTTGAACGTGCCGCGGAAAATGGCGTTGATGTTTTCCGTGTATTTGACGCAATGAATGACCCTCGCAACCTAAAGCGTGCACTAGAGGCGGTGAAAAAACAGGGTAAACATGCTCAAGGTACACTTTCATATACAACTAGTCCGGTTCACACGCTCGACAACTGGTTGTCGTTAGCAAAAGAAATCGAAGACTTAGGCGCTGACTCACTTGCTATCAAAGATATGGCTGGCATTTTAACGCCTTATGATGCCTACGAGTTGGTGTCGCGCCTGAAAGCTGAAACCGATCTTGAGATCCAGCTACATGCTCATGCAACGGCTGGCTTGTCTTCGATGTCGATCATGAAAGCAGTCGAAGCTGGCGTTGATCGTGTTGATACCGCTATTTCTTCAATGTCACAAACCTATGGTCATAGTCCTACCGAGTCTATCGTCGCAGCCTTAAAGGGCACTGAACGAGATACCAATCTAAACATTGACTTGCTTGAAGAAATTGCTGGCTACTTCCGCAATGTGCGGAAAAAGTACGCCAAGTTTGAAGGCGCATTGCGTGGTGTCGACTCACGTATTCTGGTCGCACAAGTGCCAGGTGGCATGTTAACCAATATGGAAAACCAGCTAAAAGAGCAGGGTGCGGGCGATAAGTTCGACGAAGTGCTAGCTGAAATTCCTCGTGTGCGGGAAGACCTTGGCTTTATTCCACTGGTTACGCCTACCTCACAAATTGTTGGTACGCAGGCGGTGCTGAATGTACTAACCGGTGAGCGCTACAAGTCTATTTCGAAAGAAACGGCTGGTATTCTGAAAGGCGAATACGGTGCAGCACCATCTGAGTTCAACAAAGAATTGCAAGCACGAGTACTAGATGGTGGTGAAGCCATTACTTGTCGCCCAGGTGATTTGCTAGATCCAGAAATGGACAAGCTAACAAACGAAGTAAAAGAGTTGGCGAGCAAAGAAGGTTTTTCGCTTGCAGCAGCTGAAGTAGATGACGTGTTAACGTACGCGCTGTTCCCGCAAATTGGTTTGAAATACTTGAAAAACCGCGGTGATGCCTCAGCCTTTGAACCTGCACCGACTGGTGAAGAAGTGACAGCCAAGCCTGCTGCCACGGGTAGTGATGTTTATACGGTCAACATTGAAGGCAAAGATTATGTTGCCCAAGTTGAACAAGATGGCTCAATTGCGGTCACTATTAATGGCAAGCGTTATGCCACGAGCATTGCTGAAGGCGGTGATGTTAATGTCCAGCCAGCGCCATCTGGGTCTGGCGAGCCTGTGCCTGCCCCACTCGCAGGTAATATCTTCAAAGTATTTGTTCAGCCAGGTGAGCAGGTTGAAGAAGGGCAAACCATTATGGTGCTTGAAGCCATGAAGATGGAAACAGAAGTGAGTGCGCCTCGAGCGGGCACCGTTCAGTCTGTTGCGGTCAAAGAGGGTGATTCAGTTGCCGTCGGCGATACGCTGTTGACGTTGTAAGAGGTGTAGTGTGGAAAAGTTAATGACAATTTGGACCGATTCAGGGTTTTATAATCTTGAACTGGGTCAGGCGCTGATGATGTTCATCGGTATTATTCTTCTTTATCTCGCCATAGGTAAGAAGTTTGAGCCACTACTACTGGTACCAATTGGTTTTGGCACCATTTTGGTGAACATCCCAGGTGCAAACTTTATTGACGCACCTATTTATGCCGCTGATGGCGCAATGCTAGAGGCAGGCGGTATGATGTACTACATCTACTCGGTGGGGATTAAGTCGGGAATCTTTCCGCTGCTGATCTTCTTGGGTGTGGGTGCGATGACCGACTTTGGGCCGCTATTGGCAAACCCAAAAACCTTGTTCCTAGGGGCAGCAGCGCAGTTTGGTATCTTCGGTACTGTATTAGGCGCAGTGGCACTGAATGCAACGGGTTTATTTGAATTTTCTGTTATGGAAGCGGCGGCGATCGGTATTATTGGTGGGGCAGATGGACCAACGTCCATTTTCGTGGCCAGTAAGCTTGCTGATCATTTGCTGGCACCTATCGCGGTAGCAGCATACTCATACATGGCGTTGGTGCCGCTGATTCAGCCGCCAATTATGAAGGCGTTAACGAACTCTGAAGAGCGTAAAATTCAGATGGTTCAGCTTCGCCCAGTGAGCAAAACCGAAAAAATCGTCTTCCCTATTGTTGTGCTGATCGCTGTGGCAATGTTCTTGCCGGCTGCGGCGCCGCTTCTTGGTATGTTCTGTTTAGGCAACCTAATGAAAGAATGTGGTGTTGTAGATCGTTTAAGTGATACGGCTCAGAATGCCTTGATCAACACAGTAACCATCTTCCTTGGCTTGGCTGTGGGCTCACAAATGAGTGCAGCAACCTTCTTGTCTGCTGAAACGCTAGGTATCATTATTCTAGGTTTGGTGGCCTTTATGGTTGGTACGGCGACAGGTGTATTAATGGCTAAGTTTATGAACTTGTTCCTCAAGCAGCCGCTTAACCCATTGATTGGTTCGGCGGGTGTATCTGCTGTACCAATGGCAGCGCGTGTATCGAACAAGGTTGGTTTGGAAGCTAACAACCAAAACTTCCTGCTCATGCATGCCATGGGTCCAAACGTAGCAGGTGTAATTGGTTCTGCTGTGGCAGCTGGTGTAATGATTAGCTACTTTAGCTAAAGGTTACTAATGCATGCCAAAAGCCTCGCTAGATAGCGGGGCTTTTTATTGTTTGTTTGAAAGCCCTTTGAAGCTAAGTTACTGAAAAAATTGAAAAAAATGCTACAAAGGGTTTGACAGAGGGGAAAATATCGTTAGAATGCGCAGCACACTTCAGCGAGTGCTGCTGAAAGTGGGTGTGTAGCTCAGTTGGGAGAGCATCGCCCTTACAAGGCGAGGGTCAGCGGTTCGAACCCGTTCACACCCACCACTTAATGCGGAGCGGTAGTTCAGTTGGTTAGAATACCGGCCTGTCACGCCGGGGGTCGCGGGTTCGAGTCCCGTCCGTTCCGCCACTTTAAGTTTCGAAGCACTAGTTGAATGTGGGTGTGTAGCTCAGTTGGGAGAGCATCGCCCTTACAAGGCGAGGGTCAGCGGTTCGAACCCGTTCACACCCACCACTACTGTGGAGCGGTAGTTCAGTTGGTTAGAATACCGGCCTGTCACGCCGGGGGTCGCGGGTTCGAGTCCCGTCCGTTCCGCCACTTTTTCTTAAATAGAAATTAGTGGAAATGAAATGTGATGCGACCTTGTCGCGGGCAGAGTGTCTGCCCAGTCGAGTTCCGTCCGTTCCGCCACTTTCTTTTGAAAGTGGCAGTATTGCAAAGTGTAACGACCATTAGGTCACCATCTTTTGATGGGTGTGTAGCTCAGTTGGGAGAGCATCGCCCTTACAAGGCGAGGGTCAGCGGTTCGAACCCGTTCACACCCACCAATTCCGCTGCGGAGCGGTAGTTCAGTTGGTTAGAATACCGGCCTGTCACGCCGGGGGTCGCGGGTTCGAGTCCCGTCCGTTCCGCCATTTTCCTTGAGGTTATCCAGCGCACTCGAGCGACTCCGTCGCGGCAACGCGGTTGCCGGTTGAGTCCCGTCCGTTCCGCCACTCTATATTAGAGTAAAATTTGGAAGAATCATGGCACGCATTAGGCGTGTTTTTTTTATGTCTGTAGGTTTTACGAACTTAAGGTTCGGGAAACAACTCCCTGCGTCACACCCGAATGCTTTTATCGGTGTCTAATTTGCTGTTTCGAATGTGGTGATTAGATTCCCGCCTGCGCGGGAATGACCGATAACCACGCGCCGTACAACCTACAGGGTGCCCATATAGTTCTAATAACCCTGCAATCGCCGTATTCATAAAACTTTCATCGAGTCGCATCATAGTATCCGCAAAGTTAACTGAAAGAGTAAAAAACAATGGAAGACTTTATCGATGAATTGATTGATCAAGGCCAGTACGACTACGAAGAAGAGCAGGACGTGTTCGACGATGCGGTAGAAATGTAACTTTATTGTGAACTAAACAAACCTGTTACTCATTCCCTTCTATGCAGATTTCCGATATCGCGCCATACTAGCTATACAGCAGAGCAAAGATGGACGTTATGCAGAAATTTGTCGCCTACGAGGCAGTCTACCTACTTACCAACGAGACGATCACCAAGGAGATGCGCTTTAGCGAGTTTGAAGCTGTGCTCGATCGTTATATCTCGGTGCCTGAGTTTATCAACAAGGTGGTAAAGGGTATTTACATCGCTGCCGATGACCAAATTTCACCCATGCATGCAGTTCTGTTTGCGCTTCCTTTTGACGGTAAGGGGCTAGCAGACGCTCGCTGGCATTTAAACCTATCTACCATGGCGCCTATGCTCAATGCACAGTTGTGTGGTATCCCCATTGTTCAGCGCGAGGGTTATCAAGGGGAGAAAAAAGATGTGCCCCTGTTGTGGACGCCTAAGACCCAAGTGTTAGGCGAAAAAGCATTAGGCAGCGTGCTGGGTCGGTTAAAAGAAAATCGCTTGGGCTTTAACATTGTTCGTAAGAGCGCGACAACAGAGCCTGTCCCCGAGCCTATTGCTGCACAACCGCCTGAGCAGTGGAAAGAGGTTGAGCTGCAGTTGCGCCAGAAAAAAGATGAGCTGGCAAAACAAATTGATGAACTGAACCAAGCTTTGGAGACTGAGCAGGGTAAGAATCTCTCATTAGAGCGCCACTACCAAAAGTTTATTCAAGAAAAAGATGAAAAACTGTCACTGTTAAACCAAAAGCTAAAGCTGGCACAGCAAGAAGGCGAAGCGCACGCGAAGTTATCGGCTCGCAGTCAGGCTAAGCTTATCGAAGCTGAAGAAGCGCTAGAAAGCCTCACTGAGCGCTACGAAGCCATGATTGCCGCCCAGAGCGAGAAGCTTCAGGCATTAGAAGCTAAGAATGATGCTGAATTAATCCATCGACTCAAACAGCAGAATCAGCGCTTGGCAATCGACAGAGAATACCTAGACGGGGTGAAGCAAAAGTTAGAAACCCAGTTAGAACATACCCGAGAACAGCTGCAGCAAGCTGTGGATCAAAGCGCCGAGGGGCTATTAAAACAGCTGCAAGGGTCAGATGTGGAGATGGTGGTCTATCACCCAGGTTCGGGCCACACCGCGATTGCACCCAAGCGTTTAATGGAGTACCTAGACGACCCGCAAGCATGGGCTGCTGAGCATTGTGGTGTTAGCAAAGAGCATTATTTAGCTTGGCTTGAGCATTTTGATCGGCCTGTCTGCAAAGAATGCGGCAAGCCTGCTGCGAGGGTGAATAACCCAATTGATTTTGATCGTGATAAAGATGTGTACTGCATGTTGCACAAACAAGCTTTGTAAGCGGCAAAAAAAAGAGGGCCGAAGCCCTCTAGTGTAGCTGTAAGACTAAATCGATTAACTATACAGATGGCAGCGCGTGAAGTGGTTATCGGCCAATTGGGTAACGCCTGGCATTTCTTTGCGGCAGTGATCGGTTGCCGATAAACAGCGCTCGGCAAACGGGCAGCCCACTGAATCTGGATACCAAACTGGAATCTCCCCACGCTCACCGCCTTGTAGAGGTGCATCAATTCTCTTGCTTGGGTCTGGCACCGCACTAATTAGCAATTGCGTGTATGGGTGCTTAGGCGCTTGGGTAATGGTTTCTGTGTCGCCCCATTCCACCATGTGCCCGACATACATTACTGCGGTTTGCTCGGCAAAGTATCGTGCTGTGGCAATATCGTGGGTAATGTACATAAAGCCGATGTCATGTTTGTCTTTCATATCAGACATCAGATTGAGTACACCAATTCGAATCGACACGTCAAGCATCGAAGTAGGCTCATCGGCTAGAATAATTTCAGCCCCTGCTGCCATGCCACGGGCAATATTAACCCGTTGCCGTTGACCACCGGAAAGCTCATGCGGGTACTTATCAGCCGTCGCTTTAGCAGGTGTAAGGCCAACTTCGGTTAATACTCTTAGTACTTCCGCTTCGAGTGCATCGCCTTTAAGTTTGCGATGAATTTTTAGTGGCCGCTCAATATGATGGCGAATGGTATGAGTTGGGTTGAGCGAGGCAAACGGGTCCTGAAACACCATTTGTACTTTCTGGCGAAATTTACGTTTGTCGTCGCCTTTAAGCTTCACCACATTTTTGCCATTCAGCTCAATCTCACCGCCGGTTGGGTCGTGAATTCCAGTAATGATTTTAGCAATGGTACTTTTGCCACTACCCGATTCACCAACAATCGCTAGCGCCTTACCACTCTCTAGGTTGAGGCTAACGTCATTGAGGGCGCGCATCTTTTTCGGATTGAGCGTTGTGCCACCGCTGCGGAAGTCTTTTTTAAGACCCTTTACTGTTAGGGTTAACTTTTCGCTCATGCTTTGGCCTCCAGCGGGTAGTGACAGCGGGCTAGGTGGCTTTGTACTTCGATCAGTTCAGGTACATTGGCTTTGCATTTGTCGTTGGCGTACTCGCAACGGGCGGCAAAGCGACAGCCATTTGGTACATTGCTTAAATCCAGCGGAGTACCTGGAATACCGATTAATGGCGTTTTTTCACCATGAATGGCAGGGAACGCGCGACCAAGGCCTTCGGTATATGGGTGCTTAGGCACCGATAAAATCTCGGTGCTTGGTGCTACTTCAACGAGTTCACCAGCATACATGATGCCAATGCGATTCGAGAACTCGACCATCAGTGATAAGTCATGCGTGATAAACAAGATTGAGAAGCCAAGCTTCTTCTGTAGCTCGTGAATTTGTTGCAGAATTTCACGCTGCACCACAACATCCAAGGCAGTGGTTGGCTCGTCCATAACAATGAGTTTTGGCTTCAATGCCAAGGCAATCGCAATTACGATACGTTGGCGCATACCACCACTAAACTGGTGGGGGTAGTCGAACATTCTGCTTGGGCTGATACCAACCAAGTCTAATAACTCAGCGGTGCGTGCTTGCGCTTCTTTTTTATTGCGCACCACTTTGTGCGCCATCAGTGTGTCGCGGAACTGTTTTTCCACGCGTAATACTGGGTTGAGTGCGTTCATTGCACTCTGGAACACCATGCTTACATCACCCCAGCGATACTTCTGTAGGCGATCCTTATTCATGTCAAGCACTTCTTCGCCAGCAAACTTGATGCTACCTGAAGAGATAATGGCCGGTGGTTGGTGTAGGCGAGTCACACCATAAGCCACGGTACTTTTACCACAACCCGACTCACCAGCAAGGCCGAATACTTCGCCTTCGCCAATGGTGAACGACACGTTATTGACGGCCCGCACGCTAGTGTCAGCGGTTAGGTAGTCGATGCATAGGTTATTAACTTCTAATAATGGCTTCATGCTTTCACCTCACCACGCTTTAGCATGCGCTTGTAGCGCCGCAGGGCACCTTTGGCACGCAGTTTCGGGTTGGCCACTTCGTCGACCGCAAAGTTCAGCAGTGCTAATGACGCACCAAATAGTGAGATGGCAACACATGGCACGAGAAGGTCCCACCAGGCGCCCACATAAATAGCCGAGCTAGTTTGTGCATGATACAGCATGGTGCCCCAGCTGATGGATGTTGGGTCACCCAAACCAATGAACTCAAGCGTGGCTTGGGTCATAACGGCATAAATCACCGCCCCAATAAAGCCAGAACCAATGATTGAAATTAGGTTTGGCAATAGCTCAATGAAAATAATGCGCCGTGCTGGTTCGCCAATAAGTTCTGCTGCTTTAATGAACTCTTTTTCGCGCAATGCCAAGGTTTGTGAGCGAATCACCCTAGACCCCCAGGCCCAACTGGTCACACCAATAATAAAGGCAATTAGGGCTGGGCTCACCTCACCTAAAAACGCTGCGAGTACTAGCAGCAGCGGTAACTGCGGCAGTACCAAAATAACGTTTGTAGCAAAGGTAATGACCTCATCAATACGACCGCCAAAGTAGCCAGCACTGAGGCCAGTGGCTAGGGCGATAAACGTAGTAATCAAACCGGCGGTAATACCAACGGTAATCGAGATTTGTCCAGCGTAAAGCACCTGGCTAAACACATCACGGCCCATGCGCGAGGTGCCAAATAGGTGCTCACTGCTAGGCGCTTCGTGTGGTAAACCGACGCGGGCTTCTGGGTCATAGGGCGCGATAATCGGCGCGGCCAGCGAAATGACGATAAAAAACGCCATAATAGACATGCCGATAACGGCCTGCGGGTTGCGAATTAACAGTTTGAAAAACATTAGGCTTCACCTCCGTGGCGTACGCGTGGATCAAGCACCACGTAAAGCAGGTCTGCAAGGAAGTTGGCGGTCAGCATCACCATAGTGAAAATCAACATATGGCCCTGAACCAGCGGGTAATCGCGAGCTAGAATGGCTTGAAACATAATGTAGCCAATACCAGGGTAGTTAAACACCACCTCGGTGATGAATGAACCACCCACCACAAAGCCTAGCGCCATGGCCAATGTTGTCATTGATGGCAACAAGGCGTTGCGCGCACCATAGGTAAACATCACGCGGCTACCCGATAAGCCCTTAGCACGGCCCATAGTGATGTAGTCTTCGCCAAGCAAGTTAATCATGTTGGCGCGCATTGGGATCAAGAAACCCGCCATTTGGAACACCACTAGCGTGCCAATAGGCAGAATGGAGTGTTTAAGCACACTGCCGGCAAACTCGAAGGTCCACTGTGGGTCTAAGGAAGTGTCGTAACCATAGCCTGTGGGCAACCAATTGAGCCCAATACCAAAAATTATTAGGGCCACTAAGCAGATGACCACCGAAGGGATGGACTGCATGACCAGTGCCCCAGGTGTGGCGAGGCTGTCAAATATGGAACCCCTAAACCAAGCGGCAAGCAAGCCGAGAATAGAACCAAGCAAAAAGCTGATAATGGTGGATGAGCCAACCAAAAACAGCGTCCACACTAGGCCATCCGCCAATACTTCGCTTACTGGTTTAGGGAAGAATTTAGTCGATACGCCAAGGTCCCACTGGAACACGTTCACGACGTACTGGAAATATTGTTGAATTAACGGGGCGTCCGAAAAACCAAAGGTGTCGCGCATGGCGTCGATGGTTTCTGGCGACATCCGCGCCATCTGGGGGCCGAACATAATCGCCAACGGGTCACCAGGCATAATGCGAGGCAAGAAAAAGTTAATGGTAGCGGCAATAAGAAAGGCTACCAGGTAGAACGACAAGCGTCTGGCAAAAAACTGCATAAGCGCACCTAGCGGCTAAATTAGAGAGAGAGGCCGGGCTTGCGCCCGGCCAACGCATAAGCAATGAGCTTACATGCGTGGTTCTAGGTCCAGAACGAGCATCAGGCGAGATTCGTTGCCTGGGTTCACGTTAGGTAGACCTTGTGGGTTTTCAGCACTCCACCAACCAGTGAAGTTGGTTTCGTTGTACTGGTACCAAGTAGGGTTGTTGTATAGCGGTACAACTGGGAAGTCTTCTGCCCAAATTGCTTGTACGCGGTCCATGATCTCACCACGTTCGCCAGCATCAACGGTCTGAGTGAAGGCTGCTAGTGCGTTGTCTAGCTCTTCATTACAGTAACGGCTGATTGCGAACCAACCTTGAGGGTTGCCACACGCATCCTGGAACTGGCTATTGAAACCAGTGTGGAAGTAGTCGAATGGATCTACGCCGTTGGCATAGCCGTTCATCACTACATCGAACTCACCGCTTGAGCGCTTGTCGATGATTAAGCCCCATTCAGGCGTCGACATTTCGGCGTTGATGCCCGCTTTCTGCAAGCCTTCCATCGCGATTTGTACTGTGTTCACCCAGTCGGTCCAACCATTTGGTACTAACAGTTCGAAAGCGAGTGTTTGACCTGATGGCGTCTCAACAAAACCATCACCATCGGTATCAACAAAGCCAGCTGCCTCTAAGCGAGCTTTGGCTGCGTCGATGTCGTAAGTCAGAAGCTCACCGTACTGATCTTGCACATCTTGGTTAACCCAAGCTGCGTAAGTTGCACCCATACCCGTTGGGTCAGTCATGTTGGTCGCTGCTGGGTTAGCAAAGTCGATCATCGCTTGACGATCCATTGCTTGAGACATAGCGCGGCGGAACTCAACATTGTTAACCGCTTCGTTAACTGCTTCGTTTGCTGTTGCAAGGTTTAGCGCTAAACCTACGGTGCCACCAGCCGGGAACCAGTATTTGAAGTTTTCGTTTTTCGACGTGTAAACCGTTTCTGGCTCCATCATGCCGATCGAGAACCAGTCTAGTTTGCCTTGTTGTGCTTGAATCAATGCCGCGTTGTTATCAACTACTTGTGGCATTTCCAAACACTTAACCGCTAGGTTGTCAGCATCCCAGTAGTGTGGGTTTTCGCACTGCACGTAAATTTGCTGGCTGAAACGAGTGATTTCAGTGAATGGGCCTGAGCCAACCGGGTTCTCGTTGGTGTACAGCGCAGGATTTTCTACGTCTTTCCAAATGTGTTCTGGCACAACGTATAGCGACTCACCAAGCTGTGCTAAGAAGTTAGCATTGGCTTCTGCAAGTTGTAGTTCAACCGTGTGGCTATCAACTTGTGTAACGCTAGCAATTTTGTCGTTGGTGATCGAGCCTGAATCTAGCTCATCTGTGTTCAGCAGTAGGTTGATGGTGAATACAACGTCTTCAGCGTCGAAAGCTTCGCCATCTGACCATTTCACACCTTCGCGTAGTTTAACGGTAAGGGTTTTTAGGTCATCCGAGAACTCAGCTGCTGTGGCTAAGCGATAATCGATTTCGCCACCTTTTAGGATGTTCGAAATATATAGTGGTTCATACATAAACTCGCGGGTTGTACGCAGACGAGTTTGTGTGCTGAACGGGTTAAAGTTGCGAATGAAGCCAGTCGAAAGCTCTGGCAGAATGCGCAGGTTAGGCACTTCAGCTACTTCTGCTTCTGCGGCTGCCGGAGCAGCACTGTCAGCACTGGCTGCTTCTGTTGGTTCATTGCCACCACATGCAGTTAACGTCATTGCAGCGATAAGCGGGGTAAGCGCAGCACTCAGGAGTGTTTTTTTCATGAAATTACCCTATACAGTTCTATTGTTGTTGTTTTAAATCTTCGTTGCCGTCCCAGCAAAATGCCTTATTTCGGCACCGGTTCCAATACATTACCCAGAAATTGCCAGAAAACAAAGCACCTTCGTTGAGCCTGATCAGGTATCATAAGCAGGAAATAGGAGGAGACATGCAAATACATTGGTTTCCGGGCCACATGAACAAGGCTCGCAAAGAAATAAAACAGATCATGCCAAGAATTGATGTGGTGATTGAAATTCTTGATGCTCGCTGCCCAGACACCGCGTCTTCTCCGCTGTTGGCTGAATTAAGGGGCGATAAGCCCGTTTTGCGCTTGCTTAGTAAATCTGATCTTGCCGACCCAAACACCACTAAAGCTTGGGTAAACGAGTTAACAGATGGTAAGACCCAGGTGCAGGCAATCATTAACGGTCAAAAAAATCTGCGCAAGCAAGTTGTCGACTGGACAAAAGCCATGGCACCAAAGCGTGGCAACATGATTAAACCACTGCGGTTATTAGTGGTGGGGATTCCAAACGTGGGTAAATCAACGCTGATTAATACCCTTGTGGGCAAAAAAATTGCCAAAGTAGGTGATGAACCAGCGGTGACTAAAGGCCAGCAAAAGGTCGCTTTGGCAGATGGTGTATTCATTCACGATACGCCAGGGGTAACCTGGCCTAAACCAAAAAGCATTGAATCAGGGTTCCGCTTAGCCGCCGCTGGCAGTATTCGCGATACGGCAATGGAGTACTCCGATGTCGCCATGTTCTTGGTGGATTACCTGCAGCAAGCCTACCCAGCACTGTTGGAAAAGCGCTATGGCGTCGACATTTCGGGTGATGCTGATGAAGTGATTCACCGAGTGGGTGAAAAGCGCGGCACCATTACCGACGGTGAAGTAGACTTTACCAAAGCATCAGAAGCCATCGTACGAGACTTTCGCACAGGTCGAATAGGTCGAATCTCGCTAGAGCACCCAGCCAAAGAAGTTCCCTTCCGCTTCGCACCACCGCCGGAAGAGGAGGAGGTTTAATTCCCAATCTGATAAGGGGCTGATGGCTGCGTAGGTTTTACAAACCGAAGGTTTGGGAAACTCCCCACCGAGTGTCGGATCAATTAAAAACGTCGGGGATAACGGATTCCGGTGTAGGTTTTACAAACCGAAGGTTTGGGAAACAAATCAGTCGCCCAAACCTATGGTTTGTACGACCTACGATTCTTTTGATGTTAGTTAAATCCTCAGCCTCTGTAACTAGATCCCTGCAGCGTGTCGGGCCATGTAGACAGTTGGGGTACCGCCTTAGTCTGGCTTCCAATCATAAGGCAAATCACTTAACGCCAGCAGGTGCTTCTCTACGCAGACAGACAGGGCTTGCAGGTGATAACCACCTTCGAGCATGGAAATAATGCGTCCATCACAGTGCTTTTCGGCAAACTCTACTATCTGGCGGGTGAGCCAGTAGTAGTCTTCGCTATGCCAACCTAAATCAGCCATCGGGTCGGCCGTGTGGGCATCAAAACCGGCGCAAATTAAAATGATCTCAGGCTGATGCTTTTCTAGGGCAGGCAGCCAGTCGTCTAACCAAACACGTTTGACTGTATGGCTATCGCTACCAGCGGGTAGGCGGGTAAACACCATATTGGGTTTGTCTAAATGGGTAAAACGCTCTGGGTAGTGCGGTGACTGAAAGCTTGAGCAAAACAGTACATCTGGAATATTTTGAAAAATGCTGGCCGTACCATTGCCGTGGTGCACATCAAAATCAAGAATAGCAACCTTGTTTAGGCCATATTCGTGGCGCAGTAACTGAGCGGCCACGGCGATGTTGTTAAAGAAGCAAAACCCCATCACCCGGTCCACTTCGGCATGGTGCCCAGGTGGGCGCACACAGCAGAAAGCACGCTTGTAGTAGCCAGCCATAATGTCCTTTGCTGCCATCACGCCGGCACCAGCAGCTAGATAAATGGCATCCAATGACCCAGGGCTCACCCAGGTATCACCTTCCACTTGAATACAGCCGTGCTCGGGTTTTAGGCGGTCGACTTGGTCGATATGTTTTGGATGGTGAACTCTTAATACATCGTTGTAGCTAGCGCGATCAGCCACCTGTTCCATTAGCAACTTGTCTGTTAAGCCAATATTTTTGAGGTGACGCATAATCGCCTGAACACGTGCGGGGTGTTCTGGATGGGCAGGCCCTGGCTGATGTAGGTCACATTCTGGGTGGTAGATAAACGCCGTTTCGGTCATAGAGTTGACTATAGTTGTTGTTATTCAATATACGAGTATATTGACAGAAACAGCCAACGACCACCCCTGAGCGACTAAGGAAGTTTTAATGCCGCAACTTGATGCTTTCTTCCACCCTAACTCGATCGCCGTGATTGGCGGTTCAAATCGACCGTTATCGATGGGCGCACTGGTCATTGAAAACCTGAAGTCAGCTGGCTACCAAGGCCGGGTGTGGGCAGTCAACCGCAAGGGTTACGACGATGTGCAAGGCTACCCCTGTGTGAAAACCATGTACGACATTAAAGAACATGTCGATCTGGCGGTGATTTGTATCCCACAGCAGGGCATTCTGCGCGCGTTGAAAGAGATTGCCTCTCACGGCACAAAAGCAGCGATTATCCTAACAGGCGGCATCGCGCGGCGCTTATCCGAGGGGGCGGTTTATGTTGAGAAACTAAACGAGCACGCCAATAAGCTAGGCATTCGACTCCTAGGCCCAAACTGCATGGGCGTATTGGTACCAGACGAGGGGCTCAATGTTAGCTTTAGTCACGTGCCGATATTGCGGGGCAACACAGCGTTTATTGGTCAGAGCGCGTCGCTGGGTGCATCACTACTCGATTGGGCTTATGGCCAGTCGATTGGTTTTTCACACTTTTTAACCGTAGGCGAGCGTGCCGATATCAATGCCTCCGAAGCCATTGACTACCTAGCTGCCGACCGGCGAGTGAAGTCGATGTTGCTGCACGTAGAAAAAATCATCAATGCGCGACGTTTTATGACCGTGTTGCGCTCGGCTTCGAGAACCAAAAACGTATTAGCGATAAAAACCACCGCTGATGAACAGCCTGCGCCTGGTTTGCGCACACGTGATGGGTTAGATGACGCATTTTTTGCCCGTGCGGGTGTTTTATCGGTCGATAATATGGACGGCTTGTTTAATGGTTTGGAAACGCTGGCGCGTGCTAAGCCACTTTATGGTGGCAAGTTAGTCATTGTTTGCAATGGCCTAGGCCCAGCCATACTGGCAGAGCAGCGCCTGAAAGCGCTGCATGGCGAGCTCGCTGATACCAGTGTGATTGCTGAGCGCTTTGGTGAGGCGTTTTGGTACGCCGATGAAACCGGCGGCAACCCGATTATTTTGCGCCCAGATGCGGATGCCGATGAGATCATTCAGGTACTGAAAAAACTCGATCAAGATCCACAAGTCGGTGGCATTCTATTGATCCATGCGCCGAATAAGCGCTCACAATCGGCCGATTTAGCCGAGGCGTTAGCGCCGGTTATAAAACGTTTGTATCACAGTGTGCTAACTTGCTGGACGGGCCATGCGACGGTAGATGCGGCAAAAGAGCTGTTTGCCGAAAAGGGCTTGCTAACTTATGACTCGCCAAACGAGGCCGTGGATGCCTTTATGACTCTGGTGGCGCATGAGCGAAACCAAAACCTACTGCGCCAAACGCCATCCACTATGGAGCTTAACACTCGCCAAGCACGGCAGAGGGTGCGCTCGCTAGTTGCCAAAGTAGAAAAATCCGGTCGTGATTACCTTACTTGGCTAGAAGCTCGTGATGTGCTGGAAGCTTACGGTTTAAAAGTAATCGAGAGTCGGTTTAGTGAGCAGTTTGAACCACTAGTTGATGAAGTCTACCAATACCCTTGTGCGTTGCGCTTAGTTCATACCGAAGCCTGCTATCCATTCAACTACCCGGAAGACCCGAGTAAACGCTGGCGCGGTGTTGCCATTGAGCTAGCGGACTCGGATGCGCTGCAAGTGGCGGGCAAACGCTTGATTAACGAAAAAGCTGAGCGCTTCCCAAATAGTCAAACGCTGGGTTTTGCCGTTCAGCCGATGCTGCGGCGATTAGACTCTATGCAGTTCTGTATGGGGATTACACGTGACCCGGTTTATGGGCCTTTGGTGTTATTTGGTGAAGGCGGCTCGGCGGCGGATATCTTGGCCGATCGACAGTTTGCCTTTCCACCACTGAACAGCGAGTTGGCGCGGCAGTTGATTGAGTCATCACACGCGTGGAGTGTGTTGCGCGAGCGTTCGAAACAATTGAGTAAAGATCAAGGGTATCTGGTTGGTGCGTTAATGCGTATCTCTCAAATGATCATAGATGTGCCAACGATACGCTTACTGGAGGTTAATTTTTTATTACGCCCAGAAGAAGGCCTTACCGCACTTGGTGTGTCGCTTAGCCTAGGGGAGCCAGAGTTGCCGGTCGTGACGCCATACCCTCAAGAGTTAGTATCGACGATGGAAATAGACGGTGAGCAACTGCAGGTGCGGCCAATACGAGCTGAGGATGAACCCCAGTTAAAGCAGTTCTTCGACAGTATGACACCACAAGATCTTAGATTCCGGTTTTTTGGCTCACGTATTAATTTTCAGCATCGAGAGCTGGCCTCGATGTGCCAAATTGACTACGAACGGGAAATGGCATTTTTAGCATTCAGCCAATCAGGTCAAGTGGCAGGCGAGGTGCGCACTTGGACTGATGTTAATTACAACACCATGGAGTTCTCTATCATGGTGGCGCCGGCGTACAAGGGAAGGGGGCTTGCTAAGGCTTTAATGCGTAGAATGAAGAACTTTGCTGCCGAGCGCGAATGTGATGAATTGTTGGCTGAGGTGATGCCAGAAAACCGCCCTATGCGTGGGTTGGCGAAACATTTTGGTTTTAGCGAAACCATTGAAGAAGAAGCGGTGCTATTAAAACTGCCGCTTAGCTGAGCAAGGAACTAATTTGTATATAGCATTTGTAAAAGACCAGCTGGTTCAGTCGCCAGTTGGCATTGTATTGCCAAGTGTACGATCGGTTAATATTCATAAACAGCTGCCTTTATGGCCGGGTATTGAGATTAGTGCTGTAGAGGTGGATGCTTGCCCAGAAGGCTGCGAGCTTGTGCCACCTGTGGAGGCGAGATTCTTAGCCCCAGATGATTTGGCCATGTATGCCAGAGCTCGACAGTTATTGTACTGGCAAACACAAATGCGCTTTTGCGGCTTTTGTGGCACCGAAAACAACCTGCAAACCACGCCTAATGAGCAGTTTTTATTGTGCCCGCAATGCGATCAGCGACATTACCCGCGCTTGAACCCTTGTATCATTAGTATCTTGACCGATTACGACAATCAGCGAGTGTTACTTGGGCAGGCGAAAAAGCATAAAAATGGCATGTATGCTTGTTTTGCTGGTTTTATCGAAGCAGGAGAGTCGGCCGAGCAAGCACTAGTACGCGAGTTAAAAGAGGAAACGGGCGCGGATATCGGTCGTTGCCGGTACCTTGGTAGTCAAAGTTGGCCGTTCCCACAGCAACTGATGATGGCCTATGCCGCCGAGTATCGCGATAGCGAAATAGTTGCTGATCCAGATGAAATGAACCATGTAAAATGGTTCGATATCCATGCATTGCCGGATAATATACCCGGCGAGCAAACCATAGCAGGGCGCATCATCCGCTTCGTGACCAGCCGGATGCGCGCGCAGCAATCGCTATACGATGATTATTTTTCTTTGTCTTGATGCATTTTGATATCGCGCCGAATGGCGTAAACAAAGCCACCAAAGAATAAACAGGTTGCCGCCACAACGGCTAAGCCAGCGATAACAACAGTGTCTAAATACATAATTCAGCTCCAGTGATAAGTAGCAATGAGTTAAGCATAGCTACTTATCGCAAGCGCCAATTGACTTGGCGCAATGGAGTGGTTGAATCAGTCCAATAGACAAAAAAAGCCCAAGCAAGGCTTGGGCTAGTTTTTATGTCGGCAGGTTGTGCTTTACTTGCACGCGCAAATTAGCATTTCGGTGCGCTCACCAGCCGTTAGTGCGGCGGCTTTGGTCAAACCATCCATATCAGTGATATTGATTTCTTTGGCGTTACCAAGCAAATCGATTAACCCCTGCTTTTGGAAGCGGGTAAACACGCGTGAAACCGTTTCAACAGCTAAGCCTAGATAGTTCGCCATATCGGCGCGAGACATGGTTAAGCGGAAAGTTGTGCCTGAAAAACCACGGCGCGCAAAACGCTGAGAAAGCGATAATAAAAATGATGATAAGCGCTCTTCGGCTGTTTTCTTCGAAAGCAATAACATCATGCGCTCATCCGCGCGCAGCTCTTTGCCCATCATCCGCATTAACTGACGGCGAAGTTCAGGTAAGTCGCCCGACAGTTCATCTAAGCGATCAATCGGGATTTCGCAAACGTTAGTGGTTTCTAACGCTTTTGCTGATGCCGGGTACTCATCTAAGTCGTAGGCGTTTAAACCAATGATTTCACTGGCTAGGTGAAAGCCGGTGATTTGCTCTTCACCATCGCTCGTGAGCGTATACGTTTTAAGCGTGCCGGTGCGAACAGCGTAGACCGCTGAGAACTTATCGCCCTGGTGAAAAAGGTGCTCACCTTTACGAATTGGACGACCGCGACGAATGATATTGTCGAGCTTGTCAATTTCGTTGTCATCCAATGACAGCGGTAAGCATAGTGGGTGCAAGCTACAGGTCTTGCAAGCTGTGGTTAAGCCCATAATTTTTCCTCCATCAGAGCCATACTCAGGCCTCCTGCCACAAAGGCTCAGCGCTAGACTCCGATTCTCCTTCCGGTACCCAGGCATTCACTTTTGTATGTGCCATGGGGTGGTAACTTGAATCGTGTGACTGATTTACCATTGGGATCGCATTCGCTCGCAGATCGGCGAAGTTAAATAGTTCGCTATCGGCAAGCTGCGATGGTGCAACATTTTGTAATGCGCGGAAGATGGTTTCAATCCGCCCCGGGTGTTGCTTATCCCATTCGCCAAGCATTTGTTTGATCGCTTGACGTTGTAGGTTCTCTTGGCTGCCACACAGGTTACATGGAATGATCGGGAACTCGAGATGCTTCGCAAAAGCGGCAATGTCCGACTCTTTCACATAAGAGAGTGGGCGAATAACGACGTTGCTCTGGCTATCAGCTAAGAGCTTGGGTGGCATAGCTTTAAGCTTGCCGCCGTAGAACATGTTGAGAAACAGCGTTTCAATGATGTCATCGCGGTGATGGCCTAGTGCAACCTTGTTAGCACCTATTTCATCGGCAAACGCATAAATAGTTGAACGGCGCAGGCGCGAACAGATACCACAGGTCGTTTTACCTTCTGGTACGGTTTCTGTTACCAGTGAATAGGTATCACGCTCTAAAATGTAATAGGGTACATTTTGCGATTTTAGGTAGGTCGGTAAAACGTCTTCAGGAAAGCCAGGCTGTTTTTGGTCTAGGTTAACCGCCACCAGCTCAAAAGACACCGGCGCGCTGCGCTGCAAACTTTGCAACACATGCAGCATGGTGTAAGAGTCTTTGCCCCCCGACAAACAAACCATGATTTTGTCGCCGTCTTCAATCATGTTGTAGTCAGCGATGGCTTGCCCTGTTAAGCGACGAAGGCGCTTTTGCAGCTTATTAAACTCAGTTTTACTTTTGACGGTCGACACGCCTACCTCAATTATTTACGCTTTAGGTGCATACCAATGAACCTAAATCAATTTCTCTACGTATTATTCTAATCCATTTTTCAATGAACTAAAAATGACACTTTAAGATTCTGCGTAAGCAACCAAAGAAAATGTGCTAATTCCGGCGCTAGTGAGCTTACTGCTGCCGCCTAAATCGGGCAAGTCAACGAGTGCTGCCACTTCAGCAACCTTAGCGCCAAGCGATGTAATGAGTGTGGTGGCAGCCATTACTGTGCCGCCTGTCGCCAAAAGGTCGTCAAATAGTAATATATTATCGCCAGCTTTCAGAGAAGCTTTCTGCATTTCTACCGTTCGGCTGCCGTATTCCATACTGTAACTAGCTTGTTCGCACTCACCTGGAAGTTTGCCCGCTTTGCGAACCATGATGAGTGGCTTCTTTAACTCCCATGCGAGAATGCTGCCCACGATGAAACCGCGGGCATCAATGGCAACCACCGCATCTAGATCCCAGTCGATATAACGCTCTAGGTAGCGGTCAATGCAGATGCGAAGTGCTTTAGGGTTGGCAAAAAGTGGGCTGAGGTCACGAAATACGACGCCTGGCTCTGGGAAGTCAGGAATAGCGTGAATATATTGTTCAATTTCAAATTGCGAAGACATTAGCTTACCACTAGGTTGATCTGTTGAATGACCGGCCAAAGCGTATACACACCAAGCGCTGCCACACTGGCTGCAGCGATTCGTCGATAGCCTTTAGATTGCAGCAGTTTTATCACATGACCGCCTGCTAGGGTAGTCGCAAGCATGGCAGGAATGGTGCCAAAACCGAAAGAAAACATGACAGCCATGCTACCAATTGGGGTGGCTTGACTAACCGCTAAGGCCAGCATGGAATACACTAGCCCGCACGGCAATAAGCCCCAAAAAGCACCAGCTATAAGTGCTTGTGAGCCAGACCTTGGTACCGAAAAGCGGCTGGCGTAGGGACGCAGTCGATTAAAAACGGCTTTACCACCTAAGCGCTCCAGCCATAGTAGGCCTGCTTTCCATTCTAATAAGTAGGCCGCCATGAGCAGCATTAATACGCCAGCAAAGCCGCGCAACCAGAGTAGGTCTTGAATCGCGAATAGGCTGCCAATCAGGCCAATAATTAGGCCCAGAACACTATAGGTAAATACTCGGCCAACTTGATAGTTGATCGCTAAGATCGGTCTGCCATTTAACCCAAGGGTTGCAGCCAAGCCACCACACATGCCTAGGCAATGTGCGGCGCCAGACAGACCAGATATAAACGCAGCAAATACAGCGGCAGACATGGTTACTGCTCGTCTTTCGGTGGTGTGTCTTTGTTTTGTTTTGCTTCCGGTGGAATCAGGTCTTCATCGTCGTCATACAAAATCATATGGCTCGGTGAATCCAGGTCATCATACTGGCCTGATTTGATCGCCCAAATGAGGCCAGCAATCGCTACTGATAAAAAAATCAGACTAATGGGAATCAATAAAAGAATAATGGTCATGCTTTTCTCCGCATGCGCATAGCGTTACTTACCACCACTACTGAGCTTAGCGACATGCCAATGGCAGCAAGCCATGGTGGCACTAAGCCTGCCACGGCTGCCGGCAATGCCAGTAGGTTATAAACCAAAGAAATAGTTAGGTTTTGTTTTATCGTGCGCTTGCAGCGTTTGGCTGTGGTGAGCAGTTCGGGTAACTGGTTAAGATTAGCTTGCAACAAAACCACATCGGATTGCTGTTTGGCCAGATCGACGGCATTACTCATGGCGACTGAAACATGAGCGCTGGCGAGCACTGGTGCGTCGTTAAGACCATCGCCTACCATCATCACTGCTTGTGCTTGGCTTAACTCGCGCAGTTTGGCAATTTTATCCTGAGGCGTTAAGTCACCATAAAATTGGGTAATACCCAATTCATTGGCGATTTTTGCCACGCGCTTACTCTGGTCACCACTTAGAATAAAGCAGCGGTCGCTCCCTAATGTTGCCACGGCTTGTTTGGCTTCTGGGCGTAAGTTGTCATCAAAGGCAAACCAAGCAAGCGGGTTGCCTGCTAGCGTTAGCAAGTGCCAAGAAGCACTATCATCAGGTGAGTCAATTGATAGACCAGCCAAAGCTGGCTTGCCAAAAGTGATGGGCTCGCCTTGCCAATAAGCAGTTAGGCCTAAACCGGCTTTTAGTTCGATGTCTTCACAGTGTTGGTTTGGGTTGCCTTTATCGGCTAGTGCTTCGGCAATCGGGTGGGATTGGCCACGCTCAATCGCTGCTGCCATGTTTGTGAGTGTTTGCTCGTTGTACGCTGGGTCGATGATGCTAATGTCGGTTAACGACAACTGCCCATCAGTTAGCGTGCCTGTTTTGTCAAAGGCAATACATGACACTGACTCAAGCGCCTCGAGCGTGGTGCCCTTGGTAAGCAGGATAGCCTTGCGTCGTAGTCGTGTGGTGGCTGCGGTCAGTGCTGTGGGTGTGGCGAGGCCTAACGCACAAGGGCAGGTAACCACTAGTACAGACAGCGCCACCCAGAACGCATGGCTAGGGTCAATGAAATACCATGCTACGGCGGTAATAGAGCAAACAACTAGTACCACTACCACAAAGTAAGAAGCGACTTTATCAGCCACTTGCGCGATATGTGGCCGGTTGCTGCTCGCTTGATCTACCAGTCGATGGAGCAGGGATAACTGCGTATCGGCACCTGTGTGCTCAACCTCAATGAGTAAGTGTTGAGCACGGTTAATGGTGCCTGCGGCAACTTTGCTGCCCGGCTCAACAGCCACTGGAATTGATTCACCGGTAAAGGAAGCTTGGTCAACCTCACTACTGCCTTCAATAATGCGGCCATCTACTGGAATGGTTTGCCCTGCAGGGATGCTAATCAAGTCACCTTGGCGAAGTTGCTTCACTAGCACCTCTTCGCGGTTGTCGCCCTGAATACGAACAATGGCTTCTGGTAAGCTAGGGTCTAACACATTGCCTGATTCGCCAAACGCCAACCGAGCCCTGAATTCTAAGTAGCGGCCAATGAGCAAGAAGCAGGTAAACATAGCAACGGATTCATAGTAGGTCTCGCCCGAGCCTTTGAACGTTGCCCATATCGAAGCACCAAACGCTAAGCCGATTGCCAAGGATACGGGGACATCCATACCTAATTTACGTGTGCGAATACCACGCCAAGCATTAGTGAAAAAAGGCCCGGCACTTATAATGATCACAGGGATCGTTAGCACCAAGCTCGCCCAGTTAACAAAGGATTTATCGGCGCCTGCAATGCCACCACTGTAAAGTACCACGGCATTCATCATTACCTGCATCATGCCTATGGCCGAAACACCTAAGCGTATGAGGTATTGGCGGTGCGTGCGCTCTAGTTGTGCCTGTGCCTCGCTGTGGCGATAGGGTCTAGCGGTGTAACCGAGTTCGAAGACGGCTCGTAACAGTTGCGAAAGAGGCTGTTCGCTACGCCAAGTAAGCTGCATGCGTTGAGTGCTTAAGTTGACCTGTACATCCATAACGCCATCAAACTGCTGCAGGCGCTTCTCGATTAGCCAAACGCAGGCAGCACAGCTAATACCGTCGACTAAAAACGTCGCGTGGCGCTGTTGCTCACCGATGTCGACAAAGTCACTTTGAATTTCGTCTTGGTCATAGCGTGCTATGGCGCTAATTTGCTTGGCGGTTAGTGTGGTTGCACGCGGTGAGAACTTATCGCGAAAACGGTAGTAGTTGCTTAAGTCACTGCTGTCGCCAATTAAGCTTGCGGCTGCTTGGCAGCCGGGGCAGCAGGCGTCCTGCACTTTTTGGTCAAGCGTAACTGGGAAGCGGCCAGCTTCTGCTGGCTCGCCGCAGTGAACGCACTGACTCATTGCCAGATAGCTGGCGTCAGGTTAACCGGAATGCTTGACGGCCATCGTTCTAAGTTGCCATGAACACGCCACATCTGCTCTGCTTCAAATGGTTGTAGCTGTAGGATGCGGCTGCCTTCAAATGCTGTGATTTCGGTATTGGCCAGGTAGCGGTTGCCTTCTTGCAAGGTAAAGTCGATGCGCTGGTCAAAATCAGATTTAGTCGGGTGAATCACATACAGCTTTAACTCTTTTGGCAGGCTGTTGATTTCACCATTGACTTGCACCAGTAGGTTGTCGCCTTGTTGAAGCATTAGAGCACTCAAGCCCATTTGTCTTGCCGCGTAGTCTTCGTCTTGGCGCATCTCATAAGAACGCCCGTCTTTGTAATAGTTGTCTACTACAACGCCATCCCAAGACACAATCGACGCTATAAGGAAGGTTGTGCCCGCGACAACGGACGCCATAACCGGTATTAACACCATCCACATGTATGGGCTTTTGTAGCCCGGGGTTGGCTTGTTTTCTGTCATTACAAATTACTCCGGCCAATAAATCGGCTCTCTTGTTTCACCGATGTATCAGGGTCATCGGCGAGTGACATAATAAAATCGACGTCATGTACAGGTAGCGTGATGTCATCACCCTCTGCTACCAAGCGCACTGGCAGTGTTTGGTTGGCGCTGCCATCAAGCGTTAGCGTTGTTGGCCCAATAAACGAAATCTCTATATCTGATTCTATTAGCAAGTTTACCGTTTGTGGGCGCTCAGTCATATTAAGCAATTGCAAGGTGTACACATTCTCAATACGGCCATCCGATAGTACGCGGCTTAACTGGTCGCGTTCACGCATGACATCAATATCTAATGGTACGCGCAAGCTTATCCAGGCGGCTAGTATGCCGATCATCAGCACCATTAAGGCACCATAGCCAAATAAACGTGGACGCAGGATTTTAGTTGGTTTGCCATTGAGGGCGTTTTCTGTGGTGTAACGAATCAAGCCTGGCTCATAGCCCATTTTGTTCATTACATCGTCGCACGCATCAATACAGGCCGCGCAGGTGATGCACTCGTACTGCAAGCCATTGCGGATATCGATCCCTGTTGGGCAAACCTGCACACATATTTGGCAATCGATACAATCGCCCTTATCGCTTACTTCTACGCCACGCTTGCGCGAACCTCTTGGTTCGCCACGGTTTTTGTCATAAGACACCACAAGTGTGTCGGCGTCGAACATCACTGACTGGAAGCGTGCATAAGGGCACATATAAATGCACACCTGTTCGCGCATCCAGCCAGCGTTGATATAGGTTGCAGCTGTGAAGAAAAATAACCAAAACGCCGCCCAGCCAGATATTTGCAGCGTAAACAAGTTCGGGATTAGTTCACGAATGGGCGCAAAATAACCAACGAAAGTAATGGCCGTTGCCAAGGCCACGATTAGCCATAAAACGTGTTTGGCGGTGCGCTGTGCTAGTAGTTTTTGCGTTAATTTTTGCTTGTCTTGGCGAATGCGAACATTGCGCGGGCCTTCCGTTTTCTCTTCGATGAACATGTAGATCCATGTCCAAACACTTTGCGGGCAGGCATAACCACACCACACCCGGCCTGCGAATACAGTGATAAAGAACAAACCAAATGCGCAAATAATTAGGGCAAAAGTTAATAGCGTGAAGTCTTGTGGCCACAAAGTTAAGCCAAAAATATGAAACTCGCGGCTAGGTAGGTCAAACCAAACGGCTTGCCGCCCATTCCACTGTAGCCAAACGACGCCAAAATAAAGGGCGAATAAGAAAGCGCCACCATAAAGGCGAAGGGCTCGGTATAAGCCTTTTACTCGGCGTACGTAAATCTTTTCTCGGCTGGCATATAAGTCAGTCGATTGCGGGTCGACTTGTACCGCGGCAATGCGATCGTCAGACATGAATCACCTCATGTGCTGATAAATAGAAGGGAGGTTGGGGTGGGCCCCAACCCTATACTCGTTACCTAAATAATGGGCACTTTAGCAAGTGCCCGCAAGTTATTAAGGCTGTTGCTCTTGGCTCAATGAGTAAACATAAGCTGTCAGCAAGTGGATTTTCTCGTCGCCGAGAATTTCCTGCCAAGCTGGCATAACGCCGGCACGGCCGTGGCGCAGTGTGAAGCGAATGTTTTCAATTAACGTTGCGTCTGCTTCGCGGTACAGCCAGATGTCATCGGTTAGGTTTGGAATACCAAAACCACCTTTACCTTCTTTACCATGACAAGCAGCACACACACCATTTTGGTAAATGCTTTCACCTAAACCTGCAAGCTCGGCGTCGTGCTCGGCACCAGAAAGGCTTGCCACATAGTGAGCCAGTTGGTTGATAGCAATTTCACCATACTGTTCTTGGTAAGCCGCCATTTGTGGATAGCCGCCAATTTCGGCTGGCGCTTCTTGCGCACGGATGCCATAGATCAGGGTAAGCTTGATCGATTCCGGCAGAGTGCGCGTCACGTTGCCATTTGCATCAACGACCTCGCCATAAAGCCAATCGTTATCCGTTAGGTTCGGGTAGCCATAAAGGCCATCCGAAGCACCTTGCGCGTTTTTCCCATGGCAAATTGCACAGTTGTTTTCGAAGATTTGGCCACCCATAGCGAGTGCTTGTGGTTCGTTTAATAACGCTTCTACTGGCATTTCAGCGTAGCGCTCAAAAATTTCACCATAAATTTCAGCATGGGCTGCTTGCTCTTCTTCTAGTTGGTTAATAGAAGTCCAGCCCCAAATGCCTTTCCAGCCACCCAGTGGGTATTGCAGGATATAAACAAAACCAAAAATAATGGTGCCAAAGAATAGCCACAGCCACCATTTAGGTAGCGGGTTATTGTACTCCTCGATACCGTCAAACTCGTGACCCATTAGCTCCGAGTCTTCTTTGCCGGTATTCATGTTGCGAGTGGCTTGTACCAATACAACCAAGCCAATCATCAAGCCAACTGTGATCACAATGATCCAGAGGCTCCAAAAACTAAATAATTCCATCAGTCGTTACTCCGCTTTTCACGATTGGCCGGCTTTTTGTCTTCATCCTCATCCTCGAAGATGACGTTCGCCGCTTCGTCGAAGCGTGCTTTGTTCTTCTTACTGTAAGCCCAGAAGACAATCGTTAAAAATGCAATCAAGCAGGTGATTACGGCAACGCCGCGCCAATCGTTAATATCCATTATTGACGCTCCAAGCCTGAACCTAGTCGCTGCAAGTAGGCTACCAATGCGTCGATTTCACGCACACCGTCTACTTCAGCGGCGGCACCAGCAAGTTCTGCTTCGGTGTAAGACACGTTAGTCCAACGGTCTAGTGCTGCCATTTTCTTAGCGACCACTTCGCCATCGATTGTCTGCTCAAACAACCATGGGAAGGCAGGCATGTTTGATTCCGGCACAACTGAGCGCGGATCGTACAAGTGTTGTTTATGCCATTCGTCACTGTAACGGCCGCCTACACGATGCAAGTCTGGACCTGTACGCTTCGAGCCCCATAAATGTGGGTAGTCGTAGTAGTACTCACCAGCAACAGAGTAGTGGCCATAACGTTCTACTTCAGCACGCAAAGGACGAATCATCTGAGTGTGGCAAACGTTACAACCTTCACGGATGTAAATATCGCGACCGGCTAATTCGGTCGCACTGTATGGTTCTAGGCTTGCTGTTGGTTCAGTGGTGTCTTTGATGAAAAACAGCGGTACGATCTCAACCAAACCACCAAAGCTTACGGCGATGACGATAAGAATCGTCATCAAGCCAAGGTTCTTTTCTACCTTTTCGTGTTGCATTGATCGCTCCTTATTATGCTGCTGCGTTCGCTGACGCTTCAGAAGTCACAGGTTCTTTCACTGTGCGCCAGAAGTTGTATGCCATTAGGCCCATGCCAACTAAGAAGATGGCGCCACCTAAGGTGCGAAGCGCATAGCCGAAGAAGCTACGATCCACTGCTTGAACAAAGCTGTATGCGAGGGTGCCGTCAGCTGATACTGCGCGCCACATTAAACCTTGCATAATGCCATTCACCCACATTGCAACAATGTAGAAAACTGTGCCAACTGTTGCCAACCAGAAGTGAACGTTAATCAACTTGGTCGACCACATAGCTTCACGACCCCATAAACGAGGGATCATGTGATAAAGCGAACCAATGGTAATCATTGCAACCCAGCCCAGCGCACCTGAGTGTACGTGACCGATTGTCCAGTCTGTATTATGCGACAAGGCATTCACTGTCTTGATCGACATCATTGGGCCTTCGAACGTCGACATGCCGTAGAACGACAACGACACAACGAGGAAGCGCAAGATAGGGTCGGTACGCAGCTTATGCCAAGCGCCAGATAGCGTCATCATACCGTTGATCATGCCACCCCAGCTTGGTGCAAGCAGGATCAGAGACATCACCATGCCAGCATTCTGTGCCCAGTCCGGTAGGGTAGAGTAATGCAAGTGGTGGCCACCGGCCCACATGTATACTGAGATCAATGCCCAGAAGTGAACAATTGATAAGCGGTAAGAGTAAATTGGTCGTTCAGCTTGCTTAGGTACGAAGTAGTACATCATGCCCAAGAAACCAGCTGTTAATAAGAAGCCTACAGCATTGTGGCCGTACCACCATTGCACCATGGCATCTACCGTACCTGCGTAAGCAGAATAAGACTTGCCAATGGTTACTGGGATTTCGGCGTTGTTCACTAGGTGCAAAATCGCGATGACGATCATGAACGCTAGGTAGAACCAGTTACCAACGTAGATGTGCTTGGTTTTGCGGCGTCGAATGGTGCCAACAAATACTGCAATATACGCCACCCAGACAAAGGTGATTAAGATATCAATTGGCCATTCAAGCTCGGCATATTCTTTTGAGCTAGTCCAGCCCATTGGCAGAGTGATAACCGCCGATAGAATAACTAGTTGCCAACCCCAAAAAACAAATGGCACTAGCGGCGCAAAAGCCAAACGAACCTGACTCGTGCGCTGCACTACATAAAATGAAGTGGCCATTAATGCTGATCCACCAAAGGCGAAGATCACTGCGTTCGTATGCAGTGGTCGCAAACGACCAAAGTGGAAGAATTGACGGAAATCGACGCCGATGCTGTCGCCGATAAATGCGTTCATGGCATTGCCCAATACCATGTTTAATTCAGGCCAGGTCAGGTAAGCGGCGATGAGTACGCCGACTGCCATGCCGACAATGCCCCATATTACCGTCGCGATTGTAAACTTCCGAACGACATCATAGTCGTAAGTCGGATGTTCCAATGCCGAAGCGTTGCTGTGACTCATGTTGGTTTCCGGATTGTTGTAAAGGTTATTAGAATGGTCACGCTAAATTATGCTTGCTGAATGCTCTGCATGCAAATTACATTGCCATTTTTTCTAGTATTTCTGCTGGAAAACCCCAACATGTGTCAATTTGGTAGGATTAAATGATTGCTGCGAAGCAATTGGTTTGCTTGCTGGTGTGATTGGTTTTTGTTACCGCGATTCTAGTAATTAAGTGCTAGTACTGCCAAAATCGATCCCATCTATCCATAACACGCTCTGGATACCAGGTTTTGCCAAGCGAACCGTTGTAGCGAGCCAGTGCGCGCGTTAAGTCACCGTCTTCAATTTCTAAATAGTGCTTTAGAATAGTGGTGCCGTACCTAAGATTGGTGGCGACATCAAATAGGTTGTCATCTGGACGCCCCAATTCCTCGAGCCAGAATGGCATAATTTGCATTAAGCCTAGCGCACCGGCCCGTGATACCGCGTATTGATCAAACAAGCTCTCAACATGGATAACTGATAAAATAAGTTCAGCTGGCAGCTCAACGCGTGCCGCTTCGGCATGAACTAAACGCAGAAATTCAAGTCGCTCCTCATGATCGCGCATGTATTTGTAACGTTGCAGGCGGCCAGACATGTCGGCATACCACACCATGGCATCATATTTGTCTGGAAAGCTGCTTGAGTCTTGCACGGCGTTGCTAAGCGCTTCGATCAGTGCTTGATTGCTGCGCGCACTGTCAGGTTGACTGGCGTGAACCAAGCCTGTAAACAGCAATAAAACGAAGAAAAACACAGTTCGTGACATCATGGGGCTTATCTCAAACGAATTTGCGCGTATAATTTGCGCCTTATTAAATTGGGTCAACCCAAAATCACTATAAAACAAACGGATTAACTATGCGTACACACTATTGCGGAGAATTGACTAGCGCTCAAGTCGAAGAGACCGTTACTTTTTGCGGTTGGGTACATCGTCGTCGTGACCACGGCGGGGTGATTTTCTTAGACGTTCGAGATCGTGAAGGCTTGGTACAGGTTGTTTTCGATCCAGACGTGGAAGATGTATTCAATACTGCTGATCGTGTACGCAGTGAATATGTGGTGCGCATTACTGGTCGTGTTCGCCCGCGCCCTGAGGGCACGGTTAATCCAAATATGCGCACTGGCGAAATTGAGGTGCTAGGCAAAGAGATTGAAGTGCTAAGCGCTTCGCAAACGCCTGCGTTCCCGCTAGACAACTACTCGCCAGTTGGTGAAGACGTACGTTTGAAGTATCGCTACTTAGATTTGCGTCGTACCGAAATGCAAGAGAAGTTGATCTTGCGTTCGAAAATTACTTCATCGGTACGCAAGCACCTAGAAGCACAGGGTTTCCTAGATATTGAAACGCCGATTCTAACGCGCGCTACCCCAGAGGGTGCACGTGACTACCTAGTGCCGTCACGTACGCACGCAGGTGAGTTTTTTGCGCTGCCACAGTCACCGCAGCTCTTTAAACAGCTGTTGATGGTGTCTGGTTTCGATCGTTATTATCAAATTGCTAAGTGCTTCCGCGACGAGGACTTGCGTGCCGACCGTCAGCCTGAGTTTACTCAGATTGATATGGAAGCGTCTTTTGTTAACGAAGAAGACATCATGGGCATGACTGAAACCATGATCCGCGGCATTTTCAAAGACACGCTAGGCGTAGAATTTGGTGAGTTCCAGCACATGCCATTTTCGGAAGCGATGGAAAAGTACGGCTCGGACAAACCAGACCTACGTATCCCGCTAGAGCTTGTGTCGGTTGATGACCTAATGGGTGAAGTAGAATTTAAAGTATTCTCAGGCCCGGCTAAAGATGACGACGGCCGTGTTGCTACTTTGCTGCTACCAAAAGGTTCTGAACTGACTCGTAAGCAAATTGATGACTACACCAAGTTTGTTGGCATCTATGGCGCCAAAGGCCTAGCTTATATCAAGGTGAACGACAAGTCTGACCTAGAAAACGGTTTGCAGTCGCCAATCGTTAAGTTCTTGCCAGTGGAAGTTCGCCAAGCCCTGCTAGAGCGCCTTGATGCGAACGATGGTGACTTGATCTTCTTCGGTGCCGACAAGGCTAACATCGTCAACGATGCACTCGGTGCACTTCGTTGTAAGCTAGGTGCTGACCTAGACCTATACACGCAAGAGTGGGCGCCACTGTGGGTTGTTGACTTCCCAATGTTTGAGAAAACAAAAGAAGGTCACCTAACTGCATTGCACCACCCATTCACTGCGCCAAGCTGTTCACCAGAAGCGCTCAAAGCAGCACCTGAAAAAGCGCTGTCGCGTGCCTACGATATGGTGCTCAACGGTGTTGAGCTAGGTGGTGGTTCAATTCGTATCCACGACCCAGCAATGCAGCAGACGGTATTTGAAGTGTTGAACATCGATGAAGCTGAGCAGCAAGAGAAGTTTGGCTTCTTGCTTGATGCATTGAAGTTTGGTGCGCCACCGCACGGTGGTTTGGCATTCGGTCTAGATCGCCTAGTAATGCTTATTACTGGTGCAGAGTCGATTCGTGAAGTGATTGCGTTCCCGAAAACGCAAACGGCTGCCTGTGTCATGACAGATGCCCCAGGCGAGGTTGCGCCAGAGCAATTACGTGACCTACACATTCGTGTTAGAAAGCCTGTTACTGAAGAAAAGTAATCGAGCGTTTTAGTTCAAAAAGCCTCTATTTATAGGGGCTTTTTTGGATCTGATTAGGAGAATAAAAATGGCTGGCCATAGTAAGTGGGCAAACATTAAGCACAAAAAAGCAGCGCAGGATGCCAAGCGCGGCAAAATTTTTACTAAATTGATTCGTGAGCTAGTAGTTGCTGCGCGCAATGGCGGCCCAAACCCTGACGACAATCCAGCTCTGCGTGCTGCCATCGATAAAGCGTTATCGAACAACATGAAAAAAGACACGGTTGATAAGGCCGTGGCCCGTGGCGCTGGTAATAATGATGGCGAAGATTATCAGCCGATGACCTACGAAGGCTATGGTCAAGGTGGTGTGGCGGTTTACGTTAAATGTCTATCGGACAATAAAAACCGTACTGTGTCAGATGTGCGTCACGCTTTTACCAAGTGTGGTGGTAACCTAGGTACTGACGGCTCAGTTGCCTATTTGTTCTCTGATGTTGGCCAGCTATTTATTGAATCTGGCGACGAAGATGAAATCATGGAAGCAGCACTGGAGGCGGGTGCCGAAGACGTTATTACTAACGATGATGGTAGCTTTGAAATTCGTTGCGAGCCAAGCGAGTTTGCAACAGTTCGCGATGCACTAAGCCAATACTCGCCAGAAGGTGAAGTGACCATGGTGCCAAGCACTGAAGCACCAGTAGAGGGTGAAGTGGCAGAGAAGGTTCAAAAGCTAATTGATATGCTTGAAGACCTAGATGACGTGCAAAATGTTTATACCAATGCTGACTTTCAATAAGTATTAGCGCTTGTAAAAAAGGCATTCCGTGCAGCGGAGTGCCTTTTTTTATGGCATGAGATAACGCTATGGATCATTCGCACATTACTATAGAACAAGTCGCTCACCCTGTTGTTATGTACCTTAGGCAGAAGGTGTTTTGCCCAGATGAATCACCAGCTGCTTGCATGCAAACAGGTGACGAGCATGCATTGCACTTTGCTGCATTTCTGCATGACCAGCTTGTCGCTGTTGTTTCAGTATTTATCGATGGTAGCTCAGCACAGTTAAGCCAGTTGGCAACCGATCCCGAGTTTCGGGGCCAGCGGATAGGATCTCAGCTTATTCAATACGTGCAGAATGAGCTAGCTAGGCATGGCATTACCCATCTTGTCTGTAAGATTTCTAAAGCGCTAGGCCCGCTCTTCTTTAGGCTGGGTTTTACCTTGCAAAACAAGGGGCAAAATAGTGAAGAAGAGGGGTATTTGTCTGTGGAGTACTGGCTTGCGCAATAATCCATCTTCCATTGGCCGGCGGTTGCAATTTAGTTCAACTAGCATGGCAACTTTGTGTAAAATGCGCCGCTTAATTGGCTCGCCCACTTAATGGGTGACAACAGATCTAGGAGGCGGTGAGCGCAAATCGTATTGCCCACCGACTCCACAAACCAGCACGGGTTAAGCTCCCGTGGAGGCTAGATGAACGAAATATTGGAAGTGTCGACCGTAGTTTTTTGGTTGGACTTATTTGGTGTGGCAGTGTTTGCCGCGGCGGGTGCATTAGAAGCGGGCCGTGCTCGATTCGACTTCTTTGGCGTGCAGTTCATTGCTGTGGTCACAGCACTTGGCGGCGGTACTTTGCGCAACCTGGTGCTGGGGCTGCCTGCCTCCTGGGTGGACCAAACCATTTATATGTACGTGGCACTCTTTGCTGGGGCGGCAACGTTCATAGCCGACAAGTACATTGAAATCCACATAAAAACCTTGCTCTATGCTGATGCGCTAGGGCTAGCGGTGTTTGTTGTCACCGGCATGCAGGTTGCCTTTGCCTATGGAGCCGACCCGCTTATTGCCATTATCATGGGTATGAGCTCTGGTATTGTTGGTGGAATTTTGCGCGACGTATTCTGTAATGAAGTGCCGCTTATTTTTCAGCGCGATATTTACGCCACGCCAGCCCTAGCCGGTGGTGTGGTATTTTGGCTGGGTACTAGCTACCTAACGGACACCATGGCAATTATTGCAGCCATTGTTACCTGCTTTGGTATTCGCAGCGCTGGCATTTATTGGCACTTGTCGCTGCCGCGCTTTTTGCATACTGTGCATTATCGAGAAGAAAACCGAGGGGAATAACTGTGATTGGTCAGCTAACGGGCGTACTGCGCGCAAACCGCATGCCGGAATTACTCATTGATGTACAAGGTGTGGGGTACGAAGTTTTAGCGCCAATGTCGACGATCGCTAAACTTCCAAGCCTAGGTGAGCAGGTGTCGCTGGCTGTGCACACACAAGTGCGAGAAGATGCAATTACGCTATTTGGTTTTAGTAATAACCGCGAGCGCCAGTTGTTTCGCGTGCTAGTAAAGGTAAACGGTGTTGGACCAAAAATGGCGTTGGCGATTATGTCAGGCCTTGAGCCCGATCGGCTAGCGGCAGCCGTGACCGATAAACAAGTTACCATGCTTACCAAGATTCCTGGCGTGGGCAAAAAAACCGCCGAGCGCTTGATTGTTGAGCTAGCAGACCGCTTGGGTGAATGGGCAAGCCCAGATGCAGCACTCGAACTGGCCAGTGCGCCGCGCGCGCAAACCGCTGAACATAGCGCCGATGCGGTACAAGCTTTGCAAGCATTGGGATATAGCGCCGCGCAAGCAGAAAAAGCAGTTAATAAAGTGGCGACACCGGATGCCACCGCTGATCAATTGATTCGCGACGCGCTGCGGTCACTGGTGTAAGGGGCAGCTATGATTGAGAGCAATCGATTTATTTCTGGTGAAACAAAAAGCCAGTCGGAAGCCAATTTCGATAAGGCGCTGCGCCCAACTCGGCTAGCTGACTATGAAGGCCAGCCTGTGGTGCGTGAACAGATGGAAATCTTTATTCAAGCGGCGCGCAACCGTGGCGATGCACTTGATCATACGCTCGTGTTTGGCCCACCCGGGCTTGGTAAAACCACTTTGGCGCATATTGTTGCCAATGAAATGGGTGTGCCTCTGCGTACCAGCTCTGGCCCAGTTTTAGAAAAGGCCGGCGACTTAGCGGCCTTGTTAACCTCGCTTGAGGGCGGCGAAGTACTGTTTATCGACGAGATCCACCGCCTCAGTCCACATGTAGAGGAAGTGCTGTATCCGGCAATGGAAGACTGGCAGCTGGATATTGTGATCGGCGAGGGCGCTGAGTCACGTTCGATCAAGATTGATTTACCACCCTTTACCCTAGTAGGCGCCACCACTCGCGCTGGTTTGTTAACCGCCCCATTGCGCGACCGTTTTGGCATTGTACAGCGTCTAGAATTCTACTCAGTAGATGATTTGGCAAAAATCGTAGCCCGCTCAGCCGCGCAATTAGGGGTGCAAATGGATGCCGATGGCGCCCTCGAGGTCGCTCGCCGAGCACGCGGCACGCCGCGTATTGCCAACCGTTTGCTACGCCGCGTTCGAGATTACGCCGAAGTTAAAAGCAATGGTGAAGTAACGGCGGAGATTGCCGATGCGGCGCTGACCATGATCGCAGTTGATCAATCTGGATTTGATGAGTTAGATCGTCGTTACTTAGAAAACTTGGTCCACAAGTTCCAAGGCGGCCCGGTGGGCGTTGATAATATGTCGGCAGCAATGAGTGAGGAGCGCGATACGCTGGAAGACGTTGTTGAGCCGTATCTAATTCAGCAAGGTTATATCATGCGTACCACGCGCGGACGGGTAGCAACCCAACTAGCGTGGCGCTATTTTGGGCTGCCGGTGCCAGAGTGATTCTAGATTGGTTATCCTCTTAAGCGGCGCGAACGCTTGGTTTACGCAAGCTGCTTAGCCAAGAAACCACCACAATGATGAGTACGCTTATGCCAAAGGCTGGCAGGATTAAGCCTAGGGCTGCAATCAGTACTAATGTACCCAGGCCTACTCGAAAGCTCGCCGGTGGCTTAGGTAGGCCAAGTTTGCCCTTTGGTTTGCGCATCAGATATGACGTGATGCCAGCAAGGCTTAAGGCTACCAGTGCAATGCAGGTAAAGAGTGCAATCAACCAGTTAGCAATGCCGAAAAATTCACCTTGATGTAGGCGCATAACAACTTGTTGCCCAGCTGAAAGCATGCCTACTTCGTCCCAAGTATGGTGCAGCAGCAGTTCCCCAGAATACTGGTCGAAGTGCATGACCTGTTGCTCACTGAGCTTGGCGCTATTGCTGACAGTAAAAACACTATCGCTTGTTTGCGGCAGTGCTAAATACACTTTGCCGGGTAGCTCTTGTGCTTGTGCAATGGCAAACATTTCATCCAGTGTGAGTGCCTCGCCAGCAACCGTTGAGTTCAAGCTGCGGCTACTAAACCAAGTAGCTGGATAGCCTGAGTTGGTTGCCTCTTTCAATTTGTGGAAGTTTGCACCAAAAAGGTCGGTCCAGGGTAAGCCGCCAGCAATAATGACCAGTAAGAATGCGCTAATCCAGAAACCTAAAACAGCATGTAAATCGCGCATCATTATGCGTTTGCCTTTATTTAATCGCACTCTTACAAGGTTTAGGATGGGTTGCTTGCGTGGCCAAAACACAACAATGCCAGTGATGATTAATACCACTAGCCAACTGGCTACCAACTCGATCACCTTGGTGCCGTAGTCACCCATTAATAGCTCACCATGCAGATTACGAATGGTTTCCATTATGTCGTTCGACCTGATGTACTGCCCGGTAATCCCGCCAGTTGCAGGGTCTACATAAACTGATTCATTTGGTGAAAAGCGGCCATTGTAAAAGTGGGTTGCTTGCCCGTCGGCCACTTCAATATGGGTTAGTGGGTTTTGGCTAAACATATTGGCCATATCAAACTGCTGTGATAGTGGCAGTGGTTCGCCTTCAGTTGTTGCCAACATGGGGGCTTCAATATTGGCTCGATACTGATCTTTAAAGAGATAAATAGCGCCCGTTGTCGCGAGCAGAATAATAAACGGTAATACAAATAAGCCAGCAATAACATGCCAGCGCCAAAGCCATAGTTTTAGCGAATTGGAAATCATTTTTTTGCCCTACAAATAATCTTAATTGCCGCTGCCCAGCGGAAATGTCGTGCTTCGGAGGATTATTCAGCAGGTGGGGCGCGAGCGAGTGATTTGCTGTAAGTTGAGGTGCTCGGGGTGACTAGTACTTCCGTCCGTGGAACGGGTGGAGACCAAAACTCACTAAGCAGTAAATCACTAGGGTTGGCGCTGTGAATGATGCTCGGACATTGACAGTCCGACGCGTTTTGCAGGTAAGGCGTATCACTTTCGATAAATTCTGCGCTAACGCCAAATTGGTCGCACAACATCACTATGCGCCCAGCAAACGCGTCTTGGGCGCACAATATCGGCTGCACAAAAATGGCGAGCCATGTAATGAAGGCGAGTAGATGGTGTTTCATGGCAAAAAGATTACCGCAAGATTATCTAGCCGCTAGATAAATTGTTTGCGTTTGTGAGGCGATTGGCATTGTCATTCAGTGGCCAATTTTTAGGGTTGTGTTGCACAACTGTACTCAATCAAACCAGCTCGCTATAGTGGCAGGTTTCTGGTTACAAGGGTTGAGTATGTTTGAATTACCCGTGCGTGTTTATATTGAGGATACCGATGCTGGGGGCATTGTTTACCACAGCAATTATTTAAAGTTTATGGAGCGAGCGCGCACTGAGTTTCTGCGTGGTCATGGTTATCAACACACAGAAACCGAAAAAGCAGGCGCGATCTTTGTTGTGACTGAGCTGTCAATTCGTTATTTCAAACCGGCATTAATGGATGATGAGCTAACGGTAACCTTGTCGTTGAAAAGCCATAAAAGAGCGTCTGCTGTCTTCGATCAGCAGGTGTTGCGCGGCGAAACGCTGCTTTGCCAAGCGCAAATTACAATCGCCAGTATCGATCCTGTGAGCAAGCGTCCACGAACGATGCCTGAACATATTTTGCAATCGCTACTTTCGGGCTAGCGTCTTGCCGTCAATTTATTTACGCTAATGCGATAATTTGTGAACGGAGTACCACCGTGTCTGAATCAATGTCGATTTGGTCGCTCATCTTAGAGGCCAGTTTATTTGTCCAACTCGTTATGGCGCTGTTGGTTGGTTCCTCTATCTATAGTTGGGTCGTCATTTTTGAACGCCGCAGTTTGTTTGCTGCAAGCCATCGCTCATTTGCTGAATTTGAAGAGCGCTTTTGGTCGGGTTTAGACCTGACGCAACAATATCGCCAGTTGCCGCCACCTGAAGAAGAAAGCGCAGGTGAAGCAATTTTCCGCTCAGGTTTTCGTGAGTTTCAACGTTTGCGCCAACAAACCAAAGCCGACGAAGAGACGATTATGGTGGCCGTTCAACGCGCTATGCGTGTTGCCATTAACAAAGAACTGTCACAGTTAGATGCCAAACTACCGTTTTTGGCGACCATAGGCTCAACTGCACCATACATTGGCTTACTGGGTACGGTTTGGGGCATTATGAATGCTTTTTTAGGCTTAGCTGAGGTTCGCCAAGCGACGCTGGCTACGGTGGCGCCAGGTATTGCCGAAGCCTTGATTGCCACGGCGATGGGCTTGTTCGCTGCGATCCCAGCGGTGGTTGCGTATAACCGCTTTTCGACACAAGCGGATCGTTTGGCACAGGATTATGAAACCTTTGCCGAGGAAGTTGCTGCCATCTTGCACCGCCAGTTACATGTGTTGAAAGCGCGCGAGCAACAGGCGCGAGCGGCAGCCAAACCGGCTGCACAAACGACTGCAGCGAAACCTGCTACTGGCGAAGTGAATGCAGCACCGCCTAGGGCGAGGACTGAATAATGCATATTAGACGTCGTCGCAAGCCCATGTCTGATATGAATGTGGTGCCTTATATCGATGTTATGCTGGTATTGCTAATTATCTTTATGGTCACGGCACCCATGTTGACCACGGGTATTGATATTGAGTTACCGCGTGTAGACGCTGAACAAATTGACGTAGATGAAAACAATGTGCCCTTGGTCATTAGCATTTCGGCCGATGGGGGTTACTACATTGAAGAGAATGGCGATACCCGTGAGGTGTCTTTGCCAGACTTAAAAGATGCTGTTGGCGCGATGCTGGCGCAAACGCCTAATCGAGCAATTTTAGTGCGCGGTGATGATCGTGTGGACTATGGCACCGTGGTGGCCATGATTCAGATTGTTAAAGAGCAAGGTGCAACTCGTGTTGGTCTGATGACCGATCAGGAGTAATTGATGCGATTGATATGGCCGACCATTCAAGCATTGCTGTTGCACATTGTTGTTGCCATTGTGCTGGTATGGACGTTTGATGTGTCGCCGGCAGTGAAAGAGTTTGATTTATCTAGCCCGGCGATTGAATGGGTTGAACTGCCTCCGGCTCCGCAACCTGAACCTCAGCCTGTGCAACAACCGGCGCCAGAACCTGAACCAGCGCCCGAGCAAGATAGGGCAGCAGAGCTAGCACTAAAAGAAAAACAAGAGGCAGAGCGGCGCGAACGTGAAGCACAGCAACGGCGTGAAGCCGAAGCGCAACGCCAGCGCGAAGCCGAACGTCGCCAGCGCGAGGAGCAGGCGCGCAAAGAGCGCGAAGCACAAGAGGCAGCTGAGCGCCAAGCCGAGCAAGAGCAACGTGAACGCGAGCAAGAACAACGTGACCGAGAGAGGCGAATAGAGGCTGAGCAGCAACGCCTAGCAGAATTGCGCGAGCAGCGTCTAGCCGAGATGCAATCCCGTTTAGAAGCCGAGCAAGCCGCCAATGAGCAAGCCCAGCAGGCGCAAGCGAGTCGTCAGGCTTCAGAGGTAGAAAGCTTTGTGGCGGGTATACGAATGCAAATTCAACGCCAATGGCGCCGCCCAGCCTCGGCGAATAATGATATGCAGGTGCTGCTTCTGATCGATTTGCTACCAACAGGCGAACTGCGTAACGTATCGATATTGCAATCCAGTGGTGATCGTTTATTTGATCGTTCGGCCATTACCGCAGTGGAGTCGGTAACCCGATTTTCGGTACCGAAAGACCCGAATATGTTTGAGCAGAATTTTCGCAGCTTAAATCTGCTATTTGATCCGGAGGATCTATTTTGAAACAGCTAAGAACAATAATAATTGGCTTGTTAGTGCTTGCGATGACCGCCTCGGCGGCGTCGCGAATCACCATTAAAATTACCCGTGGTGTTGACTCCCCAACCAATATAGCGGTGGTACCGTTTTTAAACTCAACGGGCCAGCAGTTGCCGGAATCGATGAGTCAGGTCATTGCCAATGACTTAGAGCTTAGTGGTCGTTTTAAATCACTATCGCGTACCGCAATGCCAGGCTTGCCAAGCCAGCAAGAATCTATAGTAATGCGTGATTGGCGCGCGCTGAACCAAGACTACATCGTCATTGGTCGAGTCGATAACGACAATGGTCGTTTGCGAATGACGATGGAGTTATTCGACGTATTCACCGGTCAACGCGCCATAACGCCAAAAACATACTATGCCCAGCCTAATGCCATGCGTGCGGTTGCACACCGGATGAGTGACGAAATATATGAGCACATCACAGGTACTCGCGGCATTTTTTCAACCAAGCTGGCCTATATTGTTAAATCACAACGTGGCCGCAGCACTGAGTATCGACTAGAAGTTGCTGACTATGATGGGGCCAATGCAGTGGTGGCGCATCGCACGCCGATGCCAATTATTTCGCCAAAGTGGTCACCAGATAGCAAAAAGATAGCATTTGTTACCTTTGATGAAGTTGGCCGTTCTCGCATTGATATGCTGGATCTAGCCAGTGGGCGAGTGACTAATGAAATTCAGTTTAAGGGCATCAATGGTGCGCCGGCCTTTTCGCCAGATGGTTCAAAACTCGCTTTTACTAACTCTCAAGATGGTAACCCTAATATTTACGTGAAAGACCTTCGCAGTGGCCGTGTGCAACAGTTAACCGATCACTGGGGTATTGATACGGAAGCTGCATGGTCACAAAACGGTCGTCAAATTGTGTTTACCTCAGACCGAGGCGGTATGCCACAGCTGTACATGGTCCGTGCAACAGGCGGGCGGGCTGAGCGCATAACGTTTGAAGGTAATTACAATGCCAGAGCACAATTTAGTGCCGATGGTCAGTATATTGTCTATGTTCATGGTAAGGGCGGTGATAATTTTAATATTGCTGCAATGAACATGGCATCAAGGCAAACGCGAATATTAACCGCAACAACACTTGACGAATCGCCAAGTTTGGCGCCAAATGGCAGTATGCTAGTATATGGTACTAAGCAACAAGGAAAGGGTGTGCTTGCCTGGGTCTCGGTGGATGGCCAAGTGCGCAGCACAATGCCTGTCGTGGACGGAGATGTTCGCGAGCCAGCTTGGTCGCCATACCGTGGTGATTAATGTTCAGGCCCCAATTTATAAACCAAGAAAAATAGGAAATTAGCAATGAGCAAAGCTAGACTGATGCAAATTGCCACACTGGCAGCCGCTGTTTCATTGGCAGCTTGTGGTGGTACTGGTAGCGACGACAGCAACACAGTTGATACAGCAGAAAACACTGCAACTGAAACCGTAGAAGTGGTTGAGCCGGTTGTAGAAGAAGCTGAAGAAATGGTTGAAATGGTCGAAGAAGACATGACCGACTGGGCCCAGCAAGAGCGCGACTTCCTGGTTGAGAACTCAACTGTATACTTCGACTTCGACCAGTCGACTATCCGCAGCGATGCACGTCAAACATTGAACGCTCACGTTGGCTACCTGCTAGCGAACACTGGCGCAACAGTAAGCCTAGAAGGCCACGCTGATGAGCGCGGTACACGTGAATACAACGTTGCCCTAGGTGAGCGTCGTGCACAAGCGGTTGAGTCTTTCATGAAGCTGAAAGGCGTTAAAGACGACCAAATTGAAGTGACTAGCTTCGGTGAAGAGCGTCCTGTGAGCACTGACCACGCATTGAACCGTCGTGTAGAGGTTCGTTACCTAGCATGGTAATTTGAGTTATGCTGAAAAAAGCAATCCTAGTAAGTGCTGCCCTCGTTGGCAGCACTTTTGTTATGGGCAATGCCCAAATTGTTAACTCACAGCCAGTCACCCGTTCAGGTACACCTGCACCGCAAGCGGCAAACAGCATGGTGGAAGAAATATTCTTCGAAAACCAGCGTTTGCGCCAAGAGTTATCTGAATTGCGTGGTCAGGTTGAAGAGTTAATGTTTGAAGTACGCCAACTGCGCGAAGAAAATCGTGAGCGTTATATCGAGCTAGATGGCCGCATTAGTGATGTGGTTCAGTCTCAGCTAGGTGGTGGTTCTGCTACCGAGATGAGCCCAGAGTCGACCACAGCGCCAACAGCTCAATCGCCTGAGCAGCTATACCAAGATGCCCGCAACCTTATTAGTGAGCGTGACATTGACGGTGCAATTTCTGCTTTTGAAGCCTTTGTTGTGCAGTACCCAAGCCATGAGCTTGCGCCAAATGCCTACTATTGGTTGGGTGAGGTGCAGTCGTTGGTGCCGGATTGGGAAGCTGCCTTGGTGTCGTTTAGCCAAGTGGTAGATGGTTATCCGGTGAATAATAAAACGCCTGACGCGATGTATAAGTTGGGTGTGGTCTATCAGGCCTTAGGCGATGAAGAATTAGCACGTAGCTGGTTCTCAACCTTAATCACTGAGTTTCCAGACTCGCAAGCGGCAAGATTAGCGGAGCGTAAACTGCAATGAGCAAAGCGGTTGTACTTCTCTCAGGTGGCTTAGATTCAGCCACCTGTTTAGCCATTGCAGACAGCAAAGGCTACGACGAAATTCATACGATGAGTTTTGACTATGGCCAGCGCCACAAAGCTGAACTGTTAGCGGCAGAAAAACTCTCTGAAGCGTACGGTGTGGCAGCACATAAGGTGGTAAGGCTCTCGATTGGTGAGTTTGGTGGCTCGGCACTAACCGACACCAATACAGCAGTGCCAAGTGCTGACGAAGGCGCCGGCGGCATTCCTGTAACCTATGTGCCTGCGCGCAATACAGTCTTTCTTTCGATTGCCTTGGGTTACGCCGAAGTAATCAATGCCCAAGATATTTATGTTGGTGTGAATGCGGTGGATTATTCAGGTTATCCAGATTGTCGACCAGAATTTATTTCTGCCTTTGAGACGATGGCGAACTTGGCAACCAAAGCTGGGGTGCAAGGCAATGGATTTAATATTGTTGCGCCGTTGCAGTCACTCACTAAGGCTGAAATTATCCGCCAAGGCAGTGCGCTTGGTCTCGACTACGCCATGACGGTGTCGTGCTATCAAGCCGATGCACAAGGGCGCGCATGCGGCACCTGTGACAGCTGTCATTTACGTCAGCTTGGCTTTGAACAAGCCGGCGTTGAAGACCCTACGAATTATTTTTAATTTTTTTGCAAAAAAGGGTTGCACTAAAAATAGTTCTCCCTATAATGCGCACCTCGTTGGGGGTCGTTAGCTCAGTTGGTAGAGCAGTTGGCTTTTAACCAATTGGTCATAGGTTCGAATCCTATACGACCCACCAACCACCTAACTTATTGATTTGCTTGACATTTTAATTGGTTAGTTTAAAATTGAAAAAATCCAGTTGAGGGTCGTTAGCTCAGTTGGTAGAGCAGTTGGCTTTTAACCAATTGGTCATAGGTTCGAATCCTATACGACCCACCATTTTTGAGAAACGCCGCTACATTGTAGCGGCGTTTTTCGTTTCAGTTGATATATCACAGCCTAATGTCGATTCAGCTGTAAACAGTTGCAAATTCCTCGCTCCATGATCATCAATAAGTCGTAGATATGGTAAGATAACCAATTATCTGGGCAAACACGTGACGTTTTCATGACGCATATTATCTCTCTTGAACATACCGACTTTAATGTACCGGCTACGCAGGTCGAGGCGCCCTTGTCGGGGGCTGAACGCGACGCCAAATTGGATGAAATGACGGCTTTGCTAGCCAAGCATAACGCAACACTTGTAGCGCATTATTATACCGATACGCTAATGCAAGCTTTAGCCGAGCGCTCTGGTGGTTTTATTGGCGACTCGCTGGAAATGGCGCGTTTTGGTCGCGACTGTGAAGCCGACACCTTGATTGTTGCTGGTGTTAAGTTCATGGGGGAAACGGCGAAAATTTTAGCGCCAAACAAGCGTGTGCTGATGCCAACGCTCGAGGCAACCTGTTCGCTAGATTTGGGCTGTGACCCGAAAGCACTGGCGAAAATGAAAGCCGACAACCCCGATAGAACCCTGGTGGTTTACGCAAATACTTCGGCGGAAGTTAAAGCCATTGCCGATTGGGTGGTGACGTCAAGCATTGCGGTGAATGTCATTGAACACTTGCATGCCAATGGCGAGAAAATTCTTTGGGCGCCAGACCAGCACTTAGGGGGCTATATCGCCAAACAAACTGGCGCTGATATGATGCTTTGGAATGGCAGCTGTATAGTGCATGAAGAGTTTAAGGCGCAGAAACTTGAGCAGCTGAAAGCAGCCTATCCAGACGCTGCGGTATTAGTGCACCCAGAATCGCCAGCAGCAGTTGTTGAGCTAGCTGATGTCGTTGGGTCAACAACGCAGTTGTTGAATGCCAGTAAAGACATGGATAACCAAGTATTCATTGTGGCAACCGATCGTGGCATCTTCTACAAAATGCAGCAGGCCTCGCCGAAGAAAACTTTTATTGAGGCGCCAACCGGTGGTAACGGTGCTACCTGTCGTAGCTGTGCACACTGTCCGTGGATGGCAATGAATACGCTAGACCTACTGGCTAAAACGCTTGAACAAGGCTCAAACGAGATTTTCGTTGCGCCAGAGTTGATTCCAAAGGCGCTAAAGCCGCTAGACCGAATGCTGGATTTCGCTGCTAGTCAAACTCGTTAGCCTGTATAAGTTCTTCTGCCCATTGTTGATAGATAGGGCGGTTTAGGCGCTTCGCTTGCCGCTCTAAATAATCTATGGCCCCTATCAAGTCGCCTTGCCAATTAAGTTGTTGGGCATAACCAAAAACGGCATCGTCTTGGCGTCCTAGGTTGCTCATAATGGCCGAATAATGGCGCCAAAACTTTGGTTGGTGTTCTAGTTGTTGTTTGGCTTTGTTGAGCATGTCAAACCCTTTGCGCCATGCTTCCGTGGCAACGTAATAATCGAGTAGGGCAAACTGCATAACAGGATCGTTTGGCCGCAGTTGCAACCATAGTTCCGCTAAAGAAGGGCACACTTGCAAACGCGCTTCGCAAGCGCTGCTCAACATTGCCAGTTGAGTAATTCTCGCTTCGTCTTCCTCTATTGGCTTGGCGGCGCTAGATAGTGCGATAAACCTTTGTTCACTAGCCGGTTGATGAAATGCCTGTGCAAAGGCTTCATCAGGAAAACGCTCGGGTTCGGCGAGTATTTGTTGAACAAAACGCAGTGGACCTGCACCAGATGGTTCGACGTTATCGTCAGAGCGCTCTCTTAACGAGGCGGCTAGTCGACTATCAGTGCTAGGGTGCGTCGAAAGCCATTCTGGTGGTTCGCCATTAAGGCGCCCGATCTCCGACATATGCAGAAAGGCTAAGTTAAGAGAGTTGCTTGGGTAGCCTGCGTTGGCCAAAATCTCATGTGCAATGGCATCGGCTTCGCGTTCATTGGCGCGGCTATAGGCCAGTAGTTTATTCATTGCAATGGCTTGTCCGCTTACCGCAATGGCTGCGCCTGCTTCTGCATTAACTGTGCTAATAATCATCCCTGCAACAAAGGTAGCTAGGCTCTGATTGCGTACACTTGCTTGGCGGGTAATTTGCTGTTCATTATGTTGGGCGTATAAATGACCCAGTTCATGGGCGATAATGGCTGCGAGCTGAGCTTCTGTCTCAACTGATTTTATTAGACCAGCGTTGATCCCCATAAAATTGCCCAGTGCTGCAAAAGCATTAAAGCGGTCATCGGCAATTAAGCGCACAGTTGGTGCTGGCTGTGGTGGGTCGTATGCTTGCGCTAACCGGTTGGTTAAGCGCTGCAAATAATCATCTACAATAAGGTAGGCGTCGGCATTGGCGGCGTTGATTGAGCGCTGCCACATGTTAGTCAGTTTTTCCTGTTGTGCTTCGGATAACTGGTAACTGAGTAGCTGGGCTGAACTCATGCTGCCAATAAGCAGTAAACATGTCACAATTAGGTAACGCAAAATAAGCATTCTCATGAGTAATAGATCTAGTTCAACTTTAGAAGCTAAGGGCATGCGTTGTCCATTGCCGTTGCTAAAATTAAAGCAGTGGTTAGCCAAAGCAAGTGAAGGCGATCAGGTACAGTTAATCGTTGACGATCCACAAAGCATAAACGATGTGCCCAAGTGGTTATCCACAACCGCGCATCAACTGCTAGCCATCGAAACGCAGCAGAGTGCAGTGATAATAAGGATACAAAAGTAGCATGATTGATTACTTTAAGCGTTGGTATGAGCGCCATTTTGCCGATGAAGAAGCAGTGGTGCTGGTCGTTTTTGCTGCCGTCATGGCAATCATTATTTGGCAGTTTGGCAGCATCCTAATGCCAGTACTGGCTGCTATTCTAATTGCTTACATCCTTGCCCCAATTGTCGACTGGCTAGGCAAGTACATTTCCATCACGTGGGCGACGAGTGTTGTAACCCTGGTATTCCTCGGTATTTGTGTTTTAGCTTTCTTAGTGGTCGTACCGCTCATTTGGCAGCAGCTATTTAATTTGCTGTCTGATGTGCCAAAAATGGCGAGTGAAATTGAAAAGGGCATCGTGTACCTACAAGGGCAGTACCCAGAAGTGTTTGGTAACTGGCAACTTAATCAGGCGCTAGGTCAATTAGATTTAACCAACTTAGGGGCACAAATCACCCCAGTCATCAGTAGAGCGGTCACACTGAGTTTTACCAGTATCACCACGATTTTAGCCGCCGCGGTTTACCTAATTATCATTCCAATTTTGGTGTTTTTCTTTTTAAAAGACCGTGCATTGTTTTGGCAAGGATTTACTGCATTACTGCCGAAAAAACGCAATGTTTTGAATTATATTGCACGCGAAATGGATCAGCAGGCCTCAAATTATCTGCGTGGTAAGGCGATCGAAATTTTAATCGTTGGCGCTAGTGCTTTAGTAATTTTTAAACTGTTTGGCCTTGAGTACTCGGCACTTTTAGCTATTGCCGTTGGCTTGTCGGTGCTCGTGCCCTATGTTGGCGCTGTATTGGTATCGCTGCCGGTTGCGCTAGTGGCGTTGTTGCAATTTGGCTTAACACCTGAATTTTACGGTGTTGTCATTGCTTACATGGTATTGCAAGCATTAGATGGCAATGTATTAGTGCCAATACTGTTTTCTGAAGCGGTCAGCTTGCATCCAGCCTCGATCATCATTGCCGTACTGTTTTTCGGCGGTGTCTGGGGATTTTGGGGTGTGTTCTTCGCCATCCCTCTTGCAACGTTAGTGAAAGCAACCTTCAATGCATGGCCAAGTAACCGGGAGCCAATCGTTGATGAAGGTGCCCAGTCATAAGCCTAAGCAGTAGCTTTGTTTAAACTCTCAAGCACGCTCAGCACTTGCTTGGCGTGCCCTTTTACATTTACATCTTGCCATGCATGCAGCAGCTTTCCGCATGGCGATAGTAAAAAGGTAGATCGGTTGACCTTGGTTATTTCACTACCACCAAGCTGTTTGGTTTTGATCACACCGAAAGCCTGCGCCAAACTGCAGTCTGGATCGGCTGCTAGGGTGAACGGGAGTCTCAGTGCCTGTTTGAACTGCTTCAGTACTGGCACTGGATCTCTAGAAACACCTATTACTTCTGTATTGTATTGGCTGAACTGCTCATAATGCGCGCCAAAGTCTTGATTTTGAATGGTGCATCTAGGTGTGTGGCTTTTTGAGAAGAAGAACAGCAATAAATACTTATTTTTTTCAATGGCTGAGGCAATGTCGGGATGGTTTGCCGCAGCACTAATAAGATCCTTGGTATTTTCCACAGTCATGCCTTTCATTATTCGTAACGCCTGTTCTAAGTATTGACCATAATCTGACTGTTTGCTGACTTTTTGCCGTGCTCGGCAGGCGTTTTACTTGTTAGAATAAAACCTGCCAAGTACCATTAATTGCTTAACTCACAATGGAGTATTTTTATGATCACAGGTAGTACCGTTGCACTGGTAACCCCTATGACGGCGGCTGGCGATATTTGCTGGCAGACCCTCGAACAGTTGATTGAGTTTCATGTGTTTAATGGTACTGAGGGGATTGTGGCAGCCGGTACTACTGGTGAGTCAGCAACACTTAGCTTTGAAGAGCATGCTCAGGTTATCCGCTTCACTGTTGAAAAAGTGGCTGGGCGTGTGCCTGTAATTGCCGGCGCTGGCGGTAACTCAACCGCTGAAGCAATCAAGCTTACTAAAGATGCGAAGCAGTATGGTGCAGATGCTGTGCTTTCAGTAGTGCCTTACTATAATAAGCCAACGCAAAAAGGCCTGATTGCTCATTTTACAGCGATTGCTGATGCCGTCGATATTCCAATCCTGCTTTATAACGTACCGGGTCGCACGATTGTTGATATGACAGTTGAGACGGTAGCGGTTTTGGCTAAGCACAAAAACATTGTTGGGATTAAAGATGCGACCGGCGATGTGAGCCGTGTGCAGCCTACATTAGAAGCCTGTGGCCCCGACTTTGCACAGCTTTCTGGTGATGATGCGACGTCCTGTGAATTTCTTCTTGCCGGCGGCCATGGCACAGTGTCGGTGACAGCCAACGTTTCACCGAAAGGCATGGTTGAAATGGTGTCAGCAGCAAGGCAAGAGGATCGAGATCGGGCAGAGCGATTTGATCAGCTGCTGGTACCATTGCACCAGAAACTGTTTGTTGAACCAAATCCAATCCCTGTGAAATGGGCACTCAATCAAATGGGTTTGATTCCACCAGGTATTCGTTTGCCTCTAACTGAACTGGACGCATGTTTCCACGAAGAAGTGATGCAAGCTTTGAAAGATTCAGGAGTCGCAGGATGAGATGGACAGTTATAGCACTGCCAATCTTTCTAACCGCCTGTGCGAGCAAAGATCTATCTTGGATTGACCAAGAAGGTCAAGCGCCGCAAGTTCTGCCGGCCAGTGACAATGCTTTGTATTTGCCTGAGGGCACAAGAACGCCAGCCGAAAATTTAGCTGTGCCAACACCGCCTGAGCTTGAGCTTCGTGAAGTGGCGTTGAACCTTGAGCCCGGTGAAGTGATTGATGGCAACGGTGTGCCGGTGTTAAACCTAAATATGACGGCAGTACAAGCGCTCAATTTGCTACTAGACAATATTGAGCAGTACGATATCAATATTGTTGAAGTGAACGACAGTGGATCGTTGCTGACTATTCAAAGTGAGTCGTTCCAACTAGAAGGCAACCCAAGCTGGTTTAACCGATTTGATCAGCGTCTGCGCATTTCATTTGCCGATATTGGCAGCCAGTCCCGGATCAGCGTATGGCGTTACGACAATACACAGCCAGAACCAGAGTTGCGGGCGCAAGTGTTCGACATATTAAGTGAAATTCTCATCGAAACTGAAATGTAGCCTTTTAGTTAGTGAGGATTTGCTTGCCGTATCGCTAATATATACTAGGGTATGGGTTAGTTAGCATTTACGCTTGGGCGTGGTGTAAATGATCAATATTAAAAAATAGTCAAAGCCATTCTTGGTTTATCGAAACATCTACCGAGACTGGCTCTGCAAGGAGTCTGGAATGAAAAAGTTGGTTGCAGCCATTTTAGTTGCGTCGGCGCCGTTAGCTTCGGCGAAGTTGGGTTTGAATATTGACGTCAGTGCGGGTGGGAATTTCCCAACGTTAGCAAGTGATTCAAACATAGGAGACACTTTTAACCTTGAAAGCGATCTTGGATTAGAAGGTCAAACGGGTTTTTATGTGTTCGGAAGCCTTGAGCATCCAATTCCAGTATTGCCTAATGTTCGTTTACATCATAAATCGCAAGTCTTGAGTGGTGAAAAAGAACTAACTGAACAAGTTGATTTTTTGGGTGAGACCATACCGGCATCAAAAGTGCAGACGACATTAGATTTGTCGCATACCGATGCCACTATTTTCTGGGGTATCCCGTTTTTGCCAGTGGTTGACATTGAATTTGGTTTGAACGCCCGAGTTTTTAACTTAGGTATTGAAGCTGACTTGCCGAAAGAATTAAACGACCAGCAAGTTGACGACATTTCTGCGTCTCAAATGCTACCCCTGCCTATGTTGTATTTAGCGGGTGATGCCACTATCCCAGTGGTTGGTTTAAATTTGGGTGGTGAGTTCAAAACCATCTTCATCGAAGAAAACAATATCACCGAATATAATATTTACGGTCGTTACTATGCGCCTCTTCCAACAAACTTGTTGGTGAAAGTTGGCGTGGAAGCCGGTTGGCGACAGTTTAATATGACCATCTCTGATAGCCTGTTAGGACAAGACACTTCCGATTTACAGTCGGACATCACAATTGGTGGTGCATACGTTGGTTTAACAGCACGCTTCTAAGATTCATTAAAAAAGGCGCCCGAGGCGCCTTTTTTAGCTAAATACGACCGTTTTGTTGCCGTGTACAATCACTCGGTCTTCTAAATGCCAGCGCAAGCCGCGCGCGAGCACCGTCTTTTCAACATCTTTGCCACGTCGAACCATGTCTACTGGGTCTTCCCTATGGGTAACCCGTGCTACGTCTTGGTCGATTATTGGGCCTGCATCTAGGTCCTTCGTGACATAGTGGCAAGTAGCACCAATCAACTTTACGCCGCGCTCATGCGCTTGGTGATAAGGCTTTGCGCCAACAAAAGAAGGTAGAAAGCTGTGGTGAATATTGATGATTCGACCTGGCATAGCCTGGCAAATGGCTTCTGGCAATATTTGCATATACCGAGCAAGTACTACGGTGTCTGCCTTTAACTCATTTATTATTCGAGTTACTTCGTCGAAGTGAGGCTGTTTATCAGCCTTATCCACTGGCACATGATGATATCTAATGCCATGCCACTCTACTAAACCACGCAAGTCGTCATGGTTGGAAATAACACCAACAATTTCACAGTTTAGGTCACCTGAATGCCAACGATTCAGAATATCTGCCAAACAGTGAGACTCTTTGCTAGCCATCAATACGACTTTTTTCGGTTCATCAGAATCAGTAATTCGCCAAGTCATATTTAAATCATCAGCGATTGGCGCAAAGGCTTCCGATAGCTTTTCTTTGGAAAGTGGTAAAGTATCAGCTAATATTTCATTACGCATAAAGAACCAGCCGTTCTGCTGATCCGCATGGTGATTGGCTTCGACGATGGTACCATTATATTGCGTAAGGAAAGTGGATACCTTGGCGACGATGCCCACTTGGTCGGGGCAGTCCAGAACTAGACGTAGTACACGGCTCATTTGGCGGTTACCTTTTCAAAAGCGTTTCCAAAAGTGGCGAGCATGATATAACATGACCTGCCCTTTGAATACTACATACGTCAAGTCAAAGGTTTTTATCAAGCGTTCGAGGAAAGCGAGTTATCATGCTGACAGTGGAACAAATTCTAGCGGCACCTGAAGAAGAATACATGAATGAAGATCAGCTTGAATTCTTCCGTGCCCTAATCGTGCAGCAGCTCGAAGAAACACACGAGCAAATTAATGATGCAAAAGAACAGGTTCGTACTCAGCAGTACGAAGCAGATGAGTTAGACAAAGCAGCGGTTGAGGAAGAACGTCGCTTCCAGTTACGGATGATCGATCGCTTGACTAAGTTGGAACCGAAGCTGAAAGAAGCGCTCAAACGTATTGAAGACGGTGATTTCGGTTTTTGCGAAGTAACAGGGGAACCAATTGGGGTTCGTCGTTTAATGGCTCGCCCAACAGCTACGCTTTGTGCTGAAGAAAAGCAGCGGCAAGAAATGCAGGAAAAGAATTTCCGCGACGACTAATATCGCGGCAAACCATCGCCTTTCAGGCTGCAAAAACCTCGCATTCGCGGGGTTTTTTTTGGCACGTGTTTTGAAATGCTTATGTCAGTAGACGATTGTTGAGAGAAAATCATGGCTATAGCTGTTCAATCCCACGCCATAAACAGTTACCACTCCGCCCTAGCAAGAACGGATGCGTCGGCGCCGCTAGATGCTTCACAAGAGGTAACCGATGCTGGGTTAGACCAGGTGCAACTGTCAGGGCTTGATAAATTGTTTGAATATGTGGCCGACAAGTTTGATGTCCAGCGTATGGCGCGTCGTGATCGAACGGCATTGGCATCTGAATTATTTTCACTTGGCTTGATCGATCATAGCGCACACCAAATGCTGGCAAGCGTGGGTAGTAGCGAAGCAGGGGAGATTAATTTGTCGACTACGATGACTAAGGTTGTTGATATGTTGCCGTTTAGTCAACAGCAGGTTGCTGAGCGCTTAGTCATTGTCACTCAGAACCTGTTGGCTGCTCGATTACCTAGGCAATAAACTTACGTACTTCTGCCATTAAGGTGTTCTCATCGACAGGCTTAACCAAATAGCCCTTAGCACCTTGACGCTGGGCCCATACGCGGTCGGTCGGTTGATCCTTTGTGGTGACAATAATCACCGGAATATGCTTGGTGCGTTCGCCACGGCTCAGCTTGCGAGTGGCTTGAAAGCCATTCACTTCTGGCATGACAACATCCATTAACACTAAATCTGGTAGCTCTTTCTCGGCAACTGCTACTCCTTCATTGCCATCCCTCGCCGTTATGACATCATAGCCATTCGACTCAAGTACACGCTGGTGGCTAGCTAGTTGGCTAGCTGAATCGTCTACAACCAATACTTTTGTCATGCGTCTTCCTCTATGGAATTTATCTACTACTATAAATTATGCCTAGTTTTTTCGGGCTTCCAACCGGTGTTTGGTTCAAATTGTGTCGAGATCGGCTTTTTTTACCAAGCAATTACAAGGAAAATAGTAGTATAAACATAGGAATTCATCAGTATGAGTGCACAGATATCAACTAGAAACCAAAGGATTAGCCGGTCACTGATTTTAGATTGTGCTCGAGTAATCCTAGAAGAGCGCGGCGCGGATGCAGTGTCGATCCGACGTATTGCTGAAGCAATTCCATGTGCGCCACCTTCTATTTATTATTATTTCCGCAATAAGAAGGCGATCATCGAAGCGTTGATGGTTGAACCAATTGAGGGATTAGTAGAAGAGCTAGCCAACAGTGACAATATGTCGGCGAAAAGCTTCTTATCATCTTACGGCAATTACTGGCTAGCGCGCCCTGATAAGCTAAGACTTTTATTGTTGCCATCTCAGGGGATAGATCAGTCAATGCTGCAGTCGGAGCAATATGCCCTGATTGAAGCCAAGCTAGCTGAACGCCTAGACGGCGATTTACTGCAGGCCGAGGCGCTGCTTGGTGCTGTTAACGGTATGCTATTGAAGTTGATGGTGGAAGCAGAGCGGGATCATAGCGCGGCAGCAACCAAGATGACGCGCTACTTAACAAGTTTGACTGCCTAACTGATTAGGCGGTCAACTTCGTCGAAATTGTTCACCCAAGTAAATTCGGTTGGGTGATCTTTTACGCCTCTTTTTAGTCCTAAAACATTCACGCCTGTATTTCTTGCCGCTTCTAACTCTTGCCACACGTCGGATAAAAACAGTATTTCATCTGGCGCAAGGGCAAGCGCTTCGGCGATTTTCTGATAACTCTCAGTTTCGCGCTTATGGCCGATTTTAGTATCAAAATACTGGCTTAGGTAAGGCGTTAGATCGCCGGCTTGGCTGTGTTTAAACAATAATTGCTGAGCTTGCACGCTACCCGATGAGTAAATCGCAACGGTGTAATGTTGCGCCCATTTTTGAATGGCTGCGCTGGCATCAGCAAAAATATGGCCTTTTAACTCGCCGCTTTCATAACCATGTTGCCAGATCATCCCTTGTAAGGTCTTTAGGGGCGTTGCCTTAACATCTTCATCTATCCAAGCGAGCAGTTGCTCAACAACACTTTCTACGTCATTTGATATGTTCGCTAGGGCTGCCGCTTCGGCAAGGATGCCAGCAACGGCGGTATCGTCGCTATGCTGGCCAACGTATTGCGCTAGGTGCTGCTTAGCATACGGAAACAAAACATCGGCAACGAACTCGATAGACGACGTGGTGCCTTCTATATCGGTTAATATTGCTTTAATCATGCCGTCTCCAAGTATGGGTACTGTTCAGCAATATCACTACCTGTGTAGTGTGCAATCCAGCCAACGGGGTTGTTGAAGAAGCGAATGGCCGCAAAGTCAGGCTCTGGGCCCATATCAAACCAATGTGGCGTGTTGGCAGGTACGCCAATTAGGTCGCCGGCTTCGCAATGTACGGCCACTACTTTGTTATCTATATGGAGGTAGAATAAGCCTTCGCCACGCACAAAAAATCTGACTTCGTCTTCGCTGTGGCGATGCTCAGAGATAAACTTTTCCCGCAGTTCTGCAATATTTGGGCTGTCTTCGTTAACGCTTACAACATCGACTGTTTGATAGCCACCACGTTTACAAATACGGTCAATTTCAGCGCGATAAGATTCGAAGATGTGCGCTTCACTGTCTTGCGCTTCTGGTGCCAGCGTAATCCACTGTTCGAATAGCACGCCTTGGTCTGTTAAAAACTGTGTAATCGCCTCATCCTGTTGAAGCTTCTCTTGCACATTGCCTGATTCGTCGAAAACGGTAAGTGTTGTCATGGTACACCTATTTCAGTTGTAAGCGTTGTAGTTCGCACTCAAGGAGAAATTCGAGTGCCTCAATTTGTCGTACACAGGTGTCTACGTCGGTCGCCCAAGTATAAATTCCGTGGCCGCGTATAATATACGCACAGCACTCTGGGTGCGCCAAACGCCAATTGGCAAAAGCTTGAGCGATATCAGCCATCGTTTGACTATTTTCAAATATTGGTAGCAGTAGTGATTGTTCGTGACTACTGATATGTGGGAAAGCTTTCAGTACTTCATAACCACGCAATGGCAATGATTCCATGGCGCCAAGTGCCATAGACAATACTGTGCTGGCAACCGAGTGGGTGTGTAGCACGCATTGTACATCGCGATGTAGTTGGTAGATTTGGCAATGCAGTTCGGTCTCGGCTGATGGTGTGCGCTGCGCGACAGCTTTGCCGTGTTCGTCGACGACGATAAAATCGGACTCACTTATTTGAGCCTTATAAACGCCAGACTCGCTGACCCAAATTTCTGCCTCTTTGCGCAGGGAAAAATTGCCCGCCGCTGCCGGTGTCCAGCCCCTGCTAGCAAAGTATTGTGTTGCGCGTGTTAGGCCTGAAATGCTGTGCTCAAACGCCATATATACCCCTCTTGTTGTGGGCAAATTATAAAAGGCTTACCACGAAAGCGGAAGTTGAATAGGCCCTTGAGTTAATTGACACTGAAGACCAATCAAGCGAACCGGTCGGCGCTGGCGCTGCCAGGCAATACGGCAAAGTTCGGCGATAATTTCTTGATCAAAATGACTGCACTGGCTGGTTGCTGTGGTGACTTGAAAATCATCAAATTTGAGCTTAACGCTTAAATGATTAAACGGCCGACCCGCTAAGCGCTGACGTGCTTGCGGTAATAAGCCCAGCACCACCTCTGTTATGCTGTCTTGATCTTCGAGGTTTTGCGGAAGCGTTTTTTCAACACCCACCGACTTTCTGCGTCGCTCAGTTTGCACCGGCCGATCATCTTCCCCAATGCTCATCTGTTTTAGTCGAGTCGCGAAGTTGCCAAGAAAAGTGAGCGACTCTATGCTGGTTTGCCAAACGTCTTGGCAAAGCGTTATGCCTTTTCGTTCGAGGCGGGTTTGAGTTTTGGGGCCAACGCCAGGAAATTTTTTTACCGGTAAGTTTTGCAAAAACTCAAGCTGCTTGGCAGGTGATATGGTGGTAACCCCTGCTGGCTTGCGCCAATCACTCGCTAGTTTTGCCAGCAGCTTGTTTTGGCTAACCCCAGCAGACACGGTAATTCCTACTTCTCGAGCCACTAAAGATTGCAGCCACAGCGCTAAGTCTGTTGCACTACCGTATGCTTGGTAATAATGGCTAACGTCAAGGTAGGCCTCATCAATAGATACCTGCTCAAATTGATCACAATGATCTTTGAGCAACTGCATGACTTGCTTGGACACTTCCTGGTAGCGTTGCATACGTACCGGTTTGATGATCAGTTGTGGGCATTTTTGCTTTGCTTGCCATGTCGGCATCGCCGAGCGCACGCCAAATGCTCGAGCAGGGTAGTTAGCTGTTGTGAGCACCGAGCGAGCGCTAGCGCCGCCAACCGCCAAAGGGTGATTGGTTAAGCTAGGGTCGTCCAATTGTTCCACAGATGCAAAAAAGCAATCGCAATCTATGTGGATAATTCTGCGTTGGCTTGTGCTAGAGTCCAATATGTACCCCATATGGAGTTGAACAATGACTGCAACCTATATTACCGAAAAATTCGCTGTATCTCCGCAAATCTTGCCTGATCATGTATCGGCGCTTGCAAGTGAAGGGTTTACCGACATCGTGTGTAATCGACCAGACGGTGAAGAGCCAGGCCAGCCAGCTCATACCGAGATTCAGGCAGCGTGCGAATCAGCAGGGATTAACTTCCATTATTTGCCAATGAGCAATCCAGCCGAAGCCGCCGTGCACATTGAGCCGTTAAAGGCTTTGATTGGTAGTGATGCGAAAGTATTTGCGTTTTGTCGAACTGGCAATCGCTCCTCTATGCTATTCAACGCCGCACAAGGTTGATTATCAATAAGCGCCACTTGAGTGTGGTGCAAAAAAAAAGCTGCCGATACAGGCAGCTTTTTTAGTTGGTCTGATTAGCCTTTATAGGCTGCAGCGGCAGTTTCGATGGCTGCTCTCGCGGTAGCTGCGTCTTTCCAGCCACGTACCTTCACCCATTTGCCGGCTTCTAGGTCTTTGTAGTTCTCAAAGAAGTGCTGGATTTGCTCACGCAATAATACAGGTAGGTCTTCAACATCTTGCACGTCATCGTATAGCTTGGTGAGTTTGCTATGCGGTACGGCAACGAGCTTGGCATCTTCGCCAGCTTCGTCTTCCATTTCTAGTACCCCAACTGGGCGGCAACGTACCACTGAGCCTGGCTGTACTGGGTATGGTGTTACCACTAGAACATCGAGCGCGTCGCCATCGTCTGCGAGTGTATTTGGAATATAGCCATAGTTGGCAGGGTAGAACATAGGAGTGGCCATGAAGCGATCAACCAGCAGCGCATCCATGTCTTTGTCAATTTCGTACTTGATTGGGTCGGCGTTCGCCGGAATCTCAATCGCCACGTAAATGTCGTTAGGCAAATCTTTGCCAGCCGGAATATTCTGATAGCTCATAGTTGTCATCTCTTGTTGTATGCCCAATGGGCGTTAGCGACCAAAGCATTATATGGAGGCAATCTTTGGCACGCAAATCACATACCTTGCATGATGATTTGCAGCTGATTTTGTTGAATATCGACAGCTTTTACACGTGTCTCAATCAAAGCGGCCCACTGATTATCTAATTCGGCTAGCAACCTTTGTTCAATAGCATTGGTAGCAAAATCTGGTAGTTGCCAGCCTGATAAGCTGATTTGCTCAAGGGTTAAATAAGGAAACTGGGACGTGGAGGTAACCCATACGTCGACAGGTAAGTAGCGCCCCTCACCAAGCTGATCGACTGGCCAATCAAGTTGCCAAACCAGTCTTTCTGGCGCAGCCAAAAAGCTTTGGTTAACACTGATGCCAAGGCGCGCGAAGTTTGCCTGACTGGCCAACCAAAGCTGGCCCGTCGTGATATTGAGCTGCTCGACTGATGGATTGGCGAATTGCTGTACTAAATCTGGCGAGCGAGTGAAATCTGCTGTAGTAGGGCGATCGATGGCGCGCAATTGAGTTGTTGTTAACTGAAATACCAATAAATAAGCGGCCAATAAAGTAAAGGCAATTAGGCTTAGAACCCAGGTTAAAAAACGCATAACACCCCTCGATTTTGTTATCGCTCGAGCATAGCGGCTTTAGCGTGAAAAATCTTCTCAGCAACAGGCAACCAAATGATTAAGATCAGCGCTTTTATTGCTCAAAGTGTGAGAATGCGCGCCATACTAGCAACACGCTAGCCAGTGAAATAAGTTCATGCAATAGCTACTGTGTATTCCATGCCTGCTACAAGAGGACTATATGGCCACCCAAACCATTAATCGAAAGTCGCTGAAAGCTCTTATTTGGCTAGTTTTTATGTTGGTTTTTTCTGCCTTTCAGCCGTTTTCTGTGTTTGGACTCAATGCTGCGCAAAACGCCGCTGCAATCATTGTGTTAACGGCTGCAGTGCTATGGGTGAGCGAGTGGGTGCCCTTGTTTGTAGTAAGTTTCTTAATATTAGCCATGGAGCTCATTTGGCTATCACCTTTATTGGCAGCGCAGAAAGCTAGTTTCGACACGCAAATTTTTTTCGCGCCGTTTTTTAGCCAAATCATATTGTTGTTCTTGGCAGGCTTTGTACTGTCGCAGCTGCTGCAAAAATACAACCTAGATATTCACTTTGCCCACTTTCTGCTGCGTCGTTCACAAGGTAATCCGCAGCGTATCATTCTTGCGCTCATTGTTGCAGGCGCTTTCTTGTCTATGTGGATGAGTAACACAGCCACCACTGCGATGATGTTGGCCATCTGTATGCCGCTTATCCGCCAGCTACCGGCGCAAGATAATTATCGCACCGCCATCATTTTGGCCATTCCATTTGCCTGTAACCTCGGTGGTATGGGCACACCAATCGGCACTGCCCCAAATGCAATTGCGCTGAGTTATTTACATGGCATTGGTATTCAACTGAGTTTTGCTCATTGGATGTTGCTTGCTGTGCCGTTTATGAGTTTGCTGTTGGTGATTCTTTGGCGCCTGTTGCTTTGGATGTACCCAAGTCAAACGCAATGCATCGAGCTAACCAAAACACATTTCGACCAGTTTGATGGCCAGCAGAAGTTTGTCATTGGTATTTTTGCCGTCACAATTTTTGGCTGGTTGTTTGGTGGGCAGATAGGCCTATCAACAGGCATGGTGTCGCTGCTTCCCATTATTGCATCGTTTTGGTTCGGCCTGCTTACTGCCGATGACTTCCGTTCACTCTCGTGGGACGTATTGTTTATGGTGGCAGGCGGCTTAGCGCTTGGGGTGGCCGTTGTTGAAACTGGGCTTGGGGAGGAGCTTGTGGCCTTCTTGCCAACTGGGTTGGCATTCCCGGTGCTAATTGTCTTAGTGGTGGTTATTAACTCTATTGCTTCGGTGGTAATGAGTAACACGGCCACAGCAGGCCTTATGATTCCTGTGGTAATTAGCTTGCCACTGCCAATTATGCAAGTTGCCGTGTTAGTGGTAATGGTTACCTTGTCCTGTTCATTGGGCATGGTGCTACCTGTCAGTACACCACCTAATGCCATTGCGTTTAGTTCTGGCGTTTTAACCAGTAAGCAACTAGTGAGAGGCGGATTAGGCATTGCGCTCATTGGCACCTTGCTGCTACTAATACTAGGACCAACCTATCTGCAGTGGGTGCTGTAGCGGAGGATTTATGGAAATACACATTCAGAAGTGTCAGGCATGTGGGTCGCGAAACTTGCGCAATATCTTGCAACGCGATCGTGATCAGAGGGTTTATGTGCAATGCCGCGACTGCGAAAAATTTGTTGCGCGTTACATTGTTAGCCCAGCGGGTTATTTTCATGCCGGTAAAGACTACGAGAGTTTTCTGCGATCCGTGGCGCGCCACCCAGATTTACAATCCGGTAGAGATATTCGAGAGTGGTTTGCGGAAGTTGAAAACCACTCACAGGAAGAGTTCGACAGTTTGCTCGAAAAGGCAGCGGCTAAGTACGGCCCCGATCTGCCTTAACTCTCTGCTTCGGCAGCTTTAATTTGCTCATCTAATAATGTGCGCAGCTCACGAACAATCCAGTTACGCACCGGCTGTGGCTTGATACCAAAAGTTTTTAAGGTGCTGTCGGTATTCAAGTCGCGACGCATTTGCTCGCCACCGTCTGGAAGGTTAGGTGCGTCAGGCAGCTCAAGAGATGGCAGCATCAGCTTAGCTTCATCGTGCACCAGCCTAGCGAAAGCTAGCTCACTCATTGCTCTAACACCGCCATAGTGATAACTGCCCCATAGTGGTGGTTTAACACCGCAAGAAATCTGTTGCAGCATAGCTAACACTACGCGTGCTGCATCGGCTGACGCGGTGAAAGAGCGGCGTACATCGGCATCCCAGCTTTCAATTTCACCATAGAGGAGCTTCTCAATACGCCCACGCGGCCCTTGGCCAAATAGCGGTCCAAATCGCACCAAAACATGTTGCTCAACCGACTGCACTAGTGACTCACAATGCAAAAGTTGTTTGCCTTTTTCATCTTCGGGGTGCACTGGCTCATCGACTAACCATGCTTTGCCTTGGCGGCGATTAAATACGCGGTCAGAAGAAGTCATGATAATGGGCAAGTTGAAGGTTTTGGCCAAGTGAACGCAATGTTCAACATTGCTCTGAGCGTGGGCAGGGTCTTGCTCAACCCCTAAAATTAATAAATAGTCTGGTTGACTGGTTTCAACTCTCTCACTGAGCGCTTCAGCGCTCGCGTCATACAAAGACATCTGGTCAAAGTGAATGCTGGCGCTGAGCATAGCCGCTTCCGTAGCTGTGGATAATAAGCCCGGACGTGAAAGAGTTAAGATGTTCAAAGTACTGTCCCCAACCAACACACTCATAGTCTGACCTTCATGCTAACCTAGTTGGTTGGGGTTGCAATAGCCGCAACACAAGTTTGCGAACTTTCTATGACAAATAGGCTTAGTTTGTTTACGAACTGATTTTGTTCGGGTGGTTGTTTACAGCTACCAAACTGAAAATGGATCGTCTAGCCTGAGCCAACTTGCTAGTGAGCTCATGACCATTTTCTAGAATAAGTAAAAAGCCCCGCAATAGCGGGGCTTTAACGCTCTAAGTGTTCATTTAGAACGGGATATCGTCATCCCAATCGTCAACTGCTGGTGGTGCCGCTGGCGCTTGCTGCGCTGGGCGCTGGGCAGGTTGTTGTGGCGCTTGTTGCTGCATTGGCTGTGGCGCAGGTTGCTGGTATTGCTGCTGTGGCGCTTGCTGTTGCATAGGTTGCGCAGCGGGTTGCTGCATACCTGCGCCTTGCTGGCCTTGCCAAGGGTCATTTTGCTGTTGACCGTAGCCTCCGCCGTTGTCCATGCCACCTTCACGGCCGCCAATCATTTGCATTTCATTGCCAATGATTTCTGTCGTATAGCGGTCCTGACCATTTTGATCCTGCCACTTACGTGTTTGAATGCGGCCTTCAATGTATACTTGCGAACCCTTGCGAAGATATTGGCCAGCAATTTCGGCCGTTTTGCCAAATAGGGTTACACGGTGCCACTCAGTCGTATCCGTCCAATTACCATTCATGTCACGGCTACGAGAGTTTGTCGCTACGTTCAAGTTCGCCACCTGAGTACCCGAGGCGGTGGCGCGAATTTCAGGGTCTTGCCCTAAGCGGCCAAGAATCATCGCTTTGTTAATGGTGCCTTTAGACATGTTGCTTCCTGTGTTCTGTTACGTGGTACCAGCTTACACCTAGGTGTGCTGAAAAGTAATCCAATAGAATATCATTGACCTACTATTCTGTCGTGAGTTGATTGTAGAATAGTTATTGTATAAATGCACAGTTAATATACACTGGCGTGCGTAAAAAGTTGGAGTGAAGTATGGATAAAATTGTTGTACGCGGTGCGCGCACGCACAATTTGAAGGGCATCGACGTTGATTTGCCGCGTGATAAACTCATTGTAATCACTGGGTTATCTGGTTCAGGCAAGTCCTCGTTAGCGTTCGATACCCTGTATGCGGAAGGCCAGCGTCGCTATGTAGAGTCGTTGTCGGCCTACGCTCGACAATTTTTATCGATGATGGAAAAGCCGGAAGTGGATCATATTGAAGGCTTGTCCCCAGCCATTTCAATTGAACAGAAAACCACAACCCACAACCCTCGCTCCACCGTTGGTACCACAACGGAAATATATGATTATTTACGCTTACTGTATGCCCGGGTAGGTGATCCGCGCTGCCCAGACCATGGAATTTCGCTTGCTGCACAAACTGTCAGTCAAATGGTCGATCAAGTGCTCGCACTTCCGGAAGGTTCAAAGGTCATGTTGCTCGCACCTGTGGTGCGTGAGCGCAAAGGTGAGCACATTCACTTGCTTAATAAATTGCGTGCCGATGGTTATGTGCGCGTGCGTATAGATGGCCTGTTATGTGATTTAGATGACCTACCAGATTTAGATAAAAAGAAAAAACATACCATCGAAGTCGTGATCGACCGATTTAAAGTTCGCGATGATTTGCAGCAACGCTTAGCTGAGAGTTTCGAAAATGCGCTAGCGGTTGCCGACGGGATTGCCATTGCGGCGCCAATGGACGACGGCGATTTTGAGCCGATGACGTTCTCGTCTAAGTTTGCTTGTCCAACTTGTGGTTATGCTTTAGCCGAGCTTGAGCCACGCTTGTTTTCGTTTAACAACCCAGCCGGTGCGTGTCCTTCTTGCGATGGTTTGGGCAATAAACATGTATTTGATATCGAGCGTATCATTCGCGACGACGAACTATCGCTGGCGATGGGCGTGATACCCGGCTGGGATCGTCGTTCGGTGTACTACTTCTCGCAGCTAACGGCATTGGCGGCCCACGATGGCGTCGACATTGATCTTGCTTGGAAAGACTTGCCAGAATATTTCCGTGATCGGGTGCTGTATGGCACTGGTTTGGAAGATATCGACTTTCGCTATGTGAATGCTAAAGGCAATATTTATCAGCGCAGCCACCCCTTTGAAGGGGTTATTCCAAACTATGAGCGCCGCTTCCGTGAAACAGAGTCGGATGGTGTGCGCGATGAGCTTAGTAAGTATATGGCTGAGCAGCCTTGTGAAAGCTGTGGCGGCTCGCGTCTCAAGCCAGCGGCACGCAACGTCTGGGTAGGTGAAAAAACGCTGCCAGAGGTCACACACCTACCAATTGGTGAGGCACTTAAATGGTTTGAAAATTTAGCGCTATCTGGTGCTAAGGCCGAAATTGCCGTGCGAATTTTGCGAGAAATTAATGATCGCTTGGGCTTTTTGGTCAATGTTGGCTTGGATTACCTATCGTTAGATCGCTCGGCGAATACGCTATCGGGTGGCGAAAACCAACGAATTCGATTAGCAAGCCAAATTGGCGCTGGGTTAGTTGGTGTGATGTATATCCTGGACGAACCATCTATTGGCTTACATCAGCGCGATAATGACCGCCTCCTTGCCACGTTGTCGCGCTTGCGCGATCTCGGCAACACAGTTTTGGTGGTGGAGCATGATGAGGACGCCATTCGCCAAGCTGATTATGTACTAGATATCGGCCCAGGTGCCGGTGTGCATGGTGGGCAGGTGGTTGCAGCAGGCACGCCAGATCAAATTATTGCTAATGAGCACTCACTTACGGGTGACTACCTAGCAGGGCGTAAAAAGATCGCCATCCCTGAAACACTAACGCCAGTTGATAAAAAGCGCATGCTGGTATTGTCGGGTGCCACCGGCAATAACCTAAATGACGTGACGCTAGAAGTCCCTGTGGGCTTATTTACCTGTGTCACTGGTGTATCGGGTTCAGGAAAATCCTCATTGATTAACGGCACCTTATATCCACTGGCAGCAGAAATGTTAAACGGTGCGTCGTCGTTAAAGCCTCTACCGTTTAAGAAGCTATCTGGGATGGATCACTTCGACAAGGTGATTGATATTGATCAGAGCCCAATTGGTCGCACACCACGTTCCAATCCGGCTACGTATACTGGCATTTTCACCGCTGTGCGTGATCTATTTGCCGGCACGCAGGAAGCCCGAGCGCGTGGCTACAAACCAGGGCGCTTTAGTTTTAACGTCAAGGGCGGGCGCTGTGAAGCCTGTCAGGGCGATGGTGTTATCAAGGTAGAGATGCACTTTTTAGCCGATGTTTATGTGCCTTGTGATGTTTGTCATGGAAAACGCTACAACCGTGAGACATTAGAGGTGCTTTACAAAGGCAAAAGCATCCATGAAGTGCTGGATATGACCGTTGAAGATGCGCTGGACTTTTTTGATGCCGTGCCGGCGCTTAAACGAAAGCTTGAAACCCTAATGGATGTTGGTCTCACTTATGTGAAGCTTGGCCAAAACGCCACAACGTTATCTGGTGGTGAAGCGCAGCGCGTCAAGCTCGCCCGTGAGTTGTCGAAACGTGATACCGGCAAAACCTTGTACATCTTGGATGAGCCTACAACTGGCTTGCACTTCCACGATATTCAGCAGCTTCTGCAAGTGCTGCATCGCTTGCGCGATCATGGCAACTCGGTGTTGGTCATTGAGCATAACCTTGATGTGATCAAAACCGCCGACTGGGTGATTGATTTAGGGCCAGAAGGGGGAGCACGAGGTGGTCAGATTGTCGCTACAGGTACACCGGCAGAGGTAGCAGCTAATGCAAACTCGTTAACAGGACAGTTTTTAAAGCCATTGCTCAACAGATAGAATTAACGCTGTGCTGCTTTGCTTGCTCTCACCAACTCAATGGAAAGTGCTTCTGCAAGCTCGGCGTGATTTAGGTGGATATAGTGGAATACTTGCCAGCGCCATACTGGCACCGAGGATGAGATATTCCGGTATATTGGTGAGCCAGGGATGGCGCTAAAAAAATCTTCGCTTTGTGCGGCAGCATAATCAATGCGCCCTGCGTCAAGCATGTTCAATAAATGAAAGGTGCTGGGTGCTGTGACAACGTTCGCCGGTTGATGGCTTAACCACCACTGTGCTTCCAAGTCACCTTTTACATAGCCAATCACATCTTGTTCAGTCAGGTGTTTGCTTTCTGGGCGACTGTCGCCTAATGCAAACAATCTTAGTTCTCTAGTACCTAAAGGTACTGGGATGCGAAGCATGTTGGCGTAGTCATTTCGGCTACTGGCTTCGGCTAACGCGTTAAAGTGCACACCATTTACCTCGCGCTCAGCGCGTGCCACCGGGATGTCAACGAACTTGGGGTCGATGCCAATCGATAAATATGCTTCCAGTAACATAAAACGAGTCTGATCGGCTACTGAGCCACCAGGCTTCACCACGGTGTAATATTGTTTAGTTTGGGCGACACTCAGCTGCTCACTGGCATGTAAAAGCCCAATGAGAAATACGTTGAGAATTGCCAGTAAAAAGAACTTCGCCACAGATCTACAATCACTTTTTACTAATCGGTAACTAAGTGTAGACCATAGAATTCGCTTCGCTTCGCGCTATCGGTATGGCATTGGTCTGGTTAATAATTGCTCAAAAACGCAAAAATAGCTGACCAAAATCATATCTTTGGTGGAAAATTACCAAATTGGGCTTTATTCTTACGGCCGTTTTGTAAGAAAATTACACTCATTGTTTTTTCGAGGCCCAACGACGGGCTGAATGTTTCGCCAAAGATCCAACCGGAGACAATCTCACATGGCTAAGATCATCGATATTAAGGGTCGTGAAGTACTAGACTCTCGTGGTAACCCAACTGTTGAAGCTGACGTAATTCTAGAAGGCGGCTTCTTTGGTACTGCTTGTGCACCATCAGGCGCATCTACTGGTTCTCGCGAAGCGCTAGAACTACGTGACGGCGACAAGTCTCGCTACCTAGGCAAAGGCGTATTGAAAGCTGTTGCTGCGGTTAACGGCCCAATCCGTGACGGTCTACTAGGTAAAGACGCGCTTAACCAAGCTGAGCTTGACCAAATCATGATCGACGCTGACGGTACTGACAACAAGTCAAACTTCGGCGCGAACGCTATCCTTGCAGTATCTCTAGCGGCTGCGAAAGCTGCTGCGGCGGCTAAAGGTGTTGATCTATACGAGCACATTGCTGACCTAAACGGCACACCTGGTGTTTACAGCCTGCCAGTACCAATGATGAACATCATCAACGGTGGTGAGCACGCAGACAACAACGTTGACATCCAAGAGTTCATGATTCAGCCAATCGGCGCGCCTAACTTCCGTGAAGCGCTACGTATCGGTGCTGAAATCTTCCACGCGCTTAAGAAAGTACTTTCTGGCCGTGGTCTAAACACTGCAGTGGGTGACGAAGGTGGTTTCGCGCCTAACCTAGCTTCTAACGCTGACGCACTAGCGGCGATCAAAGAAGCGGTTGAAGCAGCTGGCTACGAGCTAGGCAAAGACATCACGCTTGCTATGGACTGTGCAGCATCTGAGTTCTACGACAAAGAAGCTGGCATCTACAACATGAAGGGCGAAGGTAAAACTTTCACTTCAGAAGAGTTCAACCACTACCTAGCTGGTCTAGTTGAAGACTACCCAATCGTTTCGATCGAAGACGGTCTAGACGAGTCTGACTGGGACGGTTTCAAGCACCAAACTGAACTTCTTGGTGACAAGATCCAACTTGTTGGTGACGACCTATTCGTAACAAACACTAAGATCCTTAAAGAAGGTATCGAGAAAGGTGTTGCGAACTCTATCCTTATCAAGTTCAACCAGATCGGTTCTCTAACTGAAACTCTGGCTGCGATCAAAATGGCGAAAGACGCAGGCTACACAGCTGTAATCTCTCACCGTTCTGGTGAAACTGAAGATGCGACCATTGCTGACCTAGCAGTCGGTACAGCAGCGGGCCAGATCAAGACTGGTTCTCTATGTCGTTCTGACCGTGTATCTAAGTACAACCAGCTTCTACGTATCGAAGAGAAGCTAGGCGACAAAGCTGTATACAATGGTCTGAAAGAGATCAAAGGCCAAGCTTAATTCTTAGCTTAGCTTTAAATGAAGGGAGCCTTTGGCTCCCTTTTTTTTGGCGCGGCTGCAGCAGTTCGACAATGCTGTGGTACACTGCCAAAAACAGACGATGGGAGATAGATGATGCGCTGGTTACCCGTAGCGCTCATTTTTATATTGTTGTTCTTGCAAGCCTCTTGGTGGTTAGGGCCAAACGGTAAATCTGAAAACCAAGTTGTGGCAGCGAAGGTAGAGCAGGCGAAAGCAGAAAATGAAGTGCTAGCTCAGAGAAACCAAGCATTGGCTGCGCAGGTGCTAGACTTGCAAGAAGGCGACTCAGCCATAGAAGAAGTTGCAAGGGAGCGCTTGGGCTTAGTAAAGCCAGGTGAGACCTTCGTGCTGATGCCAGAACAACAATAATAACTCTAAAGGAGGTCGCCATGCGCATCTGTTTTGGTGAGGCTTGGTTTGAACAATCCACACAACCTGCCAACTTTTTGCAACTTGCCACCCTAGATATACAGCCACCGAACGCCAACGGCATTGCGGTTGATCCGATATTAAAAGCACTCTGTGTTGCCTTGCGCGGCGAGCAGCAGTGTTCGGGGTTGGTTGGCGATACGCGAGATGGCTTACTACAGGCCAGTGAAGCCTTGCATGAGCGGGGCGACTGGATAGCCAATGTCGATATAAAATTGAACAGTAACTGGTTGCTCGACGATATTCGTGCCCAGCAGCCAGCCGTGTTGGCCTGCTTAGCAAAACTGCTAGGCCTGCCAATGGACAAATTAGCGTTAAATATTAGTTCACCGCCGCTTGCGTTGCTGCCGCCAGAAATTGTAGCGGTTAAGGTGCATGTATTGGTGGGTGGATCGAACTGAGGATTAGGTTCTGGCTCAGCTAAAACAGCAGTTCAGCGACTTTATCGTTGAAGAACAATTAGGTTGGCCGCTATCAGGTGATGGCGAGCACCATTTTTATTACGTTGAAAAGCAAGGGCTTACCACTGAGCAAGCTGCGCGCAAACTGGCCAAAGCACTTAGCGTGCCGGCGAAAGTTGTTGCCTTCAGTGGCCGTAAAGACAAAGTTGCGCTCACTCGGCAATGGTTTAGCATTCAGCGTCCAGGACAGGCGTTAATCGAGCACCCAGATGTTGAGGAACTGGTAGTTTTAAAGGCTGGCTTGCACAACCGCAAACTGAAAACCGGTGCTCATCGCAGTAATCGTTTCATTATTACCCTGCGTGGCGTGATGGATGATGGCTGGCAGGCACGCTGGCAAGCATTATTAATAAACGGTGCCGCGAACTACTTTGGTGATCAACGGTTTGGTGTCGCGAACCTCGAAAAAGCTTCAGCTTGGTTTCGTGGCGAGTATCGGCCTCGCAAATCCGAGCAGGGCATGCTGCTGTCTGCAGTGCGTAGTCAAATGTTTAATGAGGTGCTCGAACTAAGAGCCAGTAAAAATATGTTATCTGAAGTGCTTGTTGGAGATGTGTGCTTGCTAGGTGACTCGCGCTCGGGGTTTGTTGTAACCCAAGCAGATCTTGATGATGCACAGCAGCGATTTTCCCAGCAAAGCATTCATATTTCCGCTCCATTGTTTGGTGCTGCAGGTGGTTTGCAAGCAACGGGCGAGGTATTGGCATTAGAAGAGGCAGTCGCGGCGCGCCATCCGCTTTGGATTCAGGGCTTAGTTGAGCGACAGGTGAAGGCCGCTCGGCGTTCGACGCGATTACTTGTTAATCATGGTCATAGTGAAGCCGTTGACGGCGGTCAGCGGTTTGAGTTTGAACTGCCGGCAGGAGCTTTCGCCACGGCATTGTTAGCCCAAGTTACAACGTTTGAAGATGTATCCCGTGCAAAATATTCTGCTAACCAATGATGATGGCATTCAGGCACAAGGCATTAACCGACTATTCGACCGGTTGAGCCGGTCATATCGGGTAAAAATGATCGCGCCAGAGGACGACTGTTCTGGTAAAAGTCAGTCATTAACACTGGATAGGCCGATCAAGGTACGCCAAATTGACGGCCATCGTTTTGCTGTGCAAGGTACGCCCGCTGACTGTATCCAGCTTGGCAGTGCGCACTTGATCGATGCCAAACCCGATGTGGTGATATCGGGTATTAACCATGGTGCAAACCTTGGTGACGACGTGCTATATTCCGGCACCCTTGGCGCGGCGCGAGAAGGGCGCCACATTGCCAAGCTTTGCATGGCCGTATCGCTTGCCGGTAATCACCACTTTGATACTGCCGTGCAAGTGGTGTGTGAGATACTGCAGCGCCTAGAGCGTGCCGCCATGCCTAGTGTTCGCCTGCTCAATATTAATGTGCCAGATATCCCATACGAACAGTTACAAGGCTTCAAAGTGTGTCGGCTCGGCGAGCGGCCGATAGCCGAACCAGCACAGCCAGTGCAAGACCCAAAAGGGCAAACACATTGGTGGCTAGGGCGCTTGGCGCCAGGGCAAGGTGAAGACTTTGAAGCGATAAAAAATGGCTATGTGGCCATTACGCCGATCAAATTAGATGAAACAGATAGTGCAGCCTTAGCTGTTGTGGATTCTTGGATAATCAAATGAACATGAATTCAATTCAGGGTATCGGCATGACATCGCCACGCACCCGTAAGCGCATGGTTGATCGTCTGCAAGCGCGTGGCATTAGCAGTGAAGCCGTACTCAAGGTAATGAATGACGTGCCAAGGCATATATTTGTCGACGAGGCGATGGCGCACAATGCCTACGAAGATGCCTCGTTGCCGATTGGCTATGGGCAAACCATTTCAAACCCCTACACGGTTGCCCAAATGACGCAGGCATTGCTTGAATCGGGCAGGCCACTGCGGCGAGTGCTAGAAATTGGCACCGGCTCAGGCTATCAGGCGGCTGTGCTATCGCCTTTGGTGGGTACGCTATTTACCTGTGAGCGCATCGAAGGTTTGATGAAAAAAGCCCAGCAGCGCTTCGACTTATTAAAACTGTCGAACATTCGAAGTTTTTTAACAGAAACTGAGGTAGGCTTGCCGAGGTTAGCTCCATTTGACGCCATTATCGTCACCTGTGCCCCCGAGGAGGTGCCTCAGATGTTATACGATCAGTTAGCATCCGACGGCATTATGGTTATCCCTGTTGGTGGCGTGGAGCAGCAAATGTACCTAATTACCAATGACGCAGGCTTACGCCAGCAATCTGTGATATCAGGTGCCAACTTTGTGCCGCTAATTGCAAAATAACGAGTCTTGTATGACAACAGAGCTAAAAACAACCGAGGCGATGACTTGGGCAGCCCGAATTACGGTTGCACTAAAGGGTGCTGCGATGGGAGCCGCGGATGTGGTGCCGGGTGTATCCGGTGGCACACTCGCATTTATTCTGGGTATCTATGAACGGTTAATCGCAGCTTTGAGCCAAGTCGACGGCAACGCAATAAAAATGTTGCTCCAGTTCGATATTAAGGGTCTGTGGCTGAAGTTTGATGGTGCATTCTTGCTACCATTGTTTGTTGGCATATTAACCAGCATCTTCACCATTGCTCATGGTGTTAGCTGGATGCTAGTGAACCAGCCTGTCTTGCTTTGGAGTTTGTTCAACGGCCTAATTATTCTATCTTTGCCAATTTTCGTTAGCTCTATTAAATGGCAACTAAATCGGGTGGCTTTAACGTTCTTCGGTGTTGTTTTGGCAGCAGCGGTTAACTTTATTAGCGGCAACATCTCCGACCCAACCTTGTGGCAAGTATTCTTGGCTGGCGCGATTGCCATCAGTGCTCTTTTGCTACCTGGCATCTCAGGTTCTTTCATTTTGTTATTGTTAGGCATGTATGAGCCCGTCATCGGTGCGGTAAAGTCACTAGAGCTCGTGACCCTCATTGTCTTCGCGCTTGGTTGCCTAACAGGCATGCTGAGCACCTCGAAACTGATCGCTTACTTCCTTAAACGCCATCACGACGCCATGATTGCACTGTTATTAGGTGTGATTATTGGCGCACTGTATCGAATTTGGCCGTGGCAGATTGAAGGCAATCCTGTAAGTTGGCAGGCCTTTTCTGATACAGGCGCTGACCTGCAGCTTACGGGTGCTGTTTTGTTCTTTATTGTAGGTGGCGCTATTATGCTAATGTTGCAACGAGTCGAGCAGCGCCGCTAACAAACTGTGCGCTGCCAAACAAATGGGTATGGTGGTGCACAAATATTTCCTTCTGCTATTTATATTGCTGCTAGCTGGATGTGTGAGCGATGACTTTCAATCGCTCGACTATCTTGCTGAGCCAGCGGTAGCATCTCGCTCTGAAAGTGTTACCGTCAATCGTTCGTCAGAAGGCAGTCAATATACCGTCCGCCGCGGCGATACCTTGTACACCATTGCACTCAAAAATGAGCTAGACTATAGACAGCTTGCGGCTGCCAACGATATCGACCCTCCGTATCAAATTTTTGTTGGACAACAATTAGAGTTAAAAGAAAAGTCGACTAGTTCTCAAAATTACAATAAAAATACTGAGCTTGTTACCTCTAGTAACAATGGGAACGATACCGGTCGGCAGGCGCAATCTAGCACTGTGCGAACGCCTTCTGTGGCGACCTCTAATGCCTCTGTAGGCCAGATATCATGGGTGTGGCCGCATGATGGTGCGGTGCAAAACAACTACCAATCCGGAGTGCCTTACGGCAAAGGTATTGCGATCAAAGGAACACTGGACGACCCGATAAAAGCCATTGCTGATGGTGTGGTTGTGTATTCCGGTAACGGTTTGCGTGCCTATGGAAATCTAATACTGATCCAACATGAGCAAAACTTATTGTCTGCTTATGCCTTTCTAGCGCGCAGTCGCGTCTCTGAACGCCAGTCAGTTAAAGCTGGCGAGGTAATCGCCGATATGGGAGAAAAGGAATCGGCGCACATTTTGCATCTTGAAATTAGACGAGATGGCAAGCCGATAGATCCGATGAGCTTGCTGCCGAAAAAACAATAACAATCGGCGCAATCTCGCTACGCAACAATGGCAAGTCTCACAGGTAAAATTGGCCTAGCGCTAAAGTTCACTTGCCTTGTTTGTCGCCCTGGAACATTAGCATGAGGTTTTCATTATGGCGTATGGTAATGAAAGTGAAAAAATGGTCGGTGAAGACATGAATGATAACGAGGTCATGTCGATGGATTGGCAAGACATGGAAGATAACGACGACGTCGACACCGATGTGGACTACGACGCCAATGACGAGCGCACCGTTGCCGATGCTCGATCGTCATTAGACGCAACTCAGCTGTACCTAAACGAAATTGGCTTCTCGCCATTATTATCTCCTGAAGAAGAAGTTTATTTCGCACGATTAGCTCGTAAAGGGGATGAGGCTGGCCGCAAACGCATGATTGAAAGTAATCTGCGCCTTGTTGTTAAAATTGCCCGCCGTTATCTGAACCGTGGCCTTACCCTGTTGGATCTAATCGAAGAGGGCAATCTTGGCCTTATTCGCGCCGTGGAAAAATTTGATCCTGAACGGGGCTTCCGTTTTTCTACTTATGCCACTTGGTGGATTCGCCAAACCATTGAGCGCGCCATTATGAATCAAACGCGCACGATTCGTTTGCCTATTCATGTGGTGAAAGAGCTCAATGTTTATTTACGCGCCTCTCGCGAGCTAGCGCAGAAACTTGATCATGAGCCAACGCCCGAGGAAATTGCCGACCTTCTAGATAAACCGGTAAGCGATGTTAAAAAGATGTTGGGCTTGAATGAGCGCATTGCTTCAGTTGACGTGCCAATGGGGCAGGGTGGTGAAAAGTCTTTGCTCGAGACTATCGCTGACAACAATGCTCGTGATCCTGAAGCACAACTGCAAGGCGACGACTTAAATAGTCAAATGGATGCTTGGTTAGACGATTTATCAGAGAAACAGCGGGAAGTGCTTGCCCGCCGCTTTGGTCTGCGAGGTCATGAAGCCAGCACACTAGAGCAAGTAGGCAAAGAAATAGGTCTTACCCGTGAACGTGTACGTCAAATTCAAGTGGAGGCACTACGCCGCTTGCGTGATGTGATGGAGAAAGAAGGCTTGTCTCGTCGCAACTTATTTGCCGAAGACGCCTAAACATCAGCATATAAAAAGCCGGCTAATGCCGGCTTTTTTAGCTTGCGGCTAACTCAGCCGCTAAATCCGGCGAGCCAAGTTCGCGATAAGCTTCAATGGCAATCTCTTTAGCTGCTTGCGTATGGCGAGTACCTGGGTAATCTTGCAGTACCGCTTGGGCATTAGACAAAGCTGCCGCCCAGGCACCTTTGCGAGCATAATAGCTCGCGGTATTAAGTTGATGCTCTGCCATGATTGATCGAGCAGCAGCCATATAGGTGCGAGCGTCGTTGTTATAATCACTATCAGGATACTGCTCAATCAAGCGTGCAAATCCATCATAGGCTTCACGAACTGGTTCAAGGTCGCGCTTGCTTGCTGCATTAGACCAACCGCCACGATTACCTGCTGCCATTTCGAACTGACTCAGGGCGCGAACAAAATAGACATAATCCAGCGCGGGATGGTCGGGTTGTAGGCGAATAAAACGTTGTGCCCGCAGTAATGCGGATTGTGGCTTGTTTTGCTGAAGCTCCACATACATCAGTTGCAGCTCAACCTGCTGCGCATAACGGCCAAATGGAAAGTTTTCTGCCAGAGAGTCCAGCTCAATTTCCGCGGTTTCATAGTTTTCCGCTTCGACGGCTTCCTGTGCTCTCTGATATAATTCATCCTCTGAGTAATATTGGTTGGTAGCGCACCCTGTTAATAATGATAGGGAAATGGCAGTAATAACCGTCAGCCTCATGCGTGACTCCAGAAAAAGTTTTACACTAAGCGCTAATTTAAGCATAGCTAGAGGCAATGCAGCAAAGATGCCGTTAAATTTGGTAGAAGAAACTGTTCAGGTTGAACCAGAACACATAGGTAAGCGGGTTGATCAAGTCGCTGCAGAGTTATTTCCCGATTACAGTCGTGCCCGCTTGCAAGGGTGGATAAAGTCTGGTGAGCTAACCCTGAACGGCAATCAAGTCAAAACAAAAGACAAAGTACCGCCAATGGCAACGCTGGAACTCAAAGCCGAGCTAGAGCAAGAAGGGGTTGTGACGCCACAAAACATTGCCCTGGATGTTATTTATGACGATGAAGACATCATTGTCATCGATAAGCCAGCAGACTTGGTTGTGCATCCAGGCGCTGGCCAGCCCGATGGTACGCTGCAAAATGCGATTCTCTTCCACTATCCTGAAACTGCCAACTTGCCTCGCTCCGGCATTGTGCACCGTTTGGATAAAGACACTACCGGCGTAATGGTTGTCGCGCGCTCTGCGCGTGCTTATTCAAGCTTAGTTGAGCAGTTACAAACACGAGATATGGGGCGAGAATACGATGCGATTGTACAGGGCTTGCCAACTGGTGGTGGCACCATTGACGAACCTATTGGTCGGCATGCAACACAGCGCACTAAAATGGCCGTATCACCTTATGGCAAACCTGCTATCTCGCATTACACTGTTCTGCAACGGTTTCGTGCTCATACTCATGTGCGAGTTAAACTTGAAACTGGTCGAACGCACCAAATTCGTGTGCACATGACCTATATTCATCACCCCTTGATTGGTGATACGGTATACTCGGCTCGCCAGCGGCTACCGGCTGGTATCTCATTCGATTTACAACAGGCAATTCAGAGCTTTAGCCGACAAGCACTGCACGCACGCAAATTGCGATTAATCCATCCTGGCACTGGCGAACCCATGGAATTCAGTGCGCCAATGCCAGAGGATATGCAAGCGCTGATTATCGCTCTAAAGGAAGACTTACATGTCTAAACATTGGATTGAGCCTAACTGGCCAGCTCCAAAGAATGTAAAAGCTTATACAACGTGTCGGCACCGTGGATTTGGTGCTACACCTTATTCGTCATTTAATCTGGCGACGCATGTTGGGGATGACCCTTATGCAGTATTGGCTAACCGAGCTCGCATCGCAGAATTGCTCGCTATGCCTAGCAAACCCATCTGGTTGCAGCAGGTACATGGCACTTCGGTAGTGCCGGCAGTGAAAGCCAATATTGGCACGCCAGCCGATGCCTCGATTGCCTTTTCCCGCAATCAAGTATGCACAATCATGACGGCAGACTGCTTGCCAGTGTTGTTTACCAATATCAGTGGTTCCAAGGTTGCCGCCGCTCATGCTGGTTGGCGTGGTCTTGCTGATGGTGTGTTAGAAAAAACAGCCCGCTCACTGGCTGAGCCTAGCTCTCAAATTTTGGCCTGGTTGGGCCCTGCAATCAGTCAACCGGCTTATCAGGTTGGGCGTAGTGTTTACGACGCTTTTTGCCAGAATGACCCAGAAGCCCAGTTAGCATTTACATCGGACGGGCACGGAAAGTGGCGCTGTGACCTTTATGCGCTTGCACGCCAACGCTTACTGCGCGTGGGGGTAAGCAAAATCTATGGGGGCGATTACTGCACCCTATACGATGGCGATAAATTCTTCTCCCATCGCCGAGATGGCCAAACCGGCCGCATGGCCTCTTTCATATGGCTTGAATAACCTAGTTAAAGAACAAAAAAGCAGCGCAACCACGCTGCTTTTTTATTGCTACTTGGTAGGTCCGTAAATCATGCGCGCAGCGGATGTTTGCGGACACGGATGTCCGTACAGAGCAGCACGCAGGAGCAAGGTTGCGGTGCGGACACGGATGTCCGTACAGAGCAGCACGCAGGAGCAAGGTTGCGGTGCGGACACGGATGTCCGTACAGAGCAGCACGCAGGAGCAAGGTTGCGGTGCGGACATGGGTGAGCCCCGGTTTTGCGCAGCAAAATCAAAAGCACGAGGTGCTTTTGAAGGGGCGAACGACGGGCCATGGATGGCTCGGCTGGTAGCCCCCGCAAGGATGCATTGCCCCGCTAAAAGAACCCATCTGATATAAATCAAAAAATAATAGAAAAATATTAACTCAAATTGATTTATATCAATATGATGTCGCCTGTTATGGTGCTATATATGACCTAAGACAATTATTCAGGATGATATTTATAATAGGTATTTAATAAGAAAGTCCTATTAAATACCTAAATATAAATAACATCAAGAAATTCATTAATGGCATTATATTGGGAGTACCTATATGAAAGGTGTACAGATTGTAGAAGCAGCAAACCCTGCACTAGTAAACTCTTTCTGGTTGTTAGACGAAGACAAGGGCGAAGCGCGCTGCCTAGCGGTAAAAGATGGCTTATACGAAGAAGACCAATTGGTTGCGTGGGCAGATTTAGCTGTAACAGACCATAAAGAAGTTAAAATTGAAGTACCTAATACACGCGAAGGTGGCCAACACCTAAACGTTAACGTACTGCAACGTGAAACATTGGAAGACGCGATCAACCACCCTGAGAAGTACCCTCAGCTAACGATCCGTGTTTCTGGCTATGCGGTACGCTTTAACTCGCTCACACCAGAACAGCAACGTGACGTTGTTGCTCGTACGTTTACTGAAAGTTTATAATTTAAAGCGAATGTAAACCTAAGGTTTGGGAAACGCTTTGTTGCCCGGCCGAAAAGATGGCCGTGCAACCTACGAGGTCGTTTTAAGTAGGTTTTACAAACCGAAGGTTTGGGAAACAAAGAAGCCGCGCTTGCAATAGATCGCGGCTTTTTTTGTTCTAATCACTACGCCACAAAAAAAAACCGGCCTTAGGCCGGTTTTTATCTTTGTTATGTAATACTTGCAGTTACGGCAAGGTTACATCAGCTAGGCTGTCATCGGCTGGGATCTTGCGCATTTCACCAGCGATTATTTCCGCTTGTGGGCCAAGAATCACCTGCACGTTACCACTACCTAGGCGAACAACACCTTTGGCACCTAGGGCTTTAAGCTGGGCTTCGTTAACCACGTCGCCATTTTCAAGTGTTAGGCGTAGGCGGGTGATACAAGCATCAATTGACTTGATGTTGCGATAGCCACCTAACGACTTCATGTACTGGCGCGCTTGCTCGTAGTCGCTACCAGTGCCTGTAGAAGTCGCAGCTGAGCTAGCTGAACCAGCCGTTGCTGGCGCTAGATCTTCGCGGCCAGGTGTTTTCAGGTTAAACGTCTTGATCGCAAAGAAGAACACTACGAAGTATAAGAAGAACCAAACAAAGCCTTGTAGTACAAGTACGAACGGCTTAGTCGCTAGACCCCAGTTTAGTACCATATCGAATAGGCCAGCTGAGAAGCCGAAGCCGTGTAGGGTACCCAGTGCGTTAGCAACCACTAGTGATAGGCCAGTCATGATAGCGTGTGCAGCGTATAGTGCCGGCGCAAGGAATACGAACAGGAATTCGATTGGCTCAGTCACACCAGTAAGGAATGAAGTTAGCGCCAAAGAACCTAGAATACCTGCTGTTTCAGCTTTGCGGCCTTTGTTTGCAGTTAGCACCATGGCAAGTGCAGCACCTGGAAGACCAAACATCATTACGGGGAAGAAACCGTTCATGAAGATACCGGCATTAGGGTCGCCAGCGAAGAATCGGTGTAGGTCGCCGTTAGTTACCTTATCAGCAATCTGTGTGATTTCAGAACCCGCGATCATGCCACCGTTTAGCACATCTGGTGCAGAACCACCAACGGCCAACGAAGTGATCATTTCTGGGTTAACACAGGTATTCATTACTGAGCCAGCAACTGTGTAAGTTACTTGCACACAATCACCAATGGTGAACCAGAAAATGGTATTCAATACGTGGTGCAAACCTACCGGAATAAGTAGACGGTTTAGGAAACCATAGCTGAACTGGCCTACAGCGCCAGAGCCTACAACCGCATTACCGAAGGCATTTAGACCTTCTTGGATTGGCGGCCAAACGAAGCCTAGGATAGCACCTGTGATAAGAGCGATCAGACCGGTCATAATCGGCACTAAACGCTTGCCACCAAAGAAGGCAAGGAACTGTGGCAGCTTTACGCCATTAAACTGGTTGTAGCTGTGACCAGCAATAATACCGGCGATGATACCTGAGAACACGCCCATCTTAATGCTTGGATCAACCGTCGTTGCTACTGCTTCTATGATATACCAACCTACGGCGCCGGCAATGGCAGCTGCGCCATGCTCGTCTTTAGACATGCCGACAGCAATACCCAGAGCAAAGATGATTGATAGATGAGAGAAGATAGCGCCACCCGCTGCTGCCATCCATGGAATGTCAGCTAGGTCTGGTTGACCGATGCGAAGTAATAGTGCTGCAACGGGAAGTGTTGCAATGGGTAGCATCAACGATTTACCAAGTCGTTGTGCATAACCGAGAACGTTCATAAGCCGCTCCTAATTTTTATGGTTAGTTTTGTTGTTTTTAGGGGTTTAGGCACCTAAAAAACTCTTCAATTAGGCTGATCAATAATGATCGGAGATTTAATCAGCCAAATAACGTCCAAGTTTTTTAGGTAATCCTTTTGGGGCTACAAAATGCCCCTTAAGTTGGACGCATCCCAAATTGGCATGCGTCTGACACTGGTTATCGAACGCTAGGCAGACCTAGCGTCGACACATCTTGCTGAGCAATCAGGTGAACCAAGTTCGAGTCAATCTGATGCACGGCAACAAAAGGTTTCGGTAATTGCTCGTCGCTCACGCTTACAGGTGACGCTAACTCAATGCGCACTCGCGAGTGCGCGCAGCTGCGCATATCAACCACGTTTGCTTCGCCACCAAATAACTGTTGCAGCTCAGAAATAACGGGTGCAACGGTAGCTTTTGCTGGCTCAGCGGCGGCTTTTTTAAATTTGTCGAATAAACCCATGATCTACTCCTACCCAATTACTTTTGCTGCCAAAGCGCGAACTGCTTTGGCATCTGTGGCGACGAGTGCGGCATTAGCAACCTGTGAGCAGGTTGCTTCATCAAGCTGGCGCACGATGGCACGAATTTCTGGAATCACTGGTACTGAACAGGACAGCTCGGTGACACCTAAGCCAATTAGTACAGGCACTGCTTCGGGGTCCGAAGCGATACCACCACAAACACCTACCCAACGACCGTGCTTTTGAGCGCCTTTTACTGCTTGGGCGATCATGCGCAATACCGCAGGTTCTAAGCCATCAGCAAAGGCCGCCATTTTTGGATGGCCACGGTCCATAGCGAGTACATATTGGGTGAGGTCGTTTGAGCCCACTGAGAAGAACTCAGCGTGTTCAGCCAGTTGGTCAGCGATCATTGCGGCGGAAGGCACTTCAATCATGATGCCAACATCGCAAGCCTGAACGCCCAAGTTCTGCGCTTCTTCAAGTACAACAGCCTTAGCGGCGACCAATTCTTCAACACGGGCAATCATTGGGAACATGATCTTGGCGTTGCCGCACTTTGCGTGGGCGCGCAGAATGGCGCGTACTTGGGTGCGCAGAATGCTTGGGCGATTCAGACCAATGCGAATACCACGTTCACCAAGGAATGGGTTTTCTTCTTCTGGCAATGGCAAGTAGCTAAGCGGCTTGTCACCACCCACATCTAGGGTGCGGATAATGATTGGCTTGCCCGGCATAGCGGCCAGAATTTCACGGTAACTATCAAACTGCTCGTCTTCAGTTGGGGCAGTTTGACGGTCCTGGAATAGGAACTCTGTGCGTAATAAGCCAGAGCCGTCAGCACCTTTGGTTAGGCCTTTAGCGGCATCGGCAGCCGTGGCGATATTTGCCATCACTTCGATATGGCGACCATCTTTTAGGTTTGCTGGTTCGCTAGCAGCTTGTTCTGCTTGCGCTAATTTTGCTTCGCGAGCTTTTTTCGCCGTCAGCAATGCGTCAACTTGCTCAGAGCTTGGGTTGATGCGAACAGTGCCGGCTTGGCCGTCGATCATTAGCTTATCGCTAGCTTTGATATCAGCGATATCGCTGCCAAGGCCAGCGATAGCAGGTAGGCCTAGTGCGCGAGCAATAATGGCTGAGTGCGACGAAGCACCACCCACTTCAGTGACAAAACCAAGTACTTTGTCAGTGTCTAGTGAGGCTGTTACTGACGGAGTCAAATCTTTTGCCACCACTACACAGTTAGCTGGGTAGGTAACTTCGATTGCGACACCTAAGAGGTTTTTTAGTACTCGGCCTTCTAGGTCACGAAGGTCAGCCGCACGACCAGCAAGTAGCGGATCATTTGTTGCAGTCAGAATCTGCACTTGCGCATCGATTGCTTTAGCAAAAGCTGCTTCGGCTGATGCACCGCTTTGCAATGCTGCGAGTGCTGACTGACTTAGGTCGTCGTCTGCTAGCATGCCGCGATGGGCAGTGAAAATTTCGGCTTGTGATTTACCAGCATTGTCGGCAATTAGTTGTTCTAATTGGCGATCAGACTGAGTAATTGCGTCTTTAAGGCGCTTCGCTTGCGCCGCTGAATCGGCTGCTGTGGCAGGGTATTCAGGTAATTCGGTTTGTAGCCAGAAGGCTTCGCCAATTGCCAAACCAGGCGCGGCGGCAACACCAGCAAGCTGGCCTGCAACTTTTTCTTTAACGCCAATAAGTGGTGTTTCTTGTGTTACTTCAACCGCTGGTGCTGCAACGGGTGCAGCCAATTCGGCTTCAGTTAGTGGTGCAAAGCTTTCGCCCAGGCCAGCATCGATAACGCCTTTGATGTCGGCAAGGTGTTTGGCGGCATCGCTGCCGGTAACGGTTAACACTAGGTGGTCGGCGCGTTTGGTGCCTAGGCCCATTAGTGCAACCACAGAGTTAGCTTTAGCTGTGTTATCGCCTCTGGTTAGCGTCACTTGGCAACCAGACTTCTTAACGGCTTCAACTAATACGGCAGCAGGGCGAGCATGCAAACCTTGTGGGTTTGGCAATACCACTGTGGCTGATTCAGTGCTTGCGCTCTCAGCATGTTCAGCCACCGCGCTTGCATCGGCAGTATTCGCTGCACTAGCCAACGTCATAGAAAATAGGGTTTCGCCTTGCTGTACCAACGCCTTGTTAGTGAACTCAAAGCGCTCAACTTGGTCAGAATTGGTAATGATGATTTCAGTCATCAATGCTTGCGCGTGAGTGGCGATGTAGTCGGCATCAAACTCAATTAACGGCTCGCCAGTTTTAACTTGCTGGTTTAGCGCAACCTTAGTTTTGAAGCCTTGGCCTTTTAGTGCAACGGAATCTAGGCCGATGTGTAGAAGTACTTCAATGCCTGACGCGTGGGTGATTGCGACAGCGTGCTTTGCATCATGCAATTGCGTCACTGTGCCATCAAATGGAGCAACCAATAAGTTGCTTGTTGGATCAATTGCACAACCATCACCCACCATCTTTTCGGCAAATACCGGGTCAGGAATGTTTGCAATTGCTACATAAACGCCTGTAAGGGGGGCGTGCAGGGCTAAATTTTGCTGTGCCACCATAGAATCCTAGATCTAACTTTACTGGCACCTCATCCTGAAGCATCCAGCATATGATCAACGGCGAGGCATTTCCCTAAGGGTTGTTTCTCGCCAACCTAGGACTGACTCTATGAGATCTATTCGGTGGGGTATCTATAAGATTTGCTACAAATTCCAACCCAGCTTGCAAAGCATTGAGAAGTCTTGCAAAACCTTTCAGCAGGGGCGGCTGTGTTGATGTGAATCAGTTGAATGGTAGGCGTATTTCGGCTACCAGGCCCTGGGTTTCATGATTCTTCAGTATGACTTTGCCGCCTAAACCCTTAACCAAAGTACTGGTTATACTCAAGCCTAACCCTAGCCCTTTGTGATTTTGCTCGCGGCCATGATTCAAGCGCACACCTGGGCGGAATAAAAACTCAAGTTGTTCAGCGGGTACACCAGGACCAAAGTCGCGAATATAAATCACCATCTCATTGGCTTGCTGGAATAGCCGTAAATCCACTTTTTTGCCGTAGTTAAAGGCGTTGCTGAGTAAATTGTCTACCGCACGCTTAAGGGCCAACTGTTTGGTTGTTAGGGTAATTGGGTCATAGTGGAAATCGATCTGACGGTTTTCTAACCGGTAACCATCCACTAAATGATTCAATAATTCATGTACGGCAATCGGCTGAGCGTTTTCGTCTAACGCTGTTTCTTTCACCGATCTCAGTGCTGCCGTCACCATTTGAGCAAGGTCGTCTAGATCTTCGTGCAGTGATTCACGCATTTCATCATCGTCAATAAATTCTGTTCTTAACTTTAAGCGTGTAATGGGCGTTCTTAGGTCATGGCTGATGGTGGAGAATAAGCGTTGTCGATCTGACAAAAATGCCTGAATACGGGCTTCCATCGACAGCAAAGCTTGCCGAAGTTGTAAAAACTCTTCACTACCGTGCTCAGGGATGGGATCGTGCTGCTGACCTTTGCCAAAGCTTTCGGCGGCATTAGCAAGCTGGGCTAATGGTCCTGTAACAGAGCGCACGAGAGGAACGAGCAAAAACAAGACCGTTAACAATGGAATGATCTGTAGCGTCAGTCGCTCCAAACTGAGTGGCTGAGACTTTTCTAAAAAATAGGGATCAGGCATCAAGCCTGCTAGGTATAACCACTGTGATTGGTTTATTTTTACCTGCGCGATCATTACTGGTGCGGGGTTGGGCTGCAACAATGTGCTGAACTCAGTCCACTGGCGCGGCACCTCGGTCAGCTTGGTGCCTGAGCTGTCCACCGCAACATTATCTGGCCAAGCAAGTGCTGCTTCAACCTCGTATCCGGGTCCAAGCTCGCCGAGCAACGATTGTCGAAAACTTGCAACGGTACTCTGGATAACCTGGCCACCCTCAATGGCGGTAATCGATACGGGTTCTGAATTGACTTGAAAGAAAAAACGACCCCCTCCCATGTCGAGCAGTTGGTCTATCACTAGTGGTTGGTGCGAAGCTGGTAGCGTTGCAAAATATTGTGTGGTGGAGGCTGCCGCTTGCCCAAGGTAGCGCGCTGCTTCGCTCGCCTCGCGCTCTGCTTCGGCTTGCAATACCGAAGTCCAGGTAAGGGTAACCGCCGCTTGCGTAAACAGTATGCCCACCGACAACGTTAACAACATGCGGCCAAGTAAGGACCTTGGCAGCCAGCGTTCAATCGCCGCCATGGCGTTTGACCTCGGCAGCAAACACATAACCAGCGCCACGAACCGTTTTGATAAAGCGCTGCTGGCGTCCCTCGTCCTTTAAGCGAGCGCGTAGGCGGCTAATTTGCACGTCTAAATAGCGATCTAGCGGCCCTGGGTCTCGTCCTCGTGTGGCTTCGGCCAGTTGTGTGCGGTCAACAATCGCGCCGGCGCGTTCAACTAAGTACAGGAGTAGCTGATACTCACCACCGGACAAGGCAATCACATCACCGTTAGGGTCGGTCAGGGTGCGGCCGACTGTGTCCAGTTGGTATCCTTCAAACTGATAGAATCGATCGCTTTTGCTTCGTTCAGTGGGTGCGTCGGTGCGGCGCAAGATGGCTTTGATGCGTGCCAATAACTCGCGAGGGTTAAATGGCTTGCCCAAATAGTCGTCGGCGCCCAGCTCTAAGCCAACAATACGGTCGGTTTCATCGGCACTGGCTGTTAGCATGATAATCGGCGTGCTGGTTGTTTGGCGTAATTGTCGACAAACAGAGAAACCGTCTTCATCCGGTAACATAACGTCTAGTACCACCAGAGAAACGGTATCAGCATGCTGCTTAAAGGTGGCGATCGCTGAGCGTGCATCAATGGCCGTTAGCACGTCAAACTGATTGCGTTGTAGGTAGGCTTCTAACAATGACAATATTTTTTCGTCATCATCGACGACTAAGATCGTTTTATTCATAGCGTGTCTTCAAATCACTTATTGCGAAAGCAGAGCGGCCAGCTCATTGGCGAGCCTCTGCTGTGCTTGTTCTGGCGTTTGTTTACGGTCGGAGTAGAAACGATCCACCACATGAATAAACACGTTGCGCGCTTCCTCATTGTTAGCCGCCCGGTGCACCATGCTCGGCAAGGCATCCCCCGAATGAAAGTCTTCAAATGATTGAGCACTACAGTCATCATAGTCAACAGGTACATCTGAGCGAGCAGGAATGGTTCCTTTGGCGCTAGAAAACCTTGCCTGCACATTTGGGTCACTCAACAGCAAACTTATCTCTCGAGCAACATCATCAGCTACATGGTTGAAAATTACAAAACTATCGACACTATAAACATGCTTGCTGCTTTGTAAAAACGTGGAACAGCCTAGGGCAAAATTGCTGCTTGTTGGCTGCAGCGCGAGTTCCGCCTTGGCCCAGTCGCCCATCACTTGCATGGCAGCCTTACCTTCGGCAATGGCTTGTGAATGGTGTTGCCAATCTCGCGTCGCTTCATTGCTGATAAAGGGTTGTAACTGCCTAAATCGCTCGAAAACAAGGCGCATGTCGCTACCTAGTATCACATTAGCATCAAAGCCTTGCATCACCGCCAGATATTGGCTGGTGTCCAGGGTGGCGGCCATTATGACTTCGAACAGGGTAGCCAGTTGCCAGGGTTGTGAAGACTGCGCCAGTGGCGTAACTCCGGCTGCTTGAATCTGTTCTAGCTGCTCAATAAACCCTTGCCAAGTTTCCGCCGGGGTAATGTTTAACTGCTCGAATAGCGCTTGGTTGTAAACCAGAGTATTAATTCGATGGATAGAGGTAGGAATGGCAAAGGGCTCGCCGTCGAGTGAGACCAAAGGCAGTACTTGTGCAGCCAAAGCGCGGGGCCAGGCATTGTATTCTGAGCTTTTGGCTTGGGTATGGAAAAAGCCAAGTTTGGCCCAGTCGCGAATACTCGGGCCCACCACTTGCGCGATATCTGGCGATTCGCCGCTGAGCACCTTGGCACGTAATACTTTTAGCGCGCCTTCACCCGCACCACCACTCACTGCCACTGGCTGCCAATCAAACCCTCGCTCAGCAAAGGCTTCCACTAGTACTGCTTCTGCGGCTTGCTCACTGTTGGATGTCCACCAATGGAGCGCGGTAACGGGCTTACTGTGGGCGAGGGGTGCCAGCAAAAATAGAAAATATATCCACTTGGTTAATTTATAACCTTGAAAAGCAAGCATGGCTCCCCTATTGAAAAGGTAATGTTGAAACAAATTCGGAGGCTAGTGCCATGCGAATGGATAGACTAACCACTCGCCTACAAATCGCGTTAACCGATGCCCAATCTGTGGCAGTAGGCCGAGATCATAATTTATTAGACCCAGCACACTTGTTATTAGCATTAATTGATCAACAAGAATCTGGCATTCGACCGCTGCTCAGTCAAGCAGGAATCAATGTTACCCCACTGCGTGATCAACTGGTCAGCTACCTAAACGACCTGCCGCGCATCAATGACTTTGATGGCAATATTAGCCTGTCTAACGATCTTGGGCGGGTATTAAATGTTGCTGATAAGTTGGCGCAAGAACGTAGCGACCAATATATATCAAGCGAGTTGGTTGTGTTAGCCATAGCCAAAGATAAAGGCAAAGTAGGCAAACTACTGCGCGATGCTGGCGGTAGCGAAAAAGCCATCAGCGATACCATAGATAACATTCGTGGTGGCGAAAAAGTTGAAGACCCAGATGCCGAGCAAAACCGCCAAGCATTGGAAAAATACTGCCAAGACTTAACCGCCCGGGCAGCAGCGGGCTCGCTCGACCCAGTGATTGGCCGTGATGATGAAATCCGTCGCACCATTCAGGTATTGCAACGTCGGCGCAAAAATAACCCGGTACTCATTGGTGAGCCTGGGGTAGGTAAAACTGCTATTGTTGAAGGCCTAGCGCAGCGCATTATCAATGGTGAGGTGCCTGAAGGGCTGAAGAATAAACGGGTGTTGTCGTTGGATATGGGGGCCTTAATCGCTGGCGCTAAGTTTAGGGGTGAGTTTGAAGAACGGCTAAAAGCCGTGCTCAATGATTTGGCTAAACAAGAAGGGCAAATCATTCTGTTTATTGACGAGCTACACACCATGGTCGGCGCTGGTAAAGGCGAAGGGGCGATGGATGCTGGCAACATGCTAAAGCCCGCGCTAGCGCGTGGCGAGTTGCACTGTGTGGGGGCGACTACGCTAGATGAGTATCGCCAGTACATCGAAAAGGATGGCGCCCTAGAGCGTCGCTTCCAAAAAGTATTGGTGCAAGAACCAAGTGATGAAGACACTATTGCCATCTTGCGTGGTTTAAAAGAAACCTATGAAGTGCACCACGGGGTCGATATTGCCGATGAGGCCATTATTGCCTCGGTTCGGTTGAGTCAGCGCTATATCAGTGACCGCCAACTACCGGATAAGGCGATTGACCTAATTGACGAAGCCGCCAGTCGCATTCGTATGGAAATTGACTCCAAACCAGAAGAAATGGACCGCCTAGAGCGGCGCTTAATTCAGCTAAAAATTGAAGCTGAAGCACTGAAAAAAGAAACCGACCAGGCCACCAAGCTGCGCTTAGAAGAGTTGAAAAAACAGATTGCCTTGGCTGAGCGTGAGTTTGCCGATTTGGAAGAAGTGTGGCAGTCAGAAAAAGCTTCGCTGCAAGGTGGCAATCGCATTAAAGAACAGTTAGAACAAGCGCGTAAAGATATGGATGCGGCCAAGCGAGCTGGTGATTTAACCAAACTTTCGGAGCTGCAGTATGGTTTGATTCCAGAGCTTGAGCGTCAGCTTGATATGGCCAGCCAAGCAGAAATGATGGATCGCAAGCTGTTGCACAACAAGGTCACCGAAGAGTCGATTGCCAAGGTCATTAGTCGCTGGACAGGCATTCCTATTGAAAAAATGCTGCAAGGTGAGCGGGAAAAATTGCTGAAACTTGAAGGCAATTTGCACGAGAAAGTTATTGGCCAAGAAGAAGCCGTGTCGGCCGTTGCCAATGCCGTGCGCCGCTCGCGCGCTGGCTTAGCCGACCCGAATCGGCCAAATGGTTCGTTTTTATTTTTAGGCCCAACCGGCGTGGGGAAAACAGAGCTATGCAAAGCCTTGGCAACTTTCTTGTTTGATTCAGAAGACGCCATGGTACGCGTTGATATGTCTGAATTTATGGAGAAGCACTCAGTAGCGCGCTTAATTGGTGCCCCGCCAGGGTATGTGGGTTATGACGAAGGTGGCTATTTAACCGAGGCCGTGCGTCGCCGCCCATATAGTGTGCTGCTACTAGATGAAGTTGAAAAAGCGCACCCAGATGTATTTAACATCTTGCTGCAAGTGCTCGAAGATGGCCGCTTAACCGATGGCCAAGGGCGCACTGTCGATTTTCGCAATACTGTGATCATTATGACCTCCAACCTTGGCAGCGATGTGATTCAAACGCTGGCAGGGGAAGCGAACTACGAGGCGATGAAAAACAGCGTTATGGAAGTGGTGGGTCAGCACTTTAGACCAGAGTTTGTTAACCGAATCGACGATGTGGTGGTATTCCACCCACTTACTAAAGCACAAGTTGGTAGCATCGCGCAGATTCAGCTGGCACGCTTGAATAAGCGCTTAGCTGAGCAGAACCTGACACTCAACGTAGATGATGGGTTGATTCAGTTTATTAGCGAAACGGGCTTCGACCCAGTGTATGGTGCGCGCCCATTAAAACGCGCCATCCAAACCTATGTGGAAAACGAGCTGGCAAACGAGCTATTGGCTGGTAAATTTGCTCCAGGGCAAGAAATCTACGCCGATGTTGAAAATGGCAAGGTACAGTTTTCAACAAAAGTTTCAGTTCACTAACTGCGGTGGGGCTGCAAAGCCCCGCCACTAATTATAATTGAGAGCAAGTGATGCCACGCCAAAAAATTCCTCGCCGTATCTGCTCAATCCCAAAATGCTCGTATTTCAAACCGAACGGTATTCCAATGCCAGAGCTTGAGGTTATAGCGTTGGCTGATGATGAACGCGAAGCCATGTGTCTAGTAGATAATCAAGGGTTACAACAAATTCAAGCTGCCGATGCCATGGGCGTGTCTCGGCAAACGCTTGCCAACTTACTTAAATCGGGCCGCAAAAAAGTGACCGATGCTCTGCTCAACGGCAAGGCACTTAAGATGAAGTGAGTCATATCAGTAACTTTAATATGGCATATGCTATAAATGGTCACCCAAAAATGAAACTTTCGGCACGCAAGGTGCCTGGTTAACTAAGGTGACTCGTTATGAATAAAGGGCATCAATCAAAGCACAGATGCCAAAAATCTTGTGCTGGGCAATGTCCACATGACAACTGAGTTTGTTGGTCTGGCGCAACTACCTGTCAAATACCGAGTGACTGAACAAGGCATAATTGGTCGATGCCAGTTAAACGCCAACTGGCAGGGGTATCAGGGCCTACTGCATGGTGGCATTGCTGCTACGTTGATCGATGACGCCATGGTCAACTGTTTGCTGGCGCACCGGATCCAGGCAATGACGGCAAGCTTAACGCTAAGATACCTACACCCAGTTCCCGTTACTCAGCCAATGGAAGTGGTGGTACAGATCACTGAGCAAAAGCGGCGGTTGCACTGCCTGCAAGCTAACTTACACGTTGCCGGGCGCGTGAGTGTTATGGCAAATAGCAAGTTTATGGCGACTGCTAACTAGCTGTGCTTGCCGTTTATCAATCAAACTCGGGCTCGGGTGGGAATAATAAATCACGCTGAGCCATCAGCGCGTCACAGTCGGTGAGGTTAGGTGGTATGCGCACCAACAATAACGGATTTAAGCCCCAGTCTAATACTTGTGCGGGGTTCGCTGGGCGATCGAACAATCGGCTACTCGCACCAATCACTAACTGCTCAGACTGATCACGCACATAGCCCTCTAGCCGATATCGATTGGTTAAGGCAATTTCATTGGCAAAGCGCTCACGGCGGGCAATGTATAGCTCACCCTTATAAAACCCACCGACCAATAGCTCAACGGTCACACCAGGGTTGCCATCATTGTCGGCATCAATAAATTGATACTGACTAGGGTCTTGCACTAAGGGTTTATTTGGATCAGCTGCCACACCAAGCAAGGTTGGCGTCTCAGCCCGGCTTAGCCACCAAGTATTGTCGCGTTTGCTGACGGTTAACTCATGATCGGGCGGCACAATAGCGCGTGTGGCTGCATCGCTGAAGTAAGACTCAACCGAGTTATAGTTGATTTTGTGTGAGGCACTGCAAAAGCGGTCGCGCTGCATGAGCGTGTCGCCGTCTAAGTAGATAGTAGTAAAGCCATATGAAATGACAAAAGTGCGCATGCTGTCGTCTTCATAAGCCACTACATCGTAATGCCCATAGTGGCCAACCGCAGCTGCTTTGGCTTCACTTTTGCTCAATTGGCTAAAGTCTTCTGCTGTACTTGCAGCGTACAGGGGAGATTGAGGCCAAGGCATAGGTGTGGCACAACCCGCTAGGGTTAGCGTGGCTAATATAGTAAACAGACATCTCATTGTTGATAGTGCTCAATTAACTGGTCGAATATCGGTTGACCTGACGCTGTGCAATACGGTTGTAACAAGGCTATTAGATGCACAATACCGGCACAAACTTGCTGTTTATTGAGCGCTTGCTGGCTGTTGATTTGGCTAAACCCTACCCAAAAGCCGGTTACTAGGCGCATTAAATCAACAAGTATTGGGATCTGTTGGGCTTGAATGCAGATAATGTTGTGATCGCTAAGCCAGCGCACTGCGGCTTCGGCGCGCGCCTGAAGAAATTGATGTGCCGCCAAATATTGCGCCTGCAGTTCACTGTCTCGTGCTAATAACGCCGGCATGTTGGCGTGTAAAAATCGATAGCGCCAAATACTGTCGAAGATTTCTTCGCAATACTGGGCTAAAAAGTCGCTGTTGCTTTGCTCAGAATCTGGCTGGCGTATGGTGCTTTCAATGTGGTCGATATAGCGCTGAAAGATTGCCCGGATAATTTCTTCTTTGTTGCGAAAGTGGTAGTACAGCACACCCGTGCTAATGCCTAGTGATTTGGCGATATGGTTGGTGGTGACATCCCTGTCACCTTGTTCGTTAAACAGCGCTAAGGCTGATGTAATAATGCGAGCTTTGGTATCTTTGGCCACGGTTTATGCTGTGCTGCGAATGGTCTGTGGTGGATAGTCTCGCACACTTGGTGGTGGGGTTTCACCAAAAGGTGGCTCCTGAGTTGGGCTATTACGTTTGCGCCAGAAGTACCAGACTAAGAAAGGTACGTGTAGCACTAGGTTAATTAAGCCCCATACCCACAGCACTTGGGCGTTCATCCAGCTGCTTGAATCCATTAATGGCACAAAGACTTCACTAACCGAGCGAACCAAAATATGGAAGGCCAGCGTGTATACCCGGGCGATAATGTATAACTCTGGGCGGCGCTTAAGAATTGGGTAGAGCTCAGCGGCAATCAGAATGCACATCGAAGCAGCAAAGTATGGGCCGGCTTCGCCATAAACAAACGCCATATTCCACGTGGTATACAGGAAGTTCCATGCCGCGGTGGAGTAGAACAGCAGGTCGTTAGGGGCTTCTTTGCCAATCACCCAATAAACCCGTTCGCCATTTTTGTAGCGTGGGAATGGAATGGTAATGCAAAGGATTACACCACAAATGGCATTAAAGTAATTGGCAGTGGCGAAGTCTTTCAGGGTCGCCTCGGCAATATTTAAGAACAAAATGCCGTAGAGGAACATCAATACCCAGTCACCACGAAAGAACGCCAAAAACTTGTGGGGATTGTCTTTATACAACCAAGCAATGCGGGCAAACCCCACAACGAGCGCGGTAGGCAGCAGCACACTTAACGTTTTTGCCCAGCGGAACCAACCATCTAAATACTCAAACCAAAACGGGAAGCTAAGCAGCGAGAGCAGCCAAAACACCAAAGCGAACCATGGCTTTTTGCGCATCACTTCAACCAAAGCCAGAAGCAGCACAATGTAGCCACCCATGCTTAGAACATATTGCCAGATAGGGATATCGTTCATACGCCAACTCCTCAACTGCCCACTGCAGTTTTATGTTTTAGAGTAATTACTCTAAATTTGGCGTAATGGTTAAGTATTGATCAGGGTCACTAACTTGAACTATGTAAGAAAATTACTTATCCACGTTTATACTGGGTAGGGCAATATGCCCGCGAGATGTCAGGTGAGCGCAGGGCTTTGTGCTTGGTTGTTCGCCCTGTCATGCGCTTGCGCCACATTTTAAAACTACTTGCTTTCATTTCTTGCCGCATCAACTTGATGGTTTGATCTTCGGTTAAACCATATAAATCATAAATGGCATCAAAGGGTGTTCTATCTTCCCAGGCCATTTCTATAATGCGCGACACATCCGCCGTCGAAAAATTAGGTAACTTGTTTGCCATATCAAAACTCCATTGTTGGGCTGCGCGATTAACTAAAGAGCTTTGGCGAACACGGTACTCGCTATTCGACACGCCGCAAGTACATCCATGTAGGCTCACTCTCTAAACAAAAAGGCGCTCCCTGCGGGTGACGGTCTCATATCAAGCACCGTGAACACCAAGCTTGTTGCTTAGTTTAAACGCGCTTTATAGCTGGCAAACAATACGCACGGTTGGCTGCAACAGATGGTCCCCCAGACACAGCTATTTAGCCGAGTATCTGTTAAACTATGGCAAAGCTAAAATTGAGTAAGATGCATGATTGAAGTTGGCAAAGTGGCCCAGTTACAGGTCGCCAGTTTTAACGATCACGGTGCCATGGTGGCAGCCGGTAAGTTTGGTGAGTTATTTGTTCCAGCCAAAGAGTGCCCGAAGGGTACACAAGCGGGTGATTGGATCGAAGTATTTCTCTTTCGCGATCAACGCGGAGACGTCGTGGCCTCGGGGCAAATTCCTTATGCGCAAGCAGGAGAGTTTGCTTGTTTAACGGTGAAAACGGTTAATAACATCGGTGCGTTTTTGGATAACGGCATGGCGAAAGAGTTACTGTTACCCTTTGCCGAGCAGAAGCGACCAGTGGAACCAGGGCAAAACGTTGTGGTGTTTGTCACCATCGAGCAACAAAAAGGCCGTTTGGTTGCCTCGACTCGGTTAAATAAGTTCCTCATTGAGCCGGAAGGCTTGCGCCCGCACCAGAAAGTGAAGCTGCTGATCGAAGCGCGTACCGATATTGGTTACAAAGCCATCATTAACGATCAAAGCTTTGGCATGGTGTTGTTTGACGAGGCTGAAGGTCACCAGCTGCATATTGGTAAAAAGCTGGATGGTTGGGTAAAACGGGTGCGCGACAGTGGCAAAGTAGATTTAAGCCTAACCAAGCTTGGTTTTGCCCGCAGCAAAGACATCAGTGAAATGATCATGGACCTAATTGAGATTGAGGGCGTGGTTGAGTTGGGCGATAAAAGCGACCCCGAAGACATTAAAGCTGAGTTTGGCTGTAGCAAAAAAGCGTTCAAAAGTGCCGTTGGCCATTTGCTTAAGGCCGGTAAAATTAAAGCTGAGCCAACACGATTGCTTAAGGCTTAATTTAGGCGCTCAAGGCATGGCGACTTCGTAAGCGCTATTAAGGCACTTTAGAGTGCTTTGTAATAATTAGTAAAAACCGGGTTTTTATGAATAAAAATCCGGTTTTTTGCTATAAATAAGAATAAAAATTGGTGGCTTTATGGATTGGCAAACAATCAATTTTGACTGGAATAGGGCACGGGCATTCTGGGTTGTGGCCAAAGAAGGGTCATTGTCGGGTGCTGCCCGGGCGATTGCCACAACACAGCCAACCATTGGTCGCCAAATTAGTGCCCTAGAGCAGCAGTTGAAAGTTACCTTGTTCGACCGAGTTGGCAATCAGCTAAGGCTGACGGACAGTGGTGCGGCATTGTTAGAGCAAGTAGAGCAAATGGGGCAGGCTGCCACACAGTTTTCCTTGGTGGCACATGGTCAAGAGCAAGCCATTGAAGGCGAAGTCACCATTGCGGTCACTGAGTTAGATGGCCGGTTTCTATTGCCCAAGATCGTGCAGGCGGTGCGAGCCAAAGCGCCGGGCATTCGCCTTTGTGTGCGAGTGTCTAACGAGGTGAGTGATTTAAAACAGCGCGATGCCGATATGGCCATCCGCTATCAGCGCCCCTCGCAACCAGATTTAATTATCCGTCAATTGCATCAAGAGCGTGTGTGGCTGTATGGCACGCATGAGTTGTGCGCCAAGCATGCAAACAGTCTCAGTCAGGTGCCCATTATTGGGTTTGAAGACTATCGTCGCCAAATCGCTTTTTTAAACCAGATTGGTTGGCAGCTTAGTGAATCGGATGTAGTGGTGACCTGTGACAGCCAAACCAGTCAGATTGAAATGTTGCGCCAAGGTATTGGCTTTGCCTTTTTACCAGAGCCTATCGCTGGCAGGTTCCCAGAGCTTACGCCAGTGGCAAACCAGCAGCCCATTGATCTGACTGCTTGGTTGGTTTGCCAGCGGGAACTGCACACTAGCCGACGTATGCGGCTAGTGTTCGACACCATTGTCGAGCAGCTCACTGGCGAGTAATCGCCAATACTTCCTCACCATGGGTGATCGTCAGTTCAGCGATACCAGGGGCGATGTCCATGGCAACGTTTGCTCGCGGGGCAACCGTGTATGGCTCATCGTTAATGGTGATATGGGCGCTGTCGCTGCCACCATTGTGTACAACGAGCTGGCCATAAACATTTAGCAGTAGTGTCTCGTCTGTCTCATGGCTGATGCCGTTGCGATCTAGTGTTACCTTAATTAGCTGGCGCTCAGCAAGTTGGCTAAGGTAGCGATCAATGGCGTCATACTTGTCGTCATCCATCGCACGCGCCAACCCTTGCATCACTGGAATACTTTCAAAAGCGTGTTGTAAGCGCTCAAGGCTTGAATGGCGAATATTATTGCCGACACTTTCGCCGCCATCACCGTACTCGCCATGGCAAACAGCACAGCCCATGCCACCAACCATTTGATAAACCGCTTTATCCGCTTGGTTAATGGGTGTGGGAGGTGTGGTTGAATAATTAGGTTGCAGTGGTTCGTGGGCCAACACTGCCAAGGCACCAACCAATAAGCCGGCACAAATAATTGCTCTCATAATGATTCTCCAAAAAAATAGACAAGTTTAGGTTGCTTAAACTTGTGGTTTTGGAGGCCGTTGTGGTGGCTTGGCATCAAGGCGGATAGGCGAGGGCGCACTGGTTGCAACGACCGTTGCGACAAGTGGGCGTTGGCTAATAACTGGTGCTACCGCCGTGAGCATGGCACAGCAAGGCTCATGCAATTGTACCTGGGGTACATCACAATGATGGTCGCTACAGCTTGGTGGCGTTAGCCATGCGAACAGCAAGGTAAACAAAATTAGCCATTTCATAGCGCTAGTCTAGCGAGTGTAGGCTTTACCCTCGCTGACACACGTCACTCCTGGGCGCTGCTGACTAATCGCAACCAAGCTGGGCGATTACTGCCAAGTGGATACACTTGTCCATCTTTAAAGTTCACCACCAGTGGCTCCCTCTGTGCCATGGTTTGGGTCCAGTACGGGCCTTGCACGGTGCGCGGAAACAGGTAACTGTTGATTAGCGGGCCCCCAGGCGTGGTGGCATCATCTAATAGCCCTGTTAACTCAGCAACCGTTGGCAAGCGCCAGTTACTGCGCCCACAGCGATTAGTGGTGTTTAGGTGGTCGATTAAATCCTGCGTATCACAGCCAATAAACTGGTTTACATTCTGGCAGCTGCCGCGGTTGGCTGTGCCACGCTCTTGTTGATACCAGCTATAGGTATTTTTGTAGTGTAGGTAATCATCGGTTAAGCCTTTTACCTCCCACAATAAGTCACCTTGTGCCACGCAGCTCCATGGGCCACTGCGGGCTGGAACTGCCTGCCCAGAGCCGTCTATTTTTTGCCAAGCTTGCGCCGAGTTGATGAATAAAATAAGCGAAAGTAATACGATCAGCTTCATTGACTTAGCTCCAGAATCACTGGTCGGTGGTGATAACGGTGCCGTGTTTGAGCATGGTCAAATACGGCAAAAAACATGGCTGTGCCACTAGCAATTGGCACATCGTAGTCTGAACCCGTATCCAGTTGGCGAGCCAGTTCTATGTTCCACCAGCCGTCTTGCCAGGTCGCAACGCCACGCACATCTCCGCGGTCCCCATCATATTTGGTGACCAGCATTACTGACGGCATTTGGCTACCAACCGGAAGTTCATCAATGTTCGGCTGATAGTCATGACTGCGATACCAGTTCCAGGCTGCGGCGTTGTTTAGCGTTGGCGGTAAGCTAGCATCAATAAGTTGGTCTGGCGGTACATCGTTATCAGGCAGGCGCCTAGGCACAACGCCTTCGGGCTTAAAAAATGTCCAGTTATAGCGAATGCCACCTTGGATTTTTGGGTCTGGTTGATAGCCAGCTTTATAGCGCGGGCAAAATTCACAAGCTTTGGCTGGGCTACCAAAGTGCATGTCATCTGGCCCGCCCAAGCCAGTTCCGCGTACGGCTTTCCAATGCCAAACATCAAGAATGCTGCCGTCGGTGGTGTAATGAAATCCGCGCTGCGAGCGAGACTCGGGGTGATTGGCTAGTGGCTTACGCCCCAAGTGTACTGAGTTACCACCACTGGCACGGCTATTGGCTAGCATAACCGCCATTTTATCCTCGTAATAATTCAGCTCATCATCGCGCTCGAAGCCATTAGAAAGTGCCTGCCAGCCCTCCTCGGTTTTTACCAAAGGAAGATGCTCAAGGCTTTGTTCGAGGTCTTGCCAGCGTACATTGGCATAAAAGGTGTTGCCATCATGAAAGGCGCGCACGGTCAATGTGGTAGTTTGCTGATCGCTGGCACCCTGGCCAAGCGACAGGGTTTTTGTTGGCAGTTGTTGCCAAACTGGTTCATCGGGAGAGCCATCAATGCTAATGGCGGCGCTATGCTTGGGCACGGTTAAAAACGGCAGCAGTTGGCGGTCGAGTTGCCAAGCGAGAATGGCAGCGATCACAGCCGTGAGTGCTACGGCAACGAGCGGTTTTCCCAAGGCAAAGCTGCGCCAAATCCAAGCTAACTTGCCACGCCAAAACTGTATTAGGCTGTGGGCAACAATGATTAAAACAAATGCCCATGCAGCCAGTTCGTGCAGCCAGTCAATCCAGCGGGCGGGTAGCCACCACCAAAGCATTAAGCCGGTGAAAGCAAGCAATAAGGTTAGGCCATAGATCGCCCACAATAGTTGTTGGTGGCTGCGATCAATTCGCCGTTTTTTAGTGCTGGGTAACTTGTTGCGCAGTACTAAATAAGCAGGCACCAGTGCAAACCAACCAATGGCGGCAAGGCTGTGATACAGCACCACATTACCTTGCCAACGTAGCCAATCTGGAATTGGCAAAAGCGGCGTTAAGTCATCTTGGGCAATGCTGATGCCACTGGCGAAGCTGATGATCAATAACACTAAGCTCAGCCAATGCAACCAGGCTTGGCTAGCTTTTGCTGTGTGAATACTCATGGGCTTTCTCGATACAACAAATATAGGCGGCCAAGTGGCCGCCGTTTATTGCTAAGGTAGGAATACTGAATGGCTTAGCAACTTAGTAACTGCCAAACTGACCAAGAGCCCGAGTTTTGTGCTGGGTTAGCACCTCGGTTCCACCATTGTGCTTCATACAAGTTACCGTTGTAGAGCACCTTATCGCCTTGGGTGTAAATGGCATCGCTATTCCAAGCCGTGCCTGTGCAGCTACCAATAGGCGTTGGCGTTACAGTTGGTGAAACGACAGGCGTCACAATTGGCGTAACAATAGGGGTAACGACAGGTGTTGGTGTCGCATCGGCCCACTCAGCTACCACTTGATAGCTCGAGGTATTCGCTGAATATCCGCGCACGCCGATGTACCAAGTGTTGTTGCCGTTGTTTGCTTCGGTACACGACTCAGCCGAGCCATCTATGTACGGTCGACAATCGTAGCTTGAAGTGGTTGGCGCACTGCCTCGGCGCACATACAAGTCCGCATCATTGTTACCCGACAGTGTGACCTTCAGTGACGCTGCGCTGGCTGGCACATCAATGGTGTAGATATCGAACTCGTTGCGTGCAACCTGGCCACTGGCTGGTTTGCCATTTTGTAGCCTTAGGTCCGGTGCTGGGGTAACGATAGGTGTTGGCGTTGGTGTGCTAGCCTGTGCCCAGCGGCTTAGGCCGTTACTGGCTTTTTCTAGCACATAGACATCACCAACGTTAGCAGCTTGCCAAAGCGATAGCGCTGGCAGTGCTAGTGGATTTGCATCGCGCTGAGCCTTGCTGACACCGGTGCCAAAACTGTTGCCAGAAAACGGCACGGTGCGAATGTGTAACTCGCTACCAACCGTTTGAATGACTTTCAATTGGCCGAAGCTATCTTGATCTGCAATCCAGCTGCTGTTGCGGTCGGCTGGGCGAGTAGGTGCACCCCAGCTACCTTCACCAATGTAAACGGTGCCGGCATTATCGTTGCGCTGGTAACCGTAGTTCGACGCCACAACTGGGTAGGTGTACTTCACTAGGTGTGAATCAGACTCCACGACCAAGTTCATATCGTAGTTGGTAAAGTCAGCTGCCCATTGCACCATGTAGCTGTTGCTTGATGGCTTAGACGTGGTTCGTGGATACATTGGCTTGTGGTATTGCGCGACCTTCCATGTGGCAGAATTGCCAGCTAGATCACTTTGCAGCCATGATTTTTGCTGATTCCAATAGCTGCTGTAACCGGATAAACGAAACTCGGTATTCAGTGTGTAAGCCCGCACCTGACCAATGTTCATAGCAAAGTAGGTGTCATCTAGCGTACAGCGGTTATCGTTGTCTCGGTCTACACCAAATACTTCACAGATAAAGCGTTGGTCGTCGTTTTCATGGTTGCCTACAGTTGGAATAAGTGGGTAAACACGTTTGGCTGGTTGCCCATCAATGGTGTCGTTCGAGAACGTTAACTGCCAGTCTTCTAACCACTCTTCTAGTTCGTAGTAGCGGTTGCGATCGGTAAAGTCACCACCGAACATAACAAACTCAGGTCGAACGCGCGATACCACTCGATTGCCTTCTTGACGGGCATTACGATAGGTGCGTGAGTCGCCACCGGCAATAAAAGTCATATCTGCTGAACTGGTCGGCGCGGTTTTAAACCAGTAGGTGTCGCCACAGGTGCTATTACAGATTTGGAACTGAACTTCGCTGTTAGCAGGCAAGTTATCAAGATCAACGAAGTGGCTGCGCAAGCTACCATCAAAAGTAAAACTGCGGTCAACCGCGGCAGTTTGCCAGTTGCCACCCGCTACCTTGTAGCGCACATTGCCAGTTGTGCTCGATGAGTAGCCGATGACTGCATGTGAACTTGGGTTTTGGTCCCAAATTACCCTAGGTAAATCTGTATCGAGTGCCTGCGCATTCGCGGCGGCAATGATAGCAGTGGATAGGGCAAGGGCTTTGTTAGATGTTTTCATTTTTATGCTCCTTGAGTTAGCCGTCTCAAGGTAGCAGTGGTTTATAACAGCTTACCAATTGGTATGGTGTTAGAAAATATGTAATAACCAGTGTTCAATCGACAAAAAAAATATTCATTAAAGTATGAAAACAGTAGCGAAACGTAAACACAACATTGTATAGAATAATGCCAAACGCACAGAAGCAGGAGGGAAGTCGTGAGAGTGTTGTGTTTCGGCGATTCAAATACTTGGGGCTACTGCCCAAAAACGGGAAAACGTTATGAAAGCCCTTGGCCCCGAATTTTGCAAAATTTGGCACCAGAACTAGATATTTACATTGATGCATCACCTGGTAGGACTACCTGTTTGGATGGGGCACATCAAGAACAAATAAACGGTTTGCAAGACCTGCAAAGTCGCTGGCAACGCCAACAATTCGATCGTGTTTTGGTAATGCTGGGCACCAATGATTTGCAAGCACGGTTCAAAAGCTCTGTTCTTGAAGTAGTCGAGCGGCTACAGCGCTATGTGCAATGGATAGGTCGCGAGCGCACCGTGCTTGTTGCACCAGTGGCGATTCAAGAAGTTGGAATGTTCGGCCAGATGTTCCACGGCGCTACCAGTAAAAGCTTGCAACTTGCTGGCGCGATAGAGTCATTGGCCCAGCAACTGGGTTGCGGTTTTATTGATGCCAATGCTTTCGTAGCAAGCAATGGCATCGATGGGGTGCATTGGTTACCCGATGATCATGAAGTATTTGCCCAAGGGGTTGCCCGGTATCTGCAAGGCTACTGGCAACAGAGGGCATAAAAGCGCCGGCGCTTGGCCGGCGCTTTTAGTTATCGCCAACTACGTTGTGTAGGCGACTCAAGATATAGCGACATGTCATAGGTTGCACGTTCCCGCAAGTCAAACAGCTTAGGTAAGCCATCATTGCTTGGTTGCGCACAGAGTTCGGCAAACTCACACAACACACCATTGCCATTTAAGTCAGTGCTAGCCGCGATATAGTAGTGACCAACTGGTAAGCCATCTAGCTGGGCAACTAAAGCTCCGTCGCCGTCGTATTGGGCACCAGCATAACCAGCAAACTTGCCGTTGTGGTCGTGGACTACCAGCCATAACTGGCCGTGTTGGCTAGCTTGGTTGCTTAGCTCAACTTGACGCAGCTGAACTGGCACCACAATTTGTTGGCCATTTTGCAAGTGAACAACTAACTCCGACTGCCATACTCCCTCAAGGATCGCGCTGCGATCGACACTGACCTGGAATTTGTCGTTGCTAAGTTTGCTTATTTGCAAGCGGGCGTCTTCTGTTGTGACGCTGCTTACTTGGCTAGTCGCGTTGATGCGCTTAACCTCTAACGTTAGCTGGTCCTTATCTAGGCCAAAATACAAGCGGTTAGGCACTGTGTAGGTAAGCGCACCGCCAACTCGGTTCAACGCTGCTGAAACTGCTTTTTCGGCATTGATGGTGCCGTAGCCAAGTTCCGGCGTCCAAAGGTTGCTAGCGGTGAGCTCGCCGTTTTGCAGCAACGCCTTAAACGTAGCAAGGTCAATGCTCGGGTCGATTGCCTTCATCATTGCCATTACTCCTGCAACGTGTGGTGCAGCCATCGAGGTACCGCTCATGTAAGACCATTTATCATAGCCAGGTGCCACCTTAAATGAGGTATATACCGTGCTGTAGATATCTGTGCCTGGAGCGGCTACATCAACGTTGTCACCATAGTTGGATGATTGAGCTTTTACACCCTCAATGGTTTGGTTTGCCACGCCAATATTGGCGCTATACGAGCTTGGGTAGTGTTTTTCTACACCATTGTCGTTGTTGTCGTTACCGGCTGAGGTTGCAATAAGAATGCCTTTGTCTGCCGCGGCTTGCATGGCTTCACCAACATATGGCAGTTCAATCCCAACAACGCCAAAGCTTACGTTAATCACATCGGCTGGTCGGCTTGGTAGTACGCCGGTATCGTTTTTAATACCAGCAGCATAAAGTACACCTGTACCCATATCCCAGGCTGATGCTGAGCCAGAGCGTGCGACCTGTACTGGCATGATCTTAGCGTTTGGAGCAATACCAACAATGCCGGTTTGGTTCGCGGCGGCTGCAATGGTTCCGGCAATGTGAGTGCCATGAGCATTGAGAAGGCCATCCAGGTCTTTGTCGTATAAATAGTTTGGTCCCCAGCCTTTTTTGCGGTTGGTGCTGTAGCCATCAACAAAACTATCAAGGATGTCACTATTTGGTGAGAATGCGGAGTCGAGTACGGCTACCACCACACCGTCGCCGCGTGTGTACTGCCATGCTTGCGGTACCTTGATATACGGTAAGCCCCAAAGCTTGCTTGCAAACTCATCGTTAGCCCAAGGTGATGGCACATCGGCTGGTACCGACTCAGCCTTGACCTGGTCTTGGCGAGTAAGCAAGTAGTTTGGATGAGCGTATGCCACATCATCACGCTGTGCTTGCTTGGCAATAAACTCTAGCGTTTGCCATTTTTCAAACGCAGCAGGGTTACGGCTAGCAAGCTGGTCTAAAAATACCGAACTGTTTTCTGCCTGTGTCGGCTCAAAACTGATGAGGTCGGCAGGAACAAACTGACCTGATTCTCGCTGCAATTGCACGATGGCCTCGTTAGCAATAAAGTCTGCTTGCGGTGTCACCAGATTTGGGTTGGCGGGCAAAATGTTCATCGAATAGGTGCTTGGCGAATCCGCTGCCTGTACAACAACATAGTGTTTGCCTAGGTTTGTTGTGGTCACGGCAAGCTCTGTCGAATTTTCATCAAAGTCGACTAGGTTCAATTCGCTGTCAAATAATCGAAGCGCAAGCTCTGATTGGGTTTGCAGTGCAATGTGCTGGCCAGCAAAGAAGTCAGCGGTGAAGACATCTGTACCCTGGGTGCTGTCGATATACCCCAACAGCTCACCGATTGGTTCAATATATTGTGCCTGCTCAAAATCGTGGTTAGGCTTGCTTAGGTCACCTGGGTTTTTACTGCTGCTATCCTGCTGTAGGCCAAATGGCAACTCTAAGCGAGCAGTGAAATTGGTTGTATTTGTCACTCGACAAAGGGCTTCCCAGTAGCCTAGTGAGCGGCCTGGGGCAAACTGCGGTTTGCCTTTTGACTGCCATAGCTGGTTTTGGTGAATGACCTGGAGGCCCTTATAAGCCGCTTTATGATCTTGGTTATATTGTTGCCAAGTCTGTACCCCAGCTAAACTGATATCTTGACGGAAGCACTCATCGGCCACGCCCGGTAACGTGCTGGCATCCAATAATACTCGGCTTGCATTACCTTGCGCTGGCAGCTCGGCTGCTTGCAAGCGAGTGTTTGGATCGCGTGTGATTTCTGGCGCAAGGCCATTGTCGACGCCAGTTGGAATCGGCGTAATACTGATTACTGTCGTTGGTATTGGCAATAGTGACGGCACGAGTGTGATACTCGGTACGGTTGTGGTCACCACGCCATCGTCGCCACACTGACCAAGATCGCGCCAAGCATGATCACCTGCCCAGCCAATCGGCGCATAGGCACCGCCTTGTGTGCACCAGGTGCCAACTGTGCATTGATAACGGTTGCCATTTAGGTCAACCACATCACCAGTTTTGTAAGTTGCCCCTGGCGTGTAAGTATTGCCACTGCATTGCTCAACAGGCACTTGCGTGACTACCGGAACGCTAGAAGGTACTAGCGTTGTGCCTGGTGCCGCAGTCGGTGTTGCCGTAGCAGTAGGCGTTGCTGTAGCAGTAGGTGTTGCTGTAGCAGTCGGTGTTGCCGTAGCAGTCGGTGTTGCCGTAGCAGTAGGCGTTGCCGTAGCCGTTGGTGTTGCTGTAGCAGTCGGCGTTGCCGTAGCAGTCGGTGTTGCCGTAGCAGTCGGCGTTGCCGTAGCAGTAGGTGTTGCTGTAGCCGTTGGTGTTGCTGTAGCAGTAGGCGTTGCTGTAGCAGTTGGCGTTACCGTAGCAATCACTGAGGGAGTTGGCGAGGCAACTTGATCTGGTTGGCCGGTTGGCTGAATGATGATGGTGCCATCATCACTAACTTGGCAGCCTGTCAAAGCGATGCCTACCGATAGCAGAATCGGTGTGTAGTGCTTATTCATTAAAGTTGTTCCTTTCCGTTAATTGATAATTATTGTTTTTGTTATGAATGCGAGGATAGAGCAACGGTTTAGGATTAATGCGAAGAGCTAGGCACTAATAGGAGACATACTTGAATGCACAAGTTATAGGCGTATAGATTTTATTACAGGGACGGGTAGGCGCCTTAAGTGGTATTGCCTACCCCTATTTGTTGTGTGGCTAGAGGCACCCTAGAACAATTGTCACGCTTAGCTTAGCGCTTTTTGAATTGCTTGCTTAAACACGTCTTTTGGCTGCGCACCTGCCACGGCAAGTTTGCGGTTGATTACCACAAAAGGCACGCCAGTGACCTGCATTTGATAAGCGAGATCAATATCTTGTTTTACGTGTGGCAAAAACTGTCGCTCGGTGAGCGCCTGTTTGGTAGCTTCGGGCAGCAGGCCTTGCGCCTGTGCAATATCAATAAGTGTCGTGGTATCGTTCAAGTCTTGGCCATCAATAAAATAAGCTCTAAACAGCGCCAGCATCATTTGGTGGCCTAAGTTCTGTGTTTCGGCAAATTTTAATAGCTCATGTGCTTTTGCTGTATTGGCTACCACAGCGTGCTCGAAATTGAACTCGATGCCAACCGCCTTGCCTTGGTCTTTCAATGTGTTGTGTGCATCGATTGCCCATTGGCGAGTTTCATTTTTGTGCTTGGCAAGATAATCATACAAATCAACCGCAGGATCGGGTTTAAGCTCTGGGTTTAGCTGAAAGCTGTGCCAGTTAATACTCACTTGCGACACGTCTGGCAGCTCTTTTAATGCTGCATCAATATACTGCCATCCCAAAAAACAAAACGGACAAACGATATCAGCCCATATATCTATCGTGAGTGGTTCGGTGTTCATAAAGTGCTCCCAGTTTTGAAGGGGCAAGCATGCCACAATGTATGACTGGCGCAACACTTATGCAAAAAGATGAGCAAAAAAAAGACGGACCGCAGCCCGCCCAATTTTCTCCTGAAATGCTTATTAAACATAGTTTAAATCGTAAGTACTTGCCAACTAGCAAGGCATTAGAATTATTGAACGATGCCCTATGTCAAAGTTGATAGTACCTGAACAGGCGGAGATTTAGTTCCCTGTCTATCCTCTATGGAAGACGGGATGACAGGTAAGGAGCCATGGTATGTTTCGTTGGTCTATTAAACGACAGGTTGGTCTGTTAGTTGCTTTGGGCGTTTTTTTATTAACGCTTTGTATGTTAATCATGGCAGTTATGGGCAGTCGCTACATGACCAAAGAAGAGGAGACGGCCAACCTAACTAACCAGCTTAATGCGATCCAGGCAACCATTGATAACTCCGCTGAAGCTGAGTTATTTGCTGCATCGATCGTCGCCGCGAATTCTCAGGTTCAGCAAGCTATGGCCAATCAAGATTGGCAGTCGCTGGGCCGCCAGTTTGATCCACTGTGGCCTGATTTGAAAGCAAAAGGCATTGCACAATTTCAGTTCCACTTACCGCCTGCCACCTCTCTCTATCGGGTTCATAAGCCAGAAAAAAGAGGCGATGACCTGTCGGCGTTTCGTCGTACCGTTGTTGAAACGAATCAGCAGCAGCGCAGTGTATCTGGGTTAGAGGCTGGCGTGGCAGGAATTGGCATACGCGGTGTTGTGCCTGTGAAATATGAAGGTCAGCATATCGGTTCAGTTGAGTTTGGCCGCCAATTGGAGGCCAGCTTGTTTGTCGATTTGTTAGCAGATAAAACGCAGCTAGGCATTTGGCAGATCCAAACAAACGGACTGCAAGAAATCTTCTCCGGCGGCCTAGCGCAGCCAGGTATTAGCCAAGATGTTCAACAAGGCAATGTTCGCATTGACTTTGGTAAGGGTGATCGCTTTATTCAGTTGCAGGCGCCATTGCGTGACTACATGGGAGATGTCATTGGTGTGATCGTCATTCAGCGTGACCTCAGCGCTATAAATGCTCTGTTACAGTCACAACTATGGATGATGGCTGGCTTTAGTTTGCTCGGTGTCGCTGGGCTGGTTTTTGTGGTAGCCATCTGGCTGAGAGTTGTCTTGAAGCCACTGAAAAAAGTAGTGGAAAACCTAGAGTTCCTTGCAACTGGGAAAGGCAACCTGAATCAGCATCTTCCTGAACAAGGAGCCGATGAAGTGAGGCGCTTGGCAAAAGCGTTTAACGCTTTTGTTGATAACTTGCGCAGTGTGATTCACCAGCTGGTGGCGCGCTTAGCAGAACTGGACGAAAAGAGTGTTCACTTGAGCCAGTCATCGTCTGAGACCTTACAGGATATGCGTGACCAACAGGATCAAATTCATCAAATAGCCAGTGCCATGGCTGAAATGTCGGCTACTGTGCGTGAAGTGGCAAGTAATACGGTCGGGGCTGCTGAAGCAGCCAAACATTCAGCCGACCAAAGCAATCATGGGCAAGCAGTAGTAGCCAATGCAGTGAGTGAAATTAAGCAACTATCGCAAGGTGTTTTTGATGCAAGTGAACAAGTTCAAAGCGTTTCAAATTCTACCGAAGACATCCGAAATGTGCTCTCTATTATTGAATCGATAGCTGAGCAGACGAACCTATTAGCGCTTAATGCAGCCATTGAAGCAGCAAGAGCCGGCGAGAGTGGTCGTGGGTTTGCGGTAGTTGCCGATGAGGTTCGGTCACTGGCCAGTCGTACGCAGGAGTCAACCCAGCAAATTGCAGAAACCATTAGTCGTTTGCAGTCATCTGTGGGCAATACAGTTAGTTCAATGCTGGATAGTAAGCAAAAAGCGGAGCATAGTAGCGAGCTTATTGTAGAGCTGAATCAAGCGCTAACGGCGATTAACCAATCCGTGTTAACAATCACCAGTATGAACGAGCAAATTGCCACAGCGGCCGAAGAGCAGGCTCAAGTTGCCGATGAAATGACAGAGAATATTACCTCAGTACAATCACTGTCTGAACATAGCTACCAATCTGCAGAGAATAATTCCGATGTGGCCGATGTTATTTCTAACTTATCTGACGAATTGTCTCAGCTTGCAGGTCAGTTCCACGATGATGATCAAGCAATTTATGAGCTCCAACTGGCGAGAAGTGCACATTTAAATTGGTTAGAAAAAGCAGAGCGTCATCTCAGTGGTCTGAAACTGATCGACCCAAATGAGCTAGTTGATGAGCACACATGCCGCTTTGGTAAGTGGTACGACAGTCACAAACACTCTACTTACGGCGAATCGGAAGCCTTTAAAGCAATGCAAGAACCGCATAGAAAGCTACATCAAAGCATTGCCAAATTGGTTAATGAAACGGTGAGTGACGCCGACCAAGATCAGCTAATGCAATCCATCAAAAACAGCTCACGCGCAATAGTTCAGCATTTGGACCAGCTAATGAAGGACCTAAGCGGTAACGGTAGTTAAAAGAGGTTTTTGAGGTAGGTCCGTAAATCATTTGCGCAGCAAATGTTTGCGGACATGAACGTTCGTACAGAGCAGCATAGGAAGTAGGTCCGTAAATCATTTGCGCAGCAAATGTTTGCGGACATGAACGTCCGTACAGAGCAACACGCAGTAGCAAGGTTGTGATGCGGATAAAGAAGCGATACTTGTCTGCAAAAATGGCTTCGCCATTATTTACAGACCTACTGGATAGCGGTTCATCACGAAGTGGAGTGGTGGGCCCAGCAGGGTGGAGAACCGATGCCGAAGGCAAAAAATTCACAAGGTGGATTTTTAGGTTTGAAACGACAAGTCTGAAAGACTTGGCTGGATTAGTCCAATGAGGTTCAACACGGAACGAAGTGGAGTGGTGGGCCCAGCAGGGTGGAGAACCGATGCCGAAGGCAAAAAATTCACAAGGTGGATTTTTAGGTTTGAAACGACAAGTCTGCAAGACTTGGCTGGATTAGTCCAATGAGGTTCAACACGGAGCGAAGTGGAGTGGTGGGCCCAGCAGGACTTGAACCTGCGACCGATCGATTATGAGTCGAGCGCTCTAACCAACTGAGCTATAGGCCCTCAGAAGAAGCGTTATTATAACGCCTTTTTTACAAAATAAAACAGGGCCTAAGGCCCTGTTTTTATTAGTTTTTTTACTTTATTCGTCAATAAAGCTGCGTAAGTGTTCGCTACGCGTTGGGTGACGTAGTTTGCGAAGGGCTTTGGCTTCAATCTGACGGATACGCTCACGCGTTACGTCGAACTGTTTGCCAACTTCTTCCAATGTATGGTCAGTATTCATGTCGATACCAAAGCGCATGCGCAGCACCTTGGCTTCGCGAGCGGTTAGGCTAGCTAATACTGATTGTGTTGACTCACGCAAGCCTTCCACCGTGGCTTCATCTACTGGGCTGTCCATGGTGGAGTCTTCAATAAAGTCACCTAGGCTTGAATCGTCATCATCACCTACTGGTGTTTCCATTGAGATAGGCTCTTTGGCAATACGTAGTACTTTGCGGATTTTATCTTCCGGCATTTCCATACGCTCAGCCAGCTCTTCTGGCAATGGCTCGCGACCCATTTCCTGGAGCATTTGACGCGAGATACGATTCAACTTGTTAATCGTCTCTATCATGTGCACAGGAATACGAATGGTGCGTGCTTGGTCGGCAATCGAGCGAGTAATTGCCTGGCGAATCCACCAAGTTGCATACGTCGAGAATTTATAACCACGACGGTACTCGAACTTGTCTACTGCTTTCATCAAGCCGATGTTGCCTTCCTGAATCAAGTCTAGGAATTGCAAACCACGGTTGGTGTACTTTTTCGCAATCGAGATAACCAGGCGTAGGTTGGCCTCCACCATCTCTTTTTTCGCACGACGAGTCCGAGCTTCGCCGATTGAAATCTTGCGGTGAATCTCTTTGATTTCTGGCAACGTTAGTTGCACACGTGCTTTAAGTTGACGTAAACGCTTCTGAGCGCGCTTCAGTTCAACTTCATACAGGCGCATTTTTTCGCCGTATGGGCCGTTTAGTGCATCATCTAGCCATTCTTCGTTGTCTTCGTTGCCAATGAAGCCACCTAAGAACTCACGACGAGGCATGCGCGCTTTACGCGTACAAATATCTAAAATAGCACGCTCTTGTGCACGAACTTCACCCACTGCATTTTCAATGGCACCAAGCATTTCATCATTGAGTTTTGGTGCAAGTTTTAGCGGCGCGATGGCAGCAGCCATTTCTTCCAAGGCGGCTTGTGCTTGGGCACTGCTGCGGCCGTGGGTTTCAATAGCGGCTTGGGCGGCATTATATGCGCTGCGTAATGCTTCAAAACGTTCCGCTGCTACTTCAGGATCAATTGAGCCATCTGGCGCATCGTCTTCAGATTCATCATCATCGTCGTCTGAGATATCTGAGTCATCTGAGTCATCGCTTTCCTCAACAACAGGTGCTGGCGCAGCAGCAGGCAGCGTATCGTCATCTGGGTCGAGGAAGGTGACCAATACATCAGACAAACGGCCTTCTTCTTCCAAAGATTGGTCGTAAGCTGCCAGTACTTTTTCGGTATTACCCGGGAATAAAGATAGTGCTGCAGTGACCTCGCGAATACCTTCTTCGATTCGCTTAGCGATCACAATTTCGCCTTCGCGTGTTAGAAGCTCCACGGTACCCATTTCACGCATGTACATGCGGACGGGGTCGGTAGTGCGACCAGTGTCATTTTCGACCGATACCAGTGCGGCCGCAGCCTCTTCGGTATCGTCTTCATCGGCACTGCTACCTTCTTCCGCCATAATTAACTCGTCAGCATCTGGCGCCGTTTCATAAACGGTGATGCCAATGTCGTTAATCATCGCGATGATATCTTCAATCTGGTCTGGATTCGAAATATCTTCTGGTAGGTGGTCATTAACCTCAGCATAGGTTAAGTACCCTTGTTCCCTACCTCGAGCGATAAGTTCCTTCAAACGAGACTGTTGCTGCTTTGATGTATCAGCCATATAGCGTTGCAACCTGAAAAAAGCGTGAGGGTTAAAAATCGAGCCGCGTATTATACTGCAAATGTGTATAAATCATCCAGTCTAACGGCGTTTTCGTGACCTATATTTCGTTTTTTACTTCATAATTGGTTAATTTTTAGCCTTTGCAAAAGCCTTTCTGTGCTTGTGTACGATTTCTAGCTCATCTTTGTTTAACTTTTGACCAGCTAAGAATTTGCGCCTTAAGCCATCGGCAATTTCGTCTGGCAGTTTCTCTGCCAGCATGTCCAAGTTTTCTTGGTACCAAAGCTCAGGCGATTTATCTGAGCTATTAAGCATTTCAAAATAGACGGATATTTGTAATTGCGCCACTAAGTCAGCTAGGCCGGCTTGCTTTAGTGCGTCAATGCCTAATAGATAGGGTTGATCTGCCACAGGTTCAAGGGCTTGTTTTACTTTCATCACTTTTACTGCTGATTCATCATGAAAGTTGCTAAACCATGTGGGTAGGTTTTTCTTGGTTAGTACTGGGTAGCGTACCAACACAGTCATGAGTCGAGTCATCGCTGAGGGGACAGAGGTAGCTGGTGCTTCGGGTCTATGTTCTGGGCGCGGCGCATACTGAGGTGCGGGCTGATACTCTGGCTCCGACGGTGCGTGTGGTACTGGCTCGGGCGCTGGCATGGCGGCTAGGGTTTCATCATCTAAGCCGGTAATCTTGATTAGCTTTTGTTTTAATAAAGACTTCACCAAGGGCGCTTTCACTTGCTGAATGTGGCCAAGCAAAGCTTGAGCAAAGGCCGCACGGCCTTCAATGTTTTGCAGGTCGTGGTGGGCTGATACTTGCTCAAACAGGGTATCGCTTAACCCTTTGGCGCCTTTTAGTTCGGCTTGAAAACCTTCAACGCCCACTTTTCGCACCAGTGAATCTGGGTCTTCGCCTGCTGGTAAGAACAAAAACTTAATTTGATCGCCATCTTCGATAATAGGCAAGGCCGCTTCGAGTCCACGCCAGGCCGCTTTTTTACCGGCTTCATCGCCATCAAAGCAGAATATAATCTCTTTTACGTAGCGCTTCATCGTTTGAATATGCGAAGCACTCGTAGCGGTGCCAAGGGTGGCGACAGCGTTTTCTATGCCAAATTGTGCCAGCGCAATCACGTCCATATAGCCCTCGACTACGATAAGCTGCTCTAGGTTGCTAACGTGGCGGCGTGCTTCGTATAGTCCGTAAAGTTCTTGGCCTTTGTTAAATACCGGCGTTTCTGGGCTGTTTAAATATTTAGCTGTTTTTTCGCTGGTTAAAATACGCCCGCCATAAGCAATAGGGCGCCCGCGACGGTCGCGAATAGGAAACATAATGCGGTCGCGGAAAAAATCGTACCAGCGGTCTTTTTCTTCGTTGTAGTTTAACAACCCAAGGCTGCGAAGCTGCTGTTTTCGGTGCTCGTCCGTAGCGAGCTCATCCATCAGGTTATTCCAGCCCGGTGGTGCGTAGCCAATTTGGTAGCGTTTAGCGATGGCTTGCGATACACCACGGTTTTTTAGGTAGTGAATGGCTTTGCCGCGCTCGGGGCTAGTTTTCAGCTGCTGTTGAAAATACTGAGTGGCTTCTTCTAGGAGTGCGTAGAGCGAACGTTTTTCTTCGTCGCGTTGACGAGTTTTCTCATCAACTTCTTCGCGTGGCACCGTTAAGCCGGCCAGTGACGCCAAGTGTTCTATGGCCTGCACAAAGTCTAAGCCATCTTGCTCCATAACAAATTTGAGCGCATCACCTGCTGCACCACAGCCAAAACAGTAGTAAAACTGCTTGCTCTGATTAACAGTGAAAGAGGGGGTGTTTTCATTGTGGAACGGGCATAAGCCCGAGTGGTTTTTACCACTTTTGCGCAATTTAACCCGCGACCCAACCACATCAACAATGTCGACGCGGTCGAGCAGGGTTTGGACAAATGATTGCGGTATTCTGCCTGACATCTAGCAGGCGCCTTAGCTTAGCTAAGTTTCGCTTTGATCTTTCCGCTGACGGCTGCCATGTCAGCGCGACCTACGATCTGCGGTTTTAGAATGCCCATTACCTTGCCCATATCGGCCATGGTAGCAGCACCTACTTCGTTCACCGCTGAATCAATAAGTTCGTCGATCTCTACTTCGGATAATGCCTTCGGCAAAAATTCTGCTATCACCTCCAATTCGGCTTTTTCAATGGCAGCTAGGTCTTCACGATCAGCAGCTTCGTATTGACTAATGGAGTCTTTACGCTGCTTGCTCATGCGATTAAATATGGTTAGAACGTCGTTATCAGTCAGCTCAATACGATCATCAACTTCTTTCTGCTTAATTTCAGCAGAAATCATGCGCAATACTTTCAAGCGATCCATTTGTTTCGCTTTCATTGCTGCTTTGATTTGATCCATTACTTGCTGCTTGATGCTCATCGTCCCAACTCTCTTTGTGAAAAATTAACTAATTAGGGAATCCTAATAGTTATTAGTACATGCGGTTCATGCGCTTGTTTTCACGAGACAGTTTCTTCGCGTGACGCTTTACAGCAGCTGCTGCTTTACGCTTACGCTCAGTTGTCGGTTTTTCGTAAGCTTCGCGACGACGAACTTCAGAAAGAATACCCGCTTTCTCGCAAGAGCGCTTGAAGCGACGTAGTGCAACATCAAATGGTTCGTTTTCGCGTACGCGTACGTTAGGCATGAGAACTCCTCAAAATATATAAAAGTGAAAACCAACGGGCAAAGCCAGCCCGCAGGGGCGCCGAATTATACGCCTATCCAAATTAGGATGCAACGCTGGGTGTTTGCGCTTGGCGACTATTTCTGGCGATCGCATGACTCAGCTCTGGTTTGAAAGTGGTATAGGGCTTAAAATACAGGCACTAATTGAGATTGAGGCAGGCATGCGAGTATTGGGTATTGAAAGCTCTTGTGATGAAACAGGGGTGGCGATTTTTGACAGTGAACAGGGCTTGATGGCCGATGCACTGTTTAGTCAGATAGATATGCATGCTTTATATGGTGGTGTGGTGCCTGAACTGGCCTCGCGTGATCATGTGAAACGTTTACGCCCGTTGGTTGATCAAGTCATGGCAGAGTCTGGTTGCACGCCTGCCGATATCGACGCGGTGGCGTTTACTCAGGGCCCTGGTTTGATTGGCGCGCTGATGACCGGCGCCTGCTTTGCCCGTGCGTTGGCCTATGGTTGGAATGTGCCAGCCATTGCGGTGAACCATATGGAAGGCCATTTATTGGCGCCGATGTTGGCACCTGAAAAACCTGAATTTCCTTTTGTTGCTTTGCTGGTATCGGGTGGTCATACCCAGCTCTATTCTGTTGAAGGGGTTGGCCAGTACGAGCTGCTTGGTGAAACGCTTGATGACGCAGCCGGTGAAGCCTTTGATAAAACCGCCAAGCTGCTTGGTTTGCCCTACCCAGGCGGCCCTCATTTAGCCAAACTTGCCGAGCAGGGTGATGCCACACGCTTTAAATTTCCGCGCCCAATGATGGACCGCCCTGGTGTTGACTTTAGTTTCAGTGGTTTAAAAACCGCAGTACGGACAGCAGCGAATCAAATAGAGCAGATAACAGAGCAGGACAAAGCCGATATCTGCGCTAGTTTTCAAGAAGCCATGGTTGATACGCTGACTCGTAAATGTAAACGCGCCCTGAAAGAAGCTGGGATGAAGCGCTTAGTTGTGAGTGGTGGAGTAAGTGCCAATATTGCCTTGCGCAGCCGTTTGCAAAAAACTATGGCTGGCATGCAAGGGGAGCTTTATTGTCCGCCGCTGAGTTATTGTACCGACAACGGTGCCATGATCGCCTTAGCAGGCTGGCATCGAATGCAAGCCGGTGCACAGTCGCAAGCATTGGGCTTGGTTGTGAAGCCGCGCTGGCCATTAAAGGAAGCATAATGGATTGGATTTGCATTGAGTCTCTCAGCTTAGATGCCGTGATTGGTGTATATGACTGGGAGCAAGAAACGCGTCAGATGCTTACCTTTGATGTTGAGCTTGGTACCGATATACGCCCTGCGGCAGCATCTGATGACCTAGGTGATACCCTTAACTACTTTGCTGTTGCCGAAGAAGTGAAAGGCTTTGTTCGCAGTCAGCGACCGGCCTTATTGGAAACCTTGCTTGAGCAGTTAGCACAAAAGTTGCTGGCTCATAAGGGGGTGCAGGTTGTGCGCTTATCTGTGCTAAAGCATGGTTGTATTCCCGGAGCAAAAGGGGCTCGCCTAATTATTGAGCGCTCGCATGCCTAAAGTATTTGTGTCGGTCGGCTCAAGTTTGCATCGCTATGATTCTGTTGCGGCAGGATTAAGTAAGTTGGTAGAACGATTTTCAGCTTTGCAGGTGTCGCCAGTATTTGAAAGTGAAGCCGTCGGCTTTGCTGGCCCGGCCTTTTTAAATTTGGCCGTTAGTTTTTCCACCGAGCTTGCGGTGAATGATTTGATTCGGTGTTTAAAAGATATTGAAGATAGCTGTGGGCGTAATCGCAGTTTGCCAAAGAACTCACCGCAAACGCTAGATCTTGATCTGCTGACCTATGGTGATGCATCAGGTGAGTTGGAAGGAATTGTTTTGCCGCGGCCAGGTTTGCTTGATCACGCTTTCGTGCTCTGGCCATTAGCTGAGTTAGCACCTAATGAAGTTTGCCCTGGCGTAAACAAAACGTTTGCCGAGCTATGGCTTGGATGGCAGGGCGATCAGGCGCTGCACCCGGTCGATTTTATCTGGCAGGGCAATACAATTAGTGCGGATCAAATTCGCTTCGGCTGTTCAGAATCGGCAATAGGTCGCGAGTAACAGTACCTAGGTCGATCGTCGTTTCCACTGCGCGCAGTTCACGCAAAATGGTTAAACGTCGGTGTTCTGCCAAATCTATGCGTTCGGCATCGGTTGGTAGGCCGTCTGAATCACGCACACGCATAACAATTGGGCGTTGTGGATCAGTGCGGCGAGGGTGTAACACAATACATTCGCTGTTATCCGACAGTTGCACAACCGTTCCGGCTGGGAATAACCCCATAAACCCGATAAAGTGGTTAAGTAACACTGGATCGAACTGGTGGCCAGCCAATGAGTGCATTTCGCGCAGCGTCTCAATATGAGTGCGCGCCGAAGAATACGGGCGTTCGCTGGTCATGGCATCATAGGCATCGGTGATTGCAATCGTGCGAGCGATTTTAGAAATCTCTTCACCTACTTTGCCGTATGGATAGCCTAAACCATCATAACGTTCATGGTGGCTTAGTGCGGCATCAGCAACGGCTTGAGGAATGGCCGGATCTTCTACCAATAACTGGTAACCCATTTTTGGATGCGCTTTTACTAGCTTTAATTCGGCTTCGCTTAAATCACTGGTTTTATGCAGTAGTGATTTAGGAATGCGCAGCTTGCCAACGTCGTGCAATAAGCCTGCCATTGAAAGCAATTGAATATCGGACTCACTGGCACGCATTTGGCGACCGTATAAGCCAGATAAAATACCAACACTCACGCTATGTTCGGCGGTGTATTGATCATGCGACTTAATTTTGCTCAGCCACATCATGGATGCAGGGCGGCGGATAACGGCCTGAGTTAGGCTCTTAGCCGACTTTTCCAGCTCACGACGATCAATGCGCTCGCCTTGACTGACGCGGCGAGACAAGTCAACAGCCGTATCTTTAGCATCGTCCCATATTTTTCGAGCTTGCTTAAACGAGGTGACGCTTCGATTGCGCGCTAATGCACTAGGTTTGTCGCTAGCAGTAGTGTGGTGGACTTCGCCTTGGCGTAAGCTAGTAATCGTGTTGGTTGGCTTTTCTTTGCGTTCCGGTACAACATGCGTTACCGAGGCAGCTTGGCGAGTGGCTGCTTCATCAATTTGCACGCGGCGGCACAAGCGCTTCAGTTCAGCAATGTCTTTCTGAGTCTGAATGCGGAACCCTTGTAGTGGGTACTTCGTGCCTAACCATGGTCGGTCGAGCGCGCACACGTACATACCCACCTCTAGGTCCTCTACGAGTACCTCTCTGGTGGTGCGCTCAATATATAATCGACGCTTTTCGCTGTGGCTGTGGTCTACCGGCATTGTTCTTTCCGCAAAAGAAGAGGGGCGATTGTGCCAAGTCCTGCTTTGTTTGTCCTTAATATTATTGTTACATGATCAAATGCATTTCAATAATAACTTTTGATCAATTAGTGTGCGCTGGATCACAAGACAGCAATGCATTAAAACACTGTTAGAGGGCGTAACGCCCTCTGGTTACAGCTTGTTACGAGAACTTTTTAATGCCAACTTTTGAACGAATTTTATCCAAAAATGCGCCGGCCTGTTGACGCGCTTTTTCAGCGCCTTTTGCCAACTCAGCATCGATCATTGCTGGGTCGCTCATTAGTTCATTGTATACTTCGCGTTTAGGGGCTAGGTGTTCGTTTAAGTGCTCAAAGGTAATCTTCTTCGCTTCACCCCAGGCAATGCCATCAAGATAGCGTTGACGCATTTCTGCAATTTCAGCTTCATTGGCAAATGCACTATATAGCTCAAACACAGTACAGGTATCAGGGTCTTTAGGTTCACCAGGCTCAAGTGAGTTGGTCACAATCTTGTTGATGGCTTTGCGGAACTTCTTCTCGGTATCGAAGAGCGGGATGGTATTGTCGTAGCTTTTACTCATTTTACGACCATCCAGGCCTTTAAGAATCATGCCGCTTTCATTTACCACGGCTTCTGGCATGTTAAACGTGTTGCCATAAACATGGTTGAACTTGCCAGCTATGTCGCGCGCCATTTCTAGGTGTTGAGTTTGGTCTTTGCCCACCGGCACTTTTTGTGCGTTAAACATTAAAATATCGGCAGCCATTAAAATTGGGTATGAGAATAAGCCCATCATAATGCCGCGATCTGGGTCGGCGTCGCCGTCATCGAGGTTGTCTTGCACGGCAGCCTTGTAGGCGTGGGCGCGATTCATTAATCCTTTTGCTGTCATGCAGGTTAGTATCCACGACAGCTCGGTGATTTCAGGTATATCGGACTGGCGATAAAAAGTAACTCGGCTAGTGTCGAGGCCACAGGCTAGCCAAGTCGCAGCAACCTGCTGTGCCGACTCGTGTACACGGGCTGGATCATGACATTTAATCAGCGCGTGGTAGTCGGCAAGGAAAAAGAATGATTCCGCAGATTCTTGCTGGCTTGCTTCAATTGCTGGTTGAATTGCGCCAACATAGTTGCCTAAGTGAGGGGTTCCGGTTGTTGTGACACCGGTAAGTACAATTTCTTTTGCCATGCGATTCACCTTATTTTCGTAGGCGAAACCATAACCTTTTAAGCGTAGTTTTCCAATCCAATTGCTGGGTTGGGTGAGGGAAAATCATGAAATATGTAGCACTTTTGGCAATGGTTGTTTGGTTGCTGCTTGGTTTGCTTACTGTGTTAGTGCTTTGGCCATTGCGATGGCTGCAAGTCATTTCGCTGAAGCAGTTCCTAACCATCGAGGGCTGGTGGTTTCGCATCGTAATAAAAATGCTCGGGGTTCGTTTGCGCATAAAAGGTGAAATGGTAAATGGCGTGCATATGGTGGTAGCAAATCACATTAGCTGGTTAGATATTGCGCTCATTTCAGCAGCCTGTGATGTGCGTTTTGTTTCCAAGGCGGAGGTGCGAAAATGGCCTGTGATTGGGTTTCTAGCGGCAAGTTTAGGCACGCTGTTTATTCAGCGTGGTGCTGGTCAGTCGGATGCGGTAGCTGAACAAATGGTGGCGTCGGCCAAGCAAAATATGCCAGTCGCCTTTTTTCCTGAAGCCAAAACGTCTTCTGGCGAAACTGTGCTTAGGTTTCATCGGCGTCTGTTTGCAGCACCTATTAATGAGGGGTTGTCTGTGCAGCCAATAGCTATTCATTACCATGATGGTGAGAAGGCTTGCCACGCAGCAGTACCTTATGTTGGTGGGCAAACGTTGTGGCAGAACATCAATACGTTGTTATCTGTAAAAGGCAAAATTACAGCAACAGTAAGCTTTGGGCAGGTAAGTCAGTTAGCAGGACGCGGGCGAGAAGAAGTAGCAGACTTGCTACAGCAGCAAGTTATTGAAATGAAGGAAGCGGCTCGATACGAAGTGCTTTAAGCACTTCTTCAACCTGCGCTTGCTTGCTCTCGGGCAGTGTTAGCGTTGCCGAAATACCTTGGCTGTTATAGTCAATGTTAGGGGCTAGCCCCAACTGCTCTAATTGATAGCGAATATCACGTTCTTCAGCAAAGTCTGCCGAAAATACAGCTTGTAGCTGTTTCTCTACGACAACGATGTCGGCAAGGTCTAGGGCTTCGACCGTGGCCTGGCTGTATGCGCGTACCAAGCCACCTGCGCCAAGCTTGATGCCACCGAAGTAGCGCGTCACCAGCGCGAAAATGTTAGTCATGTCATTATGCTGCAGCACATTCATGATGGGCTTGCCAGCCGTGCCCGATGGTTCGCCGTCGTCCGCCATGCCGCTGTCGGGTGGGGCAAGCAATGCCCAGCATTGGTGGCGTGCATCTGGGTATCGAGTTTGGCGTTGGGCAAGATATTGCATGGCTTCATCGCGTGAGCTAACCGGGGCTAGCAAAACAATAAAGCGGCTTTTTTTTACGATGTACTCGTGTTCGATGACGCCAGAAATGGTTTTAGCCATAGGGTTATGGACGGATGGCGTTATTTTGGCAGTAAGTGGTGTTTATTACCTGTGCTTCGCTACCAGCGCTAGCGGTCAATGTAAGGTTGGTAATATTGCTGCGATTAGAGATGTAAACGGTATTGCCCTCTGCATCGACCGTTAAATTGCTAATTGTCCTATCGCAGAGAAATACTTCATTATCGTTTGCAGTTACCGTGACGACCGCAATGTGGCCAGGTGTTCCTCGGCTAATGGATGCTGCCGTCGCGTTGTTATTGATGTGATTGAGTGCGCCGTATCTCAAATCAATAGTGTTGTTGTTGCCAGTAACCTCAACTATTTGCACTTCGAGGTTGCCAAGATATGTGGTGCTGGTATCTGTATAATCACTTCCGACACAGAGTTCGGTGGCGCTACTGGTCTCGGTGCACCTATTGGATTGGCCTGCATTTTCTACCATGTGGGCGCTTTCATCTTGGCCTTGCCCACCCGTAAACTGACCATCCAAACTCAGTTTTTCGATAGCTACATTTTGCTCAAACAACACGTGGTTGTTGAAGCCTTTTACCCAAAGGTGCTTAAGGGTTGTGCCTGCTGTAATGATGACGCCATGTCCACCTTCTTGACGACCTTGAATGTAAAGTACTGAATTGTCCAGAGGGGTGCTCAGCGCCTCATTATACGGTGTATGTTGAATCTCAAGCTTGTTAAATGAGCAGGTGTCCGTGTCACAGCCGTTGCTGTAGCCCTCAACTGTAACAGGGGCGGTGATGGCTTCATTGAAAATCACGGTGCTGCCATCAACGGCAGATTTCAGCGTGTCAGCAATACTTGGTACCGGTGTCGGGTCTGGCGCAGGTGCAACAACACTTGCTGGCGGGTTGCAACCTGCCAGGAGAAGTGCCGAGATAAGAATGGATAAGCTAATTCTAATCATAGTGTCGTTGCGTAATTAAACCGTCATAAATTGTACAATGCTGAACAAAGTGTAAACAACAACCCTGTTTTGCATTGATACTTAAGTCACAGAACGGCACAGTAAATTTGACTGTTGAAGCGTGTTCGACGACATATGTACCCTGTTTAACACTTTTCCCACTGCGCTGCCAGTGTTGTTAAATTATTCAGGACTAGTTAAGTGCTTGGTGCGCACACTTATAGCATCAATAGAGGATCCGACCCCATGCGGAAGATTGTATCACTATTCGCCTTGATTGTTATACCTTTGTTAGGTTTTGCACATAATGAGGCGCAAATTGTTGATCGGTATGAGTACGCCGAAGTGCTAGGTGTTCGCCAGGCTGTAGAGCGCCAGCAGGTTGAAGTGCAGCATACCGTTTGCCAGCAAAAAAGTTTGCCAGCCGAGGGAAGTGACGATCAGCTAGTGCAGCCATTTGACTCACTAGAGCAAGGATTATTGGATTTTGCCGAGCAGGTGTTGCCGTCGCAGGCCGCTCAGTTGCGGTTTGGCCGCTCGCGCGAGGCGCGCGTATGTCAAACGGTAAATGAATATGTATGGCGGGATGTCATTGTTGGCTACGACGTGCGCGTGCTATATAAAGGCAACATGTACGACGTGCGCACAGCAACCGACCCTGGCGCACGATTGAAGTTTAAAGTGGTTTTGGTTCCTGATGAATAAGAAATTCTGGTTGATTTTATTGTTTTTGCCCGTATTGGTACTGGCGAAAGATAAGCATCCTTGTACTGAGGAGCCGTTGCCTCTAGCAACGGAGGATCAGTTACTGCAGGTTGTATTTTGCGAGTACCCAAATGCAAAGGTGCTAAGATTTGAACTAGATGAGAACGAAGCAGGCGAGCCGATTTACCATGTTCGTTTGCTGGAAGGTGAGAAAATACACGTGCTGGTTTACCAACTAGCGAATGGCAAGTTGCTTGAAGAGGAATGATCGATGCGACTGTTACTAATTGAAGATGAAGCGCGTTTGGCCGAGCATATTTTAAATGGATTGCGCAATCAAGGCTACGCAGTTGACTGGTCGCAAGACGGTGAAGATGGTCTCTTTCGAGCTTGTGAATACGACTATGATCTTGCCATTGTGGATATTGGCTTGCCGGGTATTGATGGCTTGGAGGTCATTCGTGAATTGCGCAAGCGCGAACGCAAGGTGCCTGCCTTGGTGCTTACCGCACGCTCGCACTGGCGAGATAAAGTGGAAGGCTTAGAGGCTGGTGCCGATGATTATCTGGGTAAGCCATTTGTATTAGATGAGCTGCTAGCACGGGTGAATGCGTTATTGCGCCGAAGTGTTGGACAAGCATCGCCAACCATTGAAGTAGGGCCGCTAACCATAGATACAGCTCGCAAAGAAGTGCAAGTGAACGGCACTGTTGTGGCGCTTACTTCATACGAGTACAACACGCTTGAGTACTTGGTGATGCACCGCTCTAAAGTGGTATCGAAAACCGAGCTAACCGAGCACTTGTACGAGCAAGACTATGACCGTGATAGCAATACGATTGAAGTATTTATCCGTCGTTTGCGCAAAAAATTGGATCCAGAGGGTGAGTTGCAACCTATCGCTACGTTGCGCGGCCAAGGGTACCGATTGGCACTTGGATGATCGCACTGGTTAAACGCTTAAAGGGCGTTGTGTTGCCGAAATTTCGCGGGTCAATGAAGGCCCGCTTATTAATTTCTTCCGCTTTTACTCTACTATTCTTCCTTGGTCTTACCGGCTTAGTGCTTGACCGTGCTCTGGTTGCCAGTGTGCGAACGGCATCTGAGACCGAGTTGCGCTTGCGTGCTTACTCTTTGTTAGCAGAAATGGAAAACCGCGAAGGTCAGCTTTATTTACCCCGAATTGTACGAGAAGAATCGCTCAACAATCCTCAGTCTGGCATTGTCGCCTTAGTTCTGAATGATCAGTTCAATACCATTTGGCAGTCTGCATCGTCGCGGTTTGTGCCTCGTTTTGACCGCTTAGTCGTAGAGCGAATGGAAAATATCACCTCTACAGCGGAAGGTTGGCAGTTTGGTATTGTGCGCTCAGCTGGGGTGGAATGGTACGCCGGTAAAATATCGGTAAACTGGGCGTCCCTGGATGCTCAGTTGCAGGTATTGGTGCTCGAAGACAAGGGTGGGCGCTTGGCTGCGATTAATGAATTTCGTCGTCAGTTATGGTGGGGCTTGGCAGCTTGTGGCTTTACCTTGATGTTGTCTTTGTTAGCGGTGGTGAAGTGGACGCTTGTGCCTTTGCGACGTTTGTCCTTTGATTTGTCACGGATGAAAGACCGACAGCAGGACAGACTACAAGAAGATTATCCTGATGAACTTCAACCCGTCACTGATTCCCTCAATATGGTGGTCGAAGCTGAGCGTGAGCAACGTTTGCGTTATCGTGATCGCTTAGCTGATCTTGCTCATAGCCTTAAAACGCCGTTGGCGGTACTAGGGGGTATGGCGGATGATCAACGTATGCCTGAAAACTTGCGCCGCGATATTAACGACCAGGTTGCTCGTATGGATCAGGTAGTGCAGTACCAGTTGCGTCGTGCGGTACATGCTCATAGCGCACTAGATCAATCTGCCACCGCGTTAGCGCCCATGGCGCAGCGCTTATCCAGTGTGGTGGTTAAGGCGTATCAACCTGAACCTGACGTTGATGTCGATGTGCCAGAAGAGCTGTTTGTGCCGATTGGCGAAGATGACTTGCTAGAGGTGCTGGGTAACCTAATTGAAAATGCTGCTAAGTACGGTCGTGGATTAATTCAAGTTGGAGCTAGTGAAAATTGCTTCTGGGTTGAAGATAACGGCCATGGTATTCCTGAAGATCAGCATGCGGCTGTGTTTAAGCGTGGTGTGCGAGTGGATACACTTAAAGCCGGCCAGGGTATTGGATTGGCGGTCGTGGATGACATTGTAAAAAGCTACGGCGCGAAAATATCGATATCGGAATCGGAAGACCTTGGGGGTGCCAAGTTTACTATTAGTTGGTAGTTTAGCTATGCAAACTATTTTCTTGTCATAGATCAATGCTTGGTCTAGCCTAAAAAAACTTTCCTATTATGCAGATTGGTCTGCTTACTTGCCCATATTTGTCACTAATTGACCGTGATTTATTGTTTGGTGTGATTTTTGATTTTGATCGCACTTTTGCGTGCATTCAAATATTTGACACAGAAAAAGTAAATTAGTTGGCGTTCAAAATTTGACTTGTTGAGTGATGAGATTTTGACGCTTGCTGGTTTGCCGTTAACTGTTCGAATTGGCTAACTCGGGTCTAATTGTTGGGTGTATGTAAAAACTCACTTTCTTACGATGTTATACAAATAAAAATTTATATTTTTGGCATCCTTCTCGCAATTGTCTAATCAGAGAGCAATTAAATGCTCATATTAGAAACGCCAAAGGCCTATAGAGCCGAACAATGGCAACGACAATTGTGGGGTAAATAACTATGAAAGCAGTAATCACAGCAGCAGCCGTTAGCGCCGCAGTGTTACTGCAAGGATGCAATGTGTACATCGATGTACCAGTCACTGTCGGCCCGCAGCCAACTGTAACCAATGTTGTTGACGTGACGCCAACACCCATTGCAACCACTATTATTAGTGCAACACCAGAGGTAACAGCAGAGCCTGAAGTGACGCCGGTACCGGCTACGCCAGTGGTAACCGCTGAGGTAACTCCGACACCAGTTGTGACGCCGGAACCAACACCGGAGCCGACTGCGCAGCCAACGCCGGTTAATGAGCAAGTGCACTTAATGTGGTCGCCACCATTGCAGCGCGAAGATGGCACTACGTTGACCGAGGCAGAGCTAGCGGAATATGTGATTCGCTACCAAACCACGGGAGCAACTAGCTTTGAAGAAGTACGCTTGCCAGCAACTTATACAAGCACAACGCTAGAGTTGCCAGCCGGTGAATACGAATTTCAGATAGCCGTGGTGGATACCGACGGACTAATGAGCGACTTTGTCTCAGCAGCTAAGGGTATATAGAACCCCGCTTCACCGGCACGCAGTTAGTGCCGGTGCTTTTTTCCTGCTGGTCAAAACCAGAAAAAGCCGAGCATACAGCTCGGCTTTTCTATTTGGTTTACGCTAAACAGTGTTTACGATTGACGCTTCACCGCCATATGGGCCAGGTCGGTGAGAGCCCCTTTGAACTCTGAGTCGCGCAAGTCTTGTAAACAAGCAATGGCCAAGTCTGCTTGTTGTTCTGCTTGTTGGCGGGCGTAATCAATGGCGCCCGTTGCGTTTACTGCTGCCAATACAGCTGGCAAAGCAGCCAGATTGCCGCCCTCAATGGCCTCGCGAATCACTTGTTTTTCGTCATTTGAGCCGGTTTGCATGGCATAAATTAGTGGCAGCGTTGGTTTGCCTTCAGCAAGGTCATCGCCAACATTTTTGCCCAATGTTTCAGCGTCGCCCTCGTAATCGAGTACGTCATCAATTAACTGGAAGGCAAGGCCTAAATGAATGCCATAATCATAAAGTGCTTTTTCTTGTTTCGGGCTCGCCCCTGCAAGTGCCGCACTTGAGGCCGTTGCAGCGCTGAAAAGCTCGGCAGTCTTGGCCTTTATCACTTCCATGTAGGTCGCTTCGTCGACATCTGGATTGCGTGCGTTCATCAACTGCCACACTTCACCTTCGGCAATTTTATTGGTCGCCTCACCCAGAATGCGCATAACGGCCATGGAATCTAGCTGAACCATCATTTGAAAAGCGCGCGAATAAAGGAAGTCACCAACCAAAATAGAAGGTGAGTTACCCCACTTTAAGTTGGCTGTTTGACGGCCTCGACGCATAGAGGAGTCATCAACTACGTCGTCATGTAACAAGGTTGCCGTGTGCAGGTACTCAATAATTGCTGCAAGGGTATAGGTATGGTCACTCTTATTGCCGAGTGCGCCTGCCACCAGTACCGCTAGAATTGGACGAATGCGTTTGCCGCCAGAGTCGACGATGTATTCGGCAATTTGCTCAACGAGCGGGACGCGCGAACCTAGTTGGCTGAGAATTTCTTTGTTTACGAGTTCTAGGTCGCTCGCGACCAGAGACATTACCGAATTGTTCGCCATTGATTTGGTATAAGCCTGTTGCTGAAAAATTATTACGCTGATGCTAGGTACGCAGCTTTGGCGCGTCAAGTTTTGCGCCAAAGTATAACAGCAGCTTTTAGTGGGCTCTATAACTGTGTTTATTGACTCGCATATAAATATATTGAGCATCTTACATAAGAAGTGGCCTTTAACGTTGCATTCAGCTGGCGCTTTGCATATAATCTCGCGCCCGTGCTCTCTGCCATAGGGTGCCTGCAGCGTGGTAGTTGCCTTTGGAAGCAGACAGTAAAGTAGCACGACATACATTTTTATATAGGTAATGACTATGTACGCTGTGATCAAAAGCGGTGGTAAACAGTACCGCGTTAAAGAGGGCGATGTCCTCAAGCTAGAAAAAATTGAAGCCGAGACTGGCTCAGCAATCAACTTCGACGAAGTATTGCTAGTTGGCGAAGGCGAATCGGTAAACATCGGTAAGCCGGTTGTTGAAGGCGCTAAAGTAAGTGCTGAAGTTGTTGAACACGGTCGTCACAAGAAAGTGACTATTGTTAAGTTCAAGCGTCGTAAGCACCACCTGAAGCATGCTGGTCACCGCCAGTGGTACACTCAGGTTAAAATCACTGGTATCTCAGCTTAATTAGGAGAGTGACTCATGGCTCACAAAAAAGGTGTTGGTTCTACACGTAACGGTCGCGATTCGGAAAGCAAACGCTTAGGTGTTAAAGCTTTCGGTGGCCAAACTGTTAGCGCTGGTTCTATCATTATTCGTCAGCGCGGCACAAAAGTACGTCCAGGTGTGAACGTTGGTCTTGGTAAAGATCACACTTTGTTCGCCCTAAAAGACGGCAAAGTAAAATTTGAAACTCGCGGTAAAGGCTCACGTAAGCACGTAAGCATCGAAGAAGCTTAAGTTTAACTAAGCTCGAGTTTGAAAAAGCTCTGTCGCCACGCGATGGAGCTTTTTTGCATTAGGAGACCAGAAAATGAAATTTGTCGATGAAGCACGAATCGCCGTAGACGCCGGTAACGGTGGTGCAGGCTGCTTAAGCTTCTTGCGCGAGAAGTTCCGTGCGAAAGGCGGCCCAGACGGCGGCGATGGTGGTCATGGCGGAAGCGTCTGGTTCCAAGCTGACGAAAACCTAAACACCCTGATTGATTACCGCTACACCCGCCATTATAAGGCGGAGAACGGCACGCCAGGTCGTGGTTCAAATATGACCGGTAAAATGGGTGAAGATTTATATCTTAAGGTACCTGTGGGTACATCGATTATCGATAGCGATACCGGCGAAACCCTAGGTGACTTAACTGAGCATGGTCAAACGCTCATGGTTGCCAAAGGTGGCAAGCGTGGTTTGGGTAATGCTCGCTTTAAAAGCTCAGTAAACCGTGCGCCGCGCCAAACCACGCCTGGTGGACAGGGTGAGTCACGCAACATTATGCTAGAGCTAAAAGTATTGGCCGATGTGGGCCTACTTGGTTTGCCTAATGCCGGTAAATCCACTTTTGTGCGCGCTGTCTCGGCAGCAAAACCAAAAGTAGCCGACTACCCATTCACCACCTTGGTGCCAAGCCTAGGTGTTGTGCGAGTAGATGAGCTGCGAAGCTTCGTGGTATCTGATATTCCAGGCTTGATTGAAGGTGCTGCAGAAGGCGCTGGTTTAGGTGTTCGCTTCTTACGCCACCTTATTCGTACCCGCGTATTGCTACACCTTGTGGACCTAGCGCCAATTGATGAAAGCAATCCTGCTGAATCAGCAGTAGTGATTGCTGGTGAGCTTGAGCGCTTTAGCCCAACGCTCGCCGAGCGTGAGCGCTGGTTGGTGCTTAACAAAGCAGACTTGGTAGACGATGAAACGATTACTGAACGCAAGCAAGCCATTATTGAAGCGCTAGACTGGCAAGGCCCAGTTTACGTGATTTCTGGGGTAACTGGCCAAGGCGTTCGCCAGCTTAACCTAGATTTGATGAACCTACTTGAAGAATGGCAGCAACGTGTAAGCGAAGACCCTGAGTTCGCCTTGCAACAGCAAGAAGAGCGCGAACGCGCCGAAGCCGAAGCGCGTGAACACATTGAATTCTTACGCAAACAAAAACGTGCCGAACGTTTGGCTGCACAAGAAGATGACGATGATGACGACGATGAGTTCGACGTGCCGTTTGAGTATGTTCGGTAAGTATTTGTCGTTTTCAAGAAGCCTCGCAACTGCGGGGCTTTTTGGTTTAAGTAACTGAGAAAAAATTCCTGCTAAATCCTGTAAACAATCCGTACAATACCTTTGCTTCCGAATTAAGCAGTCAGCCCCGCGTAGGTTGCACGGCTTTGCTGGGCAACATGTGTTTATCAGTCATTCCCGCGAAGGAGGGAATCTAGTTGCACAATTAAATGGCAACATGTGTTTCCCAAACCTTTGGTTTGTAAAACCTACGATCTCAATGATGGAAGCAAAGATTAAGTTGTTAACAGGATCAACCATGAACCGTAATGAAGTACAAAATGCCAAACGTTGGGTGATTAAGATCGGCAGTGCGCTGTTGACCAATGATGGCAAAGGACTCGACAAAGCTCGTATTGCCGACTGGGTAGCGCAAATTGCCAAGCTACACCAGCGTGGCATCGAGGTCGTTTTAGTCTCTTCAGGTGCTGTGGCAGCAGGTATGCAGCAGCTAGGTTGGTCGCAACGCCCCACCGAAATGGCTGATCTACAAGCCGCCGCCGCGGTTGGGCAGGCATCATTGGTACAGTATTACCAAGACATTTTTGCGGTATTCGGCCTGCAAACGGCGCAGATTCTGTTAACCCATGACGATCTATCGGATCGCACGCGGTATTTAAACGCTCGCAACACGGTGCGAGCTCTGATTAAACACAAAGTCATTCCCATTATTAACGAGAATGACACCGTGGTAACCGATGAAATAAAGTTCGGTGATAACGACACCCTAGGTGCCTTGGTCGCCAACCTAATTGAAGCCGATGCGCTGATGATTATGACCGACCAAGACGGCATCTTCACTGCCAATCCGCGCACTAACCCAGACGCCGAGCTGATTACCTCTGCGCGCGCCAACGACCCCTACCTGCTCACCGTTGCATCGGGCGCTGGTACGCTTGGCCGTGGTGGTATGGCCACTAAGGTGACCGCAGCGCGCTTGGCGGCACGTTCGGGCACCGGCACCATTATTGCCGGTGGGCGTAATAAAGACATTATTAGTCGTATTTACCAAGGCGAAGAAGTGGGCAGCTGGTTATACCCAGACGAAGCACCGCTAACTGCGCGCAAACAATGGCTAGCCGGGCACTTGCGCACCAAGGGCACCGTGGTCGTGGATGCTGGTGCTAAGGCGGCGTTAACGGCCAATGGCAAGAGTTTGCTGGCGGTTGGGGTGAAACAGGTCACTGGCACTTTTCAGCGTGGCGATGCGGTGAGCATTCTAGACCACGAAGGCCAAAAAGTGGCCATTGGCTTGGCCAACTACAGCCAAGAAGAAGCCAAAGCCTTGTGCGGGGTACCCTGCAAACAAATCGCCCAAACCCTTGGCTATGAAGTGGATGCCGAGTTTGTTCACAGAGATAATTTAGTGTTGTTATAGGATAATTTGGTATTGCTATAGAAGGCTAGCGCGCTGTGTGCCAGCGCGCTTCGTCTGCTAAGCCAGCGCTTCGGCTAGCAGAGGGTAGTCGGTGTAGCCTACTTCGCCCCCTTCATATAAATACTCACCTTTCATTTCATTCAGTGGTGCCTGGTTCTTTACTCGGGCAACCAAATCTGGATTGGCAACAAACAAGGCGCCAAAGCACACGCCATCGGTTAAGCCTGTGTCGAGCATTACCGGTAGAATATCGGTCGACGCTGGCCAGGCATTGGCATCTGAGTGCGGGTTTACAATCAGTGGGCCTTGCCACAGGGCACGAATGGCTTGGGTGTGGTGGCGGCAATTCGCTTCCATGACGTGCAGATAGGCTAGCTCTGTTGGCAACTGCTCAATCAGCGTTTTGTAAAGCTCGTTGGTGTCTTCTTCAATAATGTCGTTGTATGCATTCTGTGGCGATAGGCGCACGCCCACTTTGCCAAAACCTATGGCTTGCCCGCAGGCTTTAATCACCTCAACTGCAAAGCGCACTCGGTTTGCCACGCTACCGCCGTAATCGTCGGTGCGCACGTTGGTATTGCTGGCCATAAACTGGTGAATTAAAAAGCCATTACCGGCGTGAATCTCAATGCCATCAAAGCCTGCATCGATCGCATTGATGGCGGCCGTTACATGCTCATCAATCGCTGTCTGTATGGCTTGCGCATCCATTGCAAGCGGTTGTGGGTAAGGCTGCTTACCGCTTGGCGTAAAGATTTCTCCGTTGGCGGCAATGGCTGAGGGCGCCAATGGCTGCTGGCCATTGATCGACGGGTGCCCAATGCGGCCAGCGTGCATAATTTGCGCAAAAATCTTACCGCCTTGCTCGTGCACAGCTGCCGTAACAGGCTGCCAAGATTTCACTTGCTCTAAACTGTGCAGCCCAGGTGTGGTGCTAAAGCCTTTGCCAGCAATGCTTAGGTAAATGCCTTCACTAATAATAAGGCCTGCCGAGGCGCGCTGAGCGTAATAGGTGGCCATAATCGGTGTGGCTAGGCCATTTTCGGTGGCGCGACAGCGAGTCATAGGGGCCATAACAAAGCGGTTTGTAGCTGTGATGTCGCCATATTGAACAGAAGTAAATGCTTTCATAATAATGATCTCCGTTGTTATTAAGCTGGTTGCCGTGTTCGTTGTGGAAGTTGAGCCAATACGATGGCTGCAATGATGATCAGAGCACCGCATAACTGCAGTGGGCTAAAACCTTGGTTGAGCACGATAAAGCCAATGAGGGCGGCCGACAGTGGGCTGAGCAGCGCCAGCAGAGAAACCGACAAGCTGGCGAGCTTTTCAATACCGCGAAACCACAAGGCATAGGCAACTAGGGCGCCAATAATGGATAAATAAGCAAAGCCCAGTATGTTTTTGCCACTTAGTTGGGTGGGTAGGGGTTCTAGCCACAAGGTAAGTGGCAGCAGCACTAAGCCACCAAATACCAGTTGCCAAGCAGTAAAGCTGAGTAAATGGGTGTTATCTGGGCGCCCCCAGCGTTTGGTGAGCACTATGCCAGTGGCCATTGATAGCGCACCGGCTAACCCTGCTGCCACGCCAATGAAATTCATCCCCGTTTGTTGCTGAACCACCACTAGGCCCACGCCCATAACGGCCATCGCACATGCCATCACTTGATTGGCCTGTATGGGGTTGCGAAAGAGCAGAGCGCTGTAAGCCAGAACAATAAAGGGTTGAACCGACATCACCAGTGCTGCAATACCACCTGGTAGGTGATAGGCGGCTACAAATAAGAAGTAAAAGAAGGCGCCAATATTCAGCACGCCAAGCGCTAAAGATTTTAGCCACCAACTACCGCTTGGCAGTTGGCGAAAAATCAGTAGCAGCACCAGCCCAGCCGGCAGAGCACGAAGCATGGCGGCCAGTAGTGGGACATCGGCAGGTAAAAATTCGGTGGTTACAAAATAGGTACTGCCCCAAATAATGGGGACCAGCGCGGTAATGGCTAGGTTGATGGTTTGCTTGGCCATGGTTGCTCCCTGTCACGTTGAATGATGGGAACAACTTTAGAATTTGCCCGGCGCCGGGCATAGAGCGCTCGGGTGAACTCAGTGTTCAGTCAAACTAGACGCTCCAACCTGAAAGCGGTCGGCAATAAAGTCAATTAGCAAGCGAACCCTATGTGGTACCGTTTGGCTACTGTTGTAAAGTACCCAGATGGCACTCTCTGGTGGGCGATAATCGCTTAGCAGTTCTACTAGCTCACCACGGGCAAGCTCGTCTGCCACATAAATATTTGGCACACGCAGTACACCACTGCCATCCAGTGCGGCTTGTTTCAGTGCCAAACTGTTATTGCACTGGTAGCGCCCGGTTACCGCCACGCTGATGTCACTGCCTTGGTCGAGATAATGCCACCGCATGGGGGTGCTTACGCCGGTGTAAATAAGCGCCCGGTGGCGTTTGAGCGCTTGCGGGTCGTTAGGCGTGCCATGCTCGGCCAAATAGCTTGGGCTAGCACAGGTGATAGACTGAAACGCGCCTACTTTTTTGGCTTTGATGTTGCTATCGGGCAGTTTGGCCGAGCCGCGCAGGGCAAGGTCGTATTTTTCTTTAAGCAAATCAACATAGTCATCTGAGTATGTGGCCTCAATCACTATGTCGGGGTAGTGCGTCATAAACTCACTAATCAGGGGTGCGGCAAACATTAAGCCAATCGAGACGGGCAATGAAATACGAATATGGCCACAGGCACTGCGCTCGTATTGGCGAATGTCCTCGTCGGCTTCGCTTAATTGTGCTAGCAAATCATTTACCCGCTCATAGTAGGCCATGCCTGCTTTGGTAATCATCACGCCGCGGCTGTGGCGCTTAATTAGGGTCACATTTAGCTGAGACTCCAAGGCGGTAATGTGATTGCTAATGGCCGCTTTCGACATCGCCAGCGCCTCGGCTGTTTTGGTAAAGCTGCCTAGCTCAACAACGCGGCAAAAAGTCTGCAGTGCTTTAAACTTGTCCAATATGAGTACCTCGTCCTTCCCCTAATGTAAGCAGCATCACACAGTAATTAATGGCGTTACAGGCTGCAAGTCATGCCATGAAGTGCTTAACTATAAAGGCAGTCTATTGTAAGGAATATGGATTTGTTTGATTGGCAGACATTACTAACTAAGCTAAACGGGCGGCTGCTGTGGGTTGCTTCGTTTGTGTTAGTCATGTCTGTGCTATTGCTATCTGTGCAGCAACGCTACCAAGATCGGCAACTGATTGCGGATCTTTCAAGTGGCAACCTGATCGACCGATATGGTAGGCGACTGCAAATGGAAGTTGACCGGGCGCTGTCGAGTGCATACATCCTTCGTGGCGTGGCAAGGCAAGCGCAAGTTAATCAATATAGCTTCAGTCTTGTAGCTCAAGAACTTTACCAACCACTAACTGGCATTCGTTCGTTGCAATTGGCGCCAAATGGCGTTGTTACCTATGCCTACCCTCAAGAGAGTAATCAGCCTGCCATTGGCCACAATCTAATGGAAGACCCCGAAACTGCGCCCTTTGTACAGGAAGCCATTTTAGATGATCGTTTGGTGATAGAAGGCCCTAAACAATTAAAGCAGGGTGGGATGGGGGTGATCGCTCGCCTACCCATTTTTATTGATCAGGCTTTTTGGGGCGTTAGTGTGGTGGTATTCGACTTCCCTGATATTGTTCAGGGCGCTGAGCTCGAGGCGCTGGCTGAGCAGGGATATGACTATACCCTTTGGCATATAGTCGACGATGGTGAGCCTGTTGAATTACTTAGTTCGGGGCAGGATTCAGTTAAAACTGCGGCTGTAACGGCACCAATTGCAGTGGGTAACCATCAATGGCAACTGAGTATTGCTCCGGTTCATGCTGGGTGGGTGGAAGCCACATTATTAATTGAAATCACCGTTGTTGCATTAATTAGCATATTGTTCGCCGAAGTAGTGCGAGCTAACTATAGGCTAATGGGTAGCCGGAGAAGCCTAAAAGCATTAGTTTCTCAGCAAACATTCAGCCTTTCACGCAGCGAAAGCAGGCTGCTACAGGCGCAAGAAATTGCCAAACTAGGGAGTTGGGAATACTGCCTAGGGGATACCCAGCGACGACTGTCGAAACAGGCGATGAGTATATTGTCGAGTAAAAGTAGCGAAGAGTGGTTAGCGCCTAAACGCCAGCAGGCCCTTGATTCGTTACTGGCTTTTCGAGGTCCTGGTCAAAAGCGTGTTGAGTATGAGTTCTTGCGCGATGGCCAAGCGGTTTGGGTTCGAGAGATTGCTGAATATGAAGCCAAATCAGAACGCTTGTTTGGCACAGTTCAAGACATCACTCAGGAGGTGCAAGCGAATCGCACCATCTGGCGTCAGGCAAATGTTGATGAGTTAACCGGATTGGCTAATCGAAATTTACTGGTTCATCAGTTTGAGCAGCTTGCTGGCCAAACAAAAGCAATACAGCTGGGGCTGCTGGTGGTCGATGTCGACAACTTTAAGGGTCTCAACAGCGGTTTGGGTAGTGACGCTGGCGATGCGGTACTAAAAGCGGTGGCCGAGCGGCTACAGCAGGCTGTGTCTGACTTGGATATATTGGCTCGTTTCAGTGGTGATGAGTTTGTTATCTGTGTCAATAACCCAAGTGGCGCCAATATTGATGCGTTGGTCTCACGTATTCGGCGAAGCTTAGAGAAGCCGATTATGCTAGAGGGCGTCTCCCGTTTTGTCACGGTCAGCGGGGGCATTAGCCGCTACCCAGATGATAGTGGCAGTTTTAGTGAGCTGCATCGGCTTGCCAAGATTGCCTTGCTAACAGGTAAGGACATCAGTCCAGGACGGTTTACCCACTATTTGCCACAAATGCTGGAAGACGTTCAGCAGTTAAACACCTTAGAATCAGAGCTTAAGCAAGCCATTCGCCAATATGAAATATTCATGGTGTACCAGCCAATTGTAAGCGCCAGCCACTATAAAATGGTTGCCATCGAAAGCTTGGCACGTTGGCAACATTCAACAATGGGTTCTATTCCACCGGATCGTTTTATTACCATAGCAGAACAGTCTGGCACCATAATTGCGCTAGGCGAATATATTGCCAAGCAGGTAGGGCAAGACCTGAGTCACTTTCCTAACCTTCGCAATACTAAAGTAGCCATTAATATCTCTCGGGTGCAGTTTATCGATGAAGCTTTTGCCACCACGATGAAGCATGTTTTAGAGCAGTCATTCGCATCAGAGCAGCCAGTGGTGTTTGAAATTACAGAATCTGCATTACATAACGATGCTCAGCACGCTCAGCGCACCTTGGGTGAGCTTTTATCACAGCAAGTAAGCTATGCCCTTGACGACTTTGGTACCGGCTATTCGTCGTTTATTAGCCTCAAACAGTTCCCCGTTTCCAATGTTAAAATAGATCGTTCATTTGTTACCGACTGCCCAAACCGCCCAGACAATCAAGCACTGCTCACGGCGATCGTTGCCATGGCGCACGCTCTTGGCTTTACCGTCACTGCAGAGGGGGTTGAAACAGTGGAAGAAGCCGAGTACTTGCGCGGCATTGACTGCGATTTTTTACAAGGTTATTACTTTAGTAAACCTTGTTCACTGGCAGAGCTTGTGCAGCGCTTTACGCCATAAAAGTGTGTACCACTGAGACTGCTATCCCGCTTAAGCACCAGGGCTTGTTATCGATATGGGCGTCTTTAAAACTATTGTGTAAAAACTGACCGGTTTTAATTCCAAAAAAGTATCTAGCAAGGCAAATAATTATTAGGTGCTGGACTATCTTGTATGCAAAATATCGCCTCTTTTTCTGCACCACAACGCCCAAGGCGCTCAACGCTCAAATCAATGTGGTGCTTGCTTACTTAACTCTTGAATGAGGACGTTCAAATGAACGATTTGTTTAGCAAGCCTGATTATTCGTTATATTCGAATGCGATGAGCTTTTTGCGCTGCCCCTACCATAAAGACCCAACCGCTGTGGCCGCAGACATTGTGGTGTTTGGTGCGCCACTGGATATGGCAACCTCAGGCCGTCCAGGTGCTCGCATGGGCCCGGATGCCATTCGCCGTGCGTCGGTGAACTTGGCGTGGGAAGGTAAAAAATTCCCTTGGGACTTTAATTTACTCAAACGTGCCACCATGATTGACGCTGGAGACCTAGTATTCGATTGTGGTGATGCCCAAGATTTCACCACTCGTATGCAGGCCGCGGCCAGTGCCATTATTGAAGGTGGTAAGTGCCTATTAACCCTTGGTGGTGACCATTTTGTAACGCTGCCAGTGTTGCGCGCGCACGCCAAAAAATATGGTGAAATGGCATTGATTCACTTTGATGCCCATACCGATACCTATGCTAACGGTAGTCATTATGATCATGGCACCATGTTTTATCATGCGCCTAAAGAGGGGCTTATCTCACCTCAGCATTCAGTGCAGGTGGGTATTCGCACAGAGTATAAGCAAGATGGTCATGGCTTTAACGTGATTAACGCCTTAGAAGCCAACGATCTCAGTGCGCGCGAAATTGTTGACCACATTCGCCGCATCGTGGCCGATAAGCCAGTGTATATTACTTTTGATATCGACTGCCTAGACCCAGCCTTTGCTCCAGGCACCGGCACACCGGTATGTGGTGGGCTCACTTCGGATAAAGTGTTAAAGATTATCCGCGGCTTGGTAGGGTTAAACATTGTTGGCATGGACGTAGTAGAAGTCTCGCCAGCGTATGACCAAAGCGATCTAACTGCGTTAGCTGGCGCAACCATTGCACTGGAATTGGCATACGTTTGGGCAGCCAGTAAAACCGTGCCACTCGAGCCACTAGCGGATGCCAACTTAGATTTTGCTATCTAGTGATCATCGCGCGCTTGTCGGTAAGCACTCATGGATTGGCCTTGCCGCTGCAGAAATATTTTTTGCAGCGCTTGGCTATTCTGGTAACCCACCGACAAGGCAATCTGCTCGATGGTTTTGTCGGTTTGGCTTAACAATCGGCAGCACAGCTCAATACGAGCTTGTTGAATGAACTGCTTAGGCGTCATAGCTAAGTTTTTCTTAAATTTTCTGATTAGTGTGCGCTCACTTACGCAAGCCATTTGCGCTAGCTTATGCAATGACAAATCATGGCGCAAATTACTTAAAACATGCTGCTCAACTTGTTTTAGCACCTTATCGTGATGGGCTGGCAGCGCAGCTAAAAACTTATAACGGCTTTGCACTATGGGTTGGCGCTCAATCAATAAAAATCGACTCACATAATCGGCAAGCTCATCGCCATATGCTTGTTCTATTAAGTAACAGGCAATAGATAAAAAGCTAAGCGTGGCGCCACCAGTTATGAACTTACCATCAACAACCAAGGCTTGGTCGGTATCGGCAGTCACACGTGGGCAGTGCTGGGCAAAAAACTTATCCAACCACCAGCTCGACGTGACATGCTTGCCATCGAGTAAGCCGAGCTTTCCCAATACCGCCACGGCATTGCAGCCAGCCACGACGTACTGACAGTTAAGAAATAAGCGCAGTAAGTTTGGCAATTGGCCTGCAAGCTGATCGGCTTGTGCCAATAAATTAGCGTCACTGGTATCTTGATAGCCATTGAATACAACGGCATCCAGATGCCCAACATTGGCCAGAGTGCGCTGGCAATCAAAAGTAATACCTTGCCCCGACGAAACACTCAGCGAGTCGACACCAATCAACTGCCATTGTATGGCGCCTGCAATACCCAGCCGATTGGCAGTGTTTTGCGCCATTTGAAACACGTCAATCATGCCGGTAACAGCTGTTGTCATAAAACCATGATTAATCACCAAGCCAATTTTCATCAGTAGTGCTCACAAAAGATGTCAGTTATGAGTGTAAATATGTCATAAATGACACTGCTTGTCTGTGGGGAAGTTAGCCAAACTGATGTCTTCTAAAACAAGGAGACAAAACTATGTGGAGCATCATCACTATTTTCCCAATCTTATTATTAATGGTGATTGTTTGGTGGTTAGTGGCAGCGCGCAGAATTAAAGGCGCGGCGGCTGGCGCCTTTGGTATTAGCAGTATTATTTATGGCAACCAGCATGAGCTGCCGAATCATTATTTATTACCAGGGCGTAACTACGACAATCTAATGCAGCAACCCGCTTTGTTCATGGTGCTAATGCTGTTTGTTTATCAACTTCAGTTAAATCATATCGGTATGCTCGTACTCGCTTGGGTATTTGTGCTGGGTCGCTACTGGCACAGTTTCGAACACCTAAGGGCTCAAAACATTCGCCTGCGCACCGTTGCCTTTGCTTTGTCATCAGTGAGCCATTGGCTGTTATGGCTTTGGGTGCTGGTCAATGTGCTGTACATGCACGGCTGACAGTGTTTACTATTGCGCTAAACAGGGCAAGTGACTAGGGCAGAGCATGTTTACCCCAAAGAAGTTTTTAAATACGGATATCGCTGAGCAAATCCAACTAATGCGTCAATACCCATTGGCAACACTGATTACTGAGCATGACGATGGGGTGCAAGCGTCGCATGTGCCCATGCTGGTCGTTGAACAGGACGATCAACTCTGGCTGCATGGTCATATTGCTAGGGCGACCCCTATTTGGCGCAATCCTTTGAAGCACACGCCAGCGCTGGCCATATTTCATGGGCCAAATTGTTATATTTCGCCAAATTTATATCCAACAAAACAGCAGGATGGGCGAGCGGTACCCACCTGGAATTATGTGTCTGTGCAGGTAACGGGTGAGATCGAGTTTGTCCATGATGGCGACTGGCTTGTTGAAATGCTGAATCAGTTAACCGATGAGCATGAGGCAAGCAATGCATCGCCTTGGCGATTGACTGACGCTCCACAGACGTATCTAGACAAACAAGTGCAAGCCATTGTTGGGGTGCGCATAAAAGTCACCAGCATACATGGCAAATGGAAAGTGAGTCAAAACCAACCTGCAGTGAATCAGCAGGGTGTTATTAAAGGGCTCACCGAGCAGGGCGGTGCAGCCCAACTAGCCATGGCTGAGCTGGTGAAAGACAAGGCGGGAGCATTGTAAAATCACACAGGCAAGATACGCCTTCACGACGATGTCACGATCGGTAATACTTATTGCCAATTTGGTGGTGAGTTTGCCCACTCTGATGGCTTGTGATTTTTCTAACCAATACCGAGAATGATTGAATGAAAAAGGGACTCTTGTGGCTACTCATTATCACAATTGTATTAGTGTTGCTTGCGGCATTCGCCTTGTGGCAGAAAGCTCGACATTTTGAAGCCCGGCTGGTGCATGCCACTGACGTGAGTGAATATGTTCTGGAACATCTCGCTGATGTGAATAATCTACAGTACTTCGATGACCCCTTTTTTGAGCAGGCGAATGTTACTCAGATCAAACAATTCATTGCCAATGAGTGTATGTGGACAAGTCGCTACGGTAAGTTTGTCGACTTTTTCAGAGGCGCGCATACTCAGCTTGGTTCTAGCAAAGAGGGTGAAAAGTCACCTTGGTCTGGTGCCTCAGAGCAGCTGTTAATGATATACGAGTATAACCTTGGCTGCGGTGAATTGCGCTTTATCCTCAGCTTCCATCGGTTTGATGAGCTTGCATTCACTGGCATTTATATTGAACCACAGTCCGTCCAGAGCCCTTGGATTGTATCGCCGCAAAAGCAGCTCAAGTACGGTGGTGGCGAAGCGTATTTTCCGAGCGGCAAATGATGATTGTTATTCGGCCAATTGAGTCAAGCGACGACCGTAAAATTAGTAATATTATCCGCCAAGTCGGCGCCGAGTTTGGGGCCGTCGGCGAGGGCTTTGGTCCGGGAGATGCGGAAGTAGCCAACATGAGTGGTCATTACCACCCAAGCCAGCGCAGCCGCTACTATGTGGCGCTGCTGGATGGCGAAGTGGTTGGTGGCGGTGGGATAGCGCCGTTTACTGACGCAAAGGGAAGCAATCGCACTTGTGAGCTGCGCAAGTTATTTCTATTGCCGCAAGCGCGCAGGCTTGGCATAGGTAAGCGCTTACTCGCGCAGTGTTTAGATGATGCTAAATCCTTGGGCTATCATGCTTGTTATTTAGACACCCTAGCGAACATGCATGCCGCAATAAACTTGTACCAACAATATGGATTTAAGCACCTAGACGCGCCCATGGCTGCAACCGAGCATGGCGGCTGTGACGTGTGGATGTTAAAAAAATTGGATGTATCTTAATGCCAACATCGTCTTCACTTGAATATCAGCAACGGGTCAATCGAGTGGTGGATTATATTCGCCAACACCTAGCTGATGACCTTGCGCTTGAGCGCCTTGCGAGCTTGGCGAACTTCTCAAGCTTCTACTTTCACCGCATATTCAAAGCTGTTACCGGTGATGGACTTTATCAATTTATTCTGCGCCAACGCTTGGAGCAAGCGGCAATCATGCTGGTCGATCACCCACAATGTTCGGTCACCAATATCGCCTTTTCATGTGGTTTTGCCAGCCAAGCTGCCTTTGCTCGTGCCTTCAAAAATCACTTTGCCTGCAGCGCAACCGCCTGGCGCAAAGGTGAACACTTGGTATTTAGCAAGAATCGTAAAGAGCTTGGCAAACAAGGTGAAACGCTTGCCAGTAATTGGCAAGTTCAGCAGCTGTCAGATGTTTATATTGATGCCTCGAGCAATTCGTATAAATGGAATCTAACTATGCTGAATAAAAAAGATCTAACGGTCAGTGTGCGAACGCTAGAGGCAACCCCCATTGCCTTCATTCGCCACGTGGGCAAATTTGTTGGCGAGCAAAATAAATGGGGCCAGTTGTTTCACCAGCTCACCAAGTGGGGGGCGGCGAACGATGTGTTAATTTGCCCAGACACCCGCTTCTACACAGTATTTCATGACGACCTGCGCATTAGTGACCTGAGTAAATTTAGAGCCGACGTGGCCATGTCGATACCGGCCAATAAATCAGGCTCGGGGCCGGTAGAAGTTGCAGAACTCGCCGGCGGTCGCTATGCCATGGCGCAATTAGAAATCAACGGTGATGAGTTTGAGCAAGCTTGGGATTTACTGTTCGATCATTGGCTGCCCAACAGTGGCTTTCAACCCGATGACCGGCCCTGCTTTGAGCGCTACCTCAATGACTATCGTCAGCACCCAAAGCAGAAACACTTTATTGAGCTTTATTTGCCAGTGAGGCCTTTGTAGAACTGAGCCGACCAAAAGGGCCAAAGCTTGGCCCTTTTTTTGTTTGCCCAGCGAAGCTGGCAAACCCGTCAGGTTGCAAGACACCTGAATCACCCCGACCAAGGGGAAGATAATCCGACTGGCAAGGGCGTTGCTGGCCAACGGCAGGGTCTGAAG